>CP159586.1:4800000-6039822 GCA_046523935.1 Massilia sp. SR12 | reverse complement strand
AATTGTGAACATCGACGACGAACTGCATGACCAGATCCGCAAAGCGAGCACAGTGTCGTGCCGCTCGATCAATGCGCAGGCAGCTTTCTGGGTCAAGATCGGCATGCTGTGCGAAATGAACCCGACCCTGAGTTTTAACGACGTGGTGGCACAGGAGTTGCGCGCAGCAGGGGTTGAAGTGCCGCCCCTCAGGATGGCTGCGGCATGACCAAACGGCCGGAGGAGATCGCCCTGATGGCCGAGTCGGGCCGCTTACTGGCCAGCGTATTCGGCTACCTCGATCAGTTGCGCCTGGCCGGCATGTCAACCATGCAGGTGAACGATATGGTCGACGACTACATCGTGCACCAACTCCATGCACGACCCGCCAGCAAAGGCCAGTACGGCTATGCCTACGCGCTGAACGCCTCCCGCAACAATGTGGTGTGCCATGGCGTGCCTTCGCCCACCGACATTTTGCGCGAAGGCGATATCGTCAATTTTGATATCACATTGGAGAAGAACGGCTTCATTGCCGACTCCAGCAAAACCTACTTCGTGGGTGACGTAGTGCCATCAGCAAGACGGCTGGTGCAGGCCACCTACGACGCAATGTGGCAGGGAATTAAGGCCGTGCGTCCCGGCGCCCGGCTCGGCGATATCGGCCATGCTATCGCGCGGCATGCGCGCCGCCACGGCTACGCTGTTGTGCGCGACTATTGCGGCCACGGCATCGGCCGCGAGATGCACGAGCCGCCGCAGGTGCTGCACTGGGGCAGGCCGAATACCGGCATGCAGCTACGCGAAGGCATGGTATTCACCATCGAGCCTATGCTCAACGAGGGCTTGCACACCGTGCACACGGAGGACGACGGCTGGACCGTGGTTACCACGGATGGCAAGCTATCCGCACAGTTCGAGCACACCGTGGCCGTTACGCGCAACGGCGTGCAGGTACTGACACTGCGGCCCGATGAAAAGCCCTTGCACTAGCCTGCGCGGCGTGCGATGGGGTGCCCGGGATTGAGTTGCAGCAGATCCCACAGGTTGCCATACAGGTCGGCGAAGACGGCCACCATGCCGTAGTCCTGCTGTTTCGGCTCACGCACAATACGCACGCCGCGCTGCTTCAGCCGCTCATAGTCGCGCCAGAAGTCGTCCGTGTTCAGGAACAGGAATACACGGCCGCCGGCCTGGTTGCCGATGAACGGCTCCTGCTCCGCTTTCGATGCGCGCGCCAGCAAGATGGTGGTCCCGCCGCCGCCAGGCGGCGCCACCACTACCCAGCGCTTATCCTGCTCCGGCTGGTGGGTGTCGTCGAGCAGCTCAAACCCGAGCGTGTTGACGTAAAAATTGATCGCCTCATCGTAGTCGCGCACGACCAGGGCGATATGCACGATGGATTGCTTCATTTGCTGCGCGCCTTTCGCCAAAGTTTGCGCGCCAGGGCGCCAATTGCCAGCAGGATCAATGCCCACGGGATCAGGTAAGCCACACCGGTCACTGCGCTGGCGATGCCTTCCGACAGGTTGCTGCCGAAATCGCTCAACGAGCGTTTGACCGGCGACCAGAAGCCGCGCTGCGTGCGCGACTGGATGGCGATGTTCAGCAAATCCATATTGACGCGCTCCATCAAGCGCGCCTCCGTGCCAGTCGCCGCTTCCAGCTCGCTTTGCACCGAGGCCAACTCCTGCGACAGCTTGACCAGCGCTTCGACATTGTTGGCGCTCTTCGCTTCCAGCGCCTGCAGTTTCTGCTGATAGGAGCGCAGCATGTCGAGGCGCTTGGCGTTGTCGCGGATCGGACCTTCCAGGTCTTCCGCCGCCGTATTGCGTGAAGCGACTTCGCCGCCCGATGCCGCCAGCGCCACTAATTTTTCCACGCCAGGCCGTTTGATGCGCACGCGTACACTCGCGCTGGACTCACGCCCGCCCTGCACGCCGGAAGCCAGCAGGGTGCATTGATTCGCCAAGTCGGCATTGCAGGCCGCCACCAGCTTGTCGAGCAGCGGCTTGACCTCGCCCTCGGCCGCATCGACGGCAATCGAGTGCTCGTAGGCCAGGAATTTTCCACGCGCCGCCTGCTGCGCGCCGCCCACCACGCCATCGAGAAGTATCTCCGCAGCCGGCGCCGGCGCCGCCATCCCATGCATTTCACCGCTCACGGATGTCGGGCGCGAACAGCCTTGCAGCGCGGACAGCACCAACAGCGCCAGCACGCTTGACTTTACAATGGTGGGAAGGATTAAAGTACGTTTATTCATTAGACGAAAGGATCTCCAAATGTACGAACTGACTGTAGAAAACATGACTTGCGGCCACTGCGTCTCCGCCGTTACGGAAGCCGTGCACACCGTCGACCCGGCCGCGCTGGTCGAGGTCGACCTGAAGGGCAAGCACGTCAAGGTCAACTCGGCCGCCGCACTGGAACCGATCAAGGCCGCCATCGTGGACGCCGGCTACCCGGTCACGCGCGCGGCCTGACACGCACGCCCCGCTCCAGTTCCGGGTAATGCCGGAACAGGTCATCCTCATTGTTGGCAAGGCGGCGCGGCGAAGCCAGGTAGGCAGCGATGCGCGGCCGCGCCGCCACCTTGGCGACCAGCCGCTCCAGCCCTGGCCAGCGCCCTTCATACGCCGCCATCGCCTGCGGAAAGGCGTAGCGCAAACCGTCCAGCAACTGGAACAGCGACAAGTCCACATAGCTCAGGCGCGAGCCCACCAGCCAGCCGCCCCGGCCGGGATTGGCCTGCAGTACCGCCTCAAAATAGTCCAGGAATTTCGGCACCCGTTCGACGGCGAAATCACGCGCCCGTGCCCGTGCCTCGCGCGCCTGCTCCTCGTAATACTGGTTGACCGAAATCGGGTGGTGCGTGTCGTGCGCCTCGCCCACCATATCGGCGATGGTCAGCTGTAGCTGGTTGCACCACAGCCGCCCGGCTTCCGCGCGCGGCGCCAGCTTGTGGCGCGCGCCCAGGAACAGCAGGATATTGGCGGTTTGCCCGAGCAGCAGTCCGCCCGCGCGCAACACCGGCGGCGCGAACGCGGCGAAGCCTTCGCTGCCGCCGGCAATCACCGCCTGCATCGCCTTCATGCCACCCTTGCCGCGCGCCACGTCGACGTAGGGCACGCCGGCTTCCTCCAGCGCCAGGCGCACGAATTCGCCGCGCCCCTGGATCGTCGGCCAGTAGTAAAGCTGGTAGGGTTCCATCACGCCGCCTCCTGTGCCAACAGCCAGTCCTCGACCGCGCGCACTTCCGCGCGCGGATCATCGCCCTCCGGCCGCACTACGTAAAAGTCAAAACCGCCCAACGCTGGTTCCGGCAGCGCCTCCAGCAAGCCCATGCCGATTTCCTCGCGCACCAGCGCCAGCGCAGTCAGCACCACGCCCTGCCCCGCGATGGCCGCCTGCACCGCGTGCGACTCTTCGGAGAAACGCTGGCCGCAGCTGGTGTCCAGCGCCACTCCCGCTACCTTAGCCCACTTCTCCCAGGTCTGCGCGCCCTTGTAGCCGCGCTGCCATTCGAAATGCAGCAGCGGGTGGCGCGCCACATCGCCCGCCTTGCGCAGCTTGAGGCGCGGACTGGCAACGGGCGCAAACACCGCCCGCATCAGGCGCTGCGCATGCAGACCCGGGAAGCTGCCGTAACCGCCGCGCACCGCCAAATCGGCCGCGCCGCCCGCCAGATCCACCGGCTTGTTGCTGGCCTGGATATTGAGCGCGATCCCGGGATGCGCGGCGTTGAAGGAGGCCAGGCGCGGCACCAGCCAGCGCGCGGCGAAGGCCGGCGTGGTGGACAGCGTCACGCTGCGCCGCTGCTCGTGGCGCAAGCGCTCGACACCGGCGGCAATCGCGTCAAAACCGCTGCCGGTCGCTTGCAGCAGGATGCGACCCTCCGGCGTCAGCTCGACGGCCCGTGTCTTGCGCAGGAACAGGCGCACGTCCAGCGCCTCCTCCAGCGCGCGCACCTGGTGGCTGATCGAGGTCGCGCTGACGGACAGCTCCTCCGCAGCTAGTTTGAAGCTTTGCAGGCGGGCGGCGGCCTCAAAGCTGTACAGGGCGGACAGGGATGGCAGGCGGCGAGTCATACGGTTCATGCGGCTCATGCATTTCACTATACATGAATTCGATTCAGCCATGAGCTGAGAAATGATCGTTTGTCGGCTGCCCCCGGCGGCCCCACAGTATGGTCATCGCAACCCACTGGAGAATAGTTATGACCACCATCCTGCACCTTGATTCCAGCGCACGCCCCGGCCGTTCCGGCGCCCAGGCGCATGGCTCGCACACGCGCCGCCTGACGGCGCGCTTCCTGCAGCGCTACCGCCAACTCGATAGCGAAATAGAAGTCATCTATCGCGATGTCGGCGCCGAGCCGCCGGCGCCGGTCACGGGCGTTTGGGTGCATGCCGCCTTTACCCCGCCCGCCGCGCGCGAAGCCTGGATGGTGCAGGCGCTGGCGCAGAGCGACCAGCTGGTGGACGAACTGCTGCGGGCGGACATTATCGTGGCCGGTGTGCCGATGTATAACTTCGGCCCGCCAGCACAGTTCAAGGCATGGATCGACAACATCGTGCGCGTCGGCCGCACCTTTGGCTTCGACCGTGCGCGCCCCGGCGAGCCTTATTGGCCCCTGCTGGCCGATGCGGGCAAGCAGTTAGTCATCCTGTCCTCGCGCGGCGACTATGGCTACGACCCCGGCCAGCGGCTGCAAGGCATCAACCATGTCGAGGCGTCGGTGCGCAGCGCCTTCCGCTATATCGGCGTAAGCGAAGCCTTTGGCGCCGCCATCGAGTACGACGAATTCGGCGACGAGCGGCTGGCGCGCTCCATCGCCGAAGCGGAGCTTGCGACCGATCGCCTGGCCGAAACCATAGCCGCCAGCCGCGCGCCGGATGCCGCCCGCCGCGTCGCCTGAGCCGAGCCGCGCAAGCTCCGGCAAGCCCCGGGCAGCTTGGCTATAATGGCCCGATGCCCGAAATCCACACCATTTTGCTGCTGGCCGCAGCAGGCCTGTTCGCCGGCACGCAGAATGCGTTGGCCGGCGGCGGCTCATTCATCACCTTTCCCGCCCTGCTGCTGGTCGGCCTGAACCCGGTCGCGGCGAACATGACGTCCACCGTCGCCATGTTCCCAGCCCAGGCCACCTCCGCCATCGCCGGTCGCAAGATCGCGGACGGCGTCAGCGGCCTGACCTTCAAGCAGCTGTTCATCATCAGCTTTGCAGGCGGCATCGCCGGCGCCATCCTGCTCTGGATTACGCCGCCCACCTTCTTCGCCCGGCTGGTGCCCTGGCTGGTACTGTTTGCAACCGCCATGTTTGCCTGGGGCGCCTTCCGCCGCCAGCCAGTGCAGGCCAGCGCCAGCATGCCAAAATGGGCGCTGGCCCTGGTCCAGACCTGCATTGCGATTTACGGCGGCTACTTCGGCGGCGGCATCGGCTTTTTGATGCTGGCCGCGCTCACCATCGCCGGCCAGCAGATCCGCGCCGCCACCGCCACCAAGAACATGCTGGCCATGGCCATGAACGCCTCCGCCACGCTGATTTTCGCCTTCTCCGGCATGATCAGCTGGGCAGCGGCTGCAGCCTTATGCGCGGGAGGGATTGCGGGCGGGCTTCTGGGCTCGTGGCTGATCTACCGCCTTCCGCCCCAATTGATGCGCATCTTTGTCGTGCTGGTGGGCGCAGTGCTCACCGTGTACATGTTCCTGCGCTGAACCCAGCGTTTGCAGGATCGGGCAATCCGGGCGCTCGTCGCCGTGGCAAGTCTTGGCCAGGCTAGCCAGCGTGTCGCGCATCTCGGTCAGTTCCACGATGCGCTGGTTCAGCTCTTCCACATGGCTCATGGCGATCGTCTTCACGTCCGCGCTGGCGCGGCCCGTGTCCTGCCATAGCGACAGCAGGTCGCCGATCTGCTCCAGCGAGAAGCCCAGGTTGCGCGCGCGCTTGATGAAACGCAGCGAATGCAGGTCGTTCTCGCCGTAGATGCGGTAACCACTGTCGGTGCGTGCCGTTTCGCGCACCAGGCCGATGCTCTCGTAATAGCGGATCATTTTCGCGCTGACGCCGGATGCGGCGGCGGCTTGGCCGATATTCATTGTTTACTCCTTGGACGGTTGCCAGCGGCGCAGCAGCAGCGCGTTGCTGATGACGCTGACCGAGCTGAATGCCATGGCGGCGCCGGCCAGCAAAGGGTTCAGCATGCCGAATGCCGCCAACGGAATTCCCGCCACATTGTAGATGAAGGCCCAAAACAAGTTCTGGCGGATCTTGATGAAGGTGCGGTGCGAAATATCGATCGCATCGGCCACCAGCAGCGGTTCGCCGCGCATCAGGGTGATGCCGGCGGCGTTCATGGCGACATCGGTACCGGTGGCCATGGCGATGCCCACATGCGCGGCCGCCAGTGCCGGCGCGTCGTTGATGCCGTCGCCGACCATGGCGACCCGTTTGCCCTCCGCTTTGAGCCTTGCTATGACGGTGGTTTTGTCGGCCGGCAGGAGGTTGGCCTCCACCGTGCCAATACCCAGCGCCTGCGCCACGGCTTGCGCGCTGCCCTGGTTGTCGCCGGTCAGCATGATGGTGGCGATGCCGCGCGCATGCAGGCGCTCCACCGCCGCGCGCGCGTTCGCCTTCGGCTGGTCGGCAAAGGCCAGCAAGCCAAGCAGCGCGCCATTGCCGCCGCCCGCATCGGCCAGCCAGGAAATAGTGTGGCCTTGCGCTTCCAGTTCGTCGGCGCGCTGCTGCAGCGGCGACCGGTCGATGCCGCGTTCCGCCATCAGGCGGCCGCTGCCCAGCAACAGCTCCAGGCCATCCACCCGCGCCTGCAGCCCGCGCCCCGCCAGCGTCACCACCTCGCTTGCCGCCAGCGCACCAGCCGCCGCAGGCGCGTCATCGCCAGCGGAGACCGCAGCGGCGGTTTCCGCGTCGAGGACGGCGCGCGCCAGCGAGTGTTCGCTGCCACGCTGGATGGCGGCCGCCAACTGCAACGCGCGCGCCGCGTCCACCGCGTGCGGCAGCAGTTGCGCCAACACCGGCCGCCCTTGCGTCAAGGTGCCGGTCTTGTCGAACACCACGGTATCCACCTGGCGCGCCATTTCCAGCGCCTCCGCATCCTTGATCAGGATGCCGTGGCGCGCCGCGACGCCGGTGCCGGCCATGATCGCCGCCGGTGTCGCCAGCCCCAGCGCGCAAGGACAGGCGATCACCATCACCACCACCGCATTGATCAGGGCCTGCTCGGCATGGCCCGTGGCCAGCCACCAGCCGGCAAAGGTCAGCAGCGCGATCACCAGCACCACCGGCACGAACACCGCCGCCACCTGGTCGACCAGCTTTTGCACCGGCGCCTTGGCCGACTGCGCATCCTCCACCAGGCGGATGATGCGCGACAGCATGGTCTCCGCCCCCGTCGCGCTGGTGCGCACCAACAGCAGGCCCTCGCCATTGATCGCGCCGCCCGTCACCCGGTCGCCGACGTGTTTGGCCACCGGCAGGCTTTCGCCGGTGATCAGCGACTCGTCCACATGGCTGGCGCCATCCACCACGTCGCCATCGACCGCCACGCGCTCACCGGCGCGAATCACCACGATATCGCCCACTCGCACCTGCTCGATCGGCAGGTCCGCGTCGGACTCGCCCTCGCGCCGCACGCGCGCCGTGGCCGGCCGCAGCTCCTGCAGCGCGCGGATGGCCGATGCAGTCTGCCGTTTGGCGCGCGTCTCCAGCCACTTGCCCAGCAGGACCAGGGTTATCACCACCGCCGACGCCTCGAAGTACAGGTGCGCCATGCCATCCTGCGGCGCCAGCGCCAGGTAGACGCTCAGCCCATATGCCGCCGAAGTGCCCAGCGCCACCAGCAGGTCCATGGTGCCCGAGCCGGCCTTCAGCGCCTTCCAGCCCGCGCGGTAGAAGCGCGCGCCGAACACAAACTGCACCGGCGTCGCCAGCGCCCACTGCAACCACGCCGGCAGCATGACGTGGCCGCCGAACCACTCGGCCACCATCGGCACCACCAGCGGCAGGGACAGCGCCGCCGCCAGCAGCACGGCCAGCCCTTCCGGGATCAGCGCCGAGTGCTGCACTGGCGGCGCCGTGACTTCACTGGCGCTGTAGCCGGCCTTGCCGATCACCTGCTGCAAGGCGGCAAACGCCAATGGCGCGTCGGAATCGACACGCGCGGTTTCGGTGGCCAGGTTGACGGCGGCATGCGCCACGCCGGGCACGCTGGCCAGCGCCTTTTCGACGCGCCGCACGCAGGACGCGCAGCTCATGCCTTCGATGCGAACGGTTTGCTGGAATTGACTCATGGGATACTCCTCGCCTCTATTCTGGCGACCAGTATCAAGTATCCCACGATGGGAAGGTCAAGCGCTTTTTACCAGTTATGGCCGAAGCGCAGGGTGAGCCGGTTGCGCGCATCTTCCGGCATCTGGTCGGAGCGGATCACGCGGCCATAATCGAGCTGCATACTCGAGTGTTTATCCAGTTGCATGCGTAAGCCAACGCCCACGCTGCCCACTCGCCCGCTGCGCAATTGCCCGGCGTAATTGCGGTTGTAGCGGATGTAGTTGCGGTCATAGAACAGCAGTCCGCGGCACTTGCGCAACAGGGACGCGCACATATTCGGCGAATACAGCTCGACATTGCTGCCGATGCCGCCGTCGCGCAGCACGTCGCGGTCGCGCATCAGGCGCAGCGAGGTCGAGGCGGAAGGCGCCAGCGCATCGTGCAGGCTGAGGTCGGCCGAGTTGTACTGGGTGTTGACGCTGGCACGCACCAGCCAGTCGCGTGGCAGGGACTGTGTGAGCGACGCCGCCATGCGCACTGTGACATTATTCGTACTGGGGTCGCCCGCCCAATCGGTGAACCGGGTCTGGCTCGCGCTAAGGTCGAATGCCGCAGCCGGCGCTCGCTCCCGCTCCGCTCGCAGCGGCGCGGCTGCCAGGGTTGCACAAGCGCAGGCCAAGGTGGCCAGGCTCACTACACGCGTTGCGGGGCTGTTCATCTTCGCTCTCCCGGCGATCATCTTGCCTGTCTAAGGAGCAACTGTTGTTACCCTCAGTGTAGGACGGGATGACCAAAATGTCAGTTATATTTTACGCCTGCGCGCGGGCGCACAGTTGAGTGTTGCGTATTTGGCGCTATGATGGGAGTACTTGGAATATAGACAATAAAAAATGGGGATGTGGCAACAATGAAATTCAAGTTTTGGGGGGTGCGGGGGTCCATTCCGTCGCCCGGCCCACGCACCGTGCGCTATGGCGGCAACACCACCTGTATCGAAGTCCGCACCGACAACGACACCCTGCTCATCATTGATGCCGGCACCGGCATTTTCCCGCTGGCGCAAGCCCTCGTCGCCGCGCCGCAACGACCGATCGAAGCCAACATCCTCATCACGCACAGCCACTGGGACCATATCCACGGCCTGCCCTTCTTCTCGCCGCTATTCGTCAGGGACAGCAAGATTTGCCTGTACGGCGCCGCCGACAGCGAAACCGGCAAAGGCATCGAGCATGTCATGGGCGTGCAACTGCAGTACAGCTACTTCCCGGTGGGCGAAGCCGAGATGTCGGCCACCCTGTCGGCACGCACGCTGCAGGTGGGGGAAAGCGTGGCGGTGGGCGATGCCACGGTGCGCAACACCGTGATGAGCCACCCCGTCACCAACCTGGGCTACCGCATCGACTGCAACGGCAAGTCAATGTTCTTCTCCGGCGACTACGAGCCGCCAGCCAGTCCGTCCAGCCACAGCGCGGCGGTGGACGACTTGATCCGCGGCGTTGATGCCCTGGTCATCGACTGCTCCTACACGCGCGACGAGTACCCGTCCAAGATCGGCTGGGGCCACGGCACGTTCGACAGCGCCATCGCCATGGCCTTGCGCTGCGGCGCGCGACGCTTGCTGTGCACCCACCACGAACCGACCCGTAGCGACGACGAACTGGAAGCCGTCTTCGCCGAGGTCATGGCGCGCCACGCCGGCGCGCTGGACGGGCTGGAAGTCATGCTCGCTTACGAAGGACTGGAGGTCACGCTATGAGCGATTCCGAACTGCAGTTGTACCGCAGGCTGCAAGCGGTCAGCACGCGCCTGCACGCCGCTCCCGGCCTGGACGCCCTGATGGCCAGCGTCTCGACCGACCTGTGCCACCTGTTCGACTGCGACCGCTGCGTGCTGTACGTGATGGACCAGGAGAAGGACTACCTGGTGGCGCGCGACAGCCGGGTTGCCGTCACTCCCGGCAGTATTGCCGGCTATGTTGCGCTGACCCAGCAAACACTGAATATCGCCGACGTCTACGACGCCTCGCAACTGCGTGATATCTCGCCGCAGCTGCAATTCCAGCCCGGTATGGACCAGCGCACCGGCTACCGCACGCGCCAGGTGCTGGCCGCGCCCATCGCCGATGCCCAGGGCAAGGAGCTGCTGGGCGTGCTGCAACTTGTGAACACGCGCAGCGGAACCAGCTTCGTCGCCGAGCAAGTGGAGTGCCTGCAGGTGCTGTGCGAATCGTTGGCGGTGGCGCTGGCGGCGCGCCAGTCGCCGCGCTTCGCCGCCCCGGCGGCAGCACGCGGCGCCAATGGCGCGGGCGACGCCGATGCCGCCGCCCTGGCCGAAAAGATCATCAGCGAGGCCTGCCGCCTGGACGCCTCCGACATCCACCTCGAACCGCACAGCGCGCGCGGCATCAGCGTGCTGCGCCTGCGCCGCGACGGCGCCCTGCAGCCGTATGCGGAACTGGCGCTGGACAGCCACCCGGCCCTGGTGGCGCGCCTGAAAGCCATGTGCGGCCTGCCCGGCGCCGTCGCCAGCCACCCGGTGGAAGGCAAGCTGCTGTTCCGCGAATTCAGCCAGCTCGATGTGGAGTTGCGCGCCACCTTCATCCCGTCCGCCGGCGGCATGGAGGACGTGGTGCTGCACCTGCTTGGCAGCGGCGCGCCGCTGCCGCTGGAACGGCTCGGTATGCAGGCCGCCGTGCAGGACCGCCTGCGCGCCGCTATCGACACCTCGCACGGCCTGTTCCTGCTGTGCGGCCCGGCCGGCTCGGGACGCACCACCGCCCTGCACTCCCTGCTGCTGCAACTGGAGCGCCCGGACGCCAAAGTCTGGACCATCGAAGAACCGGTGGAAATCACGCAGCCCGGCGCGCGCCAGGTGGCCGTGCAGCGCGAAGCGGGCATGGATTTCGTCGCCGCCCTGCGCGCGGTGCTGCATGCCGATCCCGACCTGGTGGCGATCGGCGATATGCGCGACAGCGACAGCGCCGCCCTGGCGCTCGAGGCCGCGCTGAGCGGCCGCATGGTGCTGGGCACCCTGCACACCGGCAGCACGAGCGACACCATCAGCCGCCTGCATGAAATGGGCAGTGAGCGTTTCGCCCTGGCCGATGCCCTGCTCGGCGTGCTGGCCCTGCGCCTGGCCAAGCGCCTGTGCGAGCATTGCAAACTGGCCTACCAGCCGGGCGAAGCCGAACTGCAGCTGATGCTGGCGGAGTATGTTGAAGAGTTGCAGAAGACCGACGCCTATCGCGGCGCATCGCACACCGAGTCGCGCGCCGAGCAGCACCGCATCGTCAGCGCCTGGCGCGAACGCTACGGCGACGCGCGCGGCCACTTCACGCTGTACCGCCCGGTGGGCTGCAAGGAATGCAGCAAAGGCTACAAGGGCCGCATCGGCCTGCATGAACTGCTGGTACCGGGCGAACGCACGCGCCAGTTGGTGCGCGAGCGCGCCACTGCGGCGCAGTTGCGCAACGCGGCGCTGGCGGAAGGCATGCAGACCCTGAAGATGGACGGCATCGGCAAAATCCTGGCTGGCCTAACCGACGTCAAAGCCATGCGGGCCGCGCTATGATTTCGCACGTCTTCCTTGGCGTCGGCGACTTCGGCCCCGCCTACCGCTTCCATGCCGCTGTGATGGCGGCCCTGGGCCATGCGCAGCGCTTCTGCGACCAGGACAAACCCTGGGCCGCCTGGCAGGCTGCGGGCGGTGGCCGCCCGCTGTTCATCATCGGCCACCCGTTCGACGGCGCACCGGCCGGCGCCGGCAATGGCCAGATGACGGCCCTGCTGGCGCCCTCGCGCGCCGCTGTCGATGCCGCGCACGCGGCGGCCCTGTCCAACGGCGGCCGTTGCGAAGGCGCGCCGGGCCTGCGCCCGCAGTACCACGCCAACTACTACGGCGCCTACTTCCGCGACCCGGACGGCAACAAACTCGCCGTCTGCTGCCACGACCCGCTTTAAAGCACTTTCTCGAAACAGGCCGCCGCTGGATTGCAGGCGTAGCGGCCGAAATTCTCGATGCGGCGATAACCGTGCGCCAGGTAGAAGCGCAGCGCGCGCGCGTTCACCAGGCGCGTCTCCAGGCGCAGCGCGCGGTAGCCGATTTGGCGCGCCTCGGCCTCCAGCCAGGCCAGCAGCGCGCTGCCGACGCCCTGGCTGCCGGGCCGCGCGTACATGCGTTTGATTTCCGCCAAGCGCTCTTCCGCCAGTCCGAGCGGCCGCAGCGCGCCGCACCCCACTAGCGCGCCTTGCGCATCGCGCGCCAGCGCAAAACGCCCACCCGCGCCGCGCGCATCGTCCGCGCTGAACGCGGTGCGGCCGCTATCGCCGGTGATGGCTTGCAGCGCGCCGTCCAGCTCCGCCAGCAGGGCCTGCGCCTCGGGCGTGCCGGGATCGGCCGCCGCCACATGCGGCAGCAGCTTGTACATGAAGGTGGTGGCGCCCAGTCGCCCGTCCGGCATGCTGGCAAATTGCGGGATCGCGCCGCAGCGCTGGTAGCCCAGGCCCAGGTACATGCACTCGGCCGGCTCGCCGCTGCAAGTGTCGAGCACCAGCAGGCTGCGCCCCATGGCCAGCGCCGCCGCCTCGGCGTGCCGCAGCAATGCGCGCGCCAGGCCCTGGCGCCGCGCCGCCGAATGCACCAGCATCTTGGACAGCTCGGCGCGGTGGCGCCCGTTCGGCATGCCGGACGGCAGCAGCGCCACGGTGCCGACGATGCGGCCGTCCGGCGCACCGTCCGGACCGCGCGCAACGAACAGGCGCCGTTCGCCGCGCGCCACCGCGTCCTCCAGGCCATGCCAGAAGGCCAGCGCCTCCGCGTGCGGGAACGGCAGCTCGAAACCGACGCTGGCGCCGTGCAGCACGCAGTCGCGCAGCACCTCGGCCAGTTCGGCGGCGTGCGCGCGCAGGCCGGCCGCGTCCAGTTCCTCTATGGTTCGCATATTGTGATCAGGTAGTGGGCCGCATCCGGGCCGGGGCAGGAAAAGCGCGTCGCGCCGTATAAATGAAAGCGCAGGCAATCGCCCGCCTCCAGGTGGTGCGTGGTGCCATCGACCGTGTAATCAAGGGCGCCGGACAGCATCCAGATATGTTGTTCCAGGCCGCGCACGGGCGGCTGGGGGTAGTCGATCACGGCGCCGGGCGGCAGACGCCCTTCGACCAGTTCCGCCGCGAAGCCGCGCGCCGGCGGCGACACCATGCGCCGCACGAAACCGGTAGCCGGGTCTTGCCATTCGGGCTGTTCAGCGCGGCGGATCAGTTGCACCGGGGCCTGCTCGACCTCGGCGATCAGGCGCGACATGGGCATGCCGTAGACGGCGCATAGCTTGCCCAGCATGTCGGCTGTTGGGCTGGTTTCACCGCGCTCCAGGCGCGATAAGGTGGCGCGGCTGATGCCGCTGTGTGTCGCCAGCTCTTCCAGCGACAGTGCACGTTCCTCGCGCAGCGCAGCCAAGCGGCGTAGCAGGCGTTCTTCGAATAGATTTCCCATAAATGGGAAGATATCCCATTTTTGAGATTGTCGCCACGAAAAAAAACCGGGAACCGGAAAACCGGAAAACCGGAAAACCGGAAAACCGGAAAACCAGGGTCCGGCCCTGAGGGCCGTACCCTGGTTTTCCGGTTCCCCGGTTCTCGGTTCCCCGGTTCTCGGTTTTCCGGTTTCCCGGTTTCCAACCGCACTTACATGATGTGCTTGCCAACCCACCACGCCACCGCCGCCACAAACGCGGAAGCAGGAATGGTGAAGATCCAGGCCCAAACGATATTGCCCGCCACACCCCAACGCACGGCCGACATCTTCTGCGCCGAACCCACGCCGACGATCGCGCCGGTAATGGTGTGGGTGGTCGACACAGGCACGCCCCAGAAGGACGCCATCAGCAGGGTGATCGCACCGCCGGTTTCGGCGCAGAAGCCGCCCACCGGTTTCAGTTTGGTGATCTTCTGGCCCATGGTCTTGACGATGCGCCAGCCGCCGAACAGCGTGCCGAAGGCAATCGCGCCGTAGCAGGAGATGATGACCCAGTCAGGCGGCGCCTTCGCGTCCGCAGCCACGTGGCCGGTCGCGATCAGCAGCATCCAGATGATGCCCATGGTTTTCTGCGCGTCGTTGCCGCCGTGGCCCAGCGAGTAGCCCGCTGCGGAAACCAGCTGCAGGCGGCGGAACCAGGTATCCACCTTGCGCGGCGTCGATTTAACAAAGACCCACGACACGATCAGCATGATCACCGAGCCAAGCACAAAGCCCAGCAGCGGCGCCACCACGATGAAGATCACGGTCTTCACCAGGCCGCCGGAGATCAGCGCGCCGGTGCCGGCTTTGGCCACTGCCGCGCCCACCAGGCCGCCGATCAGTGCGTGCGAGGAGGAAGAAGGAATGCCGTAGTACCAGGTGATCAGGTTCCAGACCACGGCCCCGACCAGCGCGCCGAAGATCACATAATGGTCAATCACCGACGGTTCGATCGTCCCCTTGCCGATGGTGGTCGCCACCTTCAGGCCGACGATGAAAATCGCGATGAAGTTGAAGAAGGCTGCCATGGCGACGGCGGTCTGCGGTTTCAGCACGCCGGTGGACACCACCGTGGCGATCGCATTCGCGGCATCATGGAAACCGTTCATGAAGTCGAATATCAGTGCGAGGCCGATGAGTGCGACCAGCGCATAGATGCTAATTTCGATGTGGCTCATGAAATTGTCTTTTTTTTAGTTATGCGTTTTCGACGATGATGCCTTCGATGATGTTGGCAACATCTTCGCAGCGGTCGGTGACGGTTTCCAGGATTTCGTAGATGGCCTTCATCTTGATCAGGTTGCGCACGTCCGGTTCATCGCGGAACAGTTTGGACATGGCGGCGCGCATCACGTGGTCGGCGTCCGATTCCAGGCGGTCGATCTCTTCGCAGATGCTGACGATCTTGGCTGCGTTGTCCATGTTCGACAGCAGGGCCACGGCTTCCTTGACCTTTTCGCAGCAGGCCAGCACCAGTTCGGCCAGGCGCTTCGCTTCCGGGGTCACGGAATGCAGGTCGTACAGCGACACGGTCTGGGCCGCATCTTCCATCAGGTCCAGGATGTCGTCCATGCGGGTGATCAGCTTGTGGATGTCGTCGCGGTCGATCGGCGTGATGAAGGTCTTGTGCAGCAGGTCCACCGCAGTGTAGGTGATCTTGTCAGCCTGCTTTTCAATGCTTTCGATGGCGTGGACACGGTTTTCCAGGTCATCAAAATTGGCCATCAGGCCCAGCATTTCTTTGGCGCCCTTCACGCACAGTTCGGCGTGCGCGTTAAACATGTCAAAGAATTTGCCCTCGGTGGGCATCAAGCGTCCAAACATTTTTCTTCTCCGTTGGTTGATTCGTAGGTACTGCAGCAAGGCCACCCAGCGTGGCCAGCCTGGTCGTCAGTCGCCTTGATAGATCGACAGATTACCGGTGTAATTGCCAAACTTGGTATACGCACCGATCCAGGTCAGGCGGATCGCCCCGATTGGACCGTTACGCTGCTTGCCGATAATGATCTCGGCGGTGCCTTTATCCGGCGAGTCGGGGTTATAGACTTCGTCGCGATAAAGGAAAATGATCACGTCCGCATCCTGCTCGATCGCGCCGGATTCGCGCAGGTCGGACATGACGGGACGTTTGTTGGGGCGTTGCTCCAGCGAGCGGTTCAGCTGGGATAGTGCAATGACGGGGCAATGCAGCTCTTTGGCCAGGCCCTTGAGCGAGCGCGAGATTTCGGAAATCTCGGCCGAGCGGTTATCGCCCGGCTGGCTACCCTGCATCAGCTGCAGGTAATCGACCACGATCAGACCCAATTTACCGCATTGGCGGGCCAGGCGGCGCGCACGGGCGCGCATTTCGATCGGGTTCAGGGCCGGTGTCTCATCGATATAGACCTGGGCATCATTCATTTTCTGGATGGCGTGCGTCAGGCGCGGCCAATCCTCGTCCACCAGTTTACCGGTCCGCAGGCGGTGCTGGTCCAGCAGGCCGACGGAACCCAGCATACGCATGGCCAGCTGCACGCCGCCCATCTCCATCGAGAACACGGCGACCGGCAGGCCGGCTTCCACCGCCACGTTTTCGGCGATGTTCATGGAGAACGCGGTCTTGCCCATGGAAGGACGACCGGCCACCACCACCATATCGCCTGGCTGCAGGCCGGAGGTCATCTTGTCCAGGTCGGTCCAGCCGGTCGGCACGCCGGTAATTTCGGAGCCGGACTCGCGCGAATACAGCTCGTCAATCCGCTCCACCACCTGGGTCAGCAGCGGCTGCACCGGCAACCAGCCCTGGGCACCACGGGCGCCGGCTTCGGCAATGGCGAAGATCTTCGCCTCGGCCTCGTCCAGGATTTGCTTCACTTCCTTGCCTTGCGGGTTGAAGGCATTGCCCGACACTTCATCGGCCACGGTGATCAGCTTGCGCAGCACGCCGCGGTCGCGCACGATTTCCGCATAACGGCGGATGTTCGCAGCGGACGGGGTGTTCTGCGCCATGGCATTCAGGTAGGCCATGCCGCCCACCTCTTCCGCCTTGCCCAGCATGTTCAGCGCTTCCGACACGGTCACCACGTCGGCCGGCTTGCCCGAGTTAATCAGGCGTACCATCTGCTCGAAGATAATGCGGTGGTCGTAGCGGTAAAAATCTTCCGAACGCATGAAGTCCGCAATACGGTCCCACGCCGCGTTATCGCGCAACAAGCCACCGATAACAGATTGCTCTGCCTCGATCGAGTGCGGCGGAATGCGGAGGGAATCGACTTGTGGGTCGGACTGGGGGGCGGCGTTCATGGCGCGCATTATACCTGCTTCGGCAAGGTCGGAATAATCTCTGGAAATAAAAAAAGCCGGGAGAACCCGGCTTTTTTGCTGTATTTACGACGCTGATTAAGCAGCTTCGCCAACAACAGCTACGGTGACTTCAGCGATCACGTCGGTGTGCAGGGACACTGCAACTGGGAACTCGCCGGTGGTCTTCAGAGGACCGGTTGGCAGGCGCACAGCCGACTTCTCAACTGCGAAACCAGCTTTCGACAGGGCTTCAGCGATGTCGAAGTTGGTCACGGAACCGAACAGACGGCCGTCAACGCCGGCTTTCTGCGATACGGTCACGGTCATGCCGTTCAGCTTCTCGCCTTGGGCTTGGGCAGCGGCCAGCTTAGCGGCAGCAGCTTTTTCCAGTTCGGCGCGCTTGGCTTCGAATTCAGCAACAGCAGCAGCGGTAGCGCGGCGTGCCAGTTTCTGAGGGATCAGGAAGTTACGGGCGTAGCCGTCTTTCACTTTAACCACGTCGCCCAGGTTGCCGACGTTGATTACTTTTTCCAGCAGGATGATTTGCATAGTTTTCTCCAGGTACTTAGATCTGAGCCGCTAATTAAGCGTGGTGCAGATCGGTGTATGGCAGCAGGGCCAGGTAGCGGGCGCGCTTGATCGCGGTGTCAACTTGGCGCTGGTAGTGCGCCTTGGTACCGGTCAGGCGTGCTGGCATGATCTTGCCGTTTTCCTGGACGAAATCTTTCAGGGTGTCTACGTCTTTGTAGTCCACTTGCTCAACATTTGCGGCGGTGAAGCGGCAGAACTTCTTGCGCTTGAACAGTGGGTTTTGTTGCTTGCGCTTTTCTTTCAGCTTGAGCTTGTTTTTGTCGAACTTTTTACCGAATGCCATTTTTGGCTCCTGTATTTAAATGTGCGCTGTTAAACAGCACGAAAATCAATGATGTGAAACACCAGGGTTCTGCTATTGCGGTTCTTCTTGGCCAGGAAACCGGTGAATTCGTACAAGCCTCCCAGGGGCGCCTGACTGAAGCGTTTGGACAGCTCACCTGCGGCAACCGCGGGAACCTCAAACTCGGTCAGTCGGGCGATACCTGCCTCTGTCTGCTGCGAACTGTGCTGCAAGCTTGCATTCACAATCGGCAGGCCGGCCGGGGTGTAACGAATTTCATCCCGTTCGGCGATCAGGGCGGTAACCCGGAGCTGGTTGTACAGACCGTCTCCTGTCAGGAATTAGGCCGCTGCAGGCGCTGCTGGGGCTTCGGCGCGATGGCTCTTGGCCGCGTCTTCACGCTGGACCGACTTCATCATCGGCGAAGGAGCGGTTTCCGCTTTCTTCATCTTGACGGTCAGGTGACGCAGCACGGCATCATTGAATTTGAACGCGGTTTCCAACTCGACCAGGGTCTCGTTGTCGCACTCGATGTTCAGGCAGATGTAGTGAGCCTTGGCCAGTTTCTGGATCGAGTAAGCCATTTGACGGCGGCCCCAATCTTCAACACGGTGGACGTTACCGCCGCGCGAGGTCACGCTGGCTTTGTAACGTTCGATCATCGCGGGCACTTGCTCGCTCTGGTCCGGGTGGACGATAAATACGATTTCGTAGTGACGCATTAATAACTCCCTTAAGGACTGTGAATATAGCCCACCCCGGCGTCAAGACGGGTGTGGGAAGAGGTAAGCCCGCGAATATAGCAGGTTTTTGCTGCCGACTCAAGGTTTACTGACGCCGCGCAAACCGCCCAGCCCGGCCCGCTGGCATGCTGGGCCATGGACCACCCCGACCGCGCCTGGAAGCTCCTGTTGCAGCGCCATCTGCCCCGGCTGCTGGCGCGCCTGTTCCCCGCCATCCACGCCCTGATCGACTGGCGCCTGCAATATTACCTGCCTGATAAGAGCCTGCTGCCAAGGGCGGCGGACAGCCGCAACGGCGAGCGCGAACCCGATTTCGTCGCCATTGTCACACTGCTTGACGGTAGCCCGGCATGCCTCCACGTCGAAGTTCAATGCACCAGACAGGCCAGCTTCCCGGATCGCATGGCGCAGTACCATGCCCGCTTGCGCGACCGCTTCGGCATGCGCGTGATCAGCCTGGCCATCCTTGGCGACTGCAGTCCCACCTGGCGCCCGCACGCCAACGACGACCATTGCGGCATGACGCTTGAGTTCCATATTGCAAAGTTACTGGACTCTCGCGACGCGCTCAACGAGCTGCGCCAAACACTCGACCCGGTTTCCATCGCCCTGGCCGCGCACTTGACTGCCCTGGCCACCCGCCGCAAACCGGGCCTGCGCTATACCGCCAAGCTAAGCTTGATGCTCCCGCTCTATCGCTTGCGTGGAAAACTAAGGGAACTCACAGAGATCCAGGAAGTCATAGACTTGTTGCTGCCACTAACGCCACTCTGGCAAAGGAGGTTCACCATGGACGTCGAGAAATTCCTTGAAGAGCACAAAAAACAGGACAAAAACAGCCTCAACTACATCGTCGCCGAGCACTTTATCCAGCAAGGCCTGAAGGAAGGCTTTCCGAAAGGCGAAGCTTTGGGGATCGCAAAGGGTAAAGCCGTCGGCCTGGCCAAGGGCAAGGCGGTGGGCTTGGCCGAGGGCAAGGCGGTGGGCTTGGCCGAGGGCAAGGCGGTGGGCTTGGCCGAGGGCAAGGCGGTGGGCTTGGCCGAGGGCAAAGCGGTGGGCTTGGCAAAAGGCAAAGCGGTGGGCTTGGCAGAAGGCAAAGCAGCGGGTCTGGCCAAGGGTGAGGCGGCGGGCCTGAGCAAGGGGTTGTCGCAAGGGCAGGCCCAGACCCTTAAACTTCAGTTGCAGGTGAAATTCGGCCAACCCAGCAGGGAGACGCTGCGCGCACTGGAGCGCGCCAGACCGGAACAGCTCGAGCGCCTGGCAATCGCTTTGCTGGATGCGGAATCTGCCGCCGAAGCCCTACGCGCTGCGGGCCTGAACCTCCGTAGCGCCAACGGGAGCGGCAAGCGCCGGACGGCGGGCTGATCGCAATATGCCAACCAGGAGCCCCAGCCCCGCCGCAAACCAGACCACCGAGGCCACCACATCGAAGGTAATCAGGCGATCAGGGAACTTGTATAGATACGGCAACACCAGCAAGCCCCGCAGCAAGCACACAGCAGCGACGCTGCCCTGCACCATCGGCGCGAAAGGCAGCCAGCGCAGGTAGCCGGCACCGGCCAGTGCGTACAGCGCGCACACCAGCATCAGCGCGCCGATCACCATCGCCCCTGCGGGCGCCAGCAGCCCGCCCGCCTGCGCCGAGGCCACGATTTTCGGTGGCGCCTGCAAGAAGGCATACCATTCCGGCCCCATCCAGGGCGCCGCGAAATGAATCAAGGCACCGAACAAGCAAATCCCCGCCGCCAGCAAGAAAGCGAACCGTCCCATCCTGCCCTCCAATGGTTGTCGAATCGACATTAAGCCGAAAATTTTCTACGGATGCAACAAATTTGCTTGCAATTCGTTTCACACTGTACAAAAATACAGACTGTCTATATCCACAGTTCACCATAGCGCCATGATCAAGCTCACAGCACGACAAGAACAGATCCTCAACCTGATCAAGGATGCGATCGAAAACACCGGCTTCCCCCCGACCCGCGCGGAAATCGCGGCGGAACTGGGCTTCAAATCGGCCAATGCCGCCGAGGAGCACCTGAAAGCCTTGCAACGCAAAGGCGCGATTGAAATCACCGCCGGCACCTCGCGCGGCATCCGCCTGACCGGCAACTTCGGCGGCACCGCCACCGGCATCGGCCCGGCCGCCGCCAGCAGCGGCGCAGCGCGCGCCACCCCGCGCGCCAAGGTCGAATTCGACGACATGCCCGCCGTCCCGGCCGGCATGCTGGTCGCCCTGCCCCTGATCGGCCGCGTCGCCGCCGGTTCGCCCATCCTGGCCCAGGAAAACCTGGAAACCACCTACAACGTCGACCCCAAGATGTTCTCCGCCAAGCCGGACTTCCTGCTGAAGGTGCGCGGCGAATCGATGCGCGACATCGGCATCATGGACGGCGACCTGCTGGCCGTGAAGAAAACCGATACCGCCCGCAACGGCCAGGTGGTGGTGGCCCGCATTGGCAACGACGTCACCGTCAAGACCTACCGCAAAACCGGCAGCACCATTGAACTGCTGCCGGAAAATCCGGACTTCAAGATCATCACCGTCAACCCGGAAGACGACTTCGCCCTGGAAGGCCTGGCCGTCGGCCTGATGCGCACCTGGCACTGATGCTCAAACTGTACGGCAGCGCCGAATCCGGCCACACCTTCAAGGTGCGGCTGATGCTCGAAGTGGCAGCGCTGCCGTACGACTATGAAGAAGTCGACCTGCGGCTCGAGCGCGACGCGCGCCCCGAACCGTTCCGCAGTCTCGCCAAATACGGCGAAGTTCCCCTGCTGGTGCATGACGGCCAGCCATACGTCCAATCCAACGCCATCCTGCTGCATCTCGCGCAACACACCCGGTCCTTTGGCGCTGAAACGCCGCAGCGCCTGGCCCGCTGCCGCGAATGGCTGTTCTGGGAGGCCAACCGCATCGGCACCTCCCTGCCCCACCTGCGCTACGGCCAGCGCTTCGACCCGCAAGGCTACCCGCCCGGCGTGCTGGCGTGGATGCGCGCCCGCTTTGACGCCGACATCGCCCGCCTGGCGGCGGAACTGGCCGACGGCCGCCCCTTCCTACTGGACGACTGCCCTACCGTGGCGGACTTCGCCCTGTGCGCCTACATGTTCTGGCCCGAGCAAGCGCAGGTCAGCTTCCCGCCGGGCGTGGCCGACTGGCTGGAGCGCATCCGCGCCCTGCCCGGCTGGCGCCATCCTTACGACATGCCCGGCGTCGCGCCGTTTTAAGCGTCGCTGTGGAAAAAGCGCGACGCTAAGCCTGCAGTTCATTCCGCCAATCCTGCATTTCATCGCAGCCACGCTCCCCGGGCGGCAGCCGCCCCGTACAGTGGCACAAAACCACACAAGAAAACCGGGGAGATTTGATGTTTAAGCCACTCTGCATCGCCGCCGCGATACTGGCAGCGCACTCAGCGCTCGCCTATGACCAGCAGGCCAACCACTACCGCCTGAGCATCGACAAGGATGCCAAGCGCGCCCACGTCGAAGCCGACGTCTGGGTCGAAGGCCGCGAGCTTGTGCTGTTCAACGTCATGCCCATCCCGCAGCTCAAGAACGGCCAGGCCGACCTGATCGACAAGCTGGCGGTGCGCGACATGGCCGGCAATGCCGTCCAATTGCACGACAAGGGCGAAGGCGAATACGAGGTCGACGGCGACCGCCGCCTGCGCCTGTCCTACGACATCCGCCTGGAGCACGACAAGTACCAATGGCCGGGCGGGAACGAGGAAGTGTCTTATCACACCGACGAAGGCCTGATGGCAGTCGGCTACCCGCTCTTCATCGTGCCCGGCGTGAAAATGCATGGCCAGACCGAAGTCAGCTTCGACCTGCCCGTTGGCTGGAAGGCCAACACGCCATGGCGCGGCAGCGGCAAGCCCGGCGTCTTCATCACCGAATCGCGCCGCGAGCTGGTCAACAACGCCCTGTTCTTCGGTACCGCGCGCGCCGAAACCTTCAAGACCGGCGGCGTCGAAATGACGCTGGTGATGGGCAAGCAGTACTGGAAGCGGCGCGACGCCTTCGTCTCGATGATCGACCAACAGATGAACAGCTACCAGAAGCTGTACGGCCGCGGCCCGGTCGCCGAGCGCTTCCTGGTCGTCATCAACCAGGGCGACAGCGGCGACGGCGGCGCATTCTCAGGCTCCTTCAGCCAATACCTGAAAGACGACGGCAGCGAAGTCGCGCGCCCGGTCTGGGGCAAGGTGATGGCGCACGAACTGGCCCACTTCTGGAACGGCCACTCACTCGTGCCGAAGCATGAAAGCGAGGAATGGTTCAAGGAGGGCGTGAACGACTACGTCACCGTCATCACCATGGCGCGCAACAAGCTGATGGGCCGCGCCATGCTGGTGCAGCAGTTGGAGAACCTGGCGCGCGGCCAGAACGTCGCCCGCAACGTGCTGGGCCTGACCATGAGCGTGCGCGAAGCGGTGAAAGACAAGCACCGCAACTGGCTGCTGGTGTATGGCGGCGGCACCATCGCCGGCCTGGCGATGGATGTGGAGCTGCGCAAGGCCAGCAAGGGCAAGGCCAGCCTGGATACCCTGTTGAAGGAGATGTACAAGGAGTTCGGCCACAAGGGCAAGACTTACGACCAGGCCGACCTCGTCCGCATCGGTAAAGCGATCAGCGGGGTTGACCTCGACCCGCTGCTGAACAACATCGTCGCCACTAGCCAGGCACCCGACCTGGCGCCGCTGTTCCGCGACATCGGCCTGCGCCTCGAACAATTCGGCATGCTGGAGACCTACCTGCTGCGCGACCCAGCCGCCACCATGGAGCAGAAGGCACGCTTCAGCGCCATTTTCGGCGTGCCTTACTGAAGCGGTGTAAGCAGGTAGGCCAAAGCGGTGTGTGCCACCCGTGCCGCCATGTCCTGATCGCTCATGGCGCTGTCGGCGTGCCACAGCGACTCCTGGTCCAGCGCGAAGCTCTCGATGGTGCAGGCCATGCCAGTGACAGCGAAATGCAGGGCGGCGCGCTTCGGCACATGGCGCACTTCGGCGCGGTGCGCCATCAGCTGCTCCACCACCGCGTCCGTATTCTGCCGGATGATCGCGCGCGCCTCCGTCACAAAGCCGGCGTCGGTATCGCTCTGCATAAAGCGCACCAGCGCGCGCAGCAACTGCGGATGTTCGCGGTACTGCTGCATCATCCGGTTCGCCACCTGGCGCAGCGTCTCCGCCAGGCTGGCGCGCAGGACCAGTTGAACGGCCTGCTCCCGCGTCGCCTGGTGGCTGGCGCGCAGCATGGTCAGGAAGGCAGCCCGCAACAGGGCCGACTTATCGGCAAAGCGGCGATAAACGCTGGCCGGCGCCACTTGCGCCAGTTCGGCGATGCGCGGGATCAGCGCGGCGTCCAGCCCGCCCTCCTCCAGCAAAGCCAATGCAGCGTTGAGCAAACGCTCTTCCGTGTCGCGGCTGCGTTGCTGGCGCGCCGGTGGCAATGTCTTTTCCATGGGTCGGAGTATAGACAACCCGCCGGAAATATGTAAAAGTAAATTCACATTCACATTTGGAGGCCGAAATGCCATCGCTGCAACTCGTCTTTATCGTCGCCCTCTGCATCTTGCTGCCCCTGCTCGAAGTGCCCCGCTGGCGCCGCCTGAAAGCCAACAGCACCAGTGCCGCGCGCCTGGGGCACTATCGCGAAGTGATCGTGCTGCTATGGGCACTGGCTGCCGTCTCGGCCTGGCTGGCGGCACCAGCCAACCTATTCGATGCCCCGGGACGCATTGGCGGCATGGAATGGCTGACTGGCAGCAGCAGCCTGCGCTGGCTGGTGCAGGGTGGCGCGCTGCTCCTGGTCGGCATGTTGACTGCGCAGGCCTGGCGCAGCCTCTCCGACGCGGAGGTGCGGCAGCAGTATGCGCTGGCCGCGCAGCCCCTGGCGTTCATGCTGCCGGCCGGAAGCCGCGAGCGGCGCTGGTGGGTAGTGGTGGCGATTTCGGCCGGCGTGTGCGAGGAGCTGGTGTACCGCGGCTTCATGCTGGCCTACTTCGGGCAGCCCGGATCGGGCCTGGGCTTCGGGCTGGGCGGGGCATGGCTCTTGAGTACCCTGGCCTTCGGCCTGGTGCACGCCTACCAGGGCGTGGCCGGCGTGCTGCGCTCGGGAGTGGTGGGAGGCTTGCTGGGCCTGGTGGCGATCGCCAGCGGCCACCTGGCCCTGGCGATCGTGCTGCATGTGGTGATCGACTTGCTGCCGCTGCTCTATTACCGGCCGCAGCCAGGATCAGTCGAGGGCGTTGCGGAAGTCGGCGATCAGGTCGGCCGTGTCCTCGATACCGACCGAGACCCGGATCAACGAGTCGGCGATGCCCATTGAGGCGCGGCGCTCCGCACCCATCTCGTAGAAGATGGTGTGCGACACCGGGATCACCAGGGTGCGGGTGTCGCCCAGGTTGGAGGTCGGGATCGCCAGCTTCAGCTTGTTCAGGTAGTCGAAGCAGTCGATGCCGTCTTTCAGCTCAAAGCTCAGCAAAGAGCCGAAGTCCTTGAACAACTCGGCCGCGATGCCGTACTGCGGGTGCGATTTCAGGCCCGGGTAGTAGACGGCGGCCACGCGCTCGTCCGCTTCCAGCATCTCGGCCAGCGCGCGCGCGTTGGCGCTGGTGCGGTCCATGCGCAGCGCCAACGTTTCGGCGCCGACCGCGATATGGTGCGCCGCTTCCGGGCCGAGCGAGGCGCCAAAATCGCGCAGCGCCTTGGCGCGGATCTGCACCAGGCCCCATTGCGCGGGCGCGTTCTTCTTGTAGTTCTCGAAGATATTCGGGAATTTGGTCCAGTCGTAGGCGCCGGTATCGGTCAGCGCGCCGCCCAGCGCATTGCCATGGCCGCCGATCGACTTGGTCAGCGCATTCACCACCAGGCCCGCGCCCACGTCCTTCGGACGGAACAGGTAGGGCGAGGTCATGGTGTTGTCCACGATGTACAGGATGCCGCGCTCGGCGCACAACTGGCCGATGCGTTTCAAGTCCGCGATCTGGGTGCGCGGGTTGGCGATGGTTTCAACGAACACCATGCGCGTTTCCGGCTTGAGCGCCGCCGCCACGTTGGCGACGTCGGTGGCGTCGACAAAGTCCACGCCCACGCCCTGCCCGGCCACGGTCTGCCACAGCGAATTGGTATTCCCGAACAGGAAGGACGACGACACGACATGGTCGCCAGCCCGCAGCAGCGCCTGGAACACGGCGCCGATGGCGCCCATGCCGGTGGCGAAGCAAATCGTGCCGACGCCCTGCTCCATCTTGCTGACCTTGTCCTCCAGCGCGGCAACCGTCGGGTTGCCCTGGCGGCCGTAGCGGAAGCCCGGCTCCTTACCCTGGAACACCGACGCCAGTTGGCGCGCGTCGGCGTAGCCGAAGGTCACCGAGGTGTGGATCGGCTTGTGCAGCGAGCCGTGTTCGATCCCCTTCTGGCGATCGTTGTGCAGGATGGTGGTCGTGAAGCCGTAGTTCTTCATCAGGATTCCGTGTTGGCGGTGTTCAGGTTCAGCTGCGTGCGCGCTGCGTCTTCAGCCACCTTGGCCTTCTTCGGATTGACGCGCGCCTGCTCGATGCGGTCCAGGTACTCGGCCGACACGTCGCCGGTGACGTACTTGCCGTCGAAGCACGATGCCTCAAACTCGGTCAGCGCCGGGTTCACGTCGGCGATGGATTTCTTCAGGTCTTCCAGGTCCTGGTACACCAGCGCGTCGGCGGTGATCTCGTTGCAGATTTCCTGCAGCGTGCGGCCGTGGGCGATCAGTTCATCGCGCGTCGGCATGTCGATGCCGTACACGTTCGGATACAGCACCGGCGGCGCGGCGGAGGCGAAGATCACTTTCTTGGCGCCGGCTTCGCGCGCCATCTGCACGATCTCGCGCGAGGTGGTGCCGCGCACGATGGAGTCGTCCACCAGCAGTACCACCTTGTCCTTGAATTCGTCGCCGATGGCGTTCAGCTTCTGGCGCACGGATTTCTTGCGCATCGCCTGGCCCGGCATGATGAAGGTGCGGCCGATGTAGCGGTTCTTGATGAAGCCTTCGCGGTAGTCCACGCCCAGGCGCATCGCCAGCTGGATCGCGGCGGGACGCGAGGAATCCGGGATCGGCATCACTACGTCGACGCCCTCGGCCAGGCCTTCGCGCTTGATCTTGTCGGCCAGGTACTCGCCCATTTTCAGGCGGGTGCTGTAGACCGAGGCGCCGTCGATCACGGAGTCCGGACGCGCCAGGTAGACGTACTCGAACACGCAAGGGTTCAGCTTTGGATTATCGGCGCACATTTGCGCGTGCAGCTGCTTGTCCATGTCGATGAAGATCGCTTCGCCCGGCAGCACGTCGCGCACGAAGCGGAAGCCCATGCCTTCCAGCGCGACGGACTCGGAGGCCACCATGTACTCCACGCCTTCCGGGGTTTCATTGATGCCCAGGCACAGCGGGCGGATGCCGAACGGGTCGCGGAAGGCCAGCATGCCGCTGCCGGCGATCTGCGCCACCGCCGCGTAGCCGCCGCGCACGCGCTTGATCAGCACCGTCACCGCCTGGAAGATGTTGGCCGGGGTCAGCGTGACGTCGGTCGAGGCTTTCTGGATTTCGTGCGCCAGCACGTTCAGCAGCACTTCCGAATCGGAATCGGTGTTGATGTGGCGGCGGTCGTTGCGGAACATCTCTTCTTTGAGCTGTTCCCAGTTGGTCAGGTTGCCGTTGTGCGCCAGCGTGATGCCGAACGGCGCGTTCACATAGAACGGCTGCGCTTCCTCCTCGCTGGAGGAACCGGCAGTCGGGTAGCGGCAATGGCCGATGCCGGTCGTGCCGTTCAGCGAACGCATATTGCGGGTGCGGAACACATCGCGCACCAGGCCGTTGGCCTTGTGCATGGAGAACGTGTTGCTTTGGTTGGTCGCGATGCCTGCTGCGTCCTGGCCGCGGTGCTGCAACAGCAGCAGCGCGTCATACAGCATCTGGTTGACTGGTTGGTGGGATACGACGCCGACGATGCCACACATGGTGTGCTCCTAAACTTGGTACTGCGGATTTAAAGAATGCTAAAAATGGACATGCCGCGCCATCGCGTCCGGCAGCAAGGGTTTCACGGTGCGCACGCCGGATTCCGCCATGGGGCTCAACAGCGCGTTTCTCCAGAAATCCTGCTTGGGGATGGAAGTCATCCCGCACAATATGACGCCGGCCAGCACGATCACAATCCCCCGGCCGAGGCCGAACAAGCCTCCCAGGCCGCGGTCGGCCAGCGACAGGCCGCCGGCGGTGACCAGCGCATCGATCGCCATGGCCAGCAGGGCCATGAGGATGCGCACACCGATGAACAGGGCGATGAAGGCCACGATCAGCCGCACCACCTCGCCGGGAATGGCGTCCGGCAGCATGCCGGCCAGCGCGGCGCTGTAGGCGTTGGCGACCACGAAGGCGACGATCCAGCCGGCCAGCGACAGGATCTCCTTGACCAGGCCGCGCATGGTGCTGATGACGATGGATGCGATCAGCACGAATATCACGAGGTAATCGAAAATCGTCACGTCAGCACAGCCTCAACTCTTCTTGTCAGGCCGGGGTAAGGCTGCCGTTCAGGCCCAGCTTACCCAGCTTGGCTTTGACCTTTTCGGCTTCTTCCTTGTTCGGGAAGGGGCCGACGCGTACGCTGGTTAGCTCGCCGTTGGCGGTGCTCACCTTTTGCGCATAGGACTTGATGCCGGCTTCGCCCAACTTGCGCTGCAGCTCGTCCACTTTGTCTTTGGCGGCGAAGGCGCCGACCTTGATCACGTATTTGGTGGCCGGCGCGGCGTCGGCCGGCTTGCCTTCCAGGATAGCCATGGCGCGCGCATCGTCGGCGTGGGCGGGCTTGGCTTCTGGCTTGGCTTCCTTCTTCGGCTCCGGCTTAGGCTCGGTGTGCTTGGGCTCGGGCTTGGCGACTTTCGGCTCGGCCGCTTTGGGCGGCTTGGCCGGTTCGGTGAGGGCCGGCTTGGCCGGCACGTGGACGATTTCTTCGCCCTTGTCCAGCGCGGCGCCGGTGGCAACCGGCGCTACGGTGCGCGCAGCTGGTGTGGCGGCCGGCGCAGGGTTGGCTGCGGGGGCGGCTGGCGCCGTCGCCGCCGTGGCCGGCTGCGCAACGGTCGGCGCGGGAACCGGCGCCGGCGCGCTGGCCGGGCCGCCGTTCAGCGGCTCGCCCGGTTTGTCCTTGGACGGCATATTGATGGCGATATCGGCCACCGACGATTTCGGTTCGGAATCGAGCAGCATCGGCAGGCCGATGGCCACGCCCAGCGCCAGCGCGATGGCGCCCACCAGGCGGCGGCGCGCGCGTTTCTTCTCCGGCAGTACAGGATCGGCGGCGTCCTTGCGGCCGCTGCGGCGCGGCGCGGCATCGGCGCCCGCGCCCGCGTTCGTGGCGCGTTTGGAACGGGCTTTATCGCTCAGGGAACGGTCGTCCTGAGCGCGGTAGTAGCCGCTGTCTTCACCAGCGGCATCTTGCTTGTCTTTGCCAAATTTCGATAACAAGCCCATGCGTGCTTTTCTCAGTCGGGTGCTCAGTGGAGTGAGGATTTTTTCGCCGCCATGACACCAGCGACGGTCAGGAATGATCCAAAGACCACAATTCTATCATTCTCGCCCGCCCGGCTCATCGCATTTGCGAAAGCCTGGCCTGGATCATCGAAAATATTGGCGGTTTTCTCACCCATTTGCGGCTCGGCCGCCTGCACCTTGGCGGCCAGCTCGGACGCCGTGGCCGCGCGCGGCGATGGCAGGTTGCTCAGGCACCAGTGGTCGACGCACGGCGCCATGGCCTTGATCACGCCGTCGATGTCCTTGTCGTGCATGGAACCGAACACCGCGTAGGTGTACGGCGCAAAGCCCATATTGCCGATATTCTGCGCCAGCGCGGCGGCGGCGTGCGGGTTGTGCGCCACGTCGTAAATCACGCTCGGGCGGCCCGGCAGCACCTGGAATCGGCCCGGCAGTTCCACCATCACCAGGCCGGTGCGCACTTCCTGCGCGCCGACCGGCAATTCCATCCGCAGCGCTTCCAGCGCGGCCAGCGCCGCGCAGGCGTTCAGCAACTGGTTGGCGCCGCGCAGGCCTGGGTAAGCCAGCGAATTGCGGCGCTGCGAACGGCCACCGTAATTCCACTGCTGCTTGTCGCCCGAGTAGTTGAAGTCGCGCCCCATCAGCCACAGGTCGGCGCCAATTTCCGTGGCGTGGTCGATCAGCGCCTGCGGCGGCACCGGGTCGCTGCAGATCGCCACCTTGCCGGTGCGGTAGATGCCGGCTTTTTCAAAGCCGATCTGTTCGCGCGTGCCACCCAGGTAGTCCACGTGGTCGATATCGACGCTGGTCACGATCGACACGTCGGCATCGATCACATTCACCGCATCCAGGCGGCCGCCCAGGCCCACTTCCAGGATCACCACATCCAGGGTTGCCTGCGACATCAGGTGCATGATCGCCAGTGTGGTGAATTCAAAGTACGTCAGCGAGATCTCGCCGCGCGCCTGCTCCACGAAATTGAAGCTGGCCACCAGTTGCTCGTCGCTCGCCATGTCGCCGTTCAGGCGCGCCCGCTCATTGAAGTGCAGGAAGTGCGGCTTGATGTACAGGCCGACGCGGTAGCCGCCTTGCAGCAGGATCGATTCCAGCATGGCGCAGGTCGAGCCTTTGCCATTGGTGCCCGCCACCATGATGACCGGGCATTTGAACGCCAGGGCCATGCGTTCCTTGACGGCGCGCACGCGCTCCAGGCCCATGTTGATGACGGTTTCGGCGTGGCGCGACTCGATCAGCGCAAGCCATTCTGGGAGGGTATTCGGGAGTTGGGACATGATCGCCAGGAAGGGATTTTGGGCGCGCAGCGCAGGAGGCTGCGCGCGCCAGGTGAAACGTAAAGCTTAAGCTCAGGCCAGCACTTCGACGGCCTGGTTCTGCATCAGGGCCAGCAGGCGCGCGATTTCTTCGCGCATCTGGCGGCGGTCCACGATCATGTCGATCGCGCCCTTGGTCAGCAGGAACTCGGAACGCTGGAAGCCTTCCGGCAGCTTTTCACGCACGGTGTTTTCAATCACGCGCGGGCCGGCAAAGCCGATCAGCGCTTTCGGTTCGGCCATCACCACGTCGCCCATGAAGGCGAAGGAGGCGGACACGCCGCCCATGGTCGGGTCGGTCAGCACCGAGATGAACGGCAGCTTCTTCTCGGCCAGCTTGGTCAGCATGGCGGTGGTTTTTGCCATCTGCATCAGCGACAACAGGCCTTCCTGCATGCGCGCACCGCCGGTGGCGGTAATGCAAATGAACGGCACCTTCTGTTCCAGCGCCACCTGGGCCGCGCGGGCGAAGCGCTCGCCCACCACGGAGCCCATGGAGCCGCCCATGAATTCGAATTCGAAGCAGGCCACGACCACCGGCAGGCTCATGATCGAGCCGCCCATCGCGATCAGGGCGTCGGTCTCGCCGGTCGCTTCCATCGCCTGTTTCAGGCGGTCCGGGTATTTCTTGCTGTCTTTGAATTTCAGCGTGTCGACCGGCAGGGTTTCCTGGCCGATTTCATAACGGCCGCCGGCGTCCAGCAGGCCGTCCAGGCGCTCGCGCGCGCGGATGCGCATGTGGTGGTCGCATTTCGGGCAGACATGCAGGTTCGACTCCAGGTCGGTACGGTACAGCACAGCCTCGCAGGATGGGCACTTGACCCACAAGCCTTCAGGCATTGTCTTGCGAGCGGCAGCTTCCGAGCGCTGGATGCGCGGGGGCAGCAATTTTTCCAACCAGCTCATAATTTCTCCTCTTGCACTAACTTAGGCCGGAAGTGTAGCCGTTTCTGCCTGTCCTGTCGAACAAAACAGGCAGTAAATTGCTCTCAGATCAACGCTTTTCGTCCAGGGCCTGGCGAATGCCAGAAACGAACGATCGTACTGATTTTGCGGCATTTTCCGGGCCCGCCGCTTCGATTTCCTGGATGATGCGGCTGCCGATGACCACCGCGTCAGCCACGCTGGCCACGGCGCGCGCCGTTTCCGCGTCGCGGATGCCGAAACCGACGCCCAGCGGCAGCTGCACGTGCTTGCGGATCATGTCCAGCCGGCGCGCCACGTCCTCGGTGTCGATATTGCCGGCGCCGGTCACCCCTTTCAGCGAGACGTAATAGGTGAAGCCGCTGCCGACGCGCGCCACCTGCTGCACGCGCTGCTCGGTCGAGGTGGGCGCCAGCAGGAAGATCAGGTCCTGCCCGGCCGCGCGCATCTTGGCGGCGAAGTCCTCGCACTCTTCCGGCGGGTAGTCGACGATGATGGCGCCGTCGGCGCCAGCGGCCGTGCTGGCGTCGATGTAGACGTCCGCGCCCAGGCGTTCGATCGGGTTGGCGTAGCCCATCAGGATGACGGGCGTGGTGGAGTTGGTTTTACGGAATTCGCGCACGAAGTCGAAACAGTGGCGGATGCCGACGCCCTTGGCCAGGGCGCGCTCGCAGGCGCGCTGGATGACGGGGCCTTCGGCCATTGGGTCGGAGAACGGCACGCCAAGTTCGAGGATGTCGGCGCCGCCTTCCACCAGGGCGTGCATCAGTTCCACGGTGCGGCCGGGGTCAGGGTCGCCGGCGGTGATGAAGGTGACCAGGGCTTTCTTGTTTTGCGCTTTCAGGGCGGCGAAGGTTGCTGCGATACGGGTCATTTTTGCTTTCCTTTTCTTGAAGCGGGAAACCGGGGTACGGCCCACAGGGCCGAACCCCGATACGCGGCGGTCGCGGGCAGGGTCCGGCCCTGTGGGCCGTACCCTGGTTTCCCGGTTTTAGAACTGCAGCCCGGCGCGCTCAGCGACCGTATGCATGTCCTTGTCGCCACGGCCCGACAGGTTGGCCAGGATGATCTTATCCTTCGGCAGCGTAGCCGCCAGCTTGGCCGCGTAGGCCAGCGCATGCGACGACTCCAGCGCCGGGATAATCCCCTCGATATGGCAGCAGTCGTGGAAAGCCTGCAGCGCCTCGTCATCGGTGATCGAGACGTACTGCGCGCGCCCCGAATCCTTCAGGTGCGAGTGCTCCGGCCCCACGCCCGGATAATCCAGGCCGGCCGACACCGAATGCGTCTCGATGATCTGCCCGCCCGCATCCTGCAGCAGGTAAGTACGGTTGCCGTGCAGGACACCCGGATAGCCGGCCGTCAGCGAGGCCGCATGCCTGCCCGTCTCCAGCCCCTCCCCGGCCGCCTCCACCCCCACCAGCGCCGTCGCAGCCTGGTCGATGTAGGGATAGAAAATGCCCATGGCGTTGGAGCCGCCGCCGATGCACGCCACCACATAGTCCGGCTGGCGGCCGGTCATTTCCGGCATCTGATACAGGCACTCCTCGCCGATCACGGACTGGAAGTCGCGCACCATCATCGGGTACGGGTGCGGACCCGCCACCGTGCCGATAATGTAGAAGGTGTTCTCGATATTGGTGACCCAGTCGCGCATCGCTTCATTCAGCGCGTCTTTCAGGGTCTTGGAGCCGGATTCCACCGGCACCACGGTCGCGCCCAGCAGCTTCATGCGGTACACGTTCTGCGCCTGGCGCTTCACGTCCTCGCTGCCCATGTACACCACGCACTCCAGGCCGAAGCGCGCGCAGATGGTGGCGGTGGCCACGCCATGCTGGCCGGCGCCGGTTTCGGCGATGATGCGCGGCTTGCCCATGCGCTTGGCCAGCAGCGCCTGGCCGATCACGTTGTTGATCTTGTGCGCGCCGGTGTGGTTCAGGTCTTCGCGCTTGAAGTAAATTTGCGCGCCGCCCAGCTGCTGCGACCAGCGCTTGGCGTGGTACACCGGCGAGGGACGGCCGACGAAGTGCTTGAGCTCATAGCGGAACTCTTCCAGGAACAGTTCATCCTTGCTGTAGCGCGCATAGGCGTCGCGCAGCTCGGCCAGCGCGTAGCTCAGGGTTTCGGCAACGAAGGAGCCGCCGTAGGGGCCGAAATGGCCGGTGGCGTCGGGCAGGTGGTAAGTCGAGGCGTGGAACAGGTGCGCAGGCGCGCTGTCAAGCGGGGTTTTCATGGTGCGGATCTTTCTCAAACGTGGCATCGGCTGCCCGCACGCCGCGAATGAACTCCGCGATCAGGCGAGCATCTTTGATACCCTTGGCGCGCTCGACGCCACTTGAGACGTCAACCGCGTAAGGGCGAACGCTGGCCACTGCGCCAGTCACATTTTGCACGCTCAAGCCACCACTCAAAACGGCCCGATGCGCGAGATCTTTTGGAATTAGGGACCAATCGAAAACCTTTCCTGCGCCGCCATATGCATCCACGAAGGTGTCGAGCAGGAGGCCCGAGAACAAGCCACTGGATGCGCGGCAAAGTCGCTCATATTCTAGCAGCTCGGCGCCGCTTGTGTCGGGTTTGACGCGGAACACCCGCATAAACGCCCGACCCGCCGCCTGCGCCGCTGCGGCGCAATCTTGCGCCGACTCGTCGCCGTGAAATTGCAAGAGCGCCACCGGCGCCACGGCGACCGTTGCCGCCACGGCTTCGGCGCCCGCGTTCACGAACAGCCCGACCGGGCTCACGAACGGCGGCAGCAAGGCGATCAGCTCGGCCGCGCGCTGCGGCGTCACGTAGCGCGGACTCTTTTCGTAGAACACAAAGCCCACCGCGTCCGCCCCGGCCTGCACGGCGGCCAGGACGTCTTCTTCGCGGGTCAGGCCGCAGATCTTGATGCGGGTGCGTTGCATGGGCGGCTCTTTCAGAAGGCGGGCAGGATGCTGGGCTCTTCTTGCGGCAGGCCCCACTTCTCGTCGTATTCGATTTTGGACAGGTACAGGCCGTCCGGCATGAAGGTCGGCGCTGCCTTGCTGCGGTCGCGCCCAGCCAGCAACTCGCCCAGCCAGGCGGTGTCCTCGCGGCCCTGGCCGACATACACCAGCGAGCCAACCAGGTTGCGCACCATATGGTGCAGGAAGGCGTTGGCGCGCAGCGTGAACAGGATCATGTCGCCATGGCGCGCGATCTCGATGCTGTGCATTTGCTTGACCGGTGTCCTGGCCTGGCACATGGAGGCGCGGAAGGCGGTGAAGTCGTGCGTGCCGATCAGCGGCTTGACCGCTTCGCGCATGCGCTCCACGTCCAATTGCCAGTGGGTGAAACCGGCGCGCCCCGCCAGCAGCGGCGAACGCACCTGGTGGTTGTATAGCAGGTAATGGTAAGTGCGGGAACGGGCGCTGAAACGCGCATGGAACTCCTGCTCCGGCGCGGGCGCGGCGGGCAAGTAGCGCGCCCAGCGCACGCCGATCGATTCCGGCAGGAAGGCGTTGATGCCGCGCACCCAGGCGTGTTCGGCGCGATCGAGCTCGGTGTCGAAATGCACCACCTGGTTCAGCGCATGCACGCCGGCGTCGGTGCGGCCGGCGCAGGTGGTGCCCAGCTTGACGCAAGCGAAGCGCTCAATGGCCTGCTCCAGCTTGTTCTGCACGGTCTGGCCGTGCGGCTGGACCTGATAGCCAAGCCAGTCGGCGCCGTTGTACTGGACTCCTAATGCGATGCGTTTCAAAATAAAAAATGCCCGGTCAGTTTGATCTGTGACCGGGCATTATACGGTGATTTAGCGCTTAACCGAGTTGCGAACGCATGCTGCTGGCACGCGCCACCTGGTCATCGCTGCCGCCGCGGATCACTTCATCAAGCAACTCACGCGCGCCTTCCTTGTCACCGATCTCCTGGTAGGCCACGGCCAGATCGAGCTTGGTGTCCATTTCCATGTGCAGGGCGGACATCTCTTCCTCGTTCTTTGGCGCGGCAGTTTCCTGGCCCGCGCCGCCCAGATCGAGGTCGATGCCGGACAGGTCGAAGTCGGCCGGGGTGGTGGCCGCCGTGGCCGGCGCCGGCTCGGACGGCAGGTCCAGCGCGAAATCATCAGCCGACAGCGCGTCCGCCGACAATGGCGCTTCTTCCGCCACCGGGGCTGGCGCGGCGGTTTCGGTGGCGCCCGGCAGCGAGAAGTCCATCATATCCAGTTCCGCCAGCGGATCGGCGCCGGGCGCCGCAGCCGCCGGCGCTTCCGGCGCGCTGTCATTGCCAGGCAGGTCCAGGTTGAAGTCCATGCCGATATCGGCCATTGGATCAGCCGCAGGCGCCGCTTCCAGCGCTTCCACGGCTTGCGCCTTGACTGGCTCGGCGTCCAGGCCCAGGTCGAAAGACATGTCCTGCACCTCTTCCACAGCCACTGCCGGGGCGGCGTCCGCCGCTGCCGGCTCATCGAAGCTCAGGCCACCCAGGTCGAAGTCGAGCGCATTGCTGTCGGCGACTTTCGGCGCCGGCTTGTCTTCTTCCAGCGAAGGCAGCGCGGTCGCGTCGCGATCAAGGTCGAAGTCCATCAGCGCCGCTTCTTCCGCTGGTGCCGCTTCCGCACTCAGGTCCAGGTCCAGGCCGCCCGCATCCGCCTCGGCACCAGACGCCGGTGCGGCCGGAGCCGGCTCGGCGAACATCGCGGCAAAGTCGTTCAGCTCATTCGATTCGCTGGCCACGAACGGCGCGGCGGCAGCGCCCGCAGCCGCAGCGCCCAGGCCGGCCGCCGCTTTCGCTTGCGCGGCGTTCAGGTAGAGCGGATTATCCGGGTCGATGCCGGCGCCCAGCGCGGCGGCTTGCGCCCACTCGTCGCCCTGGCCCTTGGTCATCGAATACAGCTCGCCGGCTTGCGCCTCAAACGCGCGCGCGTCCTTTCGGCCGGCATAAATTTCCAGCAGTTTCAGGCGCACAGGGTGGCGTTCCGGATGGACACGCAGCGCTTCCTTCAGGATTTCCTCGGCCTGGGCGTCGCGGCCATAGGCGATGTACACGTCGGCTTCCGCCACCGGATCGACTTCATTGGTGTCGAGCTGGCTGGCCGACGGCGCAAAATTCGAATTGAACACGCTGTTGCTGGTGTCAACGCTCTGGCCGCCGGTTTCGGCGAACAGGGAATGCGCGGTGGTGCCCGGGTCGCCCATCACATTGCTGTTCTCGGCTTTCGGCAGCGATAGCTGTTCGGCGGCCTTGCGGCGGCGCATCACCAGCAGCGCTGCACCACCCAGCAGGGCGGCCAGGGCGCCACCCACCAGCGGCAGGTTTTCCATCAGGGTGTCGACCAGGCTAGGCTCGGCCGGCGCTGGCGGCGGCGCGACGACGGTGCGTTTTGGCTTGCTTGGCTTGGCCGGCGCGGCGTCCGCCGGCGCCGAAGCGACTGGCGCGGCGGCTTCCGGCGCGGCGACCGACGCCGCAGTGGCGGCAGCGGCAGCCGCAGCCGGTGCCGATGCTGGGGCCGAAGCGGCGGCCGGGCTGGCGGCGGCAGCGGCGGCGGCGGCCGGCACGCTGGCCTTGGCCTGCGCGTTGGCGGCAGCCTTGTTCTTTACCTCCATCAGCTTTTCAAGATCGTTGACGTTCTTTTCCAGCTCCTTCACGCGGGCGCTGGCGTCGGCCATCTGGCGATCCTTGGCAATCTTGTCTTCCACCGCTGCGGTCTTGCCCGGCTTGCTGGCGGCCTCGCCGGCCTTGGACAGTTTCAGCTGGTCTTTCGACTCGCTGACGGCGGTCGGGCGCTCCTGCACCTGGGCCGCGATTTTACCGGTCTGGCTTTGCTGCGCTTCCGGCGCCTTGGCCGGCGTGGCAGCGGCCACCTGCCCCGCCAGCTTGGCGCGGTAGGCGTTGAAGTCGTTGGCATGCGCCACCACCACGCCATGGGCTTCGCCCTGGCCGGTGCCCTTGATGCTACCGGCCTCCGGTACCGTGAGGATGGTGCCGGACTTCAGGCGGTTCATATTGTTGCCGGCAAAGGCGTCTGGATTGGCGCGGTACAGCGCCACCAGCATCATGTCCAGCGACACATCGGCCGGCTTCAGGCGGCCGGCGATGCGGCCCAGCGTGTCGCCACGCTTGACGGCATAGTTGTCGGCCGCCGGGGCGTCCTGCAGCGTCGCGCTCTCGCGTGGCGCGGGGCGTGCCGTCTGGCGCGGGGCAGCCGGCGCAGCGCTTGGCGCGGCCGCCGGTGCCGCTGCCGGCGCCTGCGCGGCCGGGCGCTGGCTGCGCACGTCCACCGGCGCCGCCACTTGCGGCGACTGCGCGGTGCGCAGGTCGGCCGGGTCAAGCAGGAAGGTGTATTCGCGCACCAGGCGGCCATTGGTCCAGGTCAGCTCCAGCAGCATGTCAACGAAAGGCTCGTTGATCGCCTGGCTGGAACTCACACGGATGAACTGGCGCGTGCCGCGCGCTTCAACATCGAAGCGCAGGCTCAGCAGAGCGGGGTTGAAATCAATGTTGGCGGCACGGAAAGCGTCCGGCGAGGCCAGTTTGGCCACCAGTTCGGACGCCTCTTCTGGCGTTACGGAGGTCAGTTCGATTTCGGCGCGCAGCGGCTGTCCCAGCGAGGAGAGCACTGTGAGCTTGCCAAGACCGGCTGCGTTGACGGAAAGAGGTGCGAGTACAGCGCCGCTGAGCATGGCAGCGGTCAATGTTTTCAACGCAAACGAGGCGACCTTGGAAGGTTTTTTTACAGGCATAGTTGGGCGGCGAAATTGGTTAACGTGGAAAAAAAGTTACTTTCCCAGAGGTCCTAACATAACATCGACAAATGATGCATGCAAGCATTACACCGCCTTTTACCCTGTATCGACCCCTATTCTGTTTCGTTCATGCCGAAAATATTTTTTGATTCAAAGAAAAAAGCCGGAATTTCCTTTGAAATCCGGCTTTTAGAAAATACTCCTTAACTTGTTTATTAATCAGCAGGTATTAGCTGATGAATAACAATTTATTTATCCAGCACGATGCGCAGCATGCGGCGCAGCGGCTCGGCGGCGCCCCACAGCAGTTGGTCGCCGACGGTGAAGGCGGACAGGTACTCGCCGCCCATCGACATCTTGCGTACGCGGCCGACCGGGATCGACAGGCTGCCGGTCACGGCGGCCGGGGTCAGGTCCTTCACCGAAGCTTCGCGCGTGTTCGGCACGAACTTCACCCACTCGTTGTCCTTGGCGATGATGTCGTTGACTTCGTCCAGCGGCACGTCCTTGCGCAGCTTGATGGTCAGCGCCTGGCTGTGGCAGCGCATGGCGCCGATGCGCACGCACAGGCCGTCGACGTGGATCGCCTGCGAACCGAAGCCTTCGCCGCGGCCCAGGATCTTGTTGGTCTCGGCGCCGCCCTTCCATTCCTCTTTCGACTGGCCGTTGCCCAGGTCCTTGTCGATCCACGGAATCAGGTTGCCGCCCAGCGGCACACCGAACTGCTTGGTTTCTTCGGCCGACATGCCGTGCTGGGTGGCCAGCACTTGCTTGTCGATTTCCAGGATGGCCGACGCCGGGTTATCCAGCAGGTGCTTGACGGAGGCGTTGATGGTGCCGTATTGGGTCAGCAGTTCGCGCATGTGCTGCGCGCCGCCGCCCGATGCCGCCTGGTAGGTCATGGAGGTCATCCACTCCACCAGGTCCTGCTTGAACAGGCCGCCCAGGCCCATCAGCATGCAGGACACGGTGCAGTTACCGCCGACGAAGTTCTTCACACCCTTGGACATGGCGTCCTTGATCACGTTCAGGTTGACCGGATCGAGCACGATCACGGAATCCTGCTCCATGCGCAAGGTCGACGCGGCGTCGATCCAGTAGCCGTTCCAGCCGGCCGCGCGCAGCTTCGGGAACACCTCGGTGGTGTAGTCGCCGCCCTGGCAGGAGATGATGATCTCGCAGCGTTTCAGCTCGTCGATGTTGGTGGCGTCCTTCAGGGTAGTCTCATTCTTCGCCATCTTCGGAGCGGCGCCGCCGGTGTTCGAAGTGGAGAAAAATACCGGCTCGATATGGGCGAAATCGCCCTCTTCCTGCATGCGCTGCATCAGGACCGAACCCACCATGCCGCGCCAACCAACCAGACCTACGAGTTTCATTTTCATTTCCTTAGGATGTAAATTCTTTTCAATTCAAAACCGGGAAACCAGGGTACGGCCCAAAGGGCCGGACCCTGATCGACGGCCGCCGCAGGCCGGGGTCCGGCCCTTGGGCCGTACCCCGGTTTTCCGGTTTTTGCGGTTTACAGCGCCGCCACCACCGCATCGCCCATCTGCTCGGTGCCCACTTTGGTGGTGCCCTCCTCGTAGATATCCGGCGTGCGCAGCCCCTGCGCCAGCACCTTCTTGACAGCAGCCTCGACCCGGTCAGCCTGCTCCGCGCGGTCTAGCGAATAGCGCAGCATCATGGCGGCCGACAGGATCGTGGCCAGCGGGTTGGCAATGCCCTTGCCCGCGATATCAGGCGCCGAGCCGTGCGACGGCTCGTACAAGCCCTTGTTATTGGCATCCAGCGAAGCCGACGGCAGCATGCCAATGGAACCGGTCAGCATCGCCGCCGCATCGGACAGGATGTCGCCGAACATATTGCCGGTCACGATCACGTCGAATTTCTTCGGCGCGCGCACCAACTGCATGGCGGCGTTGTCCACGTACATATGGTCCAGCGCCACGTCCGGGTATTCCTTGTGCACATCGGTGACGACGTCCTTCCAGAACTGGAAGGTTTCCAGCACATTGGCCTTGTCGACCGAGGTCAGGCGCTTGCCGCGCTTTTGCGCCGCCTGGAACGCCACATGGGCGATGCGGCGGATCTCGCCTTCCGCGTAGCGCATGGTGTCGAAGCCTTCACGCTGGCCTTTGAACGGGCCGTCCGGGCATTCGCGCACGCCGCGCGGCTGGCCGAAGTAAATGTCGCCGGTCAGTTCGCGCACGATCAGGATATCCAGGCCCGACACCACCTCCGGCTTCAGTGTCGAAGCGCCGGCCAGTTCAGGGTACAGGATGGCCGGGCGCAAATTGCCGAACAGGCCCAGGTTCTTGCGCAGGCCGAGGATGGCCTGCTCCGGGCGCAGCGGACGCTCCAGCGTGTCGTACTTCCAGTCGCCCACGGCGCCGAACAGTACCGCGTCGGCCGCCTTGGCCAGCGCCAGGGTTTCTTCCGGCAGCGGATGGCCCTTGGCTTCATAGCCGGCGCCGCCCACCGGCGCGCTTTCCATTTCAAATTTTTCGTCCAGCGCGTTCAGGACTTTCACGGCCTGGCTGACGATTTCCGGGCCGATGCCATCGCCCGGCAAGATTGCAATTTTCATTGTTGTATCAGTCTGTTCAATTAGATAACGTTGGCCAGCCACGGCTGGTTGACCAGGCGGCGCTCTTCGAACGCACGAATTTCGTCGGCGTGGCGCAAGGTCAGGCCAATATCGTCCAGGCCATTCATCAGGCAGTACTTGCGGAAGCCGTCGATCTCGAACGGATAGGAGACGGCGCCATTGCTGGTGCTAACGCGCTGCTGTTCAAGGTCCACCACCAGGCGGTAACCCGGGAAGGCCTTGACTTCGTTGAACAGATGATCGATCTGCGCTTCGGTGAGGACGACCGGCAGCAGGCCATTCTTGAAGCAGTTATTAAAGAAGATGTCGGCAAAGCTAGGTGCCAGGATGGCACGGAAGCCGTACTGGTCGAGAGCCCATGGCGCGTGCTCGCGCGAGGAGCCGCAGCCAAAATTCTTGCGGGTCAGGAGGATGGAGGCGCCCTGGTAGCGCGCCTGGTTCAGCACGAAGTCCGGATTGAGCGGACGATGGCTGTTGTCCATGCCCGGTTCACCATGATCGAGATAACGCCACTCGTCGAACAGGTTGGGGCCGAAGCCGGTGCGGTGGATCGACTTCAGGAATTGTTTCGGGATGATCGCGTCGGTATCGACGTTGGCGCGGTCAAGGGGAGCAACTAAACCTTCATATACGGTAAATTTTTCCATGATTCTCTGCAATGGCGACGGCAGGCTGGCGGCGTGCGCACAGCCGGCCGTCCAGCTTTTATTTGCCGGCGCTTTCGACTACTTGCCCGGCCCGTTGGACGTCCTTGCCGATGCCTGCAATGGTGTTGCAGCCGGTCAGGATCATGGCGGAGATAGCGATAGCGAATAGTTTTTTCATTTTGGACTCTTACTAGTTATTGTTAGCGGATGGATCGAACATCCACGAAATGGCCGGCGATACCGGCAGCCGCCGCCATGGCGGGAGACACCAGGTGGGTGCGTCCGCCCTGGCCTTGACGGCCTTCAAAATTGCGGTTGGAGGTAGAGGCGCAACGCTCGCCCGGATCCAGGCGGTCGGCGTTCATGGCCAGGCACATCGAGCAGCCCGGCTCGCGCCATTCAAAGCCGGCGGCCTTGAAGATCGCGTCCAGCCCCTCGCGTTCGGCCTGCTCTTTCACCAGGCCGGAGCCCGGCACCACCAGCGCCAGCTTCACGTTCGAGGCGCGCTGTTTGCCGCGCACCACGGCGGCGGCGGCGCGCAAGTCTTCGATGCGCGAGTTGGTGCAGGAGCCGATGAAGACCTTGTCGATGCGGATGTCTTCGATGCGGGTGTTCGGCGTCAAGTTCATGTACACCAGGGCTTTTTCCATGGCGTCGCGTTTGACCGGGTCTTTTTCGCTATCCGGGTCCGGTACGCGGCCGTCGATCGAGGTGACCTGCTCCGGCGAGGTGCCCCAGGTCACTTGCGGCTGGATCTGCGCCGCGTCCAGCGTCACCACGAAGTCGAACTTCGCGCCCGGATCGGAATGCAGGGTGCGCCAGTACGCCACGGCCTGCTCCCATTGCGGACCGGCCGGCGAGAACGGGCGCCCTTTGACGTAGTTGATGGTGATGTCGTCCACCGCCACCATGCCGGCGCGCGCGCCCGCTTCAATCGCCATATTGCAGACGGTCATGCGGCCTTCCATCGACAGCGAGCGGATCGCCGAGCCGGCGAATTCAATCGCATAGCCGGTGCCGCCGGCGGTGCCGATCTTGCCGATAATCGCCAGCACGATGTCCTTGGCCGTGACGCCAGCCGGCAGCGTGCCGTCCACCTGCACCAGCATGGCCTTGGACTTCTTGGCCAGCAGGGTCTGGGTCGCCAGCACGTGCTCCACTTCCGAGGTGCCAATACCGTGCGCCAGCGCGCCAAAGGCGCCGTGGGTCGACGTATGCGAGTCGCCACACACCACGGTCATGCCTGGCAGGGTCGCGCCCTGCTCCGGGCCGATCACGTGCACGATGCCCTGGCGCTTGTCATTCATATTGAAGTAGGTCATGCCGACCGACTTGGTGTTCTTGTCCAGCGTTTCCACCTGCAGGCGCGAGACCGGGTCTTCGATGCCTTGCGTGCGGTCGGTGGTCGGCACGTTGTGGTCGGCCACCGCCAGGTTGGCCGACAGGCGCCATGGGGCGCGGCCAGCGTCGCGCAGGCCGTCAAAGGCTTGCGGGCTGGTCACTTCGTGCACCAGGTGGCGGTCGATGTACAGGAGGGCGGTGCCGTCTTCCTCGGTGCGTACTACGTGGGATTCCCAGAGTTTGTCGTAAAGCGTTTTCATGATGCTGCCTGATAAGGTGATCCGATTGATTATGCCATATTTTGTGCAATGCAATAGCAAGCCGGTTTTTCGCCTTATGAGCAATCCAACTTATTAAATGCGATACAGCGCCAAATAAAAAAAGCCTGCAGCCCCTTTTTGGGAGGCTGCAGGCTTGTGGTCTAACTTTTTGCTTAGCTGGCTTTAGGCCGCCATGCGTACACTACCCCTGCAACCGTCCATCAGGAACGATAGGCCCACTACTAGGACCAGGTCGCCCTCGGCCGAACGCGCGGTGCCGGTAATACCGTCCACAGAGAGTGCAGTCATCGGTTTAATGACCAGGTCGGCCGTACCATCCACGGCCGACACGGCCAGGATGTACGGTTGCGGCGAATTCACCACAATACCCACGCGCTCCGAGCACTGGTCGTAGCCCAGCGCATCGGCCAGCGAACGCACCGGCAATGGGCGACCCTGGTCCTTCAGGACCGGCGCGCCACCCACTTCCATGAACACTTCCGGCAGTTCGACCACACGCTCGACCACCGCCATCGGCAGCGCCAGCAGCGCGCCGGAGGTGGACACCAGCATGGTCGGCACGATCGACAGCTCGATCGGCAGGCGGATGGCGAACTTGGTGCCCTTGCCCAGCGTGGATTCGATGTGGATCGCGCCACGGTTCTTCTCCACGGCGGTTTTCACCACGTCCATACCGACGCCGCGGCCGGATACGGAGGAAGCCACTTCCTTGGTCGAGAAGCCCGGCAGGAACACCAGCTGGTAGCACTCGTCGTCGGTCAGGTTGGCGGTCGGCGAGATCAGGCCTTTTTCACCGGCCTTGCGTTTCAGCGCAATCGGGTCCATGCCTTTGCCATCATCCTGCAGCACGATCATGACGGAGTTGGCCTCCTGCCACGCTTTCAGCGAGATATAGGCTTTCGGCGATTTACCGATGGCCATGCGCGCCTCCGGCCCTTCCACGCCGTGATCCAGCGCATTGCGCAGCATGTGCACCAGCGGGTCGTACAGGCTGTCCACCACCACGCGGTCGACTTCGGTCTCCGCGCCCTCGATGGTCAGCTCGACTTCCTTGCCCAGGTCTTTCGCCAGCTCGCGCACCAGGCGCGGGAATTTCTGGAACAGGCGGCCGACCGGCTGCATGCGGGTGGCCAGGGTGGCGCGCTGCAGTTCGGTGGAATAGCGCGAGGCGCGTTCCAGGGTTTCCGTCAGGGCCGACATGAGCGAGGCGGCCTGGCCTTCGAATTTGAACTGTTGCAGGCGCTCCAGCAGCACGGCGGCCTGGTTGGCTGCCTGCACCGATTCGCCCGCCACTTCCAGCAGCGCATCCAGCTTGACGGCGTCGATACGGATCGACTCCTCCTTGGCCGGTGCGGCGCTCGGCTTGGCTTCGCCGGCCGGGCGCTCGCGCGCTTCCGGTGCCGGCGCGGCTGGCGCGGCAGCTGGCGCGGCACCAATTGCCGCTTGCGCGGCGGCGATGCCTTCGGCGCGCAGGTCGCTGGCAGCAGGGGCGGCCGGCGCCGGCGCCACATAGGTGCCGGGCGGTACCACCGCCTGGTACATGCCTTCCCAGTCCAGGCCATCGGCCGACGGCGCGGCTGCTGCAGGTGCGGCGGCTGCGGGGGCGGCAGCCGGCGCGGCAACCGGTGCCGGCGCGGCCGGCTTGGCGGCCGGCTTGCTGGAGGTCGCCTTGCCTTCAATGGCTTCCTTCAGGATCGCTTCCAGGTCGGCCGGCATCGGTGCCAGCGCGTCCGGCGCGGTACCGTTATTCAGGTCGGTCAGTTGGTCGGCCACGAAGCCGGACGCCTGCAGCGCCGCCTCGATCGACAGCGGCGTGACCGGCGCGGCGCCGGTGCGCAGCGCGTCAAACAGGTTTTCGGTCAGGTGGCAGGCCGACACCAGCGCGCCCAGGTTCATGAAGCCCGCACCACCTTTAATGGTGTGGAACGAGCGGAACACCGCGTTCAGCGTTTCCTTGTTGTCGGGATCACGTTCGAGGCGCAGCAGGTGCTCTTCGACGTTGACGGCCAAATCCATGGCCTCGACAACGAACTCCTTGAGCATATCGTCCATTAGAACCCCAGGTCAGCAAGCAGGTCATCGACGTTGTCCTGATTCAGGGCTTCCGAAGGCACGGAAGGACCCGACATCAGCGACACCTCTTTCTGTGCGATCTTCTCGCGCACATCGGCCGGCGCATTGTCTTTCAGCAGTTGCGCCAGCTCGGTTTCGACCTTCTTGGTAATGGCCACGACTTTCTTGATCAGCTGGCCGGTAATGTCCTGGAAGTCCTGTGCCATCATGATTTCCAGCAGGCGGGCTTTTTCCGCCTCGGTGGCTTCCGACACCTTGGCGGCGAAGGCACGCGAATCGCCTGCCAGGGCTTTGAATTCTTCGATGCTGAGCTTGCCTTCGAACAGGGCCGCCCAGCGCACTTCCATTTCCTTCGACTGCTTGGACAGCACTTCCTGCGCCGGCATACCGTCGTCCAGGGTGTTCAGCACCTTGTTGGCGGCCTGTTCGGTCAGCGAGGCCACGTACTCCAGGCGGTCCTGCGCGTCCACGATCTGGGTCGAGGCTTCGGTCAGCGCCTTGTCGTAGCCCAGTTCGCGCAGCGAATCGTGCAGCAGGCGCACGATGCCGCCCAGGCGCTCGAACATGCCGTGCTGGTCGCCCTCGGCATGCTCGCCGCCTTCGGCGTGGGCCGCCTCGGCGGCTGGCGCGGCAGCAGCCGGGACCGGGGTCTTGTTGGCGGCGGCTACTTCGTTGAACAGGTCTTCCAGCTCGTCCGTATCGTTGGTATCGGGAGCTGCCGCCGGAGCGGCGGCTGGTGCAGGCGCACTGGCCCGTTGCGCGGATACTTCCTCAAATAATGCGTCGAAATCATCAGCGGCGTCGGTCATAATTCCTGCTTCTCCCTAATTTTCAAAAGTTCCTGCTGCCGAAAAGGTGTCAAAAATGACTCTCGGCAATAAATAGCGCACTCTCGCGAGTGTAACAGGGGCAGAGCCCTCTGTTCAATCACTTAGACGAAGCCTGTTTGACTGCCAAGTGTACTGTTGTATTTGCGGACAGTGTGAAATACCTGCCGCAAGCCCCTGAAATCGCGGGTCTTTAGCGCAAACGCATGGTCCGGGCGAGAGTTTCTTGATAATTATCAACTCTTTACACCGGAACAATACCGATAAACGGGGCTACAATGAAGGAAGGACCTGGCTCTTTTAATGTTAAAGGAGGCTGATATGTACCGGAAAATCCTGATCACGACCGACGGCTCTGCCATTTCCAGCAAGACGGCTTGCGCCGGGGTGGAGTTCGCCCAACAGCTCGGCGCCGAAGTGCTGGCCCTGTTCGTCGCCCCGGAGTACCAGTACCCGATCTACGTGGAAATCATCCCGCCCAGCTATCCCAGCGAGGAAGAATACCGGGCCGCGATGCAGCGCGCCGGCAACGAGCATGTGCAATCGATCCTCGCCGCCTGCGCCGGCAAGGGCGTGCGCGCCGAAGGCATGACCGCCTTTGCCGAAAGCGCCGCGCTGAAGATTGTCGAGGTCGGCAACCAGTGCGGCTGCGACCTGATCTTCATCGGCTCGCACGGCCGCAGCGGCTGGGGCCAGCTGCTGCTGGGCAGCGTGACCAACAAGGTGCTGTCGCACGCCCGGATCCCGGTGCTGGTGCACCGGCTGATCAAAGATCCGCGCCCGGCGTGACACGCCAGGCGTCACCACCCCGCACCAGCCGGACTGGCGCGGGATATCCAGTTTTGTTAACCGTTTTTGAGGAACTATGATTCGCATTGTCATTGCCGACGACCACACCATCATGCGCGAAGGACTCAAGCGCATTCTCGACGGGGCCCCTGACATCGACATCGTAGGCGAAGCCATCGACGGCTTCGAGGTTCTGGGCCAGATCCGCAACGGCGGCTTCGACCTGCTCCTGCTCGACTTGTCGATGCCGGGGCGCAGCGGGGTCGACCTGATCCGCCAGATCCGCAGCGAAGCGCCCAAGCTTGCCATCCTCATCCTCACCATGCACGAGGAAGAGCAGTATGCCGTGCGCGCCATCCGCGCCGGCGCCCAGGGCTACCTGACCAAGGAAAGCGCCGGCACCCAATTGGTGGGCGCGATCCGCAAAGTCGCCTCCGGCCGCCCCTACATCTCGACCGAGGTGGCCGAACAACTGGCGCTGAACATCATGCAACCGCTGGAAACCCTGCTGCACAAACAGCTATCGGACCGCGAGTTCGAAGTGTTTTCTTTGCTAGTGTCGGGAAAATCCATCACGGAAATCGCCAACGGCCTGCACCTGAGCGTAAAAACCGTCAGCACCCACAAGACCCGCATCATGCAAAAGATGGGCATGGCCTCGCTCTCGGAAATGGTGCAATACGCCGTGGCGCACAAGCTGCTGACGCCCTTCAAGGCCTGATTGGCAACATTAAGGTTAGGATAATTCCTACCCCTCCCCGCAGCCCTCCTACGGCCATATTCAGCAACGGCTGATATTTTTCCCACAATCACGTTGGCATACTGAAACCATTCCGTTTGGGAACCAGGAGAACAGCATGCTCTCGACGCAACCCGTGTCCCACGAGGCCGGCCGCCAGCGGCAAGGCCGTTTGTGGTCCAACCTGAAGGAGGTGTGCGACTTGCTGCACCTGCCGCCGATCGCGATCAATTCGGAAGAGCTGCTGTTCCAGCATGTGCAATTTAAAACCGGGCAGCGCGTGCACACCATCGGCCAGCCCTTCGACATGCTGTACGTGGTTAACTCGGGTTTTTTGAAAACGGTGCTGATCGACGAGTTCGGCAACGAGCAGGTGCTGGCTTTCCCCATGAAGGGCGACCTGATGGGGGTGGATGGCATCCACAACAAAACGTATTCGTCGGAAGCGGTGGCGCTGTCGGACTGCGACCTGGTGCTGCTGCCGTTCAAAAAGCTGACCACCCTGGGCCGCACCCACGTGGAGCTGGAGAACATGATGTACGGCGTGATGAGCCGTGAACTGGTGCGCGAGCAAGCCATGATCGGCATGCTCGGTGCGCTGAGCGCGGAGGCGCGCGTGGCGCGCTTCCTGGTCACGCTGTCGGACCGCTTCTCGCAGATGGGCTATTCGAGCAAGCTGTTCAACCTGCGCATGACGCGCCACGAAATTGGCAGCTACCTCGGCCTGACGCTGGAAACTGTCAGCCGCACGCTGTCGGCATTTAATGAAATTGGTCTGATCAGCGTGGACCAGCGCACCATCGGCATCAAGGATGTGGATGCGCTGAAATCGCTGCGCCGCCTGCCCCCGTCGCGCACGCGCAGCAAGCTGCCGGCGCGCGCCAAGGCGGCCGCCGCAGAGGCCCAGGTGCCGCTGCTGGCGACCCTGTAAAGAGTACTACTCACCCAGCTTTGGCCCGCTTCGGCGGGCCTTTTTTTTCGTAACTACTAATACGATTAATTTATTTGACAAGCATCAACGGTGTGCGCATAATGCAAATGCGAATCATTCTTATTTAAGGAAAAAGAACAATGCACACCTCGCCCGCCACTGCTGCCAAACCAGCCGCCGCCGTTGTCCCTGCTCCTGCCTCCGCCGCCGCGCCGCAAGCCAGCCAGCCGCTGCGCCGTTTCACCACCGCCGGCCTGATGCAGGACCAGCGCGAAGTCGAAATCGAGCATGCCGGCCGCATTTACCGTCTTCGCATCACGCAGTTGAACAAGCTCATCCTGACTGCCTGAGGCTTACCCGCCCCAATCGCCAGCCAGCCGTGACCTGCGGCAAGCCAGCCACCCCGAACCCTTGGAGTGATTCATGGCTATCGACCGCAACGACCCGATCTTCCAGACCCAGCCTGCCGCCGCCCACCACCCGGAACTGATGTTGTCCGCCGTGCTGCACCTGATGTCGCATTACACCGCCAACGCCGCCACCGATGGCAGCTGCATCAAGCTCGCTTCCGTCATCGAACGCCATCTGAAAGCCCTGTCCGCCCTGCCGGAACTGGCGCCGGTGCTGCGCGCCACCTGCCAGCAGCTGTGCGAGCAATGGGCCGCCGTGGTCGAGCAAGCCCGTCCTCCGCAAGAACGCGCCAGCTTCCTGGCGCGCCTGATCGGGCGCCCGCGCCCAGCCCAGCTCGCCATCTGAGGCCGCCATGTGTGATAAGCACCAGGCCGCGCCCAGCCCGGCCGCTGAGCCGGCGCGCCGCCGCCGCATCTGGGACCTGCCCCACACCTGCCACTGCCCGCTGGTCGGCGTCGGCCTGCCGTTGGGCGTGCTGCGCAAGATCGTCACCAAGGCGGTCGGCGGCAAGGTGCTGGCCGACGATTATGAAGTGCACGTGGGCGCCGTCAGCGAATGCGGCCACCGCAACAAGCTGTCGGAAGCCGTGCAGAAGGAACTGGAGCGCCGCTACGCCGTGGTGATCCAGCGCTTCCGCAACGCGCGCGACGCCGCCGCGCTGGAAGCCTTATGGGTGGCCGCCGTCGCCAGCGGCGATGTGCCCGGCCCCTTCTGGGCCGGCCTCAGCCACCCGCACTGCACCCTGGAATTGCAGGAGCGCATGTGCCGCGACCTGCATATGATCCAGCACCAGGCCGGCGCCGCCACACGCGCCGACATCAGCCGCCTGCACGAGCTGGAGCAAGCCAATACAGCGCAGGAACGCGAACTGGCACGCCTGCAGCAACGCAGCAGCGCATGGCAGGCCGAGCGCCACGCCGAGCAGGAGCAACACGCCTCGGCCCTGATGCTGCTGCGCGCGCAATTGGTCGGGCGCGACAGCGTGATCGCCTCCCAGCGCCAGCAGCTGGAGGAACTGCACGCCACCATCCCCGGCCTGGCCACGCGCGAACGGCTGGCGCGCCAGTTGGCCGACACCGAACAAAGGGTGCATGAACTACGCACCGAAGCCATCGCCGCGCGCCACGCCCGGCTGGAAGCACTCGAAGCCCGCGCCACGCTGGAACGCCAGCTGGCCGAAGCACGCAGCGCCCTGGCCGCCGCCGAAGCGCGCGCCGCAACGCAACCATCGCTCGCCATTCAGGCAGCCGCCATCGCCGCAACGGGCGGGCCGGCTGTCCTGGCGGGCACCACGGTACAACGCATCACCCTGCACGGCGTGCTGGCCGAACGCATCCTGTGCGTTGGCGGCCGCGCCGGCAGCGTCGCCGGCTACCGCGCCGTCATCGAAGAAACCGGCGCCGAGTTCCTGCACCACGACGGCGGCCTGGAAGACAACGTCGCGCGCCTGGAAAGCAGCATGGCCGCCGCCGACCTGGTGATCTGCCAGACCGCCTGCATCAGCCACAGCGCCTACTGGCGCGTCAAAGACTTCTGCAAGCGCCACCAAAAGCGCTGCATCTTCGTCGACAACCCCAGCGTCACCACCCTGCAAAGAGAAATTCGGGGTCAGGTCTGACAATCGGACAAACTATGCGCTACGCGCATAGTTTGTCCGATTGCCAGACCTGACCCCGAATTAAAAAAAGCCCCGGCGCTTGCGCGCTCGGGGCTTTTTACTCCTGGCGGAACTGAGCTTAGAAGCTGTAGTTGCCGGTCAGGTAGAAGGTGCGGCCCATTGGGTCTGCGTAGCGTGGGTCGAAGCCAACCTGGTGGCCGGACGATGCACGCAGCGAGAACGGTGGGTTGCGGTCGGCGATGTTCTTCACGCCGGCGCGCAGCAGCAGTTGCTTGTTGAACTTCCACTTGCCTTGCCAGTCGAAGGTCAGGTGCGACGGCACTTCGATACGGAAGGTTTCCAGTGCGTTGGTCGCGGTGTTGCGGCTGGTGGCTTCGGCATCGGTGTAACCGTTGCGGTAGTTGGCGATCAGGCTGTTCGAGAACACGCCGGTGTCCAGGTTGGTGGACAGGCGAACGATGTGGCGGAAGGCCACGCTGCTGTCAACGCCGAAGTAGTTGATGCTGCTCAGCCACTTATCGGTGGTGCCTACCTCGAGCTTCTCGGACTTCAGCATGTAAGTACCGTTCAGGGTGGTGGTCAGGTTACCGAACGAGAACTTATGACGGTAGGTGGTTTCCCAGTCCACACCACGGTTCACGGCCTGGCCGATGTTGATCGACTGGGTCTTCTTGGCCCAGTAAGTCTGGCCATTACCTGGGTCCACGAAGGTGGTGAACAGGTCGCGGTATTTCTCAGGTTGCGTGAAAATCTGCTCTTCGCTCACGCTGTCGACCGCGTCAGTCATCTTCACGTTCCACAGGTCAGCCTGCACCGAGAAGCTGTTGGTTGGCTCGAAACGGAAGCCCACGGTGTATTGCTTCGACTTCTCTGGCTTCAGGTCTTCGTTACCACCGGACACAACGTTGTACTGACGGGTACCGACCTGGCAGTAGTCAACGTTTTCAGCCTTCAGGTTTGCTGGGCAAGCCCAGGACTTGGAGGTGAAGCCGGCCGATACCAGCGGCTGGCCGATGGCCAGCATGGATGGGGCCTTGAAGCCGGTACCGTAGGAGCCGCGCGCCAGGAACGACGGGACTGGCTGCCAACGTGCCGAAACCTTGTAGGTGCCGGACGATTCTTTGCTGCCCAAATCACGGCCAGCCAGTGCATTCTTGACGGCTTCGAAGGTGTCGCGACGCACTGCTGCGGTCACTTCCAGGGACTTCACAACCGGCGCCACCATTTCGGCGAATACACCGTAGTTGTTGCGTTCCAGGTCGTAAGCTGGCGATGCGCTGAAGCCGAAGATGTCGCTGGCGGTGGCGCGCGGGGTCTGCACGTAGTGGTAGTTGCGGTAGTCGCCACCCAGTGCCACGCTGGCGGCGCCGGCCGGCAGTTGCATCACTTCGCGCGAAGCGCGTGCGTCGATGCCCTTCATGGTGGTCGAAGCGTCGCGGATCGAACCCTTGTACACGGAGTTGGAGATCAGCTGCTTGGTCGCATCCGATTGCGCGCCGATGCCCAGGAACGGGTCGAACAGGTTCTTGGCCAGCATGTCGCGGAACTCGGCGTTCTTCACGTAGCCGCCCACATAGCGCTCGTCGATGGCGTTCTCGGACCAGGTCAGGCCGGTGCCGAAGCTCCATGCGCCCAGTTCGCCTTCAGCACCCACCACGACGTTCTTGGAAGTGGTGATGGTCTGGCTGTCGCGGGTGCCCCAGTCGTAAGTACGGTAGCTGGCGGTCACTGCCTTGACGTCGGCATCCTGCGCGGCGGTCAGGTATGGCAGCACGTAGGTGTTGTACAGCGGCGAACCTTTGGCGATCGACACGGACGCGGTGTTCGGCGCGATACGTGCGGTCAGGTCCAGGCGCGAGTAAGCACCTTCGACGAATACGTTCAGCTTGTCGTTGACCTTCACGGTCGCCTTACCGAACAGGCTGTCACGGCTGTTTTCTGGCACGATTTCGATGGTCTGCACGAAGTCGAAGCCGCAGTTCTGCACCAGGGCGGTATTGCTCAGCGCCAGCTGGTTCATTGGTGCGCACTTGCCGTTTTTCTTCTCGTACGGATTGAAGCCGATTGGCTGCGAGCCGGTCGCCTTGAAGGTGGCCGACACGTTGGCCGGGATCGCTGCCGGGCTGGTGCGGTCGTAGATGTAGTTCTTGCCGTTCCAGCCGAATGGAATGTAGGCGGAATCAGCAAAGTCGCGGTCCAGCGCGCGCAATTGCTTGTGGTCGTCGCGGCGGTAGGACAACAGGATGTTGTAGCCGTTTTCGTCCAGGTCGCCCTGGCCGTAGGTCAGGCTGAAGTTGTGGTTCTTGCCGGCGCTCGATTCGCCTGGGCGCGCCATGTGCGCTTCGACGTTCAGGCCCTGGTAGTTTTTCTTCAGAATGAAGTTGATGACGCCGCCGATGGCGTCGGAACCGTACAGGGCGGACGCGCCGTCGGTCAGGATCTCGATGCTTTCAACCGCGCTCATTGGGATGGCGTTCAGGTTGATGGTCGAGCCCGAACCTTGCGGAGCAATACGGCGGCCGTTCAGCAGCACCAGCGTGTACGCTTCGCCGATATTGTGGATGGAGGCCGAAACGTTACCACCGGAGTTGGAGCCAGCGGCGGTCGCGGCAATGGAGAAACCTTGCATTGCTGGCAGTGCCTGCACCAGATCGGCCACCGAGGTCGCGCCCGTCTTTGCGATCTGTTCGGTGGTCAGGCGCTGCACTGGCAGTGCGCCCTCAACATTGATACGCTTAATTGCCGAACCGGTGATCTCTACGCGCTGCAGCGGCGCCTCTTGTGCGATCGCGGCCCCAGCGGCGACCAGCGCGATTGCAGACAGTGCCAGGCGTACAGAACGCACGCCGATCTTTTCTTGGAATACCATTCATTACTCCTTTGGTTGCAAAAACAGTCCAATGAGCAAAAAACGTCCTGAAATCTTGCCCATCGATCGCGGATTATGCGTTGAGTGATCTTTGATGGGCGTCGAGAAATTGTCATTTCGATGTCACAATTGATATTCAGTCTAAATATCAAGAGATAGTTTTGATAGCCGGCCTGCACAGCCAAATTTCATTTGACTAAAAAAGAGGCAGTTGTAGTTTCAGCGCAACAGAGAAACTTTCATCTAGTAGACGTCGCGCCGGTAGCGGCCGGCGCTGGCCAACTGCGCCAGGCCTGCTGGCGTAAGGGTTTCTTCCAGGACACGGTCGACCCCGGCCGCCATCCCCTCCAGGCTGCCGCACACGTAAATCGCCGCCCCTTCCGCCACCCAGGCGCGCAGGTTTTCGGCCTGGCGCTGCAAGACATCCTGCACGTATTCCTTGCCCTGCGGCCCGCGCGACCAGGCCAGGTCGAGGCGCGGCAACAGGCCGGCACGCTGCCAGGCTTCCAGTTCCTCATGGTAGAAGGCGTCACAGGCCGGGTCGCGTTCGCCGAACAACAGCCAGTTACGCGCCTGGCCGGCCGCCGCGCGCGCCTTCAGGTGGCCGCGCAGGCCGGCGATGCCGCTGCCATTGCCTATCAGAATTAGCGGCCGCCCGCCGTTCAATCCAAGGCGGAAACGACGGTGTGCGCGCAGGCGCAGGCGGACGTTGGCGCCCTCTTCCGCCTGCTGGGTCAGCCAGCCGGACGCCAGGCCGTGGCTGCCGTCGCCATGGCGGTGCAAGCGCACCAGCAGGTGCACCCGGCCGTCGGCCGGGATGGAGGCGATCGAGTACTCGCGCGGACGCGCGGGATCGGCCGGCGCCGCCACCTGCACCAGGTCGCCCGACTGCCAGTCCGGCAGCACGTCGCCGGCGGCCGGCTCCAGCTCCAGGTGGTAGATCGGCGCGCCGCTGCTGCCCGGGTTCAGGTGGCGCCGCGCGGCCAGGCGCCAGTCGTCGAAGGCGGGCGCATCCCAGTCCGGCGCGTCGCTGGTGCCGGCCAGGTGGCTCAGTTGCTGGCGCCAGGCGGCAATCGCCGGCGCCGCGCTGCGGTCCACTTCCACGCGCGGGAACAGGGCCTGGGCGCCGCGCGCCGCCAGCCAGGCGTCGAGCGCACGGCCAAAGCCGCAAAAACTGCTGTAGGCGCTGTCGCCCAGCGCCAGCACGGCATAGTGCAACTGGCCCAGGTCCAGGTCGCTGCGCGCCATCAGGCGTTGCGCGAAGCGGGCCGCCGCGTCGGGCGGGTCGCCCTCGCCATAGGTCGAAGTCAGGAACAGGATGCGCTCGCTGGACTGCAAAGTGGCCGCGTCCAGCTCGTCGAATTCGCACAGGTGGTTGGCGATGCCGGCCACGCGCAGGGTTTCGCTGGTCTGGCGCGCCAGCAATTCGGCGCTACCGGTCTGGCTGGCGTAGGCCACCAGCCAGGGCGCGTCGCCCGCCGCCGCCTTGGCCGCGCGGGCGGCGGCGCGGGCGCGCCGGGCGCGCAGCCAGGGCAGCAGGCATACCACGCCATAGCTGGCAAACAGGGCGGCGGTCAGGCCGAGGCGGAGCGGGTCGTTCGTCAGGATCATTCTTCTTCAAGCATTTTCTGGAAGCGGCTGCTGAGGATTTCGCGCAGCCCCGCCCCTTCGCGCAGCAGGAAACGGGCGGCCAGGCCCTTGTGCTCGGCCAGCGCCAGCCCGTCCTGCGGGCCCAATACCGTGAGCGCGGTGGACCAGGCATCGGCCGCCATGGCGCGTTCGTGCACCACGGTCACTGCGGCCAAGGCATTGCTGATCGGCATGCCGCTGCGGGGATCAATCGTGTGCGGACGCCGGGTGGCATCCTGCATAAAGTATTTGCGGTAGTCGCCCGAGGTGGCGACTGCCAGGCCGTGCAAGGCGACGGCGATGGCGCCGCCGGGCATGGCGCCCGGATCCTCCAGCGCCACCCACCAGGGCTGGCCATCGGGCTTGAAACCGGCGCCGCGCAGCTCGCCGCCCACCTCGACCAGGTAATGCTGCAAGCCCTGCCCTTCCAGGTACAGCGCCAGGCGGTCCACGCCGTAGCCCTTGGCCACGGCCGACAGGTCGAGCTGCACCCCGCCCGGCTGGAAGGCGCGCTTGCGCGGGATATCCAGCTCCACCACGCGGCCCGCCATGCCGGCGCGCACGGTGGCGACATCGCGGATGCCGGGCGGCACGAAGCCCGGCTGGTCGTGCCGCCCGCTGGGGCCGAAACCCCACAGGTTGACCAGCGCCCCGGCGCAGGGATCGCAGGCGCCGCCGCTGTCGCGCGCAACGCCCATGGCATAGTGCAGGACTTCGAAAAAGCCGTCCGGCAACGCCTGCCAGGTGCAGGCCCCGGCGCGGTTGAAGCGGCCCAGGTCGGAGCCGGGCTCCCAGTGGCTCATTTCGGCCACCACCTGGTCCAATTCGCGCTGCAGGCCGGCCTGCAAGTCCGCCGCGCGCGGCAAGGTCCGCGTGCTGCCAGCGGCGCGCGCCGGCAGCGCCACGCGGGCCGTCCAGGTGGTGCCCATGGTGGCGCCGCCAAAATCAAGCACCTGCGCCGCCGCAGGTGGCGGCTCAGCGGAGATGGTCGGCGGCAGCAGGACGCGTCGCACTGCTTACTGCGGCAACACTTCCACCGTCGCCGCGTAGGTCACGCGGCGCGCCGGCATCTGGCGCGGCTGGCCCGGCTGCGGCGCCACGGCGGCCGGCCAGCTGCTCGACACCAGGTACATGCCGGCTTCCGGAATGGTGAAGCTGACCTCGCCCTTGGCATCGGTGTTGAAACGGATTTCACCCAGGGTTCCACGGTATTTCACGCCGCCCGGGATCAGGCTGAAGGGCTGGTTGGCGGCGGGTTTGCCATCGAGCAGGAACTTCCACTTTGCTTGCTCGCCCGCGCGCATATCGTTCGGGTGCGTCACCGGCACCAGTTCCAGGCCGACGCCGGTCGGCTTGAACACCGCCTCGTCGGTCTGGTTGGAGCTGACGAAGGTTTCCAGGCGGCTGGCGGTACGCGACACGGTCAGCTCGTCGGCCTTGGCCGGCACATTGGCCGCCATCTCGGCTTCGCTGCCGCGCCAGCGCTTCACCTCGCCATTCGCCTTCCAGCTCGCCATCACGGACTGGTTGACCAGGGCGATGCGGTAGGTACCCGGCTTGGCCAGCTTCACGTCGAAGGTCGAACGCAGGCGGCCGGTCATGGCGTTCTGCATGTCCACCTTGGCGCCGTCCGGGCCGGTGATGGTGATGCCGTCCAGCTTGAGCGGCACGTGGTCGATATCGAACAGGCCTTCCGAAATGGCGGCGTCCACCGTGACCCACGGGTCTTTGTGGTCGACCAGGGAGGACGATGGCAGCAGCCATGGCTTGTGCGCCTGGGCGCTGAAGGCGGCACCGGCCAGGGCCAGCGCGATCAGGGTTTTAGTCAGCTTCATCGTTGGTCCTTAAGGTTTGACTTGCACGATTACATCGCCCAGCTCTTCCTTGCCCTTGGCGGACAGGGATTGTGCCGATTTCGGCGGCCAGGCCACCGGTACTTTCACCAGCTCGCGCCCACCCGCTTCGCGCGCCGCCTCGATCACCAGCTGGTAGTTGCCGGCTGGCAGCTTGTTGAGTGCATCCTTGACCACCGGGAAGCTCAGGGTGTGCTCGCCCGGACCGCGCGTCGCGCCGCTCACGCCGTCCAGCGGCATTTCCACGTCGCGGCCGGACTTGCGCCACCACTGGCGCATATCCTTCAGCCACTTGGCGCCGGCATTGTCCTTCTTCTTCACGTCATACAGCACGGCCAGGTTGGTCACCACTTTCTGGTCGCCGTTTTCCAGCCAGGCTGCCACGTACGGGCGATGGTATTCCGCCACGTTCAGCTGCGGCAGGTCGAATTTCAGGGTCAGGTCGGCCGCCATCGCGGACACGCTCACCAGCGGCAAGCCGACGGCGATCGAATAACGAAGTTTCATAGAGTCCTCAGTGAATAAACAGTAAAGCGATAACGCAGGGAATAACAATACCCAGACCCACCATCGGCCAGGTCATCGGCCGCTTGGCCGCGTGGAATTTCAGGATCAGCAAACCGGTAATGCAGAACACCAGGCAGGCCACGGCGAAAATATCGATGAACCAGTTCCAGGCTGTGCCGGTATTGCGGCCCTTATGCACATCGTTCAGCCAGGAAATCCAGCCACGGTCGGTGTTCTCAAACTCCGCCGCGCCGTCCTCCAGGCCGATGCGCACCCAGGCGTCGCCGCCCGCCTTGGGCAGCGGCAAATACACCTCGTCGACCGACCATTCCGCCTCGCGCCCGCCGGCCTTGAGCGACCAGGTATCGCGCAACCATTGCTCGCCCGCCGCCGGCAGCGGCGCCTTTTCGCCGTCGTGCTTTGCGGCGAAGGCTTGCAATTCGCCCAGCAACGGCGCCGGCGCGCTGGCCCGCTGGCGCACCACGGTCGGCTTGGCTTCAATTTGGCTAGCGTGGTTCAGGGTGATGCCGGTGATGGCGAACAGGAACATGCCGAGCAGGCACATGGCCGAGCTGACCCAGTGCCATTCATGCAGGAGTTTGAGCCAGACAGCGCGTTTGGCTTGGGTTTCCGGGGTGCTCAAAACATTTCTTTCGGTAAGTGAATTCCAAGATGATAATCCAGAGGGCTTGCCAATGCAATTGAGAATCGTTATCATTTACATTCTTATACATTCCCGCATCGCCAGCCAGCACCGTTTTCCCGATGGATGCAGCCAGCCACAACAACATCAACTGCATCAACCTGGAGAGAATTTTGACCATCCGTAGCCGTAAGCACTCGCTGGCCTCCCAGCCCCTGCTGAACCAATCCCTGATCGCCATGGCCGCCATCGGCCTGCCACTGTCCGCCGCCGCCCAGGCGCAGGAAAAGACCATGACCGAAGTCAAGGTCCAGGCTGCCGCCGAAGGCTACAAGGCCGAGCGCGCCTCGTCGCCGAAGCTGACCGCGCCGCTGCTGGACACGCCGCAGACCATCACCGTCATCAAGAAGGAAGTCCTGCAGGAACAAGCGGCTGCCTCCGTGATGGAAGCGCTCCAGAATACCCCAGGCATCACCCTGCAACTCGGTGAGAACGGCAACACCAGCGCCGGCGACACCTTCCAGATGCGCGGCTTCTCGGCCCAATCGTCGATCTTCGTCGACGGCATCCGCGACCTGGGCGCCGTGACCCGCGACGCTTTCAACCTGGAACAAGTGGAAGTGGTGAAAGGCCCGTCCGGCGCCGACATCGGCCGTGGCGCGGCAGCCGGCTACATCAACCTGGTGTCCAAGCTGCCAGGCCGTGAAGACTCCTTCGGCGGCACCCTGGGCTTCACCCAGGGCGGCGTGAAACGCCTGACCGCCGACGTGCAGCGCGCCTTCGGCACCAGCGGCGCCTTCCGCCTGAACGCCATGGTATCCGACGGCTCGATCAAGGGCAGCCGTGCCCTGGACCGCGAAAGCCGCGGCATCGCCCCGTCCATCGCCTGGGGCCTGGGCACCCCGACCCGCGTCTACCTGTTCTCGCAACACGTGCGCCAGGACAACGTACCGGACGGCGGCACCCCGAGCGTGGGCGTGAAAGGCTTCTGGAACGAGACCACCACCCCGACCGGCAACAATCCTGCCGTGCTGAGCGCGCCGCGCGTGGACCGCAACAACTGGTACGGCCTGAACGGCGACTACGAGAAAATCGACGCCGACATGGTCACCTCCAAGATCGAACACGAACTGGCGCCGAAAACCACGCTGACCAATACCACCCGCTACGGCAAGTCCAAAATGGACCGCATCCTGAGCGGCGTCAACGCCATCACCGCCAAGGGCACCAACTACGCCGACTGGACCGTCTCGCGTACCCGCCAGAGCGTCCTGCAGGAAAACACCGTGCTGGCCAACACCACCAACGTCGTGTCCACCTTCAACGCCTTCGGCGTCGAGCACACCATTTCGACCGGCCTGGAACTGCTGCACGAAGAGCAGTACACCCCGACCCGCGTCGGCCTGGGCCGTGGCGCGACGACCGCAGCCGGCTCCACCACCGCCCCCGTGGCCAACCTGTACAACCCGAACCCGAACGACGTACTGCTCGACTTCAAGCCAGTGCTGAACGGCGCGTTCTCCAAGGGCCAGACCAACACCATCGGCGCCTACCTGTTCGACACCATCAAGCTGAACGACCAGTGGCAACTGAACGGCGGCCTGCGCCTTGAGCACTACGCCACCGAAACCGACACCGCCGCGCTGGCCACCGGCGCCACGGTGCCGACCGTGACCCGTTCCGAGAAGTCCGGCAACCTGACCAGCTTCAAGGCCGGCGTCCTGTACAAGCCAACCGTGGATGGCAGCGTCTACCTGTCCTACGCCAACTCCAAGACCCCGCCAGGCAGCGCCAACCACTCGCTGGCCGCGCAAACCGCGTCCAACGCCAACAACCCGGCGCTGAAGCCGCAGACCACCACCAACGTGGAACTGGGTACCAAGTGGGACGTGATCCAGAAACAACTGGCGCTGACCGCCGCCCTGTACCGTACCACTAACAAGGACGAGTTCCCGCAGTTGGTGGACGCCGTGACCCAAACCTGGGCGCAGTTCGGCAAACGCCAGGTGCAAGGTATCGAGCTGGGCGCGGTCGGCCAGATCACCAAGGCCTGGAGCGTGACCGCCGGTCTCGCCACCATGGATACCGACGTGAAGGAAGGCATTGCCGGCAATACCACCAGCGGCCCTGGCGCTGCCACCCGTTGGTCGCCGAAATTCAGCGCGACCCTGTGGACCGCTTACAAGTTCGATGACAAGCTGAGCTTTGGCGCCGGCGCGCGCCACCTGGGCACCCAGAAGCGCCTGGTGGATCCGAACGGCGACGCGGCGAAAACCAATATGCCGTCGATCCCTTCCTACACCGTGGTCGACGCCATGGCGGCCTACCAGGTGTCGAAAAACGTCGCGCTGCAACTGAACGTGTACAACCTGTTCGACAAGTTCTACATCGGCACCCTGAACAACGGCGGTTCCCGCCTGGTGGTCGGCGCGCCGCGCTACGCGAAAGTCACCGCGAACTTCCAGTTCTAAGCTTGCGCTGACGTGAAAAAAGGCGGACTCGCAAGAGTCCGCCTTTTTTGTTTTACACGCCGGAACTGGCGTCGGGTCCGGGCGCTCCACCCTCGCTGCCGAGGGTACTGCCGCCCTGCCGCGAACCGCTTTCCGTAGCGCTTTGCCGGTTGCCCGGCGCGGGCCGCTCAGCGCGCCTTGCCTGGCCTTCCGGAACCGTGCGCTGGTTGATGTCCGGATGCTCAGTGTCGACCAGCACAAAATTTTGCTGGCTCTCCGTGTCCTTGCTGGCTTTGTCAGGCCGGGTTCCCATACTGGTCTCCTTGCCGCTTGAAAACTCAATACTTGTCGCCGCCCTGCTTGCTGCCCTGGTAGTCCTGGCCCGCCTGCCCGGCTTGCTGGCCTTGCTCGGGCTGCTGCTCGGTACGGCTAGCGTTACCGCGCGAGCCGCTTTGGCGGTTGCCATCGTTCTTGTGGCTCATGCTGCCGGCCCGCCGTGCCTCTTCGGAAGTGAACTCGTGTGCCGTGCCCTTCTGGTGGGCTGCGCGCCCGCCTTCGGAAGCGATTTCGCGCTGGCGCTGCGGGTCCATCGATGCAAAGCCGCGTGCGCTTTGTTTGCTGCCGGACGGGCTGTCCTGCCGGTTGCCGCGTTTGTCGCCCTGGTTGTTCGAAGCCATGATGCGTCCCCCTGCTCGGTTCGGATGGAAAAAATCCCCGCTCCCTCAGTGCTACGGCGCGGGAGAACTCATGTTATTGCAAGCACTGTACAGGTAATATAGGACGTTCAGCGCGACAAATGTAGGATATCGCCTACCGAATTTCAATTGGGAAAATTAATTCGTCGGCCACGAGGTAGAGGCGATCCGTGCCTTGTGGAATCAGGACATGCCCGCCGGTAAAGGCGCCAAAGGCCGGCAGGATGGCGCGCCGCGCACCCAGCACAAAGCACGGCAGGCGCAGCGACTCGCGGCCACTGCGCAAATGGTAGACCGGGTGCACATGGCCGGCAATTACATAGCCGTCGCACGCCAGCTCCGGATGGTGGCAAAGCGCAAACGGACCGCAGCGGAACGGCTCATCCACCAGCGTCATCGCCAGCAAGGCGGAGGGATCGCCGGCATGCACATCATGGTTGCCGCGCACCAGCACCAGCTCCAGTTGCGCATGGCGCTGGCGCCAGGCCAGCATGGCCTGCAGCGTCGCCGCCGCTTGCGCCGCCCTGGCATGCAGGAAGTCGCCCAGGAAGACGATGCGCGCGATGTCGAAGTCTTGCAGCAGCGCGTCCAGTGCCGCCAGGTTCGCGCTGGTGGTGCCGCGCGGTACCGGCACGCCAAGGGCGCGGAAACTGGCGGCCTTGCCGAAATGGATATCGGCCACCAGCAAGGTGCGCGCGGCGGGCCAGTACAGCGCCTTCTGCGCCAGCAGCAGCACCTGCTGCCCCGCCAGTTCGAGCGCGCACGCCTTCATGGTCCGGCCGCCTGTTCCAGCTCACGCAGCATGCGCGCCACGCGGTCCTGCAAGCGTTCGGTGCTGAGCTTTTCGCGGAAGCGTTCCACCATCAGCGCAAAACCGAACGGCGTGGCGCGCCGCACCTCATGAAAGCTGATGCTGCGCTGCTGCAGTTCAAGCAGGGTGGCGCGCAGGCGTCCCAGTTCAAGTTCCTGTTCCAGCACTTCGCGCTGGGCCTGCGACAGCAGCAGGTTGCCGGCGTCGTGCTTGCGGAAGACTTCGAAGAATAGCGACGATGACGCCTGCAACTGGCGGTTGCTTTTCGGCTGGCCCGGATAGCCCTGGAACACCAGGCCCGCGACGCGCGCGATTTCACGAAAACGGCGCTGCGACAGTTCGCCCGCGTTCAGGCTGGCCAGCACGTCTTCCAGCAGGTTCTCCGTGCTGAATGCGCCGCCCTCCAGCGCCGCGCGCCACGGCATGGCCTCGGGCGCCAGCAGTTCGAAGCCGTAGTCGTTGACCGCAATGGAAAAGGTGGCCGGCCGGCTGCGCGCCAAGCGGTAAGCCAGCAGCGCCGCCAGGCCGGTATGTACCGCGCGCCCGGCAAACGGGTAGACGAACAGGTGCTGCCCTTCCCGGCTGTGCATCGCCTCGATGACGGTGCTGCCGGGCGTGGGCAGGGCGGACCAGCGCTGCTGGATTTCAAGCAGCGGGCGGATGGCCTGCATCTCCGGGCTGTCGTAGCGGCCCTCGCCGGCACGCCGCAGTTGCTCCAGCGCGGCGTGCGCTAGTTCGGACGAGAGCGGCATCTTGCCACCCTGCCAGCGCGGCACGGCGCCCTTGGCGCCGCTGGCGCGCCGCACGTAGGCGGTCATCTCGTGCAGGCGCACGAATTCCAGGATGCGGCCGCCGAACAGGAAATGGTCGCCGCGCGTCAGGCGCGCCACGAAACCCTCTTCCACACTGCCCAGGGTGCTGCCGTTCTGGTACTTCACCTGCACCACCGCTTCCGAAACGATGGTACCGATGCCCATGCGGTGGCGGCGCGCAATGGCGGCATCGGGCACGCGGTAGACGCCGTCCGCGTCGGGCAGCACGCGCCGATACTCGGGGTAGGCCACCAGGCTTTGCCCGCCGCGCGCCACAAAGTCCAGCGCCCATTGCCATTCGCCTTCGCTCAAGGCGCGATAGGACCAGGCGCCGCGTACCTCCTGGTACAACTCCGCGCTGCGGAAGCCGCCGCCCAACGCCACCGTGACCAGGTGTTGCACCAGCACGTCCAGCGGTTTCTCCGGTGGGTGGCGCGCTTCGATGTGGCGCTCGCGCACGGCCTCTTTGGCGCCGGCCGCTTCCAGCAATTCCAGGCTGTGGGTCGGCACCAGCGTGATGCGCGAACTGCGGCCCGGGGCATGGCCGGAGCGGCCCGCCCGCTGCAGCAGGCGCGCGATCCCTTTGGCGCTGCCGATCTGCAGCACGCGTTCAACCGGCAGGAAGTCGACGCCGAGGTCAAGGCTGGAGGTGCAGACCACGGCCTTCAATTTGCCTTGCTTGATGCCCTGCTCGACCCAGTCGCGCACTTCCTTGTCCAGCGAGCCGTGGTGCAAGGCGATCAGGCCCGCCCATTCCGGCCGCGCGGCCAGCAGGTTCTGGTACCAGAGCTCCGCCTGCGAGCGGGTATTGCAGAACACCAGGGTGCTGGCGTGTTGCGCGATTTCCGTGGCGACCGGTTCCAGCATCTGGATGCCGAGGTGGCCGGCCCACGGGAAACGCGCGAGGTTGTGGGGGATCAGGGTGTCGATCTGCAGCGCCTTGGGCACACTGCCTTCGACGATTTCGCCGCCGGGCGCCAGCACGGCGCAGGCCTGCTGCAAGTTGCCCAGGGTGGCCGACAGGCCCCAGACCAGCAGGCCGGTGTGCCAGCGGCGCAGGCGCGCCAGCGCGAGCTGGGTCTGCACGCCGCGCTTATTGCCCATCAACTCGTGCCATTCGTCGACGATGACCATATCGAGCTGGGCGAACAAGTCCACCGCGTCGGGCCGGCAATGCAGGACGGTCAGGCTTTCCGGCGTCGTCACCAGGGCGTGCGGTAGCTGGCGCGCCTGGCGCGCGCGGGCGGCGCTATCGGTGTCGCCGGTGCGCGCTTCGACCTGCCAGCCCGGCAGCAGGTCGGCGGCGCTCGATTGCAGCGCGCGTAGCGTGTCGGCGGCCAGGGCCCGCATCGGCGTAATCCACAGCACGCGCAGGCCTGGCTTGCCGCTGGGCTGCGCGCGCTGCAAGGCGGCCAGCCAGAGTGCCAGCGTCTTGCCGGAGCCGGTGGTGGCGTGCAGCAGGCCGGACTTGCCCTGCCGCGCCGCGTCCCATACCGCGCGCTGGAAGGGGAACACTTGCCAGCCGCGCGCCGCGAACCAGGACTCCACCTGCGCGCGCGATGGCGCCCGTAGCGCCGCCCCTGCGCGCCCCGCGCCACGCGCCCTGGGCGACGTGGCGGACGGCTGCGCGGCGGACGGCTGCGGCCCGGACGGCTGCGTCGCGGGCGTTGCTGCGGCGGCGCGGCGCGGCGGCAGCGGGCGTGGCCGGGGGAAGGCGGGGCTCATGGCGGCGCTTGCGCCAGCAAGGCGCGCAGCGTGTCGAGCGTATCGGCCTGCTCCACAGCCTTGTCCTCGCGCCGGCGCAGGATGCGCGGAAAGCGCACCGCAATGCCCGACTTATGGCGCGGCGACAGGGCAATTGTCTCGAAGCCGATCTCGAACACCATGCTCGGCTTCACGCTGCGCACCGGCCCGAAGCGCTCGATGATGGTGCGGCGGATGGCGTTGTCCACCTGCGCAATCTCGGCATCGGTCAGCCCGGAATAGGCCTTGGCAAAGGGCACCAGGCGCGCCTCGCCGCCGTGCTGGCGATCCCACACCGCAAAGGTGTAGTCGGTGTACAGGGAAGCACGCCGCCCATGCCCCGCCTGCGCATACACCAGCACCGCATCCACGCTATAGGGATCGATCTTCCACTTCCACCAGGTGCCGACATCCTTGGTGCGCCCTACCCCGTACTGCGCCTGGCGCGCCTTCAGCATCATGCCCTCCACGCCGCGGCTGCGCGACTCGCGCCGCAGTTCCGCCAGTTGCTCCCAATCCGCAGCCAGCACCAGCGGCGACAGGCGCAATGCGGCATGCCCCACCCGCGCCACCAACTGCTCCAGCAGCACGCGCCGCTCGTGCTGCGGCAACTGGCGCAGGTCCACGCCATCCAATTCCAGCACATCGTAGGCCACCAGCACGGCGGGCAGCTCGGCCAACAGGCGCGCGCTGAGCGTCTTGCGGCCGATGCGCTTTTGCAGGGCCGCAAACGGCGCCGGCGCAGCGCCGCCGGGCGGCCACACCAGGATTTCGCCATCGATCACCGTCCCCGGCGGCAAGTCGATCGCCGTCAGCTCAGGGAAACGCTCGGAGATCAGCTCCTCGCCGCGCGACCACAGCCAGTGCTGGCCGGAACGCGCCACCAGTTGCGCGCGCATGCCATCGTATTTCCATTCCACCTGCCAGGCCGCCAGCTCGCCCAGCGTGGCCGGATCGACCTGCAAGGCATGCGCCAGGAAGAAGGGGTACGGTTGCCCGCCGCGCTCCGCGTGCTCCGTCGCCGACGGCGCCGCGATCAGTTGCAAGAAGCCCTGCGCCGTCGGCCGCACGCTGCCATCGGTCCAGCCCATCAGGCGCTGCGCAATCAGCTTGCTGTCCAGCGCCGCGATGGCGCCCAGCGCGCGCGTCACCAGCAGGCGCGAGACGCCGACCCGGAAGCCGCCGCCGATCAGCTTCACCAACAGGAAGCGCTCGCGCGTCTCCAGTTCCTCCCAGTAGCCGAAAAGCGCCGCACGCACCTGCTCCGGCGCCGCCCCGCGCAGCGGTGCGATGCGCTGCTCAATCCACGCCGCCAGCCCCAGGTCACTGCAACGCAATGGCGCCGGCAAAATGTGGGCGATGGTCTCGGCCAGGTCGCCCACCGCGTGGTAGCACTCATCGAACAGCCACTCGTCGAGCCCAGCGTACTCGGTCGCGTATTGCCGCAATAGTTTGACCGGTACCGCCTGGCGCGGCTTGCCGCCCGCCAGGAAGTACACCGCCCACGCCGCATCCTGCGGCGCGGCGCGGCTGAAATAGGCTTGCAGCGCATCGAGCTTGCGCTTGGTCGCCGTGGTCTCGTCCAGTTCCGCGTACAGGCGGGCAAATTCACGCATCGCCCGCCTCCGCCGCTTCATCGTCGCCGAATTCGGTATCGAAGGCCTTGGCATCGAAGCCGCTCTGGCACAGCCAGCGCACCATGACCGGGATCGAACCATGCGTCACAATCACACGCTGCGCGCCGGTGGCGCGAATGGCCTGCAGCAGCCCGGGCCAGTCGGCGTGGTCGGACAGCACAAAGCCGCGATCGACGCCGCCCCGGCGCCGCGCGCCGCGCAACTGCATCCAGCCGCTGGCAAAAGCGTCGCTGAAATCGCCGAAACGCCTGATCCAGGGCGAGCCCGCTGCCGATGGCGGCGCCAGCACCAGCGCCTGGCGCAGCGCAGCCTTGTCGACATCGCCCACCATGCGGGTAGGCGGCAAGGCCACGCCCGCCGCGCGGTATACGCTGTTCAACGTTCCCACCGCGCCGTGGCAGACAATCGGGCCGATGTCCGCATCCAGCCCGCTCAGGATGCGCTGCGCCTTGCCAAAAGCGTAGCCCAGCATGACGCTGCAGCGCCCCTCGGCCGCGTTGCGGCGCCACCAGGCATTGATATCGTCAAACACCTGGCGCTGCGGCTGCCAGCGATAGATCGGCAGGCCAAAGGTCGATTCGGTGATGAAGCAGTGGCATGCCACCGGCTCGAACGGCGTGCAGGTGGCATCCGGTTCGACCTTGTAGTCGCCCGAGGCCACCCACACCTCACCGCCGCACTCCATCCGCACCTGGGCCGAACCAAGCACATGCCCGGCCGGGTGCAAGGAAATGCGCACGCCCTGGTGCACCACGTGCTCACCGTAGTCCAGCGTTTGCAGCGTCATTTCACCCAGGCGGGCGCGCAGGATGCCGGCGCCCGGTGCCGCACAGAGATAGTGACCGTGACCCGGGCGCGCATGGTCGCCGTGGCCGTGCGTGATCACCGCGCGCGGCACTGGGCGCCACGGGTCGATATAGAAATCGCCCGGCACGCAGTACAACCCTTCCTTGCGCACCACCACCATGTCCGCCATGGCGCCTCCTAGTCGATGCCAGCGTCAATGATGGGCGGCGACACGCAGTTGTCGCAAGTGCCGCACTGCGTGATACCGGCCGCCGCATCCCCAAAGTAATCCAGCAAGAGCTTCCAGCGGCAATAGCCGCTTTGGGCGTAGGCCACCATCTCCTTCAACGCTGCACGGTCGCGTTCCTGCTTGGCGCGGTACTGTTCGGCCGCCCGCTCCAGGTCGATGGCGCGCGGTACATCGCCCGCCACGCGGTATTGCAGTTTGCGGTCCTGGCGCAGCCAACCGCCCTCCTTCAACAGTTTAAGCGCCAACTGGCTGCGCTTGTCGCGCGGCCGCTCGCCCTGGCCGACGGCGTCGTAGGCGCCGTGCAACAAGGCCGCGTCGGGATAGCTGCGCGCCAGGAAGAACTGCTGCACCCGCTTATCGGCGTCGAAGTACAGCAAGGTGCACGCCGCCGGCGCGCCATCGCGCCCGGCGCGTCCCGCTTCCTGGTAATAGGCTTCCAGGCTGGCCGGCACCTGCAGGTGGATCACAAAACGGAGATCGGGCTTGTCGATGCCCATGCCAAAGGCATTGGTGGCCACCATCACGCGGCGCGCGCCGGACATGAACATATCCTGGTTCTGCCGGCGCTCCGTGGCGCGCAGCTTGCCGTGGTACAGCGCTACGCTCTCACCGGCCTCCTCCAGCGCCGCCAGCATGTCCTGCGCCGCCTTGACCGTGGCGGCGTAGATGATGCCGCTGCCCGGCGTGCAACGCACCAGGCGCAGCGCCTCGGCAGCGCGCTCGCCGGCATTGGTGACCTGGCGCACGGCCAGCGCCAGGTTGGGGCGAAAAATGCCAGTGTTCACCACCCGCATATTGCGCGCGCCCAGTTGCTGGCGGATATCGGCCACCACGTCGTCGGTGGCGGTGGCGGTCAGCGCCAGCACCGGCGGCCGCCCCAGGGCGTCGAGCGCAGCGCCGATATCGAGGTAAGCCGGGCGGAAATCGTGGCCCCAGCGCGAAATGCAGTGGGCTTCGTCCACCACCACCAGGCCGATCTGCGCCTGGTGCAGCAGGGACATGAAGTCCGGCGTGATGAGGCGCTCGGGCGTGCAGAACACGATGCGTTCCGCCCTGTCACGCAGGCCCTGCAAGGCTTCTTGCTGTTCGCCGGCCGGCACTTTGCTGTTGAGCTGGTCGGCCGGCATGCCGACCTCGTCCAGTTTCTCGGCCTGGTCTTTCATGAGCGAGATCAGCGGCGACACCACCACCGTGCTGCCCTTCAGCAGCGCCGCCGGGACCTGGTAGCACAGGGATTTTCCGCTGCCGGTGGGCATGATGGCGAGCGTGTCGCGCCCGGCCAGCACGCTGTCGATCACTTGTTGCTGGCCGGGCCGCAGGCGTTCGATACCGAACACCTCGCGCAGCACTTTACGGATTTGCAGTTGGGTAGTCATGGGGCGCAAGGTAACCGTTTGCTGGTAAGATGTCAGCGACCTGAGTAACATACCGAGCGGCAATATGTCCTTTTCCCTGACCGAAACCACCTACAGCACCGATACCGCCGAAGCCAAGCGCGCCATGTATGACGACCTGCGCTCCCAGCTCAGCGGCCTGGTGCACGGCGAACCCGACTGGATCGCCAACACCGCCAACGCCAGCTCGCTGGTGTTCAACACCATGCCGGGCCTGAACTGGGCCGGTTTCTATTTTATGCAGGGACCGGATGAACTGGTGCTGGGCCCGTTCCAGGGCAAGCCCGCCTGCATCCGCATCAAAAAGGGCCGCGGCGTGTGCGGCAGCACCGTCGAGCAACGCGCCACCATCGTGGTGGAGGACGTGCATGCCTTCCCCGGCCACATCGCCTGCGACGCCGCCTCACGTTCGGAACTGGTGGTGCCGATTTTCGACAAGGATGGCGCGGTGATCGGCGTCTTCGACCTCGACAGCCCACGCCCGGGCCGCTTCGATGCCGTCGATGCGGAGGGCATCGAGTCCCTGGTGCGCATTCTCGAACAATCCCGCCCCTGATCTACCGCCAACTTCGCACTGGTCGCGCTTGACCGGGGCGGATGCCGGCGCCTAGCCTGTCCTTTGGGAGGCTATCCAGGCTGCCTTGCTGCGCGACCGCAAATTCGCATTGCGCGACATCCCCAAGCTGTATGGGGAGTTGAGCATTCACGGTGGACGCACTGTTGGACTTCGGCTTCGAACCTTAGGCCAGCAAGGCGGCGCCCATGGAGCGCGCTTCGACGGCGGCGATGTCGAGCAACTCGGCCAGGCCGGGGAAGGCTTCCAGGCATTGCACGATATCCGCGCGCCGCACCAGGTAGTCGTCCTGCGGCGCCGGCAGCGGAGACAATACGGGACACAGGTGGCGCGCCAGCAGCAGCGTATCGCGCAGGCCCGCCGGCGGCAGGCTGATCGCACCGTCGCGCAGGGAGATGATGGCGGCCGCCACCGGCTCCGGCACCTGCAGCTTGCGCAGCACTTCGCGTGCCACGATTTCCTGCACCGGCCCCAGGCGCGGGCCTAGTTCCTCCAGCACGCCCGGCACCTGGTCGGCCTGCGACAGCAAATAGAAATTCCCCGCCTCGTGCACGATGCCGGCAAATAGCGCCGTGTCCGGATCGCTGCGCGTGATATGGCGCGCCACCTGGTAGGCGATGGCGGCCACGTGGGCCGAGTACTTCCACAACTGGTCGGCGCGCTCGCGCAATTGCCGGTCGCGCAGGCGGGCGCCGAACTGGCGCACCACCATGGCGGCCGCCAGCGAATACAGGTTGCGGTAGCCCAGGCGCATGACGGCGGCGCGCACGCCGGTGATGGGCGGCGCGCCGTGGCGGCAGAACACGGCAGCATTGGCCAGCGCCACCGCGCGCGCCGCCAGCACCGGCTCGCCCAGCACCTTGCGTGTTACCGCGTCGTCATGGCAATCGGGGTCGGCCAACGCCAACTGCAAGGCCAGCGCGGCATTGACGCTGGTGGGGAACACCAGTTCCCCACGCTGTACTTCCGAAATAATAGTTGCAATATCCCTGAGCTTTTCCATGCAGGAAATTATACCGAGGCGGCGCGCAATGCGCGCACATTGCCTGGCATACGCCGCGCCACCGGCACCATGCGCGCGGCCGGTGCCACCGTCCGCTCCTCATTGCCCAGCGTGAAGATGCTGATCGACTTGACCAGGCTCTGCGCCTGGTCCTGCAGGCTGGCCGAGGCGGCCGCCGTCTGTTCCACCAGCGCCGCGTTTTGCTGGGTGGTGTCATCCATCTGCGTCACGGCCATATTCACCTGCTCAATGCCGTTGCCCTGCTCCGCCGAGGCGGTGGCGATCTCCTGCATGATGACGGTGATACTCTGCACACTCTGCAGCACCTCCTGCATGGCCTGGCCGGCCTCGCCCACCAGCTTGTTGCCCTGCTCCACCCGGTCCACGCTATGGTTGATCAAGTCCTTGATCTCCTTGGCGGCCGAGGCGGAACGCTGCGCCAGGTTGCGCACTTCGGACGCCACCACGGCAAAGCCGCGCCCCTGCTCACCGGCACGCGCCGCTTCCACTGCGGCGTTCAGCGCCAGGATATTGGTCTGGAAGGCTATGCCGTCGATCACGGCGATGATGTCGACGATCTTGCGCGAGCTGGCGTTGATTTCGCCCATGGTCTGCACCACTTGCGACACCACATTGCCGCCCTTGCTGGCCACGTCGGACGCGTTGTGCACCAGTTGGTTGGCCTGGCGCGCGTTGTCGGCATTTTGCTTCACGGTGGAAGTCAGCTCCTCCATCGAGGAAGCGGTTTCCTCCAGGTTGGACGCTTGCGATTCCAGCCGCGCCGACACATCGGCATTGCCGGTCGCGATATCGCGGCTGGCAGCATTGATCTGGTCCACGCTGGCGCGCACATCGGACACGATGCCGCGCAGGCTCTCGCTCATGGTCTTCAGCGAGCGCAGCAACTGCCCCACCTCGTTTGGCGGGCCGACGTCGAAGTCATTGTCCAGCTTTCCCTTGGCCACCTCATCCGCCACCGCGATCGCGTTTTGCAGCGGCCGCGTGACCGAGCGCGCGATCAGCAGGCAAATCCAGGCCGCCAGCGCGAACAGGCCGAGCATGGTGATGATCATGATCCAGCGCTGCTGCGTAAAGCCGGCCACCTTGTCGTTCAGCATGGCGTCCAGTTCCTTGGCCGCCGCTTCATTCAGTGCGAACTGCATATCGATGGCCGCCGTGGTGCGCGCCACCCATTCTTCGCTGGAATACGCCAGCGGGTCGGCCTTGACGATCTGTTCGGTCCCCAGCTCGACAATCTTGCGCGCCGCCTCACCGGCGGCACGCATCTGCGCACCCAGCTTGGCGTCAATTTCGGGGTTCGACAGCGCTGCCTTGCCGAAGGCGGTCATGGTCTGGTCCAGCCGGTCCGACACACGCGCCATGATGGAGGCTTGCTGCATGCGGTCCTCCGCCGTCGCTTCCTTCTTCGCCAGCAGGCCGGCACCCTTGGCGCGCGTTTTGCCCGTTTCCTCGGTCAGCCACGGTAGCTGGTAGAACATGGACTGGATCAACTGGTAGCTGTCCTTGTCCGGATCCAGGCTCAGGCCATAAGCGTCGCCGATCAGTTCATTGACCTTCAGCAGTTTCGGCACCAGGGCGGTATGCCCGGCATAGCTTTGCGGCACGGTCAACTTGCCCTCCGCCACGCCGCTGCGCAGCGCCTGCCATTCCTGTTTGGCGGCGCCGAAGGCTTCGATGATGGCTTTATCGCCCAGGGTCGCGGCCGCCTTCTCCAGACGGTCGTAAGCGGCATCGGCCTCGGCCTGCTTGGCGCGCCGTTTCTCCGCCGCCGCCGGCACCCCGCCCAGCACCAGCGCCGACAGGCCGCGATGCTGCTGGGTGAATTGCACGACCTTCAAGCCGTCCACCACCACCGGCAGGCCTTCGTGCTCGCCCTGGTAGGCTTGCAGCACTTTGCCCGCTTCATGCATATAGAGGTAAGCCGGGATAATCGCCAATAAGGCTGCGATCAGGCCGAGAATCATGAACTTGTGGCCGAGCTTGAGCTGGCCGAGAAGCGAGGTAGGATTCATGGCAGATTCCCCAGAGAGAAGATCAATCGAAGGTGCAGGCTTGCACCGCGTTACCCCTTGTTTTGATCATATGCCGAAATACTGCCCGGCGTTACAATTCGTGAGAATTAATCACGAAAATCTCTTTCTTCGTCACCAGATCTGTTGCACCCGCGCGAAACAATTGCTCGTGGTGCATTTCACTTTCATGAAGCAAGTGCCAGTGCTTTGCTATAGTGCGTGTATGAAATTTCTTATGCCCCTGCTGCTACTCTGCATGCTGCTACAGGTAGCCAGGGCGGATACCATCACGGTCTACACCAGCGCCAATTTCGCGCCGCTGGTCATCGACGGCGCGCGTGGTATCTATCATGAAGCAATTGACTATCTGAACAAACAGGCGCCGCAGGGCACCAGCTTCCGCCTGGCCTACTTGCCGCGCAAGCGTTTGCAGATGCGCCTGGAAGACGGTTCGCTGGACGGCATCGTGATCGGCATGATGCCGCAGTGGTTTGACGATGTGGCGCAAAAGAAATACCTGTGGACCACGCCGTTCGCGGTGGACCGTTTTGTGCTGGTATCGCGCGCCGAGCATCCTTTGCAGCCCGACGAGGCAGGCTCTTTGCATGGTAAAAGCATCGGGCTCACGCTGGGCTATGTCTATCCCGGCATCGACGAATGGATCCAGCGCCACGGCTTGCTGCGGCAGGATGCCATGAGCGAGGAAATCAACCTGGAGAAACTGCGCCGCGGCCGCATCGACTGCGTGGCGGTGTCGGAATCGGTGGCGCGCTATTTCGTGCGCCTGCATGCGCTCCACAGCAGCCTGACCCTGGTCGACCTGCCGGGCCGCGCCACCGAGCGCCGCTTCCTGGTGCCGCTGGGACGCACCGACCTGTACGACAAGCTGTCGTCCATCGTCAAACGCATGCGCGACGACCCGCAGTGGTTGCGTATGACCGCCAAATATCAGTAAATTTCAATAACTGAGTTTCAGCTGCACGCCGTAGGTGCGCGGCTCGTTGACCACCGCCGTGAAGTTGTTGAAATCAATCGCGTTCACCGCCACCAGCTTGTTGCCGATATTGCGCACAAAGGCGGCCAGCTCGTAGCGGTCGCGCCCGTCCTGGTAGCCCAGGCGCAGGCCGCCATCGAGCAGGGGGCGCGCCTTGTATTCCAGCGCCTCGTAAATGAAGAAGTTGTATTTGCCGCGATAGGCCCAGTCGCTGTAGGCGTACAGTTCGCCGCTGCGCCAGGGCTGGCTGTAGCGCAGCGTGGCATTGGCGATCCAGCGCGGCGAGCGTGGCAGCGGGTTGCCGTCGACGAAGACATTGTTGGGCGCCGTGCCGCGCGGGTCGAGCACCGTGCAGCCATTGCCACAAGGGATGACGAACAGGCCGGGGTCGCGAATCCGCGTGGCGTTGTAGCTGGCACCCAGGCTGGCGGTCCATGCGCTACTGGGGCGCGCCAGCCACTCAAATTCGACGCCCTGCCCGCGCACCCTGGCCGCGTTCACCAGGCGGTTCTGGTTGACGGTGCCGCTGCCGGCGGTCAATTGCATATCGTCCACCGTATAGCGGAACAGCGTCAGGCCCAGGCGCTGGCGGCGCTGTGCGAACTCATGCTTCCAGCCCGCCTCCCAGCTCAGTGCCTGCTCCGCGCGCGCCACGCTGATGCTGCTGCCGAACAGGATGCGGCCCTGGATCGACGGCGCGCGGTAGCCGGTCGCCACGCGCGCATACACGTGGCTGTCGGGCGTCAACGCCTGCGTCGCGCCCAGGTCCCAGCTCAGGTCGTTGCCGCGCGGCTGGGTCGTCAGGCCGGCGATCGGCTGTCCGCCCGGCGCCGGCTGCGGCCGCGTGGCGAAGAAGTCCTTGCGGTCCCTGGTGTAGCGCAGGCCGGCGCGCAGCAGCAGGCCGGGCTGGGCGCGCCAGGTCACGGCGCCAAAGGCGGCGGCCGAGCGGCTGTCCTGGCGCTGCCAGGCATAGGCGTTCTGCCGGTTGCCGTTGAAGGTGTCGAAGCTGAAGCTGTCGATGCGGATCTTTTCGCTGAAGCCGTACAAGCCGGCCAGCCAGCTCCAGTAGCGCGCCGGGTCGGACTCCAGCCGCAGTTCCTGGGTCAGTTGCTTGTGCGCCGGCAGCGCGTCCGCCGTTTCCGAGGGCGAGGCGATGCGGCCCGGCCCCATGGGCGGATGGGCCACCGACCCGTAGCCGGCGTCGACGTCGGCGCGGCTGTAAAAGCGCGCCCGTTCCCAGGCTGAAATCGCATGCAGGCTAAGGCCGCTTGCGCCGAGTTGCCAGCGCAGGCGCAGGCTGGCGCCGCGCGTGTTGAGGAACTGGTGGTTCATGCCGTCCGTCGGCAGGCTGGCATAGTCGAAACCCGGCACCAGGGCGTTGCTGCCCTTTTGCAGGATGTTGGCGCGGAACAGCGTAGCGCGCCCGCCCATGCGGCGCCCGTGGCCATTCAACAGCGCGCTGAAGGCGGGACTGGGCTGGTACAACAACTGCAGGCGCGCCGCGTTGTCATGGTAGCCCTCGAATTCGGTGGTGGTGGCCTCGGGCCGGTGGTTGAAGACGCGGTTGGCGCGCTGCTGGTTTTGCAACGCCACGCGCAGCGCCAGGCTCTCGCCCAGTGGCGTATTGAAGGCGCCATCCAGGTTGCGCAGGCGCTCCTTGCCGTAGCCGGCGTTGAGATACCCCTCGCGCTTGAAGACCGGGCGCGCCGACTCGAACTTGACCACGCCGCCCGGCGCGTTGCGGCCGAACAGGCTGCCCTGCGGCCCACGCAGCACTTCCACCTGCTGCAGGTCGAATAGCGGGAAGGATTTCAGCAGCGGACTTTCCTGCACCACCTCGTCGTACACCACGCTGACCGGCTGCGCCGCGTTCAGGTCGAAATCGGTATTGCCCAGGCCGCGCACGTAGAAACGCGGGAAGGAGCGGCCAAAATCGGACTCCACATGCAGGCTGGGCAGGCGCGCGGCCAGGTAGCGCAAATCGCGCCCGCTGGCGGCCAGCACATCGAGCGCCTCGCCGCGCAGGATGGAGACGTTGAACGGCACTTCCTGCAGCGGCTCGGAGCGCCGTTGCGCCGTCACCAACACGCTCGGCAGCGCGGCCGGATCGGCCGCAGCCTGCTGTTGCGCCTGCTGCGCCGCTGCCGGCGACGCTGCCGCCAGGCCAGCCACCCCGATCGTCCACCATGCGCGCATGCTGCCTCCCGTTGTTGGGATGATGCTAGCAGAGATACCTCTGCATGGCATAATGCCAGCTCCCCATTTGACGTTCCCACTAGCAATGTTTGCACCCCGTTCGCTGCTGCGCGGCACCCTGCTGGCCTGCTTCTTGGCCGGCGCCACTATCGCATCCGCGCAACAACGGCCCGGCATGGTGTCCTTCGCCCGCCTGGCCCTGCCGGACGACGTGCCGGCCCACCTCAGCACCGCCATGGCGCAGGACGCGCAAGGCTTGCTGTGGATCGGCACCCAGGGCGGCCTGGTGCGCTACGACGGCTACGGTTACAAGGTCTTTCGCGCCCGCGCCGGCGACCCGCAAACGCTGGGCGGCAGCTATATCCGCGCCCTGCACGCGGCGCGCGACGGCCGCCTGTGGGTCGGCACCATCAGCAGCGGCCTGTCGGCCTTCGACCCGCGCAGCGAACGCTTCACCCAGTACCGCCATGATCCGCAACGCGCCGACAGTCTGGCCAACGACCGCGTGGAGAGCATGGCCGAAATGGCCGACGGCAGCCTGTGGCTGGCCACCGACGGCGGCCTGTCGGTGCTGGACCCGGCCAGCGGCAAGTTCCGCCATTACCTGGCCGGCCAACAACTGCGCGCCGTGCTGCTCGACCGCGCCGGCCGCCTGTGGGTGGCGGGCCAGGCCGGCTTGCAGCGCTGGCTGGGCGAGGGGCGCTTCTCGACGCCGATCGGCCCGGCCCACGCCACCCGCCTGCTGCAGGACAGCCAGGGCCGTATCTGGATCGCCAGCGCGCGCGAAGGGGCCGCCGTCTACGACCCGGCCAGCGGCAAGCTGCGCACCGTGCCCAACCTGGGCCACTACTGGGTCTACAGCATGGCCGAACCGGTGCCCGGCGAAATCTGGCTCGGCACCTTCGGCCAGGGCATCGACGTGGTGGACGGCGCCAGCCTGGCCGTGCTGGAACGCCTGCGCCACGACAGCACCGGCGTCTCCAGCATCGGCAACGACCGCGTCGGCGCCCTGCTGGTGGACCGCTCCGGCATGGCCTGGGCCGGCACCTGGGGCGGCGGCATCGCGCGCCACGACCCGGCCAGCCGCGCCTTCCTTAAACTGCGCCACAGCCCGGCCAACCCGCAAGGCCCGAGCCACCCGGCCATCGTGCGCGCGCTGGAGGCGGGCGACGGCCGGCTGTGGCTGGGCACCAATGGCAACGGGGTCGACGTGCTGGATGCCGGGGGCAAGCTGGTGGCCGGCTTCCGGCCCGACGCCAAGCGCCCCGACGCGCTGGCCGACGGCGCCGTCACCTGCCTGGCGCAGGGGCCGGACGGCAGCATGTGGGTGGCCACCCTGGACGGCACCCTGCACCGCCAGCGCCCCGGCCAGGCCGGCTTCCAGCGCCTGGGCAGCGCGCAGGGCCTGCCGGGCGGCCCGATCCGCGCAATGCTGTTCGGCGCCGACGGCGCCCTGTGGATCGGTGCCCAGCAAGGCCTGGCGCGCATCGGCGCCAATGGCAGCATCCGCGCCTGGCGCCACGATCCGGCCGACCCGGCCAGCCTGTCCGGGCGCGAAGTCGAGTCGCTCGCCTTCACGCCCGACGGCACGCTGTGGGTCGGCACCAACCACGGCGTCAACGCCTTCGACACCCGCAGCGGGCGCGCGCAGCGCATCTACCGCGACCCGGCGCGCTTCGACAGCCTGCCGGACAACTGGGTGCCCGACCTGATGGTGGACCGCGCCGGCCAACTCTGGCTGGCGACCCAGGCCGGCGTCGCCATCCTGCGCACCTTCGATGGCAAGACGGCGCATTTCGACGTGCTGTCGAACCGCCTGAAACTGCCGGCCCATCCGCCCGAGTCGCTGCTGCAGGACGCCCAGGGCCAGGTCTGGCTCGGCAGCCGGATCCGCATTGACCCCGTGAGTTGGCGCTGGCGCAGCTTCGACCGCGCCGACGGCAATGAATTCCGCACCCTGTACTACGCCAGCCGCGCCCGCATGGGCAACGGCGATTTGCTATTCGGCTCGCCGGAAGGCTTGCTGCGCGTGCGCCCGCAACTGCTGCGGCGCTGGGACTACCAGCCCGCCGTCACCGCCACCGCCCTCAGCATCGACGGCGTGGCACAGCCCGGCGCCGGCATGCTGGCCGCGCGCACCCTGCTGCCCGGCCAGCGCGACCTGCGCCTGGAGTTCGCCGCGCCCGACTTCAGCGCGCCGGAACTGCAGCAGTACCGCTACCGGCTGGAAGGCTACGACGCCGGCTGGGTCAATGTCGATGCGCGCCAGCGCGTGGCGGCGTACTCGCACCTGCCGCCGGGCGACTACCAGCTGCGGGTGCAGGCCAGCAACCGCAGCGGCCAGTGGAGCCCGCAGGAATGGCGCCTGCAGTTGCAGGTGCAGCCGGCCTTCTACCAGACCTTGTGGTTCCGCAGCGCCATGTGGCTGCTGGGCGGCCTGGCCGTGTTCGGCCTGTTCCGCCTGCGCCTGCACCAGTTGCGCCGGCGCGGCGCGCAACTGGAGCGCCTGGTGTCGGAGCGCACCGCCGAACTGGAGGCCACCTCGCGCCGCCTGGAGCAGGCCAGCCTGACCGACCCGCTGACCGGCCTGCACAACCGGCGCTACCTGGAGCAAACCATCCAGGCCGACTTCGACCTGGCCGCGCGCCGTCATCGCAGCGTGCCGCCCGAGCCGCATGCCGACCTGGTGCTGTTCATGCTCGACCTGGACCACTTCAAGCGCGTCAACGATGAATACGGCCACGCCGCCGGCGACGCCGTGCTGCAGCAATGCGCCGCCGTGCTGCGCGCGTGCATGCGCAGCTCCGACCATGTCGTGCGCTGGGGCGGCGAGGAATTCCTGCTGCTGGCGCGCTTCATCGAGCGCGCCGACGCGCCGGCGCTGGCGGAGAAAATCCGCTGCGCCATCGCCGCCCACGAATTCACCATCCCGGGCGGCCAGGTACTGCGCAAGACCGTCTCGATCGGCTTTGCCGCCTTCCCCGGCATGCCGGGCCGGCCCAGCGCGCTGACGCCGGAATCGCTGCAGCGCCTGGCCGACGCCGCCCTGTACGCGGCCAAGCACACCTGGCGCGACGCCTGGGTCGGCGTGCAGGCGCGCAGCGGCGAAGCGGGCTTGTCGCGCTTTCTGGCCGATCCGGCCGGTGCCGTGGCGGCGGGCGATGTGTCGTTATTGGTGCCGCAGGAGCGCGGCCGGGTGGTCAACTGGCACTAGCGGCCAGGGCCTAGGCGTCGAAGTTGCCGACCACGCGCAGGTCGAGCGCCAGCTCGGCGGGAACGGCGCTGCCGTGGCGGCGCGCCGGGTGGAAACGCACTTGCAGCAGGGCCTGGCGCACGCGCTCGGCGTCCGCTTCCTGGTAGCGGTGCGGGCCCAGTTCAACCTTCTCCACCGCGCCGTCGGCGCCGATCCACAGGCGCACCGGCACGTAGCCGGTATCCAGCTCCGGCACCAGCAGCACTTGCATGCCTTCCATGCCGGCGGCCAGGGTGGGCGCTTCGAACTCCGGCGGTGGCGTGTCCGGCGCCGCTGCCGGCACCGGCACGGTGGGCGGTGGCGGCGCCGGGCGTTCCAATGGGGGGGAAGGCGGCAACGCAGCCGGCGCCGCGCTGGCGCGCTCGGCCAGCAGGCGCACCGTCAGCAGCGGCGGCGCGCTGCCGCTGGCCACGACCGGGGCGACGCGCTCGTAGCGCGGCGCCAGCACCCCGCCCAGGACGGCCAGGTGCAGCGATACGGCCAGCGCCAGCGCGCCGGCCCGGGAACGCTCAATTGCCAAGGCCACGCCACAGCAGGCGCTTGACCGGCACGTTGGTACCCTGCGGCGGCATATTGAAGTTCTTGACGCGCGGGCGCATGCCGTCCGCCGTCACGGCATGGATCACCGGGGTGCCGCTCGGCAGCTTGCTGACGGTCATACCGACGATCGGCGCCGACTGCTTGATGCCCACCGGCGTGTTCTCGATGACGAAACCGCCGGTGTTGTAATCGAGCTGGTAGAGCCAGCTGTAGCCGCCCGCCCTGCAATCGGAGGCGGTCGGTACCACGCTCGACACCAGCAGGTTGCCAAAGAACAGCTGCGGATCGACGGCGACGCGCTCGCCGGCATCCTCCAGCTCGACATACCAGCCGCCATCCTCAACCCAGCTCACTTTTTCCTTGTTGGCGTTGGAGCGCGAGGCCACCTCGCCATTGGCAACGTTCGCCGTCATGGCCTGCTTTTTCAGCTTACCCGGGAACGGCACCACCTTGTCGTCGGCGTTGTCGCGCACGCCGATGATGACCTGCTTCTTGCCGCTGGTGGTCAGGTCGTCGGTGCCGAGGTAACGGCCGGTGCCGACAAACACGGAACGCTTGGTGTTGATGGTGACCACTTCCGGCGTGGTCATGATCGGCAGGTCGCGGCCCAGTTCCAGCAGCTTGCTGGCGCTACGGTTTTTCAGGTCGAAGCGCCACAGGTTGCCGTGCAGGTCGCCGCCATAGGCGCCGATCGCCATGTTCTCGGACGCGAAGTCCTCCACCACGATGTTCATGCGCGCCAGGCCGCTCGGGTCGTCCGCGCTGCCGGCACCGGTCGCGATCGCGTTGCCATCCTGCTGGCCGGTCGCCAGGTCCAGCACGAAGACATAGCCCTTGCCGTCGCCGCCGGCGAAGCCGCCCTGGTTCGGCACATTGTTGTAGCCGGAGGTCAGCAGCACCACCCACTTGCCGTCGAGCTTGGTGATGTACGGCGTGCCATAGCTGAAGCCGACGTTGGCGTTGTTCTTGGCGGTAAACGTCCACAGCACCTTCGGCTTGTCCGGCTCGCTGATGTCCAGCGCATAGTAGCCGCGCCCGCCCTTGCCCATGGCGCCCACCAGCACCTTCTTCCAGCCGCCGATATTGGCGTCGGTCACGGCCAGCGGGCCGTCCAGGTAGTAGCGGTGGTGGTCGCCATAGTTCTCATCGGCCAGGCGCCACAATTCCGGCAGCAGCATGGGCGGAATATAGGCCCAGCGCTCGGCGCCGGTAACCGCGTCGAAAGCGTGCAGCATGCCGTCGTTGGCGGCGGCGTAGACCATGCCGTCGCGCCCTTCGCTGCCGGTTTTGTACTCGGCATAGCCCTCGTCGCTGAAATCGTGCTGCGCCGTCTTCACGTACACCGGCTGCGAGTGCACGAAGTCGCCCAGCAGTTTCAGACGCTCGCGGTACAGGCGGGTGCTGGCCGTGGTGCCCGCTTTGGGGTCGTGCCCGCGCAGGTAGTTGACCATGGTCTCGGCGCTGGCTTTGGCCTTTTGATCAGGGCTCCACTCCGAGTACTGGCTCAACTTGCTGTTGACGAACAAGTCACTCTGCGCCTTGCTCAAGCCCGGCCCGCTGCTCACCACCTTGAACGGTACCAGCAGGTTGTTGTCATCCGAGGTCCAGATGGTGCGCGTGTCGGTGCCATCCGGCAAGACCTTCTTGGCCAGCTCGACGCTGGCGCGCCAGTCGTCCTTGGTGGCCACCTCGCCATCGGTGAGGTTGACGCTGCGCCGGCTCAAGTCGCCGTCCCACAGCCCGGTGCGGTAGTTGGCGAGGTAGATGTAATTGTCGCCAGCTACCGGCTGCAGGTTGGAGGTCGCCGCTGCGGCGCCGCTGCCATCGACCCGCTCGATACTGCCGAGCGCCTTGCGCATGCCGTCTTCCAGCGCCACCGGGTCCTGGGCGCTGAAATACATGCCGCGGCCATTCACGGCGGCGTGCCACAGGTCGTCGATGGTGGTTTGCTCGTTTTCCTTGGGCCACGGCCAATTGGTCGGGCCCTGCAGGATATCCAGGTAGGCCCCCTTCGTCGTCTTGTAGTCGGGCGTGTAGCCGAGCGTGCCGTCCACACCCAGGCCGAGCGTGAAGGTGGTCATGTGCTGGTGGGTCGCCACGTCGTCGTAGGCGGCATCGCCGCCGCCGCTCGGGACGTTGTTCTCGCTCACCGTGCCAGACGTGCGCAAGTCGGTGACGTAGTAGTGGTAGGCCACGTCGGCCAACGTCTTCTTGGTCTCGCTCGTCGGGGTCGGCGCATAGAAAGGACGCGCCACGCCTTTCACGCCGTCCAGGTCTTTCACGGTGGCGTCGGAATCGCCGCCGTTCCAGTAGCCGTCAGTGGCCAGGATGGCGAAATTGCGCTGGCAAGAGAACTGGATCGGATCCTTGTACACCGTGCTGGTGCCGGCATACATCTTGCCCACTTCATTCAGCGATTCGCGCAGGGGCGTGCCGCCAGACGGATCCATATCGTACAGCTCCTTGAAAAAGTCCTCTTTCTGCTTGCCCTCAAATTCCTTGATCGCCAGGTTGATGATCGGCACCTTCTGCGGGGTCGTGTTGATCGTGGTCAGGCCGATGCGGGCATGGAAGAAGGTAGCGTCGTCGGGATCGGCTTTCAGTGCGGCGCCGGACTTGGGCACGCCGCGCACCTCGCCGAAAGCATGGCCGATGGAGGACTTGGCCATCTGCGCGCGGGTACGGTACCAGGCATACCAGATGGCGAAGTTGCTCATCTCCTCGGCATAGGTGCAATCACTGCCCTGGCAATCGGTGCGGGTGATGGCGCGCGGATAGGTTTTCCGGTCCGGGTGGATATCGACCCGCTGCCAGCCGCTGTGGAACAGGTTGTTGTACCCGCTGCTGCGGCGCGGCTGGCATTTCTTGCTGCTGCCGGTGCCATCGCACCATTCGATTTTCGCATTGTAATAATAAGGCGCGCCATACGTGACCAACAGCTCGTCGTAGGTAGCGTTGGGATACAGATAGTCGCCATTGACCACGGCCTGGCGGCACTCTTTCACCTTGCCGCCGCACCATTTGCGCTCCGGGTATTTTTTGGTCAGGTTGATGGTGGCCGACGGCGCCAGCTTCGCGCAACTGTTGTTGCAAGGTTTGGTCGATTGTGCCGCGGTTTCATTGAACGTTTGATCAATGGTTTGCACGTCGTAGCCGTCGCTCGGTACCGCGCTCCAGGCCGACAGCGTGCTATAACTGGTATTGCCCAGAGGGTCGGCCTTGGGCTGGCCATCAGCCTTCACCGGCCACTGGTAGCGTACCGCCGGATTGTAGTAGGCCCGGTTGAACGCGCTGGCGAAGTACAAAGGGTCGCCCTGTTCGCACACCGCCTTGGAGCCGCCGCTGGTATCGCGGCAGAAATATTCGAACTCCTGGTCCGAACGCTTGCGCACATAGTCGGGCATATAGTCCCAGGCCATGCTGCCGGAATTATCCAGGTCGAGCATGATGTTGGGCAGGACGGCGCTGGTGGTGGCGTTCGCCAGCGGCTTGTTGGCCAGGTCGGTATCGCCGGCCTGGGTGACGGCGCTCAGCAGCAAGCTGGCGCCGCACAGTGCGGCAAGCGGAAGGTGATGGGTAAATAGCCTCATGGATCTCAGGGGGATGTCAGGGGTTATTGTTGAATAATGGTTTGCGCGTAGGCGACGTTAAAGCGCGGGCCGGTGACGCGCACCGTGATGCGGTACAGGCCGCGGTTGGCCACCACGGGCCAGCCGCCTGGCTTGTCGTTCTCCATCTGCAGGCGGCCGCCCTCGCTGTTGCCTTCCACTTCCGACTCTTCGGTGGAGCAGGTGCTGGCATCCAGCGGGCCGGGTTTATTGCACATGCGGTGCACCACGTACGACACCTGGTTGCCCACCGCGTCCTTGGGCATTTGCTTGACCTCGTCGTCGTCGTTCCAGTCCAAGTCATCGTCCGGCGTTTCCGGCATCCCGTTGCCGGTCAGGTCGAGCTTGTCCTGGCGCGTGGCGTAGTAGCCGTTGGAGGGCTGGTCGTTGGTCAGGCTGGCGCTGTTCGATCGCACCCACAGGATGGCCGCCTCCACGCCGGCATCGGCGCTGATGGCGGCGCTTTGCTTGAAGGCCAGGTTGCCAGCGATCAGGGCCGAGGTGTCGACCGAGCGCACCAGGGCCAGGCTGGCCAGGGTCAGCGCCACCAGCACGATCAGAGTCATGACCAGCACCACCCCGCCCTGCAGGCGGCGCGGCAGGCGCGGCTTGCGTTTCATATTTCACTCCAGATGACGTTGCGCAGCGGGACCACGGTCTCGAACACGCGATAGCGATAGCAGCCCCAGTCCGCCGGGTATTTTTCAGCGTTATAGGTGGTCCATTCCGGCCAGCCCTTCACCTTGCCATCCTTCATGGTGGTGGTGGTGCACTTGCCGCTGTCATCCTTGGCGCGCTCGTACTGGTTGGCGCGTGCCACCACCACCACGCGGATGGCCTTGATGCGCGGCCAGTCGTTCGCGCCGGGCGATTTCCAGGGGGCGGCGTCGGCATCGACCCACTCGGTGACGTTCTGCTGGCCGGCGTTGGCCACGCCGTATTGCGCCTGCAAGTCCAGGATGTCGGCCATCACCAGCTCCGGCGCCTGGCCGTTATCGCTGCGCTCCAGGCGGCGTGTGGCCAGGTCAATCGCGTAGCTCTTGCTGAAAGTGGCGCTGACACCGGTCGGCTTGAAGCAAGTCACACTGGAGCCCTTCCCATACTTTGGCCAGTTGTGATCGTTCTGGTAGCTGGCGGGCGGGTTGAACATGCCATTCTTGCCGGGATTGTGCTGGATTTTCGGCTTCTCGCCCTGGTCCAAGAGCTCTGTGATATTGCCCAGGGTGCAGATGCCCGGCTGGCGCAGCATGATCATGTCACCCTCCTCGCAGCCGGAGACGGAATTGACATCGATCACCGCCGATGGCTGCGGCATGGAGCGCGACAGCTTGACCTTGCTGGGCATCTGGAAGGAGCCGTTCTCCGGATCGGCAAAGTACTGCACGGCCACCGTGTCCGGGCCGCCGTCGGCGCCATCGGTCAGCAGCAGCGGCGCGAAATTCAGGCCGTTGATCGGGCCTTCCACGCCGCCGCACGCCGGGCTGCCATCGCAGTAGGAGTACAACTTCTTGCAATCCGCCGACTGGCTGGGCGACATGCCCCAACCTGCCATGCGGGCGTCGTTCTCGATCATGTACAGCGCGATGGCGCCACTCGACTGGGCGTCGGCGCCCGTGGTCACATTGCGTTTGCGCCCTTCGGCGTTCTGGAACACTTGCAGCACAATGACCATGCTGATCATGCCAACTAGCAAGCCCACCATGATCTCGACCAGGCCGAAACCTTTCTGTAAACGTTGCATGGGATTCCTTAGTTAATCAATCCCACCGTCTCGTAACGGTGGGTAACTTTTTCACCGGGCGCCTTCCAACTGACGGTGATGGTGACCTGCGGCCCCTGGCGCACCACCGTGCGCTTGCCTTCGGGCAGACCGGGCACTTCCACGTCCTTGCCTACGTACTTGTCCGGCACATTGCGGTTGACCCACATCTGGCCCATCAGCTGGTTGGCGATAAAGCTGGCTTCCAGGCGGTACTTGGCGTCGCTGGCCTGGCTCGTCGCAGACGCTTGCAGCCAGATCATGGCCAGGATGCCCAGCGAGAAAATCACGATCGCGGCCATCGCTTCGATCAAGGCGCTGCCCTGCTGTTTGCCAGCAATTGGTAGTTGCTTCATGGTGGATTCCTTAACTGCAGCCTTGGGGGTCGGCGGCCAGCGCCAGGGCCGGATCGCACATGCGCACCTGGCCACCGGCACTGATGACGATCACATAGCGGCGCGCCTGGGCCACATTCGGGTTGCTGATGTCGATGCGCGTGACGTCGTTGCCATTCCCGGCGCCCGGCGCCTGGCCCAGGTAATTGAAGGTGACGCCGTCCAGCAAGCCGGCGCCGGGCGCGATGGCCGCGTCGAAATGGCCCGGCGCGACCGGTTGCGCCAGCACGTCCTTGTTGACGCCCAGGCGCGGCGCCTCGCCGCCCTCGCGCGGCTGGCGGACCTGGATTTCGGCCGGGCAATCGGCGTTCGGCACCTTGCAGCCAACGCTCCACGCCACCTTGCCGTCCTTATCGGTCAGCTTGAAGTTCACTTGCGCGTTGCGGCGCAAGGATTCCATGCGCGCCAGTTGCAGGCCGTTCAGCACCGATTCGGCGGCCGCGCGGTTTTGCGCATCCTGCATCCAGCGCAGGAAAGATGGCGTTCCCGCCGCCAGCAAGATGGCCATGATGCTGACGCCGACCATCAGCTCGATCAAGCCGAGCCCAGCCTGCCGGCGCATCAGCACTTGCCGCCCCGATTGGTCACCCAGCACTCATCCGACTTGGTCCAGCCGGCCGGCACGGTCACCGTACTGCGCACATTTTTCTCATCAATGCGGTAGGTAAAGCCAGCCATCTTGCCTTTGCCCTCGGCCCGCAGGACAAAGCTGTTGCCGTCCGCGCCGATCTGGCAAGCGACGTCAAAATCGGCCAGGTTCTTCGGCGGCTCGGTGGCCGACTTGTCGGCACACGCGCCGGCATAGCTGCGGTTGTCCTGGAAATGCTGCTCCATCTTGGCGCGCAATTCCGACAGCGCGGCGGTGGCCGGTGGGATGCGGCCACGCTTCACGTAGTCGGCATAGGCCGGCATGGCCACAGCGGCCAGGATGCCGATAATGACAATGGTTACCATCAGTTCCATCAGGGTGAAACCGGCCATGGATGCTCTTCTCACAATGCTTCCCCATTCAGTCTAAAAACTCTTGCAAAATCACAATTTGACAGAAGTTTAACGTTAAATTCAAATTAAGTGGCGCACTTTGTTGCCGAACAGCATCAGGTTAATTCATTGATATTATTGGGAAATCACCAGTTTTGATTGCAAAATCGCCATTTTTAGTTCAAAACGACAACACCTCGATGGCGCGTGTGGCGCAACCGCCGGGTGGAGTAAAATGCAAGGTTTATGCGCGCGCGGCGCGCTGCCCGATCCAAACGTACCGATGACCACCCTGCCAGCCGAAATCAATCCCGACGCCGTCAAGAACAGCCCGGCCGAAAAAGTCACCCCGATGATGCAGCAATACCTGCGCATCAAGGCCGATTACCCGACCATGCTGGTGTTCTACCGCATGGGCGACTTCTATGAACTGTTCTTCGACGACGCCGAGAAGGCCTCGCGCGTGCTGGGCATTACCCTGACCGCGCGCGGCAGCCAGAACGGTGTGCCGATCAAGATGGCCGGCGTGCCCTTCCACTCGCTGGACGGCTACCTGGCCAAGCTGGTGAAGGTGGGCGAATCGTGCGCGATCGCCGAGCAGATCGGCGACCCGGCCCTGGCCAAGGGCCCGGTGGAACGCAAGGTGGTGCGCGTGGTGACCCCGGGCACACTGACCGATTCCGACCTGCTGCCGGAAAAATCGGAACGCCCGCTGCTGGCGATGACGATGATTAACAACCGCAAGCACCTCACCTGCGGCCTGGCCTGGCTCTCGCTCGCTTCCGGCGCGCTGCGCCTGATGGAGTTCTCCGGCGACCAGCGCACGGTCAACCTGCGCCTGCAACAGGAGCTGGAGCGCATCGCCCCGGCCGAAATCCTGCGCGGCGACGACGCCGACATGTTCGACGAGGTGACGATCTGCCACGTGGCCAACGTGCCGGCCTGGCATTTCGACGTGGTGCACGGCCACAAGGCCCTGCTCGACCAGTTGGCTGTGGCCACCCTGACCGGCTTCGGCGCGGAAGGCCTGGGCGCGGCCTTCGGCGCCGCCGGCGCCCTGCTGCGCTATGCGCAAAACACCCAGGGCCGCGGCCTGCAGCACGTCAAGAGCCTGGCCTGCGAAACCGAGAACGAGTACATCGGCCTGGATGCCGCCACCCGCCGCAACCTGGAGCTGACCGAAACCATTCGCGGCCAGGAGTCCCCGACCCTGTTCTCGCTGCTGGACCACTGCCGCACCGCCATGGGTTCGCGCCTGCTGCGCCACTGGCTGCACCACGCCAAGCGCGACCAGTCGGTGGCACGCGCACGGCACGACGCCATCGCCGCCCTGATGCAGCACGACACCACCGGCTCCTTGGCCTACCACCTGGCGCAGGTGCCGGACATTGAACGCATCACCACCCGCGTGGCCCTGCTGTCGGCCCGCCCGCGCGACCTGTCGGCGCTGCGCGACGGCCTGCAGCAACTGCCGCAACTGCAGCACGCCATGCTGCGCGCCCTGAGCCACGACAACGCCGAAGGCCTGCTGGCGCGCCTGCACCACGGCCTGCATTCGCCGCAGGACTGCGTTAGCCTGCTGGTGCGCGCTGTGATGCCGGAACCGGCCACCATGGTGCGCGACGGCGGCGTGATCGCGCGCGGCTACGACGCCGAGCTGGATGAATTGCGCGGCCTGTCGGAAAACGCCGGCCAATACCTGGTCGACCTGGAAACGCGCGAGCGCGAGCGCACCGGCATTGCCAACCTGCGCGTCGAATACAACCGCGTGCACGGCTTCTACATCGAGGTCACCAACGGCCAGGCCGACAAGGTGCCGGACGATTACCGCCGCCGCCAGACCCTGAAGAACTGCGAGCGCTACATCACGCCGGAACTGAAGGCCTTCGAAGACAAGGCGCTGTCGGCACAGGACCGCGCCCTGGCGCGCGAGAAGATGCTGTACGACGAGCTGCTGGCCGCGCTGGCGCCCTTCATCGGCGCCCTGCAATCGATCGCCCAGGCCCTGGCCCAGGTCGATACCCTGTGCGCCCTGACCGAGCACGCGCTGCGCCACAACTGGTGCGCGCCGCAACTGGTGGCCGAACCTTGCATCCACATCGTGGAAGGCCGCCACCCGGTGGTGGAAAACCAGATCGAGCGCTTCATCGCCAACGACTGCAAATTCCAGGCCGAACGCCGCCTGCTGCTGATCACCGGTCCCAACATGGGCGGTAAATCGACCTATATGCGCCAGGTCGCCCTGATTACCCTGCTGGCCTATATCGGCAGCTACGTGCCGGCCACCAGCGCCACCATCGGCCCGATCGACCGCGTCTTCACCCGCATCGGCGCCACCGACGACCTGGCCGGCGGCCGCTCCACCTTCATGGTGGAGATGACCGAGGCGGCCAGCATCCTGAACGGCGCCAGCGAGCATTCGCTGGTGCTGATGGATGAAATCGGGCGTGGCACCTCGACCTTCGACGGCCTGGCGCTGGCTTGGGCCATCGCGCGCCACCTGATCGAAACCAGCCGCAGCTTCACCCTGTTCGCCACCCACTACTTCGAGCTGACCCAGTTGCCGGAGGCGCATCCGACCGCTGCCAACGTGCACCTGTCGGCGGTGGAGCACAAGGATTCGATCGTGTTCCTGCATGCGGTGCAGAACGGCCCGGCTTCGCAAAGCTACGGCTTGCAGGTGGCCCAGTTGGCAGGCGTGCCGCAGCCGGTGATCAAGGCCGCGCGCAAGCACCTGGCGCGCCTGGAAGCGCAGGCGCTGGACGCCACGCCGCAGCTGGACCTGTTCGCGGCGCCAGTGGCGGACGCCAATGACGACGAGGCGCAAGCGCCAGCAGCCGTCGCCGCCGACCCGCGCGCAGGGGAAGTGCTGGCTGCGCTGGACGAGATCGATCCGGACGCGATGACCCCGCGCGAAGCGCTGGAGCAGTTGTACCAGCTGAAGCGCCTGGCCAAGGCATGATCCCCGCCGCCGCGCGCCCAGCCTTGCCGCACCGCGCCGCTGGCGCGCTGCTGGCCGCCGTCCTGCTGGCGATGGGCGCCGCCGCGCCGGCCCAGGCGCGCCAGGACAAGGCCGCGCGCAAGGGCGAATTCAGCGTCGCCCTGCTGGGCCACAGCTTCCGCAATGGCCAGGGCAGCGCCACGCCGGCTGACGGCGCCGCGCCGGACCCTGCTGCAGGCGGCCCGGCCGGCGCCGACGCCACGTTGCGCCGCCTGCTGGCCGAAGCCGGCCAGGCCGAGCCGGCCTTCATCATCGCCACCGGCATCAAGGGCGCCAGGGAGCCGTGCAGCGACCGCCTGTATGCCGAGCGGCGCGAACTGATGGACAGCGCCGCACGCCCGTTGGTGCTGCTGCCGGCCGGCAGCGACTGGACCGAGTGCCGCAACTCGAACGGCAAGAGCAACGCCAGCGAACGCCTGAACCGCATCCGCGAGCTGTTCTTCGCCGCACCGGAAGCGCTGGGCAAGGGCAAGCTGGTCCTGAACCGCCAGTCGGCCATCGCCAAATTCCGCGACTACGCCGAAAACGCCTACTGGGAACACGAGAACATCCTGTTCGTCACCCTCAATGTGCCGGCAAAGAACAACCACTACCTGAGCGAAGCGGGCCGCAACAGCGAATACGAAGACCGCATGGTGGCCAACCGCGCCTGGCTGCAGCGCGCCTTCCTGCTGGCCAAGCGCAAGAAGCTGCCCGGCATGGTGCTGCTGATGGAAGGCGATATCGGCGCCCACGTCGAACAAGGCTTCTTCGCCCGCCTGGCGCAAAACAAGGACGGCTTTACCGAAACGCGGCGCCTGGTGCGTTCGCTGGCCGACAAATATCCCGGCCAGTTGCTGCTGGTCGATACCCGCAAGCAGGACAAGGCCGCCGCAGCCATCGAGTGGCACAAGAATATCGGCCACCTGGCGCTGGGCGCCGAATGGAGCGCGCTGCGCGTGATCCCCGGCAGCGCCGCCCTGTTCACGCTCGGCGCCGACTGATCAGCCGCGCCGCGGCAAGTGGAACACACTCATGGCCTGCGCCAGTTGGCCCGCCTGCTGGTGCAAGCTTTCGGCCGCCGCTGCAGCCTCTTCCACCAGGGCCGCATTCTGCTGCGTGCCCTGGTCCATGTCGCCGATGGCCTGGTTGACCTGGCCGATGCCGATGCTCTGTTCACGGCTGGCCAGTTCGATCTCGTTCATGATGCGCGACACGTTCCGCACCGAAGCGATGATCTCCTCCATGGTCTGGCCGGCCTCGCCCACCAGCGCGCCGCCGCGCTCCACCTGGCGCACCGAATCGTCGATCAGCGACTTGATATCCTTGGCCGCCGCTGCCGAACGCTGCGCCAGGTGACGCACCTCCGACGCCACTACGGCAAAGCCGCGCCCCTGCTCGCCGGCGCGCGCCGCCTCCACGGCGGCATTCAGCGCCAGGATATTGGTCTGGAACGCGATGCTGTCGATCATGCCGATGATGTCGACGATCTTATGCGCCGAATTGCTGATATCGCCCATGGTGGCGCCCACGCTGGCCACGGCGCCGCCGCCGCGCTGGGCCACATCCGCCGTGCCCTGCACCAACTGGTTGGCCTGCTGCGCGCTGTCGGCATTCTGCTGCACGGTGGACGAGAACTGCTCCATGCTGGAAGCGGTTTGCTCCAGGCTGGACGCCTGCGCCTCGGTGCGCGCCGACAGGTTCTGGTTGCCGGCCGCGATCTCGCGCGTAACGCCGTTCATGGCTTCCACATTGGCCCGCACGTCGCCGATCATGGCCAGCAGGTTGACATTCATCTGTTGCAGCGCGCGCAGCAAGTGCCCCATATCGTCGCCGCGGCGGGCGCTGATGGCGCCGGTCAGGTCGCCGCCCGCCAGTGCGCGCGCAGCCCGCGTCGCTTCCCGCAGCGGCGCCACGATGGCCTGGTGCAGCATCCAGGCGCCGCCGGTGCTGAAGGCCACGCCCACGCCGGCCGCCAGCAGCAGCCATGGCGCGGCGGCGGCCGGGGCCAGGCTGGCGGCGGCCGTCCCCAGGCCGACAAACAAGGTGCTGCCAATGGCGCCCAGCGCTAGCAGGCGCGCATGCAGGGAAAGGTTGCCCAGCGCCTGCAGGCGGCCGCGCCAGCCGGAGGGCACCGCCTGCCCCTCGCGGATCACGATGCCCTGCGCCGCGCCGGAATTAATGGCGCGGTACAAGCTGTCGGCGGCCGCCACCTGGGCCCGCGTCGGTTTGCTGCGCACCGACATATAACCGGTCGCGCGCCCATTCTCGAATACCGGTGTAACGTTGGCGATGACCCAATAGAAATCGCCGTTCTTGCGGCGATTCTTGACCATGCCGGTCCAGGGCATGCCGGCCCTCAGGCACTCCCACAGGTCGGCAAAGGCCTGCTGCGGCATGTCGGGGTGGCGCACCAGGTTGTGCGGCGCGCCCATCAGTTCCTCGGCTGTGTAGCCGCTGACCTCGATGAAGTAAGGGTTGACGTAAGTGATTTTGCCCTTGAGATCGGTCTTGGAAACGATGGGACGCCCATCCTCCATTTGGAACTCGACAGCCGTTGCGGGAAGGTTTTTTCTCATTGTCCTATGGAAATAAAATTTTCATAGACGAAATATATTCCTTACTGCTAGTCACGCCAATAGCAATACTGGAAATAGTATGCACCCGCCAAAACAAAAACCCCGCTTTGAGCGGGGTTTTTTAGATCCGATGTCGTTTTTAGTGAATCGGGTGGGTGCGGAAGTGGTCGCCCTCATCGCCTTCATCATCTTCATCCTGATGATGGTGGCCGTGCGGGCCGTGCACGTGTTCGTGGGCGATTTCTTCTTCGGTCGCGGCGCGCACTTCCACCACTTTCAGTTCGAAGCGCAGGGCCATGCCGGCCAGCGGGTGGTTACCATCGAGCACCACCTTGTCGTCCGCGATCTCGGTCACGGTGAAGATAGTGGCGTCTTCATCGTCGCCGCCCTCTGGCAGGCCTTCGAATTGCATGCCGATTTCCAGTGGCTCCGGCAGGCGGGCGCGCTCTTCCACTTTCAGCAGGTTCGGGTCGTAATCGCCAAAGGCGTCTTCCGGTTCGATCTGGATGGTGGAGGCGTAGCCGGTTTCTTTGCCATCAAGCTCTTCTTCAATCTTCGGCAGGGTGTTTTCATAGCCACCGTGCAGGTACACCATCGGCTGGCGACCGTCTTCGATCAGATTGTTTTGCGCGTCGGACAGTTTGTACTCCACCGTCACAACGGTATTCTTGGCGATCTTCATTGAGCTTCCTTTCTTTTCTAAGCTGGTGCGATTATACCGCTTGCTATAATCCTCCCCATGAAAAAACTGACCCTTCTCGGCGACATCACGCCGGCGCAATTCCTGCGCGACTACTGGCACAAAAAGCCGCTTTTGATCCGCCAGGCAGTGCCCGGCTTCAAGCCCTTGCTGCCTTTTGATCAACTGGCGGAACTGGCCACCAAGGATTATGTGGAAAGCCGTCTGGTCACCAAGCAGGGCGATAGCTGGGACCTGCAGCACGGCCCGCTCAAAGAGCTGCCCTCGCGCAGCGAGCGCGAATGGACCATGCTGGTGCAAGGTGTCAACCTGCAGGATGACAAGGCCGACGAACTGCTGCGCCAGTTCCGCTTCCTGCCCGACGCCCGCCTGGACGACCTGATGGTCAGTTTCGCCACCGATGGCGGCGGCGTCGGCCCGCACTTCGACTCCTACGATGTCTTCCTGCTGCAGGCGCAAGGCCAGCGCCGCTGGAAAATCAGCGCGCAAAAGGACCTGACCCTGATCGAGGGCCTGCCGCTGAAGATCCTGAAGAAATTCAAGGCCACCGAGGAATTCGTACTGGAACCGGGCGACATGCTCTACCTGCCGCCGCACTACGCCCACGATGGCGAAGCGATCGGCGACTGCCAGACCTATTCGATCGGTTTCCGCTCGCCGTCCTACCAGGAACTGGGCGAAGCCTTCCTGCAATTCATGGCCGATTCCATCGACCTGCCCGGCCGCTACGCCGACCCGGAGCTGGAGCCGACCAATAAGCCGGCCGAGATTCCGAAAGAGATGCTGGGCAAACTGGCCGACGAATTGAACAAGGTCAGCTTCACCGAAGATGATTTTGCCATTTTCCTGGGCGAATACCTGTCCGAGCCAAAACATAATGTCTTCTTCCAGCCGCTGGAAAAGCCGCTGACCGCCGGCAAATTCCAGCAGGCCGCCGAGAAAAAAGGCGTGCTCCTGTCGCGCAAGACGCAAATGCTGTATCGCGGCAAGAACGTCTTCATCAATGGCGAATCCTTTGCCATGAACAAGGCCGACAAAACCGCCCTGGAAACCCTGGCCAACACGCGCGGCCTGGATGGCGCCGCCGTGGCGGGCGCTTCCGAGGACGTGCTGGAGGCGCTGTACGCCTGGTACACCGACGGCTGGCTCGAATTGAACAAATAAGGAGAGGTAGCATGGAGAAGCAGCCATTTGACAGCCGAAGTGCATTCCAGTCCCTGTTGCTGGACTGTTTCTCCAAAGCCCGCCTGACGCTGCAGTGTTTCGATCCGGATTACGCCTGGTGGCAACTCGGCCATACCGGCACCGATGCCCTGCTGCGCCGCTTCCTGCAGCACCAGGGCCGCCTGCAACTGGTAGCCCACAGCAACGCTCATCTCGAGCGTCACGAGCCGCGCTTCCTCACCCTGCTGGAAGATTACGGCCACCAGATCGAGTGCCGCCTGACCTCGCGCAGCATCCACACCCTGACCGACTCGTTTTGCGTGGCGGACGGCACGCATATCGTGCGCCGCTTCCACTCGGACCATTTCCGTGGAGAAGCAAATTTCGATGATCCGTTGTCAACCCAAACCAGCTTGGAGCGTTATGAAGCTATCTGGGCTGAAACGCAGCCGGGCCTGAAAGCAGGCACGACTGGATTATAGGCCAGGACACTGTAAAATACGGCTGTTCGAGGTATGACGGTAATGGCTGCAGTTGCAGGCAGAACGACTCTGTAAAAAAACATTGCGAATCCGCAAAATAGTTGTGTAAACAGACCGATTGGCTATTGCGACGCAGCAGAAAACGCTATAATATCCGGTGTGTTTCCGTGTCTGGTCGACCTTTTTCTGAAGGTTGGAAAGGCCGACGAAACACCGAGCGATAATTACCGGTAATTATTCATCGCAACATTGTTTAATTTTTGTTGAGTTAATTAAGGAAAACAAATGAAAAAATCCCTGCTGATCGCCTCCCTGCTGGCTGTTGCCCTGGCCGCTTGCTCCAAGAAAGAAGAAGCTCCAGCTCCAGTAGCTACCCCAGAAGCTGCTGCTCCTGCAGTTGCTGCTCCAGCTGCTGACGCTGCTGCTCCAGTTGCTGCTCCAGCTGCTGACGCTGCTGCTGCTGCCGCTTCCGCTGCTACCGACGCTGCTGCTGCTGCTTCCGCAGCTGCATCCGCCGCTTCGGCTGCTGCATCCGCTGCTTCCGCTGCTAAGTAATTCCTTCGCAGGGAAAAGAAAACCGGCCTTCGGGCCGGTTTTTTTTCGCCTTAAGCGGGGTCAGGTCTGTCATTCGGTCAAATTGCGCAGCAATTTGTCCGAATGTCAGACCTGACCCCGATTTAATTCCCCAATAAAAAAGCCGGCGAATGCCGGCTTTCTTTTCAACTAAGGATTCCCCTTATTTGAGTTGCTCGTGCAGCAGCTTCAGGATCTTCTCGCCCACTGGAGTATCTTCCGGGGTATTCTTGCTGGTCCATACCGATACCTGGGTGCTGTTGACCGAATCGGAACGCACGGAGATATTGTAGCGCTGCGCTTCCTTGTCTTTCTCGGATGGGCCGGAGCTGAACAGCTTGCTCAGCCAGCCACGCGTGTCCACCGCATCGTTCACGAAGCGCACGTAGTAAATACCTTGCACGCGGTCGCGGTCTTCCACGGTGAAGCCGGCGCGGTCCAGCGCCAGGCCAACGCGGCGCCAGGTGCGGTCGAAGCCTTCGTCGGTCTTGATGAAGCGGCCGGAACCTTCGCCAACGATGGTGGCGTGCTGCGCCTGGACGGCAGCATTGTCAACCGAGGTGCGCGCCGTCGCTTCGTCGGCGGTGCCGCCCAACCGGGTCATCAGCTTGGCCAGGAAGATGGCTTCCAGGCTCGGGTCGCTGTTACGGTTGGCCCACATGGTCGACTCGTTCTGCGCGCCGGTGGTCACCTCCTGGGTGCCGCGGTGGCTGATGTAAATCTCGGTTCCGCCGTTGGCGTTGCGTTCGAGGCGGGTGCGGTACTTGTCGCGCTCGCCGCTCGAATACAGGCCGTCGAACACTTTGCCCAGGGTATTGCGAATGAAGTCCTGCGGGATCTTGGCGCGGTTTTCATTCCATTCGGTTTCCATCACGCCGGCGGTGGCATTGTCCACGGCCAGGGTGAAGCCCGACTCTTCCCAGAACGCCTTCAATTCCGGCCACAGGGCTTCCGGGGTCTGCTGCACCACCAGCCAACGCTGGTTGCCGGAACGCTCCACCTTCACCGCGCTATTGCCGGTGCTGGCCACTTCATTGCTGCTCACCGGCGTCGCATTGGCAGCGGCGCCGCCACGGGTGGCCTGGTAGCCGGAGGCGGTTGCCACGCCGCGGTCGTTGCTTGGCAACGCGTAGCGGTTGTCTTTCGACAGTTGGGTCAGGTCGGGCGGCACGTCCAGGGTGCTGGCCTTCTTGGCCGATTTGTAATCAACCTTGGTATCGCCGACTACGGACTGCACCATGCCGCAGCCGGTCAGGCTCAGCATCAGGGCGCCAACGACGAGCCCGCGCTGCGGGGTCTGGGATACGATCTTGCGAATAGTCATGTGAAGAAGAAGATTAGTTCAGCAGGCCGCCATCGCGCAGGGCTGCGCGGACGGTCTCGTGATACTGCTCTGCCAGTGGTACCAGTGGCAGGCGGATGCCAGCTGGCATCTTGCCCATTTCCGCCAGCGCCCATTTGACCGGCACCGGATTCGGTTCAATGAACAGGTTCTGGTGCAGGGGGAAGAGTTTGTTATTGATGGCGGTGGCCTTGGCGCCGTCGCCGGCCATCGCCGCAGCGCACAGCTCGTGCATCAGGCGTGGCGCCACGTTGGCGGTCACCGAGATATTGCCTTTGCCGCCGGCCATCATCAGGGCGATCGCGGTCGGATCGTCGCCCGAGTACACGGCGAAATCGGACGGCGCGCGGCGCAGCAGGTCGTAGCCGCGCGCGATATTGCCGGTAGCGTCTTTCACGCCGATGATGTTCTTGATGGCCGCCAGGCGCAGGATGGTGTCGTTGCTCATGTCGGCCACGGTGCGGCCCGGCACGTTGTACAGGATCACCGGCAGGTCCACCGCTTCGGCGATGGCCTTGAAGTGCTGGTACATGCCTTCCTGGGTTGGACGGTTGTAGTAAGGCACCACTTGCAGCGAAGCCGAGGCGCCGGCGTTCTTGGCGAAGCGGGTCAGCTCAATGGCTTCTGCGGTGGAGTTGCCGCCGGAACCGGCGATCACCGGAATGCGGCCCGCAACGCGGTCCACGGCAGCCTTGATCAGCTCGCAATGCTCGGCCACGCTGACGGTCGCGGATTCACCGGTGGTGCCGACGATGACGATGGCATCCGTACCTTCGGCAATGTGCCAGTCGATCAATGCGTTCAGGCCTGGATAATCCAGGGAGCCGTCCGCATGCATCGGGGTTACGATTGCTACAATGCTACCCTTAATCATAGGAAACCAATTGCAAAAAGATTTAAAACGACGATTGTAGAGCATCCCCTGCGCGCGTGGTGCATTTTGGACGCTCAAAATGACGGCAACAGCGCCGCCTCCCTTGGAAACTCCTCTTTCACGGCGCAAATGCGCTGCACCATGGCGGGTTTCGGTGTATTAACGACGCCATCCTCGAATGCGATGACACGCAGGCCCTGCATTCTAGCCAATTCCAGCAATTCGCCCGCTTGCAGCAGGAAATCGGGATTGGATGGCTTGCCGAAGGCGGCATTGCCGTCGGCGAACGTCTCGTAAATCAGCATGCCGTTCGGCGCCAGGCTGCCCAGCATGTCGGCCAGCAGCGGGCGGTGCAGGTAGTTGGTGACGATGATGCCGGCAAAGCGCGCCGGGCCGAAGGGCCAGCAGGCGCCCTCTTCTTCCAGGTCGATCTGGCTGGTCACAATGCCGTCGCCGGCACTGGCGGCCAGGGCCGCCGGATCGTGATCCACCGCCACCACGGCATGGCCGAGGGCAGCCAGGTGGCGCGCATGGCGGCCGCTGCCGCACGCCAGGTCCAGCACTTCACCGCCCGGCACCAGCGGGGCGAACCGTTCTACCCATGGCGAGGGTGGATTCAATACATCAGCCATAACTCAATCCCATTGCTTCGCGCACGTCGCGCATTGTTTCCTGTGCCAGCTTGCGGGCGGCTTCGTTGCCGTCCGCCACGATGGCGCGCACCAGGGACGGATCGTCCAGGTAAGGCTGGGCGCGCTCATGCATCGGCTCCTGTTCTTTGATGATGGCGTCGATCACCGGCTGCTTGCATTCAATGCAGCCGATTCCGGCCGACTTGCAGCCCTGCTGCACCCAGTCCCGGGTCGGCTGGTCCGAGTAGACCACGTGGAATTGCCAGACCGGGCAGCGCTCCGGGTCGCCGGCGTCACTGCGGCGCACGCGCGCCGGGTCGGTCGGCATGGTGCGCACTTTCTTGGTCAACACGTCCTTGTCCTCGCGCAGGGCGATCGCGTTGCCGTAGCTCTTGGACATCTTGCGGCCGTCCAGCCCCGGCAGGCGCGCGGCGGCGGTCAGGCGGGCTTGCGGCTCCACCAGGATCAGTTTGCGCGCGCCTTCCAGGTAGCCGAACAGGCGCTCGCGGTCGATCATCGACAGGTTGTGGGCGTCGTCCAGCATGGCTTTGGCCTGCTCCAGGGCGGCGCCGTCGCCCTCCTGCTGGTAGGCGGTGCGCAGTTCGTGGTACAGCCTGGCGCGTTTGCTGCCCAGCTTTTTCACGGCGTCCTGCGCCTTTTCCTCGAAGCCCTTTTCCTTGCCGTATAGGTGGTTAAAGCGGCGCGCGATTTCGCGCATCATTTCCACGTGCGGCACCTGGTCGTCGCCCACCGGCACTTCGCTGGCGCGGTAGATCAGCACGTCTGCCGCCTGCAGCAGCGGGTAGCCGAGGAAGCCGTAGGTTTGCAGGTCCTTGTTGGCCAGGTTGTCGATCTGGTCCTTGTAGGTCGGCACCCGTTCCAGCCAGCCCAGCGGGGTGGCCATCGACAGCAGCAGGTGCAGCTCGGCGTGCTCCGGCACTTTGGACTGGATGAACAAGGTAGCCTGGGTCGGGTCGACGCCCGCCGCCAGCCAATCCACCAGCATGTCCCAGGTGGATTTTTCGATGATGGACGGGTCGTCGTAATGCGTGGTCAGGGCGTGCCAGTCGGCCACGAAGAACAGGCAGGGCTGCTCGGCCTGCATCCGGATCCAGTTGCGCAGGGCTCCGTGGTAGTGGCCAAGGTGCATGCTGCCCGTCGGGCGCATGCCGGAGACTACGCGGTCAGGGTACATGGCGTTAGTTCAGGAAGGGAAGGAATGGCAACTCGATCAGCATCATGACAAAGCCCACCAGGGAACCCACGAACGCACGGAACGGGCCGGTGTTCATCAGCAAGATAATGCCGATAAAAATGAATGGGCCCAGGCGTTCGATGCTCGCAAATTTCACGGCTAAATCACGCGGCAGCAGCGAGGTCACGATACGGCCGCCGTCCAGCGGCGGAATCGGGATCAGGTTAAAGGCGCACATGACGGCATTGGCAATCACACCGGCTTTGCACACTTCGATCGGGAAGCGCTCCCTCACGCCGAAATTGATCATCAACACGAGCAGCAACATCCATCCCAGCCCCATCGCGAAATTCGCGGCCGGGCCCGCTGCGGCCACAAAGCCCATTTGCTTTTTGGGATTGCGCAGGCGGTTGAAGTCGACCGGGACCGGCTTTGCGTAGCCAAATGCCATATTCAATGGCGACAGCAACAGCAGGATCGGCAGGATAATCGTGCCAAACAAATCGATATGCCGCATCGGATTGGCGGTCAACCGGCCCAATTTTTCGGCCGTGTTGTCGCCGAAATAGCGGGCGGCGTAGCCGTGAGCCGCCTCGTGCAGGGAGATAGCAAACAGGACGGGAATCGCGTAGACCGCGATGTTGCGGATAACGGTGTCAAAATCATTCATAAATCGGATTCTATCAGAGGGGCACGACAGCCCTGCCGCCAGCCGGCGCAGTGGCCGGCCAGGCGGTGCGGAAGGTGGGAAACAGTGTCAGAGGCCGAGCGCGGCGGGGTCGCCACGGCCGGCGCGCACCAGTTCCGGCTCGGCGCCGGTCAGGTCAACCACGGTGGTCGGTTCCAGACTGCAGGCGCCGCCGTCAATCACCAGTTCGACCTGCTTGCACAGGCGCTCCAGCACCATGTCGGGGTCGGTCAGCGGCTCCTCGTCGCCGGGCAGGATCAGGGTGGTGCCCAACAGCGGCTGGCCCAGCTCGGCCAGCAGCAGTTCGGTGATGGGGTTCTGCGGCACGCGCAGGCCGATGGTCTTGCGCGAGGGGTGGGACAGGCGGCGCGGCACTTCGCGCGTCGCCTCCAGGATGAAGGTGTAAGGCCCCGGCGTCACCGCCTTCAGCAGGCGGAACTGCTTGTTGTCGACCCGGGCATAGGTGCTGATCTCGCTCAGGTCGCGGCACAGCAAAGTCAGGTGGTGGCGCTCGTCGATGCCGCGGATGCGGCGCAGCTTCTCGACGGCCGCCTTGTCGTCCAGGTGGCACACCAGGGCGTAGCAGGAATCTGTCGGCAGCGCCACGATGCCGCCGCCGTGGATGATTTGCGCCGCCTGTTTGATCAGCCGCAGCTGTGGATTGTCGGGATGGACCTGGAAAAATTGTGTCATGTTTTAGCGCAACTGCTGCAAGGCAGCGATGCGTTCTTCGATGGGTGGATGGCTGGAGAATAGCGCAGCCCAGCCGCTGGGCGAAGTAATACCGGAGGCCGCCATGTCCTGCGGCAGCGCGCCCGGCTGCAAACCGCCCAGGCGCGCCAGCGCCTGCTGCATCGGCACCGTCGAGCCCAGCAGGCGGGCCGAGCCTTCGTCGGCGCGGAATTCGCGCTGGCGCGAGAACCAGGCCACGATCATGGAGGCCACCAGGCCGAACACCAGCTCGCATACGAACACGGTGGCCATATAGCCGATGCCGGGGCCGCTGCGCTGCTCGCCCTTGTTCAGCATATTGTCGACGATACCGCCGACGATGCGGGCCAGGAACACCACAAAGGTATTCACCACGCCCTGGATCAGGGTCAGCGTCACCATGTCGCCGTTGGCGATGTGGGCCACTTCGTGACCCAGCACGGCCTCGACTTCTTCCTTGTTCATTGACTGCAGCAGGCCGCTGGAGACGGCCACCAGGGCGTCGTTCTTGAAGGCGCCGGTGGCAAAGGCGTTGGGCGCGCCCTCGTAGATCGCCACTTCCGGACGGCCAATGCCGGCGCGGTCGGCCAGGGCATGCACGGTGCCGACCAGCCATTGCTCGGTGGCGGTGGAAGGCTGCTCAATGACGTGCGCGCCGGTTGACCATTTGGCCATCGGTTTCGACATCAACAGCGAGATGATGGAGCCGGCGAAGCCGACCACGGCGGAAAATGCCAGCAGTCCGGCCATGCTGGTGCCGGAGCCGGGGCGGCCGATGCCCAGGATGGACAACACTATCGACACCACCAGCACGACTGCCAGGTTGGTGGCGAGGAACAGGATGATGCGTTTCATGGGGCGATTCCTCCGACATTCTGACGCCACGTAAACTGGGGTTGGCGGTAGGGGAATTCAAGGGAAGCCGTTGAAACCGGGCAACCGGGCAACCGGGAAACCGGGAAACCAGGGTACGACCCTGAGGGTCGGACCCTGGTTTCCCGGTTTCCCGGTTTTAAGCGCAGCCCTTAGCGATCCTCAGAACCAGTCGTGCCAAACCGGCGTCACATTCCCCGGCAACTGCGGCAGCAGGCGGAAATCCACCCGCGCCTCGCCCGGCGCATGAAAATCCGTCCCGCGCGAGGCCAAAAAGCCGTAGCTGTTCGCCAGGTTGGCATATTTCGGATACTGGTCCGGCGTATGCGACCCCGTCACCACCTCGATTGCCGTGCCACCCAACTGCTTGAATTCATCAAACAGCACGCCCTCCTGCAGCGGCGTGAACTTGTACCGCCCCGGGTGCGCGATCACCGCGATACCGCCCGCGCCGGTAATCCAGCCCACCGCATCCTGCAGCGTCGCCCAGCGGTGCTCCACATAGCCCGGCTTACCGGGCGACAGGTATTTGCGGAACACTTCCGGCACCGAACCGCACAAGCCCTGCTCCACCAAAAAACGGGCAAAGTGGGTGCGCGACATCAGCGACGGATTATCGACATAATTCAACGCGCCCTCGTAAGCACCGGGAATGCCGGCCAGCTCCAATTGGCGCCCGATCTCGCGGCCACGGTTGTCGCGCCCCGAGCGGGTATCCTCCAGCCCCTGGACCAAGGCCGGGTTGTTCTCATCGATCTGCAGGCCGACGATATGCACCGTCTCATTGGCCCAGGTGATGGAAATCTCCACGCCCGAGACAAATCGCATGCCCTGCAGCTGCGCCGCCGCACGGGCGGTGGCAACGCCACTCACCTCATCATGGTCGGTCAGGGCCCAGACATCGACGCCCGCCTTGCGGGCATACTCGGCGACCGCCGCCGGGGGCAGCACACCGTCGGACACGTTTGAATGGCAGTGAAGGTCTACGTTCAGCATACGAATTGCAAAATTGCGAAGGTTTCATTGTACGCTGAAAGTTCAGGCTAGGAATTCCTCCAGCATTTCCGCCAGCAATTCGGGCTGGTCGTGGTGCAGCATATGGCCCGCGTCGGGCATCATTTTTGGAGTGACCTTGGCCAGGTGGCCCAGGCGGCGGTTGATTTCCTCGCGCGCCTCGTCCTTGGGGCCCATCCACAACCACATATTGGTGTCCTCCGCCTCCACCCACAGCACCGGCGCCGTGATCTTCTTCCAGCAGGCCAGCACCTCCTCCACCCGGTACAGCGAAGGGCCCGGGCGCTTGTGCACCGGGTCGCCCAGGATTTCCCAGCCACCCTGCGCGTTCTGCGCCGACCAATGGCTGGCCAGGAAGGCCGCTTTTTCGTCCGACAGGCGCGGGTTGGTCTTTTGCAGGCGGGCCGCCACGGCGGCCTGGCTCTCGTAGCTGCGCATTTCCGGCGCCACCAGCAGTTCGTCCAGCCATTTGCGCATGCGCGACGGCGCCTGCTGCGGCACAGTGGCCTTCAGGCCGAAGCCTTCCAGGTTGACCAGGCGGCGGATGCGCTCCGGGCGCACGCCAGCGTACAGGCTGACCACATTGCCGCCCATGCTGTGGCCCAGCAGGTTGATGTCACCTTCCGGCTGGTAGTGGCGCAGGATCGCGTCCAGGTCGGCCACATAGTCCGGGAACCAGTAGGTATCCGTGCCATTGCGCTCGCTCAGGCCGAAACCGCGCCAGTCCGGCGCAATCACATGCCAGTCGCCCTTCAGGCAATCGACCACGAACTGGAAGCTGGCGCCCACGTCCATCCAGCCGTGCACCATAAAGATTTTGGGCGCGCCTGCGCGGCCCCAGTGCAGGACGTGGGTGCGCTTGCCGCGCACTTCGATGAAATCGGAACGGGATGGTGTCATGGCGCTCTGTCTCGTAGTGGGTGAATCACAATAATAGCACGACCGTACTAAAATCTGCTTGGCGTACAATAGCGCCACTTCCCTACCCTCTTACCGGGCCATCCATGACAATTTACCAGCTTGGCGAACACGCGCCAGAGATCGATGCTTCCGCATTCGTGGCGGACAATGCCACCTTGGTCGGCAAAGTGACCTTGCACGCGAGCAGCTCGATCTGGTTCGGCGCAACGATCCGCGGCGACAACGAGCGCATCACGATTGGTGAAAACAGCAATGTCCAGGAAGGCACGGTGATGCACACCGATATGGGCTTCCCGCTCACGGTGGGCAAGGACGTGACCATCGGCCACCAGGCCATGCTGCACGGCTGCACCATCGGCGACGGTTCGCTGATCGGCATCCAGGCGGTGGTGCTGAATGGGGCCAGGATTGGCAAAGGCTGCCTGGTCGGCGCCGGCGCCCTGGTCACCGAGGGCAAGGAATTTCCCGACAACTCGCTGATCGTCGGCGCCCCCGCCAAGGTGGTGCGCCAATTGACGGCCGAAGACGTGGCGCGCCTGAAAGGCAGCGCCGACAGCTATGCCAAACGTGGCCAGCTGTTTAAGTCGCAACTGAAAAAGATTGGATAAGCAATGACGAACACCCCGGATACCCTGCAGAAGTTTGTTTTCGAAGACGCCGCCGTGCGCGGTGAGCTGGTCGATATGTCCGCCACCTGGCGCGAGATCGTGTCCCGCCACCAGTACCCGGTTGCGGTCAAACGCCTGCTGGGGCAAATGGTGTCGGCGGCCGCCCTGCTGTCGGCCAACCTGAAATTCAACGGCTCGCTGATCATGCAAGTGCACGGCGACGGCCCGGTGCGCCTGCTGGTGGTGGAGTGCGACTCGGACCTGCGCATGCGCGCGACGGCAAAGATGAATTCCGAGTTCGCGATTGCGGAAGATGCGGACTTGCAGCAGTTGGTGAATGCACACGGCCAGGGCCGCTTTGTGATCACGCTCGATCCGGCCGAGAAGGTGCCGGGCCAGCAGCCTTACCAGGGCATCGTGCCGCTGGACGGCGCGGACGTGGCGACGGTGATCGAACATTACATGCTGCGCTCCGAGCAGCTGGATACCAAACTGTGGCTGGCGGCGGACGACAGTGTGTCGCGCGGCCTGCTGCTGCAAAAGCTGCCGCTGCATGGCGGTAAGGCTGAAACCACGGCGCAGGCGGCGGAAGTGTCGCTGGAAACCTGGCAGCGCGTGGTGATGCTGGGTGATACGCTGAAAGAGGCGGAGATGCTGGAGCACGGCATCGAGGAGCTGCAGAAGCGCCTGTTCTGGGAGGAGACGCTGCGCGTGTTTGATCCGCTGCATCCGACTTTCCACTGCTCGTGCACGCGCGAGAAGGTGGGCAATATGCTGAAGATGCTGGGCCGGGAGGAAGTGGAAGCGGCTTTGTCGGAGCAGGAGAAGCTGGGCATCAACTGCGATTTCTGCGGCAAGCATTATGAGTACGATGCGGTCGATTGCGCGCAGTTGTTTGTGACCGATGCGCCGGCCGAGGCGCTGATGCACGGGTCGGAATCGAAACACTAAAACCAGGAAACCAGGGTCAGACCCAAAGGGTCTGACCCTGTGGGGTCCGCCCCTGTGGGGTCCGCCCCTGTGGGGTCCGGCCCTGTGGGGTCCGGCCCTGTGGGGTCCGCCCCTGTGGGGTCCGGCCCTGTGGGGTCCGGCCCTTCGGGCCGTACCCTGGTTTCCCGGTTTACAGCGCCGCCCCCCCCCCCCCATGAAATCCGCCCTCTTCATATGTATTGCCGCCGCAGCCGCCAGCCTGGCAGCACCTGCCCCCTGCCCCGCCCAGAACGCAAAGCCCGAATACGCTATCAAAGAGGACGCGCCGCCCACCGGTTCCAGCATCCTGCGCAAGGGCGTAAGGGCCGACGCGATTGCGATCAACAAGCACTATCACGAGCTGAGCCCCGAGGATCGGGCCTACCTGCACAGCTTATCGGACGCGCTACCGGAAGGCGATGAACCGCCCTTCCCCGCCAAAGGACTCAAGCCGGTTCACAATGCCATGTACAAAGCCCAGGCAAAGCTCGGGGTAGACGGGGAATTGCACCTGCTGGCGACGGTAAATTCGCAGGGCGATGTGGAAGAAGTCAAAACATTTGGCTCGCCCAGCCCGGAAATGACGCAATACGCGGTGGAAGTGGTGTTAAGGACGAAGTTCAAGCCAGCCGTCTGCGCCGGCATGCCATGCCGCAGGGACTTCCGTTTCAGCTACCAATTTGGCGCCAATCGCTAGCGCCTTCAGGGCTTGGCGTCAGCGGCGGCGGCGGGGCGGACCTGGTCCTTGCCCAGGATCTGCACGTAGATCTCGTTCTGCTTGATCATGCTCAGCTCAAAGCGCGCCCGTTCTTCAACGGCGCCAGTGCCGTCCTTCAGGTCATTCACTTCGGAGGCGAGTTTGGCGTTACGCTGGCGCAGGCCGTCATTCTTTGCCTGCGCGGCCGCCACCTCTTGCTCCAGTTCGGCGACGCGCAGCCAGCCCCCCTTCCCCAGCCATAAGGGATATTGGATCAAGAGCAGCAGGCAAGCCAAAGCAAGGGTAATCAGGCGCATGGGATAAAACTAAACCGGCCGGAGTGACCCGGCCGGAAGGTACAAAATTACTTCAGATTATAGAACGCATCGCGGCCCGGGTAGGAAGCGATGTCGCCCAGGTCTTCTTCGATACGCAGTAGCTGGTTGTACTTCGCCATGCGGTCGGAGCGGGACATGGAGCCGGTCTTGATCTGCAGGGCGTTGGTGCCCACAGCGATATCGGCGATGGTCGAATCTTCGGTTTCGCCGGAACGGTGCGAGATCACGGCGGTGTAGCCGGCGCGCTTGGCCATTTCAATGGCGGCGAAGGTTTCGGTCAGGGTGCCGATCTGGTTGATCTTGATCAGGATCGAGTTGGCGATGTCCTTCTGGATGCCCTCTTTCAGGATCTTGGTGTTGGTGACGAACAGGTCGTCGCCCACCAATTGCACCTTCTTGCCCAGGGCCTGGGTCAGGGTCGCCCAGCCAGCCCAGTCGCCTTCGTGCATAGCGTCTTCGATCGAGATGATCGGGTACTTGTCGCACCAGGTCGCCAGCAGGTTGGTGAACTCCTCAGCCGACAGGGTCATGCCCTCGCCTTCCAGGTGGTACTTGCCGTCCTTGTAGAACTCGGACGCCGCGCAATCGAGGCCGATGGCGATCTGGGTGCCCGCTTCGTAGCCGGCTTCCTCGATCGCTTGCATGATCAGCTTGATCGCATCTTCGTGCGAAGCCAGCGAAGGGGCAAAGCCGCCTTCGTCGCCCACGGCGGTGTTCATGCCGTTTTTGTGCAGGATCTTCTTCAGGGTGTGGAATACTTCCGCACCGTAGCGGATGGCTTCCTTGAAGGATGGCGCGCCCACTGGGATGATCATGAATTCCTGGATGTCCAGGTTGTTGTCGGCGTGCGCGCCGCCGTTGATGACGTTCATCATCGGCACTGGCATTTGCATCGCGCCGGAGCCGCCGAAATAGCGGTACAGCGGCAGGCCGGCTTCTTCAGCGGCAGCCTTGGCCACGGCCATCGACACCGCCAGCATGGCATTGGCGCCCAGGCGCGACTTGTTCTCGGTGCCGTCCAGTTCAATCAGGGTACGGTCCAGGAAAGCCTGCTCATTGGCGTCCAGGCCCATGATGGCTTCCGAGATTTCGGTGTTGATGTTTTCGCAGGCCTTCAGCACGCCTTTGCCGAAGTAGCGCTTGGCGTCGCCGTCGCGCAGCTCAATGGCTTCGCGCGAGCCGGTCGATGCGCCGGACGGCACGGCCGCACGGCCCATGACGCCGGATTCCAGCAGGACGTCGCATTCCACGGTCGGATTGCCGCGCGAGTCGATCACTTCACGACCGATGATGTCAACGATTGCACTCATGTGTTTTCTCCAAAGTTAAAGCGAATTCTGGGCAAAATTGTTGCAAGGATAACAGATTGTGCAGAAACCGGGAAACCAGGGTACGACCCTCAGGGTCGGACCCTGGTTTCCTGGTTTTCCGGTTTCGCGGTTCAAAAAAAAGCCGCAACAAGTTGCGGCCCTTCCTGGCGAACCTTAATTGAAGTTGGTCTCGAGGAAACCAGCCTTCTTGGTGACGCGATCCAGTTCGATCAGAACGGACAGCAGTTCTTTCATGCGGCCGAGCGGAACGGCATTTGGGCCGTCCGACAGCGCTTGCGCAGGAACCGGGTGGGTTTCCATGAACAGGCCAGCCACACCCACCGCCACCGCAGCGCGCGACAGCACAGGCACCATGTCGCGCATACCGCCCGACGAGCCGCCCTGTCCGCCCGGCAGCTGCACCGAGTGGGTCGCGTCGAACACCACCGGTGCGCCAGTTTCGCGCATGATGGCCAGCGAACGCATGTCCGACACCAGGTTGTTGTAGCCGAAGGAAGCGCCACGTTCGCACGCCATGAAGTTGTCTTCATTCAGGCCTTTGGCCTTGGCTGCGGCACGTGCCTTGTCGATCACGTTTTTCATTTCGTGCGGCGACAGGAACTGGCCCTTCTTGATATTCACCGGCAGGCCGGATTCGGCGCAGGCGGTAATGAAGTCGGTCTGGCGGCACAGGAAGGCCGGGGTCTGGATCACGTCGACCACGGACGACACTGCGGCGATTTCTTCCACGGTGTGCACGTCGGTCAGCACAGGCACTTGCAGCTCGCGCTTGACGTCGCCCAGGATCTCCAGGCCCTTCTCCATGCCCGGACCACGGTACGAGGTACCGGAGGTGCGGTTCGCCTTGTCGAAGGACGACTTGTAGATGAACGGGATGCCCAGTTCAGCGGTCATTTCCTTCAGCGCGCCAGCGGTGTCGAACGCCATCTGGCGCGATTCGATCACGCAGGTGCCGGCGATCAGGAAGAACGGTTGGTCCAGGCCTACTTCAAAACCAGCGAGCTTCATGCTGCATTCTCCAGACGGGTGCCGGCGGCTTTATGCGCCAGGGCTGCCTTGATGAAGGACGTGAACAGCGGGTGGCCGTCACGCGGGGTCGATTTGAACTCTGGGTGGTACTGCACGCCCATATACCATGGGTGCGCATTGGCGCCGGTGCGCGGCAGTTCCATGATCTCGCACAGGTTCTCGTTCGGGGTACGGGCGGCAACCACCAGGCCGGCTTCTTCCACGCGGCCCAGGTAATGGTTATTCGCTTCGTAGCGGTGACGGTGACGCTCGGTCACCACGCCGCCATAGATCTCGGATGCCAGGGTGCCCGGCTTCACTTCGCAGGTCTGCGCGCCCAGGCGCATGGTGCCGCCCAGGTCGGAGTTCGCATCCCGCTTCTCGATCTTGCCGTCTTCGTTCTGCCATTCGTCGATCAGCGCCACCAGCGGCTGCTCGGTGTCCGGCTCGAACTCGGTGGAGTTGGCCTTGGTGAAGCCGGCCATGTGGCGCGCGTATTCAATCAGCGCAACCTGCATGCCCAGGCAGATGCCCAGGTAAGGCACTTTGGTTTCGCGGGCGAATTGCGCCGCCTTGATCTTGCCTTCCACGCCGCGCTTGCCGAAGCCGCCCGGCACCAGGATCGCATCGAACTTGGCCAGTTCGGCGGTGCCCTTGGCTTCGATCTCTTCGGAGTCGATGTACTCGATGTTGACGCGCGACTCGGTGTGCAGGCCGGCGTGGCGCAGGGCCTCGGTCAGCGACTTGTACGACTCGGTCAGTTCCACGTACTTGCCGACCATGCCGATCGACACTTCCGCTTTCGGGTTTTCCAGGTTGTGGATCAACTTAGCCCACATGGTCAGGTCGGCCGGCGCCGGGTTCAGGTCCAGGGCTTCGCAGATGATCGCGTCCAGGCCCTGGTCGTGCAGCATTTGCGGCACTTTGTAGATGGTGTCCACGTCCCACACCGAGATCACGCCGCGTTCTTCGATGTTCGAGAACAGGGAGATCTTCGCCACTTCGTCGCCCGGGATCTTGCGGTCGGCGCGGCACAGCAGCGCGTTTGGCGAGATACCGATTTCGCGCAGCTTCTGCACCGAGTGCTGGGTAGGCTTGGTTTTCAGTTCGCCGGCCGATGCGATGTACGGCACCAGGGTCAGGTGAACGAAAGCGCAGTTCTTGCGGCCGGCGCGCAGCGACAACTGGCGCGCGGCTTCCAGGAATGGCAGGGACTCGATGTCGCCCACGGTGCCGCCGATTTCGCACAGGGCGACATCGTAGCCTTCCGCGCCACGGCGGATGTAGTCCTGGATTTCATTGGTGATGTGCGGGATGACCTGGACGGTCTTGCCCAGGTATTCGCCACGGCGCTCTTTGCGGATCACGGATTCGTAAATCTGGCCGGTGGTGAAATTGTTCACCTTGCGCATGCGGGTCGAGATGAAACGCTCGTAGTGACCCAGGTCCAGGTCGGTTTCGGCGCCATCGTCGGTAACGAAGACTTCACCGTGCTGCATTGGGCTCATGGTGCCTGGGTCCACGTTGATGTACGGGTCCAGTTTCAGCATGGTGACTTTGAGACCGCGCGATTCGAGGATCGCGGCGAGGGAGGCGGCGGCAATCCCTTTACCAAGGGACGACACAACGCCACCAGTGACGAAGACAAATTTGGTCATTGCGAGAGTGGGCGCCGACAGGCGCGCAGCGGGAAATTGAAATTATAGCTTATTTTGGAGGCGAATGCGTGCGGCACCGAACAGACCCAGCCCCCCGGCAGAGACAACAATGCCATTACTTCAACAGGAGGAGGCCACCATGAGTCACGACCGCGACGAATTTGGCAACTATGTGGATACCGGCCACGACGGCCCGGGTCCACGCCTGATGGGTGCCGATACCCTGATCGGCGACCATGTCCATAATCTGCAGAACGAGCACCTGGGCACGGTCAAGGAAATCATGCTGGACATGCAGACAGGCCATATTGCCTATATGGTGATGGCTTCCGGCGGCCTGCTGGGCATCGGCGAGAAGCTGTTTGCGGTGCCGTTCGAGGCGCTCACGCTGGATACCGCCAACCACCGCATGACGCTGAATATCGACAAGGAGCGCATCGAGCAGGCGCCCGGCTTTGACAAGGACCATTGGCCGGACATGGCTAACCAGGCCTGGGCCACGGAGCTGCACAATTACTATGGCACCAGCAGCAGCACCAGTGGCCTGAGCCACCTGGACCAGAGCTCGCGCTAACTCGGCGCTAGTTCGGCGCCAGGTCGAGCCGCATCGGGATAAAGCGCAGCCCGTGCATTTCCGCCATCGGGCCGGTCGGCACGAAGCCCAGGTGGCGGTACATATCCTGCGCGAAGTCGGACGAGTTGACCGTGAAACCGCCCGGGTTGCCGCGCGCCAGCGCCGCGTCCAGAGCGACTTGCCATAAGCGCTTGCCGAGACCCTGCCCGTGCCAGGGCGAGCCCACATAAAGGCTGAACAGGTGCGTGTTATCGCGCACCGCCGCCACGCCAGCCAATAGCGCGCCGTCGTACGCCACATGGTAGATGTAATTATCCGCCTGCAGGTTGCGGCGGATAATGTCCGGCTGCAGCGTGACGAGGAATTCCTCTGCGCCCGCGCCATCCGGTTCGATCGTCAAATATGGCAGCAACGACAGCACCAGCGCACTGATCGCCGCCGCATCGTCGGCTACTCCTTGCCGCAGTTTCAAGGCCATCAAAATCCTCGTACGATATTCTCGCCCTCGACCAGCACATACTTTCGCCCATCGAATTTATAGCGCGCCATGCCGGAGTGCTCCTTGCGTTCGCGGGCCGCGTCTTCCGGCGCGCCATCCGGCCGGGTATCCTCAAAGCCTTTGAAGCGCAGCACCAGGTCATCATATCGGGCGCCGGCGCGTTTTTCAAACTGCCACTTGCTCTCGGTCGTCCAACAGGCGGTGTTGGCGCCGCCGCAAGCGCCTTCATCGCTGGAATAGATCGCTACGCCGCCGGTCAGGTCATGCATGGCGCGGTCGCCGAGGTCGAACACCGACAGGTGGCTGATCGTGTAGCCCTGCCAGGTGCCGCCGTGCTGCACGGTGAAGCCCGGCCTGCCCTCGCCCAGCATCACCCATTCGACCTCACCGAACTGGCCAAAGGAGCCCAGCTCGGCGACGTTTTCGTGGCGCGCCTCGACCCGCCACTGACCATCAACCTGGCGCAACAGATAGGCGCTCAACAGGCCTGGCATGGCGTGCGACGACATGGCCTCCTCCTTGTCATCGGCCATCTGCGCATTGGCGACCACGGCGACCCGGCCATCCGCCAGTTCGTGCATGGCGGCCGGTTCCAAGCGATAGATGCCAACCACTTCGCGCTGGTCCGGGGTGGGCATCTCCACCAGCATGTAGTTGTCGCGCGCCGCCTCGGCGCCGTACACGGCGCGCAGCAACTCCATCATGCGCGCACGTTTCTCCTTGTCGGACAGGGCCTGCGGCGCGGCGGCAGCGGCAGCCGGCGCGGCAGCCGCTACTTGCGCGGCGGCCGGCGGCGCAGTCTGCACCGCCGGCTCCTTGGCGCAGCCCGCCAGGGCGCACGCCGCCAGCAACGCCGCTTGCGCGGCGATCGTCAACTTAGCCATCGACGCCCTCCGCGATATTCTCGCCACTGAGCAGACGCAAACCCTTCTCCAGCAAGGCATAGCGCGCGGTCGCCTTGACCTGGCGCTTGTCGCGCGGCGGAATCTCGTCGGCATAGTCGGCCGGCTCGCCCTCCGGCTTGGCTTTCGGCTGGGCGTCGTCCGCCCTTTGCTCCAGCACACCCTGGAAGGCGACTTCCAGTGCGGCCGGCGCCGCGCCCTGTTGCGGCACCAGGCGCCAGCGTCCGCTCACGTTCCAGCAGCGCGGACGCTCGTCCTCGCAATCGCCGTCATTGTCGTTATGGATGCGGATCGAGTGCGACGGCAGCAGCGCCATATTTTTCGCGCCGAGGTCGAACAGCGTCAAGGTGCGGATGGTCTGGCCACGGTTCGCGCTCTCGCCCTCCAGCGCAAAGCCGCTGCGGCCCTGCCCCAGGTCCAGCCAGGTCAGGTCGCCCGTCTCGCCATGGCTGCCGACGCCGCCGATCGACTCGTGCCGCCGCACGACTTTCCAGCCGCCATCCACCTTCTCCAGCAGGTAGGCGCTGATATCGGCGGCCAGGCCGTCCGGGCGCTCGCCCGGGGCCTGCGCGCTATCGCGCGGAATGGCGGCGGTCACCAGCGCCGCCTGGCCGTTTTCCAGGATCTTCACGCCAAGTGGGATCACCGTCATCGCCTCGCGCGGCTTAGCGCCGCCGACTTCGGGCAGGTCCGCCTGCGCCTGGCCGGAGGCCACGCGCACGGCAGCGCCGAACACGGAGCGCATGACATCGAGTTCCAGTTGTTGCCTGGTATCGGGGTTGGCGGCGGCCACTTCGGCGGCAGTATGTGCGGGCGGGGTATCCGGGGTGCGCTGGCAGGCGGCGAGCAGGCCGAGTACCAGCAGGGGAATTAATTTCATTATCATACTAAAATTTTAGCATCGGGACTGCGCGCACATTCTCAATGAAAATCACGGCTCGGCGTCGGCAGGCGGCCCAGCATATGCGACAGGTCGACCAGGCGCCGCGCCACCAGGTGGCGCACAATGCCCTCCGTCTGCCACACGCCATACACGCCCAGCAGGCGCGCGCCCAGCACTTCGCGCCGGTATTTATCGACCAGGTCCGGCCACACGATCACGTTGACGTTGCCGGTTTCATCCTCCAGCGTGACGAACAGCACGCCCTTGGCGGTGCCGGGGCGCTGACGGCCGGCGACAATGCCGGCGCCGCGCGCCAACTGGCCGTTGCTGAAGGTGTTCAGCACCTCGGCCGGGAAGAAACGCTTGGCCAGCAAGGCCGGGCGCAGCAGCGCCAGCGGATGGCGGCCCAGGGTCAGGCCCTGCGCGCGGTAGTCGCTGAGGATTTCCTCGCCCTCGCTTGGCGGCACCAGTTGCGGCACCTCCTCCTGCACCTGGGTGGGCCGCAGCAGATCCTTGTCCGGCACCGCGCCCGCCGCGTCCCACAACGCCTGGCGACGGTTGCCGGCCAGCGCCTGCAAGGCGTTCCCGCCCGCCAGCACCTGCAGGCAATGGCGATCCAGCCCGGCGCGCCGCGCCAGCTCGCCCACATTGGCGAACGGCCGCAGCAGCCGCTCGGCCTCGATCCGTTTCGCCGCCTCTTCCCGCATGCCGCTCAACACCGACATGCCCAACCGCACCGCCGGCTGGCGGCGCGGCCCGCGCTCGCGCATCGCCGCGAGGAATTCAGCAGCCGTGACATCGCGTCCGCACAGCGCACCCACACCCTCCTGCGCCAGCGCGGGCGCCGCCTCTACCTCCTCCAGCGCGGACTCCCAGCCACTGACCGTCACATCCACCGGCCGCACCTCGATTCCGTGGCGCTTCGCATCCTGCACCAGCTGCGAGGCGCTGTAGAAGCCCATCGGCAAGCTATTCAGCAAAGCGCACAGGAAAGCGGCCGGCTCGTGGCACTTGAGCCAGGAGCTGGCATACGTCAGCAAGGCGAAGCTGGCCGCATGCGATTCCGGGAAACCGTATTCGCCAAAGCCCTGGATCTGCTGGCAGATCTGCAGCGCAAAGGCCTCGTCATAACCGTTCCTGAGCATGCCGCCGACAATGCGCTCCTGGTACTTCTGCAGCCCGCCCTTGCGCTTCCAGGCCGCCATGGAGCGCCGCAACTGGTCCGCCTCGCCCGGCGTGAAATCGGCGGCATCGATCACCACCTGCATCACCTGCTCCTGGAAGATCGGCACGCCCAGCGTGCGCCCCAAGGCCTTCTCCAGCCCGCGCGGAATGTGCGGCTTGACCTTGCCCATGCGCCGCTGCAAATACGGGTGCACCATGCCGCCCTGGATCGGCCCCGGCCGCACGATCGCCACCTCGATCACCAGGTCGTAGAACACGCGCGGCTGCAAGCGCGGTAACATGCTCATTTGCGCCCGCGACTCGATCTGGAACACGCCGATGGTATCGGCGCGGCAGATCATGTCGTAGGTCGCCTTGTCCTCCGGCGGCACGCTGTTCAGGCCAAACGGCAGTTGGTGGCGCTGCGCGATCAGGTCGAAGCTGCGGCGCATCGCCGTCAGCATGCCCAGCGCCAGCACGTCCACTTTCAGCAAGCCCAGTTCTTCCAGGTCGTCCTTGTCCCACTGGATCACGCTGCGGTCTTCCATGGCCGCGTTCTCGATGGGCACCAGGCGCGACAGCTTGTCCTGCGAAATGACAAAGCCGCCCACGTGCTGCGACAGGTGGCGCGGGAAGCCGAGCAATTGCAGCGCCAGGTAAGCCCACTGGTGCGCCAGCGGCGAGCTGGGATCCATACCGCATTCGGCAAAGCGCTCCAGCACTTCGCTCTTGCGGTCGAACCAGCGGTGCGACTTGGCCACCTTCTCCACGATCGCCAGGTCCACCCCCAGCGCCTTGCCGCTGTCGCGCAGCGCGCTCTTGGTGCGGTAGCAGATCACGGTGGCCGCCAGCGCCGTACGGTGGCGGCCGTACTTGTTGTAGATGTACTGGATCACCTCCTCGCGCCGCTGGTGCTCGAAATCGACGTCGATATCGGGCGGCTCGTTGCGCTCAACCGAGATGAAGCGCCCCACCACGCTATTGCCGCGCACCGGATCGACCGAGGTCACCCCAAGGCAGAAGCAGACCGCCGAATTGGCCGCCGAGCCGCGCCCCTGGCACAGGATGCCGATCGAGCGCGCATAGCGCACGATGTCGTACACGGTCAGGAAAAAATACTCGTAGCGCAGTTGCGCCACCAGCTCCAGCTCCATTTCGATCTGGGCCCGCACGGTGGGCGGAATGCCATGCGGGTAGCGCCATTCCGCGCCCTGGTACGTTTCCTGGCGCAGGAAGCTGGCCGGCGTGTAGCCCGGCGGGATCAGCTCGTGCGGGTACTCGTAGCGCAGCTCCTCCAGCGAGAAGGTGCACTGCTGCGCGATGCGCAGCGTTTCCTCCAGCGCCGGCGCCGGATAGACATTGGCCAGCCGCAGGCGCGAGCGCAAATGCTGTTCGGCGTTCTGCGCCAGGTCGTAGCCGCACTCCGACACCGGCTTGCCCAGCCGCACCGCGCTCAGGGTGTCGTGCAGCGGCTTGCGCGAGCGCACATGCATGCAGACATGGCCGGCAGCGGTCACGCGCAGGCCATGCTGCAGCGCGACTTCCGCGATGGCCGCCTGGTGCGCCTCGTCGAAAGCGCGGCCCAGCAGGGTCAAGCCGACCCAGCTGCGGCCGGCGAAGGTGGCCGCCATCCACGCCGCCTGCCGGTGCAGCCGCTCCACGCCGGCCGGATAGTCGGGCAGCAGGACCAGCAGGCAATCGGGCATGCCACGCAAATGGGCGCGCTCGGGCGGCGGCTTGGCGAAATCGTCCGGATGCAGCTGGTAACTGCCTTTATCGGCACGCATGCGGCCCAGGGTGATCATTTCCGACAGGTTGCCGTAGCCGTTGCGATTGGTGGCCAGCACCAGCAGCGAGAGCGCCTGGCTGCCGTCGCCATGGGTCAGGTGGAAATGGGCGCCGATCAGCAGGTGCAGGCCATGTTCCTTGGCCGCCGCATGCGCGCGCACCACCCCGGCCAGCGAGCACTCGTCGGTGATGGCCAGCGCGCTATAGCCAAGCTTGAGCGCGCGCGCCACCAGTTCCTCCGAGTGCGAGGCGCCGTGCAGGAATGAAAAATTGGTCAGGCAAAACAGCTCCGCGTAGTCGGGCAAGCCTGGACGGGTTAACTGTATATCCATACAGTATCTTACACCCCGCCGGCGTGCCACGCCAGCCGCCTTGGCATATTGCCCATGTTGCAAAAATCAAACAAAGGAGCGCGACGGTTCAAGCATCGCATACCGATAGCTGGCGGCGTTCTATAGAATGACCAGCAACTTTTCGTCGGAGAAACCGCATGACCCGTCACTCGATTCTGCACAAAGCCGTCCTGTCCGCGCTGTATGGCGCCGGCGCCCTGTCCACCCTGGGCGCGCTGCCCGCCATCGCGCAAGCGCAAACCGCGACCGGCGACAATATGACTGTCGTCAACGTGGTCGGCTCGCGCCGCGCCACCAGCTCCACCACCGACACGGTGGCCCCGATCGACGTGATCCCGCTCTCCAAAGCGACCGAGCAAGGCGCCCAGTTCGACCTGGCGCAGACCCTGACCTATATCTCGCCCTCGTTCAACTCGACGCGCCAGACCGGCGCCGATGGCGCCGACCTGGTGGACTCCGCCGCCCTGCGCGGCCTGAGCTCGGACCAGACCCTGGTGCTGGTGAACGGCAAGCGCCGCCACACCACCGCCCTGGTCAACATCTTCGGCGCGCGCAACCGCGGCTCGACCGGCACCGACATGAACGCCATCCCGGTGATGGCAATCAAGGACGTGCAAGTGCTGCGCGACGGCGCCGCCGCCCAATACGGCTCCGACGCAATTGCCGGCGTGATGGATATCGGCCTGAAAAGGAATGTGGGCTGCGAATCGGCGGTCGGCTACGGCCAATACGGCGCCGGCGACGGCAAGAACTGGCTGGCATCGGCCTACTGCGGCTTTGAAGTGGCGGGCGGCACCGTCGGCATCACCGGCGAATACCTGGACCGCGGCCGCTCCAACCGCGCCGAAGATGGCAACCCGCGCACCATCGGCGACTCCAAGACGGAAAACAAGACCGTGTACGTGAACGGTGAAATCCCGGCCGGCCCGGGCCGCGTCTACTTTACCGGCGGCGTGCAGCAGCGCGACGCCTCGAGCGGCGCCTGGGCGCGCGACGGCGTCGACGACGTGCCGACCCGCAACTCCGCCGCCATGTACCCGAACGGCTTCGTGCCCTTCATCAACGGTGACCTGGATGACCGTTACGCCATCGTCGGCTTCAAACAAAAGTTCGGCGACTGGAATGCCGACTTGTCGCAAACCTACGGCTACAACCGCCTCAAGTACAACATCAGCAACACGCTGAACGCCTCGATCGCCAACCTCGACCGCCTGAACGGCGGCAAAGGCATCAGCAAGAGCGAATTCGACGCCGGCGGCTTCTCCTTCCAGCAGTCGACCACCAACTTCGACATGAACCGCTACTTCCAGGGCATGGTCGGCGATGGCGTGAACGTGGCGTTCGGCGCCGAATACCGCGCCGAGAAGTACAAGATTTTCGCCGGTGAGCCGGGCTCCTACATCGACGCCGACGGTGCGGCGGAAGACAGCGGCCGCGCCGGCAGCCAGGGCTTCCCCGGCTTCCGCCCCAGCGATGTAACCAGTGCCAAGCGCCACAGCAGCGCCGCCTACCTCGACCTGGAATTCGACCTGAGCAAGGACGCCAAGGTGCAGGGCGCGCTGCGCTGGGAGAAATTCAGCGACTTCGGCTCCACCGTGACCGGCAAGCTGGCCGGCAGCTACCGCCTGGCCGATCCTGTGCTGCTGCGCGGCTCGGTTTCCTCCGGCTTCCGCGCGCCATCGCTGCAGCAGGCTTACTTCTCCTCCACCTACACCGACTTCGTGGGCGGCGTGCCGACCGACATCTCGATCACCCCGGCCGTCGGCGCGGTCGGCAAGATCGCCGGCCTCGACCCGCTGAAGGAAGAGAAATCGCGCAGCTACACCCTGGGCGCGACCTGGACCCCGAACGACGCGCTGTCGGTCACGGCCGACCTGTACCGCATCAACATCAAGGACCGCATCGTGCTGTCCGGCCTGTTCAGCGAAGACAACTACCCGGCACTGGCCGCCAAGCTGGCGACCCTGGGTGTGGGCGGCGCGCAGTTCTTCGTCAACTCGGTCGACACCAAGACCCAGGGCCTGGACCTGACCGCCTCGCACAAGGGCAGCCTGTTCGGCAACAAGCTGACCAGCTTCCTGGCCATGAACTTCAGCAAGACCGAAGTGACCGACATCCACGCCCCGTCCGCCTTGAAAGGCTTCGAAGACGTGCTGCTGTCCGAACGCGAGCGCCTGTACCTGGAGCAAGGCGGCCCACGCCGCAAAGCCACCCTGGGCTTCGACTACGCCACCGGCCCACTGGAAACCAGCTTCAAGGTGATCCACTTCGGCCCGCAGACCCTGGGCACCTGGAGCGGCACGGCAGGCGGCGTGGCGAACCAGAAATATGAAGCGAAGACCTCGGCCGACCTCGGCTTCACCTACAGCTTCATGAAGAACGCCAAGTTCAGCGTGGGCGCCGCCAACATCTTCGACGTCCACCCGAGCAAGCAGAACCCGGACGAAACCGACAACGGCTTCAAATACGAAAGCGTCCAGTTCGGCCTGAACGGCGTCTCCTACTTCGCCCGCCTGCACGTCAAGTTCTAAACCAAAATTCGGGGTCAGGTCTGGCAATCGGACAATTTGCTACGCAAATTGTCCGATTGCCAGACCTGACCCCGAATCTTTGATGTAACGCAAAACTTCCCCGGAGTAATTGATGCAAGGTGGAATAACTTTCCACTCGGAGGAGGTGCTATGGCTGCAATGACTATTCACCTGGCAGGCGAAGTGATTTCCGCTATCGCGAAATGGGCGCCGCTGGAGCATATGTCGGCGGAGGAGTTCATCCTCTGCGCCGTGTCGGAGAAGTGCGATAAGGCGAATGCGCTGGAGGAGGTGGAGCGCTTCTGGCAACAGCTTGCAGCGCCCCTTCCCGGCCACCGCTAGGCCTGCAGCAGCGCCAGCTCGGCGCTCATATTGGCGATCGCCATGGCGGTGTAGTTGTCGGTGAAGAAGGGGTCGGCGAACAAGGTGCCGGCTTCGGCCTTGCCGCGCAGGTGGGCCAGGATCTGGGCGCGCTGGCTGTTGTAGCGCTCTGCCGGCACATGGGCGTATTCGGCGCGGATGCCGCGCGCGTAGGCCTGGTACACCTCGGCTTCCTGGCCGAGGATGGCCAGGTCGACCGACAGCATGGTGTCCTTCAGCGCATGCACGATGGCGCCGCCCTGGAAGTGGTCGGTGGCGCGGATCAGGGTCGCCACGTCCTCCGCGCGCAGGGCGTCCGGCTCCAGGCCGCTGCCCAGCCACAGGCGCGCGCTGGCTTCCTCGTTCGAGACCTCGCCGGCGCCGTGCGCGTAGACCGCGTCGTGGAACCAGAAGGCGGCTTTCACCAGCGCCACATCGGCCGCCGCAGCGCCGGTGTTGGCGGCCCAGGCGCGGATTTCGGCCAGGCCGTGCACCAGGTGGTCCAGGTTGTGGTAATGGCGCTCGGCGCCGCCGTAGGCCGCCGCGCCGGTCAGGCGCTCGAACCATTCGGCGCAATGCGGGCGCTCGCGCCACAGGCTGTCCCATTCCTTGCGCAGCCAGGCCAGGATCCACGCTTCGTAGGCCGGCGCGGGGACGAACTTTTTCATGGTCCAATTCCAGCCGACAGGACCCTCCAGCGCTTTCACGAAGCTGGAGCTGACCGAGCCCAGGTCGCGCGGCGGCATCACGAACAGGGTCTTGGAGCCACCGATCACTTCCACATTGGTTTGTTGGATCAGGTTTTCATAGTCGAAATCGGCGGTGCTGCGGATGCCGCGGATCAGGTAGTCGACGCCGTTGCGCTTGGCCACGCGCGCCGTGTATTCGCTTTTCACGATCTGCACCGAGACGTTGCCCCAGCCTAGCTCGGCGCAGCTGGCCAGCACGATGGCCTTGCGCTCCTCGGCGGAAAACTTGGGCGCCTTGCTGGAATTCTCGGATAGGAACACCACTACTTCCTCGGCCAGGGAACGCGCTTCGCCAATGACCCACATATGGCCGTTGGTGATGGGGTCCAAGGTCCCCGAGAAACCGATCTTCTGCATTGCCCTGCTCCGGATGTCGAAAACGCCATTCTAGCGCGGGGCAAACTCCACCGTCACTTTCAGTCCGCCCAGGCGTTCGGAGGCGTCCAGGGAAAGCGTCGCGCCATGCCGTTCGGCGATGGCGCGGATAATGGCCAGGCCCAGCCCGCTGCCCTGGGCTTCGCTGCCCGGCACCCGGTAGAAGCGGTGGAACACGCGTTCGCGTTCCTCCGGTGCGATGCCGGGGCCGCTGTCCTCGACCACCAGGCGCGCACCGCCGGCAGCACGTCCGCCGGCTGCCGCCACCGGCGCCAGCACCGACACGTCCACCATGCCGCCGGCCGGCGTGTATTTGACCGCGTTGTCGACCAGGTTGCGCAGCAAAATCAGCAGCGCGTCGCCCTGCCCCTGCACCGTGGCCTCGTCGGCCTGCTCCAGCCCGAGGTCGATCGCGCGTCCCTGCGCCGCGCCGGCCATCTCGCCCACGGCGCGCTTGGCCAGGTCGGTCAGGCTGACCGGCTCCAGCTTGGCGTCGGCCGCCTCGGTGCGCGCCAGCACCAGCAACTGCTCCACCAGGCGCGAAGCGCGCTCGACGCCGGCCGCCAGGCGGCTGATCGCCAGCTCGCGCGCCTCGCTGCAATCGGCGCGCGCCAGGCTGAGGATTTGCAGCTTGAGTGCGGCCAGCGGCGTGCGCAGCTCGTGCGCGGCGTCGGCTACGAAATTCTGCTGCGCTTCAAAGGCGGTGCCGACGCGTTTGAACAGCAGGTTCAGTTCCTGCACCAGCGGCCGCACCTCGTCCGGCAGCTCGGCGTCCGATACCTCGGACAGGTCGTCCGCCTTGCGCGAGGCCAGCTGCCGCTGCACCCGCGCCACCGGCGCCAGCGAGCCCGAGACCACCCACCACACCACCAGCATCAGCACCGGCGCCATCAGCGCGATGGGGCCGACGGTGCGCAGCGCCAGGGTGCCGGCCATGCGCTTGCGCACCGCCAGGTCCTGCGCGATCTGAATGGTCTGGGTCGCAGTCTGCGCCGAGAACACGCGGTAGGTGGTGCCGTTGGCGCGCACATTGGAAAAGCCCAGCACCGCGCGCTGCGGCAGCTCGGCGCGCGACAGCGAACGGAAGACCTGGATGCCGTCCGGCGTCCACACCTGCACCACCATCTCGTCGTTGCCGGGATCGTTGGGATCGGTGTTGCCGGTGGCGGCCATGGGCGCGTTGGAACGCAGCGACATGGCCATCTGCTGCATGTGGTAGTCGAAGATCTGGTCGGCATCGTTCAGCGCCGAGCTGTAGGCAATCATGGCCTGCGCCACGGCGGCCATGGTGATCGCCGCCAGCAAAAACCATAGCAGGCGCCCACGCAGCGAGTGCGTGACGTTGACCTTCGGGACCGCCATCATCATGCTTTAGGCACCATGTAGCCGAGGCCGCGCACGTTCTGGATCAGCTCCGCCCCCAGCTTCTTGCGCAGGCCGTGGATATACACTTCGACCGCGTTGGAATTGACTTCGTCCTTCCAGCTATAGAGTTTTTCCTCCAGCTGGGCGCGCGACAGCACGATGCCGGGGCGCGCGATCAGCGCTTCCAGCACGGCCCACTCGCGCGCCGACAGGTTGACCGGCTGGCCATTGGCGATCACCTCGCGCGTTTGCGGATTGATCGACACGCCCTTGTGCTCAAACACCGGTTCGGCACGGCCGGCGGCGCGCCGCAGCAAGGCGCGGATGCGCGCCAGCAGCTCGTCCAGGTCGTAGGGTTTCAGCACGTAGTCGTCGGCGCCGGCGTCCAGGCCGGCGATGCGCTGCTCCACCGCGTCGCGCGCGGTGGCCACCAGCACCGGGGTCAGCTCCTTGCGCAGGCGCATGGAGCGCAAGACTTCCAGCCCGTCCTTCTTGGGCAGGCCCAGGTCCAGCAGCACCAGGTCGTAAGTCTGGGTTTGCAGGGCCGTGTCGGCCATGGCGCCATCCTTGACCCAATCGACCGCGTAGTGCTCGGCCCTGAGCAGGTCGAGCACTACCTCGCCGATCATCGTGTCATCTTCTACCAGCAGGAGGCGCATTACATTCTTTCCTTATTGTTTCTTTAACCGAGGCGCACCGGGATGAAGATGCGGTCCTCGCCGCGCTGGATCAACAGCGCTACCGATTTAGTGGATTTTGCCACGAGGTCGCGCACTTCGTTCACAGAATTGACGGCGCGCCCGTTCACGGACAACAAAACGTCGCCCGGCTGCACCCCGGCGCTGGCGGCGGCGCCGCCGGCATCCTCGATCAACAGGCCCGATGCCAGGCCGGATTCACGCCGTTCCATCGGGTCCAGCTGGCGCAGCGCCAGGCCGAGGCGCAGCTTGCTGGCCGCCTCGTCGTTCTGCACCGCCGCCACGTTGCGCTCGGCGGCGTTGCCCAGCTTGCCCTCCAGGGTCACGATCTTGCCCTGGCGCCAAACGTCGAGCGTGACTTTATCACCCGGCATGGCTTGCCCCACCATGGCCGGCAGGTCGCCCGAGGCGACGATCTTCTGGCCATTCATCTTGCGGATCACGTCGCCCGCCTTCAGGCCGATCTTGTCGGCCGGGCCACCGCGCTCCACGTTCGACACCAGCGCGCCTTCCGGCGTGTCCAGGTCGAAGGAATCGGCGAAGCCCTGGTTTACTTCCTGCACCATCACGCCCAGGCGCGCGTGCACCACCTTGCCGGTGGCGACGATCTGGTCGCGGATGCGGGTCGCCACGTCGATCGGGATCGAGAACGACAGGCCCTGGTAGCCGCCGCTCTGGCTGTAGATCTGCGAGTTAATGCCGATCACTTCGCCGCGCGTGTTGAACAGCGGGCCGCCCGAGTTGCCAGGGTTGATCGCCACGTCGGTCTGGATGAAAGGCACATTGGAGTCGTCCGGCAGCGAGCGGCCCTTGGCGCTCACCACGCCGGCGGTGACGGTGTTCTCCAGGCCGAACGGGGAGCCGATGGCCAGCACCCACTCGCCCACCTTCACGTCGCCGGAGCGGCCGAGCGGCACCACCGGCAGGTTCTTGGCGTCGATCTTCAGCACGGCGACGTCGGTTTTCGGGTCGGAGCCAAGCACCTTGGCGCGGAACTCGCGGCGGTCGGTCAGCTTCACCGACACCTCGCTGGCGTCGCGCACCACGTGGGCGTTGGTCAGGATGATGCCGTCGGCGCTGACGATGAAGCCGGAACCGACGCCGTGCGATGGCACCGGCGCGCCGCCCCGGCCGCGCTGGCCGGGCGCCTGGAAGCGGCGGAAGAATTCATAGAACGGGTCGTTCTCGGCATCCTGCTCGCCGCGGTACTGGGCCTTGGTGCTGCCGGTGGTGCTGATATTCACCACGGCCGGGCCGTTGCGCGAAGCGATCACGCTGAAGTCCGGCAGGGAAATCATCGGCGCCGGCACGGGGGCCGGCGCGCCTTGGGCGGCATTGGCCGGGGCGGCAACGGCGACGGCGGTGTGCGGGGCGGCGAAGGCCTGGCTTTGCTGGACAGCGATGGCTGCACCGGCACCGACGACGCCGGCGGTGGCCAGGGCAAGGAACATGGTGGTGGTGTTGCGCATGATGTGACTCCTGATGAAAACGACTTTCTCAACGGCTCCAATATGCGGGATGAAACTTAGACGCGTCTTAACGCAGAAAAGGCCGGAAACCCGGCCTTTTCATTGGAGCGCGCAGCGCTTACGCAGCCGCTTTCTGTTCCAGTGCGGTGTGGTTCACCACCCCGTCGATGGCGATCTTACGCGCTTTCAGCGCTTCCGGGATCTCGCGCACCAAATCAATGGTGAGCATGCCGTTGTCGAAGGAGGCGCCGGTCACTTTCACGTGGTTGGCCAGCTGGAAGCGCTGTTCGAAGTCGCGGAACGCAATGCCACGGTGCAGGAAGGTCTTTTCCTGGCCGTCTTTCTGCTTGCGGCCGACAACCACGAGGGAATCGCGCTCGGAAGTGATGTCGATCTCGCTGCGGTCGAAGCCGGCCAGCGCCATCACGATGCGGTACTGGTCTTCCGATACCAGCTCGACATTGTAGGGCGGGTAGCTGGGCTGGTCGCTGCGATGCGTGTCATTCAGCATCTGGGCCAGGCGGTCGAAACCGATGGCGGAACGATACAGTGGGGTCAGGTCAAAAGTACGCATGGTTATATCCTTTTCAAGTTAAGCGATATTCAGGTCCTGCGGTCCCCGGCTGGGCAACCGCTGATTCCGATATTGGTGCCTCCAAAAGGATTTCAAGGGATTTTTTTAAAACCTTGGAAACCGGAAAACCAGGGTACGGCCCTGGGGGCCGGACCCTGGTTTTCCGGTTTCCAAGGTTTTACGTTTCGAAACAATTCGCTCCACCCTGCGTGCTACACTCGCCGGTCGCACTTTCCACCTTGAAATAAATGAAACTGTTCACCAAAACCGCCATTGCCCTGCTGCTGGGCGCATCCTTCACCGCCCACGCCGGCCAGCCGATCCCGGCGCCGCAGGACCACGCCTACCCCGGCACCATCCTGATGAAGGTCGATGCCTCCAACACCGCGCAGAATATCTACCGCATCCAGCAAACCATCCCCGCCAAGCCGGGCAAGATGACGCTGCTGTTCCCGCAGTGGGTGACGGCACAACACGGCCCGACCGGCGCCTTGAACCAGTTCGCCGGCTTCAAGGTCAGCGCCAACGGCAAGACCCTGGCCTGGCGCCGCGACAATGTGAACGTGTACGCCTTCCACATCGAGGTGCCGGCCGGCGCCAAGTTGATCGAGGTGGAATACCAGCACCTGGCGCCGACCGAAGCGGCGCAAGGCCGCACCTCGATCACGCCCGACATCCTGGGCATCCAGTGGCAGTCGATGACCATGTATCCGGCCGGCTATGCCACGCGCCGCATCCCGATCCAGACCATCCTGACCCTGCCGGCCGGCTGGCAGTACGGCTCCGCGCTGGAAGAAGCCGGGCGCCAGGGCGATGTGGTCACCTTCAAGACCACCGACGTGGAAACCTTCGTCGATTCGCCGCTGTTCGCCGGGCGCCATTTCAAGCGCTTCGACCTCGACCCGGGCGCCAAGCGTTCGGTGCACCTGAACGTGGTGGCCGATACCGCCGAGGCGCTGGAAGCCAAGCCGGAACAGATCGAACTGCACCGCAACCTGGTCAAGCAAGCCTACAAGCTGTTCGGCTCGCAGCATTTCAAGCACTACAATTTCCTGTTCGCGCTGAGCGATGAATTCGGCCGCGTCGGGCGCGAGCATCACCAGTCCAGCGAGAACGCGCTGAAGACCGATTACTTCACCGACTGGGCCAAGACCGAATCCGACCGCGGCCTGCTGCCGCATGAATTCACCCACTCCTGGAACGGCAAGTTCCGCCGCCCGAAAGGCCAGGATGTGCTGAACTTCAACCAGCCGCTGCAGAACGACCTGCTGTGGGTGTACGAAGGCCAGACCACCTACCACGGCCAGGTGCTGGCCGCGCGCTCGGGCCTGATGAAGGCGTCCAGCATCAAGGACAGCATGGCTGCCGCCGCCGCGCGCTACAGCATCATGAAGGGCCGCGAATGGCGCTCGGTGCAGGACACCACCTACGACCCGATCATCAACGCGCGCCGCGCCATTCCATGGTCGAACTACCAGCGCAGCGAGGACTACTACACCGAAGGCTCGCTGATCTGGCTGGACGTGGACACCAAGATCCGCGAACTGTCGGGCGACAAGCGTTCGCTGGACGACTTCGCGCTCAAGTTCTACGGCGTGGAAGACGGTCGCGTGGATGCGCTGCACTACACCTTCGACGACGTGGTGAAAACGCTCAACGCCGTGCAGCCGCACGACTGGGCCAGCTTCCTGCGCACGCGCACCGAGGAACTGGGCCCGGTACCGCTGGACGGCATCACGCGCGCCGGCTACAAGCTGGTGTTCGCCGAGAAGCAGACCGACTACCTGAAGGCGTCCGAAGAGCGCAACAAATCGGCCGACTTCACCTACTCGCTCGGCTTCAACGTAGGCAGCGAAGGCAAGATCGAAGGCATCCAGTGGGATGGCCTGGGCTTCCAGGCCGGCCTGTCGGGTAACACCACCCTGCTGGCCGTGAACGGCCGCGCCTACAAGGCGGAAGCACTGCGCAAGGCGATCACCGAGGCGAAGACCAGCAAGAAGCCGATCGAATTGCTGGTGAAACGCGGCCAGCAATACCGCACCATCGCGCTGGAGTACTACGAAGGCCTGAAGTACCCGCGCCTGGAACGCATCGAAGGCACGCCGGACCGCCTGGAAGCGATCCTCGCGCCGCGCCAGTAATCCTACCCGCCCCCGCGCGCGCTAGAGATAGCGCGCGCTCCATGCGGCGATCAGGTTCGCCGCATACACCGCATCTTCCCGCCGCGCCAGCAAGTGGTCCGCCGTATCGAGCGAGACAAAACTCTTCGGGTGTTTGGCCGCCGTAAAAATCTCCAGCGCATTATTGATGCCGACCGTGGTATCGCCCGGCGCGTGCATGACCAGCAGCGCCTTGCGCATGCCGGCGATCTTGTTGCGCAGGCTGTGCTCGGCCACGTCCTCCAGGAACTGGCGCTTGATGCGGAACGGCCGCCCGGCCAGCTGCACCGTGGCCTCGCCGCGCGCGGTGATCTCGTCGACCTGCTCGCCGAACAGGTGGGCCACGTGCACCGGATCGCTGGGCGCGGCGATGGTCACCACCGCTTGCGCCTCGGGCACGGTGCCGGCCAGGGCCAAGGTGGCGGCCCCGCCCAGGCTATGCCCGATCAGCAGGCGCGGCGCCTGGAACTCGCGCCGCAGGAAGTTGGCGGCGGCCTGCAGGTCCGCCACATTGGAGGAGAAATTGGTGTTGGCGAAATCGCCTTCGCTGGCCCCAAGGCCAGTGAAATCGAAACGCAATACGGCGATGCCGTGCTCCGTCAGTGCCTGTGCGATGCGGCTGGCCGCAATCACGTCCTTGCCGCAGGTGAAGCAGTGCGCAAACAAGGCATAGGCGCGCGCCGTGCCGTCCGGCGCATCAAGGCGCGCTGCCAGCATCTGGCCGTCGGCGCCGGGGAAGTCGAGTCGCTGTGCAAACATGTGCCGTCTCCTCTGTTTTGCGCCCCATCATACGCTGCTTTGGCCCGGCCTACCCGCCCTCCACCAAACGGTTCAGCGCCACCTGCAATTGCTCGCCGATGCGCTCCAGGTCGGCCGCCGCGTCGTACAGGGCCGACATTTCGCCATGCTCCAGGTGGCCCAGGATCTGGCGCGCCAGCTCATGCTGCGCTTCGTGCAGGCGATAAGCCATCTGCACCAGTTCGCCCGCTTGCGGGCTGTGCACCGCCTCCTCCAGCCACATGTCGAGCCGGCACTGCTCATCGATAAAGAAGGGCGCCGGCTGTTCGCGGCGCCGGACATAGTCCAGCAGGGAGCGGATCCAGGCCTGATGTTCAACCGTCGCCACCAGCAGCTGGGCGCTGTTGCGGCCCAGCACGCGACAACCGGCCAGGCCTTCCGGCAATCGCCATTCGGCGGCCCAGTCCATGACCTGGTCGGCCGGCATGGGGCGCGCAATGCCGTAGCCCTGCCCCATCAGGCAACCCATCTGCACCAGCATGCGCGCGTGCTCGATGCTTTCCACGCCTTCCGCGATCACTTCGCGCTTGAAGGCGGCCGCCATGCCCAGCACCCCCTCAAGGATGGCCAGGTCGTCCGAATCGACCAGCATATCGCGCACGAAACTCTGGTCGATCTTGATACGCTTGGCTGGCAACTGCTTCAGGTAGAGCAAGGAGGAGTAGCCGGTACCGAAATCGTCCAGCGCGAACGGCACGCCCAGCGCCGCGCACTCGGCGATGGTCTGCGAGACGTGGCCGATGTCTTCCAGCGCGCTGGTCTCCAGCACTTCCAGCTTGATGCGGCCGGTGCCCACGCGCGGGTTGGCTTGCAGCTTGGCGCGCAGGCGCTCGACAAAATCGTGCTCCTGCAGCTTGGGGCTGCTCATATTCACGCTGACGGAAAGATCCAGGCCCTCGTCCAGCCAGCACTGGTGCTGGCGCAAGGCTTCATCCAGCACCCAGTTGTCGAGCGAGGCGGCCACCGGATGGCCCTCGATCAGCGGCAGGAACTCGGCCGGCGGCAGCAGGCCGCGCGTCGGGTGCTGCCAGCGGATCAGCGCCTCCATCGAATTCAGTTCGCCGCTCTGCAGGTTGACGATGGGCTGGTAGTACAGCACGAATTCATTGTTGGAGATGGCGCGCGCAATTTCATCGACCGGGCCACTCAAACGGGTTTCGCTCGGCTGCAGGTCCTCGCCGAACAGGGCGTAGCGGTTTTTTCCCAGCGTCTTGGCGCGGTACATGGCCTGGTCGGCCTGGCGCATCAACTGGTCGGCGTCGATGTCCACCGCTTGCGGGTAGACCGCCACGCCGATGCTGCCGGTCACGCGCAGCACCTTGCGGTCGACCACCACCGGCGCCGCCACCGCTTCCAGCAGGCGCACCACCATCGGCATAAAGTCGGCCACATTGTGCAGGTCGTCCAGCACCACCACGAACTCGTCGCCGCCCAAGCGGCATACCGTGTCGCACTCGCGCGTGGCGTGCGTCATGCGCGAGCCCAGGGCGACCAGCAACTGGTCGCCGTACTCATGGCCCATTTCATCGTTGATGGCCTTGAAGCCATCCAGGTCCAGGTAGGCCACCACCAGGCGGCTGCCACGGCGGCGCGCCTGCGCCATGCCATGCTGCAGGCGGTCCGCCAGCAGGCGCCGGTTGGGCAGGCCGGTCAGCGGGTCGTAATGGGCAATGCGGTCCAGGTGCTGCGCCTGCAAGGTTTGTTTGGTGATGTCGGAGAAGATGCCGACATAATTGACCGCCTTGCCGCGCGCATTGCGGATGCCGGTGATGGTCAGGCGCTCCACATATAGTTCGCCCGATTTGCGCCGGTTCCAGACTTCGCCCTGCCAGAAATTGTCCTTGTGCAGGCGCTCCCACATGCCGTCGTAGAACTCGCCGTTCTGCCGGCCGGAACTGAGCATGCTGGGGTTGCGGCCGACGGCTTCGGCGCGCGTGTAGCCGGTGATCTTCTCGAAGGCGTCGTTGACATCGATCATGGTGGCGTCGGCCGCCGTGATCATGATGCCCTCGCCTGCGTGCAGGAAGACGCTGGCGGCAAAGCGCAGCTTTTCCTCGTTGCGCTTGCGTTCCGTGATATCGCTCAGGGTGCCCGACGCGCCGCTGGCCACGCCGTCCGGCCCCAGGATCAGGCGCACGAACACTTCCACCCAGCGGAAGCTGTGGTCGCGGTGCAGGTAGCGGATTTCGTGGCGGCAGTACTCGATTTCGCGCTTGAGCAGGGGCAGGAAACGCTGCTGGTTCAGCTTGCGGTCTTCCGGCCACAGGAAATTGAGGAAGGGCTTGCCCAGGCTGTCCTGCACGGCATGGCCGGTCAACTCCTCCCAGGCAGGATTCAGGAAATTCCAGCGGCCGGCGGCATCGGTCTGGAACACCACCTCCTTGAGGTTGTCCAGCACGGACTCCGCCAGCCGGGCGCGCTCACCTGCGGTGGGTAGGGAAAGTTGATTTGGCATCAGGAAATTATAGGTGGAGGCTCTCCTCTAAAAATTGCCCTAGATCAAATTTGATTACAATAAGCTTGCAAGTTAAGCAAACATCCCATGCAGGAACCAGCGGATATCCTCACTACCCGGGCTGCGCTCGCGGTACACCCAGTAGTAGGCGTGGTCCTCGCCCACGGCGATGAAATAGTCGCGGCTCTGGGTCTGGCTCCACCAGCCGGCCTCGATCCGTTCCGCGCTGGAGACCATGCGCAGCCGTGAGCCGTAGTAGGGCCGGTGGTCGCGCAACAGCAGCGGGATCGGCTTGGGCAACAGGAAGGCCGGGCGCGGCAAGCTGCGCGGCGGCAACTGGGCGGCGACGTCGGCCGGGCGCACTTTCTCGTGCAGCGGCACCCAGCGGTTGGCCACTTCCGGCCGGTGGTCGGCCTTGGGGAAGGCTTGCAGCACATTCTCGGCGCCCAGGCGCGCCACCAGCACTTCGAACAGGCGCTGCCGGTCCTGCGGGCTGCCGCCGGGCTCGGGGAACAGGGAGTCGCTCAGGGGAGCCATGGGTTCGACCTCGGGCGCTTCCAGCACCAGCCCGATGGCCGGCGCCGGTAGCTCCAGCTTGGCCAGGCGCTCTTTCAGCAGGCGCACGATGTGGTCTTCGCGCCAGGTGGCTTCGGCCAGCACGATATCGAGCGGCGTGGGCGGGCAGGCTGCGCGGCCGCGTTCATGCTCGAGCAGCAGGCGGATGCGCAGCACGGCGAACTGGTGGACGCACAACCAGCCCGTCATCTGCTGTAGCAGGCGGCAGGCGCCGGCCAGCAGCAGGTCGGTGTTGTCGATGCGGCCAAACAGTTCCAGCTTGGCGCGGAAGCTGGGCGGGGCGGCCAGCCATTGGTGCATTTCGGGCGCCAGGCCGTGGGCCGCGTCCAGCATCTCCAGCACCTCGCCGCCGCAGCGGCGCTGCAGGCCGGGACGCGGCAGGCGCAGCAGGTCGCCGATGCTGAGGCAGCCAATGCCGTCCAGCCAGCGCTGGTGCCGTTGCAAGGGCGGCAACAGGGCGACCGGCAAGCGCTGCAGCGCGCGTTGCAGGCTTGCCAGTTTGAGCGCGCGGCCGCCGCCGGCGCACGCCAGCAGCCAGGCGCCGCGCGCGGTCGGCGCCACGCCCAGCACGCCCGTGAAGCCGAGCTTGCGCAAGCTGTCCCGCACCAGGCGGCACAGGCGGCGGATGCCGCCGAACAGGCGCAGGCTGGCGCCCACGTCCAGCAACAGGGTGGCGCCCTCGCCCGGCGCCACCTGCGGCGTGTACTGCAGCATGGCCAGGGCCACCGCGTGCAGGGCTTCCTGCTCCTGCTGCGGGGCGCGCTCGTGCATCCGGACCTCGGGGGCCAGCATCAGCGCACCGCTGCGGCGCATGCCGGGGCGCACGCCCATCAGGTGGGCCTGGTGCGAGACGGCCAGCACGCCCTCCTGCTCCAGCACCACGCTGCACTGGTCATCCGACCAGTTCGGACAGAATACTTCGAGCGGTAACCGGGTCAGGTACAGGCCAATCCACAGACGCATGGCGTTGCAATAAGGTTGGGGTTAGTGGGAGGAACAGCGGCGTGTCGCGCTGCGGTCCCCGGCGTTTGATGAATTCGATCTCGATGCCCCCCGGCGCCGGGCGCAATGCCAGCCGCAGCGGCGCCGGGGAGGAATCCTGGGCCGCCGCCAGCGGGCGCAGCAGGAAGAACAGGGTTGCGCCGCATTGCGCCGCCAGGTGCAGGCGGCGCAGCGCTTCGGTGCGGATATGCTGCTGCCACAGCAGCACGGCGCCGCAACTGCCGCTGCGCAGGATTTGCTCGGCCGCCCACAGGCTGTCGGCCGGCTTGCCGGTGTTGCGGATCCACAGCAGTTGTTCCGGCGACAATTCCAGGCCCAGGGGCTGCGGCGACAGGGGCGGCTGCACCAGCGCCACCGGCAGCTTCTGCGCGGCCAAGGGGGATTGCAATAAGCGCAATTCGCCGATGCCGGGTTGCGGCAGCAGCAGCTCGGTCAGCTGGCCCTGGGGCCAGCCGCCGCCGGGCAACTGGCGCGAAAAAACGGGGATGCCGGTATCCACGCACGGCGTGGTGCCGCGCGTCAGGTGCGTGGCGAGCCAGAGGGCGGGGTGCAGGGGTTGGGGGTCGAGGAGCGCCATGGTGGAAAATACTGTATATGCATACAGTATAATCCTATGCAGGCGGGGAGAACACCTGTTTTAGCGTCTGCGCCTTCAGAACCGCCTCGCTCCACTGGGCCAACTGCTCGACGCTGGCGCGCTGCAGGCGCTTGCGGGTGGTTGCCGACGGCGGCCCAAAACGGCTGGCCAGTTGACGTTCAAGCAAAATAGCGGCCCCTTCACGCCGCCCCTCTTCCAAGCCTTTCTCTAAGCCTTTCTGCAGGCCTTTCTCAAGGCCTTTCTCAAGGCCTTTCTCAACCCCGCGCTTCTCCGCCTTCTCCATGAGGCGTTCCTCATAAGGTCCAATCCATTCCATCTTAAGCCTCCGTTCTAGCTGCTCAATAGCGCGCCGCAAACGCTGCTCAAGCTCATCCGGCAAGGGCAGCAACCAATGCACCAGGATGAACAAATCGATGATACGCCGCTTATGCCACCCGCGTTGGTACAGGAGATTGACCAGGCGCCATTTGGCGGCATAGCGCCCTTCAGGGTCAGCATGGGTCCGCTGCGCCAGGAGATGCGCCGCTGTCACCAGGGCAAACACATTACGCTCCACAAGCAGTTCATCCACCAGATCCGCATAGTCGGCAATTTTCGCCACTGGAAAGCAAAAGCTCAGTTCCATGCCGAGACAATTCTCCTGCACGTAGTGCAGTCGCCAGCGTTTACCTGCATCGGCCAACAGGACGAAACTGACCACAGGCAAACCGTGCAGCTTGGACAAAGTGTGTTTGTAGTCGAGTATGCGCGAGGCCAGCGCAGGGTCGCGCTGGGATTGCACTTCGATATGCAGCAGCACTTCGCGGCCATCGTGCAGGATGGCGCTGGCGAGCATATCGGCGATTAAGGAATGCGGCCGGCCGCCGGTGCCCAGGCGGGCCGTCTCCTTGTCGCGGAAGGGACGCAACCGCAGGCTCTTAATCTCCAGCCACTGGGCAGGGAAGAAGAATGCCATGAAGTCGGGCAGGTAGCGCTGCAAGGCGCGCTTCCAGGGTGTGTCGTAGCGGTCGCGAGGGCGGGTCGGCATGGGGCGACTTTAGCGCCGCCGGCGCGCCGCCGCGCTCGAATTAAGCAAGAATAAGGCAGATTGCGGCCGCGCTGATAGAATCGGCAATGTTGTCCACTTACATCCTGCCAGTCATGCAATATATCGGCGCCATCCTGTTTGCCCTCGCCCTCCTCCACACTTTCAGTGCCAAATCGTTTGAACGCCTGTCGCACCGTTTCCCGCGCCATGGCGGCTTGTTGCATTTGCTGGGCGAGGTGGAGGTGGTGTTCGGCTTCTGGGCCATGGTGCTGCTGGTGGTGATGGCTTTCGTGGCGGGGCCGCAAAATGCCATCGCCTACGCGGAAACGCAGCAGTACACCGAGCCGCTGTTCGTGTTCGTGGTGATGGTGGTGGCGGCCTCGCGCCCGGTGCTGGACTTCGTGCAGCGCCTGGTGGACCTGCTGTCGGGCGGGCGGCCCGTGCTGCAAGCCTGGCTCGGCCTGGCGCTGGTGCCGCTGGCCGGTTCCCTGATCACCGAGCCCGCTGCGATGACGCTGGCGGCGCTGATGCTGGCGCCGCAAATCTTCCGCCACGGCGTGCCGGAATGGCAGAAGTATGCCGCGCTCGGCGTGCTGTTCGTCAACATCTCGATCGGCGGCACGCTGACCGCCTACGCCGCGCCGCCGGTGCTGATGGTGGCCGCCACCTGGCAGTGGGACAGCGCCTTCATGGCCGCCAACTTCGGCTGGAAAGCTACGCTCGCCGTGCTGGTCAACGCCACCGCGCTCACCTGGTTGCTGCGCGAATCGCTGCGCAAGGGCGCCGGCAACGATGCAGCCACGTCGGCGCCGCGCGCGCGCGCGCCGCTGGGCACCAGCCTGATCCACCTGGCCTTCCTCGCCGCCGTGGTGGTGCTGGCGCACCATCCGGTCCTGTTCCTGGGCCTGTTCCTGTTCTTCATCGGCTTCACCACGGCCTACCCGCAGCACCAATCGCCGCTGATCCTGAAGGAAGCCTTGCTGGTCGGCTTCTTCCTGGCCGGCCTGGTGCTGCTGGGCAGCATGCAGCAATGGTGGTTGCAACCGATAGTCGAAAGCCTGCAGCCACTGGCCCTCTTCTTCGGTGCGCTCGGCCTGACCGCCATCACCGACAACGCCGCCCTCACCTATCTTGGTTCGCTGATCGACGGCATCTCGCCGCAAGCGCAATACATGCTGGTGGCCGGCGCCGTGGCCGGCGGCGGCCTGACGGTGATCGCCAACGCGCCCAACCCGGCCGGCGTCGCCTTGCTGCGCAAGGGTTTCCGCGATGAGTCGATCGGCGCACTCGGCCTGCTGGCCGGCGCGCTGGCGCCGACCGCCGTTGCGGCGCTGGCGTTCTTCTTGTAGCGCGCGCCTTGCGTTTGCGGCTTGGGCTATCCTGCCTCTCACCCGTTCACACAATGAGGAGAGGCAGAATGAGCTACTTAGACCGCGACAAATTCGGCATCTATCGCGACCGTGACGACAACGATGGTCCTGGTCCGCGCCTGATGGGCGCTGACACCCTGATGGGCGAAGACGTCTACAACCGCCAGGAAGAAGACCTGGGCGACATCAAGGAAATCATGCTCGACATGCAGACCGGCCAGATCGCCTATGCCGTGCTGTCCTTCGGCGGCGTGCTGGGCCTGGGCGACAAGCTGTTTGCCGTGCCATGGCAAGCCTTGCAACTGGACACTGTCAACAAGCGCTTCGTACTGGACTGCAGCAAGGAAAAACTGGAGAGCGCGCCGGGCTTCGACAAAGACCGCTGGCCCGACATGGCCGATCCCGAATTCGGCACCCAGGTGCACAACTTCTACGGCACCACGCAAAGCGGCATGCGCACCTCGACCGGCAGCGTGATGGGCTCGGGCACCAGCACCATGCAAAGCGACACCAGCGGCAGCAGCTATAGCGGCGGCTCCAGCGGCAATATCGGTAGCAGCGGCGGCGACAAGGGCAATTACTGATTGGCAGGAATTGACGGTTTTCTGTCAGCCCCGCAGCGCATATAAGGCAGACAATCGGCTGGTTTCCCCACCAGCCGAACTGCCATGCGAACACTGACCATCCTCCTGCTGTTTTTCCTGTCCTGCGCCCATGCTGGCGAATTGCCCGCTTACCAGGCCCGTCCCGGGCAGGAACGTCCCCTGATCGCCGTCCTCGGCGACGGCGTATCGACCGAAATCACCGACTTCCTCCTGCCCTACGGCGTGCTGCAACGCGCTGGCGTGGCCCAGGTGCTGGCGGTCGCGACCGATGGCGCCACCATCACCATGAATACCGGTTTGCGGGTGCAGGCCGACCTCGATAGCGCCGCCTTCGACCAGCGTTACCCGGCCGGCGCGGACTATGTGATCGTGCCAGCCATGCAGCGCGCGCAATACGCACCGACACTGGCCTGGCTGCAGGCGCAGGCCGGCAAAGGCGCCACCATCGTCAGCATCTGCGATGGTGCCCTGGTGCTGGCCAATAGCGGCTTGCTGAAAGGCCGGCGCGGCACGGCGCACTGGGCGACCCACGATTACCGCAAGGAGCGCTACCCCGACACCGAATGGCTGTCCAACGTGCGCTATGTGGCCGATGGCAAGGTCGTCTCCAGCGCCGGCATCAGCGCCGCCATGCCGGTCTCGCTGGCCCTGGTGCAAGCCATTGCCGGCCGCGAGAAGGCGGCGCAGGTCGCCGCCGCCCTGGGCGTGGACGACTGGAGCAGCACGCACGACAGCGGCGGCTACGCGCCGCAATTCGGCCGCAACCTGAACGTGTGGCTGACACATTACACCGACCGCTGGTTCCACACCGCACAAACGGTCGGCGTGCCGCTGGCGCCCGGCTTCGATGAAATCGCGCTGGCCTACACCAGCGACGCCACCACGCGCACCCACCGCAGCCGGGTACAGGTGGTGGCGGCCACGCTCGCCCCACTGCCCAGCCGGCACGGCCTGCACGTGCTGCCGGAACGCCAGGCCGGCGCTGCGGATACCCCGGCGGCCATGTTGCCCGGCCTCGATGAAACGCTGGACCAGGCCCTGTCCCGCATCGCAGCGTCGTTCGGCGCCCGCACGGCGCAGCGCGTGGCGCTGGAATTCGAGTACCCGGGCTATCCGCCGAAGTAAAATGGCGGCATGCCGCCGACCCGCCCCTGCCGCATCGTCCTGCTCGCCTACCAGGACATGAACCTGCTGGACCTGACCGGTCCCTTGCAGGCCTTCGCCAGCGCCGCCCGCCGCCACTCGGCCGGCGGACCGCCGCTGTACGACACCATTGTCGCTTCCGTCGCGGGCGGCCTGGTGGCCAGCAGTTCCGGCCTGTCCGTCATGACCGTTGCGCTGGCCTCGCTGGAAGGCCTCGCCATCGACACCCTGCTGGTGCCGGGCGGCTGCGCCGGCGACACCTACTTCGCCCCGCCGCCGCTGGTGGACTGGATCATCCGCCGCGCGCCCGCCGTGCGGCGCCTGGCGTCGGTCTGCACCGGCGCCTTCATGCTGGCCGCCACGGGGCTGCTGGATGGACGGCGCACCGCCACGCACTGGGAATGGGTCGAGCGCCTGCAGCGCCTGCATCCGAAGGTGCTGGTGGACGGCGACAAGATCTACGTGCGCGACGGAAGGCTATGGTCCTCGGCCGGCGTCAGCGCTGGCATCGACCTGGCCCTGGCCTTGATCGAGGAGGATTATGGCCACCGCGTCGCCATCGAGACGGCGCGCCAGATGGTGGTGTTCATGAAGCGCTCCGGCGGGCAATCGCAATTCAGCGCGCCGCTGTCGGCGCAAGCGCGCGACAGCGGCAGCTTCGGCGAACTGCATGCCTGGATGGCGGCCAACCTGAATGGCGACCTTCGCGTGGAGCGCCTGGCGGAACAAGCGGGCATGGGCGCCCGCACCTTTGCGCGGACATATCTGGCGCAGACCGGCAGCACCCCGGCCGCCATGGTGGAAAGCATGCGCCTGGAGGCGGCGCGGCGCGCACTGGAAGACTCCGCGCAGCCGGTCAAGGCGATTGCGGCGGCGACCGGCCACGGCAGCGAGCAGAACCTGCGCCGCGTCTTCCAGCGGCGCCTCGGCACCAGCCCAGGCGAGTACCGCAAGCGCTTTAGCGCTGCATCGACTCCCACACCTTCGTCAGGCGTTTGACCGACACCGGCATCGGCGTGCGCAGCTCCTGCGCGAACAGTGAGACGCGCAGCTCCTCCAGCATCCAGCGGTATTCGACCAGTTTCGGGTCGGTGTTCTTGCCGGCCGATTTGTCGCGCATCAGGCGCTGGTAAGGCGCGGCGGCCACGTTCCATTCGGACATGGACTTGGCATCGCGCGCCGGGTCGGCACGTAGCTTCTCCAGCCGCACATTCATCGCCTTCAGATAGCGCGGGAAGTGCGACAGCTGCGAGAACTCGTTCTCGATCAGGAAGCGCTTGTGCACCAGGCCTTGCAGCTGTTGCTGCATGTCCTGCGCCACCTGCTGGTTAATGCCTTGCAGGCGCTTGGGCAGGCCGTGGTACTCGGTCAGCACCTGCGATACCAGGCGCGCGATCTCGTTCACCAGCAGCACGATGCGCGACTTGCCCTCGTCCTTGCGCTTGATGAAGCTCGCCTCGTCCAGCGGCAGCGGGTCTTGCAGGCAGGCGATGTCGATCGCCTTGGCGATGATCTGGTCGCGCAGCTCCTCCTGCGTGCCCATGGACATGAACTGCATGCCCATCTGCTGCAGGTTGGGGATCGATTTCTCGACGAACTTGATCTGGTCGCGCATCTGCAGCATGAACAGGCGGCGCAGGCCGATGCGGTGGGTGCGCGCCGCCACATTCGGGTCGTCGAACACTTCCAGGTCGCAGTGGCTGGTTTTGTCCACCAGCGCGGGGAAGCCGATCAGGCTTAGCTTGCCCTGCGTGATTTCCAGCAGTTCCGGCAGCTCGCCGAAGCTCCAGGTGCTGATGTTGCTGTGCTGCGCGGCGCTCGCGCCTTGGGTGGCGGGCGGCGTGCCCTGGGCGGCGGGCGCCTTGCCGACACCGCGCGCGGCATCGGCGGCGATGCCGCCGTGCTTCGGCTTGGCCGCACCCGCAGCCGGTCCGGCGGCGCCAATGCCGCCGCCCGCGAGCTGGGCCAGTTGCGCGGCGGAGGCAGGCGTATTGCCGCCTTCGGCCATGCGCTGGAAGCTCTGGCGCGCTTGCAGGCCGTACTCCGCCTGCAAGGTGGCCAGGTTGCGGCCCATGTCAAGCTGGCGGCCATGTTCGTCCACCACCTTGAAGTTCATGAAGTGGTGCGCCGGCAATTGTTCCGGCTTGAAGTCGGAGGTCAGCACGCTGATGGTGATCTGCTTGCGGATGTCGGCGATGATGGCATCGACCAGGTCGCCGCGCGCGAATTCGGCGCGCTCGCAGAACTTGGCGGCGTAGTCCGGCAGCGGCACCATATGGCGGCGCTGCTTTTGCGGCAGGGTCTTGAGCAGCAGGTGCACCTTTTCCTTCAGCATGCCCGGCACCAGCCACTCGCAGCGCTCGCGCGAGAGCTGGTTCAGCGCGTACAGCGGCACCGTCAGGGTGACACCGTCGCGCGGCGTGCCCGGTTCGAAGTGGTAGGACAGCTGCATCTCCATGCCGGCCGCCATCATCTTCTTCGGGAACAGGTCGGTGGTGATGCCGGCCGCCTCGTGGCGCATCAAATCGTCGCGGATCAGGAACAGCAGCTTGGAATTGTCGTGCGACGCGTCCTTGTACCACTTTTCGAAACCGGCGCCGTTCACCACGTCGGCCGGGATTTCCTTATCGTAGAAAGCTTCGATCAACTGGTCGTCCACCAGCACGTCCTGGCGGCGCGATTTGTGTTCGAGGTTTTCGATCTCGCGCACCAGCTTGTGGTTGTGGGCGAAGAACGGCGCGCGCGTGTCGTAGTCTCCGCCCACCAGCGCGTCGCGGATGAAGATCTCGCGCGCTTCAACGGGATTTTTCAGGCCGTAGTTGATGCGGCGCTGGCTGTACACGACCAGTCCGTACAAGGTGGCGCGTTCGGACGCGGTGACTTGCGCCGGACGTTTTTCCCAGCGCGGCTCGCCCCAGGATTTCTTCAGCAGGTGGCCCCCGATCTTCTCGATCCATTCCGGTTCGATGCGCGCCACGCAGCGCGCGTACAGACGCGTGGTCTCCACCAGCTCGGCCGAGACGATCCATTTGCCCGGTTTCTTCGACAGGTGCGAGCCTGGCCAGATGTGGAACTTGATGCCGCGCGCGCCAAGGTAGGCGCCGCCCGGTTCATCCTCGCCCTTGAAGCCGATATTACCCAACAGGCCGGTCAGCAGCGCCATGTGCAACTGGTCGTAGGTGGCCGGCAGCGCGTTGGTGCGCCAGCCCTGCTCTTTCACGATGGTGAGCAGTTGCGAATGCACGTCGCGCCACTCGCGCAGGCGTAGCTGGTTCAGGAAACTGGCACGGCAGGTGTCCATCAACTGGCGGTTGGACTTTTTGTGCTCGATCGCGTCTTCGAACCATTTCCAGATTTTCAGGTAGCTGAGGAACTCGGACTTTTCGTCGGCGAATTTCTTGTGCGCTTCGTCGGCGGCCTGCTGGTGCTCCACCGGGCGGTCGCGCGGGTCCTGCACCGACAGCGCGGAGGCGACGATCAGCACTTCGCTCAGGCAGTCGAATTCCTGCGCGCCCAGGATCATGCGGCCCACGCGCGGGTCGAGCGGCAGCTTGGCCAGCTTGCGGCCGAGCGGGGTCAGCGCGTTGTCGTCATCGACCGCGCCCAGCTCCTGCAGCAGCTGGTAGCCGTCGGCGATGGCGCGGCCGAGCGGTGGTTCGATGAAGGGGAAGCTCTCCACATCCGTCAGGTGCAGCGACTTCATGCGCAGGATGACGGAGGCCAGCGAAGAACGCAGGATTTCCGGGTCGGTGAATTTCGGACGCTGCAGGAAGTCCTGCTCGTCATACAAGCGGATACAGACGCCGTCGGCCACACGGCCGCAACGGCCTGCGCGCTGGTTGGCGGCCGATTGCGCCACCGCTTCGATCTGCAACTGCTCCACCTTGTTGCGGTAGCTGTAACGCTTGACGCGCGCCAGGCCAGCGTCCACCACGTAGCGGATGCCGGGCACGGTCAGCGAGGTTTCCGCCACGTTGGTGGCCAGCACGATGCGGCGCGCATTGGTGGTGCGGAAGACGCGGTCCTGCTCCTCCACCGAAAGGCGGGCGAACAGCGGCAGGATTTCCACATGCGGCGGGTGGTGCTTGCGCAGGGCTTCGGCGGCGTCGCGGATCTCGCGTTCGCCGGGCAGGAACACCAGCACGTCGCCGCTGCCGATGCGGCAGACTTCATCCACGCCGTCGATGATGGCGTCCATCAGGTCGCGTTTGTCGCGCGCGGCGGCGGTGCGGGTGCCCTTGGCGTCCGCGCCTTGCTGCGCGCCGGGCACCACGACCTGGTCGCGCTCCACCGGGCGGTAGCGCACCTCGACCGCGTACAGGCGGCCGGACACTTCAATCACCGGCACCGGCGGCTTGCCCTCCTGGCTGAAATGGCGGGCGAAGCGTTCGGCGTCGATGGTGGCCGAGGTGATGATCACCTTCAGGTCGGGACGGCGCGGCAGGATCTGCTTCAGGTAACCAAGCAGGAAGTCGATGTTCAGGCTGCGTTCATGGGCTTCGTCGATGATGATCGTGTCATAGCCCTTGAGCAGCGGGTCGGTCTGCGTTTCGGCCAGCAGGATACCGTCGGTCATCAGCTTGACCGAGGCGCCCTTGCTCAGGGTGTCGTTGAAGCGCACCTTGTAGCCCACGGTTTCGCCCAGCGGCGTACCCAGTTCCACCGCAATCCGTTTGGCGGTGGACGAGGCGGCGATACGGCGCGGCTGGGTGTGGCCGATCAGGCCTTTCTGGCCGCGCCCCAGCTCCAGGCAGATTTTCGGCAGCTGGGTGGTTTTACCGGAGCCGGTTTCACCGGAGACAATCACCACCTGGTGCTGGCTCAGGGCTTGTGCGATTTCCGCGCGGCGGCCGGAGACCGGCAGGTCTTCCGGGAAGGTGATCGGCGGCAGCGGATTGCGGAAGGCGCGCGCGGCCTCGCGCTCGGCGCGCTGCTCCGGCGTCTCGCGCTCACGGCGGCCCTCCCCCCGTTCGCCGGAGCGGCCCGGCGCATCGCCAGGCGCGCGGCCGACTGCATCGGCACCGGCGCTGGCGCCTTGCTGCGGACGCGCTCCTTCAGCGCTTCCACGCTCGCGGCCTGGTGCGCGTGCGGCGCCACCTTGCCGAGCGCCTTGCGGGCGGCCTTCGGCAGGCTGGCGCGCGCCTTCCTTGCGTACCTCGCGGCGCGCGGAGCCGGCGGCGTCGCCGGCGGAGCGGGCGCCGGCATTGCGCGCCTCGGCATCGCCGGACGCACGGCCGCCGCCTGGCGCGGGAGCGCGGCGGGTTTGCGGACGCGGCTCACCTTGCGGGCGCTGGGAGCCTGGTTGCTGGGGAGGATTCTTCTTGCTTGCTTCAGACATCGTTTTTTACACTAGTTTGGGCGCGAAAACCGCGCAGCGCATTATAATGCGCGGATAATGGAAAACCCTATCCAATTCGTCTCCTGGCTGCGCTCCGTAGCGCCCTATGTCCACGCCTTCCGCGGCAAGACCTTCGTGGTGGCATTTCCCGGTGAACTGGTGTCCGCCGGCGCCCTGCCGGTGCTGGCGCACGACCTGTCGCTGCTGCACGCGCTGGATATCAATGTCACCGTGGTCTACGGCTCGCGTCCCCAGGTCGCCGAACAACTGGCGCTGCGTAACGTGGCGGGCCGTTTCCATAATGGCATCCGCGTCACCGACACCGCCGCCATGGAATGCGCCAAGGAAGCGGCCGGCGAACTGCGCCTCGACATCGAGGCCGCCTTCAGCCAGGGTTTGCCGAACACCCCGATGTCGCACGCTGCGGTGCGTATCATTTCCGGCAACTTCATCACCGCCCGCCCTCTGGGCGTGATCGACGGCGTCGATTTCGAGCTGACCGGCGTCACCCGCAAGGTCGATGCCGAAACCCTGCACTCGATCATGGGTTCGGACGGCGTGGTGCTGCTGTCGCCGCTGGGCTTCTCCCCGACCGGCGAGACCTTCAACCTGACGATGGAAGACGTGGCCTGCACCGCCGCCATCGCCCTGCACGCCGACAAGCTGGTCTTCATCACCGAAACCGACATGATGACCGATGCCGCCGGCACCGAAATCCGCGAGCTGTCCTCGCACCAGGCGGAAGCCGTGCTGCAAGCGGGCTTCCTGCCCGACAGCACCGCCTACTACCTGAAGCACTGCGTCAAAGCCTGCAACAACGGCGTCGAGCGCTCCCACATCGTGCCGTTCGCCATGGACGGCTCGGCCCTGCTGGAACTGTTCACCCACGATGGCGTGGGCACCATGATCTCGCACGAGAACCTGGAATCGCTGCGCCCCGCCACCATTGAAGACGTGGGCGGCATCATCAAGCTGATCGAACCGCTGGAAGCCGACGGCACCCTGGTCAAGCGCGGGCGCGAACTGATCGAACGCGAAATCGAAATGTTCTCCGTCATCGAGCACGATGGCGTGATCTTCGGCTGCGCCGCGCTGTACGCCTTCCCGGAAGAAAAAATGGCCGAAATGGCATGCCTGACCGTCAACCCGGACGTGCAAGCCCAGGGCGACGGCGAGCGCATCCTGAAGCATATGGAAAACCGCGCGCGGGCGCAGGGCATCAGCAAGCTGTTCGTGCTGACCACCCGCACCGCGCACTGGTTCATCAAACGCGGCTTCGTGCCCGCCACTGTCGACGCCCTGCCGAAAGACCGCCAGCGCCTCTACAACTGGCAGCGCAAGTCGCAGGTGTTGATCAAGACCTTATAATTGCTTTTTTTGAGGAGTACTGAAGATGGCCCGTACCGTCCACTGCATTAAACTGAACAAGGAAGCCGAAGGCCTCGACTTCCCGCCGTACCCGGGCGAGCTGGGCAAGCGCATTTACCAATCCGTGTCGAAAGAAGCGTGGGCCGGCTGGATCAAGCACCAGACCATGCTGGTGAACGAGAACCGCCTGAACCTGGCCGACGTGCGCGCCCGCAAATACCTGGCAGCGCAGATGGAGAAGCACTTCTTCGGCGAAGGCGCCGACCAGGCGGCCGGCTACGTACCGCCAGCCGACTAAATTAAATGGGGACGTACCCCATTTATTGATTCACCAAATGGGGCACGTCCCCATTTGATCTCATCGGCTTGCACTGGCGCAGTTCACACCGCGCCAGGAACACCTTCCCGCTATCGCACGCCATCCGGTACACCTCCACCGGACCCGGCTCCGTCACCAGCCCTGCCCCCTGCCCGCCGCGGCACTGTTCGGCCTTCGCCAGTTGTTCCACTGTTGCCGATGAAATGCCTGGGCGGAAATTCACCGTCTGCACTTCCACGCCGTTCAGCATGACCCGCTTGGCGCCGGCATCGGCCTGGGCGGACTTGCGCGGCACCGGCGCGTGGGCGACCTCGGCGTCTTTCTTCAGGAAGGGAATGTAGGAACAAGCACTCAACAAACCAGCGGCAAGCAACAGCAGGGACAGTCGTTTCATGGGCTCTTTCTAAGCGAAGAAAAATCAGTACTTAACGGTACGCACGCCGTCCGGCGTACCCAGCAGGCAGACATTGGCGCCACGGGCCGCAAACAGGCCCACCGCCACCACGCCCACCATCTGGTTGATGCGGGTTTCCAGCGCCACCGGATCGGTGATCGACAGGCCGGCCACGTCGATGATATTGCCGCCATTGTCGGTCACGAAGATCTCGTCGGAACCGGCCTTGGTGCGCACTTTCGGCTGGCCACCCAGGGCCGCCAGCTGGCGCATGACGGCATTGCGCGCCATCGGCAGCACTTCCACCGGCAGCGGGAACTTGCCCAGGGTTTCTACCAATTTGGAACCATCGGCGATGCAGACAAACTGCTTCGATACCGACGCCACGATCTTCTCGCGCGTCAGTGCCGCGCCGCCGCCCTTGATCATATGGCCGGCCGCGTTGATTTCGTCGGCACCATCAATGTATACCGCAATCTCCGAAACCTCGTTAAGATCGAAAACAGGGATGCCGTGGCCCGCCAGGCGCGCCGCAGTGGCTTCCGACGAGGCCACAGCGCCCTTGATACGGTGCTTGATCTTGCCTAATTCATCAATGAAGAAGTTCGCGGTGGAACCGGTACCAACGCCGATGATTTCGCCGTCGATCACGTATTCGATAGCGGAAATAGCAACAGCCTGTTTCAATTTGTCTTGCGTCATAGTTACAATGGATTCAAGGAAGCGGATAAAAAAGATGGCGTATTTTATCCGAACTGCCACCCTCACCCGGGAAAACTGCGATGAAGCCAAGTACCGTACTAATTGTGGACGACAGCCGCGTATCGCGCATGCTGACCCGCCAGCACATCCAGGTGCGCCATGCCGACTGGGTGGTTGAGGAGGCCGCCAACGGCGCCGAAGCGCTGGCCAAGGCGGAAGGCTTGCAGCCCGACCTGGTGCTGCTGGACGTGAATATGCCCGGCATGAGCGGGGTGGACGCCGCCGCCGCGCTGCGCGTCATGCTGCCCAATGCCCACATTTCCCTACTGACGGCCAATGTGCAGGCCGCCACCCGCCAGCGCGCCGAGGCGTTGGGCGTGGGCTTCATGGAGAAACCCGTCACTGCCGAACGCATCGCGCAGTTGATCGCCCCGCTGGAAGCCTGATATGGTCCGCCTGACCGATCTGGAGCACGACGCTCTCATCGAGCTGTTCAATATCGGCGTGGGCCAGGCCGCTGCCGCCATGAGCGAAATCGTCAGCGAAACGGTCGCCATGACGGTGCCGGCGATCAGTTTCCTGAACCGCGCCGCCGCCGCCAAGCTGCTGGCCAGCCGCAGCAAGGGCAACGGGCGCCTGTGCGGCATCAGCCAGCACTATAGCGGCGCCTTCGAGACCGAAGCCATCCTCATGTTCCCGGAGGAAAAGAGCCAGGAAATCGTGCGCCTGATGGTGGGCGACAGCATGCCGCTGGCCGAACTGTCGGCCATGGAGCAGGAAGCCATGAGCGAGATCGGCAACATCCTGCTCAATAGCTGCGTGGGCGCGCTGGCCAACCTGCTGGGGCGCGAGCTGCAAGGCTCGCTGCCCGACTACCAGGTCGGCTACAGCGAGGACATCCTGGTGCATGCGGGCAGCGCCGAAACCGCCGTGCTGATGCTGCACATCGAGTTCATGATCGAACGCCGCCAGATCACCGGCGACGTCGCCTTCATCATGGACATGACCGCGCTGCAGGATTTGAAACAGCACGTGGCCGCCTTCCTCGAACGCACGATCGGCGGAGAGCAGCCATGAGGTGCTCGGTCGAGTCCCTGCCCCTGCTGCAGGGCGTGATCGACAGCATCGACGTCGGCGCACTGGTACTGGACGCCAACCACTGCATCGTGCTGTGGAACCGCTGGATGAGCCAGCACAGCGGTGTCGTGAGCGCGGAAACACTGGAACGCAATTTCTTCGACCTCTTCCCCGAGCAACGCGACAAGCGCCTGGACAGCGCCATCAGCCAGGCCCTGAACAACAATATGCCGGCGCTGCTGTCGCAAACCCTGAACCGCTGGCCGCTGCCGCTGTACAGCAGCAAGGCCGCCGCCGAAAAAGGCGAGCGCATGCAGCAGCAAATCACCGTCAGCCCGCTCAACATCGCCAACAACGAGCGCTATTGCCTGCTGCAGGTCACCGATGTCAGCGCCGCCGTGCAGCGCGAAAGCCTGCTGCGCGAACAAGCCATGGCGCTGCGCTCGCAAACCCTGCTGGACGACCTGACCGGCGTGGCCAACCGGCGCCACTTCGACATGGCGATCGACCGCGAAACGCGGCGCGCGCGGCGCATGGACACCTCGCTCTCGCTGATGATGCTCGATATCGATTTCTTCAAGGCCTACAACGACCACTACGGCCACCAGCAAGGCGACGCCTGCCTGGAGGCGGTGGCCTCGGCGCTGTCGACCATGCAGCAGCGCCCGGCCGACCTGTTCGCGCGCTACGGCGGCGAGGAGTTCGCCGTGATCCTGCCCGACACGCCGGGCGACGCGGCGGTGATGATGGCCAACGTCATGTGCCGCAAGGTGCGCGACCTGCGCATCCCGCACCAGGCGGCGCGCACGGACGAACGTATCGTCACCATCAGCATCGGCGTCGCCAGCACGGATGCCGGCCATGCCGGCGAAGTGTATGACCTGATCAACGCCGCCGACCGCGCCCTCTACCAGGCCAAAGCATGCGGCCGCAACCGCGTGGAATCCTTATGAAAACTTCGGTCTTTATCGCCTGCAGCCTGGATGGCTTTATCGCGCGCGAAGATGGCAACCTCGATTGGCTGATGACGCGCACGCCAAGCGAGGGCGATACCGGCTACGACGCCTTCATGGCCGGCATCGACGTGATCGTGATGGGGCGCTACACATTCGAGACCGTGCTGGGTTTCGACGACTGGCCATATGAGGGCAAACGGGTGGTGGTGCTGAGCCGCATGCTGGATGAGCTGCCGGCCTCCCTGGCGGGCAAGGTGGCGCTGCATCCGGGCCCGGTGCGCGCGCTGTACGACGCGCTGGCGGCCAGCGGCTGCCGGGGCTTGTATGTCGATGGCGGGCAAACGGTGCAAAGCTTCATCCGCGAAGACCTGGTGGACGAGCTGACCATCACCACCATTCCCGTCCTGCTGGGGCGCGGCATTCCCCTCTTCGGCCACACCGGCCGCGATATCCCGCTGCGCCACACCGGCACGCGCCAGTTGCCCGGCGGCCTGGTGCAGGACACCTACGCCACACGCCTGATCGGTTAAAGCAGTTCGATACCGAAGCGCCGCACGCCCGCCGCAAACGCGGCAAAGCAGGCCACCGTCAGCAGCACGCAGGCGCCCAGCGTCAGCCAGAAACCCAGGCGCGGCAGCAGCCAGGGGAAGATCAGGAACATCGGCAGCGTCGGCACCACATACCAGAAGGTGTACCAGGCGTGGTTGGCAATCTTCTCCTGCGGCTGTTGCTCGACATAGAGCCAGATCAGGGCCAGCACCGTCACCATCGGCAACGCCGCAATCAGGCCGCCGAGACGGTCGCTGCGCTTGGCCAATTCCGATACCGCCACCACCACGCCCGCCGTCACCAGATACTTAAAAACCAGCCATGCCATCTCCGGCCTCCTTCAATTTGCAAACGTGAAACGGACCAGCGCCAGCGACAACGCGAACACATAGCCGTAAGCGAAACGGTCAATGCGCAACAGCGTATCGCCGCGCCGCGCGCGCCAGGCGCCCATCAGGCACATCATGCCGCCCGCCGCCAAAGGCGTCAGCAGCAGGTTGATCTTGCGCAGCACTTCGCTGTGCACCATGTGATCCGGCAGCAGCCACAGCGAAATGCCGCCAGCGATGGCGCCGAAGATGGCATAGCCAAAGCCCGCCATCCAGGGATTGGGCCGCTTGCGGAACGGCTCGCCCAGCGAATGCAGGCCAAGCTCGGCCAACGCCTCCAGCACAATCTGCAGCAGGAACTCGCCGACCACTTCAAACAGGAATTCAATCATGGGGTGAACAGTGCATGCTGGCTGGCGGTGTGAAAATCACGCCAGACACGGTTGATATCGGAATCCTCTTGCGCCGCGCGCAGGCCACAGTAAGGGTATATATCCCCCACCGCGCGCCGCGCCGCCGCCACCAGCGCCTGGCAAGCCTCGCGCAAGCGCGCATCGAGCGCCGCGTCCACCGCGCAGCCTGCGCCGACCGACGCATCCGCCTCCGCCCAAGCCTGGTCCAGCAGTACATACATGCGCTCTCGCGCACCTTCCAGCGCCATGCCCGCCCGCGCCAACGCATCCTGCGCGCTGGCAGGCGGCTGGCGGCGCGCCGCCACAATTTCCCCCGCCAGCGCAAGAAAATGCCGCGCCATGCCCGACAAATTCGCCGCCAGCGTCACCCACGCCAGCAACATGAAGGGAAATCGGTACAAGGTCCCCGGCGCCGTGGCATAGGCCGGATCGATGGAGAACCCATGGCTGGCCGGCACCCAGGCGCCGTCAATACGGTAACTATGGGAGGCCGTCCCGCGCATGCCGAAGCTGCGCCAGGTCGGCTCCACCGCCACCTGCGCCGCCGGCACAACGAAGGCCAGGATGCGCAGCTGCCCATCCGCGCCGACAAGCGGCACCCCGCCCTCGCGCAAGAGCGCGTTCAAGGTGAAATGCGTCGCCATCGGCGCCCCGCTGGCGATATCCCAGCGCCCCGTGATACGGAAGCCATCACCGTCCCGGTCGGCAAAGCCAGTCGGTGCCCCGCTACCCGCCAGGCAAAGACCCGGCGTCGCAACGATCTCGCGTGCCGTCTCCGGCGGCAGGAATCCAGCAAACCAGCCAGCACCGGCGCACAGCGTGACGACCCAGCCCACGCTGCCATCCGCCTCCGCAATGGCCTCCTCCAGCCGCACCACCTCCGGCAACGGCAATTCCGCTCCGCCCGCTGCGTCCGGCGCCAGCATTTTCAGCCAGCCCTTCTCATGGATCAAAGCCTGCTGGTCTGGAAGCAGAAAGCCAGCTTTTTCAGCGCCAGCTGCGCTGGCACGAATTCTTAGTACCTCAACGTCCATATATCCTAAGTGGCCGACAGCGCCAATATGACCAGCGCGTACATGGTCAACACGATGAAGGTCATGATCAACAGCATGCAGGTGCGCCAGAAGGCGCCGAAGCGCGACAGGTTATAGGTGCCGCGCAGTTGCAGGAACATGTGCACCGGCGGGACAAATGCAAACAGGCTGCCGGCCCATCCGCTGAATTCAAAGTAGCTCAGGGTCGCTACGGCGGTGAACAGCAGCGACATGAAGGACAGCGAGTACAGCGAGAACACGGCGTGGTCATACATGCTGATGCCACGGCGCCAGAAGAACATCAGCCAAAGAAACGGCATCGAAATCGGTACCAGCAGGAAGGAGTACTTATAGGCCGCGTTTTTCAGCTTGTACTTCGCCAGCTCCGGGTTTTCGACCGCATGCTTAATGCCTTTGTTGATCCAGGCGATGTCGGAGTACCTGGTGCCCTTCTCGCCCACCTTGCCGGATTCAGGGGTGATTTCAAGTTCGGCTTCGCGCAGAATCTCTTCGACCAGGCCTGGCGTCGCGGCTGCCTTGACCGCATTGGCTGCCACCTCCGCCTTTTGCGCGTTATCGAGCGGTTTTGACTCCGTCTCCGTCTCTGTCCCCGTCTTCGCATCTGGCTTCAAGTTCTCCGTGAACTTCGTGGTGCCCGTCATGGCGACTTTGCCGGCCGACAGCGCACTGTGCAAGCCATCCAGCTTCTTCTGCGCCTCGCCCAACTTGCGCTTGAACTTCGCTTCCTGCGGTGTGCCGGGTGCGGCTTCCTTCAGTTCGCCCTCAAGTTCGGCGATCAACGCTTGCTGGTCGGCGATCTTCTCATTCATCCTCTGCTCGAACTTCGCCTTGCCATCACCGCCTTCGGTGATGCTGGTCGGGCCCGAGCTGGTGCCCATGGTCAGCGAGAAGACGAAGAACATGAAGAACATCATGAACAGGAACAGCGCCAGCGGCGACACGAAACGCGTGCGCTGGCCGTCGATGTAGCGGCGGGTCAGCTGGCCCGGACGGGCCACCAGCAGCGGCAAGGTGCGCCAGCCCTTGGTATCGAAGTGCAGCAGGCCGTGGATCAATTCCTCGCCCAGGTGCAGCACGGACTTGTGCAGGTGGCCCTTCTGGCCGCAATGTCCGCAGTAATTGCCCGCGACCGGCGTGCCGCAATTGGCACAAGTGGCGCCATGGCCATGCGCGCCCGCCTGGCCCGCGCCGCCCTCCACTTCCCTGGCAACCAGGCCTGCGGTGAGAAGGTCACCCGCTGCTTCGACTTCGATACCCATGCTTTCCTACTCCCCTGTAGTTATTATTTCGGCACCTATGGTAGCGCAGGCCGTGTTTTATGGTGCGGCGCTGACCAGCACCGTGCCGGCGATAAAGTCATGCGGCGCGCGGCGGCGCTTATTGACCAGCAGGACCACCAGGCTGCCCCAGATCCAGACCTGCATCGCGATCGTCAAGGCAAACTGCCAGCCCGGCCCGCTGGAGGTCAGCGCCTCCGAACGCTGCATGAAACCCATCGACAGGTAGGTGGCATCATCCATGGCGAGCGCGGACAGCGCTAGGCCAAGCGACGTGGCCAACCCAATAAGCTGGAGCACGCCCGCGCGCAAGAAAGCCGCCTTGGTGGAAACCGCCGAACCATCGGCCATCTCGACGCGCAGTTTCATCAGCAGCTTGCCAGGCGTGCCGCCAAAGCGCTGCACCAGGTAGCCTGAATAGAACAAGCCAATCAGCAGGCCCGGCACGACCCACCACGCGTAGAAATAGCGCGACAGCGAACTACCCCAGTAAGTCAGCCCGACTACGGGCAGCATGAAAAGCGTGTCGAGCAGGTGCGCACCGACACGGCGCCAGAAGCCGGCAGGCTGCACACCCTCGTCGGAGGGCAGGAGAGAAGCGTCGCTCAAGTCGGCGACGGGAGCTTGGTAGGGATTTTGCATAAGGTAGAAAGTTTCGTTCTGAAAAGCAAGAACGATATCACAACGTTAGCAAAAAAACAGCCGCGACCTCAAGCCAGGCGCGGCAGGTTTGCCGGCGAGGCGGGATTGCGCAGGAAGTCGCGCAGCATGTCGGCATACACGCCGGCATCCACCTTCTGCAGGTAGGCCAGCGCAAAGTAATCGGCCAGCACCTCGGCCTGCGCCTCCATATTGAAGTCGCACAAGCGCAGCTCGGGCGACGGCTCATAGTCGTAAGACAGCCCAAGCCGTAGCGCGCCACGCCACAACACGGGGTAGCCCAGCTGGTGCTGCCAGACATGGGCCATCTCGTGCATGAACCAGTGCTGCTCTTGCCCGCTGGCGGCGGCGAAGTCTGCGCGGTAGCGCGAGGCGTGGAAATACAGTTCGCCGTTGGGCGTGATGCAGACGTCTTTACGCTGCAGGAAAGGAATGAAGCGGGTGTTGTGGACGCGCACCCGCTTGTAGTCGATCGCGCTGCCGAACAATTGCCGGGCCAGCGCGATCTCGCCCGACGTGAGCGGCCGGGCGATGATGTCCATCAGTTGCGCAGCGCGCTGGCGGCTTTGGCAATGGCGGTGATGCGGTCCCAGTCGCCGGCTTGCAGGGCGTCTTTCGGGGTCAGCCAGGAACCGCCGACGCAGGCTACGTTCTTCAGCGACAGGAAGGCGGGCGCGGTATCTTGCGAGATGCCGCCGGTCGGGCAGAACACCACGTCCGACAGCGGGCCGGCAATCGCGTTCAGCATGCCGACGCCGCCCGCCGGCACCGCCGGGAACAGCTTGAGCTGCTTGAAACCCTGCTCGCGCGCCTTCATCACTTCCGACGGGGTCATGACGCCCGGCAGCAGCGGCAGGCCGCTCGACTTGGCGGCGCCGATCAGCGCATCGGTCAGGCCCGGCGACACGCCGAACACCGCACCGGCATCGCGCGCGGCGGCGAATTCCTCGGGCTGGGTCAGCGTGCCGACGCCGACGATGGCGCCTTCCACCTCGCTCATGGCGCGGATCGCGCCCAGGCCGTGCTTGGTGCGCAGGGTGACCTCCAGCACACGGATGCCGCCCGCCACCAGGGCTTTCGCCAGCGGCACGGCGTGGTCAGGATCGTCAATCGCGATCACAGGGATCACGGCCGAAGTGCGCATAATGTCGAGCAGGGTCATGTCAGGCTTTCTTAGCGAGGAAATCTTCATCGGAACCGGGCACGGTGTTGCCCACGTTATCTATGCCGTGCAGCGGCACGGTGGTCTGGATCGGCGATGGCAGCGGGAACATGGTGGCGCCCTGCTCCGCCGCGCACACGCTGCTGCGGAAGCTGGAGAACAGTTCGCGGCCCATACCGATCTGGTTCGGCGACAGGTCGGCCTGCGCCATCGAACGGCCATGCCATACGTCGGACGAAACCAGCGCTTCCAGCGAGCCGGTGGAGGCGTCCAGGCGGATGATGTCGCCATCGCGCACCAGGCCCAGCGGGCCGCCGGCCAGGATCTCCGGCGATACGTGGATCGCCGCCGGTACTTTGCCGGAGGCGCCAGACATGCGGCCGTCGGTCACCAGCGCCACTTTGCGGCCGGCGTCCTGCAGGTTGGCCAGGGCCGGGGTCAGCGCGTGCAGTTCCGGCATGCCGTTGGCTTTCGGGCCCTGGAAGCGGAGCACGGCGACAAAGTCGCGATCCAGCTTGCCGGCCTTGTAGGCAGCCATGAAGGCTTCCTGCGAATCGAACACCAGGGCCGGCGCTTCCACCACGCGGTGCTCGTCCTTGACGGCGGAGACCTTCATGATGGCGCGGCCCAGGTTGCCCTGTACCAGCACCATGCCGCCGTCTTTCGAGAACGGCTCGGCGGCGCCGCGCAGCACCTTCTCGTCGGCGCTCTTGGCCGGCGCTTCGCGGAATACCACGCCGCTGGCGTCGTCGTTCAGGAACGGCTCGGCACAGTGCGCGCGCAGGCCCTTGCCCAGGATGGTGTTCACATCGTCATGCAGCAGGCCCGCATCCAGCAGTTCGCGGATCACGAAACCGGTACCGCCGGCAGCGTGGAAATGGTTCACGTCGGCGTCGCCGTTCGGGTAGATGCGCGCCAACAGCGGCACCACGGCCGACAGCTCGTTGAAGTCGTCCCAGTCGATCACAATGCCGGCCGCCTTGGCAATCGCCACCAGGTGCAGGGTGTGGTTGGTGGAACCGCCGGTGGCCAGCAGGCCGACCACGGCGTTGATGATGGATTTCTCGTCGACGATATGGCCGACCGGGATGTACTCGGCGCCCATTTCGGTAATCTGCGCCGCGCGCTGGGCAGCGGCAGCCGTCAGCGCGTCGCGCAGCGGCGTGCCCGGATTGATAAAGGCGGCGCCAGGCAGGTGCAGGCCCATGATCTCCATCAGCAGCTGGTTGGAGTTGGCGGTGCCGTAGAAAGTGCAGGTGCCGGCGCCGTGGTAGGACTGCGACTCGCCTTCCAGCAGCTCCTCGCGCGTGGCCTTGCCCTGCGCGTAGCGCTGGCGGATGGCCGCCTTGTCCTTGTTCGACAAGCCGGAAGTCATTGGGCCGGCTGGCACAAACACCGCCGGCAAGTGGCCGAAGTGCAGCGCGCCGATCAGCAGGCCCGGCACGATCTTGTCGCACACGCCCAGGTACAGCACGGAATCGAACATATTGTGCGACAGGCCGATCGCCGTCGACATGGCAATCGCATCGCGCGAGAACAGCGACAGTTCCATGCCCGGCTGGCCCTGGGTCACGCCGTCGCACATGGCCGGGGTGCCGCCCGCGTACTGGGCCACCGCCCCCACCTTACGCACCGCCTCCTTGATGATGGCCGGGAAGGCCTCGAAGGGCTGGTGCGCCGACAACATGTCGTTATAGGCTGAGATGATGGCGACCGAAGGCTGCTTCACTTCTTTCAGGATCAGCTTATCGTTGGCCGGGAACGCCGCAAAGCCGTGCGCCAGGTTGGTACAGGACAGCGTGCCGCGCTGGGTGCGCCCTTTGACGCGGGCCGCCTCAAGGTGCGCCAGGTAGGCGCCACGCGAGACGCGGCTGCGCTGGGTAACGCGTGCGGTGACTTTTTCCAGGACTGGATGCAACGGCATGATCGTTCCTTTTCAATGAATTTCAGAAATTTTACTACAAAATTCCCAAATGCGAGCGCTTCCGAGGCACGAAATCGCCTCCAAACGCCCCGCAACGCGTCCATGTGTCGAAAGTTTTGTAGTGAATTTACCTGATTTTATTGTATAGTTAAGCACTACGATTTAACTTGACTGGACATTATGCGCCTGCCCGCCCTGACCTCCACCGCCGCCTACCAAGCCCTTGCCACCCACGCCCACGACGCCCGCGACTGGCAGATGCGCCAGCTGTTCCAGCAGGACGCCGGCCGCTTCCCGCGCATGACCGTCGATGCGGCGGGCCTGTTCCTGGACTATTCCAAGAACCGCGCCGACGCCGAAACCATGCAGTTGCTGGTACACCTGGCCCGCACGCGCGGCGTGGCGGAGCAGCGCGACGCCATGTTCGCCGGCGAGAAAATCAATGTTACCGAACGCCGCAGCGTGTTGCACACCGCCCTGCGTATGCCGCGCGGCAAGGAATTGAAGGTGGATGGGCAGGACGTGAATGCCGACGTGCACGCGGTGCTGGACCGTATCAAGGCCTTCACCGACAAGGTGCGCAACGGCGGCTGGCTGGGCCACACCGGCAAGCCGATCACCGACGTGGTGAATATCGGCATCGGCGGTTCCGACCTGGGGCCGAAGATGGCCGTGCTGGCCCTGCGCTCTTTCTGTCATCCGCGCCTGAAGATGCACTTCGTCTCCAACGTGGACGGGCATGATATGGACGCGGTGCTGGGCCAGGTCAATCCCGAGACCACGCTGTTCATCGTCGCCTCCAAGACCTTCACCACCGCCGAGACCATGCTCAACGCGCAGACCGCGCGCAACTGGTTCCTGGGCCGCGCGCGCGAAGCCGACCTGCCGCGCCACTTTGTCGCCGTCTCCACCAACACCGAATCGGTGCGCGCCTTCGGCATCGATCCGGAAAACATGTTCCCGTTCTGGGACTGGGTGGGCGGCCGCTACTCCGTGTGGTCGGCCATCGGCCTGGCGCTCGCGCTGGCGGTCGGTTTCGGCTACTTCCAGGCCTTCCTGGAAGGCGCGCACGCCATGGACGAACACTTCCGCGAGGCGCCGCTGGAAGCGAATATGCCGGTGCTGCTGGCACTGGTCGGTTTCTGGAACCGCGAATTCCTGGGCGCCGGCTCGCTCTCCATCGCGCCCTACCACCAGGACCTGAGCCGCTTCCCGGCCTACCTGCAGCAGCTCGATATGGAAAGCAACGGCAAGCGCGTTACCAAGACCGGCCAGCCGGTCGACAGCGCCACCTGCCCGGTGGTGTGGGGCGAGTGCGGCACCAACGCGCAGCACGCCTACTTCCAGCTGCTGCACCAGGGCACCGACCCGACGCCGATCGACTTTATCGCGGCACTGCGCGCCACGCACGACCTGCCGGGCCACCACGACGCCCTTCTGGCGAACTGCTTCGCCCAGTCGGAAGCCTTCATGAAGGGCAAGACCGAAGATGAGGTGCGCGCCGAATTGAAAGACGCCGGCCTGTCGGCGGCGGAAATCGACGAGATCGCGCCGCACAAGACCTTTCCCGGCAACCGCCCGTCCAATATGCTCCTGATGGACCAACTGACGCCGGCCACCCTGGGCGCCCTGATCGCGCTGTATGAGCACAAGACCTTTGTGCAGGGCGTGATCTGGAATATCGCCAGCTTCGACCAATGGGGCGTGGAGCTGGGCAAGGTGCTGGCCAAGAAGATCCAGTCCGAACTGGTCGACAAGGTCGATCCGGGCGCGCACGACAGTTCCACCAATGGCCTGATCGTCATGGCCAAGGCGGCGCAAATCGAATGAGCGGCTACCAAATTGATGTCGCATGCGATGCGGCCATGACCGTGGGCGAAAGCCCGCTGTGGGTGCCGGACGAGAAAGCCCTGTACTGGGTCGATATCGAAGGCTTTGCCATCCACCGCCTGTGCACCGCCAGCGGCCAGCACGCGCAGTGGAAGGTGGACAGTGAAGCGTCCTCGCTGGCGCGCGCCGCGCAGGGCGGCCTGATGGTGGCGCAGCGGCGCGGCTTCTCGCATTTCAATCCCGCTACCGGCGAACTGAAACTGGTGGCGGAAGCGCCGTTCGACCAGTCCACCACCCGATTCAACGACGGCAAGTGCGACGCGGCGGGCCGCTTCTGGTGCGGCACCATTTACGAACCGCGCGACAAACCCGCCGCCGAGATGTTCGTGCTGGAGCGCGGCCAGGTGCGCAAGGTCTGGTCGGGCGGCATGACCAATTCGAATGGCCTGGGCTTCAGCCCGGACGGCAAGACCATGTTCCACGCCGAGACCGCGAGCCATCGCGTGACGCGCTTCGCCTTCGACCTGCTGTCCGGCACCGTCAGCGATGAACGCGACGTGCGCCGCTTCAGCACCGACAAAGCGGCGCCCGATTACGGCGGCCGCCCGGACGGCGCGGCGGTCGACAGCGAAGGCAATTACTGGGTCGCCATGTTCGAGGGCGGCCGCATCCTCAAGCTCTCGCCGCAGGGCGACCTGCTGGACGAGATCCGCCTGCCGGTGCGCTGCCCGACCATGGTGGCCTTTGGCGGCGCCGACCTGCGCACGCTGTACATCACCAGCGCCGGCAAGCGCCCGGCCGAAGAACTGGCTGCCATGCCGCTGAGCGGCAAGCTGCTGTCGGTGCGCGTGCCGCTTGCCGGCCGCGTCGAGCCGGCCTACCAGCCCTAAGCGCGGCCGCCCGCCTCCAGGCGGAACGCCGCCACCAGCATGGTCAGGTGCTGCGCTTCCTGCGCCAGCGCGTCGGAAGCCGCAGCATCTTCCTGCACCAGTGCCGCATTCTGCTGGGTCGTCTGGTCGAATTCGACGATGGCCTGGTTGATGCGCTCAATGCCCTCGTTCTGATCCTGGCTGGCATTGCTCATATCACCCATGATGGCGGTGACGCGCTGCACGCTCGCCACCACATCCAGCATGGTCGACCCGGCCTGCTCCACCAGTTGGCTGCCGCCCTCCACCGTCTGCACCGTATTGCCGATCAATTCCTTGATTTCCTTGGCCGCCGATGCCGCGCGGTGCGCCAGGTTGCGCACTTCGGACGCCACCACGGCAAAGCCGCGCCCCTGCTCACCCGCACGCGCCGCCTCCACGGCGGCATTCAGCGCCAGGATATTGGTCTGGAACGCAATGCCGTCGATCACGCCGATGATGTCCACGATCTTGCGCGACGAGGCATTGATGGCGTTCATGGTATCGACCACCTCACGCACCGCGTCGCCGCCCTTGAGCGCGATTTGCGAAGCATCCTGCGCCAGCGCATTGGCCTGGCGCGCGCTCTCATTGTTCTGCCGCACAGTATCAGCCAGGCGCGCCATGGAGGCGGCGGTCAGCTCGATACTGCCCGCCTGGCGCTCGGTGCGGCGCGACAGCTCCGCGTTGCCGGCCGCGATTTCGCTGCAGGCGCCGGCAATCGTATGCGCGCCGTCACGCACCCCGGACACGGTTTCGCGCACCGCTTGCAGCGTCGCCGCCAGCGAGCGCCCCAGGCGGCTGACTGGCGCGCGCTGCTGCGGCGCCAGGTCGATGAAACCTTCGGTCGCCGCCATGGACGACACCAGGCTTTCCAGCTCGCTCGCCTGCACGGCGGCGCGGCGCAGGATGGTCGCCATGTAAATCAGCACCGCCGACTCCACCACCACATAGGCCGCATGCACAAACACGGTCGAGAGGACCGGGCGCGAGAAGCACATCACGCCGTAATTCCAGATCTGCAGGTAATAGAAGCCCAGGTGGTGCAGCGCCGCGACGCCGGCCGCCACCACGATCGGGCGCCAGTCGCGGTAGGCCAGCAGGAATGCCAGGTAGACGAAAATGCCGAAGTGCAGCTCGGTCTGCCCATTGCCCTGGTGGATATTCAGCGCCGCGAACACCATCAGGCTGGCGCCAGCGGCGCAACGGGTCAGCAAGGCGCCCGGCATCATCCAGTACAGCAGGGTCGGCACGCCGGCGGCGGCCAGGCCAACCAGCAAGGCCAGCAGCCAGGTTTGATTCAGGCTAGCCAGTGCCAGCGAAAACAATTGAAGCGCCCACAGGACGGACAGCATGAGCTTGTCGGCCTGCACAGCCACCACTTGCAAGGGATCGCGATTTTCAGACATGATTGGACTCCGCGCCCGCAGGCGGCGTGAGAAGAAAACAGGAAATCAGGCGGCAGGGATAGGGCCGGGAGAACGCGCCAAAGAGTTGACTGGTGCAGGGTCAGGTGGCAGCACATCTATTATAACCATTTTGCCGCATGGAATTAATACCGCTGGTAATTTGTGCGCTCGCGCCGCCTCTTTTGTAGTAAATTTTCTTGCCAAAACAGGGATATTCGTAGTAAATTTACAGGACGTTTTGCGCCATCCAGCGCAGCCCTCCCATGCACTTTTAGCGATGAATTTCACTATGGCACTTTCGGATTTCGACCTGGTTTTGTTTGGCGGCAGCGGCGACCTTGCAATGCGCAAGTTGTTGCCTGCCATGTTCAGCCGCGACGTGTGCGGCGACCTGCCGCCGAGCGCACGCATCGTCTGCGTCGGCCGCCAGGAGAGCACCCAGGAAGAGTTCATCAATATGGTGACCACCACGGCGCGCCCGCACATCAAGTCCGCCAAAGCGACCGACGACAACTGGAATCGCTTCATCGCCCGCATCACCTACGTAGCGCTGGACGCCACCGACGCCACCACCTACCAGGGCCTGGCCGATGCCGTGCGCGATGACGCCGCCGTGACCCGCGTCTACTACCTGGCCACCCCGCCCGCCCTGTTCTCGCGCATCTGCGACAACCTGAAGGAGAAGGGCCTGGCCACCGCCAATTCGCGCGTGGTGCTGGAAAAGCCGCTCGGGCGCGACCTGGCCTCGGCCAAGCAAATCAACAAGGAAGTGGGCCAGGTCTTCGCAGAACACCAGATCTACCGTATCGACCATTACCTCGGCAAAGAGACCGTGCAGAACCTGCTGGCCCTGCGCTTCGGTAATATCCTGTTCGAACCGCTGTGGCGCCGCGAATGGATCTCCGACGTGCAGATCACCATCGCCGAAAAGCTCGGCGTGGGCAACCGCATCGGCTATTACGACACCTCCGGCGCGCTGCGCGACATGCTGCAGAACCACCTGTTGCAGTTGCTGTGCATCGTCGCCATGGAACCGCCGACCTCGACTTCGCCGGACGCGGTGCGCGACTCCAAGCTGCAGGTGCTGCGTTCCCTGAAGCGCTTCACCCCGACCACGCTGGCGCAGAACATCGTGCGCGGCCAATACCGCGCCGGCCACGTGGAAGGCAAAGCCGTGCCGAGCTACCGCGACGAACCGGAAGCGCCGCAGAATTCGAAGACCGAAACCTTCGTCGCCATGAAAGCGGAAATCGACACCTGGCGCTGGGCCGGCGTGCCGTTCTACCTGCGCACCGGCAAGCGCATGGCGGACGGCCTGGCGGAAATCGTGGTGCGTTTCAAGCAGATCCCGCACTCGATCTTCAACCAGCCTACTTCCAGCTTCCAGCCGAATTCCCTGGTGATCCGCCTGCAGCCGGACGAAGGCCTGCGCATGAACCTGATGGCCAAGACCCCGGGCGAAGGCATGCGCCTGAAGCCGGCCGAGCTGGAACTGGACTTCCGCGAAACCTTCAAAGCCCCGCGCATGGATGCTTACGAGCGCCTGCTGCTGGACGTGCTGCGCGGCCAACTGACCCTGTTCATGCGCGGCGACGAGCTGGAAGCCGCATGGGAATGGGTCGAGCCGATCCTGACCAACTGGGAGCAGGACGACACGGCACCGCTACCCTACGCCTCCGGCACCTGGGGACCGGCCGCCGCCAGTGCCCTGATCGGCCGCGACGGGCTGCAATGGCGCGAAGAAGCGCTGCCGGAAGACTGAGGAGCGCCGCCCGTGCTTCTCGACTCCATCCGCACCCAGCTCGACTCGCTCTCCAAATCGGAGCGCAAGGTCGCGCTGGCGGTACTTGAAAATCCGGCCCGCACCGTGGGCGCCAATATCACTGCACTAGCCAAGAGCGCGCAGGTGTCCGAACCGACCGTGGTGCGTTTCTGCCGCACGCTCGGCTACGACGGCTGGCACGAATTCAAGCTCAAGCTGGCGCAGGGCCTGGCGCTCGCCCTGCCCGGCCTGAACGACCAGCCGGCGCAGGACGATTTGGCGGCCGACCTGGTGAACAAGATCTGCAGCCGCTCCATCAACACGCTGCTCGACTTGCGCAACAACCTGAATGCCGAGCCGGTGCAAAAGGCGCTCGATATTTTGTCGCGCGCGCGCAAGATCGAGTTTTACGGCCACGGCACTTCCGGCATCGTCGCCGCCGATGCCCAGCACAAATTCTTCCGCTCCGGCGTACCGACGGTCGCCTATGCCGACCCGGCCATCCACAGCATTTCCGCCGCCCTGCTGCATGAAGGCGACGCCGTGGTAGCGATTTCCCAGCGCGGCAATAGCCCCGCGCTGGTGCGCTCCGCCAAGCTGGCCAAGGAAGGCGGCGCCGACGTGATCGTGCTCGCCCCCTCCGGCACCCCGCTGGCGGAAGCGGCCACGGTGCTGATTCCGATCGACCTGATTTTCAACACCGACCCCTACACGCCGATCTCGGCCCGCCTGGCCTACCTGGTGGTCATCGACGTGCTGGCAGTCGGCCTGGCGCTCAAGCGCGGCCCCGAGTTCCGCAAGAAGATGCAGAACGCCCAGAAGGCGCTGCAGGAGTTCGACATGCAGTTCGACTCCTTTATCGGTTAGAGACCGTCCTTCAGCATCTTCTCCATCGTCGCACGCGCGATGCGCGGCGGGCCATTGCTGCTTTCCAGCAGCCACTGGCCGCCCCGCTCGACCGCGACATATTCCACTTGCTCAGTGCCGCCGCCGGGATGCGGGATCACCTGTTCCGCGCCGAGCCTTTCCGTCGCCGTATAGCTGAAACTGACCGTCACTTTGCAGCGGCCCGTCGCGCACCGCGCCGCGCCGGCCTTCCAGCTTTCCACCACGTGCACCTGGTCCCAGCCCGGTTCATCATAGCCCGGCGCGACCGCCAGATAGTGCTCGAAAGGCCAGGCCTGGAGGCGGCCACCCTCCAATTCGAATTTCAGGAATTGTTCGACCGCTGCCTGCGGCGTCGGGGCTGCCGCTTGGGCAGACAGGGCCGCGCCAAGCGCAGCAAGGAAAATGAGCTTCTTCATCCGCGCATTCTATTTTTCCATGCGGCAACTTCGCAACGCAAAAATCCGACGCCGCGCTCTAAATTCCATATAATTGCTTACATGCAAGAATCAACAATGTACGGCCGCGTGCTCGGTCTGGCCAATCTTGGCTTGATGGTGCTGGATTCGAACCAGCGTATCGTTTTCTGGAACCAGTGGCTGGCCAGCCGTTCTGGTATGGCGGCTTCGCGCGTGCAGGGGCTGCTCTTAATAGAAGCTTTCCCGGAATTCACCGGCCAGCGCATCGAGCAGGCGGTGCACACGGCGCTGGCGAATAAGCTGCCTTCCGTGCTGCCGCAAAACCAAAACCGTTCGCCCTTCCCGCTCTTTGCGGCGGGAACCTGGGGCGGCGAACGCATCGAGCAGGCGGTGACACTGACGCCATTCAATGAGGGTAAGGAACGTTTTTGCCTGATCGAGGTGGCCGATGTCAGCAACACCGTGGGCCGCGAGCGCCTGCTGCGCGGCCAGGCCGAGGCCTTGCGTGCGCAGTCTTATGTGGATGGCCTGACCGGCATCGCCAACCGCCGCCATTTCGACGTGGCGCTGGACCGCGAACTGCGGCGCGCCCATCGCCAGGGCGCGCCGCTGTCCTTGCTGTTGATGGATATCGATTCCTTCAAGGCTTATAACGACCATTTTGGCCACCAGCAGGGCGATGCCTGCCTGACCCTGGTGGCGGAAGCCTTCGCCTCGCGCCTGCAGCGCCCGGCCGACCTGGCGGCGCGCTACGGCGGCGAGGAGTTTGCCGCCGTGCTGCCGGATACCACCGCCGAACAAGCGGCCCAGCATGCGGAAGTGATCCGCGCCTACGTGGAGTCACTGAAGATGGCGCACGCGCCCAAGGCCGTGCATCCGCACGTCACCCTGAGCATCGGCGTGGCCAACTTCGACAAGGAGTGCTTTAGCGATGCCAAAGCGCTGCTGGAAGCCGCTGATCGCGCCCTCTACACGGCCAAGCGCGAAGGCCGCAACCGCGTGGTGGTCGAGTCGCCGCCCTAACCGCGATAGAAGTAAGGATCGAGTTCAGTCACCGGTGTGATCTTATCCACCGGCAAATGGTTAAACTCTGCCGTTTCCCGGATCGCGTCCGGCGACGGCGCCTCGTACAAGCAATAGGTCTTGTGCAAGTCGTCACTCACATAGGAATGAATCCAGGTGACGCCGCTCTGGGCATTGGTGCCAACGACCTCGTCGCAGGCCCGCGCGCCGTCAGCATTGATGGGAATGTGCAGGCCTTCCGGGAAAGTTCGCTCAACAATATAGCGTGGCATGATGGTCTCCTTCGGGATTGGCGGCCACTGCCGCCAATCTTCACCTTAGACCATGCAAGTCAGGCCGCCAATTGTGTGCGCGGCCGTGTTACAGAAAACTCCAGCGCGGCCTGCACCTGCCCGGCCAGGATATCGGCGGTTGCAGCCGACATGGTCCAGCCAAGATGGCCGTGGCCGGTGTTATAGAACACGCCCGGCCGCTTGCCCGGCCCCACGCGCGGCATCAAATCCGGCATCATCGGCCGCAAACCGGCCCACGGCACCACCTGGCGCGTGCCGACGCCGGGGAAGCATTGCTGCACCCATTGCACCAGCGGCGCGATGCGGTCGGCGCGGATGTCGCGGTTGAAGCCATTGAACTCGGCCGTGCCGGCCACGCGCAAGCGGCTGGCGCCCAGGCGGCTGGTCACCAGCTTGGTGGCGTCGTCCAGCAGGCTGACGGTGGGCGCGCTGGCGCGGCTTTGTGCGTCGTCCAGCATGACGGTGATCGAGTAGCCCTTGACCGGATAGACGTTGACGCGGTCGCCCAGCATGGCGGCGAATGCGCGGCTGGCGGTGCCAGCGCACACCACCACGGCGTCGAAACGGCGCGCGTCTTCAACGCCGTCGATGGCGTACGCCACGCGTGCGCCGCCCTCGCCCGCCTCCAGCCGCAGCACGTCGGTCCCGCACAGCATCTGCACACCGCGCGCCTCGGCCGCCTGCGCCAGGCCGAGCGTGAATTTGTGGATGTCGCCGCTGCTGTCGCTCTCGGTGAAGAAACCGCCGTAGAACTGCCCCGCCAGCGTCGGTTCAATGGCCTGCATCTCCCGTGGCGTGACGGCGCGCCGCTGCAGGCCGCCTTGCGCCAGCAGCTTGGTCACCTGCGCCGCATGGTCAAAGCCGGCCTTGTCGCGGTAGACGTGCAGGATGCCCTGCTGTTTTTCGTCGAACTGGATGCCCTCCTCGCGCGCCCAGCCGAACAGGTGCTGGCGCGCGGCGATGGCCAGGCGCGCGCTGGCGATGGTGTTGGATTCGTAGCGCGGAATGGCGGCCAGGAATTCGGCGAACCAGGACAGCTTGTGCCAGTCGGGCCGTGGCCTGAGCAGCAGCGGCGCATCGCTGCGCAGCATCCACTTCAAGCCTTTGGCCACGGTGCCCCAGCTGTTCCACACCTCCGCGTTGGAGGCCGACAGCTGGCCGCCGTTGGCGAACGAGGTTTCCATGGCCGGGTAGCGGTGGCGTTCGAACAGGGTCACCTGCAGGCCGCGCGGCGCCAGCGCGTAAGCGCTCGTGACGCCGGTGATACCGCCGCCAATCACTGCGATTGATTTCATGTGAGGGTTCCGATCCCAGTGCAAAAAAGGGTGGGACGCCGCACAACGTGCGCGGCGAACACCCCCTCTGTACGGAACCTGAGAGATTCGCGGCCTGGCGCGATCGGCGCCTGCCGTTTGCTCCTTCGGTGTACCGGATGGCACTGCATCCGGCAACTCTTCAGAGTTGTACTGCGCCTGGTCGGTCCGGTGGCCTGAGAGATTCCGGGGTCTTTGCTCCTTCGGCGCCAGCTATGCTGAACTCTCCCGATTTGGCGTTAGTTTTTAACTAATGGCCTGCAGGATACCACCGTTCTTATTGAACAGCTACCTTGCCGTGCGAGGCGGCGCCGGTAGCGCCCAACACGCCGGCGATCAGCAACACATACCACAAGGCGCCGGTGCCGCCGCTCAGCGCCATCAAGGCTGTGGCATCGGCCACCAGGGCCACCGCGCAGCCCAGCGCCAGCAACAGCAGGGCGACTGAAACGCCAAACGACAGCACGCGGAAGTTGGCCACGCGCGCGCCGGTGGCGAACATCAGGTAACCGCTTACGCTAAACAGGGGAAACATCAGCCATAGCGAGGCGCTGGCCGACAAGCCGCCGAGGCCGAATTGCGCCATCACCAGGGCCGCGCCGGAAAACAAGCCCAGCGCCAGCAACAGCGCTCCAATAATTGCCAGGACCATGATGGTCTCCTCAAAACTCAAAACGTGGAAATGTAATAGTACAATAGGTTCTTTTCGTCCCTAACGTTTCCAGGACTGCAATGAACCAGCTTGAACAACTCAAGAAATTCACCACTGTTGTTGCCGACACCGGCGACTTCCAGTCGATCAAAGCCTACGCACCACAAGACGCCACCACCAACCCGTCGCTGATCCTGAAGGCGGTGCAGAAGGATGAGTACAAGCCGCTGCTGGAAAAGGCCGTGCGCGACAATCCTAACGCCACCACCGGCGAAATCATCGACAAGCTGCTGATCGCTTTCGGCACCGAGATCCTGAAGTACGTGCCGGGCCGCGTCTCGACCGAAATCGACGCCGCCCTGTCCTTCGACGTGGCGGGCAACGTGACCAAGGGCCGCGAGCTGATCTCCCTGTACGAAAAAGCCGGCATCCCGCGCGAGCGCGTGCTGATCAAGATCGCCTCCACCTGGGAAGGTATCCGCGCCTCCGAGCAGTTGGAGAAGGAAGGCATCCGCACCAATATGACCCTGCTGTTCTCGCTGTGCCAGGCCATCGCCTGCGCGGAAGCGGGTTCGCAGCTGATCTCCCCGTTCGTCGGCCGCATCTACGACTGGTACAAGAAGTCCACCGGCATCGACTACCAGGGCGCGGAAGACCCGGGCGTGCAGTCGGTCAAGCGCATCTACAACTACTACCGCAAGTTCGGCTACAAGACCGAGGTCATGGGTGCATCGTTCCGCAACACCAGCCAGATCATCGAACTGGCCGGCTGTGACCTGCTGACCATTTCGCCAGACCTGCTGCAAAAGCTGGCCGATACCCAGGCCCCGGTCGAGCGCAAGCTGAACCCGGCCGATGCCGGCACCGCCGTCAAGATCTCGGTCGACGAGAAGACTTTCCGCTTCATGCTGAACGAAGACGCGATGGCGACCGAGAAGCTGGCCGAAGGCATCCGCGCCTTCGTGGCCGACTCCAATAAGCTGAAGCAGATGATTTCGGCCCTGCGCTAAACCTGCGCTGCCGCATGGGTAAAAGGGCGCTGCGGCGCCCTTTTTTGTTATACAAAACGTTACAATTGACAGTGTTATACAATTTTCGGCGCAGTCCCACTCCACAAGAAGATACGCCCAATGACTCCTGTATCACGCTCCCTGCCCCTGGCCGCACTCGCCCTGTCGCTCACCCTGGCGGCCTGCGGCAACAAGAAGGACGCCAGCAACAACGCGCCGCCGCCGCCCACCGTTTCCGTCATCACCGCCACTGCCGGCGAAGTCACCGTCACCAATGAGCTGCCGGGGCGCGTCGAAGCGTCGCGCATCGCCCAGGTGCGGGCGCGCACGCCGGGCATCGTGCTGCAGCGGGTGTTCCGCGAAGGCGGCGATGTGAAGGCGGGCGAGGTGCTGTTCCGCATCGACCCGGCGCAGTTCCAGGCCAATGTGGAAAGTGCCGACGCCACCGTGGCGCGCGCGGAAGCGAACCTGGCGCAGGCCGACCTGAAAGCGAAGCGTTACAAGCCGCTGCTGGCGGCGCAGGCGGTCAGCCAGCAGGAGTATGACGACGCGCTGACGGCGCAGAAGCAGGCCAGCGCCGAACTGCAATCGGCGCGCGCGGCGCGCAAGAATGCCGGGCTGACCCTGGGCTATGCCACCGTGACGGCGCCGATTTCCGGCCGCGTCGGGCGCGCCCTGGTCACCGAGGGCGCGCTGGTGGGGCAGAACGAGGCAACGCCCATGGCCACCGTGCAGCAGCTCGATCCGATCTACGTCACCATCACCCAGTCGTCGGCCGAGCTGCTGCGCTTGAAACAGGCGCTGGCCAAGGGCGCGCTGAAAAGCGCGGGCAAGGACCAGGCGCGCGTGACCTTGCTGACCGAGGATGGGCAGGAGTATCCGCGTGCGGGCAAGCTGCTGTTCTCCGACGTGGCGGTGGATGAATCGTCCGGCGCGCTGTCGATGCGCGCCGAATTCCCCAACCCGGAGCGCACCCTGCTGCCGGGCATGTATGTGCGGGCGCGCCTGGAACAAGGCGTGAACGAGGCCGCCATCACAGTGCCGCAGCAGGCCGTGGTGCGCGGGGCGGAGGGCGCCTCGGTACTGGTGGTGGGCAGCGATAACAAGGTGTCGTCGGTGCCGGTCAAGGCCGACGCGGCGACCGGCGGCAAGTGGGTGGTCAGCGCGGGCCTGAAAGGCGGCGAGCGCGTCATCGTGGAAGGCTTCCAGAAGACCAAGCCAGGCGGTACGGTCAATCCCGTGCCGTGGAAAGGCCCGGCCGCAGGCCCCGCGCCCGGCGCGGCTGCCGCTCCCGCAGCTCCCGTCGGCGGCGCGCCAGCGGCATCCGCCCCGGCGGCCAAATAAAGGGGCCGCCACATGGCAAAATTCTTTATCGACCGCCCCGTTTTTGCGTGGGTGATCGCCCTCTTCATCCTGCTCGGCGGGGCGCTGGCGATCACCGTGCTGCCGGTGGCGCAATACCCGACCATCGCGCCGCCGTCCATCGTCATCAGCGCCGCCTACCCCGGCGCCTCGTCCCAGGTGCTGGACGACGCCGTGACCTCGGTCATCGAACAGGAGATGAACGGCGCCGACGGCCTGCAATACGTTGAATCGCAAAGCGACTCGAACGGCTCGGTCAGCATCACCGTCACCTTCCAGCCCGGCACCAATCCGGACCTGGCAGCGGTGGACGTGCAGAACCGCATCAAGCGCGTCGAATCGCGCCTGCCGCAAGCGGTGATCCAGCAAGGCGTGCAGGTCAACAAGGCGCGCTCCAATATCCTGATGTTCGTCGGCGCCTCCTCCACCGACGGCAGCATGGACACCACCGCGATTGGCGACTACCTGGCGCGCAATGTGGTCAACGAGATCAAGCGCCTGCCCGGCGTCGGCCAGGCCGAATTGTTCGGCACCGAGCGCTCGATGCGGGTCTGGGTCGATCCCGACAAGCTGACCGGCTACAAGCTGAATATGAGCGACGTCACCGCCGCCATCCGCCAGCAGAACGCGCAAGTGGCAGCAGGCACCGTGGGCGACCTGCCGAACCAGCGCGCGCAAACCTGGTTCGCGCCGGTGGTGGTCACCGGCCAACTCACCTCGGTCGAAGAATTCGGCAAGATCGTGCTGCGCGCCAACCGCGACGGCTCGCTGCTGCGCCTGCGCGACGTGGCGCGCCTGGAGCTGGGCGGCGCCAGCTACCGCGTCAGCGCGCGCCTGAACGGCGAGCCTTTCGTCGCCATCGCCGTGCAGCAGTCGCTGACCGGCAACGCGCTGGCCACCGCCAACATCGTGCGCGAGAAGATGGAGGAACTGCAGAAATACTTCCCGCCCGGCCTGAAGTACACCGTGCCTTACGACACCTCGCTCTTCGTCAAGATCTCCATCGAGGAAGTGGTCAAGACCCTGCTGGAAGCGGTAGCCCTGGTGTTCCTGGTGATGTACGTCTTCCTGCAGAACATCCGCTACACCCTGATCCCGACCATCGTGGTGCCGATCGCGCTGATGGGCACCTTCGCCGCGATGCAGCTATTCGGCTTTTCGATCAACGTGCTGACCATGTTCGGCATGGTGCTGGCCATCGGCATCCTGGTGGACGACGCCATCGTGGTGGTAGAAAACGTGGAACGCATCATGAGCGAGGAAGGCCTGTCGCCGCGCGAGGCCACGCGCAAGGCCATGTCGCAGATTACGGGCGCGATTATCGGCATTACCCTGGTGCTGATCGCCGTCTTCATCCCGATGGCATTCTTCGGCGGCGCGGTGGGCGCCATCTACCGCCAGTTCTCGCTGGCCATGGTGGCGGCGATGGCATTCTCCGCGCTGATGGCGCTCTCGCTCACGCCGGCCCTGTGCGCCACCATGCTGAAACCGGTGCAGGCCGGCCACGCGCACGCCAAGACCGGCGTGTTCGGCTGGTTCAACCGCGGCTTCGCCACCACCGCCACGCATTACCAGGGCTGGGTGGCGAAGATCCTGAAACGCACCGGACGCTTCATGCTGGTGTTCGCCGCGCTGCTCGGCATTGTGGCCTGGCTGTATGTGCGCCTGCCCTCTTCCTTCCTGCCGAATGAGGACCAGGGCTATATCATCGCCAACGTGCAACTGCCGCCAGGCGCCGCGCGTGGCCGTACCGAGGCCGTGCTGGCGGAGGTCGACAAATACTTCCGCAGCCAGCCGGGCGTGGCGCGCACCATCGCGGTGGCCGGCTTCAGCTTCTCCGGCAGTGGCCAGAACGCGGGCCTGGTCTTTGTACCGCTGAAAGACTGGAAGGAGCGCGGGCCGGACCAGTCGGCCGAGGCGATTGCCGGCCGCTCCTTCGGCGGCCTGGCGCATATCCAGGACGCGCAAATCTTTGCATTGAGTCCGCCGCCGATCCGCGAACTGGGCAACGCCACCGGTATCACGGCGCGCCTGCAGGACCGGGGCGGCCTGGGCCACGACGCCCTGCTGGCCGCGCGCAACCAGTTGCTGGAGTTGGCAGGCAAGAGCAAGGTGCTGGTCGGCATGCGCCCGGAAGGGCTGGAAGATGCGCCGCAAATGCAGGTCGATGTGGACCGCGAGAAGGCCAATGCCCTGGGCGTGGCGTTCTCCGATGTCGCCGCCACGCTGGGGACGGCGCTGGGTTCGTCCTACGTCAACGACTTCGCCAACAGCGGCCGCCAGCAGCGCGTGATCGTGCAGGCCGACCAGGCGCGCCGCATGCAGCCGGACGATATCCTACGCATGCAGGTGCGCAGCAATAGCGGCGCCATGGTGCCGTTCGCGTCCTTCGCCACCACGCGCTGGGTGACCGGCCCGATCCAACTGGTGCGCTATAACGGCTATCCAGCCTACCGCCTGAGCGCCAACGCGGGCCCCGGCTATTCGACCGGCGAGGCGATGGACGAGCTGACCCGCCTGGCCGAGCAACTGCCGCCCGGCTTCGGCATCGAATGGACCGGCCAGTCGGCCGAGGAGCGCCTGTCCGGCTCCCAGGCGCCGATGCTGTTTGCCCTGTCGCTGCTGGCGGCATTCCTGGTGCTGGCGGCGCTGTACGAGTCGGAATCGATTCCGGTGGCCGTGTTGCTGGTGGTGCCGCTGGGCGTGCTGGGCGCGCTGCTCGGCGCCCATTTGCGCGACTTGCCGAATGACGTGTACTTCAAGGTGGGGCTGATCGCGATTATCGGCTTGTCGGCCAAGAATGCGATCCTGATCATCGAATTCGCCAAGGACTTGCAAGCGCAGGGCATGGGGCTGGTGGAGGCCACGCTGGAAGCGGTGCATCTGCGCTTCCGCCCCATCATCATGACTTCGCTGGCCTTCATCCTCGGCGTGCTGCCGCTGGTAATTGCCTCCGGCGCCGGTTCGGCCTCGCAGCGCGCCATCGGCACCGGCGTGATGGGCGGCATGATTACCGCCACCGTGCTGGCGGTGTTCCTGGTGCCGGTGTTCTTTGTCGTGGTGCGCCGCATCTTCAAAGGCAGCGAGCGCCAGCGCCGCCTGGCCGCGCATGAAATGGATCTTCCGGAGCCAAAGCAATGATGACGTCCCTCCCCGCCTCCGCCACGCCGCTGCTGCGCACCGTGACCGCCACGCTGCTGTTAGCCGGCATCGCGTCGGGCTGCTCGATGGCGCCCACCTACCAGCGCCCCGCCGCGCCCGTGGCCGACGCCTTCCCCGCCACGCCGCCCAGCGCAGCGTCGACCGTGGCCGCTCCCACCGGCAGCGCGCCCTCGGCGCAAGTGCCGCTGACAGCATCCGACACCGCCTGGCGCGCCTTCTTCCCTGATGGCCGCCTGCAGCAAATCATCGCCACCGCGCTCGACAACAACCGCGACCTGCGCCTCGCCGCCCTGCGCATCGAAGAAGCGCGCGGCGCCTACCGCATCCAGCGCGCCGACCGCCTGCCCACGCTGAACGCCTCTCTTTCCGGCGCGCGCAGCCGCACGCCCGGCTTCGCCAACGCCGGCGGCGCATCGCAGGTCGGTGAACGCTACGATGCCGGCCTGGCCATATCCGCCTTCGAGCTGGACTTCTTCGGCCGCGTGAGAAGCCTGAGCGACGCCGCCCTGTCCAACTACCTGGCCACCGAGGAAGCCAAGCAGGCAGCGCAAATCAGCCTGGTCGCCGAAGTGGCCAAGGCCTACTACACCGAGCGCGCGCTCGCCGAACAGCAAGCCCTGGCCGAACGCACTTACGAAGCCCGCAAGCGCACCTTCGATTTGACCCGCCAGCGCGTGCAAGGCGGCGCCTCCTCGCGCCTCGACCTGCGCTCCAACGAGCAACAGATGGAAACCGCGCGCGCCGCCGCCCTCGCCCTGGCGCGCCAGCGCGCGCAAGCCGCCAACGCCCTCGCCCTGCTGGTGGGTCAGGCGCTGCCGCCCGAGGCCACGCCAGCGCCAACGCCCGCGACCGGGGCCGCTGCCGGAGCCGACGCGCAAGCCGACGCCATGAGCAGCCTGACCGCCGGCCTGCCCTCCGACCTGCTGGTCCAGCGCCCCGACATCCGCGCCGCCGAGCTGCGCCTGAAGGCCGCCAACGCCAACATCGGCGCCGCCCGCGCCGCCTTCTTCCCGCGCATCACGCTCACCAGCGCGATCGGCAGCGCCAGCCGCGAATTCAGCGGCCTGTTCGACAGCGGCAACGACACCTGGAGCTTCGCCCCGCAGTTGGTGCTGCCCATCTTCGACAGCGGCCGCAACCTGGCCAACCTCGACCTTAGCCACGCCCGCAAGAACATCGCCGTGGCCGACTACGAGAAGACCATCCAGCAAGCCTTCCGCGAAGTGGCCGACGCCCTGGCCGCCCGCAACTACCTGGGCGAGCAAGTCGCCGCCCAGCGCGCCGTGCAGGACGCCCAGGCCGAACGCCTGCGTCTATTACAATTACGCTTTGAAAACGGGGTCGCCAGCGCGCTCGACGTGCTCGACGCCCAACGCGAATTATTCAGCGCGGAACAGGCCCTGGTGCAGGCCCGCCTGCTGCGCACAACCAGCGCCATCGACTTGTACCGCGCGCTTGGAGGAGGTTTGAAGTAGTGGATTCACCCATCAGCATCCGGCTCGGCCAGCGCGCCCGCCAGCGCATCGAACGCGAAGGCCTGCAGGCCGCCGACATCGCCATCATCCCCGCTGCGGCGGGCGGCCCCAAAGGCCTGATCCTGAACGGCATCGACCAGTGGCTGTTCGGCGAATGGCTGAAACAAGCGCCGCGCCAGCGCCGCCTGGTCGGCGCCTCGATCGGCGCCTGGCGCATGGCCGCCGCCGCCTTCCACGACCCGGCCGCCGCGCACCAGCGCCTGGCCCACCACTACGCGCACCAGACCTACCCGGCCAAGGTGGACACCGCCTACGTCAGCCGTGTCATCCGCGCCCTGCTCGATAGCGTGCTCGATGGGCGCGGCGGCGAAATGCTGTCCAACCCCGACTACCGCCTGTCCGTCATCACGGTGCGCGGCATCGGCCCGCTGGCGCAAACGCGCGGCAGCAAATGGCGGGAAATGGCCGGCTTCCTGCGCGCCGCCGCCGGCAACGCCGTCTCGCGCGAGCGCCTGGCCGGCGCCATGGAGCGCGTGGTATTCCACGACGCGCGCGACGACGCTGAATGGCTGCGCGCCGGTTTCGACGCTTTCACCTCGCACTTTGTCGGCCTGTCCGAACAGAACCTGCACGCCGCCCTGCTGGCCTCCGGCTCCATCCCGCTGGTGCTGCAAGCCGTCAACGGCATCCCCGGCGCGCCGCCGGGCGACTACTGGGACGGCGGCCTGGTCGACTACCACCTGCACCTGCCCTACCAGCGCGACCCGGGCCTGGTGCTGTACCCGCACTTCACCGACCATATCGTGCCGGGCTGGCTGGACAAGTCCATGCCGTGGCGCCGCGCGCGCGACAGCGCGCTGGACAACGTGATCCTGGTCTCGCCCTCGCCCGCCTTCGTGGCGCGCCTGCCGCAGCGCAAACTGCCCGACCGCACGGACTTCAAGCACTACGGCCAGGACCACGCCGCCCGCATCCGCGACTGGCAGCACGCCATCGGCGAAAGCGAACGCATGGCCGACGCCCTGGCGCGATGGGCGGAAAAACCCGACCTGCGCCTGGCCCACTCCTTCTGACGCGCCACGAGTGTTGCAGCCTTGCAACAATTTATCAAGGCTGCACCATTCAGGCGCATACTACTCATCCAATCTCCGGGAGACTTGTATGCAAATCCTGACGCAACTGCGCATTGGTTCCCGCCTGGCGGCGGGTTTCGGCATTGTCCTGCTGTTGTCGGCCCTCGGCACCGGCTACGCCCTGTACCACTCCAACCAAACCGCAAACGCCACGCGCGCCATGATGGACCGCCCGCTGGCCAAGGAACGCATCGTTTCCGACTGGTATGTGCTGATCTACTCCGCCATCGCGCGCACGCAACTGATTGCGCGCAGCAGCGACGCGGAGCTGTCGAACAATTTCGCCACCGTCATCGCCGACAGCACCAAGCGTGGCGGCGAACTGCTGAAATCCATCGAAGGGCTGATCGACACGGACGAGGAACGCAAGATCTACCAGGACACCATCGCCCTGCGCAAGAAATACCAGGAGGTGAAGGACGCCGTCATGAAGGCCAACAAGGAAGGCAATACGGCCGAGGGCGAACGCCTGTACCGCGAGGCCTTCGACCCGGCCGCCAAGGCCTACCAGGAGAAGGTCAAAGAGCTGCTCGGGCAACAGCGCAAGGCGATCGACGACACCGCCGCCGGCATCAACGCCGCCCATGAACGCAACTCACGCCTGCTGCTCATACTCAGCACCCTGATGCTGGCGTTCGGCGCCTGGGCCGCCTGGATGATCTCGCGCAGCATCACGCGCCCGCTCAGCACCGCGCTGGATATCGCCAACACGGTGGCGGAAGGCGACCTCACCACCCAATTCGAGGAACACACCGCGCGCGACGAAATCGGCGACCTGATGAAAGCCCTGCGCGGCATGAACGACGCGCTGCGGCGCGTGGTGAGCCAGGTGCAGACCGGCACCACCGCCATCTCCACCGCTTCCAGCGAAATCGCCTCCGGCAACCTGGACCTGTCCTCGCGCACCGAGCAGCAAGCCAGCTCGCTGGAGGAAACCGCGTCCTCGATGGAAGAACTGACATCCACCGTGAAGCAAAACGCCGACAACGCCAACCAGGCCAACCAACTGGCGCAAGCCGCCTCCGACGTGGCCGCGCGCGGCGGCGAAATCGTGGGCCAGGTGGTGCAAACCATGGGCTCCATCGACTCCTCCTCGCGCAAGATCGTAGACATCATCGGCACCATCGACGGCATCGCCTTCCAGACCAACATCCTGGCCCTGAACGCCGCCGTGGAAGCGGCACGCGCCGGCGAGCAAGGGCGTGGTTTCGCGGTGGTCGCCTCCGAGGTGCGCAACCTGGCGCAGCGCTCGGCCGCCGCCGCCCGGGAAATCAAGGAGCTGATCGACAATTCCGTCACGCAGGTGAATGCCGGCACCACCCTGGTACAGCAAGCCGGCACCACCATGGGGGAAGTGGTGACCAGCGTGCGGCGCGTGACCGATATCATGGGCGAGATCACTTCCGCCAGCCGCGAGCAAAGCGTCGGCATCGACGAAGTGAACCAGGCGATCGGCCAGATGGACCAGGTGACGCAGCAGAATGCCGCGCTGGTGGAGCAAGCCGCCGCCGCAGCGGCCAGCATGCAGGAGCAAGCCGCCCAACTGGCGCAAGTGGCCGCCTCCTTCCGCCTTGGCACCGAAGCGGTGGCGCGCTGGAGCGCCCAGCCGCGCGTGCAGGCGCAGCAAGTCGACCACGACAGCGCCGCGCCGCCGCAACGCTTGGCCGCCCCCGAACAGCGCGCCAAACCGCGCGCCGCGCCACGCCCGGCAGCCGCCAGCGCAGCCAGCGGTGCCGCCACATCGGAGCGCCGCAGCAAAACCGAACGCCGCGCACCTGCGGCCGGCAACGATGAATGGGAAGAGTTCTAAAACTGCGGACTGTACTCAGTCACGCTTGCGAACCAGGCGCGCAATCCAGCCGGCCACGCGCGGCGCGCCTGATGTCCCATCCGCAGGATGCGCCGCCACCACATGGCAGTCGTCGTACGGCCAGAGATCATCGTGCGGCTTCTCGCATCGGACAAAGCAGCGATTCGTCAGTAGCTCGATCCTTTCACCAAGGCTCAAGCCAGATTCGTCTTCATCGCTTTGCGTCGCCAGATCGCGCTTGCCATCGACGTTAAAATAGTACTTCCCATCTATGGCGAAGTCGCGGCGAAATCTGGTACGCCATTGCGAGTTGCCGCCCCATCCATGCGACAGATCCTGGTGGGGGCGCAGTGTTCGCAGGTAGGTCCAATACAGCGTCGACGCATCCGCGACTCCCGGCGTTAAAACCTGTGCCCCAGCCGATACGCGAACGCCTGCACGCGAGACCAGCATCTCGCCAAGCATGACGCACGGCCATATGAATTCCTGGATAGTCGCTGCACCCAACGACGAGGCACTCGGTTCGAGCGCGACGACTTCATGGAAAAAGGGAGAGAACTGCTGCGGCTGCAGCACTTTCATGCCCAGTGCTTCGACAAACGCGACGTATTGATCGACCGGGATCGCCGGCCCTGTCCCGATCAGCAAATCCAGCGCCCGGCTAAGCGCGTACAGCGCCCACGACTCCTCATCATCAATCGGTGGAATAGGCGTACCACGCCGCAGGCTGATTGACACCAGCCAATCCCGCGCTTTCGGGTGCGACCTTAGCCAGGGTTCAAGAACATCGGCAAATGCGGCGCCGCCCTCATATGAGGACAAATCCGCAACGAGTCCTTGAAAACCGCCCCATGCATCCATTTCAAAGGAACATTTGCTGCAGGTCGTTGAGGAAGCGCAGGCCTAATTCGGTTGGCTTGATCAGCATATGGTCGCGGTACAGCAGGCCTTTGGCCTCGGCCGCGTTGAGCTGCTTCTCGATGGTATTCAGCGCCATGCCGGTGCGCTCGGCGAACAGATTCGGCTCAAAACCGTCCTGCAGGCGCAGTGTATTCAGCATGAACTCGAAGCCCATCTCATCGCGCAGCAGCTCACGCTCCTCCTGCACCGGATTGCCGGCGGCCACCGCATCCATATACGACTTGGGCTGCTTAAAGCGCGCCTGGCGCAGCACGCGGTGCGGGAAGGACAGCTTGCTGTGCGCACCCGCGCCGATACCCAGGTAGTCGCCGAACTGCCAGTAGTTCAGGTTATGGCGCGCCTGGTGGCCGGGCTGGGCGTAGGCCGACACTTCATAGTGGCCGTAGCCGTTCGAAGTAGTCATCTCGGCGATCATGTCCTGCATGTCCGCGCTCAAGTCGTCGTCCGGCAGTTGTGGCGGAAACTTGGCGAACAGCGTGTTCGGCTCCATCGTCAGGTGGTACAGCGACAGGTGCGGCGGTTTGAAATCGATCGCGGTCTGGATATCCTGGCGCGCCTGCTCCAGCGACTGGTTTGGCAGCGCATACATCAGGTCCAGGTTGAAGTTGTCGAAGTTCGCCAGCGCGATTTCCACCGCGCGCTTGGCCTCGCCGTCGTCATGGATGCGGCCCAGCGCCTTCAGGTGCTCGCTGTTGAAGCTCTGGATGCCGATCGACAGGCGGTTAATGCCGCTGTCGCGGTAGGAGCGGAACTTCTCCGCCTCGAAGGTGCCAGGGTTGGCCTCCATCGTGATTTCGCAGGCGCCGTCCAGCGGCAGCAGGCTGCGCAGGTCCGACATCAAACGATCCATGGCGGCCGCCGACATCAGGCTCGGCGTGCCACCGCCGATAAAGATGGTGTAGATCTTGCGGCCCCAGATCAAGGGCAGCGACATTTCCAGGTCGCGCCGCAGCGCGTCCAGGTACTCCTGCTCCGGCACCTCGCCCTTGGCCTCATGCGAATTAAAGTCGCAATATGGGCACTTGCGCACGCACCACGGCCAATGGATGTAGAGCGACAGCGGCGGCAAAGCCTGCAGGTTCAGCGCGCCCGGGCGCAGGTAGGTAGCAGCGACGCCGGCGGCGCTGTCGATGGTGCGGCTTGGTACGGCAATGCCGACCGGCTTAATCGGGATCATTTCAGCTTCTCAACCAATGCGCGCAAGGCCTGGCCGCGATGCGACAGGCGATTCTTCTCTTCCGGCGCCAGCTCGGCGACATGCTTGCCCAGCGACGGCACCAGGAAATACGGGTCGTAGCCGAAGCCGCCCTCGCCGCGCGCCTCGGGACGGATCTCGCCGTTCCAGCGCCCATCGGCAATCACCGGCTGCGGGTCGTCGGCATGGCGCACGTAGACCAGCACGCAATAATAGTAGGCCGATTTGTCGGCATGCGCCGCCAGGTCCGCGATCAGTTTCTCGCTATTGCGCGCATCCGACTTCGGCTCGCCCGCGTAACGCGCCGAGTACACACCCGGCGCGCCGCCCAGCGCGTTCACGCACACGCCCGAGTCGTCGGCCAGGGCCGGCAAGCCGGTCAGGCGCGATGCGTGGCGCGCCTTGGCCAGTGCATTTTCGACAAATGTGTGGAAAGGCTCTTCCGCCTCCGGCACGTCGAATTCACCTTGCGGATGGGCGGACAGGCCGATAGTCGAGAGCAGCTCATTGAACTCCTTGAGCTTGCCCTTGTTGTTTGATGCGAGAACGATACGTTGCGTCATGAATGTCGGCTCATGTTGAATGAGCCGACATTTTAAACCACTTGCAGCACCAGCTTGCCCTGGTTGGCGCCCGAGAACAGCTTGGCAAAGGTCTCCGGGAAGGAGTCCAGGCCCTGTACCACATGCTCGCGGGTTTTCAGCTTGCCAGCCTGGAGCCAGCCGCCCATGGCCATAATCGCCTCCGGCGCGCGGTGGTAGTAGTCGGCCACCATCACGCCGCGCATGGTGGCGCGCTTGACCAGCAGTTGCAGGTAGTTGGACGGCCCCGCCACCGGCTGCGTTGCGTTGTACTGCGAGATAGCGCCGCAGATCACCACCCGCGCGCCGTGCGCCAGGTTGGCCAACGCCGCCTCCAGGATCGTCCCGCCAACATTGTCAAAGAAGACATCGATGCCCTTCGGCGCGTGCTGGCGCAGCGCTGCCGCCACGTCCTCGCTCTTGTAATCGATGGCGGCGTCAAAGCCCAGCTCCTCCACCAGGTAGCGCACCTTGTCCGCGCCGCCGGCAACGCCCACCACGCGCGCGCCCTTCAGCTTGGCGATCTGCCCCACCAGCGCGCCCACCGCACCGGCCGCACCAGACACCACCACGGTATCGCCCTCCTTCGGCTGGCCCACGTCCAGCAGGCCGAAATACGCGGTCAGGCCCGGCATGCCGAGCGCGCCCAGGAACAGCGGCAGCGGCGCCAGCGCCGGGTCCACCTTGTTCAGTCCCACGCCGTTATGGATCGCGTATTCCTGCACGCCCAGCAGGCCGCTGACATGCTCGCCCGCCGCAAAGCCGGGATGGCGCGACTCCACCACGCGGCCCACCGCAATGGCGCGCATCACCTCACCCAGCGCGACCGGCGGCATATAGGACTCGGTCGAAGCGTTCATCCAGCCGCGCATGGCCGGGTCGAGCGAAATATGCGACACCTGGACCAGCACTTCACCCTCCGCCAGCGCGCGCACAGGCGTGGTGGCGAAATCGAAATCGCTGCGTTGGACGGCGCCGGCCGGACGGCGGGCAAGAAGGAATTGGCGGTTGCTGGTCATGGTGCTTCCCTAAAGTGTGAATGGCACCAGTGTACGGGCCGCCGGCGTGCTTGATAAGTCAACGAACCAGCATTACATTGTTGACTTAGGAGGAACAATGAACCCGCAGCGCCTTGCCATTTTCGCCACCATCATCCAGTCCGGCAGCATCAGTGCCGCCGCCCTCAAGCTCGGTTGCGGCAAATCCGTCGTCTCGCGCCAGCTCGCGCAACTGGAGAAAGACCTGGGCGCGCGCCTGGTGCAGCGCTCCACACGCCAGCTCGCGCTGACCGAAGTCGGGCAACTGGTATTGGAGGAAGCGCGCCAGATCGAACGCTCGCTGGACAAGATCGCCCACCTGGCCGACAGCTACCAGCAGCAGGTGCGCGGCCTGCTGCGCGTATCCTGCGCCATGGCCGGCCGGCGCGCCCTGGTGCCGCTGCTGGCCGAATTCACCGTGCAGTACCCGCAAGTCAAAGTCTCGCTGCAGTTGGACGACGCCATGGTCGACCTGATCGCACAGCAGATCGACGTGGCAATCCGCACCACCGCCCTGGTGGACTCCACCCTGGTCGCGCGCAAGCTGGCCGACAACCCGAGCGCGGTCTGCGCCGCGCCGTCCTACCTGGCGCGCCACGGTACGCCGCGCACGCCGCAGGAATTGCAGCAGCACGCCTGCCTGGTGTACGCAGTCGGCGCGCGGGTCTACGATGAATGGAATTTTGGCGAAGCAGGCACGGTGCGGGTCGATGGCCCGCTGCAAATGAACGACGGCGGCGCCCTGGTCACGGCCGCCGTGGGCGGCGCCGGCATCATCAAAGGCCCGCAATCGATCATGGCCGAGGAACTGGCCAGCGGCCAGCTTATGCGCATCCTGCCCGATATCGATTTGCCGCCGGGCCCCGCCACCTACGCGGTGTACCCGGCGCGCGAATTCCTGCCTTTGAAAACCGCCGCCTTTGTCGACTTCCTGCGGCAGCGCATGGGAACGACTACAGGCCGAGCGCCTGCTTCTGCAGTTTAACCAGGTCGCGGATGCCGGCGTCCGCCAGGTCCAGCAAGCGGTTCATGGCGACCCGGTCGAAAGCCGCGCCCTCGGCCGTGCCCTGCACTTCCACGAAGCTGCCGGCGTCGGTCATGATCACGTTCATGTCGGTATCGCAGTCCGAATCCTCCACATAATCCAGGTCCAGCACCGGCACGCCCTTGTAGACACCGACCGAGATCGCCGCCACAAAATGCTTGACCGGGATGGTCTCGATAGCGCCGCGCGCCTTCAGCTTGGAGAACGCGTCATACGCCGCCACCATGGCGCCGGTGATCGACGCGGTGCGGGTGCCGCCGTCGGCCTGGATCACATCGCAGTCCAGCTGCAAGGTGCGCTCGCCGAAGGCCTCCAGGTCGAAAGCGGCGCGCAGCGAACGGCCGATCAGGCGCTGGATCTCCTGCGTGCGTCCGCTCTGCTTGCCCTTGGCCGCCTCGCGATCCATGCGCGAATGGGTCGAGCGCGGCAGCATGCCGTATTCCGCCGTCATCCAGCCCTGGCCTTTGCCCTTCAGGAAGCCCGGCACCCGCTCCTCGATACTGGCGGTGCAAATCACCTTGGTATCGCCGCATTCGATCAGCACCGAACCCTCGGCATGCTTGGTGTAGTCGCGCGTGATGCGGATGGTGCGCAGCGCGTCGACAGCGCGGCCGCTTGGGCGGGTGACAGTGGTCATGTGAATCCTATTTCAATAATTGGGAAGATTTCTCGATAGCGCCGCGGATTTCCGCGATCGCCTTTTCAATTTCGTCGTCGTCGAACACGTCGATCTCGGTCTTGGCGCCATGGATGGTGGTGCTCACCACGTCGTCCGCCAAAGCCTCGGTCGAGATAATGGTCGAACCGGCATGCGTGGTCGGCGTACCGTCCGACACCAGCGCGCCTTGCCACACAATGGCCAGCGCGGTCACGTTGTCGCTATGCTCGCCGGCGCGGCGCAGCGCGGTCGCCAGCATATCCGGCACGGCGCGCACCACGGTCTGCGTGGTCAGCATCTGCACCAGCTCCTCATCGCTCACCACCGACCACAGGCCGTCCGAGCACAAAAGCAGCGTATCGCCCGGCAGCACACTGGCGCGGCCGGAAATTTCGATGCGCGGCGCGCTGCCCGCGCCCAGGCAGGAAAACAGCTTGTTGCGGTCCGGATGCGTATTGCGCGCGGAAGGCGGGATCAGCCCCTTCTCGATCATATTCTCCACATGCGAATGGTCGCGCGTGCGGCCATGGACCTGGCCATTGCGCACCCAATACAGGCGCGAATCGCCGCAATGGGCCCATACCGCCGTATTGTGCTGCACCAGGCAGGCCACGACGGTGGTGCGCGGCGACTCCGGCATATTGTGCGCAGCGGTGTACTTGTGGATCTCATGATGGGCAGCCTGCAAAGCCTCCTCCAGGAAGCGCTCAGTCCCCTTCACGTAGGGCGTGGCCTGCTGCTGGAACATCTTCGAAATCGTGCTGGTGGCGATGGTGGCGGCGATTTCACCGCGCGCGTGGCCGCCCATGCCATCGGCCAGCACCAGCAGCAGCGCATCGCGCGTGAAGCTGTAGCCCATCCGATCCTGGTTGACCTTACGGCCGCCAATATGCGTTTCCTGATAAACGGCGAATTGCATGGCGTGCCCTCCTTAATGTTGCGTACGCGGGGCCGCGTCTTTTTTACGACCAAAACCCAGCTTGCCGGCCAGTTTGCCCAGTTTCTCCAACGCCCCCGGCGGTGGCGGCGGCTCGTTGGAAGTGGGTGCCTGCTGCAGCAGTTTTTGCAGCTCGAACAAGCTTTGCGGGCGCGCCAGCGGATCGATCTGCAGCGACCATCGTACCAGCTTCACCAGCTCCGGCGAATACATCCCGTCCAGCTTTTGCAGGTGCGGCTCCATCTTGTCCTCCTTGCGGCGCAGGTCGGCCGGCTGCGGCGGCTGGCCCAGCATGCAGGCGAACATCGAGGCGCCGATCGAATACACATCGGTCCACGGACCGAGCGCCTCGGTCTTGCTGTACAGCTCAGGCGGCGCGAAGCCGGGGGTGTACATCGGCATCAGCTTCGGGCTGTCCGAATTGACGGTCTGGCGCGCCGCGCCGAAGTCCAGCAGCATCGGCGTGCCATCCGTGCGCAGGTAAATATTGGCCGGTTTCAGGTCCAGGTGCAGCAATTTATTGGTATGCACCTCGCGCAAGCCTTTCAGCACCTGCGTAAAAATCTGGCGCACGAAGGCCTCGCTGCAATTGCGACCCTTGCTGCGCTGGCGCTGGATATGATCCTGCAGCGAATGGCCCGACTCATAGGCCATGACCATGTACACGGTTTCATTCGCCCGGAAGAAATTCAACACTCTTACAACATTCGGGTGTGAAATTTTCGCCAGTGCACGACCCTCTTCAAAAAAGCATTTCAGCCCGATTCTAAAGACCGGAAGGTTCGCTTTCGTGACCACAGGCACCATTTCACCCTCTTGACGTAATGCAAGAGAGCTTGGTAAATATTCTTTAATTGCTACCGCATTACCTTCGGCGTCGTAGGCCAGGTACACAATACTGAACCCGCCAGACGCAATTTTCTTTACAATGCGGTATCCAGCAATTTCCAGACCATCCGGTAATGGAGCGTTGTTCTGAGCTGCCATAAGTTTCCTCGCTTCAACTAACCGGGATTGTGTGGGACAAAGCAATATATTGTAAAGACAAAGACAAAATCGGGGATATCCTTTGAGCATTTCCAGCATGACTGGCTACGCAGTAGCCACGAGCGAAAGCGCGGCGGGCACACTGACCATTGAAATCAAGAGCGTCAATTCGCGCTTCCTTGACCTGCAGTTTCGCATCAACGACGACCTGCGCGCGCTCGAACCCGATTTACGCTCCGCCATTATGGGCACTATCACCCGCGGCAAGGTGGAACTGCGCCTGAGTTTCGGCCGCAAAGCCGCCGCCGCCGGCACCCAGGCCCTGAATGTCACGCTGCTCAACGAGCTGGCGCGCCTGCAGGGTGAAGTCGGCAAACACTTCAGCGGCGCCGCACAGATGAGTGTTGCTGAACTACTTCGTTGGCCCGGCGTGGTGGAAGAAGCCCAGATCGGCCAGGAATCGCTGCAAGCCGACGTTTCCGCCCTGATGGCGAAGACCCTGGGCGCCTTCGTGACCAGCCGCCAGCGCGAAGGCGCGGCACTGGAAGCGATGCTGGTGTCGCGCATTGAAGCGATGGAAGGCATCGTCAAACGCATCACCCCGCTGATTCCGCAAGTAGTTGCGCAATTCCAACAAAAAGCCGTCGAGCGCATGCAGGAAGCGCTCGGTTTGGCGTGCCAGGGATCCAATACGGCGATGTCGCGCCAGGACGCGATGGAGCGCATCCGCCAGGAAGTGATCCTGTACGGCATCCGCATCGACGTCGCCGAAGAGCTGGGTCGCCTGTCCGCCCACCTGGGCGAGACCCGCCACATCCTGAAAAAAGGCGGCCAGGTCGGCAAGCGCCTCGACTTCATGATGCAAGAGCTCAACCGCGAAGCCAACACCCTCGGCGCCAAAGCCTCCGTCAAAGAGCTCGCCGACGCCTCGATGGAGCTCAAGCTCCTGATCGAACAAATGCGCGAGCAAGTCCAAAACCTCGAATAACCAGAGCCAAAACCGGTGCCAGGTCTGTCATTCGGACACGCAGACCACACCTTTGACAAATATCAAAACGGGGCGAATCGCTAACTTAGCGTGTTCGCCCCGTTTTGCTTCGTAGCATGCCTTGAGAAAAATCAAAGGTGCGTGCTGCGTGTCCGAATGACAGACCTGGCACCGGTTTTATCGGGTCAGGCGGTAGAGCAGGATGGCGGTGCGGATGGCGCCTTCTTCGATCGAGCGGATGTCGAGGTCTTCGCTGGGGGCGTGGGAGCCGCGGCCGATGGCGCCCAGTCCGTCCAGGCTGTCAACGTAGGGGGCGGCGAATTGGATGTCGCCGGCGCCGCGTAAGCCGGGCGGCAAGGCGGCGATCGGGCCCAGTCCGGCGTCGGCGCTGGCTTGGGAGTAGAGTTCGAGTGCTTTCAGGTTGCCGGCGGTGGGGGCCATCGGTGGGTAGCCGTCGTGGAATTTGATTGTGGCGCTGGTGCCGGGCAGGCTTTGGGCTGTGATGCCGCGCATGCGGGCGCGGGCTTGTTCGCCTTGCTCGGGGGTGAGGAAGCGTAAGTCGCCGGTGACCACGGTGCTGTTGGCGATGACGTTGGTTTTGCCGAAGGCGCTGCCTTTGGCTGTCGTGTCGTCGTAGCCCGTTTCGGTGCCACCCAGGATCACGCCGGGGTTGAACGTTAAATTCGGTTCTTGCAGCTGCTGGCGGAAGGCGTCGAGGATGCGGGCGGCTTCGTACACGGCGCCGTAGCCTGCGCTGTTGCTGAAGATGCCGGAGGAGTGCCCTTGCTTGCCTTTCACGTCCAGCTGCCATGAGGTCGAGGAGCGGCGGCCGATGGTGCCGGTGGCCTTGCCTTGTGCGTCCAGCATCGTGGCTTCGTATGCGAGCGCGATGTCGCTGCGCTTGGCCATCTCCACCATGTCACGCCGCGAGATTTCTTTGGGCTCGCCGGCGTTCTCTTCGTCGCCTGTGAAGATGACGCTGATGCTGGTGTTCTCCAACGCGCCGGCGGCATGCAGGGCGCGCAGGGCTTCAATGATGATCACGTCGCCGCCTTTCATGTCGTTGACGCCTTGGCCGCGTGCGCGCTCGCCGACGCGTTCCCATTTCTGCATCGGGCTGTCGGCTTCGAAGACGGTGTCGAGGTGGCCGATCATCAGTACGCGCTTGCCTTGCTTGCCTTCGCGCGTGGCGACCAGGTGGCCGGCGCGTTGCATGGCTTGGGGCATGTCGATCCATCGGGTCTTGAAGCCGAGCTGGTCGAACTCGGCGCGAAATAGCTTGCCGACTGCGCGTACGCCTGCGTGGTTCATGGTGCCGCTGTTGATGTTGACTGACTTCTCCAGCAGTGCGAGGGCTTTGCCGGCGTTGGCTTTGACGATGCCGGCGATGCGTTCTTCTTCGGGTGTCAGCGTTTGGGCGGCGGCACCGCCCATCAGTCCAGCGGCGAACAGGGAAACGAACAGGCGGGTCAGGCGCATTTCTGGCATCCTCCATGAAGTGTGTGCGCAACTTTACTACGGAAACCATATGACTATCCGCGTTGGCATCGGTGGCTGGGATTTCCCTCCCTGGCGCGAAACGTTCTATCCGCCCGAGGTGCCGCTCAAGCGCGCGCTGGAATATGCGAGCAGCGTCTTGACCAGCATTGAAATCAACGGCACCTTTTACCGCAACGCTAAGCCGGAGCATTTCGCGGGCTGGGCGCAGCGTACGCCGGATAATTTTATGTTCGCGGTGAAGGCGTCGCGCTATGCGACCAACCGTAAGGTGTTGGGCGAGGCGGGCGAGTCGATCGCGCGTTTCATGGAGAGCGGGCTGTCGGAGTTGGGCGACAAGCTAGGGCCCGTCTTGTGGCAACTGGCGGCGACCAAGCGTTTCGATCCGGACGACCTGGAGGCTTTCTTCAAGCTGCTGCCGAAGAAGCTGGGCAAGCGCAAGCTGCGGCATGTGCTGGATGCGCGCCACGAGAGCTTTATGTGCCCGGAATACCTGGCGCTGGCGCGCAAGCATAAGGTGGCGACCGTGCTCACGGATTCGCCGAAATTCCCCAACTTCACGGAACTCACGGGCGACTTTGCCTATGCGCGGCTGATGGCGGCGCAAAGCGAGGTGGCAACCGGCTACACCAGGCCGGCGCTGAAAAAATGGGCGGCGCAGGCGCAGGCGTGGGCCGACGGCGGCAAGCGTGAGGTGTTCGTCTATTTCATCAACGGTGCCAAGGAGCGCGCGCCGGCGGCGGCGCAAACCCTGCTGCGCACGCTGGGCCTGACGCCGGCCGCTTAGCGTGCGCGCGGCAGGCCGTCGAACCAGTCGAGCGCGCGCGCCCACAGGGGTTGCGCATGCTGGCGGAAGTAGCCCATGTGGCCAAGCTTGCCGAAACCGGCCGTGGCGGGGTCGATATCCACGCCGTGCCAGGGCGCGTTGCGGTAGCCGGACATCAGCGCGTCGCGCGACACGGGCGGCGCCCACAGGTCGTCGGTGGCGTTCAGCGCGAGGATGGGGGTGCGCACGGTGGCGAAGCCGGCGGCGATTTCGGGCACCTTGGGGTCGTCCAGGAAGTAGCGCGGGAAGCTGCACCAGTGCTTCCATTGGTGGTACACGCCGAGCGGCAAGTCTTCGCCCATGCCAAGCTTGCTCCAGGCCAGGCGGCCTTTCCAGCGCGTGACGATGGGGCCGACCACGTGCCACATGGCGAGCACGCGCAGGCGTTCCAGGCGCGGCATCCAGCCGTGCCAGCCGGCGCCGACGCCGAACAGGTAGACGCCGGCAATCTTTGCGTGGTTCGGCAGCAGGCCCAGGGCGTGCCCGCCGTAGGAGTGGCCGACCATGTACAGCGGCGTGCTGTCGGCGGGGGCGAAGTATTCAATCACCGAGCGCAGGTCGAGGTGGGCCCAGTCGAGGAAGCTGGCCTCGAAGCCGCGCAGCGATTTGGGGGCGGAGCCGCCCACGCCACGATAATCGAAGGTCAGCACGGTGTAGCCCTGCCCTGCCGCGAATTCGGCGAAGCGGCGGTAGAAGCCTTGCGGCACGCCGGTGGCGCCGGCGATCAGCAGGCGCGCTTTTTCGGGGCCGCGCGCGCGGTAGCACATGGCGGCCAGGGGATAGCCGTCGGCGGCGCGCAGTTCCAGCTTTTCCGCCAGCAGCAAGGCGGCGTTGGGCATTTCGCTCATGGTTTCTTCTCCACTTTCAGCATCGGCATCAGGGCGTCCATGGTCTGCACCATGGGCGCGGTGTCGCCCGCGACGCGGGCTTGCAGCAGGCCGCCTTCATAGGCGGCCAGGATCAGGGCGGCGATGCCTTCGGCGCGGCGGGGCTCGTGGCCGGCCTGCGCCAGCGCCTCGGCCATGCGGCCGCGCAGGGCGGCGAAGCCGGTGCGCAGGGCGCTGCGGATCTCGACGTCGCCGGCGGTCGATTCCAGTGCCACCGCCGCCAGCGGGCAGCCCAGCTCAAACTCGCTGTCGTCCAACCCGCGCAGGGCACGCAGGATCCAGGCTTGCAGCGCGGCTTCCACGTCGGGCCCGCGCTCCATATAGGTGTCCAGCTTGTGCAGCAGGAAGCTGAAGGTGGCTTCGATGGCGGCCACCGCCAACTGGTCCTTCCCGCCCGGGAAATGGTGGTACATCACGCCCTTGGGCGCCTTGGCCGTGGCCAGGATCTCGCTCAGGCCGGCGCCATGCAGGCCGCGGTGCTGCAGCGTGGTGATCATGGCGTTGATCAGGCGTTCGCGGGTGGTCAGGGTGTGCGCGCTCATACGGTTGACTCTATAGACCGGTCGGTCTACTGTCAAGTGCTGCAAAAGCCCTTGCTCTTGGTAAAATAGCTCTTTGGGCGCTAGCCTAGCTTTCGAGAATTGCAAATGAGCCAACATTTTTCCGGCAGCCTGTTTATGGTGGCCGCTCCATCCGGCGCCGGTAAATCGACCCTGGTGAATGCCCTGCTGGCCCAGGAACCTGCGATCAAGCTGTCGATTTCGACCACCACGCGCCAGCCGCGCCCGGGCGAGGAGCACGGCCGCGAGTACTTCTTCACCAGCGCCGAGGACTTCAAGCAGCGCGCCGCTGAAGGCGAATTCCTGGAGTGGGCCGAGGTGCACGGTAATTACTACGGCACCTCGCGCATCTTCGTGGAAGAGCAAATGCGGGCCGGTACCGACATCCTGCTGGAAATCGACTGGCAGGGCGCGCGCCAGGTCAAGAAGCAATTCCCGCAGGCGGCCGGCATTTTCATCCTGCCGCCCTCCTTCGCGGCGCTGGAAGAGCGCCTGCACAAGCGCGGCCAGGATGAGGTACACGTGATCAACCGCCGCCTGCTGGCGGCCGGCGGGGAAATCGCCCACGCGCCCGAGTTCGAGTATGTTATTATCAATGAAGAGTTTCCGGTCGCCTTGTCGGAGCTGAGCGCGATCGTCCGATCGGCCCGTTGCCGGTTCGCGCAACAAGCCGCCCGCAATGCCAAGTTGATGTCCGAATTGGGCATCCACGCCGACGCAGAATAACCACCGCATATATCCAGGAGTTTTAGCATGGCCCGTATTACTATTGAAGATTGCCTGAAAAGTATCCCTAACCGCTTCCAGCTGACCCTGGCAGCTACCTACCGCGCGCGTCAGCTGCTGCAAGGCCACACCCCTAAGGTCGAAGCCAAGGACAAGCCAACCGTCGTGGCACTGCGTGAAATCGCAGCAGGCAAAGTAGGCCTGGAAATGCTGAAAAAGGTCCCTATGTAAGCTGGGAACCTCTTTGTTCCCGATATGAACCTGACTTCCGCCGATCCCCACATCAGCGAACAGCCCGCACGGCGGGCACGGCGCCCGGCTAAGCAACAGCCGGGCGTTGACGTTTCTGCACCTTCCGTTTCCACTTCCCCGCTGGCGGCGCCGACCGTGACCACGGGCGTCGCCACCATCACCCACCTGTCCGAAAAGCTCGCCGAATACATGGGCGAGGCCGACCTGAAAAAGGTCAAGGAAGCCTATCGCTTCTCGGACGAGATGCACCTGGGCCAGGTGCGCAAATCGGGCGAGCCGTATATCTCGCACCCGATCGCGGTGGCCGAGATCTGCACCGAGTGGAAGCTGGACGCGCAAGCCATCATGGCGGCGCTGCTGCACGATGTGATGGAGGACCAGGACGTCCAGAAGGACGAGCTGATCGAGCGCTTCGGCGCCCAGGTGGCGCACCTGGTGGACGGCCTGTCCAAACTGGAAAAAATCGAGTTCCAGAGCCAGATCGAGGCGCAGGCGGAGAACTTCCGCAAGATGCTGCTGGCCATGGCCTCGGACGTGCGCGTGATCCTGATCAAGCTGGCCGACCGCCTGCACAATATGCGCACGCTGGAGGTGATGGCGCCGGCCAAGAAGGCGCGCATCGCGCGCGAGACGATGGAAGTCTACGTGCCCATCGCGCACCGCCTTGGCCTGAACAATATCTACCGCGAGTTGCAGGACCTGTCCTTCTCGCACCTCTACCCTACCCGCTACAACGTGCTGCATAAGGCCGTGAAAGCGGCACGCGGCAACCGGCGCGAGGTGGTGACCAAGATCCTGGACGCGGTTAACCACACCCTGGCCGCCGCCGGCATCGAAGCCGAAGTCTACGGCCGCGAGAAAACGCTGTACGGCATCTACAAGAAGATGCGCGCCAAGCACCTGTCGTTCTCGCAGGTGCTGGACGTGTACGGGTTCCGCGTGGTGGTGGACAGCTTCCCGAATTGCTATGTGGCGCTGGGCACCCTGCACTCGCTGTACAAGCCGATGCCGGGCAAGTTCAAGGACTATATCGCGATCCGTAAGCTGAACGGCTACCAGTCGCTGCACACCACCCTGATCGGCCCGTATGGCACGCCGGTGGAGTTCCAGATCCGCACCCAGGAAATGCATCGCACCGCCGAGTCGGGCGTGGCGGCGCACTGGCTATACAAGAACGGCGAAGCGAATATGTCGGACCTGCAGCAGCGCACCCACGCCTGGCTGCAGTCGTTGCTGGACATCCAGCAGCAAACCGGCGACTCGGCCGAGTTCCTGGAGCACGTGAAGGTCGACCTGTTCCCCGACTCGGTCTATGTCTTCACGCCGAAATCCAAGATCATCGCCCTGCCGCGCGGCGCCACGCCGGTCGATTTCGCCTATGCCATCCACACCGGCATCGGCGACCATACGGTATCGGTCAACATCAATGGCGACGCGGCCCAACTGCGCACGGAACTGCGCAATGGCGATATCGTGGAAATCGTCACCGACAAGAATTCGCGCCCGAGCCCGACCTGGCTATCCTTCGTCCGCACCGGCAAGGCGCGCTCGGCGATCCGCCACCACCTGCGCACCATCAACCTGCCGGAATCGATCGGCCTGGGCAAGCAGTTGCTGGACCAGGCGCTGAAGTCGATCAGTGTGGCGACCGAGCTGACCGCGCCGATCATGGAGCGTCTGCTGAACGAGTCGTCGGCCAAGTCGGAAGAAGAGCTGTATGCCGATATCGGTATCGGCAAGCGCATGGCGGCGCTGGTGGCGCGCCACATCTTCGGCCTGCTGGGTGGCGAATCGGCCAGCGCGCCGGTCGAGCACACCAGCCCGAAAGAGCTGGACCCGGTCACCATTTACGGTAGCGAAGGCGTGTCGGTGCAGTTGGCGCCGTGCTGCCTGCCGATCCCGGGCGACCATATCATCGGCCAACTGCGGCGCGACCAGGGCTTGCAGGTGCACACCGGCGACTGCGCCGTGGCCAAGCGCTCGAAACAGAAAGAGCCGGAACGCTGGATCGCCGTGAAATGGGGCAGCGAGATCAACCGCCGTTTCGACAGCCGGATTCGCCTGATCATCAATAATGAGAAGGGTATTTTGGCCAGGGTGGCCGCCGAAATCGGCGAGAGCGACGGCAACATCACGTTTGTTGGCATGGACGAGGACCGCGAGCACGTCTTACACCAGCTACGCTTCACAATCCAAGTGAAAGACAGGGTGCATCTAGCCGCCCTGATCCGCAACGTAAGAAAAGTCGCCGGCGTCAACCGCGTCACCCGCGAACGCGCCTAGGGTCCGGCCCTATCGGGCCGTACCCTGGTTTCCCGGTTTTACGGTTTGCGGTTTCCCCAGCGCAAAATCGTGCTGAACCGCAAATCGAATCCGCTCCAATTCGATTTGCGCCAGCGGCGCCTCAAACAGCTTCTTATACGCCACACGCCGCTCGAACGCATCATTCCCAAGCGCCAGATAGCACGCATGGGGCGTAACGAGCGCATCCAACCTCCCCTCCGCGTTGCCCCGATAGCTCGACCACCGGTACCCACCCGGAAAATCCGCCATCCCAGCCCGGACAGGATTGAGTTCGATATAGCGTTGGCAGGTGAGCAGGTAGCGCTCCGTGTCCACGTTGGACGAATGATAGCGGCCATTCCACAGGGTTCCGGTGGTGCCGTGGCGACGATGCATCCATGCTGAAGTGGACTGCGACAGATCCTTCATTAGCCGCGCCTGCGCATTGCGTTCGCGAATCGTGAACAGCAGGTGGATGTGGTTGGACATCAGCACGTAGGCGTGCAGTTCGCAGCCGTGGGTGGCGGTGTAGTTGGATAGCAGTTGCAGGTAGTGCTGGCGTTCGCGGTCGTCGTGGAAACAGACGCTGCGGTTGTCGCCGCGCTGGATGATGTGCAGGCAGCTGCCGGGCGGGTAGTTGCGGAGGGGGCGGGGCATTTTGCTCTCCTGAAAAAACCGGGGAAACCGGGAAACCGGGGTACGGCCCAAAGGGCCGGACCCCGTCTTTTCAGGATAGCGGTGCTGATTGTTGGCGCTTTGTGCGGGCGCAAGGCGCCGCTTTTATTCGTATCTTAAGGCTTCGATCGGGTCGAGCTTGGCGGCTTTGGCTGCGGGTAATACGCCGAAGACCACGCCGACGCCGGCGGAGAACAAGACCGAGATCGCTATCGCCCACCACGGTACATACGCGCCGGGGAAGTCGGGAATGATACTGGCGATGGCGTGGCCCATGCCGTATCCAAGCAACACGCCGACCGCACCGCCCAGCACCGATAAGGTCACGGCTTCGATCAGGAACTGCATCAGGATGTCCCGGCTGCGCGCGCCGATCGCTTTGCAAATGCCGATCTCGCGCGTGCGTTCGCTGACCGAGACCAACATGATGTTCATGATCCCGATCCCGCCCACCAACAGCGCAATGCCGACCACACCGCCCATCACCAGGGTGACGGTGGTGGTCACCGTCTCGAAACTCTTGAGGAACTGGTCGGACGATTCGATTTCGAAGTCATCAACCTGGTCGGCACGCAGGCGGTGCGACTGGCGCATCACGGTGGCGATGCGGGCCTTGGTTTCTTCGGTCTTGGCGATATCGGTGATGGCCACCGTGATCGACATACTCGGCTTGCGCGTGGCGCCGATCAGGCTTTGGCCGGTGCGGAACGGCACCAGCACCTGGTCGTCCTGCGACATGCCGAGGATCTCGCCCTTCTTCTCCATCACGCCGACAATCTTGAACCACTCGCCGGAGAACTGGATGAATTCGCCGAGCGGGTTGTCCGGCAGGCGCAGCATCTCGATCAGTTTTTCGCCGATCACGCACACGCGGCGCGCGCCGGCGTTGTCCGAGTCGCTGATGAAGCGGCCCAGGCGCGGATAGGCGCCGTTCACTTCCATATAGGCCGAGGTCACCGCCAGGTATTGGCGGCTGGTGGCGCGCTGGTTGCCGTAGCGGATTTCGCCCGGCTGCAGCATGAACACCGGACTCAATTCGCGGATGCCTTCGACCCGGCCGCGCAACTGCTCCACGTCCTCGAATTGCAGGTAGTTGACCTTGCCGCGCATCACGTCCTTGAAATCGTTCTTGGCGTGGATCGACAAGGCGTTGCCGCCCAGTCCTTCGAACTGGCTGGTGATCGATTGCGACAGGCCCTGGATCAGCGAGATCACGGTGATCACCGAGGCCACGCCGATAATGATGCCGAGCGACGTGAGGAAACTGCGCATGCGGTGCGCGCGGATCGCCGCCATCGCCGAGCGCAGCGCTTCGATAAAGATGTACATGGCTTAGCCCTCCGCCACCAGGTGGTCGGACAGCACCAGGCCGTCCTGCAGCCGCACGATGCGCTGGCACTGCGCGGCGATTTCCGGTTCGTGCGTCACCATCACCACCGTCTGGCCGTTCTGGTGCACTTCCTTGATCAGCGCCATGATCTCGCGCGTGGTGGCCGAGTCCAGGTTGCCGGTCGGTTCGTCCGCCAGCAGGATCGATGGCTTGCCTACCAGCGCGCGCGCAATCGCCACGCGCTGCCGCTGGCCGCCCGACAGCTCGTTGGGACGGTGGTGCGTGCGCGACCCCAGGCCCACGTGCTCCAGCGCCTCGCGCGCCATGCGCTTGCGCTCGGCCGGCGGAATGCCGCGGTAGATCAGCGGCTGCGCCACATTGTCCAGCGCCGTATGGCGCGGCAGCAGGTGGAAGCTCTGGAAGATGAAGCCGATTTCCTCGTTGCGCACCTGCGCCAGGTCGTCGCTCTGCATGGCCGCCACGTCCTTCCCGTTCAGGAAGTAGGTGCCGGCGCTGGGCCGGTCCAGGCAGCCGACGATATTCATCATGGTCGACTTGCCCGAGCCGGAGGCGCCGATGAAGGCCACCATCTCATTGCGCTCGATATGCAGGTCCACGCCTTGCAGCGCGTGCACGGTCTGGTCGCCCATCTGGTACTGCTTGGTGATGCCCTTCAGCGTGATCACGACTTGCTTCCGGCGGCGACCTTGAGCGGCTTTTCTTCCGCAGTCTTCTGTTTGACGGCGGCGCCTTCGCGCAGCTCGCGCAGGGTGCGCGCCGGGCCCACGGCGACCGTTTCGCCCAATGCCAGGCCCTTGGTGATTTCCTGGTTGCTGTCGTCGGACAGGCCCAGTTCCACCGTGCGCTTCTTCGCCACGCCGTCCACGATCGCGTAAACGTAATTGGTGCGCTTGCCCTTGCCTTCCGCCGCTTCGCTCAGTTGCACCGCCTGCAGCGGCACCACCGGACGCGGCGCGCCATCGCCGGTCACGATCTCGGCGCGGCAGGTCATGCCGGCGCGCAGCGCCAGCTGGTGCTCGGCCAGCTTGACCTTGACCACATAGCTGCGGCCCTGGCTGGCCTGGCCCATCATCTGCGCTTTCGGCGCCAGCGAGACCGACTCCACGCTGCCCGTCAGCGGGCGGTCGGCATAGGCCGACGGGAAGATCTTGGCCTTCAGGCCCGGCACTACTTGCGCGATATCGCCCTCGTCCACGTTCACTTCCGCGATCATGGAGCTGAGGTCGGCGATCGTCATCAGGCTGGAGCCGGCGATGCCGGTGGCGCTGGCCACGGCAGTCTCACCGGCCTTGATCGGCACGGCGGTGGCGGTGCCGGCAATCGGCGCCTTGACCTCGGTCTTGGCCAGGCGCTCCTGCGCCAGCGACAGCATGGCGGTGGCCTGCTGGCGGCTTTCGCGCGCGCTACGCAGGCCGACCACGGCCAGGTCGACCGCCAGCTTGGCTTCGTCCAGGCGCGAGACGTCGATGAATTTGGCGTTGGCCAACTGGCGCGCGCGTTCCAGCTTGCGCTGCTGGTTGTCCAGGTCGATCTGGGCGCGCTCCACGCTGACGGCGGTATTGCGCACGGCGGCTTCCTGCTGCGCCACGTCGGCCTTGTAGGTGCTCGGGTCGAGGCGCAGCACGACCTGGCCCTTCTCGATCTTGTCGCCCTCCTTGACCAGCACTTCGGAGACTTTGCCGATCACTTCCGGCGACAGCTGCACCTCCTGGCGGAACACCAGGTTGCCCGAGGCCAGGACCGCCGGGTGGATCGCCTTGTTCTCCACCTTGGCCAGTTCGGCCTCGACCTTGGTGGGCGATTTGGTGAATTTGATGGCGACCGGCACGCCGATCATGGCCGCGACCACCGCTGCGGCAATCAGTTTGCGTTTCATGGCGCCGCCTTAGTTCTTGAACAGGATCCAGGCCGCCCAGCAGCCATAAATCACCACCAGCGGCAGTGCGGAAACGGTGGCGCAGGTCGAGGTGCTCTTGCCGGTCCAGGCGCGCAGGCCGATGGTGCACAGGGCGATGAACCAGAGGTCGGTCAGCTTCATGGTGGAAAGCAGGCTGAACCACGGGGTGTTGGGCGCGGCGTTGACGAACAGGTAATTAATCGACAGCATCTCCGCGTTTTCCAGCGCCAGTTGGCCTTTGCTGGTGGCGATCTGCAGCGCGGTCAGTGGCACGCTGAGCAGGCCGGGCAGCGAGGCCCAGGCGGCCAGCGCGAAGCCGGACTTGAAGCTCAGTTCCATGCTGGCCAGCTTGCCCGCCAGCCAGAAATAGAAGCCGTACAGCGCGAACACCACCAGGGTGCCGACCAGCACGCCGGCGATGCCCATGCCCATCATCAGGCCGCGCGACATGGTCTTGCTGGCCGCCTCGCGTTGTTCGGCCGGCATGTCGGGCGGGAAGCTGTTGTTCATCATCCAGTCCATGTCGACGGTCTGGAAGTACCAGATCATCACGGTCAGCGCGCCCGCCCACAGCAGCAGGATCGGCAACCAGGCCCGTGGCCGCTCCTTCAAGGCGGCAAAGGCGGCCGAAGGTTCGTAGAAGACTTGAGTCAGTTGAGCGAATGCCATGCGCACACCTTGCAAAAAAAGTAATTGAAAGTTGATTATAACAACTTGGCAAGGTTGCGCAAAAACATCTTTTTCAGACTGTTGGGGCGGGGTAACTGACCTCCAGGATGTCCAGTTCCTCCGCCCCGTTTGGGGTGTGCAGCAGCACCGTGTCGCCCTCGCGCGCCTTGGTCAGGGTGCGGGCCACCGGGCTGATCCAGCTGATCTTGCCGCGCAGCGGGTCGAACTCGTCGATGCCGACGATGGTGATGGTCTGCTCTTCGCCATCGCCCTTGGCATAGGTCACGGTGGCGCCGAAGAAGACCTGGTCATTGCCGTGGTGAATGCTGGGGTCCACCACCTCGGCCAGGTCCATGCGTTTGGTCAGGAAGCGGATGCGGCGGTCGATTTCGCGCAGGCGGCGCTTGCCGTAGATATAGTCGCCGTTCTCGGAACGGTCGCCGTTGGAAGCGGCCCAGTGCACCACCCGCACCACTTCCGGCCGTTCGACATCGATCAGTTGCAGCAGTTCGTCCTTGATGCGCTGGTAGCCGGCCGGCGTGATGTAATTCTTGGAGCCGGCGGGAATCGGCGGCGCGCCTGGCGGCAGGTCATCGTCGTCCTCGGCTTCGCTCTCTTTTACGAATGCTTTGTTCATACCGTATTATGGCACGCTATGAACCATGCCCCGACCAGCCTGGTGTCCCATACACCGGCCCTCGTCTACCAATTCCAGCTGGCGCCCGGCGGCGCCGTCGCCTTCCCCTACCTGAGCGAGGGCTGCCTGGCCCTGCTCGGCCTGCCCGGCCCGGAATTGCAGGCCACGCCCACCCGTTTCGAGCAATTGATCCTGCCCGAGGACCGCGCCGCCTACCTGGAGTCGATGCGCGCCTCGGCCAGCTCGCTGTGGAGCTGGAACTGGGAGGGCCGCATCTGGGTCGAGGCCTGGAAGGACGTGAAATGGATCAACCTGCGCGCCACGCCGCGCCAGTTGCCGGACGGCGCCGTGCAGTGGGACGGCATCATGTCCAATATCACGGACAGCAAGCAGGAGCAGCAGGAGGTGCGCGCCAGCCGCGCCCGCCTGGCCGAGCTGACCGCCCACATCGAACGGGTCAAGGAGCAGGAGCGCGAGCGCATCTCGCGCGAAATCCACGACGACCTGGGCGGCAACCTGACCGCCATCAAGATGGCCCTGGCCATGCTGGTGGCGCGCCTGCCGCCGGGCGACCCGCTGCTGCAGGAAAAAGCCGCCTACGTCGACTCCCTGGTGGACCGCACCATCGACGCCGTGCACCGCCTGACCCTGGACCTGCGCCCGTCCGTGCTCGACTTTGGCCTGCTGCCGGCGCTGGAGTGGCAGGTCAAGGAATTCGAAGCCCAGGCCGGCATCGCCTGCTCGCTGCAGGCCAGCATGAAGGAACTGGAGCTGGACCCGGAGCAGGCCACCGCCCTGTTCCGCATCGCGCAGGAAGCGCTGACCAATATCGCCAAGCACGCCCACGCCAGCGCCGTGGCCGTCAAGCTGGCGCGCAGCCGTGGCGTGCTGACCCTGAAGATCAGCGATAACGGGCGCGGCATCCAGGCCGGCGACCGCGCCAAGCCGGACTCCTTCGGCCTGCGCGGCATGGCCGAGCGCGCGCGCGCCCTGGGCGGCACCCTTAACCTGGGTCATGCGGCCGGCGGCGGCACCGAGGTCGCCATCAAAATCCGGCTCCCGACGCCCGTGCCAGACGTTACAATTGGCCATGAGTGAAAAAGCTGTCATCAAAGTCTTCATCGCCGACGACCACGCCATCGTGCGCGAGGGCCTGAAGCAAATCCTGGCCGAAACCGGCGACATCGTGGTGGCAGGGGAAGCGGAAAACGGCCTCGACGCCATCAAACTGTTCCGCAAGTCCGGCTGCCACGTCATGCTGCTCGACATTTCCCTGCCCGACCGCAACGGTATCGAAGTCCTCAAGCAAATGAAGAAGGACAAGCCCGAGCTGGCCGTGCTCATGCTGTCCATGCACCGCGAGGACCAGTACGCCATCCGCTCGCTCAAGGCGGGCGCGGCCGGCTACCTGACCAAACAAAGTGCGCCAAAAGAGTTAGTCAATGCAATCCGCCAGTGCGCGGCGGGTTTAAAATACGTGAGTCCGGCACTGGCGCAGGAATTGGCCAACCATGTCGGCGAGGACCACCAGACAGCGCCGCACGAAACCCTGTCGGACCGGGAGTACCAGACCCTGACCATGATTGCCTCCGGCAAAACGGTGGGCACCATCGCCAAGGAGCTGTCGCTCTCGGTCAAGACGGTGAGCGAGTACCGCGCCCGCCTGTTGGCCAAAATGAACCTGAAGAACAGCGCCGAGCTGACGCACTACGCCATCAAGAACCAGCTGATCGAGTAGCAATGATGCTATGAAGTAAGCACATTTCCTCCCGTTTATCGTCGCTTCGGCGAACTGGACAGTGGCTTAAGATGCTGGCAATCGGTAAACCTTTGTAAAGGCTGTACGTCAGATGTCTAGCAAACCCACCAATCCAGCCGCGGCGGACATGAATCCGGCTGATATCGCACGCGAGGCATTCCGCCGCCTCGCCGTCCGACGTGTGGCACCGACGCCGGACGCGTATCGCGACATCTACAATGAAATCGCCGGCATCGTGGCACCGCCGCCGGCCCCGGCCGTGCAGGAAAGCCCGGCCGAAAGCATGCTGGCCCAGTTCGCCAGCCGGCTGACCGACCAGCCGGGCGACCTGGCCGACTTCGGCCGCCGCTTCAACCGCGCCGTCAAGGCGCGCGACTGGGACCTGTACTCGCGCACCCTGGCCGCGCTGGCCGAACGCCCCCTGCTCAAGGTGGGCGCCGGCGGCCTGGTGGCCGATGAAAACAACGAGCAGGCGCGCCAGCTGCGCGAACTGCTGAGCCGCACCCTGACCTTCGCCGTGGCCTCCCTGCTGACCGGCGCGCCGGCCCTGGTGGCCGAGGCCGAATCGCTGGGCGCGGCCACCAAGGAAGCGCACACCGAGGCCGCCCTGGCCGAGATCGGCACCCGCCTCAAGCAGCTGTGCTACCAGATCGAACTGCGCAGCGGCGACACCGCCGAGCAGCAGGAACTCTTGCTGCGCCTGTTCCGCCTGCTGCTGGAAAACGTCAGCGAACTGCTGGACGACGATTCCTGGCTGCGTGGCCAGATCGACGCTGTGCAGGACCTGATTTCGGGCCCGCTCGACCAGCGCGCGCTGGAAGAAGCCACGCGCAGCCTGAAAGACGTGATCTATAAACAGAGCCAGCTCAAGCATTCGATCACCGACGTCAAGGCCACCGTCAAGAATATGATGATGACCTTCATCGACCGCCTCGGCGCGGTGGCGACCTCGACCGGCGACTTCCACGAGAAGATTGGTGGCTATTCCGACAAGATCCGTGCCGCGCGCGATATCGGCGAACTGAACCAGATCCTCGACGAGGTGCTGAAGGAAACCCGCCTGGTGCAGAGCGAGGCCCTGAAAGCGCGCGACAATATGGTGGTGGCACGCCAGGAAGTGCAGGATGCCGAGGCGAAAATCCACGCGCTGGAAGCCAAGCTGCAGCACTTGAGCGAACTGGTGCGCGAAGACCAACTGACCGGCTCCCTCAACCGGCGCGGCCTGGACGACGTGTTCGAGCGCGAAACCGCGCGCGCCGACCGCCGTGGCACCCCGCTCTGCGTCGCCGTACTCGACCTGGACGATTTCAAGAAGCTCAACGACACCCTGGGGCATATCGCCGGCGACAATGCGCTGAAACACCTGGTGAAGGTGGTCAAGGAAACCCTGCGCTCGATGGACGTGATCGCCCGCTTTGGCGGTGAGGAATTCCTGATCCTGCTGCCGGAAACCACCATCGAGGCGGCCGAGGCCACCATGACCCGCCTGCAGCGCGAATTGACCCGCCACTTCTTCATGCACGAAAACGAGAAAGTGCTGATCACCTTCTCGGCCGGCGTGGCGCTGCGCCGCCCGAACGAAAACCAGACCGACCTGGTGAAACGCGCCGACGGGGCCATGTACAAGGCCAAGAAGTCCGGCAAGAACCGCGTCACGGTTGCCGAATAGGCAATTTCACCCTACCCAGGCCCGCCCTCCGGCGGGCTTTTTTTTATTTCGCGCGGCCTGAAAAATATTTTTTTTCGCCCTAAAGTTCAGGAAAAGCCCGCCGTTTTAGCGAACACTCCAGCGTCAACTTGAGGGGTGGCAAGGGGCGATTTACCTGTTAAATCACCCTAAAGGTTCCCATAGGGCAACCGTTACCCATTACAACAGCGGCTTGATCGTCACAGTACAGCGTGGCGGGCCAAAGTGAATGAGCAAATAGCCCAACCAAGCAGTACAAATGGAGAAATACCATGGCTTCCGTCATTAACACCAACATCGCCTCCCTGAACTCGCAGCGCAACCTGACCGCATCCCAGGGCAGCCTGTCCACTTCCCTGCAACGTCTGTCTTCCGGTCTGCGTATTAACAGCGCGAAAGACGATGCGGCAGGCCTGGCGATTTCCGATCGTATGTCCTCGCAGATCCGCGGCATGTCGCAGGCAATGCGTAACGCCAACGACGGCGTTTCCCTGGCCCAGACCGCTGAAGGCGCGCTGTCGTCCTCCGGCGAAATCCTGCAGCGTATCCGCGAACTGGCAGTGCAGTCGTCCAACGCCACCAACTCCGCTTCGGACCGTCAGGCCCTGCAGACTGAGGTTGGCCAGCTGGCTTCCGAACTGAACCGTATCGCACAAACCACCACCTTCAACGGCCAGGCTCTGCTGGACGGCACCATGGGTACCGCGACCTTCCAGGTCGGTGCCGATGCCAACCAGACCATCCAGACCAACGGTGCAAACTTCCTGACCAACACCTACGGCGACAACCGTATCGAAAATGATCAGATTGCGATCCTGAACAACACCGGCGGCACCAACGCCCTGGCTGGCACCTTCGACGTGGCCGGTGTGCGCGGCAAGGCCACCATTACCACCGCCACCACCGATACCGCCAAGTCGCTGGCCGCTGCCACCAACAAGCAGACCGCCAACACCGGCGTGACCGCGACCGCCAAGACCGACGCCAACATCACGGTCGGCGCGGGCGAGTCCTACACCCTGGAACTGGAAGGCGACAACGGCGGCAGCCCAGTCACCATCTCGTTCTCGATGGGTTCGTCGACCTCCGTGGCAGCTGACTTTGCAGCCGGTATCAACGCCTTCAACGCGCAATCGGCCAAAACCGGTGTAACCGCCCAGTTCGATGAAGCCAACGGCGGCATCAAGCTGAGCCACGCGAGCGGCGCCGACATCAAGATCACCAACCGTGCCACCACCGCCAACACCGTGCTGGCAGCGTCGACCTACACCCTGGCAGGCGGCCTGACCGCGTCGGTCAGCCCACTGGCTGGCGGCGAAGCTGCCGTGGCCAACGGTCGTGTGACCTTCGACTCGGAAAGCTCGTTCTCGGTGACTGACGCCGGTTCCGGCTTCGGCCTGGGCGCAGCGACCGCAGGCACCGGCGCGCAAGCGTCGACCCTGAAGGCCGTGTCGACCCTGGACGTGACCACCTTCGACAATGCCCAGCTGGCAATCAAGATTGCTGACGCGGCACTGGCCGGTGTGAACAACCAGCGCGCAGCCTTCGGTGCTCTGCAGTCCCGCTTCTCGTCGACCATCTCGAACCTGAGCGCGACCACCGAGAACTTGTCGGCATCGCGTTCCCGTATCGTCGACACCGACTTCGCTGCAGAAACCGCAAGCCTGACCCGCGGCCAGATCCTGCAACAAGCTGGTACCGCGATGTTGGCCCAGGCGAACTCGCTGCCAAACGGCGTGCTGAGCCTGCTGCGCGGTTAATCGCCCGATAGCATGTAAGAAGCGATTCCCCGCTCCGGTCACCCGGACCGGGGAATTTTCCGTAGGAGGTCTGTATGACTATCGATTCGATTACTGCTACCGCAGCTCGGCCCGACCGTGGCAGCGTGGGTACGGAGTCGGCCGCCGCCCCGGTGGCAGGCCGCAACCCCGCCGTCGCGGTGGAAACCGTCGATGCGGTCAAGGCCAAGGAGGCTGCCCCTTCCAAGAAGGATGTGGAGGAAGCGGTCGCCAAGCTGAACAAATCGGTGCAGGACCGGGCCCAGGGCCTGGAATTCTCCATCGACAACGACAGCAACCGCACCATCGTCAAGGTGATTGACCAGAGCACCAAGGAAGTCCTGCGCCAGATTCCGACACCGGAAGCTTTGCAGATCGCCAAGTCCATCGACGCCCGCAGCGGCGGCCTCCTGGTCGACCAGGAAGCCTGAGCCCTGCAACAGTGGTCCCAAGCCCGGCATGCCAAGCGGCATGCCGGGCTTTTTTGCGCTATGCTGGAAGCATTCGCCCAGCAAGAGTGCTTGTCACCGGAACAAGCCCGGAAATCCCCCTCTCAAGTCACGTTTGATTTTGCCGATAAGCACTTATAGTGACCCTTTCTATGGAGTAGCTCAGTGGCTATTAATTCTCCCACCATGTCATCGCCTGGTATCGGCTCTGGTTTGCAGGTCGACCAGATCGTGGCGAAGCTGATGGCTGCCGAGGCAGCACCTTTGCAAGCGTATGAGCGCAAGACGGCCTCCTACCAGGCCCAGGTCAGCGCCCTGGGCGCCCTGAGCGGCGCGGTGGGCGTGTTCCAGAGCGCGCTCGGCAGCCTGACCAAGATCGACGCCTTCCGCAGCCTGAGCGCGGCCTCCGGCGACGACAAGATCTTCACCGCCAGCGCCGGCGCCAAGGCAGCACCGGGCAACTACAACATCAATGTGACCCAACTGGCCCAGGCCCAGACCCTGACCAGCAACGGCCTGGCCAGCAAGACCTCGGCCGTGGGCCTGGGCGGCAAGACCACCCTGTTCTTCCAGTTCGGCACCAGCGCCAATGTCGGCTACGGCATTGCCGGCGGCGGCCTGCCCAGCGCGATGCATGCCAGCGGCATTGCCGACGGCTCGCTGACCATCAACGGCACCGCCATCAGCACCTCGGCCGATACCAATAGCGCCGCCACCCTGGCCGCTGCCATCAATGCCAAGACCGGCGCCACCGGCGTCACCGCCACCGCCGTCAACCTGTTCAGCAGTTTCGGCAATGTGGCCACCGGCGCCGACGGCAGCTATTCCCTGACCGTGGGCGGGATCGAGATTGCGGCGCAGGGCGCCAGCACCAACGTGGGCGACGGCGTCACCACCGCCAAGATCGACACCGCCATTGCCTCCGGCCCGGTGCGCGATGCGCTGGACGCGGCCGGCATTACCTTCAGCGGCAGCGCCGCTGCCGGCACCCTGGAATTCCGCAGCGCCACCGGCGGCAGCATCGCGCTGGAAGAAGTGGTGGGCGGCACCGTGAGCGGCGGCCTGGAAACCGCTGCCGGCACCGCCAACGACGGCTCGACCTACACCTCCGCCACCAGCGTGCGCCTGACCTCGGCCAACGCCACCGACATCACCATCGGCGGCAGCAACCCGGCCGCCGCCGGGCTGACGGCGGGCACCAGCGGCGGCAACCTGGCCGGCAGCTTCAAGTACGATTCCTCGCCGCTGACCGGGGTCGCGATCGACGGCAGCAACAATACGCTGGAAGGCATCCGCGACGCCATCAACAAGGCCAATATCGGCGTCAACGCCAGCATCATCAATGACGGCAGCGGCACGCCGTTCCGCCTGGTGCTGAGCTCGACCAAGACCGGCGAAAAATCGTCGATGAAGATCTCACTGCAGGGCGATGGCGGCAACCCGGCCGACACCGCGCTGGCCAACCTGCTGTCCTACGACCCGGCCGGCACGGCGCGCAGCATGAAGCAGACTGCGGCAGCGCAGGACACCAAGGCCACCGTCAACGGCATTGCCGTGACCAGCTCCGGTACCGCGATCAATGAAGCGATCCAGGGCGTGACCCTGAACGTCGTCAAGGTCGGCAGCACCACGCTGAACGTCAGCAAGGACACCAGCACGCTGAAGACCAACCTGACCAACTTCGTCAAGGCGTATAACGACCTCGACAAAGCGATCAAGGATATGACCGGCTACAACGCCGAGACCAAAAAGGCCGGCGTGCTGCAGGGCGACTTCACGGCACAGACGGTGCAATCGCAGTTGCGCAAGATGATGGGCGCACCGATCAATGGCCTGTCCGGCACCTTGACCAACCTGGGCCAGGTCGGCATCAGCTTTGACAAGACTGGCGCGCTCAACCTCGACACCGCCAAGATGACCAAGGCGATCGACGAGAACTTCAACGACATCGCCGGCCTGTTCGCAGCGGTCGGCAGCTCGAGCGACAGCAATATGAGTTTCGTCAGCTCCACCAACGCCACCAAGCCCGGCACTTATGCCGTGTCGGTGACACAGCTGGCGGAACAAGGTGCGCTGACCTCGGTCGCCGCGCCGGGCGCCACCACCATTGCCGATGGCACCAAATGGCGCGTGACCCTGAATGACGGCACCCCAAGCAGCGCCAAGAACACTATTGACATCGACATCCCGGCCGGCACTTACACGCCAACCGAACTGGCGCGCGTGCTGCAGGGCGCCATCAACGGCAACTCCGGCTTCGCTGCGGCCGGCTCCAGCACCACCGCCAGCATCGACGCCAACGGCAAGCTGGTGCTGGCCTCCAGCAAGTATGGTTCGGTATCGAATATCAAGCTGGTCGATGTGACCGGCACGACCGTCAACAGCATTTTCGGCGGCGCCACGCCGTCCGCCGGCAAGGACGTGGCCGGTACCATCAACGGCTTGCCGATCACCGGCAGCGGCCAGTTCATGACCGGCCAGGCCGGTTCCGGCATCGAGGGGCTGAAGATCGAGATCACCGGCGGCGCGATTGGCGACCGCGGCAATATCTCCTTCTCGCAAGGCTATGCCTACCAGCTCAACAACCTGGCCACCAGCTTCCTCGGCGCCAAGGGCTTGATCGGCAGCCGCACCGAAGGCTTGAACAAGAACATCAAAGATATCGGCAAACAGCGGGACGCCTTCAACACCAAGCTGGAAGGGGTGGAAGCGCGCTACCGCGCCCAGTTCACGCGCCTGGACACCGTCCTGGCGCAGATGCAATCGACACAGGCATATTTGACGCAGCAACTGGCTTCCCTCGCGGCCAATAGCTGATCAAGAGTACAGAGGAGAGACTATGTTTGGAACCAACTCACGCGGCGTCAATGCGTACGCCAAAGTCGGCCTCGAGACCGGCGTCAGCGCCGCCTCGCCGCACAAGCTGATCGTAATGCTCTACGACGGCGCGCTGGCGGCCATCGCCACGGCGGCGGTGCAAATGGGCGCCGGCAATATCCAGGAAAAAGGCAAGGCTATTTCCAAGGCGATCCAGATCATCGACAACGGCCTGCGCGCCAGCCTCGACAAGGAAGTGGGCGGTGAAATCGCCGCCAACCTGGACGCCTTGTATGAATACATGAGCAACCGCCTGCTGCACGCCAATATCGCCAACGACCGGCAAGCGCTGGACGAAGTGCGCGGCCTGCTGGCCGACTTGCGCGACACCTGGAACCAGATCGGCGGCACCGCCGCCGCCACCACCAACACCCAGCCTGCTGCTTTCGCCAGCATGTAACCGAGGATCACAATGACGAATGTGGAAGTTTTGACCGCCTACTCCGCCATGGCAGCACTGACCAAACAGATGGTGGCGGCAGCGACGGCGGCCGACTGGGATGGGCTGGAAGGCCTGGAGCAGCAAGTGGCAGCCCATGTCGCCGTGCTGCGCGACCAGGAGGCCACGGCCACGCTGAACGCCGGCGAGCGCCAGCAAAAGCTGGGCCTGATCAAGCAGATGCTGGACGACGACCGCCAGATCCGCGACCTGACCATGCCGTGGATGGCCCAACTGTCCAAACTGATCAACAACACCGGCACTGAACGGCGCCTGGCCGCCGCCTACGGCGCCGTCTGAACGGGGCGGCTGGCATGCTGCCCCCGCGCCTGGATATTCGCGGCGTTGGCCCCGCCAGCGCCACCACGGCGGCGCAACCGGTCGCCGCGCCGCGCCAGGAAGCCTTCCAGCGCGCCCTCTCGCAAATGGTCGGGCAAACCCTGCCGGCCCAGGTCCTCAGCAAATTCAACGATGGCAGTTTCCTGGTGCGCGTGGCCGACACCAATGCGCGCATGCTGCTGCCGCCCGGCGTCAATACCGGCGATGAGCTGCCGCTGACCGTCATCAGCGCCCAGCCGCGCCCCACCCTGCAAGTGGGGGCCGGCAGCCCGCAGGCAGGCCAGATGGCGACCTTCGTCAGCGGCGACCAGATCCCCGACACGCCGGCCCCCGGCGGCCGCCTGCCCGCGCAGGAAGCCGCCATCATTAACCTGAGCGGCAAGCAGCCGCCTGCCGGACAAACCGGCCAGGCGGGTGGCGCGGCCGTCGGCACGCCGGGCGCGCCCGGCAGCACCGGGGCCACCGCCAACGCGGGCGCCGGGGCGGCTGCGGCGAGTGGCGCTGCGGCCGGGGCTGGGGCCGCTGCCGCAGCTGCCGGGGCCGCCGCCAACGCCGCTGCCGCCGGTGGTGCCGCCGCCGCCGCGCGCGGCGCCGCCGCAGCAGCCGCTGCCGGCGCCAGCGCCGCCGGCCTGGGCGCCGAGGGCGACGCCGCCCTCGCCCACCAAACCCACGCCACGCAAACCCAGCCGCGCGCCCTGAGCCCTGGCGCCGCCCTGCTCAGCAAAGCGCCCCTGGTCCCCGCCGACCAGTTGCCCGCGCTCGGCAAAGACACCCCGCAAGCCGTCCTCAGCCCCGCCGCGCGCGCCATTGCCAGCGCCCTGGCCAGTGCCTACACCACGCCCGGCGTGCCGGTCACCATCAACGGCAAGGCACCACTCAGCGCCGGCGGCGCGCCCGACCCCGCCAAGCTCAGCGAAAGCCTGCAACGCGCCCTCGGCGACAGCGGCCTGTTCTACGAATCGCATGTCGCCGAATGGGCCAGCGGCAAGCGTCCGCTACAGGACCTGCAGCGCGAACCGCAGATGCAGCGCCACGCCGCCACGCAGGGCGCCAACCAAAGCGCGCTGGAAGCGGCCGCCAAGCTGGCCGCCGGCCCCGACCTGTCCGCCGCCCAGATGATCAACCAGCAACTGCACACCCAGGAACAAGGCAAGGTCTTGTGGCAAGGCGAAGCCTGGCCCGGCCAGCAGATGCAATGGCTGGTCGAACGCGAACAGCAGCGCGAGGGCGGCCAGGACGGGCGCGATGGCCGCAACGGCGAAGCGGACACCGTCTGGCGCAGCGGCGTGCGCTTCCGCTTTCCCCTGCTGGGCACGGTGGGCGCCAAGGTCACGCTGGTCGGCGACCAGGTCCACATCGCGCTCGAATCCGGCAGCGAAGACAGCGCCGACACCCTGCGCGCCTGGGCCGGCGCCCTGCAGCAAGCGCTGGACGCGGCCGGCGCGCCGCTGGCCTCGCTCGCCATCAAAGCGGAAGGCGACAATGGCCCAGGGTGATCCCAAGGAACTGCCGCGCAAGCCGCTGCAAAGCGCCGTCGCCCTCGCCTACAAGAGTGGCGAAGGGGCGCCCAAGGTCGTCGCCAAAGGGCGCGGCCTGGTGGCCGAGCAAATCATCGCCGTCGCCGCCGAGCACGGCGTGTTCATCCACGAATCGAAGGAATTGGTCTCGCTGCTGATGGAAGTGGACCTGGACCACCAGATCCCGCCCCTGCTGTACCGCGTAATTGCGGAACTGTTAGCGTGGCTATATCATATTGAAGCAGCGCAAAAGACGGGCCAGCCCCGGCCCCCGGCCCCCGATCTCAGCGTACCGAATGAATCCCCAGACAACGGACTTTGATGCACAGCTATATTTCGGACTCGGACTTGGAGAATTGGCACGACTTCGAGGTATCCTCACGCCGCGAGATCATCGCCCTGCTGCGCAGCATTGGTGAGAAAAGCCAGCTGATCCGCATGCTGGTGCATGGCGAGTCCGATGTGTGCGTCACCTCCATCCTTGAAGTCGATGCCGATGCCGGCAGCGTGATCCTCGACTGCTCGATCAATCCCGACCAGAACCGCCGCATCCTAGGCGCCAAAAGGCTCTCTTTCGAAACCACGCTGGACAAGATCCGCATCATGTTCGGCGGCGAGCACATTGAACCATGCACCTTCGAAGGCAGCCCCGCCTTCAAGATGGCCCTGCCGGCCAGCCTGATCCGCCTGCAGCGGCGCGAGTTCTACCGCATGGCGACGCCGGTCAGCAACCCGGTGCGGGTGATGATTCCCCTGCCGGCCGAACTGGGCGGCGGCAGCAAAGCCTTCCCCCTGGCCGACATCAGCTGCGGCGGCATTGCCATCCTCGACAACAGCCTGGTGCTGGGCGACACGATCGGCAAGGTGTACGCCGACTGCCGCATTGAACTGCCCGAGGTGGGCCCGGTGGCCGCCGGCCTGCAGATCCGCAACTCGCTCGACCTGACGCTTTTAAACAACAAATCCAACCGCCGCCTGGGCTGCCAGTTCGTCGAACTGCCGCGCTCCGCCCTGAACGCCGTGCAACGCTACATCACCAAGCTCGAGCGCGAACGCAACGCCCGCATCGCCGGCCTCGGCTAGAACCGGTGCCAGGTCTGTCAAATGGACAAAAGGCGCACGTACGTGCGCCTTTTGTCCATTTGACAGACCTGGCACCGGTTCTTACACCTGCATGTTCATGATGTCGTGGTAAGACTGCACCAGCTTGTTGCGCACCTGGACGGTGGCCTGGAAGTTGATGCTGGCTTTTTGCATCGAAATCATCACGTCCGATAAATTCACCGAGTCGTCGCCCATCTGGAAGCGCTTGGTCATGCCTTCGGCCTTGGTCTGGCTGGCCTGGACCGCGTCCAGCGCGCCTTTCATGGCGTCGGTGAAGTCGGGCTTGGGCGCCACCTTTTCGGTCTGGATCGCCGGGGGCGTCGCTGCGGGCCGGGTCGCCGCAGCTTTGAGCTGGGCTATCATGGCCTGGATCTGGCTGCTGTCTATGCCGCCTGTTTTCATTTCTTTTGCTCCAAAATTTTTGCAGTGGGATGTTGCCTTGTTACAATAGATTCCTACTGTCAGGCTTCCAGAATAAGCCTTCCCGCACAAGCGGCTTGCGCTGAGCAGCAAGGCAAACGGGTGCCTGTTCCGGCCTTTAAACGGCGCAATGTCGCCGGATAATGTGCAACAGGCCCATTAACCCCACAGTGATTACCCATGGCTGCAGCCGCCGAACAACTCGATATCGACGATCCAGACGTCCAGCAAGCGCCCAAGGGCCGCTTCGCCTTCTTCCAGACCCCCATGGGCAGGATGGTGATCCGCGGCGCGGTGGTGGCGGGCGTGCTGGCACTCATCCTGATGCTGTGGATGTGGAATAAGGAGCCGGACTACAAGGTCCTGTTCGCCAATTACACCGATAAGGACGGCGGCGCCATCACGGCGGCCCTGGACGCGGCCCAGATCAAGTACAAGCTGGCCGAGGGCGGCCAAGCCATCCTGGTGCCGTCCGACCAGGTGCACAATGTGCGCCTGCGCCTGGCCCAGCAGGGCTTGCCCAAGGGCGGCAATGTCGGCTTTGAAGTCATGGAAAACCAGAAGCTGGGCGTGTCCCAGTTCCTGGAGCAGGTCAATTACCAGCGCGCGCTGGAAGGCGAACTGGCGCGCTCGATCCAGTCTATCGGCGCGGTGGAGTCGGCGCGCGTGCACCTGGCCATGCCCAAACCCTCGGTCTTCGTGCGCGACGCGCAGAAGCCGACCGCCTCGGTGGTGCTGCAGCTGCACGCCAACCGCATGATCGACCCGGCCCAGGTCAGCGCCATCGTGCACCTGGTGGCGTCCTCGGTGCCGGAGCTGGCGCCGGCCAATGTCACCGTGGTGGACCAGTCGGGCAACCTGGTGTCGGACCTGAACAAGAACGGCAACGCGGCCAACAACGCCAAGAACCTTGACGCCTCCCAGCTCAAATACGTGCAGGAGATGCAAAAGCAAGTCATCAAGCAGGTCGAATCGATCATCACGCCCATCGTCGGCGAGGGCAATGTGCGCGCCGAGGCGGTGGCGGACGTCGATTTCTCGGCCATCGAGCAGGCGGCCGAGACCTACAAGCCGAATTCGCCACCGGCGGCCTCGGCCATCCGCAGCCAGCAGAGCACGGAAACCAACGGCAATGCCAACCAGAATCCGGGCGGCATCCCGGGCGCGCTGTCGAACCAGCCGCCGGGCGTGGCCACGGCGCCGCTGACCACCACCCCGCCGGGCCAGCCGGCCACCGGGGCGCCCCCCGCGAACGCCGCGCCGAGCCACAAGGAATCGACCACCAATTATGAAGTCGACAAGACCGTGCGCTATGAGCAGAAAGCCATGGCCGGCTTGAAGCGCATGACGGTCGGGGTCGTAGTAAACTACCGTCGAACCATCGATAAAAACGGCAAGGTCGTGGTCAAGCCGCTCAGTACGGATGAGATGGCCAAGATCAATAGCCTGGTGCGGGAAGCCATGGGCTACAACCAGGACCGGGGCGACTCCGTCAGCGTGGCCAACGCGCCATTCGACGGCGTCGACAAGGAACCTGAACCACCGCTGGAATGGTGGCGCGATCCGGCCAACCTGCCGCTGGCGAAAGAACTGGCCAAGTTCCTGATCACGGCGCTGATCCTGCTCTACATCCTGCTGCGTATCGTGCGTCCGATGATGCGTCCGGTCTTCAAGAAGATCGACCAGATCAACGAGCCGGAGCCGGAGCCGGAACCGGAACCGATCGTGGAACCGGACGGTCCGAGCCCGGAAGAAATGCTGGCGGAGGAAATCGCCAAGATGGAAGAGAACACGGCGCGCACCTACCGCGACAACCTGGCGCTGGCGAAAAAACTCGCCGCCGAAGACCCGCGCATCGTCGCCAACGTGCTCAAGGAATGGATAGGCAATAATGACTAGTGAAAACACCGGCCTGCAAAAGGCCGCCATCCTGATGCTGGCCCTGGGCGAAGCGGAAGCGGCCGAGGTCATGAAGTTCCTCGGCCCGCGCGAAGTGCTGAAGCTGGGCGCTTCGATGGCCACCATGAAGAACATCCCGCACGAGATGGTGGTCGACGTGCTCGACGAGTTCCGCGACCAGTACGCCTCCGCCTCCACCGTCGGCCTCGACTCCGACGAGTACATCCGCCAGGTGCTGACCAAGGCGCTGGGCGACGACAAGGCGTCGGTGCTGCTGTCGCGCATCCTGGGCGGCAAGGACGCCTCCGGCATCGAGTCGCTGAAGTGGATGGATTCGCAATCGGTGGCCGAGCTGATCCGCAACGAGCACCCGCAGATCATCGCCACCATCCTGGTCCACCTGGAGCGCGACCAGGCTTGCGAAATCCTGGGCAATTTCACCGACCGTTTGCGCAACGACGTGGTGCTGCGCATCGCCACCCTGGACGGCGTGCAGCCGGCCGCGCTGCGCGAACTGAACGACGTACTGACCAAGCTCCTGTCCGGCAATGAGAACATCAAGAAATCGACGCTGGGCGGCATCCGCGCGGCGGCCGAGATCCTGAACTTCATGTCCGGCGAGCAGGAACAGAACGTGATGGACAATATCAAGAACTACGACAACGATATGGCGCAGAAGATCATGGACGAGATGTTCGTGTTCGACAACCTGATCGATGTCGACGACCGCGGCATCCAGCTGCTGCTGCGCGAAGTGCAGTCCGACATGCTGATTATCGCGCTGAAAGGCGCCTCGCCCGACCTGCGCGACAAAGTGTTCAAGAACATGTCGGCGCGCGCCTCGGAAATGATGCGCGAGGACCTGGAGAACAAGGGCCCGGTCCGCCTGTCCGAAGTGGAGACGCAGCAGAAGCAGATCCTGCAAATTGTGCGGCGCCTGGCCGATGAAGGCCAGATCGTACTCGGTGGTAAGGGTGAGGATTCCTTCGTTTGATGTCGAACATTCCAAAAGAACAGCAGACCGCCTACCAGCGCTGGGAAATGCAATCCTTCGGCGACACGCGCCCGAGCGTGCTGGCCCAGCGCGAGCGCGAGGAGGAAGAAGCGCGCGCCCACGCCGCCGCCGAGGAAGCAGCCAGCATCGAGGCCGAGGAAGCCGCCTACGCGGCGGAGAATCCGCCCCAGCCAGAGTACCCGAGCGAGGAGGAACTGGCCGCCATCCGCGAGGAGGCGCGCCTGCAAGGCTATAACGAGGGTTTCAAGGCCGGCCACGAGGAAGGCATGGCGCAAGCCCTGGACGAGCAGCGTGCCGCCACCGAGCAGGTACTGGCGCCGGTGCGCGAGATCGCCGACAACTTCAGCGCCGCCCTGCGCGAGGCCGACCAGGTCATCAGCAATGACGTGCTGGACCTGGCCCTGCACCTGGCCAAGGGCATGCTGAAGACCGCCCTACACGTCAAGCCGGAACTGGTGCTGCCGATCGTGCGCGAGGCGATTGAATACCTGCCGGTGCTGCAGCAGCCGGCCCTGCTGATCCTGCATCCCGAGGACGCGGCGGTAGTGCGCGACAGCATTGCCGAAGAACTGGACAAGGGCGGCTGGCGCGTGATCGACGACCCGACCCTGGAGCGCGGCGGCTGCAAGGTCGATACCGCCTCCAACCAGATCGATGCCAGCGTGCAGTCGCGCTGGCAACGCCTGAGCCATGCGCTGGGCAAGGACGTGGACTGGATCGGCTGAGATGGGCGCCCCGGACCCGCAAGTGCACGCCGGCCGCTGGCGTTCCTACCTGAACGACTGCGCCACCCTGGTCGATTTCATCGAGCCGATGCAAGTCTCGGGCCGCGTCACGCGCGTGGCCGGCCTGGTGATGGAGGCGGTCGGCCTGCGCCTGGCGGTGGGCGCCGCCTGCACCGTGCCCCTGCCCTCCGGCGGCAAGGTGGAGGCGGAAGTGGTCGGCTTCGAGGGCGACAAGCTGTTCCTGATGCCGCAAAGCGATGTCGAAGGCATTGTGCCCGGCACCCGCGTATTCCCGGTGGAGCAAAGCGTGCCGAAACCAGGCAGCGTGTCGCACCCGCGCCGCCGCCCGAGCGACCGCGCGCGCCACCTGCCGGTCGGCACCGAACTGCTGGGCCGCGTGGTGGATGGCGCCGGCCGTCCGCTGGACGGCCTGGGCCCGATCCAGACCAGCGATTCGGCGCCGATCAATGTGCGCCCAGCCAATCCGCTGGACCGCGCGCCCATCGTCGAAACCCTGGACGTGGGCGTGCGCTGCATCAACGCCATGCTGACGGTCGGGCGCGGCCAACGCATGGGGCTGTTCGCCGGTTCCGGCGTCGGCAAGTCGGTGTTGCTGGGCATGATGGCGCGCTATACCGAAGCCGACGTCATCGTGGTCGGCCTGATCGGCGAGCGCGGCCGCGAGGTGAAGGAGTTCATCGAACAAATCCTGGGCGAGGAAGGCTTGCGCCGCTCCTGCGTGGTGGCGGCACCGGCCGACACGCCGCCGCTGATGCGCATGCAAGGCGCGGCCTATGCCACGGCGATTGCCGAGCACTTCCGCGACAAGGGCCAGAACGTGCTGCTGATCATGGATTCGCTGACCCGCTATGCCATGGCGCAGCGCGAAATCGCGCTCGCCATCGGCGAGCCGCCGGCCACCAAGGGCTACCCGCCGTCGGTCTTTGCCAAGCTGCCGGTGCTGGTCGAACGCGCCGGCAATGGCGAGCTGGGCGGCGGCTCGATCACGGCTTTCTATACCGTACTGACCGAGGGCGACGACCAGCAGGACCCGATCGCCGACGCGGCGCGCGCCATCCTGGACGGGCACATCGTGCTCAACCGCCGCCTGGCCGAGGCTGGTCACTACCCGGCCATCGACATCGAACAATCGATCAGCCGCGCCATGCATTCGATCACCTCGCACAGCCACCAGGACCAGGCGCGCAAGCTGAAACAGTTGTTTTCACGCTACGAACGCAGCCGCGACCTGATCGCCGTCGGCGCCTACAGCCCGGGCACCGACCCGGTGCTGGACCAGGCCATCGGCCTGCACGATAAAATCGAGCAATTCCTGCAACAACAGATCACCGAGCAAGTCACCATGCCGGAGAGCTTGGGCCAATTAACCACGCTATTCGACTGATTGACCCGGCTGGCCTTGCCTATAATGAACCATCATGGCCTCAACCCAGCAACTGGAAACCCTGATTGACCTGGCCCGTCGGGAAACCGACGACGCCGCCAAACGCCTTGGCGCGGCCCTGAAAGCCGTGGCCGACGCTGAAGAGAAGCTGAATATGCTGGTCGGCTACCGCGATGAATACGGCCGCCGCTTCGACGCTTCGCAACAGCAAGGCATTACGCCCATGGCTTACCGCAATTTCCAGGCTTTCATGGAGAAACTGGATTCGGCGATCAAGGGTCAGGAAGATGTGCTGCGCCACACCAAGGTGCGCGGCGACCAGGAAAAGCAGGCGTGGCAGGACGCGGAGCGCAAGCGCATGTCGTTTTCCACCCTGCGTGACCGGGCGCAAGCCCAGGAGCTCAAGAAGGAAGCCAAGCGCGACCAGAAGGCCATGGATGAACACGCCACCCGGCAGGCATTTTTCAAACGCTAGGCTCGTACTATGAATACCCAGACTGTCCAGACCAATCCCCTCCTCTCCGGCAATCCTGCCAGCCCGCGTGCGGGCGCCGCCACCACGGCGCAGGAGGATGGACAGTTCCAGCAAGCCCTGACCCGCCAGATCGAGCGCCAGGCCGCCGCGCTGCCGCCGACCCCGGCCCCGGCCGCTCCCGCCGCGCGCCGCGCCGAGGCGGCCAAGCCAGCGTCGGCACCGCAGCCGCACAAGCAGCAGCCACCGCAAGCCCAGCCAGCGCGCCCGGCGCAGCCCTCTGCAGCCCAGGCCACCCAGGCCGCCAAGCCGGCGCAGCCTGCGCAAACCGCCACAGCGGCGAGCCAGGCGGCCACTGCCAGCCCGGCCGCAGCGCCTGCCACCGCCGGCGGCGCGGCCGCGCAGCAGGCCCAGGGCGGCAGCGCGTCCGAGGCCGGCAGCGGCGCCCCCGCAGCCGACGCCGCAGCAGCCGACGAAGCCAACGCGGTCGATGCCGCGCAGCAGCCAGCCAGTGACCCGCTTGCCGATATGCTGATGCTGATGGCCAGCCTGAACCAGCCGGCCACACCACCCGCCGCCGTTGCCGAAGAGAGCGCAGGCATTGCCGCCACCAGTGCGACGCTGGACGAGACACGGCGCTATCCGCATCTCATCGAAATACTGCCCCTGGCAAAATGGCCAGGCATGGCGGCCGGCGCCGAACCGCCCACCGATATGGCGCCCGAATATGCCGCCGAAAGCTTGCGCGCGATCATCGGCAATGTCAGTAAGGAAGGTGTGTTCGGCCCCGTCATCGACAACGACGCCATGGCCAGGACCCTGGCCGGGCTGGAGGCCCGCATCGCCCACCAGGCTACTAGCGCCCAGGCAGGAGCGGCCTCCGCTTCGGCAATGGTTGCGGATGGCGCCGACCTTGCCGCCGACGCGCTGCAGCCGAACGCCGGCCTCGCCGCGCAGGGCGCCGACGTGGCGCCGCAGGCCGACTTCCAGGCCACCCTGGCCCAGGCCAAGGCCGATGCCGGCAAAGCCGGCGAGGCCGCCGCGCGCGACGCCGCCCAAACCATCCTGCCGGCCAGCACGGCGCAAGCCACGACCGCGCAGGCGCCCGCCGGCGCCGCCAATGCGCAGGCTGCGCAAGCCGTGGCCAGCAACCAGTTGCACGCCCGCGTCGGCAGCCAGGGCTGGGACCAGCAGCTAGGCCAGAAAGTCGTGTGGATGGTCAATGGCGGCGAGCAAAGCGCCACCCTGACCCTGAACCCGCCCGACCTCGGCCCGCTGCAAGTGGTACTGAGCGTTTCCAACGACCAGACCAGCGTCGCCTTCATGGCGGCCCAGCCGGAAGTGAGAGAAGCGCTTGAACAGGCCTTGCCGAAACTGCGCGAGTCGATGGGGGAAGCCGGCATCGCGCTGGGCGACACCAGCGTCTCGGCCGGCAGCCAGGAGCAGAAGGAAGCCTTCGCGCAGATGACCGCCAACAGCCGCAGCCGTGGCGCATCAAATGGCCAAAATGACAATCCCGATCCCGGCGCCGGCCCCGAACAGCAGGCCCACCAGGCACGCCGCAGCGTGCTGGGCGCGGTCGATACCTTCGCCTAAAGCAGAGATAGCCCTGCTTCCTGCCTCTTTTCGGCGCATCGCCCCCCGAAAGCTTTCGCGATAATGACATAATGGCGTCATGATCCAACTCTTGCATCCAGGGCAGAATTGAAAGCGAATCCAAAAATGAAGGCTGATGCGAAGGCAGAAGCAACACCGGTAGGCGGTGGTTCCAAGAAGAAGCTGATCATCATCATGGCCAGCGTGCTGGTGCTCGCTTTGGCGGGCGGTGGCGGCGCATGGTTCATGCTGAAGGGCGACAGCGAAGAGCACGCCGAGGATGCCAAGCCGGCCAAGAAAGCCAAGAAGGCCAAGAAAGCCGGCCCGCCGGTGTATGTGCCGGTGGACGCGTTCACGGTCAACCTGCAGCCGGAAAACGGCGAGCAGTACCTGCAACTGGCGATCACCCTGCAGGCCAGCAGCCTGGAAGAGTCGGAAATCATCAAGAACAATATGCCCAAGCTGCGCAGCCGCATCCTGCTGCTGTTGTCGAGCAAGCACGCGTCCGAGATCAACACCCCGGAAGGCAAGCAGCAGCTGAGCAAGGATATCCTGGAAGCCGTCAACCAGCCGTTTGAAAACGGCGAGGACAACCAGGAAGTGGCCGAAGTGCTGTTTACGGCATTTATCATCCAGTAAGGTTGTGTGAAGCATGGCGGATAATTTTCTCTCCCAGGAAGAAGTCGATGCCCTCCTAAAGGGCGTCAACGGCGATCAGGACGATGTCGCGACGCCCGAGGAGTCGACCGGTGTCCGCACCTACAACCTGGCGACGCAGGAACGCATTGTCCGGGGCCGGATGCCGACCCTGGAAATTATCAACGAGCGTTTCGCGCGCCTGCTGCGCGTGGGCCTGTTCAACTTCCTGCGCCGCAGCGCCGAAGTGTCGGTCGGTTCGGTGCGCGTTTCCAAGTATTCCGAGTTCATCCGCAACCTGGTGGTGCCGACCAACCTCAACCTGGTGCACATGAAGCCGCTGCGCGGCACGGCCCTGATGGTGTTCGACCCGGGCCTGGTGTTCCTGCTGGTGGACAACCTGTTCGGTGGCGATGGCCGCTTCCACACCCGGGTCGAGGGCCGTGATTTCACCCAGACCGAGCAGCGCATCATCCTGCGCATCCTCGACATCGTGTTCGAGGCCTATACCAAATCGTGGGAACCGGTGTACCCGGTGGAGTTCGAGTACATCCGTTCCGAAATGAACACGCAGTTCGCCAATATCGCCACGCCGAACGAGGTGGTGGTGGCGTCGACCTTCACCATTGAACTGGGTTCGGTGTCCGGCCAGATCCACTTCTGCATGCCGTACTCGATGATCGAGCCGATCCGCGACGCGCTGACCTCCTCACTGCAGGGCGAAGCGCTGGAAGTGGACAAGCGCTGGATCCGCCTGATGACGCAGCAGATCCAGATCGCCGAAGTGGAACTGGTGGCCAAACTCGGCACCGCGAAAGTCAGTTTTGATGAAATCCTGAACATGAAAGTGGGCGATGTGATCCCGCTGGCGATTCCGGAAACCATCGAAGCCACCGTGGATGGCGTACCCGTGATCGACTGCACCTACGGGGTGTTGAACGGGCAATACGCATTGAAGGTGGAGAAACTGCTGGCAAACGCCGATAATATGAAGTAAAGCAGCAAACAGGAGAGAAACATGTCGGACAATCAAGAAGACGATACCAGCGGCGAAGAGGACCTGTGGGGCGCGGCGATCGCCGAACAGGCCGCCGCGGAAGCGGCTGCCATGCAGACCCAGGCCGCCACTGCCGCCGTGTTCAAGGACTTTTCCAAGCAGCCGAACAAGACCGAAACCCATAACGATATCGACTTCATCCTCGATATCCCGGTCCAGCTGACGGTGGAACTGGGCCGCACCAAGATCGCCATCAAGAACCTGCTGCAACTGGCGCAGGGCTCGGTGGTGGAACTGGACGGCCTGGCCGGCGAGCCGATGGACGTGCTGGTCAACGGCTGCCTGATCGCCCAGGGCGAGGTGGTGGTGGTGAACGATAAGTTCGGTATCCGCTTAACGGATATCATCACGCCTTCCGAACGCATCCGAAAACTGAATAAATGAAGCAAAGCCACGCCGTCCTTCGCGCCCTGCGGCCGCTCGCCCTGGCGACCGCCTTCTGCCTCGCCAGCGCGCCTGCGCTGGCGCAGCCAGCACCCGCCCCCGACACCATCGCCACCAGCCAGCAAGCCGTGCCGGCCACCGACAGCGCCACCGCGCCGGGCGCGCCTGTCGCTGCCGCGCCCGCTGCAACGCCCGAACAGCAAGCCGCGCTGGCCGGGGCCCGCGCCGCCAACGCGCCGGCGCCGGCCAATGTGCTGGCTAGCCAGGCGCCGTCCGCTGCCGGCTCCCTGCTGCAGACCATCCTCTCGCTCGGCTTTGTCATCGCCCTGCTGGTCGGCCTGGCCTGGCTGCTGAAGCGCTTCGGCCCGAAACACATCACCGGCGGCACCACCGTCAAGCTGGTCGGCGCCCTCAGCGTCGGCGCGCGCGAACGCATCCTGGTGGTGGAAGTGGGCGAGCAGTGGATCGTGGTGGGCGCCTCGCCCGGCCGCATGAACGCCCTGGCCACCCTGCCGCGCCAGGAAATCGACGAGGCCGACCTGGCCGGCGCGCAGCCGGTGCCGGGCGCCAATTTCGCCGAATGGTTCAAACAGACGATTGAAAAGCGCAATGGCAAATAAGCACGCCCTGCGCGGCGCCGCCGTGCTGGCTATTGCGGCGCCGGCCTTGCTGCTGCCGCTGGCCGCCCTGGCCGAACCGACCATCCCCGCCTTCACCAGCACGCCCGCTGCCGGCGGCGGCACCAATTACGGCCTGACGCTGCAAACGCTGATCCTGATGACGGCGCTGACCTTCATCCCGGCAGCGCTGCTGATGATGACCGGCTTCACCCGCATCGTGATCGTGCTGTCGCTGCTGCGCCAGGCGCTCGGCACGCAATCGGCCCCGCCCAACCAGGTGATCATCGGCCTGTCCCTGTTCCTCACCTTCTTCGTCATGAGCCCGGTGTTCGACAAGATCTACACCGAGGCCTGGATTCCGCTGCAGGAAAACAGCATCACCATGCAACAGGCCATGGACCGCTCGGCCGCGCCGCTCAAGACCTTCATGCTGAAGCAGACGCGCCAGTCCGACCTGGCCCTGTTCGTCAAGATTTCACGCAGCCCGGCCCTGCAGGGCCCGGAAGACGTGCCGCTGAAAGTGCTGGTGCCGGCCTTTATCACTTCCGAACTGAAGACCGCCTTCCAGATCGGTTTTGCCATCTTCATCCCCTTCCTCATCATCGACATGGTGGTGGCCTCGGTGCTGATGTCGATGGGTATGATGATGATGTCGCCGGCCGTGATTTCGCTGCCGTTCAAGCTAATGCTGTTCGTGCTGGTCGATGGCTGGCAACTGCTGCTGGGCTCCCTGTCCCAGAGCTTCTACTAGGGGCGCCCGCCATGAATCCGGAAACCGTTATGACCATGGGCCGCCAGGCGATGGAAGTCACGCTGATGGTCTCGGCGCCGCTGCTGCTGGTGGCGCTGGTGATCGGCCTGATCGTCTCGATCTTCCAGGCCGCCACCCAGATCAACGAAGCCACCCTGTCCTTCATCCCCAAGCTGGTTGGCGTGTTTGTCGCGCTGGTGGTGGCAGGACCGTGGATGCTGTCCGTCATGCTCGACTATATGCGCCAGGTGCTGACCGGGATTCCCACCTTCGTCAGCTAAGCCATGCTGGTTGTCACCGCCGCCGAACTCAACACCTGGATCGCCGCCCTGCTGTGGCCGACGGCGCGCATCCTGGCGCTGATCGCCGCCTCCCCCATCTTCGGCAATGCCCGCATTCCCATGCGCGTCAAAGTCGCGCTGGGCGTGCTGATGGCGATGGTGGTGGCGCCCGGCGTACCCGCCATGCCGGCGCTCGAACCGGCCGGTTGGGCCGGGCTGTCGGTGCTGGCGCGCGAAATCGTGATCGGCGCCGGCATGGGCTTCGCCATGCGCCTGGTGTTCGCCGCCGTCGAGATGGCGGGCGAGATCTCCAGCCTGACCATGGGCCTCGGCTTCGCCAGCTTCTTCGACCCCATGTCACAGGGCCGCTCCTCGGCGGTATCGCAATTCCTGGTATGGGTGGTGACGCTGGCCGTGCTGGCGGTGAACGCCCACCTGGTACTGCTGGAGGCGCTGGCCGAAAGCTTCTACACCCTGCCGGTGGCCGCGATCGCCTTCCGCAACAATGGCTTCTGGGAACTGGCGCTGTGGGGTGCCAAGATCTTCTCGGCCGGGCTGCAGCTATCGCTACCGATTGTCGCCGCCCTGCTCATCACCAACGTCGCGCTCGGCATCCTGACGCGCGCCGCACCGCAGCTGAACCTGTTTGGCATCGGCTTCCCCATCACCCTCGGCGTCGGTTTCCTGACGCTGACCATGACCCTGCCCTACATGAACATGCCGATCCAGACCCTGGTCAACCAAGGCATCGAAAAAGCGCGGCAACTGCCGCGCGAATGGGATAGCCGAAAGATCGGGGTCAGGTCTGACAATCGGACACGAACACAGCCGTAGGCGAAGCCTACGGCTGTGTTCGTGTCCGATTGTCAGACCTGACCCCGAATTTTAGATGAAGTTAAACAGCGACAAGCCGGTCAAGGCTTTGTAGGATTTCTGCGCTGCTTCCAGGTTGGTCTGCAGTTGGGTGAAGCGGGAGATGGTTTCCACCGGGTCGGCGTCGATCAGGTCGCCGATCTGCTGCGCGTAGGCGATGTTCAGGTCGTCGCCAGCGCTGTCGAGGTGGTCGAGTTCCTTCAGGCCGGAACCCACGCTGGCGCGCACCGACAATACCTTATCGAGCGCATTGCTCATGTTCTGGTTTGCCAGGTTGAGCTGGTTGCTGCGCTCGGCGTCGGCGACCGGATTGGACGGGCTGGAGGACAGCGCCGTGATCAGGTTACGCATGGTGGTGAACATGGACTGGTTGGTGCTCGGGTCCACCGTGAACTGGTCGAGGTCGGCCGGCTTGCCTTTGATATCAAGCTGCATGCCGTCGAACACAATTGGCTCACCCGGCTTATACGGCTGGTTCAGCAGCGGCTGGCCGCCGTTGGTCAGGTCGTTGATGGTGAAGGTGGTGACTTCCGGCACGCCCGGCGTGGCCGGCACCACGGTGAAATCAATGGTGTATTTGTGGCCGGTCAGCGCGGCCTGGTCCACCACAGAACCCGGGGAAATAATGCCGGTGCCGCCGCGGGTCTGGTTGCCGGCGGTGGCGCCGGTGACAAAGGTGCCGTTGCCGGTCAGGATCTCTTCGTAAATTTGCGAGCCCGACACGCTGATCGGCAGCTTGCGCGAGGTCGCCACCTGCAGGTCGCGCGCGCCCTGGTCGCCCTGGTAGTTGGCGCCGCTCGAGTTCTTGGCGAAAGGCTGGGTCGCCAGCTTGTAGCCGGAGAACAGGAAGCCGCCCGTGCCGTCGGTGGCGTTGGCCTGGCCCAGCAGGTCGTCCAGGCGCCCTTCCAGCTCGGTCGCCAGCGACAGGCGGTCCTGCTGCGACAGGGCCGGGTTACCGGCGTTGACGATCAGGCGCTTCACGTCCTGCAGCAAGTCATCGGTATTCTGCAGCGACTGGTCGACCAGCGACATCGAGCTGCGCGCATTGGTGCGGTTGGTCACGAACTGGGTGTTCATATCCTTCGACTGGCTGATCTCCAGCGCGCGCGCCGACGCCACCGGATCATCGGACGGGGTCAGCACGCGGCGGCCGGTCGAAAGCTGCAGTTGGGCACGCTGCAGTTGCGACTGCAGTGTATTCAACTGGCCGACGCCGTTGTTGTAGATGATGTTGGAGCTAATGCGCATGACCATGGTGCTATTCCTTCAAATTACTTAACGGCCCAGCGAAAGCAAGGTATCGAACAAGGTGGCGGCGGTGGCCATCACTTTGGCCGAGGCCTGGTAGGCTTGCTGGTAGCGAATCAGGTTGGCCGCCTCTTCGTCGAGGTTCACGCCGGAAATCGATTGCTGCACCTCGGTTGCCTGGGCCACGGCGGTTTCCATCGCGGCGCTGTTGATGTCGGCTTCGCGCGTGCGGTTGCCGATCATATTGACCAGGCCGGCATAGGTGGACTGGTAGCTGGCGGTACCGCCCAGCATGGTGTTCTTGGTTTGCAGGGCGGCCAGCGCCACGCCGTTGCGGTTGTCGCCCACGCCGCTGCCCGGCTTGATGTCGAATTTATCAAGGTCGCCCGGCGTGCCGCTCAGGGTGAAACTGAGGCCGCTAAAGCTGATCTTGGCGCCCGAGGTGTAGGTGACTGGCGTGCCAGCCGGGAACACGGTCGCGACACCAGCTTCGTCGGTCACGGTCACATCCACCGCCGGGAAGCCGTTCAGCGTATTGCTGGCCAGGTCATACGTCAGGTTGACCGGTGCCGTCAGCGCATTGCCCGGCAACAGGTAGTTGGCATCGACCTCGCCCGGGCTCATCTTGACCTTGCCGGTATTGGTGCTGGGGGTCGAGGTGCTGATCGGCGCCGCCAGTGCAATCTTGGTGCCGTCCTTGATCGCCACTTCCATCGTCGAGGCGGCGTAATACGTGGGCCGGATCTCGGCATGGTCGCCCACCACCGGCACGCCGGTGATATTGAACGACACGCCGTCGATCACTTGCGGCACGCCCCCTTGCGGGAAGGGCGAAATGGCCGTCGCCACGCCGTCCGAGCGGCGCGTCAGCACCAGGTTGGTGCCGTCGAAATTCATATCGTAGTCGGCGCCGCTCAGCGCGCCGCCGTCCACCACCGTGGCGGCGATGTCGAGCGTGCTGCTATTGGCGTTGTCGCGGTCGTAGCCGACGTAAGCCTGGATATCCTTGAAGAAGTTGCCGCCCGGCTGGCCGTTCTGGTCCAGGCCCAGCTTGTGCTGGTCATTGAAAGTGTCGGTCAGGCCGGCAGCAATCAGGCCAAGCTGGTTCTGCGCCTTGTCCAGGCCCTCGTTACGGAACTGCATCAGGCCGCCCAGTTGGCCGCCTACCAGCACCGCGTCCGGCAGGATCGACATCTTGTTCTGCGTCTGGTAACCCACCACCACGCGGCTCGGGTCAGTGTCCGAGGTACCCACCGCCAGGGCCAGGGCGTTACCGCCCACCACCAGCGGCTGGCCAGTGCCGAAGGACACGTTCAGCATGTGGTTGTCGGCCTGGGTCACATTGACCTTGATGACCTTGTTCATCTCGCTGATGATCTGGTCGCGCTGGTCCAGTAAGTCGTTCGGGATGCGCGAGGGATCCACCGAGAGGCCGGCGATCTGGTTGTTCAGGTCGGCCACCCGGCGGGCGAAGGCGTTCAACTCAGAAACGTTGGCCGTGATTGCCGCATTAGTGCCGCTCTGCAGGTCCGACAGGCGGTCGTTCATGGTGTGGAAGCGCGAGGCCAGCGTTTCGGCCGACGACAGCATGGCCTGGCGCGAGGCCGACGAGGCCGGCGCCGAGTTGGCGTCCTGGATGCCTTTGAAGAAACCTTGCAAGGCCGGCGACAGGCCGACTGTTGAATCGGCCAGCATATTGTCGATCTGGCTGATCTGCTTCAGGTAAGTGTCGACCGAAGCCTGTTGCGTCTGCACGCCCAGCAGTTGCTTGTTGACGAAATCATCATAGACGCGCTTGACCTGCGCCACTTCGGTGCCGGTGCCGATGAAGCCGACGCCGACATTTAGCGGCGGCGTAGTGCCCTGGATGACGGTCTGCCGGCTATAGCCGGGCACCGCCGCGTTGGCAATATTGTGGCCGGTCGTGGTCAGCCCGGTCTGGGCGGCCATTAATCCGGATTTAGCGATACCAAAGAGTGCAGTCATGATGTCTCAGTTTACGGCGCTGCGCAGCAAAACTTGAAATGGCTCAATTAAGCCAATGTCTTTTTGATAATGCTGGCCAGCTTGGTGGCATAGTTGGGGTCGGTGGCGTAGCCGGCGTTCTGCAAATTGCGGGCAAAGCCGGCGGCGTCGGTGCCGTTGGCGGCGGCCAGGGCTTTTTCGTAGCGCGGATTCTTGGTAATCAGGCGCGCATAGTCTTTGAAGCTGTCGGCATAGCTGTCGTAGGCGCGGAATTTCTCAACGCGCACTTGCGGCTTGCCATTCACATATTCGGTGGTGGCGGTTTCGACCACGCGGCCTTTCCAGTCCGGGCCAGCCTTGATGCCGAACAGGTTGTGGCTGTTGCTGCCGTCGCGGCCCTTGATTTCGCGCCGGCCCCAGCCCGATTCCAGCGCGGCCTGGCCCAGCATGAACTTGGCCGGAATGCCGGAAGCGCGGCTGGCTTCTTCCGCATGGCTGGTCAATTTGTCCTGGAAGGCGCGCACGTGGGCCGGCTTGTTGTCGGCCGCTGCCACCTTGTCGGTTTTGTCGGTCTTGCCGGCCATGGCGCCGGCGCCGCCGCTGGCTTCGATCGAGCGCTGCAGCCTGGCCTGGTCCAGCAAGGCGCGCGCCATCGGGTCGCCGGCGCTGACATCTTGCTGCTGCAAGGTTTTCGACAACTGGCGCACCAGCACGTCGGCCAGGCCGATGCCCTTCTTGGCGATGTCCTGGCTGGTCTGCTGGTCCAGCATGGTGGTGAACATCTTGGTCTGCTGGTTGTCGAACATGCCGTCCTGCGGCGTGGCCTCGCGCATGCTCTTCATCATCATATTGACGAACATGGCTTCGAACTGGACCGCCGTGGTCTTCAGTGCTTCCGGCGAACCGGCGCGCGCCGACTGGCGCAAGTCGCCGAAGCCTTTGCTGTCGATGGCAAGGCCGTTGTTCAGGTCGGTCGAGACGGTCCGTGGGATCATGGCTGCGTCCTCAAATGATTTCCAGCTCGGCGCGCAGCGAACCCGCCGCTTTCATCGCCTGCAGGATGGCCAGCAAATCTTGCGGCGAGGCGCCAATGGCGTTCAGCGCCTTGACCACTTCGGCCAGCGAAGCGCCGCCCTTGAGCATGATGACCTTGCCGGCATCTTTCTTGATGTCCACATTGCCCTGCTGGACAACGGCAGTCTGGCCACCGCTGAGCGGGTTGGGCTGGCTGACCTGGGTCTCGGCACTCACCGATACTGACAGGTTGCCGTGCGAAATGGCGCACGTCTCGAGCGTAACTTCCTGGTTCATCACCACCGAACCGGTGCGCGCGTTCATGATGACTTTGGCCGCCTGGCGCGCCGGGCGCACGTCGATGCTTTCCAGGTCGCCGATGAAGGCCACCCGCGCGTCGCTCGACGATGGCGCGGTGACGCGGATGGTGCGGCCATCCTGCGCGTAGGCCACGCCGGGGCCGTATTTGTCGTTGATGGCCGTCACCACGCGGCTGGCGGTGGCGAAGTCGGTGTTGTTCAGTTCCAGGCGGATCTGGTTGCCATCGCCCAGTGCGGTCGGCACGGCGCGCTCCACCGTGGCGCCGTTGGAAATGCGGCCCACCGACAGGTGGTTCACGACGACGGAAGCGCCACCGCCCGGCGCCTGCGCGCCCACGCCGCCCACCAGCACATTGCCCTGCGCCATGCCGTACACCTGGCCATCGGCGCCTTTGAGCGGCGTCATCAGCAAGGTGCCGCCGCGCAGCGACTTGGCGTTGCCCATGGAAGAAACCGTGACATCGATCTGCTGGCCCGGCTGCGCGAACGCCGGCAGGCTGGTGGTCACCATCACGGCTGCCACGTTTTTCAACTGCAAGGTGGTGCCGGCCGGCAGCGCCACGCCCATCTGCTGCAACATGGAGGCCACCGATTGCACGGTGAACGGGGTTTGCGTGGTCTGGTCGCCGGAACCGTCGAGGCCGACCACCAGGCCGTAGCCCATCAACTGGTTCTGGCGCACGCCGGCAATGCTGGCCAGGTCTTTCAGGCGTTCCGCCTGCGCGGCGGGCGCCAGGGCCAGTGCTGCGGCGAGGGCGAGGATTTTGAAAGTCTTCATGGTCAGAATGGCAGCAGGCTGAGGAAGAAGCGCGACAGCATGGACTGCACTTCGGCACGGTCGATATTGCTCTTGGTGCGGTACTCGACGCGGGCATCGGCGATGGCGGTCGAGGTGACGGAGTTGCCGTTGACGATGGCGTCCGGGTTCACCATGCCGGAAATGCGGATGTACTCGGTGCCCTTGTTCAGGCCGACCTGCTTCTCGCCGGCGATGATCAGGTTACCGTTCGGCAGCACTTCCACCACGGTGGCGCCGATGGTGCCGGTGAAGGTATTGCTCATGCTCTGGTTGTCGGCATCGGCGTACTTGTTGTCGGCGCTGGTGGCGACATTGGTGCCCAGCTTGTTCTGGAACACGCCCGGGATGCCGAAATTCACGCTGCCCGATTTGTTGCCGGAACTGGCGCCGTTCTTGACGGCCGAAGTGCTTTCCGTGATGACGACATTGATCACATCGCCCACGTGGCGCGCGCGGCGGTCTTCAAAAGCCGGCCGGTAGCTATTGGTCTGGTAAATCGCGCCATTGCTCTGCGCCACCGGCGGGTAAGGCGGCGGCAGCGGACGCGCCGTGGTGGGGCCGCTGACAATGGACGACGGCGCGCTGACGCAGGCGGACAGTAGCAGCATGGCGGCGGTGGCGGCAAGGGCGGCGAAGGGCGGGCGCATGGCGAATCCTTAGAGCTGCGACAGGCGCTGCAGCATCTGGTCCGAGGTGGTGATCGCCTTCGAGTTGATCTCATAGGCGCGCTGGGTCTGGATCATGTTCACCATTTCCTCCACCACGTTGACGTTGGAGGTTTCCACATAGCCCTGCAGGATCACGCCGGTGCCATTGGTGCCCGGCTGGTTGACCGTGGCCGCGCCCGAGGCGCCGGTTTCCACGTACAGGTTCTCGCCCTTCGACTCCAGCCCGGTCGGATTGATGAAGGTCGACAACTGGATATTGCCGATCTGCTGCGGCGCTACCTGGCCCGGCAGCGTGACCGACACGGTGCCGTCGCGGCCCACCGTGATGCTCTGCGCATTGATCGGGATGGTGATGGCCGGCTGCAGCACGAAGCCGCTGGAAGTGACCATCTGGCCATTATTGTCGCGCTGGAACGAACCGTCGCGGGTGTAGGCGGTGGTGCCGTCCGGCAGCAGCACATTGAAGAAGCCGTTGCCGTTGACCATCATATCCTTGTCGTTGCCGGTCGACTGCGGATTGCCCTGGGTGTGGATGCGCTCGATCGCCACCGGACGCACGCCGGTGCCGAGCTGCATGCCGGAGGGCAGCTGGGTCTGCTGCGACGAGGCGGCACCCGGCTGGCGGATGTTCTGGTACAGCAGGTCCTCAAAGACCGCGCGCGACTTCTTGAAGCCATTGGTTTGCACGTTCGCCAGGTTGTTGGACACGGTGTCCATCTGGGTCTGCTGTGCTTCCATGCCAGTCTTGGCAATCCACAGTGATCGAATCATTTGCCTGCTCCAGTTACGGTTTTTCTATGCAGACATTATCCCGTGGGTAGAGTCAACTCAAAGCGTCGATCTGGCCGGTTTTCCCCCGCCTATTCAAGCGTGTGGCGCAAATTGTTCAGCCCTGCTATTGTTTTCTATTTGATAATTATTGCCATAAAGACAGAAACGCCCGTGACGAAGACCCCTGCTACCTATTTCGCAGCGGCGCTGCTTAGCGCCCTGCCCCTGGCCGCCCTTGCGCAAACTGAATTCGCGCTGACGGATAACGAGCATCGCTACATTAAGGCGATGCTCGAACTTCAACAGAACGATGAAATGCCAACCCCTGCCAAACAGTTCCTGCTGGCGAGGGCACATGGGTATCATGGAGACCTTGAACGGGATGACGAGCGCGCGGAGAAACTGTACATCCTGGCTGCCGAAGGTGGCGACCTTGACGCACAAGAGCGCCTGGTGGAGGCACATAAGCAAAACCGCTCCGCAGCGACGCCAACGGCGAAACAGGTGGCGGCATGGGAAGCAAACATCAAAAGGAACGCAGCAACTGCGGAACCCGCACCAGAGGCGCAGGCATTCGCACTTCTTGAAAAGTCGGCGCAGTCCGGCAACATACTTGCCCAGCTCAACTTGGCCTACACATACCGGCGCGGCCTGGATGGGGTTGAGCGCAGCCCTACCAAGAGCAAGCAATGGTATGCGAAGGCTGCCGCGCAACTCTGGCCAATGGCCGACAAAGGAAATCCTGTGGCAGCAAGCGTGCTGGCCGAATTAAGCCTGCAAAGCAAAGGCTTGCCTTATGACCCTGAACTAGCGGGAGTCCTGCTGAAAGTCTCACAGGAGCGCTTGCCTGGACGCGAGCAAGACGCGGAACAATTGCACAAGATACAGCAAAAGCTAGCGCCCGAACGCCTCGCCCGCATGGATGCAGCGGCAGCACAATGGCGACCAGGAATGGCGCTGCCGCGCGATCTTCGGCAGGCGCTTTGCACCTCTTCCGATTTTGTCCAGCCAGGTTTCAACAAGCAGAAGGCGCAAGTGGAGTTTGCCGACTTCCAGACGCGCCTGCGGAAGGCCATCGATGATGTGAATGATATCGAGCCATCGCGCATCGGCAAAACCGCGGCACTGAACCGGATGCACACTGCTTTTGCGGAAACCATTGCGCCAGGGGCCAAAGGCGATGCGCTGCTGGCCGAACTCATGCAGCCGTCACCGCGAGGCGTGGTTTCCCCCCTGGGTTCCATGTTTGAAAAAATCATGGGCAACGCCTGCCCGGTGGGATTCGGCGGCAGCTTCAGCGATGACGGAAATACTGTCGAGCTTTGGTATGTGGATCTCGATCCAGACGACCGCGGTGCCCTTCAGGCGTTTAAACAAGCAGCCTTGCCTGCGCATGGCAGCCTGGTGCGCGGCAATTTCCCTGCGCTGGTTTTTTCGCGAAACAAGAGCGGATCGCTACAGCTTTACGGCATGTCGCAGGAGATGGCGATGATCCTGCAGTTCTGGTGGGGTGTCCAGTTGATGTAGGCGCCAGGCTCACAGCGCGGCTTCCTTATCCGATTGCCTGAACGCCTGCAACGGCTCGGGTCGCCCCACACCGTAGCCCTGGGCATAATCAACGCCCATGGCGCGCAGGCAGTCCAGCACGGCGTCGTCTTCGACGAACTCGGCGATCGTTTGCTTGCCCATCACATGGGCGATCTGGTTGATCGATTCGACCATGGCGCGCTCGGTCGGGCTGTGCAGGATGCCGCGGATGAAGCTGCCGTCGATCTTCACGTAGTCGACCGGCAGGTGCTTGAGGTAGGCAAAGGACGACATGCCGGCGCCAAAGTCGTCCAGGGCGAAGCGACAGCCCTGGGCTTGCAAGTCCTGGATCAGGGCGGCGGCGTGCGTCAGGTTGCCCACCGCCGCCGTTTCGGTGATTTCGAAGCAGACGTTTTCCAGCGCCACGCCGCTGGCACGGTGCTGCGCCAGCACGTACTCCAGCAAGCCCTCGTCGCACACCGAGGCGCCGGACAGGTTGATGGCCCAGCTGGTGCCCGGTGGCTGCTGCGCCAGCGCGGCAAAGGCGTGGCGGATCACCCAGCGGTCCAGCAGCGGCATCAGGTCGTAGCGTTCGGCGGCGGGGATGAAGGCCATGGGCGGGATCAGGCCGCCCTGCTCGTCCAGCATGCGCACCAGCACTTCGGCGTGCGCCTGGCCGCCCGCCTTGAGCGGGGCGATGGTTTGCAGGTGCAGGCAGAAGCGGTCGTTTTCCAGCGCGGCGCGGATGCGCGACACGGCTTCCATCTCGGTCTGGCGCACCGACAGCTCGGCGTCGTCGTCGCTGTACAGGTGAATGCGGTTGCGGCCCTTCTCTTTCGCCATATAGCAGGCGGCGTCGGCCGACTTCATCACTTCCTTCAGGTTACCCTGGCGGCCCGCCAGCAGCACCACGCCGATGCTGACACCGATACGGTAGCTGCGCACACCCCACAGGAAGCGCAGATCGACCACTGCCTGCCGCACCTTCTCCGCCACGCGCACGGCGTCGGTGTGGGTGCAGTAGGTGAGCACGATGCCGAATTCGTCGCCGCCGAGGCGACCGACGACGTCGCGTTCGCGCAGGGTGGCCTGCAGCAACTGGCTGACTTGCCGGATCAGCTCGTCGCCCGCCGCATGGCCGCTGGTGTCGTTGATGACCTTGAAACGGTCCAGGTCGAGATACAGCACGGCGTGCTCGCCTTCTTCGCCGTCCTGCATGCTGCGCAGCAGTTCGCACAGGCGGCGTTCGAATTCGCGCCGGTTCAGGATGTCGGTCAGCTCGTCGTGCGTGGCCTGGTAGGACAGCTGGGCGGCGTGGCGCCGCGCTTCGCTGGCGTCGTGCAGCACGATCACCTGGCCAATGGCCTGGCCGTCGGGCGCGTGGATTGGCGCCAGCGAGCGGTCCACCGGCAACTGGCGCCCGTCCGCCGCGTGCAGTTGCAGGCTGCCCTCGGCGCCCTCCAGGCGCACCACGTCGCTGAGCGGGCGGCCCAGCAGGGCCGTGCTTGGCAGGCCCAGCATCTGTTCGGCATTGCGGTTGCAGTAGCTGATACGCTGCGCCTGGTCGGTGGTGATGACGGCGTCGGCGATCGAGCCCAGCGTGACCTGCACCAGTTCCTTCTCGGCGAACGCTTCGGCCTGGCTTTGTTGCAGCTCCTGCAGCAGTCGCTCGCGCCGCACAAAGGAGCGGTGCAGGTAGCGGTGGCAACTCCAGGCCAGCAGCGCGGCCGACAGCACCAGCACGCCCAGCAAGGCATTGGTGACCTGGCGCGCGGCGTCGTTAACGGCGGCGGCGAAGCCCAGCGCCAGCGGCGACAGGCGGCGGTCGATCTCCTGTAGTTCCAGCAGGAAGACATCCTGCGCCGGGCGCGCGGCTGGCGGTGTAGCGTGCAAGCGCTCGCCCAGGTCGCGCAGGCGCAGCAAGTGTTCGTCGCTGTGTTTCCAGTAGGCGATGGCGCGCGCCATCAGGTAGACATCCTTGAAATTGCGGTAGAGCCAATGCATGCCGCGAATGTCCTCTTCGGCAATGCGGCCGCCGAGGAAGCCGGCCCGCACCACCTCGTAGTCGGGCTGCTCCTTGTCCATTTCGCGCCGCGCGCTGAGGTCGGACAGGGGGACGGCGAGTTCGTTGCGGAATTGCTGGAAATCCTGTTCATCGGCCGTGGCCACATAGCGCTGCAGGGTGGCGATGGCGGCCTTCTGCCCTTTCGACCAATGGCTTTCGCCGGCCACATAGGCGCGCAGGGTGGACATCACGGACACGCTGAGCACCGCCACCAGGGTCAGCGCGGCAACCGCCAGCGCAAACGGCAATACCACGACGGCATATCGTTCCGGAGACGAACGCATGGGCTGGCTCTGGTGGGTGGAAAAATCCCATGATGGGCAATTCCCCGCCCCGGTGCAAGCGGGTAAATGGCAAGGCGTTGCCGAGAGGCAACGCAAATGCAAGTTACTTAATTCAATGCAAGGATTTGCGTTGCTTTAGCGGCATTGTTTTCCGCGTTTTTGAGCAGGCTCATCTGCGTTTCAAAGGAGCGTGCCAAGGAAATCATGTTGACCATGGCGTCGATGGCGTTGACGTTGCTGCCTTCCAACGTGCCGTCCACCAGGCGCACGCCCTGGTCGACATCGGCCGGCAGTCCGCTTTGCTGGCGGAACAGGCCGTCGTCGCCGCGCACCAGGCCGCGCGTTTCGGGATTGACCAGCTTGATACGGCCCAGCACATTGGTCGGACCGGGCTGGGTCTGGGTGGTGTCGATGGCCGACACGGTGCCATCGCTGCCGATCGCCACCTGGGCGTCGGGTGGAATGGCGATCGGACCGTTTTCGCCCACCAGGCTCAGGCCGGCGGCGGTTTGCAGCATGCCGTTTTCGCTGACCTTCAGGCTGCCGTTGCGGGTGTATGCCTCCGAGCCGTCGGCCGATTGCACGGCGATGAAACCATCGCCGCGCAGGGCCACGTCCAGCGGCCGCCCGGTGGTCTGCATGGTGCCCTGGCGGAAGTCTGAACCGACCGTGTTGTCGACCACGAAGGTGCGGGTCGGCAAGCCATCGGCCACCACCGGCACCGCGCGGAAGGAATCGAGCTGGGCCCGGAATCCTGTCGTGGTGGCGTTGGCCAGGTTGTTCGACGTCGTCGCCTGCTGGTCCAGCAGGTGGCGCGCGCCGGTGGCGGCGGTGTAGATGAGGCGGTCCATGGCTTGCTCGCTTCCTTACGCTTAGCGCAGGTTGACCAGGGTTTGCAGTACCGAGTCCTGGGTCTTGATGGTCTGCGCATTGGCCTGGTAGACGCGCTGCGCGGTGATCATGTCAACCAGTTCTTCGGTCAGGTCCACGTTCGACGCTTCCACCGAGGAGGAGCGCAACTGGCCCCAGGAACCGGTGTTCGGCGCGCCAATTTGCGGCACGCCGGAGGCGGCGCTTTCGGTCCAGGCATTGTTCCCGAGCGGGATCAGGCCTTCCGGCGCGGCGAAGTTGGCGAGCACGAACTGGCCCAGGGCACGCGATTTACCATTGCTGTACTGGCCGGTGATCACGCCGTCCGCGCCGGTGCTGAAGCGCTGCAACTGGCCGGAGGAATAGCCGTCCTGGGTCGAGAGCTTTTCGGACGTGGCGCCGACGAACTGGGTGGTGCCAACAAAGTTGGTGTCCACCACCAGCGGCATGCGCGAGCCGGTATCAGGGAACATCGGCAGGCTGATGGTGAATGGCAGCGTTTGCGGTGGAACCATTGCCGCCATGGTGGCGGTGTCGATCTGGCCGTCGCGGGTGAACATCATCGTACCCACTTTGACTGCGGGCACCTCGACTGCAGCACCGATCGATTTCAGGATCGAGTCCGGCGTGGCGCCAGGAACCGAGCCAACGTTGGTGGTGCCCGTGAACAGGGACGTGATGTAGTCGGTCGTTTCAACGGTCGCGCCAGCAGCGGCGGCGGCGGCGACGATCATCGGCCCCACTGTGCCAGCATACTCTTCCGCTTCCCGTTTGATGTCGGCTGGAATGCCCGTGGCCACGGCGGCCAGGTATTCGGCGCGGGCAGCCGCCTCCGCAGCTGCATTGGTGTCATCCGTGAAGACGGTTGCCGATGCGGCCTGGGCCGTGATTTCCACGCCGTCCACTGCGGAATACACGTCCCAGGTGTTGGCAGCCGTCTTCACGTAGAACATCGACATCACGTGGGCATTGCCCAGGGTGTCGTAGACATCCATCACGGTCTGCTTGTTGTAGGTCAGTGGATCGGTCACGTCGAACGGCACTTTGCTCGGCGGCAGGGCGGCCGAGCTCAGGTTGATCTGGTAGTTGGCCTTGGTGGTGGCCACTGGCACCAGATCCGAGTAATCAATGGTAATCGGCTTGGGTGCGCCTTGCAGGATCACGCCATCCTTGTTGGCCAGGTAGCCGGTAATGGCGGCGCCCTGGGCATTGATGACGGTGCCGTTCTTGTCCAGCTGGAACTGGCCGTTGCGGCTGTATTGGATCGAACCGCCCGGGGTCACGGTGCGGAAGAAACCGCCGCCGTTAATCGAGATGTCCAGCGGGTTGTTGCTGGTTTCGATATTGCCCTGGGTGAACTGCTGCGCAATCCGCGAAATCGATACGCCGATACCCGGGTTATTGCCGGCCAGGCCGTTCAGGGAATTCGCGTACAAGTCGGCAAACTGCGCCTGCGAACCCTTGAAGCCCACGGTACTGGCATTGGCGATATTATTACCGATCACGTCCAGCGATTTGGAGGCGGCGTTCAGGCCGCTGAGACCTTGTTGAAACATGGTATTCCCCTATTCAGATTGCTAATTACAACACCTGCTTGATTGCATCCATGGTCACCTGGCCATAGGACGGGATATTCAGTTTGACGCCGTTGGCACCGGTCGAAATGCTGGCGATGGTGCCGAATTGCAGCGTCTTAGCATCCTTCAACTGCTCGGCCCCGCGGGTCGCCTTGATATTCATGGTGTAGGTGTTGTTGGAAGCAGTGGTGCCGTCGGCCAGCTTGCCATCCCAGGCCAGCGGCACGATGCCGGCATCGACATTCTTCATCGTGACGGTCTGCACCACCTTGCCGCCGGACGCGCGGATCTCCACTTCCACCTGGTCGGCACGCGAACCAAGCTCGATGCCGAACAGCGATTTGCCGTCGGCCAGGGTCAGCTGGCTGCCTTCGACCAGCACGCCGTGGTTGATCAGGTTGGTCGCCGCCAGGTTGGCCGAAGCCTGGTAATCCGCTTTCAGCGAATTTAGCGTCTCATTCATCTTGTTGATGCCGGTCACGGTATTCAGCTGCGCCAGCTGGCTGGTCATCTGCGCGTTGTCCAGCGGATTCATCGGGTCCTGGTTCTTCAGCTGCGTGATCAGCAGCGTCATGAACTTGTCGGTATCCGCTTGCACGCCCGTCTTCGCCGTCTTCGACGGATTCATGGCGTTCAACAACGCCGGCGAGACGGTTTTGGAGTTTTCTGCACCTGTTACGGCCATGATTACTGTCCAATCGTTAAGGTTTTCAGCAGCATGGTCTTGGCTGCATTCATGGTTTCCACATTGGTCTGGTAGGAGCGCGAGGCCGACAGCATATTGACCATCTCATCGACCACATTCACGTTCGGCATCGTCACATAGCCCTTCTCATCGGCCAGCGGATGCTTGGGGTCGTAGACCTGTTTCATCGGCGACGGGTCTTCCACCACCTGGCGCACCTTGACGCTGGTGGCGGCACCATTGGCGCTTGGCGTGGCTTCGAACACCACCTGTTTGGCACGGTAGGCTTCGCCGCTGGCCGAGGTGGCGCTGTCGGCGTTGGCCAGGTTGGAGGCCACCACGTTCAGGCGCTGGGCCTGGGCGCTCATGGCCGAACCAGACACATTGAAAATACTGAACAAGGACATTACTGGCCTCCCTGGATCGCGGCCATCAGGCCTTTGATCTGCGAATTAATAAAGGTCACGCCGGCTTCGTAGCGCAGGGCGTTGTCGGCAAAGCTGTTGCGCTCCACGTCCATGTCGACCGTGTTGCCGTCGACCGCGCCCTGGGCCGGCGTGCGGTACAGCAGCGGCGTGCCGTCGGGCAACGTGCTGCCGTCTTGCGGGGGGCGCGGGAAATGCTTGCCGGCAGTGGTATTCAGCGGCTGCGGGTTCTTGGCGCGATCGAGCGCCGCCTGCAGGTTGGCGGAGAAGTCAATGTCGCGCGCTTTGTAATTCGGCGTATCGGCATTGGCAATATTCGAGGCCAGCACGGCCTGGCGCTTTTCGCGCAGGCTGAGGGCGGTTTCGTTGAACAACAGGTGATTGTCGAGTTTGCCTAACATGGCGCTTCTCCGCTTGATGACAGGTTCGATGATACGGAGCAATGCCCACTCTTGATCGGAAGAGTAAGACCGGGTTTTTACCCTTATTCCTCCATTTCACTCGTCGCGCGAGGGCTAAGATGTGTCCCATGAAACGCAAACTCATTACCGCCGCCCTGCTGGTCGCCACCATCGCCGCCACCGCCGTCGCCATGGCCGCGCCCGCCGCGTCGGCGCGCATGGAGCCGGCCGCCCTGCGCCAGGCCGCCGAACAGTTCCTGCAAGTGCAGACTGCTGGCCTGCCGGGCAAGGTCACCGTCAGCGTGGGGGCGGTCGATCCGCGCCTGAACCTGGCGCCCTGCCCGGCGCCCGAAGCCTTCCTGATGCCCGGCGCGCGCGCCTGGGGCAAAACCACGGTCGGTGTGCGCTGTGCGGCGCCTTCGCCGTGGACGGTATATATTCAATCCCAGGTATCGGTCTTGGGCAGCTATGTGGCCGCCGCCGTGCCACTGGCCCAGGGCCAGGCGATCGAGGAGGGCCAGTTGGCCGTGATGCAAGGCGAACTGACCGCCCTGCCCCCCGGCATTGCCACCGACAAGGCGCAGCTGATTGGCCGCACCAGCAATCTTTCCATTTCGGCAGGCACGCCCTTGCGCGTCGACCTGGTCAAGGCGAAACCGGTGGTACTGCAGGGGCAACTGGTCAAGCTGGTATCGAAGGGCAATGGTTTCGCCGTCTCGGCCGAAGGCAAGGCCGCCGGCTCAGCCGCCGACGGCCAGGTGGTCGCAGTGCGCACCGGGAACGGCCAGCAAATCAACGGGATTGCGCGTCCCGGCGGCTTGGTGGAAGTGACATTTTGACAAAAAATAACAGGGAATTGCCAGTCGCCAGCTAAAGTTTGGGCGCAGGCTGCCGTAAAAGACTCGTATGCCGGGGTAAACGCCTCCAACCAGACGAGGATAAAGCTGTGAAGATCAACGACACATTAAAGAACACGCCGGGCTTGCCAAGTTCGCCCGCGACGGGCTCGAACGCGCGCGGTGCGGATAAAGCCGCCGCCGCGACCGCGTCCGCACCGCAGGCAAGTACCGACAATGTGCGCCTGTCCGCGCAAGGACAGGCTTTGGCGGCCAGTGGCGCTGCCGGTAGCAATGCCGTATTCGACACCAAGAAAGTCGAACGCATCAAGATGGCAATTGCTGACGGTCAGTTCCAGGTCAATTCGGAAAAAGTGGCAGACGGGTTGCTGGAAACAGTCCGCGACCTGCTGCATTCGCGTAAGCAACGTTAAGGAAATATGATGGCCGCTGTCTCGCCGAAACACAGCCTGCAGGCTGAGTTGGACAAGATCACTTCGCTGCTGGAGGTCCTGAAACAGGAACAGCAGGACCTGGTCGCGGCGGACATTGAGCACCTGACCGCGCTGACGCCGCAAAAATCGGCACTCGTCAACGAGATGGCCGCGCTGGCCACCGTGCGCCACCAGGCGCTCGCCGATGCCGGATATCCCGCCATGGAAGCGGGCATGGAGTCGTGGCTGGACGCGCAGCATGACGACGCGGCCGATATGCTGTGGCAGCGCCTGTTGGACCAGACGCGCGCGGCGAAGGAACTGAACCGCCTGAATGGCGTGCTGATCAACAAACATCTGGGGCATACCCAGGGCGCCCTGCAAGCATTGCGCCCGCAGCAAACCACGGTCTACGGCCCGAGCGGCATGACCACCGGCAGCGGCACCCGCCGCGGATTTATCGCAGGTTGATTTTTTTCTAACAGTGCCCGCCCCGGGCATTGCATAATGGGCAAATGCGCCCATTTTTCCCAACACTTTTTCTCGCAGCCCAGGCTGCACTTCCCCTCGTCGCCCACGCGGTGGCCCAGCCGGCCCTGGCCAACGAACATTTTGGCCTATACCGCGCCGACCAGTTCCGCCTGGCCAATGGCCGCTGCCAGGACTGCGGCCAGCCGCAAGCCTTGTGGTATTTCCAGGACGACCTGGTTGCCGTGCCAAGCCAGCCCCGCGCTGCCGCCGAATCGCCGGGGCTGGTGTGGCTTGGTTCGCCGCAGCTGGTGCCGCAGGCCCGCTTCGACGGCAAAACCCTGCAACTGCCGGACGGCGCAAAACTGGACCTGCGCCTGGCGCCCCGCCTTGCCAGTAACCGCTCGTATTTCGACGCCAGCTCGGAAGCCTTCTTCCGCAAGCGCGAAGTGCGCGTGCGCGGCCAATGGGATCCGGGCCGCGCGCAGTTCGTGGCGCGCACCATCTGGCCGCGCGACTTCGCGCTGGATACGGCCGCGCCGCTGCGCCGCGTGGCGGGCGAGGATGGTTTGCAGAGCTTCGTGCGCGAGGCCGGGGGCGGCGCGCGCAGCGATTTCGCCGTGCGCAAAATATGGCAACGGCCAGGCAGTGCGCCGCAGGCACTGGCCGGCAAACCGGTGCTGGCCTTTATGCTGAACGGCGCGCAGGGCGATGACGACGAGGCCTACGGCGGCCACTTCGCCATTGCGACCGGGAGGATCGGTCCGCGCGGCGAATGGTCGGACTGGCTGGTCAACAATTTCTACGGGCTCGATTCGTACAGCGAGAAAGGTGTCGTGGCCTCCATGGTGCCGATGGATGCCTACCTGATGGACCTGAACAGCGGCCAGCAGTATTACCGCCCCTCTTACATGCTGGTGGCGGTGCTGGACGATGCGCGCACGGCGCAGGCCTTCCAGCGCAATGTGCAGCAGGTGTTCCAGTCGTTTTATGCGCATCATTTCAGTTACCAGCACGCCCGCGCCAACTGCGCAGGCATCAGCCTGGATGTGCTGCGCCAGCTAGGCTGGCAGTGGCCGTTGCAGGGGCCGACCAACCGGGTCAAGGCCTTCGGTGCGTTTGGCTATATGGCGGCAAGCGAGATGAGTATCGCCAGCGGGCGCAAGGCGTATGCCTATTTCACGGAGGAGCAGACGCGCCTGCATCCGGCGGTGGCGTTCGATGCGCTGGGCAATGACTTGCTGCGCATGATGGAGGGGCGCGCGGGGCGGCAACTGGGCGGCTTTGAGCAGCAGTTGCAACAGGATGTGGCGGCGTTGATGCTGGTGCGTATTCCGCAGGTGCCTTCGAGCCGGGCGTTCGGTTCGGCGCCGGCCTATTCGATCGATGAATTCATGGCGCGCGCGCCGGCGGACCGCAGCAAGTGGCAGGTGGTGCCGACGGCTGCGCGGCCATTCCCGCGGGAGCTGATGGATGAGCGGGCACGGCGCAATGCGGCGGCGCCGGTGTGGCCGCTGGCGGCTTTGCTGCTGGTGGTGACGGGTTTGGGCGCGCTGTGGCAGTGGCGCAGGCTGCGGCGCAAGCGGTTGGTTGGGCTGGCGCCGAGGGAGAGGTTGCGGGCGTAGGGAGGAAGCCGGGAACGAGGAAAACCGGAGAACCGGAAAACCAGGGTCCGGCCCTGAGGGCCGTACCCTGGTTTTCCGGTTTTCCGGTTTTCCCGGTTTCCCGCGGTTTCCCGGTTTATCGAGCAGGAATTTCCGTAGCCGGATCAGGCAATCCAGACAGGATCGTGATCGCCACGCGCCGGTTGCGCGCGCGGGCGTCAGGGTCTTCGTTGGCGGCGACCGGCTGGTTGTCGGCATGGCCGACCGCCGTCATGCGCGTAGGCGCAATGCCGGACTCAATGAACAGCCGCACCACCGTCCCCGCGCGCACCGCCGACAATTCCCAATTGGACGGGAACAGCGCATTGCGGATCGGCGTATTGTCGGTATGCCCCTCCACCTGCACCGCATGCGGATCGTCCTTGAGCAAAGTTGCCACCGCCGTCAGCGCCTCGCGCGATTCACCGGTCAGGCGCGCGTCGCCTGGGTTGAACAGCACCGAGGCATTGATTTCCACGCTCACACCACGGCTATTTTGCGTCACCCGCACCTTACCCTCTTTCACCAGCGGCGCCAGGGTGCTGGACAAATCCTTGGCCAGGCGCTGCATCTGCTCCTTCTCGCGCTTGATCTGCTCATTGCGCTTGCGCTGCGCCGGATTGGGGATCGGCAGGCTCTGGACTTCGGTATTGGTGGGCGGCGCGGCGCCGGCGCCGCCGAAGGCATCACCCAGGGCGTCGGAAAACACCTTGTACTTGCCAACGTTGACCGAGGAAATCGCGTACATCACCACAAAGAAGGCAAACAACAAGGTGATGAAGTCGGCGTAGGAAATCAGCCAGCGCTCGTGGTTTTCCGGGTCGTCATCGAACTTGCGGCGGGCGCGGCGCTGTTGCATCTCACTGCTCCCGCATCAGCGTCGCAATCCGTTCATCGATCACGCGCGTGAAGTCGCCGGTGGCGATGTCGTAAAAGACGGCCGCCGCCAGCTCCTGCTGGTAGACCTGGCGCGTGACGATGGTCTTCAGCTTGTTGGCGATCGGGTAGAAGAACAGGTTGGCCAGGCCAACACCGTAAATGGTCGACACGAAGGCCACCGCGATGCCGGAACCGAGCTTGCTCGGATCAGTCAGATTCTCCATCACGTGGATTAGGCCCAGCACCGCGCCCAGGATGCCGATGGTGGGCGAATAGCCGGCCGCCGATTCCCAGATGCGCACCGCCTGGCGTTCCGCCGTTTCAAAGGCGGTGATTTCCATGTCCAGCATCTGGCGCATCTTGTCCGGCTGGATGCCGTCCACGATCATGCGCAGTCCCTTGGCGATGAATTTGTCCTTGGCGCCCAGCATGGGACGCTCCAGCGCCAGCAGGCCGTCGCGGCGCGCGATCAGGCTCCAGTTGTTGATGTCGCGCGCCAGTTGGGCGCGCGTGTCCGGTGGCGGCTGGAAGATCCAGCGCAGCATGGACAGGCCGCGGCGTAAAGTGGGCGTGCGGGTCTGTAGCATGACGGCGCCGAAGGTGCCGATCACCACGATGGAGAAAGCGGCCGGCTGCAGCAGGGAGCTGAGCTTACCCCCTTCCAGTCCCTGGCCGATCAGGATGCCGGCCAGCGCCAGCAACACCCCGGCTACGCTGGACCAGTCCATGCCTGCTCCCGCAGCGCGGCACGCAGGCGCGCCACGGCTTGTGTGTGCAATTGCGAAACCCGCGATTCGGACACGCCCATCACGGCGCCGATCTCTTTCAGGTTCAGCTCTTCTTCGTAGTAAAGGCCCATCAGCATTTTCTCGCGTGGCGGTAGTGCGTCAATGGCGTCGATCACGGCCTGCCGGAAATCGGTGTCCAGCAGCGCGCGCAGCGGATCGGCATCTTCATCATGGGCATAGCGGTCGAGGAAGCTGTCATTGCCATCCTCGTCGTGAAAGTCCTCGTAATACACCAGCTGGTGGCCGCCACCTTCGGACAGCATTTCCTGGTAGTCGGTCAGCGACAGCTTGAGCGATTTCGCCACTTCCGATTCGCTCGGCGGACGGCCCAGGCGCTGCTGCAAGGTGGCCATGGCGTTTTCAATCTTGCGCATGTCCTGGCGCATGGAGCGCGGCATCCAGTCGGAGCTGCGCAATTCATCCAGCATGGCGCCGCGGATGCGCATCACCGCGTAAGTCTCGAACTGGGCGCCGTGGGTTTCTTCATAACGGCTGATTGCGTCGAGCAAGCCGATCATGCCTGCTTGTACCAGGTCATCCACTTCCACACTGGGCGGCAATTTTGCCTTCATATGGTGGGCCAGGCGCTTGACCAACGGCATATGCTCCGTCAGCAAGGAATCCTTGTCCACCTTCCCTTTGACCGTGTACATAAAGGTTCTAATTCTTTTCAGGCTCTAAAATGGTTGCAGCTCCCCATTGCGAAACGACCGGCCAGCTGGCGGAATGCCACCGAGGCCCCAGCCAGCGGGAAGGCGTCCACCACCGCCCGACCCAGCCGCGCGGCACGCTGCAGGTATTCGTCCGCCGGCACCGACCCCATGGAAACGAGGTTGACCGCCAGGTAACGACTTGCCGCATGCGCCATATTATCGTAAACCACCCTTGCTTCGGCCTCCGAAGCGCCTGTGACCAGGATGCCGAAGGGGCGGCGGCCCAATTCATGGTTCAGCCGCTTGATCATCATATAAGCATTTTTGATGGAAGTGGCGCTGTTTGAGACCTGCACCACGATCTCGGAGCTGGCCATGAGCGGTACCGGGAAGGCTTCGCCATCGAATTCGCCGTCCACCAGCACGATGCCGGTCTGCTTGACCAGCACATCGAAGGCTTTGGCCAGGCGGCGCCCCTCATCCGGGCCGCGGCGCCCTTCCCCGCGCGTCATCGATACCACATTAAAGCCTTGCGGCGCGGCGTGCAGCACCTGGTTCAAGCCGCAGCGCTGGCGCGCCACGTCAAGCAGGCTGGCGCCGGCATCCATGCCGAGGCGGGAGGCCACGCCATGGACGCTGGCGCAGGCGTCCACCAGCAGCACGTCGTTGCCCGCTTGCGACAGCGAGGCGCCCAGGTTGACCAGCATGGCGCCCTTGTCGTCCTGCGGGGTGGCGGAGAGGAAGGTGATGATGCGCGGCCGGGGGCCGGCCAGCATCCGGCGCAGGCCTTCGGCCTGGTCGAAATCGAAATTAGCCAAGGCGCACCTCGCGCAGCATCGGGTCGTGGACGGCGCCGGCCATCAGCAGCGGCAGTTCGGCGTCGCCGATTCTAGGGGCGGACAGGCCGCTGAATGCACGCTCCACCAGCGCCAGCGGATCGGCCAGGTGCAGGTCTTCCGGCACGCGCTGGCCGTTGGAGGCGTAGAACAGGCGCAGCTTGTGGCGGATCACCACGTCCAGCGCGGAGCCGATGGAGGCGGCTTCATCGAGCTTGGTGATGATGGCGCCGGCCAGGCCGCTGCCCTGGTAGGCGCGCACCACTTCGGACAGGGTTTCCTGGGTCGAGGTGGCGTTCATGCACAGGATGCGCTGCACGTGGCTGCCCACGCCTTGCAGCATGGCGACCTGCTCGGCCACCATCTGGTCACGCTGGCTGACGCCGACGGTGTCGATCAGGACCGTGTGCTTGTTTTTCAGCTCGTTCAGGGCGATGCGCAGGTCGGCTTCGTCCTTCACCGAGTGCACCATCACACCCAGGATCTTGCCATAGATGCGCAGCTGTTCGTGGGCGCCGATACGATAGGCATCGGTGGTGATCAGGGCCAGCTTTTCCGCGCCGTGGCGCATCACGCAGCGCGCCGCCAGCTTGGCGGTGGTGGTGGTCTTGCCGACGCCGGTCGGGCCGACCAGGGCGAACACGCCGCCCTGTTCCAGCAGCGCGTCTTCGTTGTTCATGGCGTTGATGTTGCGTGCCAGCGCGGTGCGCGCCCATTGCAGCGCTTCGGCGGCGTCGCGCGCGGCAGGCAGCTTGTCGGCCAGGTAGCGCGCCAGGCTGGCGGAGAATCCGGCGGCCAGCAGCTCGCGCATAACGGCGGTCTTGTGCGGTTCGCGCTGGGCGGTGTTGGAGAAGGCCAGTTCGTTAAGCTGGGTTTCCATCATGCCGCGCATGGCGCGCAGTTCGCTCATCATGGAGCTCATTTCGGCAGCGGCGTTGGCTTTGGCGTTGGCCACGGCGTCTGCCACCAGGGCCGAGATGCGGTCCATGTCGAGCGAAGGCGCGGGGGGCGGGGCGGCGGGGCGGGCCGGGGCGCGCGGTGCGGCTGGCGCGGGGGCCGGGGCAGCAACCGTGGCGGCAGCGGCGGCTGGGCGGACGCTGGCGCGCACCACCGGCGCTGCGGGCTGCGCTACCAGGGCTGGGGCGAAGGACGGTTCGACGCTGACCGGCAGCTCCATCTGCGGCGCGGGCGCGGACATGGGGGAATCGGCGGAGTGCGGGGCCAGGGAAGCGGCATCGTCGCCGGCCAGGGCCAGGATTTCCACCGTGCCGTCAACGGCGCGGTTGGACAGGATCACCGCATCCGGGCCCAGCGCTTCACGCACTTTGCGCAGCGCTTCGCGCGACGTTGGGGCGGTAAATTTTTTGACATTCATTTCCAGCTACTCCGCAGATTGCTCACATGGTCAAATTATTGACGATGCATGGAGGTAACAATCGGTGGAATAGCTTGGGAAATGCCTCTTAATTCAAAACCGGGAAACCAGGATCCGGCCCTTTGGGCCGTACCCTGGTTTCCCGGTTTTCAAGGTTTACTGCGCGCCGACCAGGGAAGTCACGCGAATGGTTTTGGTTTCCGGGATTTCCGCATGCGACAGCACCTTCAGCTGCGGCAGCGCGCGGCGCAGGAAGCGCGACAGCAGCGGACGCAACGCGCCCGGCACCAGCAGCACCGGCGTCACGCCCAGCGCTTCCTGCTGCGCCGTGGCGCTGGCTGCCTGCTGCGCGATGGTATCGGCCAGTCCCGGCTCGATGCCCGCAGCATCCGCCCCGCCGGTCTGCATGGCCTGCACCAGCAAGCGCTCCAGGCGGTTATCCAGCGTCATCACCGACAACTCGCCGCCGGCCGGGAACAACTGCTGCACAATCGCCCTGCCCAGCGCGATCCGCACCTGCGCCGTCAAGTCGCTCGGGTCCTGGGTGTGCGGCGTATACTCGGCCAGGGTCTCGATAATGGTGCGCATATCGCGGATATGCACGCCTTCCGCCAACAGGTTTTGCAGCACCTTCTGCAGGGCCGACAGCGACAGCATTTTCGGCACCAGGTCCTCCACCAGCTTCGGCGACTCCTTGGCCAGGTGGTCCAGCAGCGACTGCACCTCGGCGCGTCCCAGCAACTCGGAAGCGTGGGTCGTGATCAGGTGGTTCAGGTGGGTCGCCACCACGGTGCCCGCATCCACCACGGTATAGCCCATGCCGGTCGCCTGGTCGCGCAGCGAGGCGTCAATCCAGATCGCCGGCAGGCCGAAGGCCGGGTCGGTGGTCACCATGCCTGGCAGGGTGCCGCTCGCCATGCCCGGATTAATTGCCAGGAACTGGCCGTTGAAGGCCTCGCCCGTGCCCACTTCCACCCCCTTCAGCGTGATGCGGTAGGCCGATGGCTTGAGTTCCAGGTTGTCGCGGATATGCACCGGCGGCGCCAGGAAGCCCACTTCCTGCGCGAATTTCTTGCGGATGCCCTTGATGCGCTTCAGCAGCTCACCGCCCTGGGTTTTATCCACCAGCGGGATCAGGCGATAGCCCACTTCCAGGCCGAGCGTATCGACCGCCAGCACGTCCTGCCAGGTGGCCTCCTCCTGCTCGGGAGCGGCTTGCGCGCCGCCCGGGCCGCCCGTACCGCCGGCACCCGCCGTCTCTTTCGCCTCGGCCGCTTGCACCCGCTCCTTTTCCTTCTTCTGCAACATATAGCCGACGCCGCCCAGCATCGCGCCGAGCAGGAGGAACACCAGGTTCGGCATGCCGGGAATCAGACCCATGCCGCCGATGATGGCGGCGGTCAGGTACATCACTTGCGGCTTGGCGAACAGCTGGCTGATCAACTGGGTACCGATGTCCGATTCCGACGCCACGCGCGACACCACGATACCGGCCGCGATCGAAATCACCAGCGAAGGAATCTGCGCCACCAGGCCGTCACCGATGGCCAGCAGCACATAATTTTTCAGCGCGTCGGCGAAGGCCATGTCGTGCTGGATCATCCCCACCAGCAGGCCGCCGACGATATTGATCACCGTGACCAGGATGCCCGCGATCGCGTCGCCGCGCACGTATTTGGAGGCACCGTCCATGGCGCCGTAGAATTCCGCCTCCTGCGACACCTCGTTGCGGCGGCGGCGCGCTTCCGGCTCGCCGATCAGGCCCGCGTTCAGGTCGGCGTCGATCGCCATCTGCTTGCCCGGCATCGCATCCAGGGCGAAACGCGCGCCCACCTCGGCGATACGGCCCGCACCCTTGGTGACCACCACGAAGTTAATGATGGTCAGGATCACGAACACCACGATACCGACCGCGTAATTGCCGCCGATCAGGAAGTGGCCGAAGGCTTCAATCACCTTGCCGGCCGCGTCCGGGCCGGTGTGGCCCTCGGTCAGCACCACGCGGGTCGAGGCCACGTTCAGGGCCAGGCGCAGCATGGTGGAAATCAGCAGCACGGTCGGGAAAGCCATGAAGTCCAGCGGCTTCACCGTGTACAGGCTGGTCAGCAGGACGATGATCGACAGTGCGATGTTAAAGCTGAAGAACAGGTCCAGCACGAACGCCGGCAAGGGCAGGATCATCATCGCCAACAGCATGATGATCAGGATCGGTGCAGCCAAGGCTTGTCCGTTACCGGAAATGCCTTTCATCCATGGCGGCAGGTTCAGGGCGTTCATTCTTCTACTCCGTTACAGTGTCTTGTTCAATGGGTCCATATCGTCCGGCACATCGAATCTGGTCGGACGGTCAGGGTAATGCAGGCCTGGACGATAGGCCTTGATCTGGAATACATACGCCAGCACTTCCGCCACGGCGGCGTACAGGCGCGGCGAGATCTCATCGCCGATTTCGGTGTGCTTGTGCAGGGCGCGCGCCAGCGGCGGCGCTTCCAGGATGGCGACGCGGTGCTCCTTGGCCAGCTCGCGGATCTTGGCCGCCACTTCGTCGGTGCCCTTGGCCACCACGCGCGGCGCGCCCTGGCCGCCTTCGGTGTACTTCAGCGCGACCGCATAGTGGGTCGGGTTGGTCACCACCACGTCGGCGGTCGGCACTTCCTGCATCATGCGTTTCTTCGCCATTTCACGCTGCAGCTGGCGGATCTTGCCTTTGATCTGCGGATTGCCGTCCGACTCCTTGGATTCCTGGATCAGCTCCTGGCGCGTCATCTTCAGCTTGTTCGCGTAGTGCCACATCTGGTACGGCGCGTCGATCAGGGCGATGAAGCCGAGCGCACCGACGATCACCATGAAGCTAAAGGCCAGCATATTCAGCACGTGTACGCTGCCCATATGCAGCGGCTCGGCCATCAGGCCGATCACTTCCTGCTGCTGGCGCGAAATGACCATATACGCCACCACGCCCACCACGATGGACTTGATGATGGCCTTGACCAGCTCCACCAGCGAGTTGGTCGAGAACATATTGCCCAAGCCCGTCAGGGGATTGAGCTTCATGAAATTCGGGGTGAAGGCCTTGCTGGAAAACAGCCAGCCGCCCACCAGCAGCGGCGAGGCCAGGGCCACCACCATCACGGCCACGCCCAGCGGCAGGCAGGCCAGCAGGACGTGCACCACGTCGACCAGGATGCGGCTGATCAGGACATCGGGGTTATAGACTTGCTCGCGCGTCAGCGACAGCCCCGAGGTGAGGCTGCGGCTCAATTCGCGCACCAGGCTGGAACCGGTGATCCACAGGCCGGCGCCCGCTGCCATAAGGACGGTAAAGGTCGCCACTTCCCGCGACCGGGGGACATCGCCTTCTTCACGCGCCTGCTCGAGGCGCCTCTGTGACGCGGGTTCTGTTTTCTCGGCTTCGCTGTCTTCCGCCATGCACCGCTCCTGTTATCGACCGTGCCATTATGGCGGCGGCCGGGCCAGGGCTATCGATGGAAAAGGCAGGGAAATCGGGCTTTACTCGGCTGCCTCGGCGGCCGGGGCCGCCTCCGGCACCGCTTTCGGGCGGCCCAGCTGCCAGATTTGCTGCTCGATCGCGCCGAAAACGGATTTGCCGTCCGCGTCCAGCATGTCGATCTTGATGGTGTCGCCGAAGGACATGAATGGTGTTGTCGGTTTGCCATCAGCGATCATCTCCAGGCAGCGCTTTTCGGCGATGCAGGAGTAGCCCTTCTTCGCGTCCTTGTTTGACACGGTGCCCGAGCCGACGATGGTGCCGGCGCGCGCGTGGCGGGTCTTCACCAGGTGGGCGATCAATTGGGCAAAGTTGAACACCATGTCGACGCCGGCATTCGGCTGGCCGACCAGCTTGCCGTTCCAGCTCGAACGCAGCGGCAGGTGGACCTTGGCGTCGCGCCAGGCCTCGCCCAGCTCGTCCGGCGTCACCGCCACCGGCGAGAAGCTGCTGGCGGGCTTGGATTGGAAGAAACCGAAGCCTTTTGCGAGCTCTTCCGGAATCAGGTTGCGCAGGGATACGTCGTTCACCAGCATCAGCAAGCGGATTTGCTGGAAGGCCTGGTCGGGCGAGGCGCCCATCGGCACATCGTCGGTGATCACCGCGACTTCCGCTTCGAAGTCGATGCCCCATTCTTCGTGCTTGAGCTCGATATCGTCGCAGGGGCCAATGAAATCATCGCTGCCGCCCTGGTACATCAGCGGGTCCTCCCAGAACGAGGCCGGCATTTCCGCATTGCGCGCCTTGCGCACCAGCTCCACGTGGTTGACGTAGGCCGAGCCGTCGGCCCATTGGTAGGCGCGCGGCAACGGCGCCATGCAGTTCTTGGGTTCGAAATCGAAGCTGCGACGCGCCCGGCCATCGTTCAGCAGGCGGTACAGCTCGTCGAGCTGGGGCGCGATGAAGGCCCAGTCATCCAGGGCGCGCTGCAGGCTGCGCGCGATGCCGTCCGCGACCACAGCGGTTTTCAAGTCGCGCGCGACGACCAGCAGTTGGCCGTCGCGGGTACCGTCTTTCAAGGTGGCTAGTTTCATTGGAATGCTATCGGTTCGGTAGAGATAATCAATTTTACCTCTTAGGTGAGAATCATTACCATTTGACTCAACGAATCAGGGAGTCCTTCATCATGGCAGTCGCAGCGAAAAAACTCAGTCAGGTCAGCACCCACATGGCGATCGCGTTCGGCCTGATGTATGCCTTGACCGGCTCACTCGCCTTTGGTGGCTTGGCCGCCGTGCTGGAGCCGGTGATCAATGTCGCACTGCTGCCTTACCACGAGCGCGCCTGGCTCAAGCTGCGCGCACGCTACGCCAACCGCCGCCTGGCCCTGCGCGCGGCCGAAAAGTTTTCGCAAACACTGATGCACGCCGGCGTCGCCTTCGGCGTGCTGTACAGCGCCACCGGCTCGCTTGCTTTCGGCGGCCTGGCGGCCGTGCTGGAGCCGATCATCAACGTGATCGCGCTGCCCCTGCACGACCGACTGTTTGAGCGGCACGTGTTGGGAACACGTGCCGCCGCTTAAACGTCCGTCAGTTCCGATGGCAGGCGGCCCATTTCCAGGAAGTTATTAATCCAATGCATCATCTGCTCCGGCGATGCTTGGCCGAGGACCGTTAATGCGGCTTCCGATAGCGGCATTCCAGCATGCTTGAAAAGCAGCGCCACCGTGGCGGACAAAGCCTTTCTCGCTCCTTCATGCTGTCCCTCTTGCTGCCCTTCCTGCCGCCCTTCCTGTCGCCCTTCCTGTCGCCCTTCCTGTCGCCCTTCCTGTCGCCCTTCCTGTCGCCCTTCCTGCCGCCCTTCCTCACGCCCTCCCTCGCGCCCTTCCTTATACCCTGCACGGTGGCCCCGCATCTCAGCGCGATACTCGAGCATATCTTCGATATTGTGAAATCTGTTCTCAACCAACATGGTAAGTCCCTCCATCGTCATGTCCGGTCCGCAGTCAAAACCGGGAAACTGCGCGCGTAGCCTCATCTGCACCCATGCGGCAAGCGTTCGCGTCAAGGCATCATTCTTTTGTCGCTTCAACCAAACGGAAAGTACGTTGATCTGTACTAAAAGATCCGTCCCCTCATCATCCACCTGATCCAGCTCGAGCAACGCCGTGATCACACCCGGTTTGCTGCTTCGACTAACCAAGGCATGATTTAGTTCCGGCTGAAGGGATTCAAGCCCTGGCGGGACTTGTGGCCGCCGCGCCGCCAGTGAGGTGGGATACGGCCAAGGCTCGCGGCCACTGTAAACAACGACCGGCAAGATGAGTGGTTCCCGGCCATGCGTGACAGCTCTTTGTTTCATCAGGCCATCCGATAGCAGCGCGGCATAGCTCAGCATCCGTGTCGGCATTAACTTGTCCGGACGCGCCTGGAACTCAATCAGCATGTGCACGCTAGGAAGGCGTGGCCGTTGAATTCCCCAAACGACATCATCATGGCGCTGGGCGCCACCTGGCGCAGTGTAGCTTGCGTTATGGCGCACAAAGTCCCCGATGCGGGTGCGGCGCGCCCAATTATGAGGAACTACAACAAGAAGCAGCTCGCGTGCCAGTTCCGGGAACGCGAACAATTGCTTGAAGCCGGCATCCGAAGTCAGGGGCATTTACGCAGTTTATGTCCCGTGTTGCCGAGCAATTTGGTTTTGCGCAAAGATAGGCGATTAGGGCCTATCGCGCCTGCGTTCGGCACCGAACTGACGTTGCTGGAAAGCGCTCCTAAGCTACATAGAGCGTCGGAAACGGGAGGCGAACATGCTGGCAGACAAAGAGGCGATTGCGATGATCGCGGTAAAGGACCTGGTTGCGGCCGACAGGTTCTACAGCGATGTTCTCGGTCTCGAGAAGCTGGACAGCCCGGAACAGGAAGTACTGATATTTCGTAGTGGTACGACCCGCCTCAACGTCTATCGCTCCCCCTACGCGGGGAGCAATAAAGCGACGAGTGTTGCGTGGAATGTCGGGAATGAGATTGAAACCATCGCCGCCAGACTGAAAGCCAAAGGTGTCAGGTTCGAGCATTACGACATGCCGGGCTTAACGCTGATTGGCGATATCCATGCTGGTGAGCGCATGAAGGTCGCCTGGTTCAGGGACGCCGAGGACAACATCCTCAGTATCGTGAGCGGATAGGAGCGCGATATGCGACCGGCCCTGACGCCCGTCGCACGGGAATGCTGGAAAATCAGGCCGGTGCGAGCAAAGCCAGTTGCTCCGGCGTGAGGTAGCACCATTCGCCCTCCTCGAGCCCGAGCGAGGCCAGTTCCAGTTGGCCGATGGCGGAGCGGTGCAACGCGGCGCAGTGGTTGCCGGCGGCGGCCAGCATGCGTTTGACCTGGTGGTATTTGCCCTGCTCCAGCACGATTTCGAGCAGGTGCTCACCGCGCTTGATGCAGGTGACGGCGGCCAGCGGCGCCGGCTCGTCGTGCAACTGCACGCCGGCCAGCAGTTGCGCCACCAGCTCATCGGTCACTGGTTCCGCCGTGGTGGCCTGGTACACCTTGGGCACGTGGCGCTTGGGCGAGGACTGGGCATGGATGAAGGGGCCATCATCCGACATCAGCAGCATGCCGGTCGTATCGTGGTCGAGCCTGCCCACCGGCTGTACATCGCGCCAGGTGAATTGCTCTGGAAGCAAGGTCAGCACACCCGGATGGTGGCTCGGCTTGCGCGAGCATTCGAAATTGGCCGGCTTGTACAAGGCGATATAGACGCGCTCGCGCACCACCCACTCTTCGCCGAACACTTCCAGCACCAGGCCATCGGCCTCATACGTCGCTTTATAGTTGTCCTGCACTTCGCCGCCGACCAGGACGTCGCCGTCTTCGATCAGGGCGCGGCAGTACTTACGGGTGCCGAAACCTTGCGACTGCAGGATTCGGTCCAGGGATAATTTGCTCATGGGGCGGGATTTTACCGGATTTACGTTAGCGCAAGCTTACCTATTGATGCAGATCAAAGGGCATGCCGATTGCATTGCTACACTAAGGTAGCATTAGGAATCTGCTGAATGGGCTATAGGAATTTTTTAGGGGGAACTCAGCAAATGAAACTCAACATCAGCCGTAAGTCGCTGGCGCAGGCCCATGCCGCCGCGCTGGAAACCCACTTGGCCATGGCGCGCTGGAGCGGGCAGGCGCAAGCCATGCCGCAAGCCGCATGGCGCCGCCAGCGCCAGGTTGACCTGGAAAGCTGGTTGCTGCAGGGTGGTTTTGCGTCCGCCACAGCCGGGGCAGAAACGAAAACAGCGGCCAAGGGCCGCCGTTCTCTTGCCTCCCAAAGAGACAGTAACGAGGAATGTGAATTCACTCAACTCCGCATCCGTGATGCGGCTGCGTAGTCTGCCTCAAGATTTGATTGCTTGTCGCCCTCCCCTTGACTTGAACTACACCGTCAATATAGTCCACCTCGGGGAAATGGCAAGCAAAAATGCCAATGTTGACTGCTGAGCCAATCCCTAGCGCAGGCTGGGTTTGGCGGCATCCGCTGCGGCTTTGATGGCACCATGGCCCACCGCCGCGCCAAACTTCTTCAGCACGCGCTCAGGCAAGTTTTCATGCTGGGTGTAATCAACAATGTCCTCGGCCTTGATCACCTCGCGCGCCACGCTGTCCACGCTGCCCAGGTCGTCCGCCAGGCCCATCTCGATGGCACGCGCGCCGGTCCAGTACAGGCCGGAAAACATCTCCGGCGTTTCCTTCAGGCGCTTGCCGCGGCCGCTGCGCACCACGTCGATAAACTGCTGGTGGATTTCCTTCAGCATGGACTGGGCGTGCTGCTTCTGCTTCTCCGATTGCGGGCTGAACGGGTCCATGAACCCCTTGTTTTCGCCGGCGGTCAACAGGCGGCGCTCGACGCCCAGCTTTTCCATGGTGCCGGTGAAGCCGAAGCCGTCCATCAACACGCCAATCGAGCCGATGATGCTGGCCTTGTTGACATAAATGCGGTCCGCCGCCGAGGCGATGTAATAGCCGCCGGAGGCACAAATCTCATCCACCACCACATACAGCGGTTTTTGCGGGTAGCCACGGCGCAGGCGCTGGATCTCATCGACGATCATGCCGGCCTGGACGGCACTGCCGCCCGGGCTGTTGATGTGCAGGACCACGGCCACCGAACCGGTGTCGGCAAACGCCTTATTGAGGGAGGGGATCACCACGTCGGCCGCGCCGCTGCCTTCGGTTTCGATACTGCCTTCGATTTCGATCAGGGCCGTGTGGCGGCCCAGTGCCTCGGCGTCGCCGCCCATCAGGTTGATGCCGAAGTAGCTGGCCAAGGCGAAGAAAATGATCGCCAGGGTCGATACTTTAAAGAAAATGCTCCAGCGGCGGTTGGCGCGCTGCTCTTTCAGCGTGGCAAAAACCAGCTTCTCCAGGACTTCGCGCTCCCACTTGATCGGCGGGGTGTCGGACGGCGCGGGCGCCGGGGCGGGCGCAGGTCCCGGCTGGCCAGTGTGTTCAGTATTGTCGCTCATGGTCGTGGCCCTACGTAATCGTCAGGCTGCCAGTAAATATTGTTGTCGTGCTCGTTCACTGCAATCGGGCGCAGGCGGCCGCCTCGGCAAGGGCCGCCGGCACATTGCCCATTTTCCGGCATATAGATCGCGCCGTGGGTGGAACACATAATATATAAGCCGCTGGATTCGAAAAACTCCCCTTCCGCCCAGTCCAGCTCGATCGGCACATGGGCGCAGCGGTTCAGGTAGCCATACACCTTGCCACCGTAGCGCACCACGAAACCGGTGGTATCCTCGCCGCCCGCACGCAGGGGGAAACGCACCCCTTTCCCGCCATCGGCCAGCGCATCGGCCGTGCACACCAGGATTTCAGCCGTCATCACGCGTTCTCATTCAACCACTGGTGCAACTCCGGCACGCTGCGGGACGAAAACAGCGGCTTGCAGGCCGTCAGTTGATCGACAGGATGGGCGCCATATTCGACGGCGATGCCGGTAGATCCCGCATTTTGCGCCATCATCAAGTCATGCGTGGTGTCGCCGATCATCACCGTGCGCTTCAAGTCCTGGCCCAGTTCGCGGGTCAGTTCCTGCAACATGGCCGGGTGCGGCTTGGAAAAAGTCTCATCGGCGCAGCGGGTCGCATCGAAGATCGACAGCAGCCCAGCCGCATTCAAGGCGCGGTTCAGGCCCACACGGCTCTTACCGGTGGCGACGGCCAGGAAGAAGCCTTGCTGTGACAAATCGTGCAACATTTCCTGCACGCCTTCGAAGAGGGTCAGCTCGTGGTCCTTGGCCAGGTAGTGGTAACGATAGCGCTCCACCATGCGCGGGTAATACTTGGGGTCGATATTCGGCATGGCCACCTGCATGGCTTCGCCCAGGCCCAGGCCGATGACGTGGGCGGCCTGCTCCCGGCTCGGGATCGGCAAAGCCAAATCCTTGGCGGCGGCCTGGATACATTTCACGATGGTGGCGGTGCTGTCCATCAGCGTGCCATCCCAATCGAAAACGATCAGGTCAAATTGCTTTCTCGGCATTATTTTTTTCTCAATTCAATGGATTACCCAAGCTTACCAAGAATCGCTGGCATTCGGCGGCCAGGGGCGCATTCAGTGTCATCGCCTTGCCGGTTTCAGGGTGGGTAAACGTAATCTGGTGGGCGTGCAGGAACATGCGCTTCAGCGCACCGCGCGTTTCAGTCGCCTTTTGCAGCGCTTTGTTCAATGCGAAATCGCCGTATTTATCGTCCCCCGCAATCGGGAAGCCCGACGATTGCAGGTGAACGCGAATCTGGTGCGTGCGGCCGGTTTTCAGCTCGGCTTCCAGCAAGGCAAAGCCCTCAAATTTTTTCAGCAGGCTGAAGACCGTGTGCGAGGCCTGGCCGTCGGCTTGCACGCGCACCCGGCGTTCGCCGTCCCCCATCGTATATTTATGTAATGCCAACTTGACGTGCTGGCGCTTGTTCTTCCAATCGCCCACGCACAAGGTCAGGTAGCGCTTGTCGGTCAGGCCGTCGCGCATCTGGTCGTGCAGGCTGTTCAAAGCAGAACGTTTCTTTGCGATCAACAAAATGCCAGACGTTTCGCGGTCCAGGCGGTGTACCAGTTCCAGGAACTTGGCATCCGGACGTGCCGAACGCAGCTGCTCGATCACGCCAAACGACACGCCGGAGCCGCCATGCACGGCGACGCCGGCCGGCTTGTCGATCACCAACAGGTTGGCATCTTCGAATACGACCGGGAATTCGGCAGCGGGAACGCTCACCTCTTGCTTCTCAGCAATGCGGATCGGCGGGAGACGGACCAGGTCGCCGGCTTGCAGGCGGTATAACTGGTCGATGCGGCCCTTGTTGACGCGCACCTCCCCCGAGCGCAGGATGCGGTAAACGTGACTTTTCGGCACGCCTTTGCAAACACGCAACAGGTAGTTATCAATGCGCTGGCCGGCCTCTTCTTCGCTGATTGTCACGAATTGCGCTTGCGGCAGGACCTGTTGGGTGGAAGCGGATTCGGACTTTTGCGTCTTGTTTTGGCCCGGCTTCCCAGAAAATCTCTCTAAGTCCTTCATTTTGAATATATAATCGTTTTGCCGCGGTTTTAACTGCTGCATGTGTAAAGAATTAAACGTACATTTTACACAGGGGCGTATCTACTGGCCTCGCCAACAAGCAAATTCGGTAGAAATAATTGTATACGCACATTCGTGCGCCGATCAGGGTTGCAACCACTGTTGCCATCGGCTCAGGCGCCGGGTGCTGGATTAGACTGGCTGGATTGTTAGGATAAGTCCGGTGAGCAAGCACTACAGTCGTTGCTCGCTGGTTTGATGAAGTCGATAACGCTTGCCGTTTCGCCAAGGCACCATACAAGATGCCCTGGCCCGACGATGTGCGCACGCCTGCATTCTCCCGCCTCCCGACTTGGTTCGGGCCGTTGGATGATGTTGCACGCTGTGCGCAAACTCGGCATGACGATCGGCTTCATGCGCCTAATGCGGCGGCAGCGCTTCGCGCAGCTGCGCCGCATGTTGAGGCATTTCTCCCTACAGCCTCCTTAATTCACGCGTATATCCTTGTACTTCGCCGTCTCTCCGGAGGCGGCTTTGACATGGCCCAAGGGTCGCGGAGTTAATAAAAATGAAACGCATGTTGTTTAATGCTACGCAGCAGGAAGAGCTGCGCGTAGCAATTGTCGACGGTCAAAAATTGATCGACATCGACATCGAGACCGCCGGACGCGAGCAGCGCAAGTCCAATATCTACAAAGGCGTCATCACTCGCATCGAACCCTCCCTCGAAGCTTGCTTCGTCAGCTACGGCGAAGACCGCCACGGCTTCCTCCCCTTTAAAGAAGTTGCCCGCACCTATTTCCGCGAAGGCGTCGATGTGCGCAACGCCTCCGTCAAGGAAGCGCTGCGCGAAGGCCAGGAAATCATGGTGCAGGTGGAGAAGGAAGAACGCGGCAATAAAGGCGCGGCGCTGACCTCCTTTATTTCGCTGGCCGGCCGTTACCTGGTGCTGATGCCGAACAACCCGCGCGGTGGCGGTGTTTCGCGCCGCGTGGAAGGCGAAGAGCGCCAGGAACTGCGCGAAACCATGGACAAGCTGGACCTGCCGCAAGGCATGTCGGTGATTGCCCGTACCGCCGGCATCGGCCGTACCGTGGAAGAGCTGCAGTGGGACTTGAACTACCTGATGCAACTGTGGCGCGCGATCGAAGGCGCGTCCAAGGCCGCCACCGGCGCCTTCCTGATTTACCAGGAGTCGTCGCTGGTCATCCGCGCCATCCGCGATTACTTCCAGCCTGACATCGGCGAGATCCTGATCGACACCGACGACATCTACGACCAGGCGCACCAGTTCATGTCGCACGTGATGCCGGACATGGTGCACCGCGTGAAGCGTTACAGCGACGACGTGCCGCTGTTCTCGCGCTTCCAGATCGAACACCAGATCGAAACCGCGTACTCGCGCACCGTGCCGCTGCCATCCGGCGGCGCCATCGTGATCGACCACACCGAAGCACTGGTGTCGATCGACGTCAACTCGGCCCGCGCCACCCGTGGTTCGGACATCGAAACCACCGCCTTCCACACCAACTGCGAAGCCGCCGATGAAGTGGCACGCCAGCTGCGCCTGCGCGACCTGGGCGGCCTGATCGTCATCGACTTCATCGACATGGAAGTGTCGAAGAACCAGCGCGAAGTAGAACAGCGCCTGAAAGACGCCCTGCACCACGACCGTGCGCGCGTCCAGATGGGCAAAATTTCCCGCTTCGGCCTGATGGAACTGTCGCGCCAGCGCCTGCGCCCTTCCCTGTCGGAAGGCTCGCACGTGACCTGCCCGCGCTGCTCCGGCACCGGCCACATCCGCGATACCGAATCGTCCGCCCTGCAAGTCCTGCGCATCATCCAGGAAGAGGCGATGAAGGAAAATTCCGCCGCCATCCACGTGCAGGTGCCAGTCGATGTGGCGGCCTTCCTGCTGAACGAAAAGCGTGGCGAAGTGCTGAAGATCGAGACCCGTCACCGCATCACCGTGATCCTGATCCCGAACAAGCACCTGGAAACCCCGCATTACAAGCTGGAACGCATCAAGCACGACGATCCACGCCTGGAAGACCACGCGGCTTCGTACACCATGGCCGAAACGGCGGAAACCGATATGTCCTTCAGCAAGCGCCAGAAGGAAGAGTCGAAGCCGCGCCAGGAAGCGGTGGTCAAGACCATTACTCCAGATCAACCAGCGCCGCTGGTGGAACACAAGCCGGAAGCCGCCAAGGCACCAGCGGCCCGCGTGGCTGCCCCGGCCGCGCCGGCGGAAAAAGGCTTCTTCGCCAAGCTGATCTCCTTCTTCACCGGTGGTGACAAGGAACAGCCTGTGCAGCCGAAAGCACCGGTCATCGTGACCAAGGCGCCCGCCAATGGCGAGCGCGGCGACCGCAAGGATCGTGGCCAGCGGGGCCGTAACCGTAGCGGCAAAGGCGGCCGTGGCGAGCGTGAAGAGCGCGAGCCGGGTTCGCGTCCTGGCGCCGAGGACGCCAAACCGGCAGCCGAAGCCCGCAAGCCGCGTGAACCACGCCAGCCGCGTGAGCCACGCGAGCAGCGCGAAGGCGCCGACGCCGCGCAAGCCCCGCGCGCCGAGCGCGAGCCGCGTGCGGAACGTGAGCCACGTGCTGAACGTGAACCGCGTGAACCGCGCCAGCCGCGCCCACCACGCGAGCCACGCGCCGAGAAAGCAGTGCCTGCCGAAGCGAAAGCGGAAGAATTGGCATTGGCCGCCGCAGGTGTGGGTCCAGTAGGCACCGGCACCGGCGCTGAGGAAACCCCGCTGCTGGTCAAAGCTGTCGCCAACACCGGCCCAGAGGGCGATGAACTGGACGGCGCGGAAGGTGGCGACGAGCCACGCCGCCGCCGCCGCCGCGGCGGCCGCAACCGCAACCGTCGTGAGCGCGAAGGCGCCGAGGGCGTTGAGGGCGCGGAAGGCGAGGAAGGCGCAAGCGAAGCCACCTTCACCGTGGCGCCAGCCGAAGCCGAAGCTGAAACCGCCGCTCCTGCAAGCGTTGCCGTGACTGCCGTCGCGCAACCGGTCGCTATCGAAGCGGCTGCCGCAGCGCCGGCCCAAGTTGCTGCGGTCGCTGTTGTGGCCGCACCGGTTGCTGCCGAGCCAGTCGTGGCCGAGCCAGTCGTTGCCGAGCCAGCAGTGGCCGAAGCCGCCACGACACCCGTTGTCGCCGCGCCAGTGGTTGCGGAAGCAGTCGCCGCGCCAGTGGTGGCCGAAGTGGCCCAAGTAGCCGCCGCTGAGCCAGTTGCCGTTGAGCCAGTTGCCGTTGAGCCAGTCGCTGACGAGCCAGTTGCGGCGCCAGCTTCGCCACAAGGCGTGCTGCCATTCAGCGAAGCAGCGCCAGTTGCTGCCGAACCGGTAGTCGCCGAAGTGGCCGCCCCAGCGCCAGTGGCTGCCCCGGTCGTGGCAGCACCTGCGCCAGCTCCGGCACCTGCGCCAGCGCCAGCCGCCCCGGCGGCCAACGTTGACGATATGCTGGCAGCCGCCGGCCTGTCGATGGCAGTGACCGATCCGGCCAAGGCCCGCGCCGCGCAGGAAGCCGCCGCTGCCGCCGTCAACACCCAAGCGATCCGCGTGCCACGCGAGCGCAAGCCGCAAGCTGCGATCGCCAACGAGCCACTGGTGCAAGTTGAAACCAAGGTGAATGGCTAACCCGCCAAACACCCATGAAAAAGGGAAGCCAAGTGCTTCCCTTTTTTACGTGCCTTTGTCGCAAGCCATCCTGTACTGGCTCAAGCTGGGCTTCATCAGCTTTGGCGGCCCCGCCGGCCAGATCGCCATGATGCATGCCGAACTGGTCGAACGCCGCCGCTGGATCTCGGAGCAGCGCTTCCTGCACGCCCTCAACTACTGCATGCTGCTGCCCGGCCCCGAGGCCACCCAGTTGGCCGTCTACATCGGCTGGCTGATGCACCGCACCCTGGGCGGCATCATCGCCGGCATCCTGTTCGTACTGCCCTCACTCCTGCTGCTGATCGCCCTGTCCTGGGTATATATGGCTTACGGCAGCCTGCCCGCCGTGGCCGGCGTGCTGTACGGCATGAAGCCCGCCGTGGTCGCGATCGTGCTGGCCGCCGCCTGGCGCATCGGCCAACGCACCCTGCGCAACGGCCAGCTGGCCGCCATCGCCCTGGCCGCCTTCCTCGCCATTAGCGTGCTGCAACTGCCCTTCCCCGCCATTGTCGCTAGCGCCGCCCTGCTCGGCTGGATCGGCGGCCGCCTGCGCCCGCATTATTTCGCGCTCGGCGCCAGCGCCCACGCCGCCACGCCCGCCCCCGGCGCCAGCCACCCGCCGGCACTGATCGACGACCACACTCCGACGCCGCCGCACGCCCGCTTCAGTTGGGCTGGTCTGGCGCGCACCGGCGCCGCCGGCATCGCCCTGATGGCGGGCGCCTGGCTGCTGCTGGCCTGGCTGTTCGGCGCCGACCAGACGCTGGCGCAAATGGGCTGGTTCTTCAGCAAGGCCGCCCTGATGACCTTTGGCGGTGCCTACGCCGTGCTGCCCTACGTCTACCAGGGCGGCGTCGAGCACTTCCAATGGCTGAGCGCCGCCCAGATGGTGGACGGCCTGGCGCTGGGCGAGACCACACCCGGCCCGCTGATCATGGTGGTCGCCTTCGTCGGCTTTGTCGGCGCCTGGACGCATGAAGCCATCGCCGGCCAGCCCGCCCTGGCCGGCGTGCTGGGCGCCCTGGTCGCCGCCTGGTTCACCTTCGTGCCCTCGTTCGTATTCATCCTGGCCGGCGGCCCGCTGCTCGAATCCACGCGCGGCAACATCCGCATGACCGCGCCGCTCACCGCCATCGCCGCCGCCGTGGTCGGCGTGATTGCCAGCCTGGCACTATTTTTCGGCATCCATGTCTTCCATCCGTCCCGCCAGTGGGAATGGCCAGCCATCTGGATTGCCGCCGCAGCCGCCATCGCCTTGATGCGGTTCAAGCAAGGAACAATCCGCGTACTGATAGCCTGTGCAATTGCTGGCATCGTGCTATCGTACCGGGTGTAACAGAACACCCAAGCATGACCGAGAAAATCATCCTCCTGAATGATGGCCGCAGCCAGACGCCGGCCATCCCCGCCACCCTCGAGGCGCCCAACGGCAGCCTGCGGGATCGGCTCGACCGTCCACTGCATGACCTGCGCATTTCCATCACCGACCGCTGCAACTTCCGCTGCGTCTACTGCATGCCGAAGGAAGTGTTCGACAAGGACTACCAGTACCTGCCGCATAACGCCCTGCTGACCTTCGAGGAAATCACGCGCGTGGCGCGCCTGTTCATTGAACACGGCGTGGAAAAGATCCGCCTGACCGGCGGCGAACCGCTGCTGCGCAAGAACGTGGAGCGGCTGGTCGAAATGCTGGCCGGGCTGCGCACCGTGAGCGGCAAGCCGCTCGACATCACCCTGACCACCAACGGCTCCCTGCTGGCGCGCAAGGCGCAGTCGCTAAAAGATGCGGGCCTGAAGCGCGTCACCGTCTCGCTCGACGCGCTGGACGACGCCGTCTTCAAACGCATGAACGACGTCGACTTCGCCGTGGCCGACGTGCTGCACGGGATCGAGGTGGCGCACCAGGCCGGCCTGGGCCCGGTCAAGGTGAATACCGTCGTCAAGCGCGGCATGAACCAGCAGGAAGTCCTGCCGCTGGCACGCCACTTCAAAGGTTCGCCGGTGATCCTGCGCTTTATCGAATTCATGGACGTGGGCAGCTCAAACGGCTGGAATATGCGCGACGTGGTGCCATCGGCCGAGGTGGTGCGCATGATCGGCGCCGACATGCCGCTGGCGCCGGTTGACCCGAACTACGCCGGCGAAACCGCCGAACGCTGGCGCTACACCGACGGCGGCGGCGAGATCGGCGTGATTTCCAGCGTCACCCAGGCCTTCTGCAAGGACTGTTCGCGCGCCCGCCTGTCGACCGAGGGCAAACTGTACACCTGCCTGTTCGCCTCGCGCGGCCACGACTTGCGCGCCCTGCTGCGCGACGGCCGCAACGACGCCGAAATCTCGGCCGCCGTCGGCGCCCTATGGCGCGTGCGCAGCGACCGCTACTCGGAACTGCGCACCATCAATACCGACGGCCTGGTGCAAGGCGCCAAGCGCAAGGTCGAAATGTCATACATCGGGGGATAAGCAGTACATGGAAAGTATCAGCGCAATCATCCTGGCGGGCGGCCGCGCCACCCGCATGGGCCGCGTCGACAAAGGACTGCAACCCTTCCGCGGCTTGCCCCTCGCGGCCCACGTGCTGCAACGGCTGGCGCCCCAGGCGGCCAGCGTCACCATCAATGCCAACCGCAACCTGGGCGCCTACAGCGCGCTGGGCGCGCCGGTCGTGCCAGACGAACTGGAAGGCTACGAAGGCCCGCTGGCCGGCCTGCAAACCGGCTTGCGCCACTGCGCCACCGACCTGCTGTTGAGCGCGCCCTGCGACTCGCCCTTCCTGCCGGCCGACCTGGCACAGCGCCTGTACGATGCGCTGCAAGCGCAGGGCGCCGAGCTGGCTGTCGCCGCCACGCTGGAAAGCGACGACAGCGGCGCCGCGCACACCCAACTGCATCCCGTGTTCTGCCTGGTGCGCAAGAGCGCCCTGCCGGCCCTCAACGCCTATCTCGCCAGCGGCGCGCGCCGCATGGATGGCTGGTACCCATCGATCAAGGTGGCGGAGGTACTGTTCAGCGATGCTGGCGCCTTCCGCAACATCAACACCCTGGCCGAGCTGCAAAAGGAAGAAGAAGCTGCCGCCAACCCTGCATTGAAAGACGTGGCAAGCTGCCTGTCCGCCTACGATCCGGATGCGCTGCCGGTGCGCAGCGCGCAGCGCATCATCCGCGACTTCGTCCAGCCGGTGCGCGGCGTCGAAAAGGTGGCCCTGCGCAGCGCGCTGGACCGGGTGCTGGCGGAAGACGTGATTTCGCCGATCAATGTGCCGGCGCACGACAACTCCGCCATGGATGGTTACGCCTTTGCCGGCAGCCAGCTCAAGGCCGATGCCAACACCACGCTCAAGGTGATCGGCACCGCCCTTGCCGGCCGCCCCACCGCGCTCAAGCCGGGGCCGGGCGAATGCGTACGCATCATGACCGGCGGCGTCATGCCGGACGGTTGCGACAGCGTGTTGCCGCAGGAACTGGCGGCCGACCTGAGCGATGTGGCCGTGACCATCGCGCCCAATACGGTGCGCAGCGGCGATAACCGCCGCTTCAAGGGCGAGGACCTGGCCGCCGGCATGCCCGCCCTGCGCAAGGGCAAGCTGCTGCGCCCGGCCGACCTGGGCCTGGTGGCCTCGCTCGGCCTGGCCGAAGTGCCGGTGCAGCGCCGCCTGCGCGTGGCCTTCTTCTCCACCGGCGACGAACTGCGCTCGATCGGCGAGCCGCTGGCGGAAGGCTGTGTGTACGACAGCAACCGCTACACCTTGTTCGGCATGCTGCAGCGGCTTGGCTGCGATATCGTCGACATGGGCATCGTCAAGGACGACGCCGCATCGCTGGAAGCCGCGCTGCGCAGCGCCTGCGAGTGCGCCGATGCCGTGATCACCTCGGGTGGCGTATCGGTCGGCGCGGCCGACTACACCAAACAGGTGATGGCCGCCGTGGGCGACGTGCATTTCTGGAAAATCAATATGCGGCCGGGACGGCCGCTGGCCTTCGGCCGCATTCGCTCCAATGGCCAGAGCGCCTACCTGTTCGGCCTGCCGGGCAATCCGGTGGCGGTCATGGTCAGCTTCTACTTCTTCGCCCGTCACGCCCTGCTGCGCATGATGGGCGCCGAGGCGCCCGCCGACCAGCCGCTGCGGGTGCGCTCGGCGCAAGCGATCCGCAAGAAAACTGGCCGCACCGAATACCAGCGCGGCATCCTGTCCACCGCCCCCGATGGCACGCGCGAAGTGCGCATCACGGGTGCACAAGGCTCGGGCATCCTGCGTTCCATGTCGGAGGCCAACTGCATGCTGGTGCTGCACGACGAGCAAGGCAATGTCGCGCAAGGCGATATGGTGGACGTGCTGCTGTTCGAGGGATTGGTCTAGTGAAGCGCCTGGTCGATGACTCCAAGGCCAGCTTCGACGCCGTGCTGGAAGCCCTGATTGAAAACGGCAACAGCGTCGTTGGTGATGGCTGGTACGTCGACAAGGAGGGCCATCATCTGCTGCTCGCGCAGCCGATCGACTGGCCCCTCCTGTATTCCATGTTTACGTTCTCAACGGACGCGATCAAGCTGGATGACGACAGCATCGCAACCTGGAACCCGGCCTACGAAATCCGTGGCCGGCGCACACAAATATAGCCTAGTACCGGTAGCAGTGGGCCTGCTGCGCCTCGCTGCGCATGATGGCGGTGGTCCAGGCGGGATTGGTGGCCTGCTGGCATTTGATGAGGATTTCCGACCACGCTTTCAGGTTGGCTTCGGCGGCATCCTTCTTCCAGGCCTGGTCCAGCGCGCGCGCGGCGGCGGTTTGCGGGCGGGGCGCGGCCAGTAGACGGCCAAAACTATCGCGCTCCCGGGGCAGGCTGGCTGCATCCACGCGTGGGCGGATGGCGAGCCTGGCGGCGGTCGGCGCAAGGTCTTCGGCCTGGGCTTCGGCCTGGGCAACAGCCGCTACGGGCAGTAGCAAGACAATCCCCAGGCAGGCCAGGCGCTTCATCGCTCAGGCCGCGCTATCGGTGCCGACATCGGCATCGGCGGCATCGGCGGCGTCGGTTCCCTCGCCTGCGCCCAGCATCAGCAGGGCCGCTTCGGCCGGCAAGGCTTCCACGGACTTCAGTTTGCGCGCCATCTGGCGGCTGCGCACCTCGGCCGATTCGATATTGCGGGCGGCGCGCTCCAGGGTGGTCTTGGTGGCGGCCAGCACATCGCCGAACTTGGCGAACTCGGTCTTCACCGCGCCCAGCACCTGCCACACTTCCGAAGAACGCTTTTCCAGCGCCAGCGTACGGAAGCCCATTTGCAGGCTATTCAGCAGCGCGCTCAGGGTGGACGGGCCGGCGATGCTGACGCGATTCACGCGCTGCAGTTCATCGGCCAGGCCGGGACGGCGCATCACTTCCGCGTACAAGCCTTCGGTCGGCAGGAACAGGATGGCGAAATCGGTCGTCATCGGCGGCGACAGGTACTTCTCGGCGATGGTGCGCGCCTCGTTGCGCACCGCGCGTTCCAGCTCGCGGCCGGCGGCGGCCACCGCTTCGGCGTCGGCGCGGTCGGCCGCTTCCAGCAGGCGCTCGTACTGCTCTTTCGGGAACTTGGCATCGATCGGCATCCAGACCGGCGCCCCGCCCTCTTTCTGGCCTGGCAGCTTGAGGGCGAACTCGACGCGCGCATTGGTGCCGGGCACGGTCTCGACGTTTTTCGCATACTGCTCCGGCGTCAGGATCTGCTCCAGCAGCATTTCCAACTGCACTTCACCCCAGGTGCCGCGCGTCTTGACATTGGTCAGCACGCGTTTCAGGTCGCCCACGCCCAGCGCCAATTGCTGCATCTCGCCCAGGCCCTGGTGCACGCGCTCCAGCCGCTCCGACACCTGGCGGAACGATTCGGTCAGGCGCGTCTCCAGCGTTTCATGCAGTTTTTCATCGACCGTCTTGCGCATTTCCTCCAGCCGCGCGCCGTTATCAGCCTGCAGCTCGCGCATCTTGGTTTCCAGCGCCACGCGTACTTCGAGCAGGCGGCGCGTGTTCGATTCGGTCAGCACCTCGATCTGGCGCCGCATGGTTTCCAGCTGCTGCACGGTGGCCGCGTGCGATTGGGCCAGCATATTGCCCATTTCCTGGCGCTGCGCCTGGGCGGTGGCCTGTAGCTGCAGGCGCACTTCACGTTCCACCCGGTCCAGTTGGTCGGCCACGTCGGTGCCACGGCTGCGCAACAGCGTGACGATTTGCAGGAGGAGGATGACGGCGGCCAGCGCCAGCAGGATAGTTAACTCCATCAATCGGCCTTGTTCCGCATCCAGTCGGCGGTCTGGTAGAAGGATTCCATCAGACGCAGGCGCAGGTCTTCGGCAATACCGACATCCTGCATGGCCCACGCCATGCAGCGCAGCCACTGGTCGCGCTCACTGGAGCCGACCGCGAACGGCAGGTGGCGCGCGCGCAGGCGCGGGTGGCCAAAACGCTCGATAAACAGGTCCGGCCCGCCCATCCAGCCGCTCAGGAACCAGAACAGCTTGTCGCGCGAGCCGTCGGTGCCGGGCGGGTGCATGGCGCGGATGCCGGCGAATTCCGGCTCCAGCTCCATCAAGTCATAAAAACGGTCGACCATCTCGCGCAGCTTGGTTTCGCCGCCGATAACGTCATAAAGGGTGCGTGATTCTTCATTCATATGGATAATGATAGCGCATGGACGTATTGATGTGGATCAAGCTTCGTGCTGATACCACGCAAATCCGCAGGACAAACCGCCATCATGAAAAGATGATTCCACGCCTGATCAGATCAGTGCTGCGTGCCCGCAGCGCCGAAGAAATTGCCGACTTGCGCCTGGCTGCCCTGAGCTGGCTGGGCATCATCTGCTTTCCCCTGTATTACGGCCTCTTCGCCTGGCTGCTGCCGCAACCCTACGAAAGCCTGCCGCTGCGCGCACTCGGCACCCTGCTGGCCGCGGGCGGCCTGCTGGCGCGCAAACTGCCCCACCGGCAGCGCGACCGCTACACCCTGCTGCTGATCACCTTTGAGTTGCCCTTCTTCTGCACTTTCATGTTCCTGATGAACGGCGCCAACGCCGCCTGGTCGCAGGTGATGCTGGTGATGCTGGTGGCCCTGTTCCACTTTGACTTCCGCCGGGCCTTGCGGGTGGGCGCGGCCGGCATCGCGGCGGCGCTGCTGCTGGCCGGCTTGCTGGGTGGCGGCGCCACGCTGCTGTCGCAGGAAGCGCTGCAGCTGCTGCCGGCGCAGCTGTTCCTGGTGTGCTGGATGTGGGTGTTCTCCCTGAGCCGCAAAGCACTGGAGGAGGAAAAACTGGAGGGCCTGGGCGAGGGCCTGGGCGCCGTCGCACACGAAATGCGCACGCCACTGGCCAGCCTGGATGCCAATGTGCGCGGCCTGTCGCGCTTGCAGCAGCGCAGTGGGCAAGATAGCCCCGTCATGCGCCAGGCGCTGGGGCGCATGCAGTACGAGGTGCGCCACATGAACCACATGATCGACCTGTTCCTGCTGAGCGCGCAAGCGGTACGGCAAAAACTCGACCCGCGCGAAACCGTCTCCATGCTCGACACGGTGGAGTCGGCCCTGCGCCGCTACCCCTTCACCGGCGAGGCCCAGCGCCAGCAAGTGGCGCTACAGGTGCGCAGCGATTTCCGCTTCGGCGGCCAGAACGAACTGGCCATCATGCTGTTACTGAACCTGCTGCGCAATGCCATACAGTCGGTGCAGCGCGCCGGCAAGGGGCGCGTGCGGATCGTGATCGACGGCACACGCAGCCCGCCGCGCCTGCTGGTGATCGATACCGGCTGCGGCATCGCCCCGCGCCACCTGCCGCTGATTTTCCAACGCTTCTTCGCCTACCCGGAGCATAATGGCGCCGGCATCGGCCTGGCATTGTGCCGCCAGGTGATGCATGCGTGGGATGCGCGACTACATTGTGTCTCCCGCGAGCATGCGTATGCTATCTTTGTGCTCGAATTTCCTTTATCTGCCAGCCGCTGAACCATGAAACTGCCCGTTTACGCCCACCCCACCATGACCGTCCTGGTGGACGACAGCGACACCTTCCTGCATAGCCTGGTGTTCCAGCTCGACCCAATGCAAGCCAGCGTGTGCTTCCACGACCCGCTGCAGGCCCTGGAATGGTTCAAGAAGAACGCCCGCAGCAGTGAGCTGCCCTTGCAGGTGGATTTCGACAATCCCAACCAATCGGCCGAGCAGCGCAACGTGGCGGTGGACCTGGAGCGCATTTACCGCATTTCCGGCCAGCGCCAGCGCTTTTCCATCCCCTCGGTGCTGGTGGTTGACTACTCGATGCCGCAGATGAACGGCGTGGCCTTCTGCCAGGCGATCCAGCACCTGCCTTGCAAGAAGATCCTGTTTACCGGCCAGGCCGACGAAAAGATTGCGGTGGACGCCTTCAACCGGGGCCTGATCGACCGCTACATCAAAAAGAGCGCCGACGATGCGCTGGACCGGCTGGAGGAGGAAGTGGCGGCGCTGCAGAAAGCCTTCTTCCGCGAGCAGTCGGAGACCCTGCTGGAAATGCTGGTGCTGCACGAATTCAGCTTCCTGCGCTGCGGCGCGCTGGCGCAGGTGGTGCAACGCCTGTACCGCGAACAGGGCTTTGTCGAGCACTACCTGTTCCCAGCGCCGAGTGGCGTGCTGTTCTTCAATGCCGACGGCGCGGCCAAGCTGATGGTGGTGGAGACGGAACGCGGTTACCAGTCCCAGGTGGAAATGGCGCGCGACAGCCGGGCCCCGGCTTCGTTGCTGGAAGCGCTGGAAGAAAAGCGCATCCTGCCCTTCTTCCCGCCGGACGGCATGTACTCCGACGAAGTGGGCCAGCACTGGCACCGTTACTGCAAGGAGCCGCAGGTATGCCACGGCCTCGAGACCTACTACTGGGCGCTGTTCGACATCGAGCCCGCCCTGCTCGACATCGAGCCCACCCCCTACGCTGAATTCCTGCGCCAGCACACCCCGCCGCTGGCCGCTTAAGCTGGCCAGCGGGCTAGCGGGTGGGCCTGGCTTCAGGCTTCGCGCAGGGTTTGCAGCGGTGGCTGATTGAGGACGTTGCGCAGCCCGAGCCAACCGCCGAGCACGGCGCACAGGGCGCCCGCCACCAGGCCGGCGACCCAGACCCAAATGCTGATGGTCCAGGGGAATTTGAACTGGTAGGTGGCGAGCCCCCATCCCATCAAGCCGGCGCCGGTGGCGGCCAACAGGCCGCCAACCCCACCCACCAGCATAAATTCAATCAACTGCGCTTGCGAGAGCTGGCGCCGGGTGGCGCCCAGGGCGCGCAGCAGGCCGGCTTCGCGGCGCCGTTCGTCCTGCGATCCCATCAGCGCGGCATACAGCACCAGCACGCCCGACAACAGGGTAAAGGCAAACAGGAATTCCACGGCCTGGACCACTTGCTCAAGCACCGATTGCACCTGGCGCACCACGCCGCCCACATCGATGATGGTGAGGTTCGGGAATTCGCGCGACAGCGCGGTGCCGGCGTTGGCGCCGCCCGCCGGCATATGGAAGGCGGTGATATAGGTTTGCGGAGTGTCGGCCATCAGGGCCGGGTTCAGGATGACGAAGAAATTCACGCGCATCGAGCCCCATTCCAGCTTGCGCAGGCTGGTGATCTGCGCTTCCACCGGCGAGCCGGCGATATCGAAGCGGATGCTGTCACCCAATTTCAGCCCCAGGGTCTTGGCCAGGCCCTCTTCCACCGAGGCTTCGCCCGCCTGCCCTTGCATTGCCCACTTGCCGGCGGTGACCTGGTTCTGCGCCGGCAGCTCGCTCATGGTGGACAGGTTGAATTCGCGTTCGGCCAGGCCGCGCGCGCGCTCGTCGCTGTAGGTGTCGGGCGTGATGACCTTGCCGTTCACGGCCAGCAGGCGGCCACGGATCATCGGATACAGCGGCAGCTCTTTCACGCCGGCCGCTTGCAGGCGGCTGGCGATGGCGTCCTTCTGGTCGGGCTGGATATTGATGATGAAGCGGTTCGGCGCGTCCGGCGGCATGGTGTTGCGCCAGGTCGTCATCAGGTCGCCGCGCACCACGGTCAGCAGCAGCAGCGCCATCAGGCCGAGCGAAAGCGAAACCACCTGCACCACGGTGGCGCCGGGTCGGCGCCGCAGGGAGGTGACGGCGAAGCGCCAGGCTTGCTGCGGGAAGGCGTTGCGCAGCGGGCGCAGGGCTTGCAGGCCGAGCCAGGCCACCAGGGCGAACAGGGCGAAGCCGGCCAGGAAGCCGCCGCCGGTCATGGCGGCCAGCGTGACGTCATTCGATTGCCACAGCAGCAGCGCGCCGAAGGCGGCAATGCCCAGGCCATAGGTGGCCAGCGCGGCCGGCTTGGGCGCGGCCTGCTCGCGCCGGATCACGCGGTTGTGCGGCACGTTGCGCAGTTGCAGGATGGGTGGCAGGGCGAAGCCGGCCAACAGCAGCATGCCGGTGGCCAGGCCTTGCAGCGCCGGCAGCAGCGAAGGCGGTGGGATATCGGCGCCGACCAGGCTGCCCAGCAGCTCGATCAGCACATAATGGGCGCCAAAGCCTACCAGCACGCCGAGCGCGCTGCCGGCCAGGCCGACCAGCAGGAATTCCACCAGGTAGATCACCGTCACCTGGTTCTGCGTCAGCCCCAGGCAGCGCAGCATGGCGCAGGAGTCGAGGTGGCGCTGCATGAAGCGGCGCGCGGCCATGGCCACGGCGACGGCGGCCAGCATGGCCGACAGCAGGCCGACCAGGGACAGGAAGCGGTCGGCGCGGTCCAGCGTGGCGTTCATTTCCGGCCGCCCTTCTTCCAGCGACTCGATGCGCACGCCGCGCACATTGTCTTTCTTGACCAGGGCGCGCAGCCATTCGCCGTATTCCTGCGCCGGCTTGGCGCTGGCGTCGTTAGCGGCCACCAGCAGGCGGTAGCCGATGCGCGAGCCTTCCTGCACCAGGTTGGTGGCGGCCATGTCTGATATGGGGACGAAGACGCGCGGGGCGAAATTGATGAAGCCGCCGCCACGATCCGGTTCGGCGGCAATCAGCTGCGTCACGCGGAATTGCTTGTCGCCCAGCTGCAAGGTGTCGCCGATGGCCACGTCCAAGGTGCCGGCCAGCGCGGGGTCGATCCAGACCGTGCCTGCGGCCGGCGCGGCCGGCGCCGGGGTGCCGATGCTCGCGCTGGCCTGGGCCAGGTCGGTGCTGACCTTGACGCGGCCGCGCAGCGGGTATTCGGCGCTGACTGCTTTGAGCGACACCAGCACCGAGCGCGCGGCGGCGCCCTCCCCGCTCTGGGCCATGCTGGGGAAGGCCATGGTTTCCGCCACCCGCAGGCCGCGCCGCTGCGCTTCCGCGCGCCAGGCGGCGGGGATCGGGTTGTCGTAGGCCGCCACCATATCGGCGCCCAGCAACTGGTGGGCGTCGCGGTTCAGGCCGGCGCGCAGGCGGTCGATAAAGAAGCCGGCCGCCGACATGGCCGCCACCGCCACCACCAGCGCCACCAGCAAAAAGCGCAATTGCCCGGCGCGCCAGTCGCGCGCCGTCATCCTCAAGGCTTGTTTGAACATTGATCAGACCACGTTAAAAGCGGAAAAATAGGTATCGACTTCGTCCAGGAAGCGCTGCTTCTCGGCCGCCGGCAGGAAGGCGGCTTCAAAGCTGTTGCGCGCCAGCTGGTGGGCGTGCGCCAGGCCGAGCGGCAGCGCGTCGAACACGGCCACGAAATTGTCGTTCAGATAGCCGCCGAAATAGGCCGGGTCGTCGGAATTGACCATCGCCACCAGGCCGGCATCGAGCAACTGCAGCAGGTTGTGGTCGCGCATCTGGTCGAACACGCGCAATTTGGTATTGGACAGCGGGCACACCGTCAACGGCATGCGCAGCGCGGCCAGGCGGCGCGTCAGGGCCGGATCTTCCAGGCAGCGCACGCCGTGGTCGATGCGCTCCACCTTGAGCAGGTCGACGGCGGTGGCGATATAGGCCGGCGGCCCCTCCTCGCCGGCATGCGCCACCAGGTGCAGGCCCAGGTCGCGGCAACGGGCGAAGACGCGGGCGAATTTTTCCGGCGGGTGGCCCACCTCGGAGGAATCGAGGCCGACGCCGATCAACTTATCACGGTACGGCAGCGCGGCGTCCAGGGTGGCAATAGCGTCCTCTTCGCTCAAGTGGCGCAGGAAGCACAGGATCAGTTCGGCGCTCACCGGGCTGTCCTGGCAGGCGCGGTGGATGCCATTGATCACATCGGCCATCGGCACGCCGCGCGCGGTGTGGGTTTGCGGGTCGAAGAAAATTTCCGTATGGCGCACATGGTCGGCCTGGGCGCGTTGCAGGTAGGCCGCCGTCATGTCATAAAAATCCTGCTCCTTGAGCAGCACGCTGGCGCCGGCATAGTAAATGTCGAGGAAGGATTGCAGGTCGGTGAAGGCGTAGGCGGCGCGCAGCGCCTCCACCGACGGGTAGGCCAGCTGGACGCCATTGCGTTCCGCCAGGGCGAAGATCAGTTCGGGCTCAAGCGAGCCTTCGATATGGATGTGCAGTTCCGCTTTCGGCATGTTCTGCACGATGGCGCGCATTTGGATGGTCATTTTTTGTTCTCTCAGGCTGCTGGCTAGGTGTGCCATCTTACTGCAATTCGGCGGGCAATTAAGTGTGCTGCAGAGTCGAGCCAGCCGTGCTACTGTGGTGCCAACGCGCGCGGGGGCCAGAGCTAGCTTTACTTCTCCATCCAATAGAGCAATAATAAATTTCATCAACGTAAGATGCGTTTCGAGCCCGGCAACCATCCCCCCGCCGGCTAATAATGATCCAGCTCCGAGCCTCGGGCAATCCCTGGCACCTCAGGCAAGCTGGCGCGAATGACGCAGGCCTGCAGCCCACGCTACGACTGCCGACCATGTGACGAGTAGATTTTTCATTAAAGGACATTCACATGACCATTTTTGACAACTACGCAGCACGGTATGAGCGCACCAAGGAAGAGGAAATGTCCCTCTCCGACTATCTCGCGCTATGCAAAAAGGACCGCCTGACCTACGCCTCGGCGGCCGAACGCATGCTGGCTGCCATCGGCGAACCCACCCTGGTCGACACGCGCAACGACACGCGCCTGTCGCGCATCTTCGCCAACAAGGTCATCAAGATTTACCCGGCCTTCCGTGAGTTCTACGGCATGGAGGACGTGATCGAGCAGGTGGTTGCCTACTTCCGCCACGCGGCACAAGGGCTGGAAGAGCGCAAGCAAATCCTCTACCTGCTGGGCCCGGTCGGCGGCGGCAAGTCCTCGATCGCAGAAAAACTGAAGACCCTGATGGAAGAAGTGCCTTTCTACTGCCTGAAAGGTTCGCCGGTGAATGAGTCGCCGCTGGGCCTGTTCAACGAGGTGGAGGACGGTACCATCCTGGAAGAGGATTACGGCATCCCGCGCCGCTACCTGCGCAATATCCCCTCGCCCTGGGCCGTCAAACGCCTGCACGAATTCAATGGCGACATCAACCAGTTCCGCGTGGTCAAGCGCTACCCGTCGGTGTTGAAGCAGGTGGCCATTTCCAAGACCGAACCAGGCGACGAGAACAACCAGGACATCTCCTCCCTGGTGGGTAAGGTCGACATCCGCAAGCTGGAAGACTATTCGCAGGACGATCCGGACGCCTACAGCTACTCCGGCGGCCTGTGCCTGGCCAACCAGGGCCTGATGGAATTCGTCGAGATGTTCAAGGCGCCGATCAAGGTGCTGCACCCGCTGCTGACCGCCACCCAGGAAGGCAATTACAAGGGCACCGAGGGCTTCGGCGCCATTCCCTTCGAGGGCATCATCCTGGCGCACTCGAACGAGTCGGAGTGGAAGAGCTTCAAGAACAACCGCAACAACGAGGCATTCCTCGACCGTATCTATATCGTCAAGGTGCCGTACTGCCTGCGCGTCACCGACGAGATCAAGATTTACGAGAAGCTGCTGCACAACTCCTCGCTCGACAAGGCGCCCTGCGCCCCCGGCACCCTGCGCATGATGTCGCAGTTCGCCATCCTGTCGCGCCTGAAGGAGCCGGAAAACTCCAGCATCTTCAGCAAAATGCTGGTGTACGACGGTGAGAACCTGAAGGACACCGACCCCAAAGCCAAGTCGCTGCACGAATACGTCGACTACGCCGGGGTCGACGAGGGCATGAACGGCTTGTCGACCCGCTTCGCCTTCAAGATCCTGTCGAAAGTGTTCAACTTCGACTCGACCGAGGTGGCGGCCAATCCGGTGCACCTGCTCTACGTGCTGGAACAACAAGTCGAGCGCGAGCAATTCCCACCGGAGACCGAGCAAAAGTACTTCTCCTATATAAAAGAGCACCTGGCCCAGCGCTATGTCGAGTTCATTGGCAAGGAAATCCAGACCGCCTACCTGGAAAGCTACTCGGAATACGGGCAGAACATCTTCGACCGCTACGTGACCTTTGCCGACTTCTGGATCCAGGACCAGGAATACCGCGACCCGGACACCGGCGAGAGCTTCGACCGCGAGTCGCTGAACAACGAGCTGGAGAAGATCGAGAAGCCGGCCGGGATTTCGAACCCGAAAGATTTCCGCAACGAGATCGTCAACTTCGGCCTGCGGGCGCGCGCCAACCATGGCGGCAAGAACCCGGCCTGGACCAGTTACGAGAAATTCCGCACGGTGATCGAGAAAAAAATGTTCTCCAATACCGAGGAACTGCTACCGGTGATTTCCTTCAACGCCAAGGCCAGTGCCGAGGACGCCAACAAGCACGCCGACTTCGTGGCGCGCATGGTGGAAAAGGGTTACACGGCCAAGCAGGTCCGGCTGCTGTGCGAATGGTATCTGCGCGTGAGGAAGTCGTCCTGATTTAATTAGGTGGATAATCAGGACGCGCCAATCAAGCAGGCAGGAGGCACATGACTTACCTCATCGACCGACGTTTGCAGGGCAAGAACAAGTCCGCGATCAACCGCGAACGTTTTTTGCGGCGGTACAAGGGCCAGATCAAGGATGCGGTCGGGCGCGCCATCAAGGGGCGCTCGATTACCGACATCGAGAATGGCGAGAAGGTGTCCATTCCCGTCAAGGACGTGAACGAACCTTCGTTCGGGCACGCCCATGGCGGGGTGTGGGAAGTGGTCAACCCGGGCAACCAGGAGTACCAGAAAGGCGACCAGATCAACCGCCCCAAAGGCGGCGGCGGCAGCGGCCGTGGCCGCGCGGGCAACAGCGACCAGGCCAGCGAGGATGATTTCATCTTCGAACTGTCGCGCGAAGAATTCATGAACTACTTCTTCGAGGACCTGGAATTGCCGCATATGGTCAAGACCCAGCTGACCGCCACCACCGAGTTCAAGCAGCAGCGCGCCGGCTACAATATGTCCGGTACGCCGTCCAACATCCACGTGCTGCGCTCCCTGCGCGGCGCCCTGGGCCGGCGCATCGCCGTCGGCGGTTCTTCGCGCAAGCGCCTGATCGAAGCCGAACGCGAGCTGGAGGAGTTGCTGGTGGCCGGCGCGCCGCTGGACGACCCGCAGGTAATCGAGCTGAAGAAGCTGATCCACCACCTGCACACGCGCCTGCTGGCCATTCCCTATATCGACCCGTTCGACCTGCGCTATTCGAACCGCATCAAGGTGCCCAAGCCGATGACGCAGGCGGTGATGTTCTGCATCATGGACGTGTCGGGCTCGATGGACGAGCAGCGCAAGGACACCGCCAAGCGCTTCTTCATCCTGCTCTACCTCTTCCTCAAGCGGGTGTACGACAAGATCGAGGTGGTCTTCATCCGCCACCACACGGCCGCCTCGGAGGTGGATGAGAATGAATTCTTCCATTCGCGCGAATCGGGCGGCACCGTGGTGTCCTCCGCCCTGCACCTGCTGAACAAGGTGCTCGACGAACGCTTCGGCGGCGGCAGCTGGAACGCCTATGTGGCGCAGGCCTCCGACGGCGACAACTGGGACAACGATTCCGTGCTGTGCCGGCAACTGCTGGTCAACACCATCATGCCCAAGGTGCAGTACTACACCTATGTCGAGATCACCGACGGCCCGCCGCAAAACCTGTGGGAGCAATACTCGCAGGTGCCGGAATACCATCCGCACTTCGCGATGCAGAAGATAGTCACGCCGGCCGACATTTACCCGGTGTTCCGCGAACTGTTCAAGAAGCAGCCAAAATGAACCAGATGACCAAACGCCCGCCGCATCCCCGCGCCCTGCCGGAGCAGTCGGAGTGGACTTTCGAGCTGATCGAGCAGGCGCACGAGGAAATCCGCCGCGTGGCGCACACCTTCGGCCTCGACACCTACCCCAACCAGCTCGAGATCATTACCGCCGAGCAAATGATGGATGCCTACACCTCGGTCGGCATGCCGGTGTCCTATGCGCACTGGTCCTTCGGCAAGCACTTCCTGTCTACCGAGAAAGGCTATAAGCGCGGGCAAATGGGGCTGGCGTATGAGATCGTCATCAACTCCAATCCCTGCATCGCCTACCTGATGGAGGAAAACAGCCTGACCATGCAGGCGCTGGTGATTGCCCACGCTGCCTACGGGCACAATTCATTCTTTAAGGGCAACTACCTGTTCCGCACCTGGACCGATGCCGACGCCATCATCGATTACATGCTGTTCGCCAAGAACTACATCACCGAGTGCGAGCAGCGGCACGGCATCGACGCGGTGGAGCTGCTGCTCGACTCCTGCCACGCGATCCAGAACTATGGCGTGGACCGTTACAAGCGCCCGGCCAAGCTGTCGCTGGCGCAGGAACACTTGAAACAGAAAGAGCGCGAAGCCTACCTGCAGTCGCAGATCAATGAACTGTGGCGCACCGTGCCGCGGCGCGAGGAGGAAGCGGTGGACAAGCCGGCGCCGCGCTTCCCGCAGGAACCGGAAGAAAACCTGCTCTACTTTATAGAGAAGTACGCGCCGCTACTGGAACCCTGGCAGCGCGAGGTGGTGCGCATCGTGCGCAAAATCAGCCAGTACTTCTACCCGCAGCGCCAGACCCAGGTGATGAACGAGGGCTGGGCCACCTTCTGGCACTACACCATCCTCAACCAGCTCTACGACGAGGGCGTGGTGGGCGATGGCTTCATGATGGAATTCCTGAAGAGCCACACCAATGTGGTGTACCAGCCGCCGGTACACAGCCCCTACTACAACGGTATCAATCCCTACGCCCTTGGTTTCGCCATGATGTCAGACATCAGACGAATCTGCGAGAACCCGAGCCAGGAAGACCGCGAGTGGTTCCCCGATATCGCCGGCAGCGACTGGAAGAAGACGCTCGACTTCGCGATGCGCAATTTCAAAGACGAAAGCTTTATCGCCCAGTACCTTTCGCCGCGCCTGATCCGCGAGTTCCACTTCTTTGCTGTATTAGATGACGACAAGAATGACAAGCTGGCTGTCTCGGCCATCCATGATGAACTGGGCTACCGCTACGTGCGGCAAATGCTGGCCGACCAGTACAACCTGGGCAACCGCGAGCCCAATATACAGGTGTGGTCGGTGAATACCCGCGACGACCGCGCCCTGACACTGCGCCACACGCAGTACAATCGCCGTCCCCTGAACCAGCAGGCGCAGGAAGTCATGAAACATGTGGCCCGGCTGTGGGGATTCGACGTGCACCTGGACACGGTTGCGCCGGATGGCCAGGTCGTCAGCACCATTGAGTGCAAGCGCGAAAAGCGTAACCGGGTAATCTGACCAAGCGCGTTTTGACAGAGTTTCGTCGAAGCAACACACTTCGCCAAATTTCCTCTGCCTCGTCAACGAAGTTGCCGAGGAATCTTCCGTGTTCGCGAAAAACTGATGAAGATCAATCGCACGGGCGAAAAAATACTCAATTTTCTCTTGCTTTTTCTGCCAGATGCTCTAGCGACCATCCGGGGCTAGCCTGCTAATATGGGGCTAAGGGCATGAAATTTAAACGGTTTTACGGTCAAAATTCTATGCAAAAATCCAAAATTCGTATGTATAATTCGCCGACGTCCCGGATGCGGCTGGTGGTTTTGTGTCGCCATTTTGGGGGTTTAAAGTAGCAACACAAAGAGTTGGTATTGGAGAAAGCAGGCATGAATTTCAGTGATAACGAGAAAATTGCCGGGAAAAAGAGCTATACGGGCATTGCGTTCGTAATAGTGCTGCACCTTGTAGTCGGTTACGGCATCGTATCCGGCCTGGGCAAGCGTATGATCAGCAAGATGATCGAACCGGTGGAGACCAAGATCATCGAGGAGGTAGCCCCGCCTCCGCCAAAAGAACTGCCGCCACCGCCACCTCCTCCTGAGATGAAGGCACCACCACCGCCATTCATTCCTCCGGTCGAAGTGAACGTGCAGCAACCGCCGCCAGCGCAGAACGTGATCGCCAACGCGACCAACGTGAAGCCAGCCACCACGGATATTCGTCCCGCACCGCCAGCAGCTCCGCCAGCACCTCCTGCCCCTGCGGCAACTGGTGTGAAGACTGCGGCTGTGGTCGACTTCAGCACCTGCGCCAAGCCAGAGTGGCCGAAGTCGTCGCTGCGTAACGAAGAAACCGGCGTGGTTACCCTGTCGTTCCTTATCAGTGCGGACGGCCGTGTAGGCGATTCGAAAGTAGTGAAATCTAGTGGTTTCCGTGATTTGGACAAGGCTGCCGTGAACGGCATCTCCAAGTGCAAATTCAAGCCGGCCACCGTGGACGGCAAACCGCAAGAAACCTGGCAACAGATGCAGTATGTCTGGACGCTGGAATAAACCAGAGACAAAGCACCGTCTCGCAACTAAGTAAGTCCGTTGTCGTTTAAGCCAGCGAACTGATAATTTTTCAAATTTGGAGGAAGCATGTTTAAGAATACCCGTTTGTCCGCTGTACTGGCCGCTGTGCTGTTCTCGGTGACCGCAGCTACCGCCCTGGTAAGCGCGCCAGCTATGGCTGACGCTCCTGCCTCGGCAGCCGCTTCGGCTCCTGCCGCTGACGCACCTGCAGCTCCAGCAGCTGACGCGGCAGCAGCACCAGCAGCCGACGCAGCAGCCGCTCCAGCTGCTCCAGCTGCGCCAGGCGCCAAAGAAGAAGTGGAATCCCCGTTCGGCATCGCTGCCGTGTGGGACGGTGGTATCGTTGACCGCGCTACCCTGATCATCCTGTCGATCATGTCCATCGGCTCCTGGTACATCATCGTGACCAAGCTGATCGACCAACAGAAGATCTTCAAGCAGCAGAAAGAAGCCGCTAACAAGTTCTGGAAAGCATCCTCGATCGCTGCTGGCACCGCCACCCTGACCGAAGGTTCCCCATTCCGCTTCATCGCTGAAACCGGCACCAAGGCTACCCAACACCACGATGGCGCCCTGCTGGAACAAATCGACCTGTCGACCTGGGTGACCATGTCCGTGCAGCGCGCTGTCGACAAAGTGCAGTCCCGTCTGTCCGATGGCCTGTCCTTCCTGGCAACCGTTGGTTCGACCGCACCGTTCATCGGTCTGTTCGGTACCGTTTGGGGTATTTACCACGCGCTGACCGCAATCGGTATGTCCGGTAACGCGTCGATCGACAAAGTGGCAGGTCCTGTGGGCGCCGCGCTGATCATGACCGCGTTCGGTCTGCTGGTAGCAGTTCCAGCCGTTCTGGGCTACAACTGGCTGCTGCGTCGCAACAAGACCGCAATGGAAGATGTGCGTTCGTTCTCCGCTGACGTGCACTCCGTGCTGATCTCCGGCGCAATGTCCACCTCCGCTGCTGCATCGAAAAAAGTAGGTTAATACCATGTCGATGTCCGTAGGCTCCGAGGGCGGAGAAGAGCAGCTTAACAGTGAGATCAACACGACTCCGCTCGTGGACATCATGCTGGTTCTGCTGATCATCTTCCTGATCACGAGCCCGGTCGTTCTGAAGCTGCAGAAGATTACCCTGCCAGCCGAGATCAACCAGGCTATCCAGACCAAGCCAGAGAACGTCAACATCGTTGTTAACAAAGATGGCGACATCTACTGGAACCAGAAGAAAATGCGCGACGCGAATGAGCTGTTCGATTTTCTGAAAGAAGAAGCTGTGAAGATGCCTCAGCCTGAAGTTCATGTGCGCGGTGATAAAGACGCGAAATATGAATCGATCGGCCGTGTGATCTACACTACCCAGCGCGCTGGCATCCAGAAGGTCGGTTTCATCACCGAACCACCTGATAAGATGTAAGAACAAGCCGCCCTTGGGCAACCGGGGGCGGCCTTCTGAAAAGGAAACAATTCATGAGTATGAGCGTAGGCAGTTCCGGCGGCGAAGCGGAACCGATGATGGAAATGAACATGACGCCGATGATCGACGTCATGCTCGTTCTGATCATTCTGCTGATCATTACCATTCCGAAAGCTAACCACTCGGTTAACCTGAACATGCCGGTCGGCACCCCGCCACCGCCAACCAAGGAGCCAGTGGTAGTGACCATCGACGTTGACTTTGATGGCACCATCCTGTGGGACAACGTGGTCGTAGGTGACCGCAGCGCCCTGGAAGCCAAGCTGATGAACGTAGCGGCCCAGGCTGACCAGCCTGAAGTCCACCTGCGTCCCAACAAGCTGGTGAACTACAGCGTGGTGGCAGGCGTAATGGCTTCGGCCCAGCGTCTCGGCGTCACCAAGATCGGTCTGGTCGGTAACGAGCAGTTCCAGTAAATAATTGGGTCAAAACACCCTTTATTTTCCTAAATAGGCAGGTTATCCTGCCTATTTCGCATTTTGAAGAAAGAAAATCACCCCATGTCCAAGTTTCGTCTCGCACATCTCGGCCTGGTAATGGCCGCAATCGGTTTCACTGCAGCCGCCCCGATGGTGGGCCTGTCGTCCGTCGCTTACGCCCAATCCGTCCGCGCCGAAGTCGGCAAGCCACTGCAAGAAGCACAGAAACTGGCCGCTTCCGGCAAGAACAAGGAAGCTCTGGCGAAACTGAAAGAAGCTGATGCCGTCGGCAACAAGTCCGAACTGGAAAAGTTCCAACTGGAATACACCCGCGGCTCCATCGCTGCTGCTGCCGGCGAGAATGAGACCGCTGCGCGCGCTTTCGAGTCCGTGCTGGCTTCCGGCAAGCTGAACGCCAACCAGCAATCCAAGATCACCGAAGCGCTGGCCAGCATCTACCTGCGCGCCCGCGACTATCCAAAAGCCATCACCTACATCCAGAAAGTCCTGAAGGACAATCCGGGTAACAGCCAGATGCGCGAGCAACTGATCCAGACCTACTACCAGAGCGGCAAGCTGGCCGAAGCGGCCAAGGAACTGCAAGCGGGCGGCGCCAAGTCGGAAGGCAACCTGCAAATGCTGGCCAATATCCAGCTGAAGCAGAACGACAAGGCTGGCTACGTGCAAACCCTGGAAAAGCTGGCATCGTCCTATCCGAAGGCTTCCTACTGGGCCGACCTGCTGAACCGCGTGGTTGGCAAGCCAGGCTTCTCCGGCTCCCTGAACCTGGACGTGCTGCGCCTGAAACTGGCCCTGAAACAGATCGCCAAGCCAGCCGAATTCATGGAAATGGGCCAGCTGGCCCTGCAAGCTGGCAACCCGGCTGAAGCCCTGAAGATCGTGGACGAAGGCTACAAGAAGGGTGCCCTGGGCACCGGCGCCGACGCCGGCCGCCACCAGCGCCTGAAGGACCTGGCCCTGAAGACCCAGGCTGACCTGCAGAAAAACGCCGCCACCCAGGAAGCTAACTTCCGCAAGGAAAAAGATGCCGACGGCCTGGCCAACCTGGGCTTCGCCCTGGTTTCTGAAGGCAAAGGCGACGCAGGCCTGAAGCTGATCGACGAAGCGATCAAGCTCGGTTCCGCCCGCCGTCCGGAAGAAGTCAAGCTGCACTACGGTATCGCCCAGCACAACGCCGGCAAGAAAGCCGCCGCCCTGAGCACCCTGAAGTCCGTCAAGGGTACTGCCGGCGAGCCGGAACTGGCCCGTTACTGGACCATGCTGATTAATCACCCGATCTGATCCGGTCGGGCTGAGCCAGAAAAAGCGCTGCCTGCACCCGCAGGCAGCGCTTTTTTACTTTCACCACGTATAATCAAGTATTTACGCCAAACAACTGAAGCATGAAGGTATTTCGCGGACTACCCAACGCGGCGGCGCGCGCGCCCTGCGCCTTGACGATCGGCAACTTCGACGGTGTCCACCGCGGCCACCAGGCGTTGCTGGCGCGCGTACGCGGCGCGGCCGATAGCCTGAGGCTGGAATCGGCCGTGATGACCTTCGAGCCGCACCCGCGCGAATTCTTCGCCCGCAAGCTGGGCGATATGTCGAAAGCGCCGCCACGCATCGCCAACCTGCGCGACAAGCTGCAGGCGCTGGAGCACAACGGCGTGGACCGCGTGATCGTCGAGCACTTCTCCGAGCAATTCGCCAGCCAGTCGCCGCAAGCCTTCGTCGAACAGGTGCTGGTGGAAGGCCTGCACGTGAAATGGCTGATGGTGGGCGACGATTTCTGCTACGGCGCCAAACGCGCCGGCAATGTCGCCATGCTGATGGAAGCGGGCCGCCAGCACGGGTTTGAAGTGGCAGTGCTGCCCACCGTGCGCAATGGCGAAACCCGCATTTCCTCCTCTGCCGTGCGCGCCGCGCTGGCGGAGGGCGATTTCCCGCACGCGCAGGCGCTGCTGGGCCATCCCTACGCGATTTCCGGCCGCGTGATCCACGGCGCCAAGCTGGGGCGCGACATCGGCTTTCCGACCCTGAACCTGAAAGTGCCGCACCGCCCTGCCCTGTGGGGCATCTTCATCGTGCAGGTGCACGGCCTGGGTCCGCAGCCGCTGCCGGCGGTGGCCAGCCTGGGCGTGCGCCCGACGGTGGAAGATGCCGGCCGCGTGCTGCTGGAAGTGCATATCTTCGATTTCGCCCAGGACTGCTACGGCAAAGTGGTGCGCGTCGAATTCCTGCAAAAGATACGGGACGAAGAAAAGTTCATTGACCTGCCTACCCTGGTCAAAGCCATCGAGCGCGACGCCGACCAAGCGCGCGCCTTCTTCGCCCACCGAAACACGAACTAAAAAGCTATTTACCATGTCCGACAACAAACCTAAGAAGCAAGAAAGCAAGTACCCGGTCAATATGACTGAAACCCCATTCCCGATGCGCGGCGACCTGGCCAAGCGCGAACCGGGCTGGGTTAAGCAATGGCAGGACAAGAAACTCTACGAACGCGTGCGCAAGGCCGCCGCTGGCCGCCCGAAATTCGTGCTGCATGACGGTCCTCCTTACGCCAACGGCGACATCCACATCGGCCACGCGGTCAATAAGATCCTGAAGGACATCGTGGTCAAGTCGCGTACCATGGCAGGCTTCGACGCGCCGTACGTGCCGGGCTGGGACTGCCACGGCATGCCGATCGAGATCCAGATCGAAAAATTGCACGGCAAGAACCTGCCGACCGCCGACGTGCTGTCGAAAGCGCGCGCCTACGCGCACGAGCAGGTCGAGCGCCAGAAGAAGGACTTCATCCGCCTGGGCGTGCTGGGCGAGTGGGACAATCCTTACCTGACCATGAACTACCGCAATGAGGCGGACGAGCTGCGCGCCCTGGGCAAGCTGCTGGAGAAAGGCTACGTGTATCGCGGCCTGAAGCCGGTCAACTGGTGCTTCGACTGCGCCTCCGCGCTGGCGGAAGCGGAAGTGGAATACCAGAACAAGCGCGACCCGGCAATCGACGTCGGCTTCGCCTTCCATGAACACGACAAGCTGGCCGCCGCCTTCGGCCTGCCAGCCCTGCCGGCCGGCGACGGCTTCGTGGTGATCTGGACCACCACCCCTTGGACCATCCCGTCCAACCAGGCGCTGAACATGCACCACGAGGTGGAATACGCGCTGGTGCAAACCGAGCGCGATGGCAAGCCACTGCTGCTGATCCTGGCCAAAGACCTGGTGGCCTCCTGCCTGGAACGCTACAAGCTGGAAGGCGCGATCATCGCCACCACCAGCGGCGCCAAGCTGGCCGGCATCGCCTTCAAGCACCCGCTGCACGCGCGCGACGCCTTCTACGACCGCCTGTCGCCGGTCTACATCGCCGACTACGTGACCACCGAAAGCGGTACCGGCGTGGTGCACTCGGCCCCGGCCTATGGCCAGGACGACTTTGTGTCCTGCAAGGCGCACGGCCTGAAGGACGACGACATCCTGAAGCCTGTGATGGGCGACGGCAAATACATCCCTTCCCTGCCGCTGTTCGGCGGCCTGGGCATCTGGGAAGCCTCCAAGCCAATCTGCGAAGCGCTGCGCGAAGCGGGCGCCCTGTTCGAGCTGAAGATGTTCGACCACAGCTACATGCACTGCTGGCGCCACAAGACCCCGATCGTCTACCGCGCCACCTCGCAATGGTTCGCCGGCATGGACATCCAGCCGCTGGACGGCGGTTCCACCCTGCGCGAAACCGCGCTGGAAGGCATCGAAGCCACTGAATTCTTCCCTGACTGGGGCAAGGCGCGCCTGCACGGCATGATCGCCAACCGTCCGGACTGGACCCTGTCGCGCCAGCGCCAGTGGGGCGTGCCGATGGCTGTCTTCATCCACAAGGAAAACGGCGCGCTGCACCCGCGCACCCCGGAACTGCTGGAGCAAGTGTCCAAGCTGATCGAGCAAGGCGGCATCGACGCCTGGCACGCGCTGGACGCGGCGACCCTGCTGGGCGATGACGCGGCGCACTACGAGAAGAACAAGGACACGCTGGACGTGTGGTTCGACTCCGGCTGCACGCACCAGACCGTGCTGCGCGGCTCGCACCCAGAGCAGTCGCACTTCCCGGCCGACCTGTACCTGGAAGGTTCGGACCAGCACCGCGGCTGGTTCCACTCCTCTCTGCTGACCTCCTCCATGCTGAACGGCCGTCCGCCGTACAAGCAGTTGCTGACCCACGGCTTCGTGGTCGATGGCGAAGGCAAGAAGATGTCCAAGTCGATCGGCAACACGGTCGCGCCGCAGAAAGTGTCCGACACCCTGGGCGCCGACATCCTGCGCCTGTGGGTGGCCGCCACCGACTACACCTCCGAGCTGTCGATCTCCGACGAGATCCTGAAGCGCGTGACCGAGTCGTACCGCCGCATCCGCAACACCCTGCGCTTCCTGCTGGCCAACACCTCGGACTTCGATCCGAAGGCGCACGCCGTGCCGCTGGCCGAGCTGCTGGAGATCGACCGCTACGCCCTGGCCAATATGGCCAAGCTGCAGGCCGACCTGACCGCGCATTACGAGCGCTACGAATTCCACCCGGTGGTGTCCAAGCTGCAGAACTTCTGCTCCGAGGACCTGGGCGGCTTCTACCTGGACATCCTGAAGGACCGCCTGTACACCAGCGCCGTCGATTCCAAGGCGCGCCGCTCGGCGCAGACCGCGCTGTGGCACATCACCCAGTCGCTGCTGCGCCTGATGTCGCCGGTGCTGTGCTTCACTGCGGAAGAAGCGTGGGCCTCCTTCGCCGGCGAAGAAGCGTTCAAGGCCAGCGATGAAACCATCTACACCCAGACCTGGTGGCAACTGCCGCAACTGGACGATGCAGATGCCCTGCTGGCCAAGTACGCCACCATCATCGCGGTGCGCGCCGACGTGACCAAGCAGCTGGAAGAACTGCGCGGCTCGGGCGCCATCGGCTCCTCGCTGCAGGCGGAACTGGAAATCAAGGCCGCCGGCGACAAGTTCAAGGCGCTGGCGTCGCTGGACGAGGACCTGAAGTTCATCTTCATCACCTCCCTGGCCAAGGCTGTGGAAGTGGCAGCGGAAGCCGATGAAGCGGTGAACGTGGCCGCTTCGACCGCGCAGAAGTGCGAGCGCTGCTGGCACTACCGCGCGGACGTGGGGTCGCACGCTGACCATCCGGGACTGTGTGGGCGTTGCCACTCGAACCTGTTTGGGGCGGGCGAGGCGCGTAGGTTCGCTTAAAACCTCTGGAACCGGGAAACCGGGGTACGGCCCACAGGGCCGTACCCAGATAAAGTCAAAACATGGCCACCAAAAAGAAAACCTTCAGCAGCAACTCCAGCAGCGGCAGCATGACCCCATGGCTGGGCATCGCCTTCATCGTCATCCTGCTCGACCAGCTCACCAAGATCACCATCCTCAAGCTATTCCACCACCGCGAAGTCATGCCGGTCACCGAATGGTTCAACCTGGTGCTGGTCTACAACCCCGGCGCCGCATTCAGCTTCCTCGCCAACGAAGGCGGCTGGCAGCGCCACTTCTTCACCGCCATCGGCGTCGGCGCCGCGCTGTACATCGTCTACCTGCTCAAGCGCCACAGCGGCCAGCGCCTGTTCTGCTGGGCCCTGGCACTGATCCTGGGCGGCGCGGTCGGCAACGTGATCGACCGCCTGGTGCACGGTAAAGTGGTCGACTTCCTCGACTTCCACTGGCGCGGCACCAGCTTCCCGGCCTTCAACCTGGCCGACACCGCCATCTGCATCGGCGCCGCACTGTTCGTGCTGGACGAACTGCGCCGCGTGAACAAGTAGGAGCAGCACCATGGAACTGACTGGCAAAAAAATCGTACTCGGCCTGTCCGGCGGCGTGGCTTGCTACAAAGCCGCGGAACTGTGCCGCGCCCTGAGCAAGGAAGGCGCCTCGGTGCAGGTCGTGATGACCGACGCCGCCACGCATTTCATCACCCCGGTGACGATGCAGGCGCTGTCCGGCAAGCCGGTGTTCAGCAGCCAGTGGGACCCGCGCGTGAACAACAATATGGCGCATATCGACGTCACGCGCGACGCCGACGCCATCCTGATCGCGCCCTGCTCCGCCGATTTCATTGTCAAGCTGGCGCACGGCGTGTGCGACGACCTGCTCTCCACCATGTGCCTGGCCCGCCCGCGCCATGTGCCGCTGCTGATCGCCCCGGCCATGAACGTGGAAATGTGGTCCAACCCGGCCACCCAGCGCAATGTGGCGCAGGTGATGGAAGACGGCATCACCGTGTTTGGCCCGGCCGCCGGCGACCAGGCTTGCGGCGAAGTGGGCCTGGGCCGCATGCTGGAACCCGAGCAACTGCTGGCCGAGATGATCGCCGCCTTCCAGCCCAAAGTCCTGGCGGGCAAGCGCATCCTGGTCACCGCAGGCCCGACCTTCGAGGCCATCGACCCGGTACGTGGCATCACCAACCTGTCCTCGGGCAAAATGGGCTACGCCGTGGCGCGCGCGGCGCGTGAAGCCGGCGCCGAAGTGACCCTGGTCTCCGGCCCGACTGCGCTGCCCACCCCGTTCGGCGTCGAGCGCCAGAACGTCAAGAGCGCGCAGCAGATGTTCGACGCCGTGATGGAACACATCGGCGGCCAGCACGTGTTCATCTCGGTGGCCGCCGTGGCCGACTGGAAGGTGGTCAACCCGAGCGAGCAAAAGGTCAAGAAGACCGGCGACGGCAGCGTGCCGGAACTGAAATTCGAACAGAACCCCGACATCCTGGCCAGCGTGGCGACGCGCACCAGCCTGGCCGGCTGGCCTTACTGCGTCGGCTTCGCCGCCGAATCGGAAAACCTGATCGAATACGGCGCCAGCAAGCGCGAACGCAAAGGCATTCCCCTCCTGGTCGGCAATATCGGCCACAACACCTTCGGCCAGGACGACAACACCATTATTTTGTTTGACGAACACGGACACACCATCCTGCCGCGCGCCGACAAGCTCACGCTGGCGCGCCAACTGATTTCCGAAATCGCCAAACGCATCGACAAGAACTCGCTATTCCAATGAAAACTGTAGACGTTAAAATCCTCGACCCGCGCATGAAAGACCAGATGCCGGCCTACGCCACCCCGGGCAGCGCCGGCCTCGACCTGCGCGCCTGCGTCGACGTCCCGCTCACCATCGAACCAGGCCAGACCGTGCTGGTGCCGACCGGCCTGGCAATCCATATTGCCGACCCGGGCTACGCCGCCATGATCCTGCCGCGCTCCGGCATGGGCCATAAGAACGGCATTGTTCTGGGGAATCTGGTAGGCTTGATTGACTCCGATTATCAGGGACAATTGATGGTGTCTACCTGGAACCGGGGCTCAAACACGTTTACGCTCAACCCAATGGAGCGCCTGGCGCAGTTGATCATCGTGCCCGTGATGCAGGTTGGTTTCAATGTAGTCGACGACTTCGAAGCCAGCGACCGCGGCGCCGGCGGTTTCGGCAGCACTGGCTAGAACTAAGGAAATTGTTATGGCAGTAGAGCAAAAAATTCGTCCCCTCAACGCAAGCTGGCCCGTTTTCGCAGCCGCGCTGCTGCTCTCTGCCTGTTCCACCTTCCAGCCAAGTACCCCCAGCGCGCCCGAAACGCCGGCCGCACCACCGCAACCCTTGCCGCCGCCGGCACCGGTCGTCACGCCGCAGATGCAAGCCGCGCGCGACAACCTGAAAGTGATCGCCGGCCTGCAAGACCGCCTGTACCGCGTGGCCGCCCCGCTGCTGATCAATAACGCCGACCTGTGCAAATCGCAGGCGCGCAACCTGCTTGGCTTCACCGCCAAGAACAAGTACTCCTACCCCGGCGAATACGCCGATGCCTCAAGCGCCGTGCTGGGATACGACGACGTGCTGCAAGTGTCCGGCGTACTGGCCGGCAGCGGCGCCGCCAAGGCCGGCCTGCGCAAAGGTGACGACCTGGTGGCCGCCGGCGGCAAAGCGCTGCCCAAAGGACGCGACGCTGAAAGCAAGGCCGCCGCCGTGTTCGCCCCGCTGGCCGCCGGCAGCGCCAACCTGAGCATGACCATCGCCCGCAACGGCAACAAGGAAACGCTGAACGTGCCGGTCACGCGCGCCTGCGCCTTCCGCGTCGACCTGGGCAACTCCGACAACGTCAACGCCTACAGCGACGGCAGCCGCGTGCTGCTCACGCGCGGCATGATCAACTTCGCCCAGAATGACGAAGCGATCGCCTACGTCATGGCCAAGGAACTGGCGCACAATGTGCTCGGCCACGCCGGCCAGACGCGCAGCACTGCCACCGTCTCCAGCATCATCGACAACCTGGCTGCGGTCCGTCCCGACCTGACCATGCTGGTGGGCAGCGCCGGCGTGCGCCCGATGCCGGCCGACTACGACGTGGCCGCCGACAACCTTGCGCTCTATATGCTGGCGCGCGCCGGCTACAACATCAGCAACGCGCGCTCGTTCTGGCAGCGCCTGTCCGGCCAATACCCGGCCACGGTGCTGAACAGCTACACCGCGATCCACCCGAATGTCACGGCACGCCTGGCCGCGATGGACCGCAGCGTTTCCGAGATCAAGGCCAAACAGGCCGCCAAGCGCCCACTGCTGCCATGAAAGCGCTAGTCCTCGTGCTCGCGCTGGCGCCAACCCTGGTGCTGGCCGGCCCGTGGACACCGCTCGCCAAAGAGCAGGACCGCACCCTCCTGCTGGACCACGGCAGCGTGCGCGCCAGCGACGGCAGCCGCAAAGCCTGGACCATGGAAAGCCACCGCAAGCCGCAAACCACGCCCGATGGCAAGCAATATCTCTCGGTGCGCTCGCAGCACAGCTACGCCTGCGACGCCGCCACCCGCACCCTGCTCGCGCAAGCCTTCTACGCCGAAGTACTGGGCAAGGGCGAGCCGGTCGGCACCTTCAAATACGAATCCTACGACCCCGAAGTGATCGCCCCCGGCAGCCTGGCCGAAAAAGCCCTCAAGGCAGTCTGCAAAAAACGCTGAGCCTTGCTATAGTTCCGGGCATGGACAGCATCGACCTCGAAGTGCTCAAGACTTGCGCCGCCTGGCTCGCCGCCGGCCACCGCTGCCAGTTGGTGACCGTGATCCGGACCTGGGGCTCCAGCCCGCGCCCGGTCGGCGCCACCCTCGCCATTTGTGACGACGGCCGCGTAGTCGGCTCGGTCTCCGGCGGCTGCATCGAAGACGACCTGATCGAGCGCGTGCGCAAGGAAGGCATCGTGCGCGAACTGCCCGAAGTGGTCAGCTACGGCATCAGCGCCGACGAAGCGCACCGCTTCGGCCTGCCCTGCGGCGGCACCATCGAACTCGCGCTGGAACCACTCGGCGCGCACAGCCGCATCGACCAACTGCTGCAACGCCTGGCCGCGCACGAACTGGTGGCGCGCACGCTCGACCTGCGCAGCGGCGCGGTCACGCTGGAACGCGCCCGCCCCGGCGCCGTGCTCGAACGCAGCGGCGAGCTGCTGGTCACCCAGCACGGCCCGCGCTGGCGGCTGTTGATCATCGGCGCCGGCCAGCTGTCACGCATGCTGGCGCAGATCGCCAGCGCCATGGACTACCACGTTACCGTGTGCGACCCGCGCGAGGAATACCGCGCCGGCTGGCCGCTGCCGGATGTCCCGCTGGTGCACGCCATGCCCGACGACCTGGTGCAGGAAATGCAGCTCGACACACGCAGCGCCGTGGTCGCCCTCACGCACGACCCCAAGCTGGATGACCTGGCGCTGATGGAAGCACTCAAATCAGATGCCTTCTATGTCGGCGCCATCGGCTCGCGCGCCAACAACGCCAAACGGCGCGAACGGCTGCTGCAATTCGACCTCAGCGAAGCCCAGATCGCCCGCCTGCACGGCCCGATTGGCCTCTACATCGGCAGCAAAACGCCGCCCGAGATCGCGATATCGATCCTGGCCGAGATGACAGCTGTCAAAAATGGCGTGCCCGAGCTCCTCCGGCTCAACCACGCCACCGCCCTCGCAACCCCAGCCAGCCCCGCCTGCTCCCAATGACCCTCCGAATTCAAGAGCAAGAAGCGGGTTTCCCCACCGCCGCGAAAGTGTCAACCTTGGGCTCACACCCAGGCACGAGCAAATGAATACATCGAATCTTTTGAAGCTGGTTTTGCTGGCTGCCATTTGGGGCGGCTCGTTTTTGTTTATGCGGATCGCGGCGCCGGTGCTGGGGCCGGGCGTGCTGATTGAGTATCGCGTCACGTTTGCGGCGCTGTTCCTGGCGGTCGTGGCGCTGGTGCTGCGCAAGCGGCTCGACCTGGCCCTGCATTGGCGGCATTACCTGGTGCTGGGCTTCTTTAATTCGGCCCTGCCTTTCCTGCTCTTTGCCTTTGCGGCCAAGACGCTGACGGCTTCGGTGCTGTCGGTGCTGAACGCGACGGCCCCGATCTGGGGCGCGATCGTGGGTGCGCTCTGGCACCGGCATAGGGTCAGCGGACGTGTCCTGCTAGGCTTGGCCATGGGTACCGTGGGCGTGGCCATGCTGGTGGGCTTCGACCATGTCAGCAGCAAGGAGGGGGCGGTGCTGGCGATTGCGGCGGCGACCCTGGCGGCCTTCAGCTATAGCATTGCGACCACCTATACCAAGGTGGCGCAGTCGGCGCAGGGTGTGGAGCCGTTCGCCAACGCGCATGGCAGCATGTGGGCGGCGGCCTTACTGACCTTGCCTTCACTGGCGATTTTCCCGCAGCCGGGCGAGCCGACCATCGGCATCATGGCGGCGGCTTTGGCGCTCGGTGTGCTGTGCAGCGGGATTGCCTACTTGCTCTACTTTGGCCTGGTGCGCGATGTGGGGCCGACTTCCGCGTTGACGGTAACCTTCCTGAATCCTTTGTTCGGCATCCTGTGGGGTGCGCTGTTCTTGCATGAAGTGGTGGGCTGGCATACCTTGGCGGGGGCGGCGACCGTGATCCTCGGGACCATGCTGGTGACGGGATATAAGCCCGAATTGCCGTGGGTGCGGAAGTCTGAACCCGTATGAAGCACGCGTTTTCCCTGGAGTTGCCTGCCGGCTATCGGGTGCAGGATGTGCTGGCTTTCCATAGCCGTGATGCCGAAAGCGTTGCTGAGCAGGTCGGCCCGGCCGGCATCCGCAAGGGCATGCTGCTGGGCGGGGTGCCGGTGCTGCTGGAGGTGGCGCTGCCGTCCGGTGCCTGCACGGCGGAGATCGATTTGCCGCGCGCGCGTACCCTTGCGCCAGCTTTGGCGACGCAAATCGCGGCTGCCGCGCGCAATATCCTTGGCTTGCACATCGATCCCGAACCTTTTGTCGCCTTCGCACAAGGCGATGCCTTGCTCGGGCCGCTGGTCGCGCGCCAGCCGGGCTTGCGGATTGTGCAATCGGCGACCGTGTTCGAGGCGCTGACCTGGGCCATTATCGGCCAGCAAATCAACCTGCCGTTTGCGATTGCCCTGCGCCGCACCTTTATCCTGCAAGCGGGGCGCCAGCACAAGCTCGGCTTGTGGTGCTACCCGGAGGCGGGCGATGCGGCCCGACTCCAGGTGGAAGACCTGACCAGCCGCAAATTCTCGCGGGCCAAGGCGGAGACGCTGATCCGTTTCGCGCAACTGGTGGCGTCCGGCGAACTCGATATCGAGCAGCGCGACGATAATCCCATCCCGCTCATTTGCAAAAACCTGCTGGCGGTCAAGGGCATCGGCCCGTGGACGGTCAACTACGCCCTGCTGCGCGGCTACGGCTACGCCGACTGTTCGCTGCATGGCGACGTGGCGATTCGCGCCGCCTTGCAGCGCCTGCTGGGCGAGGACAGCAAGCCGGACATGGCGCGCACCGAACAGATCTTGCAGCAATGGCAACCACACCGCACAATGGCGGCGGCCCACCTGTGGGCCAGCCTCGCCGACCGCCCCAACGAAAGCGCTTGACCCTCACCTGACGTCAGGCTCCAGCATGTCGGTAACGTAACGATGACAAGGAGCTAAGATGATGTTGAAAGTGGGTGAACTGGCGCGCCGTTCCGGCCTGACCGTGCGGACCCTGCACCATTACGACAGCATTGGCTTGCTCAAGCCTTCGGGACGTTCCGATGCCGGCTATCGTCTATACAACCGCGACGACGTGGCGCGCTTGCACCAGGTGCAGGCGCTGCGTCGTTTCGGCATGGCGTTGGCCGATATCGGTCATTTTCTGGCCCAGCCCGGCGCTTCCCTGCCCGACCTGATTGCCCGCCAGATCGATTTCCTCGATCACCAAATTGCCGAGACCGCCAAACTGCGCGCGCAGTTGTCGGACTTGCGCGGGCAGTTGCTTGCAGGCGAGGAGCCGGAACTGGCTTCCTGGCTAAGCACTTTGGAGCAAATGACCATGTACGACAAATACTTCTCGAAACAGGAATTGGAACAGATGCCGATCTATCACGACGCGAATGCGCGTGCTGAATGGGCACAACTGGTGGCGGCTGTCGGCGCCAAAATGGCGGCCGGCGTGTCGCCCGGCGATCCGTCCGTGCAGGCCCTGGCGGTCCAATGGATGGCAACCTTCGCCCAGCACGCGGGCGACAATCCGGAAATTATGCAGCGGCTGGACAGCATGTGGGCGCGCGAAGAATCCGTGCGCACGCAAACCGGCATTACGCCGGAAATGCGCGGCTATATTGCCGCCGCCAATGGCGAGGCTAAATTGGCGATTTACGCCAAATATATGCTGCCGCCGGAAATTGCGCAGATGCGAAAACATTTCCAGTGCCGCGCACGCGAGTGGCCGGAATTAATCGGGGCCATTCGCGCGCAATTATCGGCGGACCCTTCGCCGGTGACACCGGCGGCGCGGGAATTAGCGCATAAATGGTTTGAGTTATTTACCGATATGGTCGGCCCGGCGCCGGACGCGCGCCTGCGTTTTCGCACAGCGCATGAGAATGAACCTGCTTTGAACGCCGGCCGCATGATGACGGATGATCTGCTGGAATACCTGCGCCAGGCGCACGCAGGGGCATAAGCTGGAATTTTTATGCCAGCTATTGGCGCGATTGCACCAATGGCTGGCACGTGGGATGCGACGGCAAAAATGTGCAAATTAATCGGCCGGGAGTACGGGTAATTACGCTGGCAATTAATAGAAAATGGCCGCGATATATGGCGACACGGCCAGGTTGCGCGAATGGCGATAATCGCGGCGGCCTTATTCAGTCCTATTCGGTCATATTCCAGCGCACGGCGGGAATTATGGACGAAAAAAAACCGTCATTTGCAATCTGCATAATGACGGTTTTCTTTGGAATTCTGGTTGCGGGGACAGGATTTGAACCTGTGACCTTCGGGTTATGAGCCCGACGAGCTGCCAGACTGCTCCACCCCGCGTCTGATGAACGTATTATAGGGCACCACGCCGCTTTAGGCAATATTTATCTCCGGCGATCCGACGATAGATCCGATATATTTCTCCGCATGCCTGGAAACGGCCATTCGGTGTAAAGTAGACACTATGAAATTTTGCTCAGAATGCGCCCACCCTGTTGAGTTGATGGTGCCGGCCGGTGACAACCGGCCGCGTTATGTTTGCGTCAACTGTTCGGCAATCCATTATCAGAACCCCAAGATGGTGATCGGTACGCTGCCGGTCTGGGAACGCGACGGCGAGTTGCAAGTTTTGCTATGCAAGCGCGCCATCGAACCGCGCCGGGGTTTCTGGACCTTGCCGGCCGGCTTCATGGAAAACAACGAAACCACGGCTGAGGCAGCCCAGCGGGAAACCGAGGAAGAAGCCGGCGCCAATATCGACCTTGGCAAACTGTACACATTGCTGAACGTGCCACGCGTACACCAAGTCCATATGTTCTATATGGCAACCTTGCGCGATCTCGACTTTGCGCCGGGGGAAGAAAGCCTGGATGTCAAAATGTTCACGGAGGCGGAGATTCCATGGGATGACCTGGCCTTCCCGACCATCCGCACCACGCTGGAACTCTTCTTTGCCGACCGCGTAAAAATGCGCGAAGGTGGCAGTTATGGTTTCCACACCCTGGACATCACCCAGCCGATGCGCCAGGCCGGCGCCACATGATTCCCTGGCTCGACGCCAATTCGCCCTTTCCCGACGTATCCCATGCTTTGACCACGGACGCGCCGGGGCTGTTGGCCGCCGGCGCCGACCTGTCGCCGGCGCGCCTGCTGGCCGCCTACGAGCGCGGCATCTTTCCCTGGTTTTCCGAGGGCCAGCCCATCCTGTGGTGGAGCACCGACCCGCGCATGGTCCTGCCCACGGCCGACTTCAAGGTGTCGGATAGCCTGAAAAAGACGCTGAAGAAGGTGGCGCGCGACGGCGCACGCTGGCAGGTCCGTTTCGACAGCGCCTTTGAAGAGGTGATGCGCGCCTGCGCCGCCCCGCGCCGCGACGGTCCCGGCACCTGGATTTCGGAAGACATCATCGCCGGCTACTCCGCCCTGCACCGCCAGGGCTATGCTCATTCGTCCGAGTTATGGCTGGATGGAGAGCTGGTGGGCGGCGCGTATGGGGTCTCGATCGGCACCATGTTCTATGGCGAGTCGATGTTCGCGCGCGTGACCGACGGTTCCAAGGTGGCCCTAGCCTACCTCGTACACTTTTTACGACAGCATGGCGTGGAATTGATCGACTGCCAGCAGGAGACCGGGCACCTGGCATCGCTGGGCGCGCGCCCTATAGCACGCAAGGATTTCGTAGCCCACTTGCAAAAGAACATTGTGATGCCCCAGATACGCGATTGGTGCCCCACCGCACCGTTCTAAGCTCACTACGCGTTATGATATGACGCATGACGCAGCTTAACGACCTCCCCTTCGCAACGTTGCAGTTTTATACAACGGCGCCTTACCCGTGCAGCTATCTCGACGCGCGGCAAGCCCGATCGCAAGTGGCGACACCGTCCCACCTGATCAACGCCGACGTGTATTCGGAGCTGGTGAAAAACGGTTTCCGCCGCAGCGGTATCTTTACCTATCGTCCCTACTGCGATGGCTGCCAGGCCTGCATTCCGGTGCGCGTGGATGCCAAGGCGTTCACGCCGACGCGCGGCCAGCGCCGGGCCTGGGCCCGCCATGGCCACCTGGAGGCGGGCGTCGCCAGCCTGTCGTTCTCGGACGAGCATTACGACCTGTACCTGCGCTACCAGAGCACGCGCCACGCGGGCGGCGGCATGGATCAGGACTCGCGCGACCAGTACGCGCAGTTCCTGCTGCAAAGCCGGGTCAACACGCGCCTGGTGGAATTCCGCGAGCCGGACGGCACGCTGCGCATGGTGTCCATCATCGACGTGCTGTCGGATGGGCTATCGTCGGTCTACACCTTCTTCGACCCGGACGTGGCGGGCGCCTCGTTCGGCACCTTCAACGTGATGTGGCAGATCGCGCAGGCGCACGAACTGGGGCTGGACTATGTCTACCTGGGCTACTGGATCGAGGAAAGCCCGAAGATGAATTACAAGATCAAGTTCCAGCCCCTGCAAGCGCGCATCAAGGGCGTGTGGGGGCCCCTTACCGCGCTTACTCCACTCACCGCTGCATCAGGTCCAGTAGCGCCGTAGTCGTCGCCAGCACACCGGTCTGGATCGATTTTTCCGCATCGACGCGGAACAGGGGGCTATGGTTATAGGCGATGGCGCCTTTGCCGGCGCGCGCCGCCGCCACCTGTTCGCCCGGCGTGCCGCCAATCACGAAATACACGCTCGGGATGCCCTGCCCATAAATGAAGTGGGCATAGTCCTCGCCCACCATGCCGCCGCGCTGGTAACCCTTGTCGAAAATGCCTTCGCCCAGTTTGGCCGACCATACGCCGCGCAGGCGCTGCATCAGTCCCTTGTCGTTCAGGGTAGGCGGCACGGGACGGTCGGTGTGGCGGATCTCGGGCAGCTTATCTTCCGGCATGCCGGCGGCGCGCGCGGTGTTCTCCGCCACGCGCTTAATACCGGCCAGCAGCTTGGCGCGCGTATCGTCGCTTTCGGAGCGCACCGTCAGTTCCAGGCGCGCGCTGTCGCCGATCACATTACCCTTGGTGCCGGCGTGGAAGGAGCCCACGGTAATCAGGGCCGCTTCGCGCGGGGCGATATCGCGCGTGACGACGGTTTGCAGGGCCAGCACGATCTGCGAAGCGATCACCACCGGGTCCTTGCCCATATGCGGGCTGGCGCCGTGCGTGCCAATGCCATGCACGACAAGCTCCAGCAAGTCGGCGCCGGAGAACGGCGCTTCGCTGACTTCGATCTTGCCGGCTTCGACGTCCGCGATCACATGCATCGACAGGGCATAATCCGGTTTGCCAAAGCGTTTGAAGATACCATCGGCCATCATGTCCAGCGCGCCGCCGGTGCGTTCTTCGGCCGGCTGGCCGACCAGCATCAGGGTGCCTTTCCAGTCGTTCTTGCGCGCCACCATCTGGTGCGCCGTGCCGACCAGGCTGGTCATGTGCACGTCGTGGCCGCAAGCGTGCATCACCGGCACGATATTCCCGTTCATGTCCTTCACCTTGACCTTGGAGGCGTTCGGCGCGTCCGACTTCTCCTCCACCGGCAGCGCGTCCATGTCGGCGCGCACCATCACGGTCGGGCCTTTGCCGTTGCGCAGGATGGCCACCAGGCCCGTTTTGCCGACGCCTTCCGTCACCTCGAAGCCGGCCGCGCGCAGCTCCTTCGCCATGCGCGCGGCCGTCTGCACCTCCATATAGGAGAGTTCGGGGTTGGCATGCAGGTGGTCGTACAAAGGCGCGAGTGTGGCTTTGTAGTCGCGCGCAATGGCGGCGGCGAGCGGGTTTTGCGCAGGGGCAGCGGCAGGGGCAGCGCCAGCGGCGGCAGGCAGGGCGAGGCAGGCCAGCAAGGCAAGTCCGGGCTTGATCACGTCAGGTTCTCCGTGTGGTGCGGTGTAAAATGCTACAAAATACACCAAAGCCGCCCAATAATGTCCGATAAATTCCTGTACTCCCTGGCCCGCCCCATCCTGTTTTCGATGGACCCGGAATCCGCCCACCATTTCACCCTGCCAGCATTGAAACGCCTGTCGGCCCTGGGCCTGACGCGCGCCATGGTGCGCCGCCCGAAAGACGATCCGCGCACCGTGATGGGCCTGACCTTCCGCAACCCGGTCGGCCTGGCCGCCGGCCTGGACAAGGATGGCGCCTTCATCGACGCGCTGGCCGACCTGGGCTTCGGCTCGATCGAGGTGGGCACCGTGACCCCGCGCGCGCAGGCGGGCAACCCGAAGCCGCGCATGTTCCGCCTGCCTGCGGCGCACGGCATCATCAATCGCATGGGCTTCAATAACGGCGGCGTGGATGCCTTCGTGGCCAATGTGCAGTCGTCGCGCTTCTACCAGAACCGCGAGGGTGTGCTGGGCCTGAACATCGGCAAGAACGCCGACACGCCGATCGAGCGCGCGGCGGACGACTACCTGCACTGCCTGCAGAAGGTCTACCCGTACGCCAGCTATGTGACGGTGAACATCTCCTCCCCCAACACCAAGAACCTGCGCCAACTGCAAGGCGCGTCCGAGGTGGATGGCCTGCTGGCGCAGCTGAAGGAGGCGCAACTGCGCCTGGCCGACCAGCACAAGCGCTACGTGCCGATGACCCTGAAAATCGCGCCGGACATGGACGGCGACCAGGTGAAGAACATCGCCGACGCCCTGCTGCGCCACAAGATCGACGGCGTCATCGCCACCAACACCACCCTCAGCCGCAGCGCGGTGGAAGGCATGCAGCATGGCGCCGAAGCAGGCGGCCTGTCGGGCGCGCCGGTGTTCGAACTGTCGAACAATGTGATCCGCGCGCTCAAAGCGGAACTGGGCGACGCGCTGCCGATCATCGGCGTGGGCGGCATCATGCAGGGCCAGGACGCCAAGGCCAAGATCGACGCCGGCGCGCAGCTGGTGCAGCTGTACTCCGGCCTGATTTACGCCGGTCCTGCCCTGGTGCGCGATTGCGCTGACGCGCTGCGAGGCTAAGATGGAAAAAATCACCCTGGGCCGCAGCGACCTGAAGGTCAGCAAAATCTGCCTCGGCACGATGACCTTCGGCGAGCAGAATACGGAAGCCGAGGCCCATGCGCAGATCGACTACGCGCTGGAACGCGGCATCAATTTCATCGACACGGCGGAGCTGTATCCGGTACGTCCCGCCGCTGAAACCCAGGGTGCCACCGAGCGCTTCATCGGCAGCTGGCTGAAGAAATCGGGCCGCCGCAGCGATGTGGTGCTGGCCACCAAGATCGCCGGCCCGAACCCTTATATGCACTGGATCCGCAAGGGCAAGAGCAACCACAACGCGACCCATATCCGCGCGGCGGTGGAGACCAGCCTGCAGCGCCTGCAGACCGACTATATCGACCTGTACCAGTTGCACTGGCCGAGCCGCAATGTGCCGATCTTCGGCGCCAGCCAGTTCGAGCCAGAGAAAGAGCGCCATAGCGTGGCGCTGGAGGAATCGTTGGCGGTGCTGGGCGAATTAATCAAGGAAGGCAAGATCCGCCACATCGGCGTCTCCAACGAGAGCTGCTGGGGCGTGTCCGAGTGCGTCAAGCAGGCCGAGATGAAGGGCCTGCCGCGCATCGCCACCATCCAGAACCTGTACAACCTGACCGCGCGCCATTTCGAAACCAGCTTCCTGGACGAGACCTGCTTCCGCGAGCAAGTAAGCCTGCTGGCATATAGCCCGCTGGCTTTCGGCCAGCTCACGGCGAAGTACCACGACAATCCGAAAGCGCATGGCCGCCTGACCATCTTCCCGGCCAGTTGGAGCCCGCGCTATCTGCGCCCGGGCGTGCTGGACGCGGTGGCGCAATACGCCAGACTGGCGCGCGACAACGGCATGACGCCGACCCAACTGGCACTGGCCTGGTGTTATTCGCGCTGGTTCGTCGCCGCCACCATTGTCGGCGCCACCTCGCTGGCGCAGCTGGACGAGAATATCGACGCCTTCAACGTCAAGCTGTCGCCGCAAGTCATGGCGGCGGTGGACGCGATCCACGCCAGTCTGCCTAACCCCGGCCAGTAGGCCGTTCACATCTGCTTCACAGGCGGCGCCGTAAGGTAGTGTTTTCCCACTACCTTCGGCTCCGCCACGAAAATATTCCTGCTCACCGTTGCACTCTGCCTGCCTGCCGCCGCCATGGCGCAGGAGCAGCGCCTCACGCACCAGGACGTGAAGCGCAAGTACATCGTCTACACGCCCACATCCTACGCCGCGCAAACGCAGCGCCAGTTCCCGCTCGTGATCAACTATCACGGCGGCGGCATGACCATGCGCGAGCAAATGCTCTACACCCGAATGAACCGCACGGCGGAGCGCGAGCATTTCATCGTGGTCTACCCGCAAGGCTTGACATCCTCCCCCACCTCGGCCTCCGGCCGCCGCTTACGCGGGAAGGAGGGGGATTCCTGCTGCGCCACTACCAGCAATGGGCTGGCATAGTCCGCTTCGGAGGGTTCCTGCTGTTGACGGCATTACTACACCATTCACTACACAGGCTAACCGGGCGTCGTCCCGCCCTTCGCTTCGAATCATTGCTTCACCGCGTCGCAACACATTGATCGCGCCCACCACATCGGCATTATTTTCATAGCCGCACGCCACACACGCGAATTTGGTTTGTGTGCGCCGGTTATCGGGCGAGACATGACCACACCCCGGGCAAGTCTGGCTCGTATGATGCGCAGGAACCGCCACCAGCGAGCCGCCTTTCCAGGCCAGCTTGTAAGCAAGCTGGCGACGAAACTCGTACCAGCCTTGGTCGAGGATCGCCTTGTTCAGGCCGGATTTGGCGCGCACGCCGCGCCCAGGCTCGCTCTGGCTGCCGGCAGCCGATTTCGACAACTGCTTCACACGCAGGTCTTCGATATAGACGATCGCGTGGTTGTTGCAGATCGCCCTCGTCACCTTGTGCAAATAGTCTTTGCGCGCATTACCTATGCGCGCGTGAATGCGCTGCACGCGCTTCGTAGCCTTCGTCCAGTTCCGACTGTGTTTGACCTTCCGGCTCAATGCCTGCTGCGCCTTACGCAGCCTGGCCTCATGCCGCTTGAAGCTGTTGATCGGTTCCTCGTAATCGCCATCCGACAGGGTGGCAAAGCGAACGATGCCCATGTCCACGCCGACGGCCTCGCCGCTGGCGACCACGGGGGCGACTTCGCGCGCGGTCTGGATTGCCATAAACCAGCGCCCGGCATGCAGGCTGACCGTCACATTGCGCACCGCGCCCAGTACTTGCCGACTATTGCGATAACGCAGCCAGCCCAGCTTGGGCAAGAAGATGCGGTCATTGCCTTGCTCGATCCTGATTTGTTGTGGGTCCGGATAGCGGAAGCTGTCCTGGCGCCCTTTCTTTTTAAAGCTCGGGAAATCCGCGCGCCCCGCAAAGAAATTGGCGTAGGCCTGCTCCAGATTCTTGAGTGATTGTTGCAGCGGATGGGTGGGCGCCTGCCGCAACCATGGTGTGTCCTTGTCATGCCGCCAACCAGTCAGCAGCTTGCACAACGCTGCATACCCCAGCCTCTTGTCACCACCCTCGTAGCGCGCTTTCTGGATATCCAGCGCCTTGTTGAAAACATAGCGGCATGCGCCGGCAAAGCTTTGCATTGCCCGCCGCTGACGGCCGTTTGGCATCAACTCAAATCGATATGATTGAAGGCGCTCCATACTGTAATTTTATACAGCATTCCGTATCGCAGTCGCACAGAAGGATGCCTGCGGCATCCGCGCTCTTGACCTCGGCCTGAAGGCCGAGGCTTGCCGCGCATTAGGTCAAGCAGGATTGGAACGTCGGCTTTGAACACGCGCCAAGCGAGGGTCCGGACGACATCGGCTTTACCGAGGCGCTGCTGGCCAAGCTGAAACAGGACTTCCGCATCGACCCGCGCCGCGTGTACGCCACCGGCCTGTCGCGCGGCGGCTTTTTCAGCCTGCGCGTCGCCGCCGAATTGCCGCACTTGTTCGCGGCGGTTGCCGTGGTCGGCGCCACTACGCCGCATCGGCTGGCAGCGCAAGCGCCCAAAGCAGGTAAGCCGGGTAAAGTCGGCGTCTTGCATATGCACGGCACGGCCGACGATATCGCCGCCTTCGCCGGCAAGCCCGATGGCTACCTGTCCGCCACGGCGTCCTACCAATATTGGCTCGAACACAATGCGCTGGGCGACGCCGCCCTGCACGAGCGCCGCCTGGACGCCGATCCTGCCGACGGAACCTCGGTCGTGTTGCAGGAACGCCGTCGCGATGGCGTCAGCGTGGCCCTGGTCACGGTGGCGCAGGGCGGCCACACCTGGCCGGGCGCGGACCCCTTCAACCTTGGCCTGCCGCTCGGGAAAACCAGCCGTGATATCGACGCCAATAGCGTAATCTGGGACTTCCTCAGCAAACACCACAATCTCACCAATAACCACTGATTTTGCTTGCTTTAAAGGAACTCTGTTGTTAGCATCGGGGTTCCAGGGTGTCCGCCTTACCGGCCCAAGCCAGCCCTGTCCACCCCGCCGCCCTACCCTCGCGGCATGAAAACTCCCGCAACCCGATCACTGCCTGCGCCTGCGTGCGGGCTGGAGCCTCACATGCTGAACAACCTGACAATCAAAGCCCGCCTGGTGGCGGTCCTGGCCCTCCTGTCGCTCGCCATGACGATCATTGGCGCGGCCGGCATCGCCAGCCTGTCCAACTCCAACGCCTCGTTGCAAACGGTGTACGAGGATCGCCTGGTGGCGCTGGGCCAACTGCAAGAGGTCATCCGCACCATCAACCGCAACCAGCTTAATGTCGCCCGCGCCACCATGGACGACCCGGCCAAGCTGCCGGACATGGTGAAGGCGGTCGAGGAAGGCCGCAGCCATGCCAGCAATATCTGGAAAGAATACGCCGCCACCAAGCTGACCCCGGCCGAAAAGGATCTGGTGCAACGCTTCGTCGCCGCCCGCGCCGCCTTCCTTGAGGAAGGCCTGAATCCGGCGCTGGAGGCGGCGCGCGCGGGCGATGTCGAGAAAATGAAAGCGCTGATGCTGGGCAGGATGAACGAGCGCTTCCTCGCCGTGCGCGACATCATGAACCAACTGATCGAGCTGCAGAGGACAGTCGGCAAGCAAGAGTACGACGCTTCGCAGGCCAGCTACGCCAACTTCCGCCTGCTGGTGGTGGGCATGCTGGCCGCCGGCCTGGCGCTGGCGGCGTTCATCGGCTGGTGGCTGGTGCGCAGCATCACGCTGCCGCTGAACCGCGCCGTGCACATCGCGGAAAGTGTGGCTGCCGGCGACCTGACGCAGCAGATCGAGGTGCATTCGCAGGATGAAACCGGCAAACTGCTGGCCGCCTTGCGCAATATGAACAGCAGCCTGGTGGGCATTGTCGGCAACGTGCGCCAGGCCACCGATTCGATCGGCACCGCGTCCTCGGAAATCGCCAGCGGCAATATGGACCTGTCCTCGCGCACCGAGCAGCAAGCCAGCTCGCTGGAGGAAACCGCGTCCTCGATGGAAGAACTGACCTCCACCGTGCGCCAGAACGCCGACAACGCGCGCCAGGCCAACCAGCTGGCGGGTAACGCGTCCGAAGTGGCGCAGCGCGGCGGCCTGGTGGTTTCGCAGGTGGTGGACAAAATGAGCGCCATCAATGAATCGGCCCACAAGATTGTGGAAATCATCTCGGTCATCGACGGCATCGCGTTCCAGACCAATATCCTGGCGCTGAATGCGGCAGTGGAAGCGGCGCGCGCCGGCGAACAGGGGCGCGGCTTCGCGGTCGTGGCCTCGGAAGTGCGCAACCTGGCGCAGCGTGCCTCCAGCGCCGCCAAGGAAATCAAGCACCTGATCGACAACTCGGTGGCGCGGGTCGAAGAAGGCAGCCGCCTGGCCGACCAGGCCGGTAGCACCATGCAGGAGGTGGTCACCAGCGTGCAGCAGGTGTCGGACATCATCGCCGAAATCTCGTCCGCCAGCGGCGAGCAAAGCGCCGGCATCGAGCAAATCAATGAGGCCGTGGTGCAGATGGATAACGTGACGCAGCAGAACGCGGCACTGGTAGAGGAAGCTGCCGCAGCGGCGGGGGCCTTGCAGGAGCAGGCGGCTTCGCTGGCGCAGGCGGTCAGCGTATTCCGCCTGGATTCCGCCACCCATGCGCCGGCCGCCCAGCCCGCGCCAGCGGCGCCGCGTGCCCGCCTGGCGGCACCGGCGCGCGCACCGGCCGCAACGCCCGCCGCGCCGGTCCGTGCCAAAGCGAGCATTACGCCCCTGCGACCGCACGGCAAAGCGCAACCCGCGCCCGCTGCACACAAGCGTAGCGCCAGCGTCGCCAATGGCAACGACGGATGGGAGGAATTCTAAACGCCGGCCAATGGGGTCAGAACTCTTCCCAGTCGCCTTCCGCCTTGCTGCTTGATTTAACCAGGCGTGGCCGCGCGGGCGTAGCGGCCGATGGCTCGGCGGCCGCCGGCGCCGGGCGCGTGGCGGCCTTCACGATCGCGCGGGCGGCCAGCCGCCTGGGTCCTGCCTGCTGGTCCACCAGGCGGAACACGCTCACCGCCTCCGCCAGCATCTCGGCCTGGTCGCGCATGGACTGCGCCGCAGCGGCAGCCTCCTCCACCAGCGCGGCGTTCTGCTGCGTTACATCGTCGATTGAGACAATGGCCTGATTGACCTGGGCGATGCCGGTGCTCTGCTCCTGGCTCGCCATGCTGATCTGCTGCATGATGTCGCTCACCTGCTGCACCGCCTTGACGATGCCGCCCATGGTTTCGCCGGCCTGGTCGACCAGGCGCGCGCCCTCGTCCACCGTTTCCACCGAGCTGCCGATCAGCTCCTTGATTTCCCTGGCCGCCGCCGCCGAACGCTGCGCCAGGTTGCGCACTTCCGACGCCACCACGGCAAAGCCCCTGCCCTGCTCGCCGGCGCGCGCCGCTTCCACCGCCGCATTCAAGGCGAGGATATTGGTCTGGAAGGCGATACCGTCGATCACGCCGATGATGTCCACGATCTTGTTGGACGACTCCTTGATCGCGCCCATGGTGCTCACCACCTGCCCCACCACGGCGCCGCCGCGCGTGGCAAAGTCGGAGGCGCTCACCACCAGTTGCGTGGCCTGGCGCGCGTTCTCCGCATTCTGCTGCACGGTGGAGGTCAGTTCCTCCATCGAGGACGCGGTTTCCTCCAGCGAGCTGGCTTGCTGCTCGGTGCGCGAGGACAGGTCCAGGTTGCCGCTGGCGATTTCATTGGAGGCGGTGGTGATCGTGTCCGAGCCCGAGCGCACCTTGCCGACCGTGCGCGCCAGGCTGTCGTTCATATTGGCCAGGGCTTGCAGCAACTGGCCGGTTTCGTCGCTGCTGGTGACGTCGATGCGCTGCGTCAGGTCGCCGCCGGCCACCGCTTCGGCCACGCCCACGGCGCGGTTCAGCGGCTGCGTGATGCTGCGCGTGACCCACCAGGCGACCCAGGCCGCCAGCGCCGCCGCCGCAACGGTCAGCACCACCATCAGCTTGCGCGAGCTGGCATAGGCCTCGTTGGCCACAGCGCTGGCAGTGTTCACGGCTTGCGACTGGTACTTCACCAGCTCGGTGAGCGCGTTCAGGTAGGCGGTTTGCTCCTTGCGCACGGCGCTGAGCAGGTATTTGACGTTTTCATCGCGCTGGCTGTCGTCAGCGGATTTTTGCAGGAAGTTCGCTTGCACCACCAGGTAGCGTTCGCGCGCGTCCTGCACGGCCTTGAGTTTGGCCTTGCTTTCAGCGTCGGCGTCGTCCTCGATCAATTTGGCAAGCTTATCGAGATTGCCATCGATTTCGACCTTCTTGTCCTCGACCCGCTTCAGCTCCTTCTTCACCGTTTCCGGATCGGTCGACAGCATGGCGTTGCGCATGGCGCGCGCTATGTCGTTGACGCCACCGATCGCCTCGTAAGCGAAGACGACTTTCGGCACCTTGTCGCTGGCGATGTCCTCGGTACCATCATTCAGTTTGCCCAGGTTGACAATGCCGGTGACGGCAATGCCAACCATGAAGGCCAGTGCAAGACCCAATCCGGCGGCCAGGCGGACGCCGATTTTCCAGTTACCGATTCCCATACAACCTCCTCAAGGTTACAGGGCGTCGCCTCCCTGCAAGGCTTGCTCGATTTCGGTGCGTTTCAGATCCGGGGCGAACTGCGAGATAAATTCGTAGGCGTACGAGCGCAAGTATGCTCCCTTACGCAACGCTAGTCTTGTTGTATTTACCGCAAACAGGTGCGAGGCTTCGATCGCGCGCAGGCCCTTGTCGCGGCCGTGGTCGAAGGCCATGGAGGCCACCACACCAACGCCCAGGCCAAGCGCCACGTATTGCTTGATCACGTCGGAGTCCATCGCGGTCAGCACGATGTCCGGGCGCACGCCGGCCTTCTCGAACGCGGCGTCGATGTGGCCACGGCCGGTGAAGCCCAGGTCGTAGGTGATCAGCGGATAGTCGGCCAGGTCTTCCAGGCGGACCGGCGAGCGCGCCAGCAGCGGATGGTGATCCGGCACCACGATCAAATGGCTCCAGCGGTAGCAAGGGAAAGAGACCAGGTCCGGGAATTGCGACAGGCCTTCGGTGGCGATGCCGATATCAGCCTTGCCCGACAAGACCCATTCCGCGATGTGGTCGGGCGCGCTTTGCTGCAGGGCGATGCGCACGTCCGGGAACTCGTTGCGGAAATGCGAGACCGCCTTCGGCAGCGCATAGCGGGCCTGGGTGTGGGTGGCGGCGATGCTCAGCGTGCCGCTCTTCTGGCCGGTGAATTCCAGGCTGGCCTGCTGCAGGTTTTCCGCCTCCACCAGCAGGCGGTCGACGATCTTCAGGATGCCCTTGCCCGGCTCGGTCAGGCCGGTCAGGCGCTTGCCGTTGCGTTCGAAGATGACGACGCCCAGTTCATCCTCCAGCTCGCGGATCTGGCGGCTGACGCCGGGCTGCGAGGTGAAGAGCGCGTTGGCGACATCGGTCAGGTTGTAGTTGCGGCGCGCGGCTTCGCGCACGGAGCGTAGCTGTTGGAAATTCATGCGTGGGCACCCTCGTCAACGAAGACGCGCAGGCGCTTGGGACGTACCACCAGCGTCTCGCCGTCTTGCAGGTTTAATGCGATATAGCGTTCGTTGGATATCGTCGCTTCAATGATTTGCGCGTTGTCGGCGCGTTCCAGGTCGAGCTGGGCCAGCGGGCCGATCGCATGCGCGCGGCGCAGCTTGACCACGATGCCTTCCGCGCCCGGTTGATAGCGCTCCACTTCCAGGTCGTGCGGACGGATGTAGGCCGCGCCCTTGCCGCTGCCGTGGCCCTCCACGTCGAACTCGACGCCGTCGCTGGCCAGCACGCCTTCATGCACGCGGCCATGGAACACGTTGACGTTGCCCAGGAAGCCGTACACGAAAGGCGACGCCGGGTGGTTATAGACCTCGTCCGGCGAACCCAGTTGCTCGACGTGGCCTTTGTTCATCAGCACCACGCGATCCGCCACTTCCAGCGCCTCTTCCTGGTCGTGGGTGACGAAGATGGAGGTCACGTGCAGCTCGTCGTGCAGGCGGCGCAGCCAGCGGCGCAGTTCCTTGCGCACCTTGGCGTCCAGCGCGCCGAACGGCTCGTCCAGCAGCAGCACGCGCGGCTCCACGGCCAGGGCGCGCGCCAGGGCGATGCGCTGGCGTTGGCCGCCGGACAGCTGCGGCGGATAGCGGTCAGCCAGCCAGTCCAGCTGCACCAGCTCCAGCAGATCCTTCACCTTGCGACGGATCTGCTCTTCCGACGGGCGCTCCTTGCGCGGCTTGACGCGCAGGCCAAAGGCCACGTTCTCGAACACGGTCATGTGCTTGAACAGCGCATAGTGCTGGAACACGAAGCCCACCTGGCGCTCGCGCACATGGCGGTCGGACGCGTCCTGGCCGTCGAGCAGCACGGAGCCAGAATCAGGATGTTCCAGGCCGGCGATGCAGCGCAGCAGCGTGGTCTTGCCGCAGCCCGATGGGCCGAGCAGCGCGGTCAGCTCGCCTTGCGGGAAGTCGAGCGAGACATTATCCAGGGCGACAAAGTCGCCAAAACGCTTGTTGATGTTCTTGACTGCGATCGTCATTTCAATGCTCCTGCGCGTTCTCTTGCAAACGCCATTCGATAAAGGTTTTCACCGCCAGGGTCACCAGCGCCAGCAGCGCCAGCAGCGAGGCCACGGCAAAGGCTGCGGCAAAGTTGTATTCGTTGTAGAGGATCTCCACCTGCAGCGGCATGGTATTGGTCTCGCCACGGATATGGCCCGACACCACCGACACTGCGCCGAACTCGCCCATGGCGCGGGCGTTACACAGGATCACGCCGTACAGCAGGCCCCATTTGATATTCGGCAGGGTCACGCGGAAGAAGGTCTGCCAGCCGTTGGCGCCCAGCACCACCGCCGCTTCTTCTTCCTCGCTGCCCTGCGCCTGCATCAGCGGGATCAGCTCGCGCGCCACGAAGGGGAATGTGATGAACACGGTGGCGATCACGATGCCCGGCACCGCGAACAGGATCTTGATATCGTGCTCTGCCAGCCACGGGCCGAACCAGCCCTGGGCGCCGAACAGCAGCACATAGATCAGGCCCGAGATCACCGGCGACACCGAGAACGGCAGGTCGATCAGCGTCAGCAACAGGCTCTTGCCACGGAACTCGAACTTGGTGATGGCCCAGGACGCCGCCACGCCGAACACCAGGTTGAACGGCACCGCGATGACGGCAACCAGCAAGGTCAGTTTGATGGCGGAAATCGCGTCCTCATCGATGATCGCCTCGGCGTAGACGTGCCAGCCCTTCTTCAGCGCCTCGGTGAAAACCGCCACCAGCGGCACGAACAGGAACAGCGTCAGGAAGGTCAGCGCCACGCCGATCAGGGTCCAGCGCACCCAGCGCGGTTCCAGCACGTCATGGCGTTGCGGCAGTTCGCCGCGACGGATTGGGGTTGCGGAATCGCTCATTTGCCGCTCCTCCGGGTCCAGGCCTGCAGCAGGTTAATCGCCAGCAGCATGATGAAAGAAGCCACCAGCATGACGACGGCAATCGCGGTCGCGCCGGCGTAGTCATACTGTTCCAGCTTGGTGATGATGAACAGCGGGGTAATCTCGGACACCAGCGGCATATTGCCGGCGATGAAAATGACGGAACCGAATTCGCCGGTGGCGCGCGCAAAGGCCAGCGCAAAGCCGGTCACCAGCGACGGCAGGATGGTCGGGAACACCACGCGGCGGAAAGTCTGGAAAGCCGAAGCGCCCAGGCTGGCCGCAGCCTCCTCCAGCTCGCGCTCTGCATCCTCCAGCACCGGCTGCACGGTACGCACCACGAAAGGCAGGCCGATAAAGGTCAGCGCCACCACCACGCCGAGCGGCGTGAAAGCGACCTTGATGCCCAACACGCCTTCGATAAAGCGGCCGAACCAGCCATTGGAGGAATACAGCGCGGTCAGGGTAATGCCGGCGACAGCGGTCGGCAGCGCGAACGGCAGGTCGACCAGCGCATCGATAATGCGCTTGCCGGGGAATTTATAGCGCACCAGGACCCAGGCCACGATACCGCCGAAGAAGACATTCACCACCGCACCGATGAAGGAAGCGCCGAAGGTCAGCTTATAAGAAGCCACCACGCGCTCCGACGTCACCGCCGCCCAGAAGCCTTCCCAGGTCATGGTGAAGGTCTTGAGGAAGATCGCCGACAACGGGATCAGCACGATCAGGGTCAGGTACAGGATGGTGAACCCCAGCGACAGGTTAAAGCCCGGCATGACCCGATAGGGCGCCTTCCTGGCCTTGACCTCTCCCGCCGCCAATGGCGCCGGGCTTGGGACTGATGCAGCTACAGCAGACATGCGCGCTCCCTTATTACATTTTCGACTAACAGGGTCGCATAGTCGCATCGGGGCGTTATAAACCAAACTAACCTTTTGTCATTTGCTTAGATGCCAAATTCGGGGTCAGGTCTGACATTCGGACAAATAGTTGCGCTGCGCGCAACTATTTGTCCGAATGTCAGACCTGACCCCGATCTTTCCCCATCTTTATGCTATCCTGTCCAGGACGCCTTCTCCCCGCGTTCGCCGTGCAGCTTCCTGCTGCTCCAAGGCTCCCTGCCCCGAGCCTGCTTGTTAAACCGTTTGCCATGATTAAAAAGATCACCATCAACCAGGTGCGCCGGGGAATGTACGTGCACGCCATGCGAGGCTCCTGGATCAAGAATCCTTTCTGGGCGCCTTCGTTTGCGCTGGATAGCCAGGAAATCGTCCACAAACTCCTGGCAAGCGGGGTGCAGGAATTGTGGATCGACCTGGAAAAAGGACTCGACGTGGCCGAAGCCGCGTCGCCCGTCCCGCCCGTGCCCATGCCGGCGCCGGCCGAGAGCCCGGCCCCCTTCCGTTTCGAGAACGTGCAGGCAAGCAGCATGGCCGACGAACTACAACACGCAGCGCGCCTGGTGAAACAATCGAAACAGGCCGTCAGCGATATGTTTGACGATGCCCGCATGGGCCGCCTGCAGAACTTCGGCTCCATCATGCCGCTGGTGGAAGACCTGGCCTCGTCCGTGCTGCGTAACCCAGGCGCGCTGGTCAGCCTGCTGCGCCTGAAACAGGCGGACGACTACACCTACCTGCATTCCGTTGCTGTTTCCGCCATGATGGTGGCGCTGGGCAAGCAAGTCGGCCTGGCGGATGCGGAATTGCGTGAGTGCGGCCTGGCCGGCCTGCTGCACGATATCGGCAAGATGGCGATACCGCTGGAAATCCTGAACAAGCCCGGCCGCCTGACCGATGTCGAATTCGGCAAGGTCAAAGGCCACCCCATGGCTGGTTACGATATGCTCGCCAGCACCGGCAGCGCGCCGCCGATGGTGCTCGACGTCTGCCTGCACCACCATGAAAAATTCGACGGCAGCGGCTACCCGCACGGTTTGAAGGGCGAGGACATCAGCTTGCACGCGCGCATGGGCGCCATTTGCGATGTGTACGACGCCATCACCTCCAACCGCCCCTACAAGGCGGGCTGGTGCCCGGCGGAGTCGCTACGCCGTATGGCGGACTGGACCAAAGAAGGCCACTTCGACCCGCAATTGTTCGGCGCCTTCGTCAAATGCATCGGCATCTTCCCGGTCGGCACCCTGGTCCGGCTCAAGTCGGGCCGGCTGGCGGTAGTGGTGGACAACAGCAAGTCGCTGCTGCAGCCGCTGGTGCGCATTTTCTATTCGACCAAGTCGATGAGCTACATCCCGCCCCTCAGCCTGGACCTGGCCACCGCCGGCGCGCTGGATAGCATCGCCGGCCGCGAGGACCAGGAGCAATGGGGCTTGCAGGACCTGGACCGCTACTGGCTGGACGCGGCCTGAGCCTGGCCGTCCCCGCCGCCCGCCGGCACGCCCTGCGCCAGCCAACTGGCAATGGTCTGGCACATGCGGGCCGGCTGGATCGGCTTGGAAATGAAGTCGTTCATGCCCGCCTCGATGCAGCGCATGCGCGCTTCGGTGGTGGCGGTGGCGGTCATGGCCAGCACCGGCAAGCGCGTCAGGCGCGGGTCGGCGCGGATGCGGCGGGTCGCTTCCAGGCCATCCATCTGCGGCATCTGCACATCCATCAGCACGCAGTCGAAGTCGTTCCGGTCCAGCAGCTCAAGCGCTTCCGCGCCGTTGTTGGCGACCTGGACCTGCGCCCCCTCCTCCTCCAGCATTTCCTGCGCAATCTGCTGGTTGAAGGCATTGTCTTCCGCCAGCAGGATGCGGGCGCCGTGCAGCGTAGCGGGCGCCGGGCGCGCGCCGGCCAGCAGTCCGCTGGCGGCGTCGTGCAACTGCTCGGCCAGGATCGACAACTGCATGGCCGGGATTCCTAGCTGGGCCGTGAACCAGAAAGTGCTGCCCCGGCCCGGCTGGCTGCTAACGCCGACTTCGCCGCCCATCAGCTCGGCCAGCTCCTTGCAAATCGCCAGCCCCAGGCCGCTGCCACCATACTCGCGCGTGGTCGACGTGTCCGCTTGCTGGAAGGAGACGAACAGGCGCGCGATTTCCGCTTCGGACAGGCCGATGCCCTGGTCGCTCACCTCGAACCGCACCAGGCAGCCCCGGCCGGTGCCGGCCTGTTTGCGCACGCGGATAGCGATCCTTCCCTGCTCGCTGAACTTGATGGCATTGCTGGTGTAGTTGATCAGCACCTGCCCCAGCCGCAACGGGTCGCCCACCAGCATCGGCGGCAAGGCCGGATCGATATCGAACACCAGCTCCAGCTTGCGCCCGGCCGCCTTCGGCGCCACCACCGTGGTCAAGGTCTCCATCACCTGGCCCAGGGAAAAATCGACCTGCTGCAACTCCATCTTGCCGGCCTCGATTTTCGAGATGTCGAGGATGTCGTCGATCAGGCCCAGCACATGCTCGCCGGCAAAGCGGATCTTCTCCAGGTAATCGCGCTGGCGCGGGTCAAGCTCGGTCTTCAGTGCCAGGTAGGCCATGCCGATCACGCAGTTGAGCGGGGTGCGGATCTCGTGGCTCATATTCGACAGGAACTGGCCCTTGGCCAGGCTGGCCGCCTCGGCCTGCTGGCGCGCATGCTCCAGCTCGCGGTTCTTGGCCTCCAGCTCGGCCTCGTGGCGCCGCTCGGCCGTCACGTCGTGGTAAATGGTGACAAAGCCGCTGACCGCGCCATCGGCGCCAAAGATCGGGCGGCCGATGATGTTCAGCTGCAGGCCGTTGGCCATGGTGCGGGTGAACTGGTGCGGCTCGAACTTCAGGCACAGGGCGACGCGCGCCGCCACCGCCGCCTCAACATCACCCGGGCCGTAATCGCCGCGCCGGGCGATATGGCGGAACACATCGGCCATCGTAATGCCGGGATACATCACGCCCTCGGCAAACCCCTGCACCTGGCAGAAGGCGGGGTTCCAGAAGCGGATGCCCAGGTCGCGGTCAACAATGGTCACGCCCACCGGCATGTATTCCAGTGCCGCCGCCAGCCGGGGGAAGTTCAGGCGGATGAACTCTTCACTTTGCGCTGTCGATTCCATGGCCCAGAATAGCATCCGGCCCAGCGCGAAAAATGCGCGAATTCCCACCAACGAAAAGGGGCGCCGAAGCGCCCCTTGCCTGGATTACCGCCGCTTAGAAGGCAGTATCAAACTTGACGTACATCGAACGGCCGTTCACGCCGAACGGGCAAGTTTCCCAGCAGTACTTGAAGCCCAGTTTCGGGAAGTCGCCGCCGTTGGTCCACTCGGACGGGTAGGTGTCAAACACGTTGTTGATACCGACCGACACGCTGGTGCGCTTGCTGATGTTGTAGCGGCCGCTGAGGTCGGCGATCCACTTCGCTTCCCAGGTTTGCAGCGGGCTGAAGCCTTCACCCTGCACTTCACCGTAGTAGTTGGCGCGCGCATTCACGTTCCACTTGCCGAAGGTGTAGTCGGCTGCCACCACATGGTGCTTGCGTGGCTGGCCGCGTTCGATCAGGGTCACCTGCGCCTGGTTGAACAGCTGCTCGCCGCTCAGCAGGCTGGATGGCGAGTGGCGCTTGGTCACTTCGGTCTTGTTGAAGCCCAACTGGCCGGACAGCACCAGGGTCGAGCCTTCGAAGCGGCTGGTGTGGTCCGCCACGATGTCCAGGCCACGGGTGGTGGTGTCCACCGCGTTGGTAAAGAACTGCGCCTGGCCGACTTTCAGCGGGTTCAGCACGTTGGCGATCGGGCCGCCATTGGCTTCCGGCGAAATTTCGCTGGAGAACACAATGCGGTCCTTGATCTTGATCTGGTACAGGTCAGCGGCCAGCGACATATTCTTCGCCGGACGCAGCACCAGGCCGACCGAGGCGTTGCGCGAGGTTTCCTCTTTCAAAGGCTTGATGCCGAGCGCGGTGGTGACGGCGCTGCCCTCACGCGCGGTCAGGGTTTCGGTCAGTTCGCCCGCCTGGTTCAGGTTGGTCGATACCGAGCTGTAGAACTTCTGCTGCACGCCCGGTGCGCGGAAGCCGCTCGACACGCTGCCGCGCACGCCGACCGACTTGCTCGGGTCCCAACGCATGCTCAGCTTGCCGGTGGCGGTGCTGCCGAAGTCGGAGTACTTCTCGTAGCGCACCGCGCCGGCCAGCAGCAGTTCCGCGAATGGGCGGTATTCGGTGTCCAGGAACAGGGCGATATTGTGGCGGCCCTCATCCACAGCGGTGGCCGGGGTGTAGCCCGGGAAGCCCTGGGTACCGGAAGCCGCCACGCCGCCCACCTGGTTGGTGATCGGGATCAGCGGGTTGTTGGTGCGGCCATACTGGTAGGACACCGGATCGCCGGCGATGATCTGGTAATTGTCGCGGCGGTATTCGAAGCCGGTGGCCACGAACACTTCCTCGCCGCCCAGCTTGACCGGACCCTTGATGTCGGCGTTGATGGTGGTCTGGTTGAACTTCAGCTTGCCGGTATCGGCCTCGCGTGGCGATTCGGCGTAGATGCCGCCGCCTGGTTTCGGCTCGTACCAGTAGGAGATGTTGATGGTGTTGGCCTCGCGGAAGGCCAGTTCGCTCATGCCGTGGTTGATGCTGAGGTCGGCCTTCCAGTCGTTGGCCAGGTCGCGGCGGTAGCCGAAGGCGTAAGAGCCGTCGGTCACAGTGGTGCGGATGTTCGGCAGGAAGCCTTCCGGGTACACCGGCTTACCGGTGGGATCGAACGGCACGTTGCGGCCGTCACCTTTGGAGCGGAAGAAGCCGGAGGAATCGCCGCGGCGCTTGGAGAAGCCGCCGAAAGCGTAGAACTCGCTCGACTTGTCGATCGGCAGCGCGGCATTCCACCACAGGTAGCCATCCTTGGCATCGCTGTCGCCGATGCGCTGGGTCACGCGCGGCGGGTTGACGCGCAGCGAGTCCACGGTGGCGCGGTTGGTTTCGTCGCGCTTGCGGTACTCCAGCGACAGGTTCAGGTAGCCGCCGTTCTCGCCCAGCGCCCAGCCGCGATTGACGCTGCCGGAGATCATGTCGCCGTCGCCTTCGCTGGTGGTGCCGACCTGGCCGCTCAGCGCGGTTTCGTTGACGTTCGATTTCAGCACGATGTTGATCACGCCGGCAATCGCGTCCGAGCCGTACTGGGCGGCAGCGCCGTCACGCAGCACTTCGATGTGGTGGATGGCCGACAGTGGGATGGCGTTGATGTCGGTACCGGCCGAACCACGGCCAATGGTTTGCTGCACGTTCACCAGCGCTTGCTGGTGGCGGCGTTTGCCGTTCACCAGTACCAGCAACTGGTCCGGGCCGAGCGAGCGCAGGGTCGCTGGGCGGATGATGTCGGTACCATCGCTGATGAAGGTGGTGGAGAAGTTGAACGATGGATCCAGGGTTTGCAGCAGCTTGCCCAGCTCCAGCGGGCCGGCGTTCTGCATGTCCTTGGCGTTGATCAGGCCGACCGGCGAGGCGGTATCGAGCGCGGTCTTGGCAGTGGAGCGCGAGCCCAGCACCACCACGGTCTGTTGCTGCTCTTCAGCAGCAGGCGCGGAGGCAGTCGTTTGTGCGTAAACCTGGGACGTGGCCAGCAGGACAGCACTGGCGATGAGGGTGCGTTGGAAACGTACTGCTTTCTTCATGTGGTGATCCAATCAATTCGTTTGCGGGTGCAAAAATACTAACGCGCACGATTTGAACTTACCAAGGGGGAAACCGATTATTCATCCGTCAGTGTTGTTTAATTGAATAATATTTAGTCGATTGCATGCTTTCCTTCCGGAAATGCCACGTTCTGGTATGTGCTTTGCAACCGTGCTACATTGTCTGCAAGCGATTCAAGGGAGGAAGTGATGACTGATGCTCTGTTGCTGACTGACCGCCTGTGCGACCTGACCGAGATGGCCTTGCAGGCCTACACCAAGTTCGAAAAGGCCACCGTGTATTGCACCGCCAAACACCTGATGGCGGATTTCGAAGACGCCGGCCTGCCGCTGGCGGCGCACGAAAAGCTCAAATCGATCCAGGCCAGCATCCTGGCCGCCGTCGAATTCGCCCCGCCCTGCGGCAAGAACAATCCCCAGTGCATCGTCTGCGCCCGCCACGACATCGCGGCCCTGCGCGACATGCTGAAAGAAAAAAAGCGCCCCGAAGCGCAGCAGCAAAGCCACTTGCACTAGCCACGGTCAGGACTTCCTGAACGGCAAGCCAAGCGGCGATGCGATCGTTTTCAAGAGTTCCAAGTCATCGATCCTCGATGAGAAAGCGCTGGAGCTCGTACGAAAGTTGCGTATCGAGAGCCAGGGAACGGAGGAGAAGCCGGATTTGAAGAAGCTCGGGGTACCGATTTCCTTTTATCGCGATTCGCTTGCGAAAATCGCCACGAAAACCTGCGCGGAACTGCAAGAGGATGTGGGTTTCCACAAATCTGCCGATGCGGACGAGCCGGTCACCAAAATGAACCTGTACAAGATTACCCTTGGCATGTTCTTCTTGGCTGGAAAAAGCGGCGTGGCCGAAGCAATCAAGCTGAACAAGACTATGCCGGTCGCTTTCGAGAAAACCATCGAGGTGTGCAATAGCGATCCCGCCGCACTTTACCTGGAGCAGCTGCGCACTGCCCTGAAGGCTGCCCCGTAAACAAAAAAAGCGCCCCGAGGGGCGCTTGCAAGAACATCTGCACTAGTCATTCCAGGGGCCTGGTGATCCTTCCCCCTTTCACGACTGGCATATTTCCTAAACCGTTAAAAAGCTGGCGGGTGCGGCGGCGCGGGCAAAGGGCCGCACGGGCTTCCTCGGCGCGGCAAAGCGCTCGCCCAGGCTGATATTGCTGGCGCGCTGCGCCAGCACTTGCAGCAGGCGCTGGCCAAAGCGCCAGTCGCCCAGGCCCGATTCGGCGTTGATATGCCCGAGCGCGCCGGCATTCACAAAGTCGCTGCCCCAGCGCCGCGCCCACCGCTCGGCGCTGCGCGCCGTCATCCATGGGTCGTTGCTGCTGGCCACCATGATCGAGGGGCATGGCAGCTCGCCGTGCGGCAGCAAGGCGCTGACTTTGAACTTGTCGGGATCGGCCGGCCCCACCAGCAACACACCCGCCACATGGGGGGAGGATGCACGTGACAGGCTAAGTGCTGTGGTGAGGCAGCCGAAACTGTGTGCAACGATCAGGGTCGGGCGACGGTCCTGGTCCAATACTTCATCCAAGCGGTCGGCCCAGCGCAGCAGGACTGGATCGCTCCAGCGCTCCTGCTCCACCCGCTCAAAGCGCGGGTACAGGCGCTGCCAGCGCGACTGCCAATGGTCCGGTCCGCTGCTGTGCAGGCCGGGGGCGACCAGCACGCGGAATTGGTTCAGTTGTTGGATCGCCATACGGCCCTCCTGCGTTGCAGTGGTTTGATTACTGGCCGGCCAGCTTGGCGCCAGGCTGGTAGATCTGGTCGAACACGCCGCCGTCCGCAAAGTGGGTCTTCTGCGCAGTGGTCCAGTCGCCCGCCACGTCGGTGATCTTGAACAGCTTCACGTTCGGGAACTGGGCCGCGTATTTCTTGGCTTCCTTCTCCACGCTCGGGCGGTAGTAGTTCTGGGCGATGATCGCCTGCGCCTGGTCGGTGTAGAGGAACTGCAGGTAAGCCTCGGCCACCTTGCGGGTGCCGCGCTTGTCGACCACTTTATCGACGATGGCGATCGGCGGCTCGGCCAGGATGGAGACGGACGGCGCCACGATTTCCACCTTGTCCGGGCCCAGTTCCTTGATCGCCAGCAGGGCTTCGTTTTCCCAGGCGATCAGCACGTCGCCGATGCCACGCTCCACAAAGGTGGTGGTGGCGCCGCGCGCGCCGGAATCCAGGACCGGCACGTTCTTGTAGAGTTTCTTCAGGTATTCCTTGGCGCTGGCATCGCTGCCGCCTGGCTGGCGCAGGGCGTAGCCGTAGGCGGCCAGGTGGTTCCAGCGGGCGCCGCCGGATGTTTTCGGGTTCGGGGTGATCACCGCCACGTTCGGCTTGACCAGGTCGCCCCAATCCTTGATGGCTTTAGGATTGCCTTTGCGCACCAGGAAGACGATGGTCGAGCTGTAGGGCGAAGCGTTGTGGCCCAGGCGTTTCTGCCAGTCCTTGTTCAGCAGGCCGCGTTCGGCGATGGCGTCGATGTCGTAGGCCAGGGCCAGGGTCACCACGTCCGCTTCCAGGCCGTCGATCACGGCGCGCGCCTGCTTGCCGGAACCGCCGTGCGACTGCTTGATCTTGACGTTGTCGCCGGTTTTGGCTTTCCACTCCTTGGCGAAGGCGGTGTTGACGTCCTGGTACAGCTCGCGGGTCGGGTCGTAAGAGACGTTGAGCAAGCTCACGTCGGCAGCCTGCGCCACGCTGGCGGTGGCGATCAAGGCAGCGGCAATCAGTTTCTTGGACAGCATCTGGTTTCCCCTTTTTGTGTTTGGAGACGCCAGATTACCCGCCGCTTATATAAATACGAACGAATACTTTCTTCGTTCGTTATACCGGAAAGTTATTTAAAAGAAGCGATTGAACAGGACGACCGCCCAGGCCGCGCCCGACAACAGGCAAGCCAGCAACACGGCGGCACTGCCAAAGTCCTTGGCATTTTTGGATAGGGGGTGGCGTTCCAGCGACACGCGGTCCACCACCGCCTCGATGGCGGAGTTGATCAGTTCGACGATCAGGACGATCACCATACTGCCAATCAACACTAGTTTCTGGAAGGCAGATACCGGCAACAACAGCGCCGCAATGCTACCGACCACGAATAGCGCCAGTTCCTGGCGGAAGGCGTGCTCCGAGCGGATGGCTGTTTTCAAGCCGTCCATCGAGTAGAAAAAGGCCGAGAAAATGCGCTTCAGGCCGCTCTTGCTTTTGAATTCACTGACAGGTTCCATGGTGACGGATTATAGCGACAGAATTCCCATTTTTTTCACATCATGGTATAAATAAGTCTGCTTATACCGCACCGCACCAACCATAATATGAAAAGCGAAACCCTGCCCCCACAGGAACCGAAAACGACGATCCAGGTGATCGACCGCCTGACGGCCCTGCTCGACGCCCTGGCCCGCTACCCGGACCCGGTTCCCCTGAAAGAGCTGTCCAAGGTATCCGGCCTGCACCCGTCCACCGCACACCGCATCCTGAACGACCTGGTCGTGACGCGCTTTGTCGACCGCGTGGAACCGGGCACTTACCGCCTCGGCATGCGCCTGCTGGAACTGGGCAATGTGGTGAAAAGCCGCCTCTCGGTGCGGGAGGCGGCGCTGGACTCCATGCGTGCACTGCACAAAAAGACGCAGCAGACCATCAACCTGTCGGTGCGACAGGGCGACGAGATCGTGTATATCGACCGCGCCTACTCGGAACGCTCGGGCATGCAAGTGGTGCGCGCCATCGGCGCGCGCGGCCCGCTGCACCTGACCTCGACCGGCAAGCTGTTCCTGTCGGTGGACGAGCCGAAGGCGATCCGCGCCTACGCCACCCGCACCGGGCTGGCCGGCCACAACAAGAATTCGATTACCGACCTGGGCCGCCTGGAACGCGAGCTGAGCCTGGTGCGCGCGCGCGGCTATGCGCGCGACAATGAGGAATTGGAACTGGGGGTGCGCTGCATGGCGGCCGGCATCCGTGACGATTCCGGCAAACTGGTGGCAGGCTTGTCGATTTCCGCGCCGGCCGATCGGCTGCAGGAGGAATGGCTGGAAGACCTGGTCAATACCGCCAACCAGATCTCCTCCACCCTGGGTTACATTCCCGAGTAAGTCTGGACGCTGGTGCTGGCGCCGCTGACGGTGTCGCCGAAAGTCGGCTTCAGCGCAGTCAGCCATTTCTTCATGCGGTTGGCGTCGGCCACGCGGGCCGCAGCGCCCTTGGCGTCCAGCAGCACCATGATGACGGCGCGCCCTTCCACCATGGCTTGCATGATCAGGCAACGGCCGGCTTCATTGATGAAGCCGGTTTTTTGCAGGCCGATTTCCCAGCCCGAGTTCGGCGTTACCAGGCGATTGGTGGTGCCAAAGGTCACCGGACGGCCATTATTTTCAACCACCGCTTTCGGGTCGGTGGAGAATTCCCGCAGGATCGGGTGTTCGTAAGATGCCTGCACCAGCTTGGCCAGGTCGCGCGCGCTGGCCACGTTCTTCTTGGACAGGCCGCTCGAATCGACATAGCGCGTGTCGCCCATACCCAGCTCTTGCGCCTTGCCGTTCATGGCCTCGACAAAGGCCGGCAAGCCGCCCGGATAGTTGCGGCCCAGCGCAGATGCGGCGCGGTTCTCGGAACTCATCAGGGCAATATGCAGCATATTGCGGCGGGTCAGGCGGTCACCCACTTTCAGGCGCGACGAGCTGAACTTCTCGCGGTCGACGTCTTCCTCGGTCACGGTCAGTTCTTCGTCCAGGTCCTGGCCGGCTTCCACCACCACCAGGCCGGTCATCATCTTGGTGATCGACGCGATCGGCAGCGCCACACCGGCGTTCTTTTCAAACAGGACTTCGGAATTGGCCTGGTCCAGCACCAGGGCCACATTGGATTTCAGGTCGAGCGGATCGCGCACCAGGTTCAGGCCGGCCAGGTCGCCCATGGTCGGACGGCCGACATCGGCCACCTTGGTCACGCGCTGGTACAGCACCTTGTTTTTGCCGCGTACTTTGACGACGCGCTTGACCATCTGGGCCTTGGCCGACGGCGCCGCGTAGCGCACACCCGCTTTTTTGGTGGCCGCCTGCGCAGAACCCATCGACGCCGTAGCGCAGACCAAGGACACCAGCAGACCGATAGCAAGTTTGTTCATTCGTCATTCCCCGGAGTGAATCAGCAGAATCGCTAGTTGCAGTGTAGCAAAATGAGATTCCGGCGCAAGCAATTTCGGACTTTTCTGCACCAATGTTTTCAGCCCCACAATACACATTTCCTATAGTGACGCAGGGTTACAACGAAAGCTTGCTCACTCCATAAATTTAACAAATTTCGCAATTGGCTCGCGTTCGGTTAACAGGCTGTTTTCAATTTTGCCATGATCGGCGAAGCCAAGCGACATCCCGCATACAACAGTTTCGCTGGCCGGCAAGCCCAGCACGTCGCTGATGATGCGATGGTACTGGGTAAAGGCCGCCTGCGGGCAGGTGTCGAGGCCGCGCCCGCGCGCCGCCACCATGATGTTCTGCAAGAACATGCCATAGTCGAGCCAGGAGCCCTGCTCCATGATGCGGTCGATGGTGAAGATCAGGCCGACCGGGGCGTCGAAGAAGGCAAAATTGCGGCCATGCTGCGCTGCCATGCCGGCCTTGTTGTCCCGCGTCAGGCCGAGCAAGGCGTACAGGTCCCAGCCCACTTTGCGGCGCCGGTCGATGTAGGGCGAAACCCACTCGCGCGGGTAGTAGGCGTATTCCTCGGTGTGCTGCTTGTTCTGCTCGGGGTCGGCGTAGGCGGCCAGGATCTTGGCCGACAGCGCCCCCTTCATGGCGCCGGTCAGCACATAGACTTTCCACGGCTGGGTGTTGGTGCCGGACGGGGCGCGCGCCGCCACTTCCAGGATGGCGGCCACATCGTCCTGCGCCACCGGGGTCGGCAAGAAAGCGCGGATTGAGCGGCGCGAGGTGATGGCCGCGTCCACGGCCTGCTGGTCTGGGGTTTGGATCATGGCTTTGCTGTAGTGGGTTGCTTAACGACAAATAGTACCCCAAGCACGGCCAGCGCCATACCAGCCAGACCCATCCAGTTCAGCACTTCGCCAAACATGGCCCACGCCATGAGGGCGGTGGTCGGCGGAGTCAGGTAGAGCAAGCTCGTGACCTGCGTCGCATCGCTGCGACGAATCAGCTCAAAGAGGAGGAAGATCGCACCGATGGACAAGGCGAGCACGGACCAGGCCCAGGCCCCGAAAAACTGCGGGGTCCACTGGACTGAACCCATGTCTTCCAGCAGCCAGGCCGCAGGCAGCACGACTGCGACCGAGGCGGCGAACTGGATGACGGTGCCGCTGCGCAGGTCGAACTGCGAGCAGAAATGTTTCTGATAGAGCGTGCCGGCCGTAATTGACAGCAGCGCAAAGACGGCCAGGGCGATCGCCTGCCAACTGAGCCCGATCAAATTGATCTTCGCGTACACCACCAGGGCAACGCCGCCCAGGCCGAAGGCCAGCCCGAGCCATTGGCGGGGCCGGACGCGCTCGCCGATCAGGGGCGCCGCCAGCGCGGTCAGGATCGGCTGCATGCCGACGATCAAGGCCGACAAGCCGGCCGGCATGCCCAATTTGATGGCGCACCAGACCCCGCTCAGGTAGCCGGCCTGCAGTAGCAAGCCCGCCACCGCGATGTGGCCCACCTTCCCTTTCGGCCAGGGCGCGCGCAGCAGCACTAGCGCCGGGCCAAGGATGGCCAGCACACCCAGGAAGCGCAGCAACAGGAAGGTCAGCGGCGGCGCGTACGGCAGACCGTAGCGGGCGACGATAAAGCCTGTGCTCCACAGGAAGACAAAGAACAGCGGGATCGGGGAAAAGAGGGAATGCATCCCGCCGATTCTAGCATTGCGCGAACAACCCCTGCTGGGCAGCAATATTTCTCCCTATGGCAGCGAGAAAGCCTTACACAACAAGGAGTTGATACCTTTGTGCAATGCACAAAAACTGCTTGACTTTGATTCCCAGACCCGGATAATCGACTTTGTTGCGTTGCACAATACGTTGTTTTCCGTTGTAGAAGCAGCACGTTTCAACGACTAATTTTATTTTGGAGAGTCCAATGTTTGCGATTCCTGAGCAGTTTTCTAACGCCACCAAGGCAAACTTCGAGAGCCAGTTCGCTCTGTTTTCTTCGTTGACCAACAAGGCCTTCGAAGGCGTTGAGAAGTTCGTCGACCTGAACATCACCGCTGCCAAGGCCTCGCTGGAAGAATCGTCGGTCGCCACCAAGCAATTGCTGGCCGCCAAGGATCCACAAGAGTTCTTCACCCTGAGCGCAGCCCAGGCCCAGCCAGCCGCCGAAAAAGCCATCGCTTACGGCCGCCACCTGGCATCGATCGCTTCCGGCACCGGCGCTGAATTCAGCAAGGCCGCCGAAACCCAGATCGCGGAAACCAACCGCAAGGTGATTTCCCTGGTGGACGAAGTGAGCAAAAACGCCCCAGCCGGCAGCGAAAGCGCCGTGGCCCTGTTCAAGTCCGCACTGAACAACGCCAACGCTGGTTACGAGCAGTTCAGCAAGAGCGCCAAAGCCGCTGCTGAAACCTTCGAAGCCAATGTCAACGCCGCTGTGAACCAGTTCACCACGGCAGCGACCACCGCCAAGAAGCAGTAATTGACATACCCGCCGGCCCCAGCGGCCGGCAGTGAAGCAACGCTGTACGCAGGTCTCCTCGGCATCCGTGGTTTCCTCTCAGCGGATGTCCTTCCAGAGCCCCGGCCATGACCGGGGCTTTTTTTGCTCAAACGGGCGGATCGTTTGAATCATCACGGCGCCGCGCATAACGATTTTCAACCAGGACCTCAAGCCGGATTACGCGCTCGGTAAGCAATGTAATCGTCTTCTGCTGCTCCAAAACCCGTGCATTCAAGGCATCCAGGCGTTGCGGGGCATTTAGCGCAGCGTAGACAGACTTGGCCAGACCGCCAAAAAAACCCATTATTTCACCGGGTGGCTGTCCAGCATTTCACGCACGCGCTTCTGGGAAGCGTCAATCTCCTCCATTGTGCGCTGCCATTCGGCGTCATCAGATGCCACATTGGACTTGTTCAATAAACGCTTCAATACTTCGTTACGGTCGAAGAAATACATGCACTCCGCCGCCGAGCGTAGAAAATCACTAAGCGGCATGTCAAAGTCGGAGGCAAAGCGCTCAAGCAACTCCCGCTGCGCAACGCTTAGCTGAACAAAAATTCCATCGCTTGAATTTTCCATTTTGGCGCCCTCCCTGATATTTCAGTATGAACGGCGCAAGCTTACGATTCAAGCAAGCGGGGCCGTGTCTTGACTTCGCTCAAGTTTGTTGGATTCGGCCAGCATTTCCTTCACCATCTGACCAATCTTGTCTTCGATGCCCCGGCGTGCGCTCGGTGGCATGGCGGCCAACCCCGCCTCACTCAGGCCGAGTTTTTTCAGCACGGCATCGCGGATGCGCTCGGCAGGCGTGAGCTTCATATAGTTCTCCAGCTCCTGGGCCAGATAGCTGCCGAAGGATTTGCCAGTGGCGCGGGCGGATTCTTTAAGGTCTTGCGCCACGATAGGACCGGTAGGGGTGATTTTCATGCAACATCATTGCCGAGGGCGCGGGAAAAGGCAATTAGACATTTAATCCAAATTGAGATAATCTGTCTTAATGACGAAACGCACTCCCGACCAGCAGCACCTGCTGGAGCAAATGCAACAGGTGGCAGAAGGCCTCGGCCGCACGCTGGCGCCCTTTACTGAAGTGGTGCTGCACGATTTGCTCGACCCCAGCCACGCCGTGCTGGCGATCCATAACAACCTGTCCGGCCGCGCGGTCGGCGATCCTGCGACCGAACTGGGCCTGGCCCGCATCGCCGACCCGACCATGCCGCAAGTGCTGGCCAACTACGCCAACACCTTCCCCGACGGCCGCCCGGCGAAGAGCACCTCGATCGGCATCAAGGACCGTGAGCAGCAATACATCGCCGCCCTGTGCCTGAACGTGGACCTGAACCTGTTCCGCAGCCTGCAAGCGCTGCTGGGCCAGTTCAGCAACGTCGATCCCAGCACAGCGGTGCTGGAGTCGCTGGCGCCCGCCGCCGGTGCGGACGCCATCCGCGCCCACATCGAGCAATTCGCCGCGCGCCACTCCACCACCCCGCGCGCACTGAAAGCCGAGGACTGCCGCGCCCTGATGCGCGAACTGGGCGACGCCGGCCTGCTCGACACCCGGCGCGCCATGGAAACCATCGCCGCCCACCTGGGCGTCTCGCGCGCCACTGCCTACAACTATGCGAAATAACGACGCCCGCCTGCTGCTGCTGGACCGCGACGCCGTCGCCGCCCTGCTGCAGCCCGACGAGGTATGCGCCGCTGTGCGCGAAGCCTTCGCGCTGCATGCCGCGCGTGCGGCGCGTGTCTTCCCGCTGGTGCGCGAAGAGCTGCCCGGCAGCGCCATCTTCGGCATCAAGTCGGGCGATGTGCCAGCGCAGGAACTGCTTGGCTTCAAGGCCGCCGGCTTCTGGCCCGCCAACCGCGAGGCCGGCGGCGAAGCGCACCAGGCCACCATCATGCTGCTCGACCCGCGCACCGGCCGCCCGCTCTGCATCGCCGACGGCAACGCCGTCACCACTGCCCGCACCGCAGCCGCCGGCGCGCTAGGCCTGCAACTGCTGGCGCGCGCCGACAGTGAGCATCTGTGCGTGTTCGGCACCGGCGTGCAAGCGCGCGGTCATGTGGACTATGCGCTGCATGCCCTGCCCTCGCTCAAGCGGGTGCGCTACGTCAGCTCCGACGGGCGCCAGGACTCCGCGTTCGAAGCGCAGTTCGCAGGGCGCTGCGACATAGCGCTGGCGGGCGGCGCGCGCACGGCGGCAGCCGATGCCGCCGTCGCGGCGGCCGACATCGTCATCACCGCCACGCCCGGCCGCGCAGCGCTGTTCAGCGCCGAAGCGGTGCGCGCCGGCACCCACATCAACGCCGTCGGCGCCGACACGCAAGGCAAGCGCGAGCTGCCTCCCGGCCTGTTGGAACGCGCCCGCGTATGGGCCGACGACCTGCCACAGGCGCGCCGCATCGGCGAGCTGCAATGGGCCGCCACGCAGCCCGCCGCCGAACTGGGCGAGCTGCTGGCCGCACCGGCAAAGCGTGCACCAGGCGACATCACGATTTTTGATTTGACGGGCATTGCCCTGCAGGACCTGACCACGGTGCGCATGCTGTACCAGCGCGCCCTCGCCAACAATATCGGCCAGAACATCGCCTGGCCCTGGTAAGGAAAGAGACTATGACCATCCCCACCTATGCAGACGTCGTCGCGGCAGCTGGCCGTATCGAGGGCCACGCCCACCGGACGCCGGTGCTGACCTCCCGCACCGCCAATGAGGAGCTGGGCGCTGAAGTTTTCTTCAAGGCCGAGAACTTGCAACGCATGGGGGCCTTTAAGTTTCGTGGCGCCTTCAACGCCCTGTCGCGCTTTAACGAGGCGCAACGCAAGGCGGGCGTTGTGGCTTTCTCGTCCGGCAACCACGCGCAGGCGATTGCGCTGTCGGCAAAGCTGATGGGCATTCCTGCCACCATCATCATGCCGGAGGACGCGCCAGCGTCGAAGATCGCCGCCACGCGCGGCTATGGCGGCAATGTGGTCACGTATGACCGCTACACGCAGGACCGCGAGGCCATCGGCCGCAAGCTGGCGGAGGAAAAGGGCATGACCTTGATCCCGCCCTACGACCATGCGGACGTGATTGCGGGCCAGGGTACGGCGGCGAAGGAGCTGTTCGAGGAAGTGGGCGAGCTGGATTATTTCTTTGTCTGCCTGGGCGGCGGTGGATTGTTGGGCGGATCGGCGCTGGCCACGCGCGCGCTGACGCCAAAGTGCAAGCTGTATGGCGTGGAGCCGGAGGCGGGCAATGATGGGCAGCAGTCGTTCCGCAGCGGTTCCATCGTGCATATCGATACGCCGAAGACGATTGCGGATGGGGCGCAGACGCAGCATCTTGGTTCGCTCACCTTCCCTATCATTCAGCGCGATGTGGATGATGTCCTGACGGTCAGCGATGCGGAGTTGGTGGAGGCGATGCGCTTCTTTGCTGCGCGTATGAAGATTGTGGTGGAGCCGACCGGCTGCCTGGGGTTTGCGGCGGCTCGCAAGATGAAGGATCAGTTGCGCGGGAAGCGTGTGGGGGTTTTGATCAGCGGGGGGAATGTGGATATTGAGCGCTTTGCGGCGCTGCTTGCTTGAAACCGGGAAACCGGGAAACCGGGAAACCAGGGTACGGCCCTTAGGGCCGGACCCTGGTTTTCCGGTTTCCCGGTTTCCGCTGGCTTCCCCGGTTTACTCGCCCAGGTAGGCGGCTTTGACCCGTGGGTCGTGCAGCATATCTTCAGCATTGCCGGTCATGGTAACAGCGCCAGATTCCATCACATAGCCGCGATTGGCCGCTTGCAGCGCCAGCTTGGCGTTCTGCTCCACCAGCAGGACGGTGATACCTTGCTTGTGCACGTCGCGAATCACTTCAAAGATCTTCTCCACCATAATCGGCGACAGCCCCATCGAAGGCTCATCCAGCAACAGCAAATGCGGGTGGCACATCAGCGCGCGCGCCATGGCCAGCATCTGCTGCTCGCCGCCCGACAAGGTGCCTGCCAGCTGGGCGGCGCGCTCTTTCAGGCGTGGGAAGACGCTGAACCACTTCTCGATATCGGCCGCAATCGCCGCCTTGTCGTTCATGGTGTAGGCACCCATCATCAGGTTCTCCGTGATGGTCATGCGGGTGAACACGCCCCGTCCTTCCGGCACCATGGCCAGCTTCTTCTCCACCAGGTGGAAGGACTGCGTGCCTTTCAGCGACTGGCCCATATACGACACCGTGCCCTCCACCTTGCATGGCGGCAGGGTGCCGGTGATGGCTTTCAGCGTGGTGGTCTTGCCGGCGCCATTGGCGCCGATCAGGGTCACCAACTCGCCTTCGTTCACTTCCAGGTCGATGCCTTTAACTGCCTTGATACCGCCGTAAGCGACCTTCAGGCCCGATACTTTCAACACATTGGCGCCCATCAGTGCGCTCCTCCCAGATAGGCTTCAATCACGGCTTTATTGCTTTGAATTTCGGCTGGCAGGCCTTCGGCAATCAGTTTGCCGTATTCCAGCACGCTGATGCGGTCGCACAGGCCCATCATCAGCTTCACGTCGTGCTCAATCAGCAGCACGGTCTTGCCTTCGTTCTTGATCTTGACCAGCAGTTCGCGCAGCGCCAGCTTCTCGGTGGCGTTCATGCCGGCGGCCGGTTCGTCCAGCGCCAGCAACTGCGGGTCGGTCGCCAGCGCGCGGGCGATTTCCAGGCGGCGCTGGTCGCCGTAGGACAGGTACTTGGAAGTGCGGCTGGCGAATTGGCCGATGCCGACGAAGTCCAGCAGCTCCTGCGCGCGTTTGCGGATCGACGCCTCTTCTTCACGCGCAGCCTTATGACGGAAGATGGCGCCGAACACGCCCTGGTGCGAGCGCACATGGCGCCCCACCATCACGTTTTCCAGCGCGGTCATCTCGCCGAACAGGCGGATGTTCTGGAAGGTGCGGGCAATGCCGGCCTTCGCCACCGCGTGCGGGGCGGACGGCGAATACGGCTTGCCGGCCAGCTCAAAAGTGCCGGTGTCCGGCTGGTACAAGCCGGTGATCACGTTGAAGAAAGTGGTCTTGCCAGCGCCGTTGGGGCCGATCAGGCCGTAGATCTGGCCTTTGTTGATCTTGATGCGCACGTCGGTCAGCGCCTGCAGGCCGCCGAAGCGTTTGTTGACGCCTTCGATATTCAGGATTACTTGTTCGCTCATCTCACTCAACCTCACGCAGCCACAACGCCGGACGACTGGCCTTTGGCGTCCGAATCGGCATCCGGACGGTCTTCATGCTTGGGCGAAGGCCACAGGCCCGCAGGGCGGGTCAGCATGATCACCACCATGGCCAGGCCGTACAATAGCTGGCGCAACACCTCGGATTCGATCAGCACTTTGCCGAACAGTTTCATTTGCAGCGGTTCCACCACGTGGCGCAGGATCTCCGGCAAGGCCGCCAGCAGCGCGCCGCCCAGCACCACGCCAGGAATATGACCGATACCGCCCAGCACCACCATCGCCAGCACGGCGATCGACTCGGTCAGCGAGAACGATTCCGGCGACACGAAGCCCTGGAAGGAGGCGAACATGGCGCCCGCCACGCCGCCGAAGGTGGCGCCCATGGAGAACGCCAGCAGTTTCACGTTGCGGGTATTGATACCCATAGCCTTGGCCGCGATTTCATCTTCGCGGATCGCGACCCAGGCGCGGCCCAGGCGCGAGTGCTGCAGGCGCGAGGTGATGAACACGGTAGCAATCGTCAGCGCCAGGAACAGGAAGTAGTAAGCATTCACCGATGGCATGCCGAAGTCGCCGATAAACACTGTGGCGCGCGAGCCGGGCTCGCCGCCCAGGTTGACGCCAAACACGCGGATCGGGTCGATCAAGTTGATGCCCTGCGGGCCGTTGGTGATGTTGATCGGATCATTCAGGTTGTTCATGAAGATGCGGATGATTTCACCAAAGCCCAGGGTGACGATGGCCAGGTAATCGCCGCGCAGCTTCAGCGTCGGTGCGCCCAGCAGCGCGCCGAACAAACCGGCCAAGCCGGCCGCCAACGGCACAATCAGCCAGAGCGACAAGTGGATGCCGTTGCTGCGGATATCCTCGCCCAGCATGGCGGCCAAGGCCTCGCCGAAGGCGGGATGCATATTAATCAGCGATTCCAGCACCGTGGCAAACTGCGGCGACGCCAGCAGGCCGGTCATGTAGGCGCCCACCGCGTAGAAAGCGATGTAGCCCAGGTCGAGCAGGCCGGCAAAGCCGACCACGATATTCAAGCCCACCGCCAGCATGATGTAGAGCAGCGCCAGGTCGGCGATACGCACCCACGAATTGCCGAACGGCGCGGCGGCGAAGGGGAAGATGATCAGCGCGGCCAACAACAGCGCCATGCTGGTGTAGGCCTGCTTCGGATTCTTTTGTACGTCGAAAGTCAGCATAGTCGGCATTCCTGTCAGGCGCGGTCGGCGACGCGTTCACCCATGATGCCGGACGGGCGCACCGTCAACACCAGGATCAGAACGATGAAGGCGAAGATGTCCTGGTAGTGCGAACCCAGGAAGCCGCCGGTCAGTTCACCGATATAGCCGGCGCCCAGCGCTTCGATAATGCCCAGCACGATACCGCCGATCATGGCGCCGTAGATATTGCCGATACCGCCCAGCACCGCAGCGCAGAAGGCTTTCAGGCCCGGCATGAAGCCCATGGCGAACTGGATCGAGGCGTAATTCGCGCCCCACATCACGCCCGCCACGGCGGCCAGCGCGGCGCCAATGGCGAAGGTGGCGACGATGATCTTGTTGGAGTCCACGCCCATCAGGCCGGCGACGCGCGGGTTCTCGGCCACGGCGCGCATGGCGCGGCCCATGCGGGTGCGCTCCACCAGCATGACCAGGCCGAACATCGATGCTGCAGCCAGCACCAGCAGCAGCACCTGGGTGGTGGTGATCACCGCGCCGCCGATCATGATCGGCTCGGACGACAGCAACTGCGGGAACGGCAGCGGGTTGCGGCCCCAGATCATCATGGCGAAGGTTTGCAACAGGTAGGACACGCCGATGGCGGTGATCAGCGGCGCCAGGCGCGGCGCATTGCGCAGGCGGCGGTAGGCCACGCGCTCGATGACAATATTCACCAGCATGCAGGCCGGAATCGCCCCCAGGATGGCGATGCCGAGTTGCATGTATCCCGGCAGGTCCGGCGCATACACGCCCAGCAAATTCAGGATGGAGAGGCCGATCATCGCGCCGATCATCAGCACGTCGCCGTGGGCGAAGTTGATCAGGTTCAGCACGCCGTACACCATCGTATAACCGAGGGCGACCAGCGCATACATACTACCCAGCACCAAGCCGTTCAGAATTTGTTGGATAAAAGTATCCATCGAGTATGCCCTTAATAACTAATAAAAACGGCACCCGAGGTTTCCCTCGTGGTGCCGCCATTTTGGAAGCGTTCGCCATGATAGCGAGGTTTCCGAAAAACTAATCGTGGAAAATCCGCAATATTCTAAATTAAATTTTTCCCGATTCGTCCCAAATCACTGGGCGCTGTTGTTTTTGCTACCATCAAGGCCTTTTGGCAGGGGGAAAGTAACCGCCTCCTCCACGCCGTCCAGGGTACGCACGCTTTTCGCGCCCAATTCCTTCAGGCGGTTGATGACCGCATCGACCAGCACTTCCGGCGCAGAGGCGCCGGCCGTGACGCCCACGCGCAGCTTGCCCGCCAGCCAGTCCGGATTGATCTGGGCGGCGTTGTCGACCATATACGCCGGGGTGCCCTTCTTCTCCGCCACTTCGCGCAGGCGGTTGGAATTGGAGCTGTTCGGCGAACCGACCACGATCACCACTTCCACCTGCGGCGCCATGAATTTCACGGCTTCCTGGCGGTTGGTGGTGGCGTAGCAAATGTCGCCTTTTTTCGGCTCAATAATATTCGGGTATTTTGCCTTAAGGGCTTCGATGATTTGTGCCGTATCATCCACGGAAAGTGTCGTTTGCGACACATAGGCTAGCTGGTCCGGGTTCTGCACCTGCAAACCGGCCACATCGTCCACCGTTTCGACCAGGTACATGCCCTCTTCCGTCTGGCCCATGGTGCCTTCGACTTCCGGGTGGCCGTCGTGGCCGATCATGATGATTTCGCAGCCCTGCTTGCGCATCTTGGCCACTTCCACGTGCACCTTGGTCACCAGCGGGCAGGTGGCGTCGAAGATCGACAGGCCGCGCGATTCCGCCTCGGCCCGCACCGCTTTCGACACGCCGTGCGCCGAGAACACCAGGGTATTGCCGGCCGGGACATCGTCCAGCTCTTCGATGAAGATGGCGCCCTTGGCGCGCAAGTCAGCCACCACATAGGCGTTGTGCACGATCTCGTGGCGCACGTAGATCGGCGCGCCGAACTGTTGCAACGCGCGTTCCACGATCTCGATGGCGCGGTCCACGCCGGCGCAAAAGCCGCGTGGCTGGGCAAGGAGGATTTCTTTATCCATGTCTGATTACAGCACCGAGATAAGGTTCACTTCAAACTTGACCGGCTGGCCGGCCAGCGGGTGGTTGAAGTCGAAAATGGCGACATCATCGCGCAGTTCGCGCAGCACGCCGGCGAAACGGCCGCCGTTTGGCGCGTTGAATTCCACCAGGTCGCCGATCGCGTATTCGTTTTCGGGATCCGAATTTTCATCGAGCGTGGCGCGCGACACCGCCTGCACCAGGTCAGGGTTGCGCGGGCCGAAGGCTTCGCCCGGCGCCAGTTCAAAGACCTTGTGCGTGCCTTCCGGCAGGCCAATCAGCAGCGCTTCCAGGTTCGGCGCCAGCTGGCCCTGGCCCAGCATCAGCGTGGCAGCATTGCCTTCGAAGGTGGAAACGATATTGGTGCCATCCATGGAGGCAAGGCGGTATTGCAGGGTGAGGTAGGCCGAAGCGGTGACGACGTTGGACATGGCAGACTTGCGTAAACGGACAATCCTCTATTGTAAGCCAAGGCGGATGGTAGCGGCCAAGCCAGCGTGACATGTTCTCCCTGCTGCATTACAATATTTCCAAGCATTAACTATAATTTCAACGAGGAAATATTTTGATCAAATACATGCTGGGCGCCATCCTGAGCGTCGCCGCCCTGAACGCGAATGCCTGCACTTTCTCGTGGCACACCTACGGTGACGACGCCATCCGCGAAAAACTGTCGGCGAAAATCGGTGCGCATGTGCCCGACCAATACTGCAATAAATTCAATAAGAACCACGAAATCGTCCTACAGTACAACGCCTACATCCTGCGCAATATGTGCGTGGCGCACGCCATTGCGTCGATCCGCAAGCGCGGCACCGAGACCCTGCAGGCCAAAACCCGCTCGGCGGTGATCACCGATACCGAATGCCGCACTTCTGGCGCCGCCAATGACCTGGCGGTGCAAGCCTCGCTCAACGCACTCGACGACCTGATGTCGGAACTGGACACCTGGAAGGTCAAATAAGCTCGGCGCCGCGCCTAAAGACTGAGGCAACGCAAACCCGTCTCCCGTGCGGCATCCGATAATGGATGACGCACCTTGGAAGGGAGACGACCATGGGTATTTCCGATTGGCCAGAACAATTGCGGCCACGCGAGCGCTTGCTCAAAGCGGGGCCGCAAGCGCTGTCCGACGCCGAATTGCTGGCGATCTTCCTGCGGGTGGGCATACCCGGCAAGGACGCGGTGGCGCTGGCGACCGACTTGCTGATGCGTTTCGGCACCCTGCGTGCCCTGATCCACGCCAGCCGCGCCGACTTCACTGCCCTGCCCGGCCTGGGCGACGCCAAGTACGCCCAGTTGCAGGCTGTTGTCGAACTGGCACGGCGCGCCATCGCCGAGGAACTGGCCAGCGGCGAGGAGCTGTCCTCGCCCCATGCGGTGAAAGATTTCCTGCGGCTGTCGCTGGCGCACCAGCCCTATGAATCCTTTCACGTCCTGTTCCTGGACGTGAAAAACCGCCTGATCGAAGCCTGCGAACTATTTCGCGGCACCCTGACCCACACCAGCGTCTACCCGCGCGAAGTGGTGCGCGAGGCCTTGGCGCGCAATGCGGCAGCCGTCATGCTGGCGCATAACCATCCCTCCGGCTCGCCGGCGCCGAGCGAGTCGGACGTGCTGCTGACGCGAGCGCTGGTACAGGCCCTGGCCCTGGTCGATATCCGCATCCTCGACCACTTCGTGGTGGCCGGCCACCAGGTGCATTCCTTCGCCGAGCACGGCCAGATCTGACTCAGGCGGCGCCTTCGAACACGGCCGCCGCACCGTCCAGGATGCGGCGCACCGCCGGATGGTCATAGGCGCGCTCGACCGACACCGCGTAGAACTGCTCCACCACCGAATCGATGGTGCCGACCTGCTGCAAGCCGTACTCGGCGCACACCTCACGCACCAGCACTTGCGGTGCCACGATAAAACCGTCGCCGGCGCGGGCGAAGGATTTCAGCAGCGCACCATCGTCGAACTCGCCCATCACAATCGGGCGCAGGTCGTGCGCGTCGAACCAGGCATCCAGCAGGCTGCGCACGGTCGCCTCGGAACCCGGCAGCAGGAAGGGCGCCAGGCGCAGGCTGGCCGGGAACGTCCCCGGCCAGGCCCGGCACAGGTCCGGGTGGCCCAGCACTGCCAGCCCGCTGGCGCCCAGCAGACTGCTATGCCCGCGCAGCACGCCACCCGGCGGCAGCGCGCGGTCGGACAGCACCAGGTCCAGCTTGTGGGCGCCCAGGTCCAGCAGCAAATCCTCAAAACGGCCTTCGCGACAAATCAGGTGCATGGCCAGCCCCGCTGCGCGCGCCGGTTGCAGCAGGCGGAAAGCCATGGCCTTGGGAATGATGTCGCAAATGCCGACGCGCAGCGTTTCCTGCCCGGCCAGCACGCCGCGCCGCACCACCTGCTCCAGTTCATTGCCCAGGTCGAAGATGCGGCTGGCGTAATGCAACACCGTCTTGCCGGCCTCGGTCAGTTGCAGCAACCGCCCCTGCTTCTGGAATAAATCCTCGCCCACCTGCTCTTCCAGCAGTTGCAACTGCATGCTGATGGCCTGCGCCGACACATGCAACTGCAGCGCCGCCTTGGCCACCGTGCCTTGGGTGGCGACGGCATGGAAATACAGCAAGTGCTTATAGTTAAGCAAGCAACACCTCAGAAAAAGTTGATGATTGGCGGAGTTTAATTGATTTTACTTTAGTATTAGCGGCAATTACAGTGGACGGACTTTCACACGAGGAGAACTGTAATGAAGAGCTATGTCATCGACGGGCCGCAAGCAATGTCGCGCATCCTGGCCTTGACCATGATTGTGGACGGGCACGTCAGCCCGTCCGAAGTCAGCGCCATGCACAACGCGCCATTCCTGGAGCAGATCGGCGTGGATGCCGACACCTTCGACCAGACCATGCAGGAGCTATGTGAGGACTTGCTGCTGGCGGTGCCGAACCGCAACGCGGGCCTGGTCGAAATCAACCCCGCCCTGCTGGACGAGGTGCTGGACGAAATCCGCGATCCGGTCGTGCAAATGTGCATGCTGAAAGCAATGCTCGACATCGTGTACGCGGACGGCATGATCGACAGCCGCGAAACCCTGCTGGTGCGCCGTGCCGCGCAGAGCTGGACCCAAGTCTTACACTAAAAAGGAATAAATCATGGAATGGTTATCTGCTCTATGGCTAGGAGCTCCAGCCTGGACCTGGCTGGTGTTCCTGGCGGTGGTCGTGGTGCTACTGGTGCTCGACCTGGGCATCCTGAACCGCGACGACCGCGTGATCGGCGTGCGCGAAAGCTTGAAACTGTCGGCGCTCTACATCGCGGCCGGACTGCTGTTCGGCGCCTGGGTCTGGCATGAGTTCGGCGGCGAGAAAGGTTTGCATTTTTACACCGGCTTCCTGATCGAGAAGAGCCTGTCGCTGGATAACATCTTTGTTATCTCGCTGATCTTCTCGACCCTGGCGATCCCGGCCGCCTACCAGCACCGCGTGCTGTTCTGGGGCATTGTGGGCGTGATTGTTACACGCGGCATCATGATCGGCGCCGGTTCGGCCCTGGTGGCCAGCTATTACTGGACGCTGTATATCTTCGGCGCGATCCTGGTGATTACCGGTATCCGCATGTTCTTTGTGAACACCAGCGGCGACGATATCCGCGACAGCGCGATCCTGATCTGGCTCAAGCGCCACCTGCGCGTGACCGACAAACTGCACGGCAACGCCTTCCTGGTGCGCCAGCCGGATGCGTCCGGCAAGCCCATGCTGTACGCAACGCCGCTGTTCCTGGCGCTGTGTATGGTGGAAGCGACCGACGTGGTATTTGCCGTGGACAGCGTGCCGGCGATCTTTGCGATCACCAGTGACCCGTTCATCGTCTACACCTCGAATATCTTCGCGGTGCTGGGTCTGCGCGCCCTCTACTTCGCATTGGCTGCGATGGTGAAGCGCTTTACCTACCTGAAGTATTCGCTGGCGGCGGTGCTGGTGTTCATCGGCTCCAAGATCTTCCTGGGCGACTTTGTGTTCGACGGCAAGGTCCCCGCCACCCTGTCACTGGCGGTGACAGCGCTGCTGATCATGGCTGGTATCGGCTACTCGCTGTGGCGTACCCGGGGTGAAGAGAGCAAGGTGTAAACCGCATGGAAACGGGGCCGTAGCCTGGCCCCGTCAAATGTTAAATATTTGAATTAGCGAACGACACAATTGTTTTTCGCAAGTGCTTGAAAAAGCTCAGAAAATTCCATATACTCTTGTTTTTCCAAATTCGGAAGTATTTAAGGAGTGTGCCATGGCACGTGTTTGCCAAGTAACTGGGAAGAAGCCGATGGTCGGCAACAACGTTTCCCACGCAAACAACAAAACCAAGCGTCGTTTCCTGCCAAACCTGCAGAACCGTCGTATTTTTGTTGAATCTGAAAACCGCTGGGTCTCCCTGCGTCTGTCTAACGCCGGTCTGCGCGTAATCGACAAGGTCGGCATCGACGCCGTCCTGGCCGACATGCGTGCACGTGGCGAGAAAGTTTAATAGGGAGCTGAATCATGGCAAAAACTGGCCGCGACAAGATCAAGCTGGAATCGACTGCAGGTACTGGTCACTTCTACACCACTACCAAAAACAAGCGCACCATGCCTTCCAAAATGGAAATCATGAAGTTCGATCCTAAAGCACGTAAGCACGTGATGTACAAGGAAACCAAGATCAAGTAATCGATCTTTGGTTCGAACAAAAAACCGCCCTTCCGGGCGGTTTTTTTATGGGCAGCCAGCCAGCGTTTGCAGTTGCATCCGCTTGCCCGCGTGGATGGCGGCGACCCGGCCCTCGCGCATGATGTAACGGATCGACAATTCCCGGTCACCGGTATCGGCCATCAGCCAGTCCGCGTTCTGCGGATGCGGCTTCACCGCTTCACCATACACGCGCTGCAGCTTGGCGAGCGGGTCACCCACCGTCACGCCACGGTCGGTGCGATAGGCGCCGGCCACATCAACCCGCGCCACCACTTTGCGCACAAAAGTCACCTGCAGGTTCGGATAACGCTTGGAACGCGCCACGCGGCATGACTTGTCGGCACTGAGCGTCTCAGCACCCAGCCCGCCAAAGGTCTGGCCCAGGTTCTCATAGCGCGCCCCCACCTGGTACGGGCCCAGGCCATTTGGCTTGATTTCCCAGGTCTTGGCCTGCGCCCCACCCGCCAGCAGCATGGCCAGCGTCAATCCGCATAAATATTTATTCATGGAAACAGAATACTACCAACCTGGAAGTCACGGCAACACGAATTGCGGGCCGTCCCAGCCGTCCAGGTACTTCACCAGCGCATCGTCCACGTCGATGATGCGGTGGCGGTAGAACAGGTGCATGGTCGGCTGCCAGGCTTGCGTCAGCTCGCCGCCGGCTGCGCGCGCCGCCAGGCTGTTGGGCACCACGCGCATGCCCAGGCGGTTGGTGCCGAACAAGGTCTCGCCGCAATCGCGGCAAAAGGCGCGCGCCATCTGGCGCGTGGAATGCGCGAAGTGGGCGACTTCGCCACGCTCAATATGCACGGCCTCCGCATTCCAGGCAGTCGCCGACAAGACTGCCGTGCCATAAAAGTCGCGGCAGGCATTGCAGTGACAGTGCGCACGCGCCGCTGGTTCGCCGCGCAAGATAAAAGCGGCGCTACCGCAGGTGCATTGGACCGACAAGGTTCCAGTCATAGCTTCTCCATAAAAACAAAACGGCCCCGGAGGGCGTCTTATTTTAAGGGCAATAGCATCGCAGCGTTTTAACGCGCCTCCACACGGCTTAGCCCTGAAAGCGCAACACTGAAGCCTGACCACCCGGGAGGAAGCATGGCCATTGATGTCAACGAATTCGCCAAGCATTTACGTGATCATGCCGTCGGAGGTTTCGGTGCAGGCAAATGCGCCTGCTGGCTGCCAGTACTACAGAGATTGGCGACCGCGATGGCGCTCACACTGCAGCGCGCAGTTGGGGGCTCCCGTGCTTTGAAACAGGCGCTTGCGCGCAAGCGGATCGATGCGGCAGCACTGTCGCCTGAATTGCAGGACGCCTTCAAACCAAACTTGGGTGGCGATTGAAAAACAAAACGGCCCCGAAGGGCCGTTTGCATTGGGCGCCGCCGACGCTTACGCGTAGGTGCGCAGGCGCAGGGAGAACTCCTGCAGCGACTTGATGCCCGACGCTTCCGCGCGCTCGCACCAGTCTTGCAGCTTCTGCACCAGCTCATCGCGGCTGAAGTGCGAACGCTCCCACAGCACACTCAGTTCAGCGCGCATATTGTGCATGGTCTCCAGCGCCTTCGAGTGCTGGAACAGTTCCACCAGTTGCTGCTTCTGCGGCGCTTCCAGCTTGCCCGGCTCGCGCTGCAGCAACTTGCGCGAAGACTTCAGGAAGCGCGACTCCAGTTGCGCCTTGTCCTTCAGGTGCTCCAGCTCTTCCTTCCAGGCCGACTTGACGGACTTGGCGTACTTCGCCATCACATCGTAGCGGTTGGCGATCACCGATTGCAGGGTTTCGAAGTCGGCCTTCACCTTGGCGGTGTCGAACTTCGGCTTCGGCGGCATCTTCTTCACTTTGGCCAGGCCGACGACTTCCATGGCGCGGATATAGCCCCAACCGATATCGAACTCATACCACTTGGACGACAGCTTGGCCGACGTCGCATAGGTGTGGTGGTTGTTGTGCAGCTCTTCGCCGCCGATGATGATGCCCCAAGGGATGATGTTGGTCGCGGCATCGGAGCAGTCGTAATTGCGGTAGCCCCACCAGTGGCCGATACCGTTGATGATACCGGCGGCGGTAATAGGAATCCACAGCATCTGCACGGCCCACACGGTAATGCCCTTGGCGCCGAACAGGATCACGTCCAGGATCAGCATCAGCGCCACGCCCTGCCACGAGAAACGGGTGTACAGGTTGCGCTCGATCCAATCGTCCGGCGTGCCATGGCCGTACTTCTCCATGGTTTCCTTGTTCTTCGATTCAGCGCGGTACAACTCGGCGCCTTCCCAGAACACTTTCTTGATGCCGCGGGTGACCGGGCTATGCGGATCTTCTTCGGTATCGCACTTGGCGTGGTGCTTGCGGTGGATAGCCGCCCACTCCTTGGTCACCTGGCCAGTGGTCAGCCACAGCCAGAAACGGAAGAAATGCGACGGGATCGCGTGCAGGTCCAAAGCACGGTGCGCCTGGTGGCGATGCAGGAAGATCGTCACGCTGGCGATGGTGATATGGGTCAGGATCAACGTCGCGACAACGGTGCCCCATGCACCCAGGCCAGTCACGCCGTTGCTGAAGAAATCAAGAACTGCACTTAAATCCATTACAACTCCAAATGTATAGCTCGAATGACGCCATTGTACGCGTATTCATTACTGATTTGATTGCGCTTTAGGCAACCGCCGCCGCGCCAGAGCCAAGCACGCGAACCTCGCGTTGCGGGAACGGTACAGAGATATCGTTTTCTTTCAAAGCCTTCCAGATTGCGCGATTGACATCGGACGTTACTCCGCCACGGCCGTTTTCCGGGTCATTGATCCAGAACGAAACAGCCAGCTCCAGGCCATCGGCACCGAAAGCCTGCAGTGCGCCGGACGGCGCCTTATCCTTCAACACCCGCTCCACGCTGCGGGCCGCGTCTTCCAGCAGCTTCAGTACGAAGTCCACATCGCATTCATAGCCCACGGTGACGCGCGTGGTGATCACCACCGCCTTATTCGTCAGCGAAGAATTCAGCACCGCGCCCGACACCAGCATCTCGTTCGGCACGATCGCCTCCACGCCGTCCGTCCCTTGCAGCACGGTGTAGCGCGTATTGATCTGGGTCACTTGGCCGCTGTACTTATCGACCGTGATCACATTGCCGATGGTCAGGCTGCGATCGAGCAGGATGATGAAGCCGGACACGTAATTACTCGCGATCTTCTGCAAACCCAAACCAAGGCCGACACCCAGCGCGCCGCCGAAGACCGACAGCACGGTCAGGTCGATGCCCACCAGCGACAGGCTGGCCAGCACCGCCACCAGGATCAGCACTGCGCGGCCCATGCGCGCCATCACCACGCGCAGGCTGGAATGCATGGACGACACGTTCATCAAGCGCTCTTCCAGCGCCGCCCCGGCCCACATGGCCAGCAACAGCAGCACGACCACCGAAACGGCGGCCTGCAGGATCGCCGCGATCGACACCTTATGCTTACCCAGCGGCACCAGCGTATCGTCCAGGAAGGCAAAGATATCGTGGTACATGCCGGTGATATACAGCACGAAGGCCAGCCACACCAGCAGCTGGAACACCTTCTCGAAAGTCAGCACGCCCTCGCCCACCACACCGCCGCGCACAAAGACACGGCGCAGCAGGTAGAAACCGAAGCGTATCACCGCCAGCGAGCTGAAGATCGGGATGGCAATGCTGATCAGGTTGGTGTGGTGCCAGCGACCCAGCACCTTCAGCGAAGTCCACAGCAGCAGCAGGATCGCCAGCGGACCGACCACGCGGCCGAAGCTTTCCATACCAAAGCGCGCCACACCGGTGTGCGCCTCACGCGCCTCCACATTGCGGCGCAGGAAGCGCGACAGGGTCCAACCCAGCAAGATGGACAGCGCAATCGCCCCCACCTGCCACATCAGCCCCGGATCACGCAGATCCCCCAACAAATCATTCAGCAAGTTCGCCAACGGCATTCATTTCCTCCATTAAATGTCCGTCCTGGGGTCAGGAACAAATGTGGACATTTCGCGAAATGTCCACTTTTCTTCCTGACCCCAGGACGGACATTTGCGGTTTTACTCTTCGTCGGTGTCGGTGTCGGCGTCGGCCTTGGCGGGCTTGGCCATTGGTTTGCGTTCGAAGACGGCGGCGAAGAAGCCGTCGGTCTGGTGCTTGTGCGGCAGCAGCTTGAGGTAGTCGCCCATCTCGAGGTTGGCGATCTTTTGCTCGGCCAGTACTTGCGACATCGGTACCAGCACGAAGTCCGGATGGGTCTCGATGAACTGCTTGGCGACCTCGTCGTTCTCTTCGCTCAACAACGAGCAGGTGGCGTAGACCAGGCGGCCGCCGCCTTTCACCAGGCGCGCGGCGCCGTCCAGGATCGAGACCTGCTTTTCATGCATCTCGCCGATCGCGCTTTCGTCCTGGCGCCATTTCACGTCAGGATTGCGGCGCAGGGTGCCCATGCCGGAACATGGCGCGTCCACCAGCACGCGGTCGATCTTGCCGGCCAGGCGCTTGACCTTGGCATCGCGCTCATGGGCGATGGCGACCGGGTGCACGTTGGACAGGCCGGAGCGCGCCAGGCGCGGCTTCAGCTTGGCCAGGCGCTTTTCGGAAACGTCGAAGGCGTACAGGCGACCGGTGTTGCGCATCTGCGCGCCCAACGCCAGCGTCTTGCCGCCGGCGCCGGCGCAGAAGTCCACCACCATATCGCCACGCTTGGCGCCCAGGATCTGGGCCAGCAGCTGGCTGCCTTCGTCCTGCACTTCAATCGCGCCGGATTTGAACAGCGGCAGATTCTGCAATGCCGGCTTTTTGCGCAGGCGCAGGCCGAGCGGGGCGAACGGGGTCGGCTCGGCGACGATCGGGGCGGTCGCCAGTTCGGCGATCACAGCATCGCGGTCGGTCTTGATGGCGTTGACGCGCAGGTCCAGCGGCGCCGGGGTGTTCAGGGCATCGGCCAGCGCCAGGGTTTCGTCTTCGCCGTATTGCGCCACCAGCTTATCGAACAGCCACTTCGGCATATTCGCGCGCATCGATTTATGCAGCAGCGTGCGGTCGATTTCCAGCTGGCGCGTGAGCCATGCGGATTCGTCTTCGCTCAAGCCCGGCAGCGCGTCGAAACCGACGGCGTCGGCCATGCCCAACAGCACCAGGCGGCGCATGGTGGCGCCGCCGGAGACGCCGGCTTCGGCGCGGTCGCTGAAGAAGGCTTTGTTACGCAGCACGGCGTACACCGCTTCGGCGATGGCGCCGCGCTCGCGGCCGCCCAGCTTCGGGTGCGCCTTGAAGAAGAACGACAGGGTGGTGTCAGCGGGCGCGGTGAAGCGCATGATTTCACGCAGCACGCTTTCAGCGTGGGTGAGGACGTATGGTGGCAAACGCATGATGTTCTTTCTTATTTAGTGGCGGTCAATAACGACCTTGCCATCGTCGACCCGGATACGGTCTTCCACGAACCAGCGGATCGCGCGCGGGTACATGATCCATTCCTGCTCCAGCACGCGCGCCGCCAGCACATCGGCGGTATCGCCCGGCAGCACAGGCACGGCAACCTGGTCCACCAGCGGGCCGTGATCCAGCTCGGCCGTGACGAAGTGCACGGTGGCGCCGTGCGTGGATTCGCCCGATGCCAGCGCCTGCTCGTGCGTATGCAGTCCTGGGAACAGCGGCAGCAGCGATGGGTGGATATTCAGCATGCGGTTCTCGTAGTGGGCCACGAAGCCCGGCGTGAGGATGCGCATGAAACCGGCCAGCACGACCAGGTCGGGACTGAAGCCGTCAATGACCTCCTGCAGCGCAGCATCAAATGCTTCGCGGCTCGGATAATCCTTGTTGCTGACTACGGCGGTCGGGATGCCGTGTAGGGCCGCAAATTCGAGGCCTTTGGCGTCCGCCTTATTGCTGATGACGGCGGCAATGCGCGCCGGCCATTGTTCGGCCTGGGCTGCACGGACCACCGCTTCCATATTGCTTCCGCGTCCGGAAATGAGGATGACGATGTTTTTCATGGCCGCCATTGTACCTGCTCAGGCGAGCCAAGGCGACATTATGCTGCTATGCAGCAAACAATGCAAGCGCTAGGAAAGGGCTACTCGAAGGAGTAGAAGACGCGGAACGGGACTTTCTTTTCGGCCCAGAAATCGGCCGCGTCGCGGAACACATCGAGCAGGCACTCGCGCGCTTCGCGGTCGAATTTTTGCGTATTTGGCAACTGTTCCAGCACGATCAGGAAGCCGGGCTGCTCACCCGCCTTGGCCATGGTGTCGGTCAGGGTTTCGCGCAGCGAGTCGAAATTCTTGCTGTGCGGCTTAGGAATATGGAAAGACTCGCCGATAATGCCCAGGACTTGCTGCTTGGTCTGGCCGGCATGGCAATGCGCATACAAGAAGTGCTGCCCCAGGCGCGCTGCCTCGTCCTGCAGCTCCGCCACGCGAAACGCGCGAATAGACTGGACTAAATTAGGCGGCACAGTTATCAACAAACTCATCTTTCCCTCAAATCGACCTATCAAATACACGCCGCAGGCGGGTCAATGCGCCGGGGCCGGAGCTTTCGTTTCTCCCTGTCAATCTGATTCCACGCCATAAGGGTAACGTGTTGTACTCTATGAATCAACCCGAAAGTGAGTCCTAACGCAAGTTTTGTTAAAAACTTACCATATTAACCCAAATGCATTGGGTTACATTTTGTTGCCTTACTTCCCGCAAGGCCACAGATACCGGCGTTACTATAAACACGTGCAATTCCCATTCAACCCAGAGAACTGCCGACATAGAAAACGAGGTAAATAAAATGAACACCAAAACTAAACTGATCTTCGCGGCCCTGAGTCTGGGCGCCCTGCCGCTGGCGCACGCCACCGATTTCGAAGACTACGGCCGCGTCACCCGCGTCACCCCGGTGACCGAGCAAATCAACCGCCCGCGCCAGGAATGCCGCACCGAGTATGTCCAGGTGCAACAGCCGGCTGAGCGCAGCGCCGGTGGCGCCATCCTGGGCGGCGTGCTGGGCGCCGTGGTCGGCAGCCAGGTCGGCTCCGGCAGCGGCAAGACCGCCGCCACCGCCGCCGGCGCCATTGCCGGTGCCGTGATCGGCGACCGCAGCGCCAACGCCAACGTGCAGCCCGGCGCGGTGCAGGAGCAAGCCGTCAAGCAATGCCGCATGGTGGACGCCTACGAAACCCGCACCACCGGCTACAACGTCGAATACGACTACCGCGGCCGCATTTACAGCAACGTCATGAGTTTCGACCCCGGCCAGCGCGTCCGCCTGCGCGTCTCCGTGGAACCGATGCACAATTAAAGTTTCAAAAAAAATGGGGACGTACCCTATTTTCCGCCACACGGGAAAATGGGGTACGTCCCCATTTTTTTTGTTTGTGCGCTTGCTGGGAAGCAAGGATAATGCCGCTATGCTGATTAAACGTAAATCCATCGAAAAAGAAGAGTCTTCGCGTCCGGCCACGCGCAAGCCTAAATTCGCGCCTGTGACCCTGTCCGAGCTGGACGGCGTGCGCTACCTGCATTTCGGCACCGAGTGGGTGCAGGGTGCCATGCGCATCCGCAAGCCGGACTGGCTGGAGCTGGAGTATGCCCAGCAAATGATGGCGTGGATGCTGTGGAACCAGGCGCCGCGCCACATCGCCCAGCTGGGCCTGGGCACCGGGGCGCTGACCAAATTCTGCTACAAGACCTTCCCCGAGGCGCAAGTGACTGCGGTGGAGCTGAACCCTTCCGTGGTCGGCATCTGCTATTCCATGTTCAAGCTGCCCGACAACGACGGCCGCCTGAACGTGCTGGAAATGGATGCGATGGACTACGTCACCAATCCCGACCACCACGGCACCCTGGATGCGCTGCAGGTCGACCTGTACGACGCCACCGCGCGCGGCCCGGTGCTCGACACGCCGGAGTTCTACCAGGCCTGCGCCGCCTGCCTGACGGACGATGGCATCATGACCATCAACCTGTTCGGCGACCATCCAAGCTACGCCAAGAACCTGAAGGCGATGAAGTTCGCTTTCGCGCAGGTTGTCTCACTGCCGCAAGTGCATGACGGGAACGTGGTGGCGATCGCCTTCAAGACCCGCCGCACGATCGACGTTGCCGCGCTGGCCGAGCGCGCTGCGCAAATCGTGGCCGACACCAAATTGCCCGCCAAGTCCTGGCTCAAGGGACTGAAAGCCGCACTAGCATAAGGTTGCACATGGCAAAAGCACTCGATCTACAAGTAATCTTCACCTGGCTGCTGGCTGATGGAATGGTCGAGAAAGCCGACGTCAAGGCGCAATACGCGCAAGCCCAGGGCATCATGCGCAATACCCCGGGCGCCATGCATCCACTGAGCGCCGTGGCGCATTGCAAGCTGATCTCCGTCAAGAGCGGCAAGCTGCTCACGCTGGATGCGCTGACCGAGTGGGTGGCGCAGCGCTCCAAACTGCCCTTCTACCGCATCGACCCGCTGAAGATAGACTTCACCAAGGTGGCGGACGTGATGTCGGCCAGCTACGCCGCGCGCTTCAATATCCTGCCGGTGGAAATCACGCCCGATACGCTGATCGTAGCCACCGCCGATCCCTTCGCGCTGGAATGGGAGGCCGAAATCGCCAAGGTGGCGCGCCGCATCATCAAGCGCGTGATTGCGAACCCGCTCGATATTTCGCAGTACACCTCGCAGTTCTTCTCGCTCGCCAAGTCGATCAAGATCGCCAACAAGAACACCGGCCAGGACCTGGCGCTGCGCAGTAACTTCGAGCAGTTGGTGGAGATGGGCAAGACCAACAAGGCGGTCGATGCCAACGACCAGCACGTGGTCAATATCGTGGACTGGCTGTGGCAGTACGCCTTTGAGCAGCGCGCCTCCGATATCCACCTGGAGCCCAAGCGCGACCTGGGCACCATCCGCTTCCGCATCGACGGCGTGCTGCACCAGGTGTACCAGGTGCCGGCCGTGGTGATGATTGCCATGACGGCGCGTATCAAGCTGCTGGGCCGCATGGACGTGATCGAGAAGCGCCGTCCGCAGGATGGCCGCATCAAGACCCGCACCGCCGGCGGCCAGGAAATCGAGCTGCGCTTGTCCACCCTGCCAACCGCCTTCGGCGAGAAGCTGGTGATGCGTATCTTCGACCCTGAGGTGGTGGTGAAAACCCTGCCGGAACTGGGCTTCCCGCCGCAGGACGCGCAGCGCTGGGACGCGCTGACCAACCGCCCGCACGGCATCATCCTGGTGACCGGCCCTACTGGCTCGGGCAAGACCACCACGCTATACACCACGCTCAAAGCGCTGGCCACGCCCGAGGTCAATGTCTGCACGGTAGAGGACCCGATCGAGATGGTGGAGGCATCCTTCAACCAGATGCAGGTGCAGCCCGGCATCGACCTCACCTTCGCCGACGGCGTGCGCGCGCTGATGCGCCAGGACCCGGACATCATCATGGTGGGCGAGATCCGCGACCTGGAGACGGCGGAAATGGCGATCCAGGCCGCCCTGACCGGCCACCTGGTGCTGTCCACCCTGCACACCAATGATGCGCCGTCGGCCATCATGCGATTGCTGGAGCTGGGCGTGCCCTATTACATGCTGGAGGCAACGCTGATCGGCATCATGGCGCAGCGCCTGGTGCGTACCCTGTGCGAGGCCTGCAAGGAGACCGGCGGCGAAATCGCCGACGATATCTGGCAAGGCCTGAGTAGCGGCTGGAACCTGGCCAAGCCGGAGCAGATCTATCGCGCGGTGGGCTGCCCCGATTGCCGCCAGACCGGCTACCGTGGCCGCACCGGCATCTACGAGCTGCTCACCACCAGCGAAACCTTCAACGCCCTGGTGGAAGAAGAAACCGACATCACCGCCCTGCGCAAGCAAGCGGTGGCCGAGGGCATGAAGCCGCTGCGCATCGCCGGCGCCCTTAAAGTGATCGACGGCGTGACCACGGCGGAGGAAGTCCTTAAAGTCACCGCCATGGGGTGATGTAAAAGCCTCTTGGCAAACAGCGGGAAGCTTGTATATAATACGGCCTCTTTCGGGTCGTTAGCTCAGTTGGTAGAGCAGCGGACTTTTAATCCGTTGGTCGCAGGTTCGAGCCCCGCACGGCCTACCAGAATGAAACAGGAAAGCCTCGTCTTCGGACGAGGCTTTTTTGTTTTCCCGCCCCCCCCTCCCCGCTCGGTGCCCTCCAGTCTTTGCGCAAGATCAATATGGTCGCAAGCCGTTGATCGATACTTGCCTACCTGCGTCCCATCAAACACGCTCCCAACGCTAAGGACTGCTGCGATGAACGAGATGAACAAACATGCGGACCTATACACCCAATCCCTCTCCTATCGCAGCAATAGCCCGCCTGCCCAGTGCCTCGCCCAGCCCTGGTTTATCCGCGCATCGCATCCGGTCTACTATCCGCGCTATGGGTGCTCCCTCGAACCGCTTATCTGCGGCGAGGAAGTCTTCGCCAGAATCGCCGAGGATCTGGAGAAGGCACAACATAGCGTAGACATCATCACATGGGGGTTCGATCCGGGCATGGTGCTTGTGCGAGGCGCATCCGCGGAATCCGGCACGCGCGTCGGCGACCTGCTGAAAAAGATCGCGCAGCGCGGCAAAGACAGCGTCAAGGTTCGCTTGTTGGTATGGCACGACGACTTTTTCGCACACGAAGCCATGAAGAATAACCCTGGCTACTACGGCACCCACTTTCCAAGCATCGACTGCGTCTTCAATGACTACTACAGTGAATCGCACCAGGCGTATAACGCGGAATGGTACAAGGCCGTCAGCTCGAACAAAATAGAGAACATTCACCTGCACGTACGTCACGTGCCGCGCTCCCTGATTGGGCGATCACTCGAAGAAGAATCGATACCTAGCGGCGCAATGGCAAGGCTATCCAAGATCTACGCCACACACCACCAGAAGATGGTGTTGATCGACTATGAGATGCCCGAGCAGGCCAAGGGCTACGTCATGGGACATAACCTCATCACTGATTTCTGGGATACCAAAGAACACAAGTTCCATGACAAGCGCAGAGAGCGCTTTTACACAATGGACCACGCCGATCTGCAGAAGGAGGCGTGGCGCCAGGGGCAGCAATTCGACACATTCCATTTCAGCGCATCCGAAGCGCAGCGACGAAAAAAGGAACAACTGGTCCAATCCCATATTGATGCGCACAGCCATGTGGCAAAGCCCTATCAGGACGTTTCCTGCCGTCTGCGAGGCCCCATTCTGTATGACCTGAACCACAACTTTTGCGAAGCATGGAAGGAGTCAACGCCCCCCAGCTCCACGTTCAAAAAGCTAGCCTGGTGGATGCCACCGACGCTCTTACCAGGCATAAAGGAAGCGCTCATTATGGTGGAAGACGTGCTGCATCAGGAATTGGACCCCGGATTTATCGAGCGGCGAAAAAAGATCGATTTGCGCGCACTCAGGTTGCGAGATGGCCGGCACAACGTGCAATTGCTGCGCACGCAGCCACTTCACTGCGAAAAGTTGGTCAAGGAGTGCTACGCCAACTTTAACAGGCAGGCGCAGAATTACATCTTTATCCAGAACCAATACATCCAGTACAGACCTTGGGCGGAACATCTGCTTGAATGTGTTCACAAATTGCGTGCAGCAGGATATCCCTACCCAATATACGTGTTCATCCTGACCTCCACACCGGAGAAAGACGGCATGGATCTCCCCACCTACGATGTGGCCAACAGGATCGGCATGAGCCACACCATGCCTGTGGAACATGCGGACGCACTTGAGGAGGCAAAGAAGCAGCGGGCAAGGCCTCCGATCACCGCGGACGAACTATCCGTCAATGGCATCAACGTCTTTATGGGTTCGTTGTGGACGTGCGCAAAAAAGGAAGGACAACTTCTTCCCTCTGATTACGAAGAGATTTACATCCACGCAAAGGTGGCGATCGTGGATGACGCCGCATTCACGATCGGCTCAGCCAACCTGAATCTGCGCAGCATGGCGTTAGACAGCGAGCTAAATGTGCTGAGCGAAGCGCAGGACGTTGCCTACCAATTACGCATTGATTTGTTTAGCCAATGCAGTGGCCAGCCCGGCCCGAAGCAGTTCGGCGACATGGCAGACACATTTAGTCGTTGGCATGGAACAGCCTCAAACAACCGGAAACTGAAAAATTCCGGTACGAGGCTTAAAGGGGAATTGCTTCCTTTTCATGTCGACAGAAAACCCGGTTCACCAGTGATATAGCCATGACATATTCCCACCGACGCTGGCTGTATGTAGTCCCCGCGATGCTCGTCCTGGTTGCAACAGCACTAGTTCTTCCAGGGTACATAAAGGAGAAAGCGTTGCACTCCCTACCAAACGGATTCCAGAAATTCAGTCTAAACGATCCGCTTCCTCCATGTGCGAGGTGGAGGGATCACATGCCATCCCAGCGCGATCCGGTAGCATTCCGCCTCTACAGAGAGGCGCGCAAAGTCTGGCGCAGCAAGATCGGCTGGGAACTCACGCGCGAAGAGACGACACGGATACTGACAGATGTTAGCCAGGCGGCAGAAATGGGGGACTGGGGGGCACGCGCTCTGTTGGCCCATTTTTATCTGTATGGTCTTGGCTCCCTTGAATCCAACCATGTGCTTGACGCGGCTCCAGAGAAGGCGGTTGAAATTCAACGCATGGCAGCGGAAGCTGGGCAACCATGGGGATTGTATGACCTCGGCGTGGCCTATGAGCATGGATATGGAGGTGTTCCATACGACAAAGAACTCGCTTGGGCCTATTATCTGCGCGCCGCGCAACTTGGAAGCCCAGAAGCGCAGATGGCTCTGGCCAGCGCATATCTAGAGGTTGGTCGACTAGCAGACGAGGAAACCATGCAGCGATGTGCGTATAAGCAAGGACATGGCCCAGCCGCTTACGAGCTTGGGATGGGTGCCCGGGTAAAACGGAGACACGACGACGCTATACAGAATTTTCAGGATGGCGTGCGATTTGGGAGTTCAGACTGTGCCGCCGCATTGTTGCTTTTGTTTAAAGATGGGTACTGGGCTAGCGCTGATGAAGAAGAAAAGAAGGCACTAGTGACACTTGGTATTAATGCCGACATTGAGCGCAGCCGCCGGTATAGGACACTATCGGATGCGTTGAAAATAAACCCCGATCTCAAGCTAACTCGCTTGGATTCAGTGCTTCCCCTTCCACCCGCGCCCTTGCCGGAATGGTCAGGCATTGACGATGCGATCGAACCGGTATCGAATGGTTCGCCGAAATATTGATGGCCAATGACAAACCGCGCGAAAGTCAGTCGCCTCTGTCTGAATTCAACAGTAAGCCGGACGCCCCGGTCTAGCAATGAAGACCTCAAACCTACACTGGCCGATCTTATTGGCCCTCCTTGCTGGACCTGTAGTCGCAATTTCGCTCTATGGTTACATCGAGGAGCGCGGCTTGCGCGTGCTGCCTAATGGATTCAAGAAATTCAGTCTAAACGATCCGCATCCTCCATGTGCAAGGTGGAGGGATCACATGCCATCCCAGCGCGATCCGGTAGCATTCCGCCTCTACAGAGAGGCGCGCAAAGTCTGGCGCAGCAAGATCGGCTGGGAACTCACGCGCGAAGAGACGACGCGGATACTGGAAGATGTTAGCAACGCCGCAGAAATGGGAGACTGGGGGGCACGCGCGCTACTGGCCCACTTTTATCTGTATGGTTTAGGCTCTCTTAATTCCAACCATGTACTTGATGCCGCGCCAGAAAAGGCGATCGAAATCCAACGCCTGGCAGCCATGGCTGGGCAACCCTGGGCACTGTATGACCTTGGCGTGGCATATGAACACGGATATGGCGGCGTTCCTCAAGACGTAGAACTTGCTTGGGCCTACTATCTGCGGGCAGCACAAATTGGAAGTCCGGAGGCGCAGATGGCTCTCGCTAGCGCATATCTTAAGGCCGGCCAGTTGACGGACGAGGAAACTATGCAGCGATGTGCGTATGAGCAAGGCCATGGCGCCGCCGCCTACGAACTCGCTATAGGGGCGCTCGCAAGAAAAGATCATCACGATGCCATATTGAAGTATCAAAATGGCGTGAAATTCGGAAGTTCAGACTGCGCCATCGCATTGTTAATTTTTTTTGGCGACGGCCACTGGGCAGGTGCTAAGGATTGGGAAAGAGAAGCATTAGAACTCCTCGGCATGAAGGCTGACGTTGAGCGCAGCCGTCGATATAGAGCGATATCGGCGGCATTGAAGATAAACCCTGATCTGAAACTAACTCGGCTGGATTCAGTCCTTCCGCTACCGCCCGCGCCATTGCCTGAATGGTCGGGCGTTGGCGATGCCATCGAACCGGAATCGAATGGTCCGCCGAAATATTAACGGTCAATGACAACCCGCTCGAAAGTTAGCCGCCTCCGTCCGAATTCAAGAGAATTTCGAGTGCCGCGATCACGCCACCGCCCTTGCCGTTAAGCACTGGCGCGATCAAATCAATGCCTCATGCACCTAGTGAATGCATGAGCACTAGCGGAAGTACAGCAGGCGGCCATCTGCCGTGGCGGCGACCAGTTGTCCTTCGTGCCACAGCGGGCTGGAGATGAAGGCGCCCAGGCGTTTCACCTGTTCGATCGAGGTTCGCACCGAATGCGGCCCTTCGTACAAGCGTTTGCCATCGAACTTTCCGCTGGCCTTGTCGAGCAGGCCGAATACGTCAGCCTGGCTCTCCGCTGTGCGCCACGACCATCGCGCTTTGCCGCTGGCGGCGTCCAGCGCAAACAATTCCCCGCGCATGCTGGCGCCGATCACCATGCCCCCAGCCAGCACGGGCTTGGTGTAGGTCCAGACTTTGCTGTCATGCTCGAATATCGGCTGGCCGCTTTGCTTGTCGAGCGCGACCAGGAGGTTGGTGTCGGAGGTGCCGACATAGACTTTTCCGGCATCGGCCACGGCGCCTGAAATGAACCATGAGCCTTTGCCGTTGTAACGCCATTTCACCTTGCCGCTCGCAAGTTCCAGCGCGTAGAACCAGGCGTCGCGCGCGCCAATGTAGACGGTGTCGCCGTCGATCAGCGGCGCGGCCTGCACCCCGATCATGAAGTCGGCCTTGGGCTGCGACTGGTGGCGCCACAGTTGTTTGCCGGTGGCTGCCTCCAGCGCGTACACGGCGCCGTCCCAGCTACCGAACACCAGGGTCTTGCCCGCCAACGCCGGCGCGGCGTGGATCGCGCCACCGCTTTTATAGGCCCACTGCACGGCGCCGGTCGCAGCATCCAGCGCGTACATGTTCTGGTCGGGGCTGCCGACGTAGACGCGCCCACCGGCAACCAGTGGCGAGGAAAACCAGAAATCCCACGGGTCCTGCAGCGAGGCGGCGCGCCGGGCGAACTCCCAGCGCTGCACGCCGGTGTGCGCATCGACCGCATGCAGGCGGCCGTCACGCGCCATGGCATACACCACACCATCGGCTACGGCGGGCGTGGACGCGACGCCCGCGCCGGCGTGGTAGAGCCAGGCCAGCTTGCGGGTGGCCAGGTCGAAGGCGTACAGGTTGCCGTCCTCGGCGCCGATGTACAGCTTTCCTTGCGCGATGACGGGGCTCGACACCGTCTGGGCCCGTAACTCGATCGCGTGCTCCAATTTCGGGGGCGATGCAGCGTCCATCGAACGCGCGGCCGGCGCCACCAGCGCCAGCAAGAACAAGAGGTGAAGTATTCGCATTGGCAGTCTCCTTGATGAATGCGGCGATTCTAGCGAGGCCTGCGCGCGGCCATCTTCAGGCTTCCTAAAGGCCGCCCGGGCCCGCTGCTGCTAAACTCTGCCGTCATGAAAATCCTTCTCGTGGAAGACGACCTTGAACTGGGGCGCGCGCTGCAAGCGGTCTTGGTGGACGACGGTTTCGACGCCGTTTGGGTGCGCCTGGCGGCCGACGCGCGCCGCCTGCTGGCGCCGGACGCGTTTGCGGCGGCCGTGCTGGACCTGGGCCTGCCGGACGGTGACGGCCTGGCGCTGCTGCGCGAGCTGCGCGGCGACGGCGACCAGGTGCCGGTGGTGCTGATCACGGCGCGCGATGCGCTGGAAGACCGCCTGGCCGGCTTTGCGACCGGCGCCGACGATTACCTGGTCAAGCCCTTCGACATGGCGGAACTGCTGGCACGCCTGCGCGCGGTGCTGCGGCGCACGCATGGCGCCTCCGCCGGCAGCGGCCTGTGGAGCTGTGGCGCATTGGCGCTGGACGAGCGGCGCAAGAGCATCAGCTGCGAGGGCGAGGCGGTCGGGCTGTCGCCCACCGAGTACGCATAGCTGCTGGTATTGATGCAGTCGCCCGACCGCGTGGTGACGCGCAGCGAGCTGGAAGACCGGGCGCTGGCCGGCAGCGAGAGCCAGTCGCTGGACGTACACATGTCCAACCTGCGCAAGAAGATCGGCGAGCAGCGCGTGCGGACGGTGCGCGGCGTCGGCTATATGATCGCGCCATGATCGCGCAGCGCTCACTGTTCCGCCGCCTGCTGGGCGGCTTCCTGCTGGTGATGCTGGCGATCTGGCTGGGTGTGGTGGGCCTGGCCGTGTACGAGACAACGGTGCTGAACGCGCGCCACACGGCGGCGGAAAATCGCGGCTGGGCGCGCCAGGTCATGCTGAACCTACGCTCGGTGGCGCACGACCCTGCCGAGACGGCACGCGTGGCGCAGCAGGTGGAAAAACTGCGCGGCGACATGCTGCGCGAAGTCGATTACTGGCCCAAGCCCACCCTGCTGCAAGTGTGGTTGCATGGCGCGCGCATCTACCAGTCGGAGGGCGGGCTGCCGGCCGGGCTGGCCGCGCCGGCTCCGGACAGCCCGGTGCTGGGCCGAAACTGGTCGGCCAGCACCGAGCGCGATGCCGCCAGCGGGCTGGTGGTGCGGCGCGACGCGATGCATGACACTAGCTGGCTACTGACCGGCTCCGGCGCGGCTTACTACATCGCGCCCCTGGTCTACAGCCTGCCCTTCCTGTTGCTGCCGGCATGGCTGATCGTGCGGCGTGGCCTGCGGCCTTTGCAGGAGATGGTGGCGGCCATCGAGCAACGCTCCGACAATGACCTGCAACCGTTGCCGCCTTCCAGCTATCGCGAGTTGTCGCCGCTGGCGGCATCGGTCAACCGCTTGATGCAGCGGCTGACAGAACGCGTGGAGCGCGACAAGGAGTTCCTGACCGATGCGGCGCATGAATTGAAAACGCCGCTGTCCGTGATCCAGGCCAACGCGCACTTCCTGCTGCGGCAGCACGACACCCCGGCGCGCCGGCAGGAGGCGGATCAGGGCCTGCGCCAGGGCGTGGCGCGCGCGACGCATACGGTGCACCAACTGCTGGCGCTCGAACGGGCGCGCCATGATGCGGGGGCCGACAGCTTGCAGCCGCTCGACCTGGTACGGTTGCTGCGCGAACGCCTGGCCAATGCGGCACCGCTGGCATTGCAGCGCGGGCTTGTGCTTGAATTGGACGGGCCGGAGGAATGCACGCTGCCGCTGCACCGTGAAAGCGTGGTCGCGCTGGTGGACAACCTGGTCGGCAACGCCATCAAATACTCGCCCGATGGCGGGCGGGTAGCGGTAACGCTGGCCGTCGCCAGCGACGGCGCGCCGCAGCTGGCGGTCAACGACGAGGGGCCGGGCATTGCGCCCGGCTTGCGCGCCAAAGTATTCGAGCGCTTCTACCGCATTCCCGGCCAATTACAGGCCGGCAGCGGCTTGGGGCTGGCGATTTCGGAGCGGGCGGCGCAGCGCAACGGCGCCGGCATCGCGCTGCACGATGGCGACGGCGGGCGCGGACTGCGGGTGCTGGTAAGTTTCGCCGCAGCGCGCCCGCCAGCCGGCACGCCGGCGGCGAACGATTAGCGGCGGCCGTTGCGGCGGCCGAAGCCACCTTGCTGGCGGCGGCGGTTGACGCTGTTCTGGTCTTGCAGGATGGCGTCAACGCGCGCCGAGGCGGAGCGCGACATATCGAGCGCCAGTGCCACGTCGGGGAAGTAGTCCGGTAGACGGTAGCCAATCCAGGCATAGGCCGAATACAGGCGGCAGGCGTCCTCCGCCTCCTGCAGGTTCATCCAGCCGGACGGCTGATCGCCGGCGTGCAGGCGTGTTACCCGTTGGCGCGAGAGCGCAACGCACCAGTGCTCCCAGGCCTTCTGCAAGGTGACGATGCGTGAAGACACCGGCACCAGCGACAAGGTGAACTTGTCGGCCACCGAGAGCGGCAGGGTGTCGAGCCATTCGGCGCGTTCGAACTGCTCCTCCGTGATGCGCGGGAAGAAGAAGCCGTCCGGCACATCGATATTGTGTACAAAGCGCTTCAGCAGGCGCGCCAGCGAATCCTCGCCGGTGACGGAAGCGATGCGGTGCAAATGCTCCAGGGTCGGCGCCACGGCAAAGCCCGTGGCCTTCAGCGGTGGCAGCTTCTCCTTGAGCAGGGAACGCATCACATTGTGCGTCTCGTCGTCGTAGCCGGCCACGTGGCCTTCCTCGTGCACTCCGTAGCGCCCTGCCCGTCCGGCGATCTGGCGTGCCAGGGCGGCCGGGATTTCCTCTTCCTCCACGCCGTTGTACTTGACGGTGGTGGTCATTACCACGCGCTGGATCGGCAGGTTCAGGCCCATGGCAATGGCATCGGTGCCCACCACCACATCGGCCTCGCCGTCGCGGAAGCGCTGCGCCTGGGCGCGCCGCACCTCGGGCGACAGGTTGCCGTACACGGTGGCCACCGACAGCCCGGCCTCCGTGACCATATCGCGCCACATCAGCACCTCACGGCGCGAGAAGGCGATCACCGCGTCGCCCTTGCGCAAAGCCTTGAGCTTGCGCACGGCCGACGCCTCCATCGACAGCGGCGCCTTGCGCTTCAGGATATGCACCTCGATCTCGCATTCCAGCCGCTCGGCCAGCGCCTCCACCGCGCGCCGCGCTTCGGCCGCGCCCACCAGGTACACGGTGCGCGCCGGCGCGCCGCACACGGCGGCGGTCCAGGCGGCGCCACGGTCGCGGTCGGACAACATCTGGATCTCGTCGATCACCGCCACCTCGACCGGTGTGCGGGTGTCCAGCATTTCCACCGTGCTGGCGATATGGGTGGAGCCTTCCTCGATGCGGCGCTCTTCGCCGGTCACCAGGCTGACCTTCAGGTCGGGGTCGGCCGCTTGCAGGCGCTCGTAGTTTTCCAGCGCCAGCAGGCGCAGGGGCGCCAGGTAGACGCCGCTGCGCGCCTTGGCCAGCGCTTCCATGGCCTTGTGCGTCTTGCCGGAATTGGTGGGGCCGAGGTAGGCGATGAATTTTCGCGGCAGGCGGCGCGCCACTTCAAAGGTATCGGGATATTCCGCCAGGTTGATGCTCTGGCGCGTGCGTTCGGCGTGGCGCTCCTCGCGGTGGCGCTCCACCGCATGCTCCAGGCGCTGGCGGATGCGGTCGAACACCTGGCCGGCCGGCTCGGACGACTGCATGTCCTCCAGCGCATGCAGGAAGTCCATCGGCTTCATGCCGTAGTCGTCGCACTCCTCGCGCAGGTCGGCGGCGAAGCCTTCCACGTCGGCGTGCAGGGCGGCCTGCGCCGCTTCGCTGCCGCGCTCCAGCAACACCGCGGCGCGCCCGTCGCGTTCCAGCTTGCGCCATTTGGAGGGCTTGGCCAGCACGCCTTGCTGCGGCACCAGGTCGTAGGGGATGTGCAACCCGTCCAGCTGCACGCTACCGGTAAAGCGCAGGAAGACCCGGCCTTCCTGCTTGGCCAGCTGGATGCCGCGGGCCGTCAGGCCCAATTCGTTCACCAGCTGTTCGTCGTCGTCAAAATCTGTCATGGCGTGGCGATTATAGCGCCTTGACGCGGCTTGCCGCCCGGCGCACACTTGGAAAATCCCCTGTCCAGCCGGAGCCCCGCATGGCTGCCTCCTGCCGCCTCTCGTGCCGCTTCTCGAGCAGCCTGATTCTGCTGCTGGCTTTGTGCCTGGCATCGCCGGCGCGGGCGGAGGTGTTGCGCATTGTGGCCGGTATGATTCCCGGCTTCTGCGAGGCCAAGACCAGCGCCGCCGCCGGTGTCAGCGGCGTCAGTTGCGTACTGGTGGCCGAGATGGCGCGCCGTGTTGGTTACAAAGGCCCGATCGACCTGATGCCCCAGGCGCGCTCCATCGAGACGGCGCGCGCCGGGCCCATGGTGCTACTGCCACTGGGCCGCAACGACAGCCGCGAGGCCTTTTTCCAATGGCATATCAAGCTGCTGGAGGACGATGTGGTGCTGGTGGCGCGCCAGCACTCGGGCGTGGACATCAGTGCCGTGGGCCTGGTGCGCGAACAGCCGGTCGGCGGCCTGCGCGGCGGCATGGCGTTTGATATCGCCGAGAGCGAAGGCTTGCAGCGACTGGAAGCGGTGGCGGAGGAAAGGCTGAACGCGCGCAAGCTGGCGGTGGGGCGCATTGTGGCCTGGGTCGGCGTGTGGAACTCCATCAAACGCGCGCAGGCTTCGGAAAACCTGCCGGTAACCGACCTGCGGCGCGGCGCCGTGCTGCGCCGCGTGGAAATCCACCTGGCGGCGTCACCCGATGTGCCGCTGTCCGACCTGGCGCGCTGGAAGGCCGCGCTGGAGTCGATGAAGGCCGACGGTAGCTACCGCCGCATCCTGGCCGACTACGATTATGAGCTGCCGCGCTAGCGCCGGCTGGCTAATTCCAAATGCGGTAGATCCAGTATGTTTCATCGTCCTGCGCGCGGCGCAGGATCTCGCCCGGACTCAGGCCGCTGATTTCGCGCGCTTCGCGGCTCATATGTGCCTGGTCGGCGTAGCCGCCCGATTGCGCCACGTCGCCCAGCGAGACCTTGCCTTTCAGGGCGGCATCGCGTGCGGCGATAAAGGACTGCTCGGCGCGGTAATTACGGCGCAGGCGGCGCAGCGGTTGCCCGGCCCATTCGCGGATGCGGCGCTCCACCATGCGCGCGCTGCGCCCAATGCCGGCCGCTGCGGCCTGCGCGCCCAGGCGGTGCACCCAATCCCCCACCACGCCGTCGAAGGCGCCGCCGGCCCGCGCGGCCCGCCAGCGCGGCTCCAGGAAGTCCTCCAGCAGCGCCACCCGCGCCGCGTCGTCGGGCGCGGCCACCATGCGCGCGCCCAGCTCCAGCCATGGCCCGTCCAGCAGCCCTTCCAGCGGCAGGAACTGGTCGACCATGCCGTTCATGTCGAGCCCTGTCAGGCGGTGCAGCGCGTCGGGGAAGAACAGCACCATCATGAAGTGCGCCGGGCCGGGATTGCCGGTGGCCGTGGGACGGGCCTGGGCGCCGGACAACAGCACGCCGCCCGCCGGGCAGACCATGGCCGGGTCCCATGGTTCGGCCATGCCCGACTCGCCGGCCAGTTGCAGGAACATGGTCGGGAATGGCGTGGCCGGATAGCGGTTCAGGCGCTGCGCGGGCGGCAGCGCGCAGCCCAGGGTGTTGCGCACGACGATAGCGCGCACGCAGGAGGCGAGCGACAGGCGCGGCACGATGAATTGACTGCTTGGCAACATGCGCAGCATTGTAGCGCGATGTCGCAAATGTTCAAGACCGGGCTGCGGGCGCGGCGCATACTGGGCTGATGGATACCACAACGACCCCGCACAATGGCGCCCTGCGCCAGCTCTCCGACCTGCCCGGCCCGACCGGCCTGCCCTTCCTCGGCAACGCGCTGCAACTGCGGCCGCGCTCCGTGCACGCCGACGTGGAGGCGATGGCGCGCCGCTACGGCGCCTTGTTCCGCCTGCGCGTGGGCCGCCAACAGGCGCTGGTGGTGGCCGATGCCGCCCTAGTCAGCGCCATCCTGCGCGACCGTCCGGACGGATTCCGCCGCCCCGACGTGACGGCGCAGGTGTCCGATGAAATGGGCGGCGAGCGCGGCGTCTTCCTGGCGGAGGGCGCAGCCTGGCGCAACCAGCGCAAGATGGTGATGCAGGCATTTGCACCGCACGCCATCAAGGCCTACTTTCCCTTGCTGGCGCGGGTCGGCAAGCGCCTGCAGGCGCGTTGGGAAACGGCCGCGCGCGAGGGCCGCCCGATCGCCCTGAATGCGGACCTGAAACGCTATACGGTGGACGTGGTGGCCGGCCTGGCCCTGGGCGAGGAAGTCAACACCATCGAGCACGGCGACGATGTGGTGCAGCAGCAGCTGGAACTGATCATGGAAGGCACGGCGCGCCGCTCCCTGCTGCCGGTGCCGTACTGGCGCTACGTCAAGCTGCCCTTCGACCGCCGGCTGGAAGCGGCGGTGGCCGCGTTGCGCAGCGCGACGGACGGCTTTATCGCCAAGGCGCGGCAGCGCATGCGCGACGATCCCGCGCGCGCCGCGCATCCGCAAAGTATGCTGGAAGCCATGCTGGCGGCAGCCGACCAGGAAGGCAGCAGCATCGACCACGGCGCGGTGGTGGGTAATGTCAGCACCATGCTGCTGGCCGGTGAGGACACCACCTCCAGCGCGCTGGCGTGGCTGGCCTGGCTGCTGGCGCGCCACCCGCAAGCGCTGCGCCGCGCGCAGGAGGAAGTGCGGCGCGTGGCGCCGGATGCGGCGGCTTTCACCATCGAGCAGATGGACCAGTTGGAGTACATCGACGCCTGCGCGCACGAGGCGATGCGCCTCAAGCCGCCGGCCCCCTTTATCCCCTTGCAGGCCAACCGCGATTGCGTGGTGGGCGATGTGCAACTGCCCAAGGACAGCATTGTCTGGTGCGTGCTGCGCCACGACAGCGTGTCGGAATCCAAGCTGCGCGACGCGGCGGCGTTCGACCCGCAGCGCTGGCTGGACGGCGGCCCGGCGCGCCAACTCGCCATGCCTTTCGGCGCTGGGCCGCGCCTGTGCCCGGGGCGCTACCTGTCGCTGCTGGAGATCAAGGTGGCAATGGCCTGCCTGCTGGGGCGCTTCGACCTGCTGTCGGTGGAAGGCGACAGCGCGGAGTACCACGGTTTCGTCATGTCGCCCGGCGCTTTGACGATGCGGCTTTCGCCAGCAGCTGGATAGTCAGCGCGAACACAAAGGCGGCGCCGAACGACACCGGCACCGGCTGCGCGCGCAGCAGCAGCGCAATAGACAGGCAGAAGGCGGCGAAGGCGAAGTAGCCGAGCATGGTGCCGCGCAGCAGCTGCACCGCACTGGCGCGGCCCGATTGCACGTGCGTGAAGCCGACCAGCACCGTGCCCATCACCGGGAACATGGCGAGGAAGCCGCTCAGGCGCGGCCCCAATCCGGCCGCCGCCGCGCTGACCGACATCACCAGCACCGCTCCCGCCAGCATGCGCCACGGCAGGTCGCCGCCAAAGCGCGCCGCAGCAGCCGCGCCAGCCGCCGCGGACGCAGCGTGCGGCCGGGGCGCGGCGGAGGCTGCGGGCAGCGCCGGGAACAAGCGCGGCGCGATGAACAGCGCCGCGACCACCAACAATACCGCCAGCGGCAAGGCCGGCCGCACCGACTGCAAACCGGCCACCGCCAGGGCCCACGCGGCCAGCGCGAACGGCATGGCCCGCGCCACATTCCAGCGCCCCGAGGCCCAGGCATACGCCAGGCTGAAAACGATAATCGCCAGCACCGCCATCAGCGTCCCCTCCGCAGCGGCGGCGGCAAAGGGGGCCCCCTGCTCCAGCGCGATCGCCAGCAAGATCGGCCCGGCGACCACGGGGAAGGCCGACAACCAGCCGGCGACGCCCGGCCCCCAGCGACGGCCCGCCAGCGTCACGGCATAAATCAGGGCAGGAACGAGGAACAGCTTGAGCGCGAGGATGGAATTCATGGACAGCGGGCTGGCAAGGAAGGCCGCCATGATAGCAAGCCTTTGTAACAGCCAAGTAACAGCACGTTGACAGTGGGATGCCGATTCCGCACTATCTCCGATTCCATTGACTCCAGGAAGCCAGTGTCATGACTGCGACGAAAACCCTCCTCTCCTCCCTCCTGCTCCTCGGCGCCAGCGCCGGCATCGCCCAGGCGGCCGCCATTGACCCCGCTAAACACGCCATCACCCATGAAGACGTGTGGCTGATGAAGCGCGTCGGCGCCCCGCAACCGAGCCCGGACGGCAAGTGGGCCGTGTTCTCGGTCACCGACCCGGCTTATGACGGCAAGGAGCAATGGTCCGACATCTGGATCAAATCCCTGGTTGACGACAGCGCCCCGCGCCGCCTGACCTTCAGCAAGGGCGGCGAAGCGGCCCACGCCTGGTCGCCGGACAGCCGCTTCCTGCTGTTCACGGCCAAGCGCGAAGGCGACGACGCGTCGCAAATCTACCGCCTGGACGTGGCCAGCGGCGGCGAAGCGCAGCGCATGACCAGCCTGACGCTGGGCGCGCGCGTGCCGAAGTGGAGCCCGGACGGCAAGCAAGTGCTGTTCGTGAGCGACGTCTTCCCCGGCAACGCCGATGAGGAAGCGGTGAAGAAGGCCGCCAAGGAACGCAAGGACCGCAAGCACACCGCGCGCGCCTATGAATCCTTCCCGCCGCGCTTCTTCGACAAATGGCTGGACGACAAAAAGGTGCGCCTGTTCGTGATGGACGCGCAGGTCGACGCCAAACCGCGCGACATCCTGGCCGGCAGCAAGCTGGCCGACCTGCCGGGCTTTGGCGGCAGCCAGGGCGACGACGGCCAGTCGCTCAACGCGGTATGGGCGCCGGACGGCAAGAGCGTGGTGTTCGCGGTTTCGACCAACCGCAATGAAGCGGCGCGCGCCTCCACCTTCACCCAGATCTACAGCGTGCCGCTGGCCGGCGGCGAGCCGACCCAGCTCACCAGGGACGGCCGCAGCTACCACGACCTGCGCTTCGCCCCGGACGGCAAAACCCTGTTCGCCCTGACCGAGGAAGAAGTGCCGAACAAGGTGTACGACCTGACCCGTGTCGCCAGCTTCGCCTGGCCCTTCACCAGCGCGCAGCCCAAGATCCTGACGCAAGACCTGGACCGCTCCGTCTCGCGCATCGCGCTGCCGGCCGACGGCAAGCGCCTGTACTACTCGTTCGAACACGCCGGCCTGGAAAAGGTAAGCTCGATGAACTACGCGGGCGGCGACAAACGCGAAGAACCTTCGCTGCCGAACGGCGCCATCAACTCGCTGAACGCCGGCGGCAAGGCGCTGGTGGGCGTGTGGGAATCAGCCATCAACCCGCCGGAGATCTACTCCTTCAACGGCGCGCCAAAACGCCTGACCTCCTTCAACGTGGACAAGGCCGCCGCCATTGACTGGCAAGCCCCCGAGCACTTCTGGTTCAAGACCCCGGACGGCCGCCAGATCCATAATATGATCGTGAAGCCGGCCGGCTTTGACCCGAGCAAGAAATACCCGCTGTTTACCGTGATCCACGGCGGCGCGGCGAATATGTGGCGCGACCAGTTCGTGCTGCGCTGGAACTACCACCTGCTGGCCAAGCCGGGCTATGTGGTGCTGCTGACCGACTACAAAGGCTCCACCGGCTACGGCGAAGAATTCGCGCGCTCCATCCAGTACGACCCGCTGAAAGGCCCGGCCGACGAAATCAACTGGGCGGTCGACGCAGCGATCAAGAAGTATCCGTTTGTCGACGGCAGCAAGCTCGCCGCGGGTGGCGCCAGCTACGGCGGCCACCTGGCCAACTGGCTGCAGGCCACGTCCACGCGCTACAAAGCCATCGTCTCGCACGCCGGCCAGATGGACCTGGTCATGCAATGGGGTACCAGCGATAGCATCTACGGCCGCGAAGTGAACGGCGGCGGCCCGGTCTGGAGCGACCTGCCGGTGTGGCGCGAGCAAAGCCCGATCATGCAGGGCGGGAACCACGCCAAGGGTACTGGCTTCAAGACGCCGATCCTGATTACCGTGGGCGAGCTGGATTACCGTGTGCCGGTCAACAACGCGCTGATGAACTTCGCGGCGCAACAGCGTTTGAATACGCCGAGCAAGCTGGTAGTATTCCCGGACGAAAATCACTGGATTCTCAAAGGCGAGAACAGCCGCTACTTCTACAACGAGGTGCATGGCTGGCTCGCCAAATACCTCAATAACTAAAGTAGCTGAAGTAACTAAAGGAGAAGTACTAGATGACGGTTGCAAACTGGTGTATCGCGGCGGCCTGCCTGCTGCCCATTGTGGTTGAACTGACGCCGAAAGTGGCGTCGTTCACGGGCAAGGACCGCTACGACAACGCCCATCCGCGCGATTGGGAGGGCCGCCAGGCCGGCTGGATGCGGCGCGCCCATGCCGCCCACCTGAACGGCTTTGAAGCACTGCCGCTGTTCATTGCCGCCGTCATCCTCGCGCAGCAAGCCCACGCCAACCAGGACCGCATCGACATCCTGGCGATGTCCTTCGTCCTGATCCGCGTGATTTACAGCATTATCTACATCAGCAACCTGGCCACGCTGCGCACGCTGACCTGGTTCGCCGGCGTCGGCGTCAGCCTGGCCATCCTCGCCATGGCTTAATTGCTGCCGCCAAGGCAGGCCTGGCAGGCGGCGTCAGTGAACCGTTTCTGACACCAGTTCTTGCCGGGTTCCTCCTTTTCGAACTTCCGGTATTCGATGCAGCTTGCGGGCGAGATTGCAGCGATCGCCGGCTGCTGGAATTTCACGCCATCCTTGTCGATCAGGGACATGCGCGTACCATTTTGATCGGCGCGGAAATCGAGCATGCTGTCCTTGGCGATGAGCGACATCGCTGCGGCCGGGACCTGGTCCGGGCCGGCCACCAGGATGGCGGCCATGCGGTGCTTGGAGTCGAGCGTGATCATGGCGTTGCTCTCGGTATCGGTGGTGACATAGCCGCCGCGCTCAATACCCTCGGCGTCGTAAATGATCATGCCGGCGGCCTTGTCGCCGCGCTTTGCAACGCGACCGCCGGCCATGACCGCTTCCGGCACATCGCCGCTGATGCGTGCGCGCACGGTGCCTTTATCATCCACCACCACTACTTCTTTCGCCTTGATGCTGCCGAAGACGGCATCCTTTACTGCCACGCCGGCCACCGCCACGCCACCCGCCAGGGCCAGCACACTGAATAGCCAAGCCGCGTTCAGGCGCGTGATGCGCTTGCGCAGGCTGGCGTTTTCCTGCTCCACTGCCGCCAGGCGTTCTTCGATCGACTTTGTCACCGCTACACTCCTCTTTGATTTCGGAACGGGGAGCATAGCAAATGCGGGGCGGTGAAAAACTATCGCTTCGTCACACTGCACCGGCGCCGGCGGGCGCTGCGGCGCGCGCCGGTTGCACACGGACCGCCAGCACCATCAGCGCCGCCACCAGGCATGCCGCGCCGGCGGCAAGCAAGGCCGGGTTGTACGTCAACAGCAGCGTGCGCACCTGGCCGGCGCCATACGCCGCCACTGCCGCGCCCAGCTGGTGCGCGGCGAAGATCCAGCCGAACACCATGCCCGCCTTCTCCTTGCCGAACGTGGTGGCCACCAGGCGCACGGTCGGTGGCACCGTCGCGATCCAGTCCAGGCCATAGAACATGGCGAACAGGGACAGGCCGTACAGCGTGAATTCGGAATACGGAAGCCACAGCAGCGACAGGCCGCGCAGGCTGTAATACCAGAACAGCAGCTTGCGGTTGTCGTAACGGTCCGACAGCCAGCCGGAGAGGATGGTGCCGATCAGGTCGAACGCTCCCATCATCGCCAGCACCGAGGCCGCCGGCACCGGGCCCATGCCCGCGTCGCCGCACAGCGAAATGAAGTGGGTCTGGATCAGGCCATTCGTACTCAGGCCGCAGATGAAGAAGCTGCCGGCCAGCAGCCAGAATACCCCGCTGCGCGCAGCCTCACGCAACACGCGGAACGGCGTCGCAAAGCCGATCACCGGCGCGCTCGCCGCAGCAGCACTGCGCGCGGCGGTGACCAGTTGCGCGGCGGCGACTGGCTGCGCGGCGGCGACTGGCTGCACGGCGGCGGCATCCGGCGCGGGGGCGGCCGCGCCAAAGGGAGCCTGACCAACGTCGGACGGCCGATTCCGCATCAACGCAAACACCGCCAGCGCAACCAGCGCACAAACCAGCAGCACCGGCACCACCGCCATGCGCCAGCCAAAGCGCTCCACCAGCAACGCCCCCACCGGCAGGAAGATCAACTGCCCCGTTGCCGAACTGGCCGTCAGCAAACCCACCACCAAACCGCGACGGGTTTCAAACCAGCGCGTCGACACCACCGCGCTGAGAACCAGCGCCGACATCCCCGACCCCACGCCCAGCATCACCCCCCACAGCAGCACCAGTTGCCAGAATTCCGTCATCCCCAGCGCCAGCAAAGAACCCGCGCAAATCAGTCCCAGCGCCGTCACCATCACATTACGCAGGCCAAAGCGCTCCATCAGGATCGCCGCGAAAGGCCCAATCAGCCCAAACAGCGCAAAGCGCACCGCCAGCGCCGACGACACCTGGTCCACGCCCCAGCCGAACTCCTTGCTGAGCGGCTGCAAGAGCGCCCCCGGTAAACCCAGTGCCGCCGATGAAGCGAGGCCCGTGAAAAAGGTCAAGGCAACGATGACCCACGCGTAGTGGATGCCGCGCCGCTGCAAGCGCATGGAGAGAGTATGGGCTATCATGACAATCATCATAAATGACGATCATCATCAAATCAAGCAAAAAAGAAAAGCCGGCGCGAAGGCCGGCTTTCCACGACGCTTAGCGCCGGATTACTTCTTGACCTGGATGGAAGATTTCACTTCCTGCACGCCTTCCACTTTGCGCGCCAGTTCCACGGCCTTGTCAGCCTCCGCCTTGGATGGAACGAAGCCGCTCAGCATCACGATACCCTTCTGGGTTTCCACATGCACGTCCATGGCCTTGACCGCAGGATCGGCTGCCATTTCAGCCTTCACCTTGGTGGTGATCATGGTGTCCGACATGGCGGTACGGGTATCGGCAGTTTTTTCACGCGCGGTATCGGCCACGTTGGTGCCAGCCTGGCGTGCATCCTGCGCGATGACAGCGGTAGTGCCGGTGGCTGGCATATTCACGCTTGCCAGGCCAGTTTTATGCGCCGACTTGGCGTCGTTCTTGCAGGCCGACTTGGTGGAGCCGCTCATATCATCGCAGCGCTCCTTGGCCAGTTCATACTCCGCATCCGCCAGTTTGCGGCGCGACTTCTCAACATCCTTGGCCGTGTTGTGGTGCTGGGTGGTTGCATCCAACTCCGCGCGGGCTTGCGCCACCTTGGCTTCTTCCTTGCAGATATCTTCAGCATTGCCCTTCAGTTCCTTGCAGCGGTCCTTGGCAGCTTTGTAGTCGGATTCGGCCCTATCCTTCGCGGCTTTGTATGCGTTGTTATCGACAGTTTGCGCGAAGGCAACCGAAGAGCTGAACAGAGCAGCCAGCGAAATACACAGGATTTTCTTCATGGTTAGTCCCCTTTAGGTTGGTTGGCATGGCGATTAAACGCCTTGCCGGGACTAACTTCTGTGCGCGAGCGAACACAGTCGCGTTATTGACCGTCTTCCAGCAAGCCTTTGCCCCACAGCACGCGTGCCTGTTCGAAAGGATTGTGTTCGCTATCGAACACTGCGCCCGTGCGGGCCAGTTGCAACCAGGCACGCGTGTTGTGCGAGCCATGCGCCACCGGCTGGCGCACCTGCATCAGCCAAGCATGCACCTGCGAATACTGCGCCGCGTTGGCACGCTGCGTCCAGGCCAGCGCCACCAGGTCGGCGAAAGCTTCCTCGCGCCGCGTAGCGCGCATCTGCTTCGATAATTCCTGCAGTTCCGGGCTGGCCAGTTGCTGCAGCGGGCCTTCCACAAAGCCGGCAGGAACGGCATGCCAGCTACCATGGGTCAAGCGCCAGCAATGGCCCACCTCGTGCGCCGTCATCGCTTCGATCAGCACCTTGTGTTGCGCTGCGGGCACATCGGCCAGCACTTCTTCCGCCTGCGGATTGCCGCGCATGGAAAACACCAGCTTGCAGCGGCCATCGGCAAAGCCCATGGCCAGCGGCACGTCGTTCGGGCCGGCTTGCGGCTGGACCACGATATCAATGGGGAGTTTGAGTTCCTGCTTGGCGTACGCCAGCACGGGCGCGCCGGCTTGCAGCCAGCGCGTTTCGGTTTCGGTCAGTTGGGCGGCGCCTGCCGAAGCGGCACAGAAGGACAGCAGAATTGGCAGGCTCAGCTTCATGACGAACTCCGGTAACGAGCTTCAACTATACATGCCTTGCGGCAAGCTGTTACCGGGGTTTCCGGGCTGTTACAAAATATTGGCTGAGCTAGTCGGCAACTTTATTTTGCGAGCAAGGAGTTGGCAGTTGGGAAAGAAGGACGGATGTCGTTCGGCACTTTCTTCATCTTGTCCAACGCCTTTTGCACATCGGGACGGATGACAACGTACTTCGCCATCATCTCCTTGGCGCGCGCGTAATCGCCGGTCGCCTCGATGGTGAGGAACTCGCGGTCAAGGTCGCTCACCGCTTGTTTGATCTTCTTGAAATCGACCGAGAAGGTGCCGTCGCCGTGCGATACAAAGCCGCCCTTGTCCAGCAGGTAGTTCATCTGGATAGCCATGCCGCGCGCGTGCGAGGAAGTCAGGCCGAAGTGCAGCGTGCGGAAACCGGAGGCGAGGAAGGTGGTAAACAGTTTGCGTTCAGCCGCCTCGCCCTGCCCCAGCGAATCCTTCAACTGGCCCTTGTCCATCATGTAGATCAGCGCAAACAGGCCGGTCATATCGGCTTTCGCTTCCTCGATGGTGGAATAGGCGTCCTTCAGGTCCTGGCGCGGCGTGGAACCGCCCTTGGTGCTGTGCGGGCCCAGGCCGTGCGTGATTTCGTGCGCCAGGATGTGGGTGAAGAAGGAGTTGAAGTCCAGGTCCTTCTGGTCTTGCGGGCGCAGCACGAGCTTCGAGATCGGCGTCAGCGTGGCCTTGAATTTTTCTTCCTGCACGTTCTTCAGCATCACGCGCTTGGAACCGCGCTGGCTGATGATGCGCTCATCGTTCGGCAGGTTGTAGGCGGCGGTCTGCACGCCCATATTGCCGTCGCCCGCGCCGTACACCTGGTTCACCACCACCATCGGCGCCACCGCGCCCACTTTCGGGTTGCGGTATTGCGGATCGACTGGCAGGTTGTCTTCCAGCTCCTGCATATGCTTGGCGAAGAAATCCAGCTTGCGGGTTTCCTTCTCATCGCGGATGCTGACATAGGCTTCGAAGGCAGCCTTATAGCCAAACAGCTCGTCGTTGTAAGTCTCGTACGGGCCAATGGTGACATCAACCGGCGAATCCAGGTCCATCCAGGCGAAGTCGGACGGCAGGTAATCGTTGGACAGGAAAGCGTCCGCGCGCAGGTCGAGGAATTTTTTCAGCGAAGCGTTGCTGGTGGCGGCGGACGCCTCCTTCAGCAGCCTGGCCAGCTTCTGCAGCTCCGGCTTGTATTCATCCGAATATTTCACGACCTTGAAATTGCCGTCGTCGTCCTTGCGGATAGTGGTGAAGAACCACTGCGCCTCCTGCTTCTGCGCGGCAGGCAGGCCGTTGATCCACGCTTCCATCTGCTCCTTGCTCGCGCCTTCCGGATAGAAGTTCGACGCCGCAGGCTTTTGCGCTGGCACCTTGATGCCCGCAACTTCCGCCGGCAGGAAGGACTTGTTGTCGTCCAGGATCGACCATGGGCCCTTATTGAGCCAGAAGTAATCGGCGCGCGCCTTGCCCAGCGCCGACGTATCCTTTTGCAGCGCCGCGTACAGCGCCTCGTTACCAGACCAGCGCTGGCGCAGTTGCAGGGTATCGACGACTTTCGCCGCCTCGATCAGCTTGCGGATCGCCTGGCGGTCGCCAGCCGACAGTTGCGAGGCATCAGCCTTCAGTTGCACCGGCGCGTAGCGCTTGGTCATCTTCTGCAGTTCGGCCACATCGGCCGGTGCAGCGTAGGCGGTAGCGCTGGCAATCGCCAGCACCAGCGGGGACAGGAGGTTTTTCATGTGGCCTTTTCTCTACATTAAAAGGAAGGCCACATTGTATTCCCGGCCTACCAGGCGCGGTAAGTTTTTCCGCTTTCCGCGCCTTCCACGCAACGGCTATAGGCACGCGCCACACGCGTCGCCGGCACCGTTTCAAATCCATGGAACAGCGCCTCGAACTTCGCCGCCGACTCCTCCAGCAGCGAGGGGTTGACCACATTGATGCGCAGGCCGCGCTGCAACTCCACCGCCGCGCTCCGTGCAAAGCCCTCGATCGCGTTGTTGACGGTGACCGTGTTGGCGCAGCCGCGCAGCGGATTGTGCGCATCGACGCCACTGGTCAGTGTGATCGAACCGCCGTCGCGCAAGGCGTGCTGCGCCACCAAGGCCACATTGACCTGCCCCATCAACTTCGAATCGAGACCGATGTGGAACTGCTCCCGCGTCATCTCCGCCAGCGGGCCGACGTGCAGCGCACCTGCCGCCACCACCACATCGTCCACCGTGCCCGCCGCCGCGAACAGGGCGCGCACCGAGTCGATATCTTCGATGGCCACGCGCAAGTCGCCGCTACTACGGCCAGCAGTCAGCACGCGATGCCGCTTGCCCAGCTCCTTCGCCACGGCGCCACCAATGGTGCCCGAGCCGCCAATCACCAATACGGTACGCATTACCAGACGCGGTAGGTCTTGCCGGTTTCCGCGCCCTCGACGCTGCGGCTGTAGGCCAGGGCGGCCCGCTTCACAGGCACCGTTTCCATGCCGTAGAAATAGGGACCGTACTTGTCGATCGACTCATCGACCAGGGTCGGGCTGACGGAGTTGATGCGCAGGCCGCGCGGCAGCTCCACGGCGGCGCCCAGCACAAAGCCATCCACCGCCGCATTCACGGTAGCGGCATTGGCGCCGAAACGGATCGGGTTATGCGACAGGCTGCCGCTGGTCAGCGTGATCGAACCGCCATCGTTCAGGTATTTTTGCGCCGCCAGAGCCACATTCACCTGCCCCATCAACTTCGAATTGAGGCCGATATAAAACTGCTCGGCGGTCATTTCCTGCAGCGCGCCAAAATGCGCATCACCGGCAGCCACCACGACGCCATCCACCTTGCCGACTTTTTCGAACAGTGCCTGCACCGAGGCCGGGTCTTCGATCTTCACCTGGTACTGACCGCTGTTGCGGCCAACGCTGATCACTTCATGGCGCAAGCCCAGTTGTTCCACGATGCCCTTGCCGATGGTGCCCGACGCGCCGATAACGATGATCTTCTTCACTTGATTGCTCCTGTTGGGTTTCAAAGTGAAGCCAGTATGCGCTCCGTCACCACAGGAATAAATGAGCTATCATTTAGATAATTACAAACTCATGGTTAGCAATGGATAAGCTGCGCAGCATGGAAATCTTCGTCGCCGCCGTCGACAGCGGCAGCTTCACGGCAGCGGCCGAGCGCTTCGGCATCTCCGCCGTCATGGTGGGCAAGCACGTGCGCGAGCTGGAGAAAAAACTGGGCGCCGCCCTGCTCGCGCGCACCACGCGGCGCCAGTCGCTGACCGAAATCGGGCGCCAGTACGCCGAGCAATGCCGCGCCATCCTGGCCCAGATCAACGCCGCCGAAAGCCTGGCAGAAACCATGCGCGTGGCGCCGCGCGGCGTATTGAAGATTACTGCGGCAGTCTCGTTCGGCATGGAGTGGCTCGGCCCCATGCTGCCCGACTACCTCAAGATGCACCCCGAAGTGAGCGTGGACCTGAGCCTGAACGACCGCATGATCGACATGGTGGAAGAAGGATTCGACATCGCCGTGCGCATCGGCACGTTGGAAGATTCGTCGCTGGTGGCGCGGCCCTTGCGACCGTATGGCGTGGTGATTTGCGGCGCGCCGGAATACCTGGCGCGGCGCGGCGTGCCGCAGGTGCCATCCGACCTGGCGCGGCATGAATGCCTGGAATTCAGCGGCTGGGTGCCGCAAGCGCGCTGGCGCCTGAAAGGCAACAAAGACGCCCGCCACATCCCCCTGAGCCGCCTGCGCGCCAACAACAGCTTCGCCCTGAAGCAGGCCGCGCTGAAAGGCTTTGGCCTGATCATGCAAGCCGAGACGGCGCTAGCGCAAGACATCGCCGCCGGCCGCCTGGTGCGGGTGCTGGACGACTACCTGCCCACCCCACGCCCCATGCACCTGCTCTACCCGCGCGACCGCCAGCCAACCCCCAAGCTGACCAGCTTCATCGACTTCATGCTGGCGAAACTCGGCGCCTGAAATTCGGGGTCAGGTCTGACAATCGGACACGGGCCCAGCCGTAGGCGTCGCCTACGGCTGGGCCCGTGTCCGATTGTCAGACCTGACCCCGAACTTTACCAGCCGCCGCCCATGGCGCGGGCGACGCTGACGGTGGCTAGCAGGCGCTGGGTATTGATTTGTGCGGCGGCACGGTCGGCGGCCAGGGCGCTGCGCTGGGCGTCGGTGACGTCGAGGTAGGTGCTGAGGCCGCGCTCGTAACGGGCGCGGGCGACGTCGTAGGCGCGGGTGGCGGCCTGGCGCGACACCAGTTGGGCCTTGCCTTGCTGGCCGCGCTGTTGCAGGTCGGACAGCGCGTCTTCCACTTCGCGCAGGGCGGTCAGCAGCTTGCCTTCGTGGTTGGCGACAGCTTCTTCGTAGCGCGCTTTGGCGGCGGTCAGGTTGGACTGGTTGCGGCCGCCGTCAAAGATCGGCAGCGACAAGGCCAGCGGACCGAAACTGAATGCGCGCGAGCCACCTTTGCTGATATCGCCCAGGCTCTCCGATGCGAAGCCGAAATTGCCGGTCAGGCTGACCGACGGGTAGAACGCGCCTTCCGCCACGCCGACGTTGGCATTGGTGGCGCGCAGGTTCTCCACGCTGGCCGCCAGGTCGGGACGGTGCGCCAGCAGGCTGGCAGGCAGGCCGGCCGGAATCATCGGCGGCGCCGGCAGTTCAGCGGCTGCAATCGGCGCCAGTTGCATGCTGCTTGGTGAGGCGCCCACCAGCACGGCCAGCGCGTGTTCCAGCGTGTTGCGCTGGCGTTGCACTTCTTCCAGGTCGGCTTCGGCGTTGGCGCGTTCGATGCGGGCGCGCGAAGTGTCCAGCTCATTCGACAGGCCAGCGTTGAAGCGTGCGTTCACCAGTTCTTCAGTTTCCTTGCGGGTCGCCAGCGCGCCGCGCAGGATCGCCATCTCGGCGTCCAGACCGCGCAGCTGCCAGTAGGTGGTGGCGATCTGGGAGGACAGCAGCAACAGCACGCCGTCACGGTCATGGCGCGCGGCCAGGGCTTGCGCGTCGGCCGATTCCACGGCGCGGCGCACACGGCCAAACAGGTCCAGCTCATACGAGAAGCCGGCGGCGACCGAGTAGTTGTTGCCATGGATCGAGCGCTGGCCCAGGGCCAGACCTTGCGACGTATTGGCCGAGGTGCGCGAGTTGGATACGCCGGTGCTCACCGTAACGGAAGGCAGCTGGCTGGCACGCGCCAGGCCCAGTTGCGCTTCGGCCTGGAACAGGCGCTGCGCCGCCGCCTTCACGGTCGGGCTGTCGCGCAGGGCCTGGTGCTCAAGCCGGTTCAGCGTGTCGTCGCTGAACACGGTCCACCACTGCGCCGGCAGTTGCGCCTCACTCGATGCGCCCGGGGCGGCATGGCGGAAGGCTTGCTCCTTCATTTCGGCGGGCGCCTTGAAGTCGCTGCCCACGGTGCCGCAGCCCGCCAGCACTACCGCCGCGCTCACTGCCATTGCAATCAATTTGATGTTCATATTCTTTCTCTCTTTCAGTGCGCACCAGCGCCGCCGCCCGAAGGCGATTTCACTTTATCGGACAGCCACAGGATCAGGATGCAGGACAGCAGGATTGCGCCCACGATCAGGAAACCGTCGTTGTAAGCCATCACGAACGACTCGCGCCGCACAATGCCGTCGATCGCCTTCAGCGCCTGCTCCGACGCGGTGACTGGATCGAAGCCCTTGCTGATGAAGTTCTGCGTCAACTGGTCCAGGCGCAACTGGGTGGCGGCGGAGAAGCCGTTCACCGCTTCGCCCAGGCGCGCCGAGTGGAAGTGCTCGCGCTGCGTCAACTGGGTCGCCAGCAAGGCGATGCCGATCGATCCGCCCAGGTTGCGGATCATGTTGAACAGGCTGGAGGCGGAAGGCGTGTCCTTCGGCGCAATGCCGTTCATGGCGAAGTTCGACAGCGTCAGCATGACGAAGGGCTGGCCCAGCGCGCGCACCACCTGCGACAGCAGCAACTGATCGTAGCCGGTGGTCGCGTCCATATACCCGTTCATGATGCAGGACACGCCGAACAGCCCCAGGCCGATCGAGCACAGGATGCGGTTATCGACTTTCATCGACAGCTTGGCCGCAAACGGCATGATGAACAGCTGCGGCAAACCGGCCCACATGATCACTTCGCCAATCTGCATCGGCGAGTAGCCGGCGATCTGGCCCAGGTACAGCGGCAGCAGGAAGGAAGAGCCGTACAAGCCCATACCCATCACCGCCGCCAGCGCCGACGCCACCAGGAAGTTCCGCTGCGCGAACAGGCCCAGGTTAACGAAAGGATTGGGGCGCATCGCGCTCGTCACCACCCAGCCCAGCAAGCCCACCAGCGACAGCCCGGCGAAGGCGATGATGAAGCCGGATTCAAACCAGTCCTTGCTATTGCCCTCCTCCAGGAAGATGGTCAGGCAGCCCAGGCCCATCGCCATGAAGGCGATGCCCAGCCAGTCGGCGTTCAGCAGTTCTTTCAGCTTGCGCGGTTCCGGATCAAGGCCCCAGGCCACGCCCGCGATCAGCAGCAGGCCGGGCACCCAGTTGATATAGAAGATGGACGGCCAGCCATACAGTTCGCTCAGGTAACCGCCCAGGGTCGGGCCCATGGATGGCGCCAGCGTGGCGGTCAGGCCGAAGATGGCCATGCCGGCCGCGCGCTTGGAGGGCGGCAGCTTGGCCATGACCAGGGTCATCGCCATCGGAATCAACGCGCCGCCGGTAAAGCCCTGCATCATGCGGAACAGGATCATGCTTTCCAGGTTCCAGGCCGCGCCGCACAGGGTGGAGAACACCAGGAACAATGCGGTGGTGCCCATCATGTAGCCGCGCATGCCGAAGGTGCGTGTCAGCAGCGCCGTCAGCGGGATCACGATGATCTCGGCCACCAGGTAGGCGGTCGAAATCCAGGAGCCCTCTTCCTGCGTGGCGTTCAGCGCGCCCAGAATATCGCGCAGCGAGGAGTTGGTGATCTGGATATCCAGCACCGCCATGAAGGCGCCCAGCATGCCGGCTGCGACGGCGATCCAGGTGCGGGCGGATACCGGGCCTTCCGGCACCGTCATTGGAGCGCTCATTTTGCGTTAGGCGAGATGCTGACTTCAGCGATGGCGGACATGCCTGGCACCAGGCGGCCATCCAGCGCCTTCAGGTCTTCCGGCTTGAAGGTGATCTTGACCGGTACGCGCTGCACGATCTTGGTGAAGTTACCGGTGGCGTTATCGGCCGGCAGCAGCGCGAACTGCGCGCCGGAAGCTGGCGAGAAGGAGTCCACGCGGCCAATCAGCTCTTTGCCTGGCAGCGCGTCAATCGAGAGCGCCACTTCCTGGCCCACGCGCATATCAGCGAGTTGGGTTTCCTTGAAGTTGGCGGTGATCCAGACATTGTCCTGCACCAGCGCCACCAGTTGCTGGCCTGGCTGCACGCGCTGGCCGACTTCCAGGTTGCGCTTGCCGACGCGGCCGGTGACCGGGGCCAGGACGCGGTTGTACGCCAGCTGCTGCTGCGCGTCCTTCAACTGCACTTGCAATACTTTGACTTGCGCCTTCAGCACTTCACGCGCCGAGGTGGCGGCGCCGATCTGCGCTTTCGCGGCGACGGCGCTGTCCTTGCGCGCTGCCACGTCGGCGGTGGCGCTGGCGCGGGCGGCGGTGGCGGCATCCAGTTCGGCTTTCGAGACTGCCTTCATCTGGCTGGTGTACAACTGGCCGTAGCGCTCCGCATCCTGCGCAGCACGCACCAGATTGGCCTGCGATTGCGCGATCTGCGCGGTTGCGGCGCTGGCTTGCGCGTTCACCTGCGCCACTTGGGCGTCGGCCTGCAGGATCTGCTGTTGCACGCTGGCGATCTGCGCCTGGATCTGCTCCACCTTCACCTGCTGGTCGAAAGGATCGAGTTCGGCGATCACATCGCCTGCCTTCACCAGCTGGTTGTCTTCCACCATAACCTTGGTCACCACGCCGGCAATGCGCGCCGACACCGGATGCACGTGGCCGGCCACATAGGCGTTTTCGGTTTCCACGTAATGATGGCTGCGGTACCACATGCGGCCGCCGGCAAGCAGGGCCGCCAGGGTAATCAGGCCGGCGATCACCAGGACGCGGCGGTTGGGAGGAGTGGCGGCGGCCGGGACGGCGCTGAGCACTTTTTGTTCGGCTGGATTGTGCTGGGACATGGGAGAGTTCCCTAAAAATGAAATGAGTTCATTGCATTATTCGCGAAGCCATGATCAAAGTCAAGAAATGAAACGATTGCATTTCATTTTAAATTGGAATAAAGTGCAGCTATCTGATAGCCTCCGGGCATTACGTACGGTTTTCAATCATGTCTGTCGAACAACTCCCTGAGCCAGTCAAAGCCGGCCGGCCCAAAGCCGCCGAGGCCGAGGCGCGCCTGAACGACCTGATGGATACGGCAGGACGCCTGATCCTCGAAAAGGGCTATAGCAAGGTCAGCCTGGAAGCCATCGCCAAGGAGGCGCGGGTTGCCGTACGCACCATCTATGTGAAGTTCGGCGGCAAGGCCGGCCTGCTCAAGGCCATCCTGCTGCGCTACCGCGCAGGCGTCTTCGACCCGAGCGGCATGGAAACCGTGAACCGCCCCATCCGCGACACCCTGCTCGAATTCGGCATGCGCTTCCACAGCCTGGTCAGCACCCCGGCCGCCACGTCGCTGTACCAGATCGTGGTGGCCGAGGCGCACGCCAATCCCGACCTGGCGGAAGCGTTCTGGGATGCCGGCCCGCGCCAGACGCGCGAGCTGCTGGCACGCTATTTCGCCCGCCCCGACATCAAGGCCCAACTCAACACCGATGCCCCGCCGGAGCGGCTGGCGGTGTACTTCATGAACTGCCTGATGGGCGACCAATTGCGCCGCTTCCTGTTCGATTCACGCTGCGGCGTCGCCACCACGCCCGAGGAAATTGAACAAGGCGTCGACCTCTTCCTGCATGGCGCACTGAGGCGGTAAGCCTGTGTGCGGCAGCGCACGGTGTAGCGTTGGCTGGCTGCCGGATACTGGACTCCTCAAAACCATAATTACAGTAGGAGGATGTATGAGCAAGGTCGATCGGCTCGAGTGGAGCAGGAAAGTCGCCACGATCAACGAGCGCATCAAAGGCTTCCAGGAAAACCCGAATCAGGAGCACCTGGACGCGGCGATCAATGAACTCAAGGCCTATGCGGAAGCTGCCAACAGCGGCGGCATTGAAATACCAGAGCGCTTCATAGCGAGCTGACAACAAACCGGGCCGATAGCCCGGTTTTTTATTGCGGCAAAGCGCATCCTGTGTCAGGATGACCGCCCCTAATGGACTTTTTTGGTAGTAGAACATGAGCGACCAACAGCAACCGCAACCGAACGAACAGCAACTGAACGAGCAGCAGAAACTGGACGACCAGAAATTCTTCGAGAACATCGACGCGTACATCGCGCTCGCCAACGCCCACGAAACCAGCAACCGCGGCGCACCGCAACTGGTAGGCGCCTCCCTGATCTTCGCCGCCGCCCGCTACAACACCTTCCTGGTCGCCCGCGCCAACGGCGAACCGGACGCCTTCAACGCCAAGAAGGACGAAGCGAAAGCCTACTTCATCGACCAGTTCACCAAAATGCTGGACGACAACTGGGCCGACTACAACCAGAACTTCGAGCAATACCGCATCCAGAAGTAAATGTCCGTCCTGGGGTCAGGAAGAAAAGTGGACATTTTTCTTCCGGGCCCTTGTCGTTCATCTGATCTAGATCAGATTGCCGCATTTTTGGAGTGCTATCGTCGGTGAATGAGCCGACCACCGCGCACCCAATTCCCTGCGCCTTGCACCACGTCACCGCACGTGGCAATCGCAAGGCCATCATCTTTACCGATAAGCTTGATTTCCTGACCTGGCAGGGCATTGTCGCCCGCGCGGCGGACCGATTCGGTTTCGTCTGCCATGCCTTTTGCCAGATGCCGAACCACTACCACCTGCTGGTGGAGACGCCGCTTGCCAACCTCTCCGAAGCCATGCACTACATCAACTGCCTGTACGCGCAGGTGTTCAATGTGCGGCATGCATTAACGGGGCATGTGCTGCAGGGCCGCTTCCACTCGGTGCTGCTGGAGCAGGAGGAACATTTCATGGAGCTGGCGCGCTACATCCCCCTGAACCCGGTGCGGGCAGGCTTGGCAGCCAGCGCGGAGGAATGGCTTTGGAGCAGCTATCGGGCAACTGCCGGGCTTGCCGTTGCGCCCGATTGGCTGGATACGGAAACCATCCGCAAGCGTTTCCATGGCGAGAGCGATGTCGAGCGCACTAGTGCATTCTGCGATTTCGTTGCAGCGGGTATCGGTGGACGCGATCCGCTGAAGCCGCCTGCCCTGCCCGCCGTCAATGGCAAGCAGGACCGGCAGCAAGCCATTGCGCAGGCCATCATCTCCGGGCACTACAGCCCAGCCGAGATCGCCGAGCACTTCCAGGTGTCGACCCGGACAGTACAAAGAATACGCGCAGCCGAAGCTGCGCGATAACTACAGGAAAATGTCCACCTTTCTTCCTGACCCCAGGGCGGACAAAAGTTGCTTTTTAGCGTTTGCGTGGGGGTGGGAGGTCGGTGCAGACGCCTTCGTAGGCTTCGGCGGCCATGCCGATCGATTCGCCTAGCGTTGGGTGCGGGTGGATCGTTTTGCCGATGTCGATGCCGTCGGCGCCCATTTCGATGGCCAACGCGATCTCGCCGATCATGTCGCCGGCATGGGTGCCGACGATCGTGCCGCCGATGATGCGGTGGGTCTCTGCGTCGAACAGCAGCTTGGTGAAGCCTTCGTCACGGCCGTTGGCAACGGCGCGGCCGCTGGCGGCCCATGGGAAGTGGCCCTTCTCGACCTTGATCCCCTTGGCTTTCGCTTCGTCTTCGGTGATGCCGGCCCATGCCACTTCCGGATCGGTGTAGGCCACCGATGGAATGATGTTGGCGTCGAAGTAGGCTTTTTCGCCGTGGGCCGCTTCGGCGGCAACGTGGGCTTCGTGCACGGCTTTGTGCGCGAGCATCGGTTGGCCGACGAGGTCGCCAATGGCGAAGATGTGCGGGACATTCGTGCGCATCTGCTTGTCGACTTCGATGAAGCCGCGGTCGGTGACGATCACGCCGGCTTTGTCAGCGGCGAGCTTCTTGCCGTTCGGGCTGCGGCCGACTGCGACCAGGACCATGTCGTACAGCTGCGGTTCCGGAGCGGTGGCGCCGGCTTCGGCGGCTTCGAAGGTGACCTTGATCCCTTCCGGCAGCGCTTCCACGCCGACGGTCTTGGTCTTGGTCATGATGCGGTCGAAGCGCTTTTCGTTGTACTTCTGCCAGACCTTGACGGCTTCGCGGTCGGCGCCTTGCATCAGGCCGTCCATCATTTCGACCACGTCGATGCGCGCGCCGAAGGTGCTGTACACGGTGGCCATCTCCAGGCCGATGATGCCGCCGCCGATGACCAGCATTTTCTTCGGCATGAAGCGCAGTTCGAGCGCGCCGGTGCTGTCTACGATACGGTTGTCTTCAGGGACGAACGGCAGCTTCACCACGCTGGAACCGGCGGCGATGATGGCTTGCTTGAACTGGACTACTTTCTTGCTGCCGTCGGCTGCGCTGACTTCAATGTGATACGGGCTGAGGAACTGGCCTACGCCTTGCACCACATTCACCTTGCGCATCTTGGCCATGCCGGACAGGCCGGTGGTCATCTTCTTGATGACGCCTTCCTTGTAGCTGCGCACCTGGTCGATGTCGATCTGTGGCTTGGCGAAGGTGACGCCGTTCTTGGCCATGTGGCTGGTTTCGTCGACCACGGCTGCCAGGTGCAGCAGGGCTTTCGATGGAATACAGCCGACGTTCAGGCAGACGCCGCCCAGGGTAGCGTACTTCTCGATCAGGACGGTGTTCATGCCCAGGTCTGCGGAGCGGAAGGCCGCGGAGTAGCCGCCAGGGCCACCGCCCAGCACCATCATGTCGCAGGTGATGTCGACTTGGCCGGCGTAACCGCCGGCAGCCGGGGCAACGACCGGCGCAGCAGCGGCGGCGGGAGCCGCAGCTGGTGCGGCAGCTGGTGCGGCTGCGGCAGGTGCCGGCGCAGCGGCGGCAGGAGCAGCGGCGCTGCCGGCCACTTCTTCCAGCACCATCAGCGCGGAGCCTTCATTGACCTTGTCGCCGACCTTGATCTTGAGTTCCTTGATCAGGCCTGCGTGGGTCGATGGGATCTCCATCGACGCTTTGTCGGATTCGACGGTGGCCAGCGATTGGTCGACCTTGACGGTATCGCCAACCTTGACCAGCAGTTCGATCACTTCGACATCCTTGAAGTCGCCGATGTTCGGTACTTTAACTTCGATCATCGTGGCCTCCTTACAGCAGGATCTTGCGCATATCGGCCAGCACTTCGGCCAGGTATGCAGCGAAGCGTGCGCCGGACGCGCCGTCGACCACGCGGTGGTCGTAGGACAGCGACAGCGGCAGCATCAGGCGCGGCACGAACTGCTTGCCGTCCCATACTGGCTTCATGGAGGACTTGGACAGGCCGAGGATCGCCACTTCCGGTGCGTTCACAATCGGGGTGAAGGCAGTACCGCCGATGCCGCCCAGCGAGGAAATGGTGAAGCAGGCGCCTTGCATGTCGGTCGGCTTCAGCTTGCCTTCGCGCGCGGCCAGCGACAGTTCGCCCATTTCTTTGGCGATCTGGGTCAGGGACTTCTGGTCGGCGTTCTTCACCACCGGCACCACCAGGCCTTGCGGCGTGTCGGCGGCAAAGCCGATGTTGTAGTACTTCTTGAGAATCAGGTTCTCGCCCTTCTCGTCCAGGGAGGAGTTGAAGGTTGGGTATTTCTTCAGCGCGGACACGGAGGCTTTGATCACGAACGCCAGCATGGTGAGCTTGACGGCGTCTTTGTTCTTGGCGTTGGCGTTGTTGCTGTCGACGCGGAACTGTTCCAGGTCGGTGATGTCGGCGTCTTCGAACTGCGTGACGTGCGGGATCATGACCCAGTTGCGGTGCAGGTTCGGGCCGGAGATCTTCTTGATGCGTGGCAGCGGGGACAGTTCGGTTTCGCCGAACTTGCTGAAGTCCAGCGATGGCCATGGCAGCAGGTTCAGGCCTGCGCCACCACCAGCGGCTGCTGGAGCGGCGTTCGGTGCTGCGACAGCGCCGGAGACGATGCCTTTGACGTAGTTCTGCACGTCGAGCTGGGTCACGCGGCCTTTCGGGCCAGTGCCGCCAACGCGGACAACATCCACGCCGAGTTCGCGGGCGAACTTGCGGACGGATGGGGAGGCGTGGGCCAGCTTGCCGTTCACCGCTGGGGCGGACGGCGCGGAGGATGCTGCCGGCGCTGCGGCTGCGGTGGCGCTGGACGGCGCGGCAGCAGGGGCTGCGGCCGGGGCGGCTGCTGCGGCAGGTGCGGACGCGGCGGCGGACGGCGCGGCGGATCCGGCGCCACCGACTGCGTCGATGATCAGCACGAGGGAGCCTTCAGCGACCTTGTCACCTACTTTGACCTTCACTTCTTTCACCACGCCGGCGTGCGACGATGGGATTTCCATGGAGGCTTTGTCGGATTCGACGGTCACCAGGGACTGGTCCTTGGCGATGGTGTCGCCGACTTTAACCAGCAGCTCGATCACTTCCACTTCCTTGAAGTCGCCGATGTCCGGCACCTTCACTTCGACCGGGCCGGCGGAGGCAGCCGGCGCAGGCGCGGCAGCAGCGGCAGGCGCAGCGGCGGCGGCCGGGGCGGCCGCAGGGGCTGCGGCTGCGGCAGCCGGAGCGGCAGCAGGCGCGGCGCCAGCGGCTGCACCGTCGGCTTCCACGATCAGCAGCAGCGAGCCTTCAGCAACCTTATCGCCCACCTTCACTTTGATTTCCTTGACGACGCCGGCTTGCGACGAAGGAATCTCCATCGACGCCTTGTCGGATTCAACGGTCGCCAGCGACTGGTCAACCTTGATCGTGTCGCCCACTTTGACCATCAGCTCGATGACTTCAACTTCCTTGAAATCGCCGATATCCGGGACTTTCACTTCAACCATACTCATAGTCTATGCTCCGTCTTCTAGTTATTGGGTCACCGGATTTGGCTTGTTCGGATCGATGCCGTACTTCTTCACGGCGTCTTCCACCACGGACAGCGCGATCTTGCCTTCGTCCGCCAGGGAACGCAGGGCAGCCACGGTGATGTAGTAGCGGTTCACCTCGAAGAATTCACGCAGCTTGGCGCGGCTGTCGGAACGGCCGAAACCATCGGTGCCCAGCACTTTGTACGAACGGCCGGCAGGCACGTAAGGACGGATCTGGTCTGCGAACGCACGCATGTAGTCGGTGGTCGCCACGATCGGGCCGGTGGTGTCCTTCAGCAGGCCAGTCACGTAAGGCACGCGCTGTTCTTTGGTCGGGTTGACCATGTTCCAGCGTTCGCAGTCGATACCGTCGCGCGCCACCAGGGTCAGCGACGGGGCGGACCACACGTCGGCGGCGATGTTCCAGTCATTCTTCAGCAGTTCTGCCGCGAAGATGGATTCGCGCAGGATGGTGCCCGAGCCGATCAGCTGCACGCGCTGCTTGGCGGACTTGTCGCCCTCTTGCAGCAGGTACATACCTTTCAGGATGCCCTCTTCCTGGCCAGCTTTCAGGCCTGGGTGGGCATAGTTCTCGTTCATGATGGTGATGTAGTAGAACACGTCTTCCTGCTCACCCACCATGCGGCGCAGGCCGTCCTGGATGATGACCGCCAGCTCGTGGCCGAAGGTCGGGTCGTACGGCACGCAGTTCGGGATGGTCGCTGCGACGATATGGCTGTGGCCATCTTCGTGCTGCAGGCCTTCGCCGTTCAGGGTGGTACGGCCGGCGGTACCTGCCATCAGGAAGCCACGTGCGCGCATATCGCCCGCTGCCCATGCCAGGTCGCCAACGCGCTGCAGGCCGAACATCGAGTAGTAGGTGAAGAACGGGATCATCACGCGGTTGTTGGTGGAGTACGAGGTCGCCGCAGCGATCCACGAGCTCATGCCGCCCGCTTCGTTGATACCTTCTTGCAGGATCTGGCCGGCTTTATCTTCGCGGTAGTACATCACCTGGTCTTTATCGACCGGCTCGTACAACTGGCCTTGCTGGTTGAAGATACCGATCTGGCGGAACAGGCCTTCCATACCGAAGGTACGGGACTCGTCAACCAGGATCGGCACCACGCGCTGGCCCAGGGACTGGTCGCGCAGCAGTGCGGTGATGATACGGACGTAAGCCTGGGTGGTGGAGATCTCGCGACCTTCCGGAGTCGGGTCGGTCACGGCCTTGAACGCTTCCAGCGACGGCACCACCAGCTTCTCGTCCGCTTGCATGCGGCGCTGTGGCAGGTAGCCGCCCAGCGCTTTGCGGCGCTCGTGCAGGTACTTCATTTCGGGCGCGTCGTCGGACGGCTTGAAGAATGGGATTTCGGCCAGCTTGTCGTCCGGGATCGGGATGTTGAAGCGGTCGCGCATTTCGCGGATCGCCTCATCGTCCAGCTTCTTGGTCTGGTGCGCGGTGTTGCGCGCTTCGCCGGATTTACCCATGCCGAAGCCCTTGACGGTCTTCACCAGCAGGACGGTTGGCTTGCCGACGGATTCGTTGGCTTGCTTGAATGCGGCATAAATCTTGTGCGGGTCGTGGCCGCCACGGGTCAGGCGCCAGATGTCGTCGTCGGACATATTGGCAACCATTTCCAGCAGCTTTGGATGCTTGCCGAAGAAGTGCTTGCGCACGAAGGCGCCGTCTTTGGCCTTGTAGTTCTGGTATTCGCCGTCCACGGTTTCCATCATCACGCGCTGCAGGATGCCTTCTTTGTCCTGTGCCAGCAGGTTGTCCCAACCCGGGCCCCAGATGACTTTGATGACGTTCCAGCCGGCGCCGCGGAAGTCCGCTTCCAGCTCTTGGATGATCTTGCCGTTACCGCGCACCGGACCATCCAGGCGCTGCAGGTTACAGTTGACCACGATGTTCAGGTTATCCAGCTGTTCGCGGGCAGCCATGCCGATTGCGCCCATCGATTCCGGTTCGTCCATCTCACCGTCGCCGCAGAAGGCCCACACTTTACGGCCTTCGGTATTGGCGATGCCGCGCGCGTGCAGGTACTTCAGGAAGCGCGCCTGGTAGATCGCCATCAACGGGCCCAGGCCCATCGACACGGTTGGGAACTGCCAGAAGTCTGGCATCAGTTTCGGGTGCGGGTAGGAGGACAGGCCTTTGCCGTCCACTTCGCGGCGGAAGTTCAGCAGCTGCTCTTCACTCAGGCGGCCTTCCAGGAAGGCGCGCGCGTAGACGCCCGGGGACGAGTGGCCCTGGATGTACAGCAGGTCGCCGCCGTGCTCTTCGCTCGGGGCGCGCCAGAAGTGGTTAAAGCCGATGCCCAGCATATTGGCCAGCGAAGCAAAGGAGGACAGGTGGCCGCCCAGGTCGCCGTCGGCGCGGTTGGCCTTTACGACCATGGCCATGGCGTTCCAACGCATCCAGGAGCGCAGGCGCTCTTCGTATTCCAGGTTGCCCGGGCAGTGCACTTCTTTGTGCGCAGGGATGGTGTTGACGTATGCGGTATTCGCGGAGAACGGGATATCGGCGCCGCGACGGCGGGCCAGGTCAACCAGGCGCTCCATCAGGTAGTGGGCACGTTCCGGGCCTTCGGCCTCCAGAACGGCTTCCAGCGCGTCCAGCCATTCTTTGGTTTCCTGTGCGTCAGGATCGTTGGCCGTTTGTGCCGTGACCTGGTCAAGTTGAGCTGACATGTATCTAGTCTCCTATCGATTGAGGCGCCCCACCCTTTTACTGTCTCCGGACGGTGCTGGTGATTATTTACTAAGACTTTGGCTAAGTGTGAAGGATTCTATCAGCGAATCCTTTGTTTTTCAAATTGCGGAAAAACATTTCGTATTGTGAAATGTCGTGTTTCTGCGTCGCCGGCCAAAAATCCTTCCACGCTTTGATTTTCCTCAAACCCGGCGCACAACACTGTTGACCATTGAGCGCTGGCACCTAGCTTGAAACCTGGGGACAGGCACCGGGGGGGGGCGTCATGCTACAAGAATTCATCAGGGAAAACCGTGAGCATTTGCTCGAACGTTGCCGCCAGTTCCGCGAGGCACGCATGCTGAACGGGATGGATCGCCGGACCGACGACGGCCTGAGCCGGTTCTTCGACCAATTGGCGGAGACCATCGAAGAGGAAAAACACAACCGCGGCCAAACCGATGCGCTGTCCGGCAGCTACACGGGCATCCCCTCGCAGTACGAAATCGGCAAAAATGCGGCCTTTCTCGGCAAGACGGCGGAGGATCTGGGTTTCAACGTCGACGACGTGATCCACAGCTATGGTGACGTGTGCCGCTCGATCACCGAACTGGCGCTGCAAAAATCGCAACACATTCCCGTGACCGAGTATCGCCAACTCAACCGCTGCCTGGACAACGCCATTGCCAGCGCTGTTGCCGAATATACCTTCCGGCGCGATGTGCACCGGGCCAGCCTGTACGGCAAAGAAGAAACCAAGCGCCTGGCAGCACTCGGCAATGAACTGCGCAACCAGTTGGGCACCGCAACGCTGGCGGTGGCCGCGCTCAGGTCACGCGAGCTGACGGTGGACGGCACGACGGGCTCCATCCTCGAACGCAGCCTGCTCAGCCTGGGCCGCATGATTGACGATATGCTCGACTACGCCGAGTTCAGGGCGGCGGCGCCCAGCCTGCTCGACCTGGTGTCGCTGACGGAATTCATGGATCGCTTCCGGCATACCATCGAGCCTGCGGCGCTGGCTACGGGGCGCCACTTGCTGGTAACGGGGATCGACCCGGCCCTGGCCGTCAAGGGCAGTCCGGATACCCTGCAGGCGTCGATGGCAGGCTTGCTGCAAGCAGCTTTCCAGCAAACGCCGCCCGGCGAAACCGTCGAAATCCACGTATATGCGCACGGCGCCGAGGCGCGGATCGATATCGCCTGCCCCAACCGGCCAGGGTCGCCGACGGCACAGGAGCCAGCCCTGGCCGTGGCGAGCCAGCTGCTGGCCGGCATGTCGGGCCGGCTGGCGATTCGGGACGAACCGGACAGTCCCTATACGCTGACGCTGGTCCTGCCGCGCTGCGAGATACCGACCTGAACGCTTAGCGCGCCTTGGCCGGCGCCGGGCAAATGCCGTGGCGCGGGTGGAAGGGGTCCAGCCACAGCTCCTTGCGCGCCAGGATCGCGCGATCGATATCAGGATTGGGCAATTCAATGCGGCGCCGCTCGCACAGCCTGGCGCGCAGCAGGAAGCTGCGGTGGTATTGCAGTACAAAGCGCTCCAGCGTACCGTCCCTTAGCAACAGCTCCATACCAGCCGAAATGCGCTTGTGCAGGCGCGGGTAGCGCGGCGAAACAAAAAACAGCGAGGGAATATTATCGTGCAGGACGATACTGTCCTCGATCGCCAACTGCGGGAAGGCGGCGCGGCGCTGGTCGTATTCCTGGAAGATCTCATTCACGCCGCGCGGGAAATAGTCGAAGCGGCCGGCCATCAACATATCAAACAGCCCGGCATAGCTGCTGCCGGTGACATACCGGAAGCCGTTGTCGCGCAGTGAGGCGCGCGTGACCCAGACAGTCCCGACGCCGGCGGTCAGCTGCTTCAGGCCATCCGGCTGCGCCAGCTTGCGGATGCGCTCTTGCTGGCGCGCGTCGATCAGTGCGATACGCCAGCTTTGCAGGCCCATATCGGTTGGCACCGGCACCGAGCGCAGGGCCTTGAGCCACTTGGCATCCGCCGGGTAAGCCGTGACGTTCACCAGCGCGCCCTCTTTCAGCGCCTCCAGCAGGCGTGGCCGTTCCATATGCGCGTCGGCGTAGTCGATGGTGTAGGCGCCAAACGCCGGCACGGTGCGATCCATCACTTGCTGCAGCAAAGCGTGCGAATACTCGCGACGGTAATCGGCGGGCGAGGATGCCCGGTCAAAGATCACAGCATCGACCGCATGCGCTTCCAGCGCGGTGCAGGCCAACGCCAGCGCCAGCCCGCTCGCCGCCAGGCACGCCACTGTCCCCTTTATTTTCATGCGCATATCATAGCGCGATATGCGCAATAGTTACCTTCGCCCAATACCGGGCCGTGCCGCGCGTGCATTTCCGGAAGCTTTCAGACATGTTGTTATTAGCGCTTTGACGCCCCTTCGCGGATTGCCGGACAGCTATAGGAAGTATATCTTGTAACAAGCAACCATCCGGCAGCACCACACTACAAGGAGGGCGTCATGGCATTCCGCAATCTCAATATTGGAGCACGCATCGGGGGCGGTTTCCTGATCCTGATGCTGTTGATCGTAATGATGGCTGTCATGGGCACCGTACGCATGGGGCAAATCCAGGACCGCTTGCTGGACATCGCTAATATCAACAATGTTGAAATGGCACTCTTGATCAAGATGCGCGACTCGATCAATGAACGCGCCGTTGCCAACCGCAACCTGGTGCTGCTGTCCGATATGGAAGCCATGAAGCCGGAGGCGGCCCGCATAGACAAGGCAAACGCCACCTATGCCGAGGCGGAAACCAAACTGCTGAAGATGTTCAATGAACTCGCCGCGACCACCGACCATGAGAAGCAGGCGATGGTGAAGATCAAGGAGGCCGAGCAAGCCGCCTTGCCCCCCATCCTCAAGGTAAAGGACCTGGGCCTGGCCAACCAGGCAGAGGAAGCCACCACCATGCTGATGAAGCAGGTGCGCCCGCTCCAGCGCAAGTGGCTGGAAGAAATCAACAGCCTGATCGACTTTGAAGAAAACCTGAACAAGGAGGCGATCGCGGCGGCGGAAGCGGTCTACAACTCGGCCCGCATGTGGATGTTCGGGCTGACCGTGCTGGCCATCGGCATCGGCCTGGTGGTGGCCTGGATGACGACGCGCAGTGTGACCGTGCCGATCCAGGCCGCAGTGAGCGCCGCGCAAACCGTGGCGGCCGGCGACCTGACACGCGAGATTGTGGTCAACTCCACCGACGAAACCGGCCAGTTGCTGCAAGCGCTGAAAGATATGAGCGGTAGCCTGGAAAACATTGTCGGCCGCGTGCGCGAGGGAACCGATGCCATTGCCACGGCCTCGACCGAAATCGCCAACGGCAACCTGGACCTGTCCTCGCGCACCGAGCAGCAAGCCAGCTCGCTGGAAGAAACCGCGTCCTCGATGGAGGAGCTGACCAGCACCGTGCAGCAGAACGCGGACAATGCCCGCCAGGCCAATACGCTGGCCGGTTCAGCCTCACAGGTGGCGGAGCGCGGTGGCGATATCGTGACGCAGGTGGTGTCGACCATGGGCGAGATCAATGCCTCCTCCACCAAGATCGTGGACATTATCAGCGTGATCGATGGCATCGCTTTCCAGACCAATATCCTGGCCCTGAACGCGGCGGTGGAGGCGGCGCGCGCGGGTGAACAGGGGCGCGGTTTTGCGGTGGTGGCATCGGAAGTGCGCAACCTGGCCCAGCGCAGCGCGGCGGCGGCCAAGGAAATCAAATCGCTGATCGATGCGTCGGTGGAGCGCGTCCATGCCGGCAGCCGGCTGGTGGACCAGGCCGGCACCATCATGAATGAGGTGGTGGATAGCGTACGCCATGTCAGCAACATCATTGGCGACATCACCGCCGCCAGCACGGAGCAGTCGACCGGTATTGCGCAGGTCAACCAGGCCATCATGCAGATGGACGACGTGACGCAGCAGAACGCGTCGCTGGTGGAGGAAGCCGCCGCCGCTGCCGGCGCGCTGCAGGAACAGGCCAAGGGGCTGGTGGAGGTGGTCAGCGTCTTCAAGATCAACAGCAGCATGCGGGCAGCGCGCCCTGCTGCTGCTCCTGCACCGGCCCGCGCCGTCGCCACTGCTTCCGCCGCCCCCGCTGCCGCGCGCCCGACGCAACTGCGCGCCAGCACGCCGGCGGCCGTACGCCCGGCGGCCAGCGCCGGCAAGAAAGCCGCCACTGGCGGCGACGACTGGGAGGAATTCTAAGCCAGCAGCTTTTTCACCGTGCCGCGCGGGTTGGCCATAAAGTCGTGCATGACCTGGTAGTGCTCCGTGTCTTCATAGGCGCGCTGCACGATGCCGGCCGGGGTGCAGACGTAGATCGACGCCTCCGGATAGGCCATCAGGATCGGCGAGTGGGTCGCGATCACGAATTGCGACCCGCCCTGTACCAGCTGGTCGATGCGCTTCAGCGCGGCCAGCTGGCGTTGCGGCGAGAGTGCGGCCTCCGGCTCGTCCAGGATATACAGGCCCTTGCCACCGAAACGCTTCTCCAACAGCGCCATGAAGGATTCGCCGTGCGATTGCTCGTGCAGCGAGGTGCCGCCATAGGCCGGCAGCAGGTTGTCGAGTTGATCGACCTGGGTCGCGACATTGAAAAAACTCTCCGCCCGCAGGAAAAACCCATCCTGCGGCAGGCGCACGCCACGCGCAATGCGCAGGTACTCGTGCAGGCAAGAATGCGATTCGCGCGTGCGGAAATTGAAGTTTTTGCTGCCGCCCTCGGCATTAAAGCCCAGCGCCACGGCCAGCCCCTCCAGCAGGGTCGATTTGCCGGAACCATTCTCGCCGACGATGAAGGTCACCGCCGGGTCGAACTCCAGCTTGCCCAGGTGGCGCACGGCGGGCAGGCAAAAGGGGTAAGTTGAGAAGTCGGGCGACCTGTCGGGCCGCAGTTGCACGTCAATCAGGAACTGGTAGGAGATCATTTCTTGCCAATCGTACAATCATGCGCAGAGCATTACAAGGCCGCCACCCTTTATAATGGCGACTTTCCATTCCACCAATCCAAGCAATCATGTCTGCACAACTGATCGACGGAGTAGCGCTCTCCCAAAAACTGCGCGCCGAAATCGCTTCCCGCGCCGCCGCACTGACCACCAAAGGCAAGCAGCCAGGCCTGGCCGTGATCCTGGTCGGCGACGACCCGGCCAGCCACGTTTATGTGCGCAACAAGGTGAAAGCCTGCGAAGACGCCGGCATTCGCTCCGTTAAAGAGCAATACCCGGCAGACATGACTGAGCAAGCCCTGCTCGAACGCATCGCCAGCCTGAATGCCGACCCGAGCATCCACGGCATCCTGGTGCAGATGCCGCTGCCTAAGCATATCGACCCGCACAAGGTGATCGAAGCCATCGCCACCAGCAAGGACGTGGACGGCTACTCCGTGCTGAGCGCGGGCGAACTGATGACCGGCCTGGAAGGCTTCCTGCCTTGCACCCCGTACGGCTGCATGAAGCTGATCGAATCGACCGGCGTCAATTTGAAGGGCAAGCACGCGGTGGTGATCGGCCGCTCCAACACGGTCGGCAAACCAATGGGCCTGCTGCTCTTGCAAGCTAACGCCACCGTCACCATCTGCCATAGTGGCACGGCGGATCTGGCTTACCACACCCGCCAGGCGGATATCGTGGTGGCTGCAACGGGCCGCCGCAATACCCTGACTGCTGATATGGTGAAACCGGGCGCTATCGTGATCGACGTGGGTATCAACCGCGATGAGAACGGCAAGCTGTGCGGCGATGTGGACTTTGCCGGCATTCAGGAAGTGGCTTCGCATATCACCCCGGTGCCGGGTGGCGTGGGGCCGATGACCATTACCATGCTGTTGATGAATACTGTTGAGTCGGCGGAGCGGGCTTAAACCGGGAAACCGGGAAACCAGGGTACGGCCCGAAGGGCCGGACCCTGCCGCCGCCTATCAGGTATCGGGGTCCGGCCCTTTGGGCCGTACCCCGGTTTCCAGGTTTAAAAGGAGTTTTAAAAACATGACTGACAACCCCCTGCTGGACTTTAGCGGCCTGCCGCGCTTCGACGCCATCAAGCCCGAACACGTCACGCCCGCCATCGAGCACCTGCTGGAGAAAAACCGCGCCGCCGTGGCAGAACTGGAAGCGCCGGGCGACCACGTCAACTGGGACAACTTCGTCACCCCGCTGGAAAACTCCACCGAGTTGCTGGGCCGCGCCTGGGGCATTGTCAGTCACCTCAACAACGTGGTGGACACGCCAGAACTGCGCGCCACCTACAACGAAAACCAGCCGAAAGTGACCGAATTCTGGACCGCCCTGGCCCAGAACGAAGCCCTGTTCGCCAAATACAAAGCCCTGCGCGCCAGCCCCGAATTCGCCGCCTTGTCGCCGGCGCGCCAGCGCATCATCGACAACGCGATCCGCGATTTCCGCATGGGCGGCGCCGAGCTGCCGGAAGATAAGAAGGAACGCTTCGCCGCCATCCAGGAAGAACACGCCACCACCAGCACCCGCTTCAGCGAGAACGTGCTGGACGCGACCAACGACTGGAAGCTGCTGGTCGAAGACGAAGCCGAGTTGCGCGGCCTGCCGGACGACTCCAAGGCCGCCGCCAAGGCGCTGGCCGAAAAGGACGGCAAGCAAGGCTGGCAATTCACCCTGCACTTCCCGTCCTACTACCCGATCCTGCAATTCGCCGACAACCGTGCCCTGCGCGAAAAGGTCTACCGCGCCAACGCCACCAAGGCGTCCGAACTGGGCGAAGCCTTCAGCAAGCGCGAAGACTGGGACAACACCGCCAACATCGCCACCCTGCTGAAACTGCGCAACGAAGAAGCCAACCTGCTCGGCTACAAAAACTTCGCCGAAGTCTCGCTGGTGTCGAAGATGGCCAAGTCGCCGGAACAGGTGATCGAATTCCTGGAAGACCTGGCCCAGCGCGCCCGCCCTTTCGCCGAGAAAGACCTGGCCGAGCTGCAAGCCTACGCCAGCAAGGAGCTGGGCATCGACGACCTGCAATCATGGGACCTGCCCTACGCGTCCGAAAAACTGCAGCAGCATATGTACTCGTTCTCGGCACAGGAAGTAAAGCAGTACTTCCCCGAGCACAAAGTCACTGACGGCCTGTTCAAACTGGTGCAAACCCTGTTCGGCGTGACCATCAAGCCGGACAGCGCGCCGGTCTGGCACAAGGACGTGCGCTTCTTCCGCATTGAGCGCGACGGCAAGCTGGTGGGCCAGTTCTACCTCGACCTGTACGCGCGCGAAGGCAAGAGCGGCGGCGCCTGGATGGACGACGCACGCGGCCGCCGCCTGAAGAACGGCGAGCTGCAAACCCCGGTCGCCTACCTGACCTGCAACTTCACCGAACCGCTGGCAGTGGACGGCAACCTGCAGCCGTCCCTGTTCACCCACGACGAAGTGATCACCCTGTTCCACGAATTCGGCCACGGCCTGCACCACATGCTGACCCAGGTGGAAGAGCTGGCGGTATCCGGCATTTCCGGCGTGGAGTGGGACGCGGTGGAACTGCCGTCGCAATTCATGGAAAATTTCTGCTGGGAGTGGGATGTGCTGGTCAACATGAGCGCCCACGTGAAGAGCGGCCTGCCGCTGCCGCGCGCCCTGTACGACCGCATGCTGGCGGCAAAGAATTTCCAGTCCGGCCTGCAGACCCTGCGCCAGGTGGAATTCGCCCTGCTCGACATGCTGCTGCACTACGACTTCCAGCCGGACGGCGCCAAATCGGTGCAGGACGTGATCGACGAGGTGCGCCGCAAGTTCGCCGTGCTCATCCCGCCGGCCTTCAACCGCTTCCAGCACTCCTTCGGCCATATCTTTGCCGGCGGCTACGCGGCTGGCTACTATAGCTACAAGTGGGCGGAAGTCCTGTCGGCCGATGCCTATGCCGCCTTCGAAGAAGCGGCGGCGCTGGACGGCGGCAAGCTGTCCACCGACACCGGCAAGCGCTTCCAGCAGGAGATCCTGGCCGTCGGCGGTTCGCGCCCGGCACTGGAATCGTTCACCGCCTTCCGTGGCCGCGAGCCGACCATCGACGCCCTGCTGCGCCACAGCGGCATGGCTGCCTGAACATGGAGAGAAGCATGAAACGCGCTGCCCTGCTTTTGCTGTTGCTAAGCGCCAGTGCGGCGCAGGCCCAGATGTACAAGTGGAAGGACGAAAAGGGCGTCACCCACTTCACCGCAACGCCGCCGCCCGCCTCCGCCAAAAAAGCGGAAGTGAAGAACTATGGCAGCGGCGGCACCGGCAGCGTCGACCTGCCGGCCGAGCTGGCAGAAGTCGTGCGCGCCCGTCCGGTGCTGCTGTACACCACGGCCCAATGCGGCCCGTGCGACCAGGCGCGCCAGCTACTGATCACGCGCGGCATTCCCTACCGCGAGAAGACCGTCGCCACCGAGGACGACCACGACGCCCTGCGCAAGGCCGGCAGCAATGGCGAACTGCCGATGCTGCTGGTGGGCCGCACGCGCCAGCTCGGCTTCGAAGCCGCCACCTGGGACGGCGTCCTGAGCGAAGCGGGCTACCCGCCGACCAAGATGCTGCCGGCCGGGTATTCGAATCCGGCACCGACGCCCGCCGCGCCGCCACGCCCGCCAAGCGCCGAGGATGCCGCGCGCGCCAAGGCCGATGCCGCCAAGGCCGCCGCCGCAGCGGAGAAGGCGCGCCGTGACCGCGAGACGCCGCAAAACGCCCCGGAAAACTTCCGTTTCTGACCTCGCTGCTTACCTATGACGCAAATCGACTTCCACAGCGGCGTACCGGACAAGGTGGCCTACGCCTGCCGCCTGCTGCGTAAAGCCTACGCCAGCACGCCGCGCATCGTCGTGATGACGGAGGACGCGGCGCAGTTGGCCGCGCTGGACCAAGCCCTGTGGACCTTCTCCGCCACCGACTTCCTGCCGCACGCCCACGCCAACGACCCGCTGGCGCCCGATTCGGCCATCGTGTTGGTTGACAACGACACTACCGAATTGCCGGAAGCCGGCCTGCTGGTCAACCTGGCGCGCCGTGCACCAGCCCAATTCGAGTCCTTTCCGCGTTTGATTGAAGTCATCTCCGCCGACGAGGAGGATGCGGCGGCGGGCCGCCTGCGTTATGCTGCTTACAAACGACAGGATTTCCCGCTCAAACATCTCACCGTAGGCACGTAATGAACCAGGCATTTGACGCCAGCATCCCGGTACTGACCGAAATCATGCGCGACGAAGCGCCGGCCCTGGCGCCGGCCCCGGCCGCACGCAGCGCCGCGCCTGAGGCGGCTGCGGCAACGGCGCCCGCCAACGATGCGCCGGTCCCCGCCCTGCCGGCGCTGGACGATGCCGAAGCCTGGGACGCGCTGGAGCGCCGCCTGTCCGAACGCGTGCTGCAGCAGCTCGCCAACCGCGTCGATTTCGTACTCGAGCAGCGCATCAAAGACAGCATCCACGAAGTGCTCAACCACGCCCTGCACGCCCTCACCGTCGAGATCCGCGAAGGCCTGCACGACACCATCGGCAAGATCGTTTCGCGCGCCGTACAACAGGAAATCACCCACCTGCAGGCCAATTCCAGCCGCCGCAAATAATTCCCTCTTTGCCATTCGGGGATTTTGCTGTATTTTCTGGCGTACGTGAATTTTTGACTGGAGACCCCCGATGCAGTTCAAGAGCAAATTCATCCCTGTTGCCATCGCCCTGGCTTTCGCCGGCAGCGCCTATGCGCAGGACACGATCAAGATTGGCCATGTATCGCCGGTATCCGGTCCCAACTCCCACCTGGGCAAGGACATGGAGAACGGCGCCAAAATGGCGATGGAAGACCTGGCCGCCAAAGGCATCAAGATCGGCGGCAAGCCGGTCAAGTTCGTGGTCCAGTTCGAGGACGACGCGGGCGACCCGAAACAAGGCACCACCGCCGCGCAAAAGCTGGTCGACGCCAAAGTACAGGGCGTGATCGGCCACCTCAACTCGGGCACCACCATCCCGGCCTCCAAGATTTACTTCGACGCCGGCATCCCGCAGATTTCGCCAGCCGCCACCTCGCCGGTGTACACCAAGCAGAAATTCAACACCGCCTTCCGCGTGGTCGCCAACGACAATAAGCTGGGCGGCACCCTGGGCACCTATGCCGTGCAGAAGCTGGGCGTGAAGAAGATCGCCGTGATCGACGACCGCACCGCCTACGGCCAGGGCGTGGCCGACGAATTCGTCAAGGGCGCCAAGAAATCCCTGCCGGGCGTGCAGGTGGTGGGCAAGGAGTTCACCAACGCCAACGCCACCGACTTCAACGCCATCCTGACCAATATCAAGTCGAAGAACCCGGACCTGGTGTTCTTCGGCGGCATGGATTCGGTCGGCGGCCCGCTGCTGCGCCAGATGAAAGCGCTCGGCATCAACGCCAAATTCATGGGCGGCGACGGTGTCTGCACCGACGCCCTGTACCGCCTGTCGGCCGGCGCCGCAGCCGACGGCGTGGTGACCTGCGCCGAAGCCGGCGGCGTGCCTGCCGAGCTGCAGAAAAACATGGACGAATTCCGCAGCAAGTACAAGAAAAAGTACGGCCAGGAAGTGCAGCTGTACGCGCCCTACGTGTACGACGCCATCATGACCATGGTAGCGGCCATGCAGCAGGCCAATTCGTCCGAGCCGGCAAAATACCTGCCGGTGCTGGCCAAGATCAAACACCAGGGCGTCACCGGCGCCATCGAGTTTGACCAGTTCGGCGACATCAAGGACGGCGCGCTGACCCTGTTCACCTACAAGGGCGGCAACAAGACCAAGATGGAAGTAGTGAAGTAAGTACGAATACCGGGGGGAGCCCGTGGGCCGCCAGCCAGCATGGCGGCCCTTTTCGTTTCAGGAGAAAGTAACAATGCAAACCAAAACCATCATCACCGCCATCGCTCTGGCTTTTGCTGGAGCCGCGAGCGCCCAGGAAGTGGTCAAGATCGGCTATGCCGGGCCACTGTCGGGCCAGTCGGCGCACCTGGGCAAGGATACCCAGAGCGGCGTGCAGCTGGCGGTGGAAGACTTGAATGCCAAAGGCTTCAAGATCAACGGCAAGGCCGTGAAATTCGTGATGATGGCGGAAGACGACGCCGGCGACCCGAAACAGGGCACCGCCGCCGCGCAGAAACTGGTCGACAACAAAGTGAACGGCGTGGTCGGCCACCAGAATTCAGGCACCTCGATCCCGGCCTCGAAGATCTATTTCGACGCCGGCATCCCGCAGATTTCCGCCTCCGCCACCAGCCCGGTGTACACCAACCAGGGCTTCAACACCACTTTCCGCGTGGTCGCCAACGACAATAAGCTGGGCGGCTCGCTGGGCCGCTACGCCACGCAAAAACTGGGCGCCAAGCGCATCGCCGTGATCGACGACCGCACCGCCTACGGCCAGGGCGTGGCCAATGAATTCCTGAAGGAAGCCAAGAAAGCGGCCGGCGTGCAGATCGTGGACAAACAGTTCACCACCGACAAAGCGACCGACTTCAACGCCATCCTGACCGCAATCCGCGCCAAGAACGCCGACCTGGTGTTCTTCGGCGGCATGGACTCGGTCGGCGGCCCGCTGCTGCGCCAGATGAAGGCGCTCGGCATCAAGGCCAAGCTGATGGGCGGCGACGGCATCTGCACCGAAGCGCTGCCGAAACTGTCGGGCGGCGCCGACGACGTGGTGGTGTGTGCGGAAGCCGGCGGCGTCACGCCGGAGCAGGAGAAAAAGCTGGTCGAATTCGGCACCCGCTTCAAGAAACGCTACGGCTTCGAAGTGCAGATCTACGCCCCTTACGCCTACGACGCCGTGATGGCCATGGCCCAATCGATGGCGGAAGCCAAATCGGCCGATCCCGCCAAATACCTGCCGCAGCTGCAGAAGGTCAAGCACGAAGGCATCAGCGGCAAGATTGCCTTCGACACCAAAGGCGACATCCAGGACGGCGCCCTGACCCTGTTCGGCTACAAAGCCGGCAAGAAAACCCGCCTCGAAGTCATCAAATAAAAAATGGGGACGTACCCCATTTAAATAAAAAGACCGGGCCAAAGCCCGGTCTTTTTTTTAAATGGGGTACGTCCCCATTTTTTTTATTTCTGCGACAGAATCCATTTCACCAGCACTTTGGCATCCGCCTCACTCACTTGCGGGTTGGCTGGCATTGGGACTGCACCCCAGGCGCCCTGGCCACCTTTGATGATTTTCTGCGCCAGTTTGCCTTCAGCATCCTTCTGGCCGGCGTACTTGGCGGCGACATCCTTGAATGCCGGGCCGACCAGTTTGTTAGCGACCGCGTGGCAAGCCATGCAGTTCTTGGCTTTCGCCAGGTCAGCGTTAGCAAAAGCAGCCTGCGACGAGAAAGCTGCGGTTACCAGGAAACCAACCATCAGGGAACGTTTCATTTTTCATCTCCAAGGAAAAAACTGCCACAATTCTACCCCACAACGCGCGCTGCGTAGCATGGGTTGACCCGCAGCCGGATATTGCTATGATGGAATACTAAGGAGTGCAAATCCATGCCAATTATTCTATTGATCATCGCCCTGGTGGCCCTGAAGTACTTTGAAGTCTGGAAATTCGCCGAACTGTCGTGGTGGTGGATTGTTGCCGTGATGGGTGTCGCCTTCATCTGGTTCGAATTCATCGAACCGATGCTCGGCCTCGACAAGCGCAAAGCCCACAACGTCGACGAGCAACGCCGCAAAGACCGCGTCAAAAAGAGCTTCGAAGACTTACAGAAGCGCAAGTAAAAATTCGGGGTCAGGTCTGGCAATCGGACAAATGGTGCCCAAGGGCACCATTTGTCCGATTGCCAGACCTGACCCCGAATTGGTTTTAGCGCTTGAGCTGGCTCAGGTCGCGGACGGCGCCGCGGTCGGCGGAGGTGGTCAGGGCGGCGTAGGCTTGCAGGGCTTGCGAGACGTAGCGTTCGCGGTTCACCGGCTGCCAGGCGTCGGCGCCGCGCGCGTCCATGGCGCTGCGGCGGGCGGCCATGACTTCCGGCGTGACGCGCAGGTTGATGGTGCGGGCCGGGATGTCGATGTCGATCATGTCCCCTTCTTCCACCAATCCAATAGCACCGCCTTCGGCCGCTTCCGGCGAGGCGTGGCCGATCACCAGGCCGGATGAGCCGCCGGAGAAGCGGCCGTCGGTGAACAGGGCGCAGGCTTTGCCCAGGCCTTTCGATTTGATATACGAAGTCGGGTACAGCATCTCCTGCATGCCCGGACCGCCTTTCGGGCCTTCGTAGCGGATGATGACCACGTCGCCTTCATGCACGGTGTCGCCCAGGATCGCTTCCACTGCCGAATCCTGGCTTTCGAATACGCGCGCTTTGCCGCTGAACTTGAGGATGGATTCGTCCACGCCGGCGGTCTTCACGATGCAGCCCTTCTCGGCGATGTTCCCGTACAGGACCGCCAGTCCGCCGTCTTTCGAGTAAGCGTGCTCCAGGTCGCGGATGCAGCCGCTGCTGCGGTCCGTGTCGGAGGAGGCAAAGCGTTCGGATTGCGAGAACGCGACCTGGGTCGGCACGCCTCCCGGTGCGGCGCGGAACAACTGGTGCACGGCCGGGTCGTCGCTGCGCTTGATGTCGTACTTCTCGATCGCTTCGCCCATGGTGGCGCTGTGCACGGTGTGCTGGCTGGTATCCAGCAGGCCGGCGCGCGCCAGTTCACCCAGGATGGAGATGATGCCGCCGGCGCGGTGCACGTCTTCGATGTGGAATTTGTCGGTCATCGGCGCGACCTTGCACAGGCATGGCACCTTGCGCGAGATGCGGTCGATGTCGGCCATGGTGAACTGCACCTCCGCCTCATGCGCGGCGGCCAGCAGGTGCAACACGGTGTTGGTGGAGCCGCCCATCGAGACGTCCAGCGCCATGGCGTTTTCGAACGCTTCCTTGGTGGCGATGGAGCGCGGCAGCACGCTGTAGTCGTCCTGCTCGTAGTGGCGCTTGGCCAGCTCCACAATCAGGCGGCCGGCGCGCAGGAACAACTCCTTGCGGTCGCTGTGGGTGGCGACGATGGTGCCGTTGCCGGGCAGGGACAGGCCGAGCGCTTCGGTCAGGCAGTTCATCGAGTTGGCGGTGAACATGCCGGAACAGGAGCCGCAGGTCGGGCAGGCGGAGCGTTCGATCTCGGCCACGTCGGCGTCGGACACGCTGCTATCGCCAGCCTTGATCATGGCATCGACCAGGTCCAGCTTGATGATTTTCTCGCCGCCGTTGACGGACTTGATCACCTTGCCCGCTTCCATCGGGCCGCCCGAGACGAAGACCGCCGGGATGTTCAGGCGCATGGCGGCCATCAGCATGCCGGGCGTGATCTTGTCGCAGTTGGAGATGCAGACCATGGCGTCGGCGCAGTGGGCGTTGACCATGTATTCCACCGAGTCGGCGATCAGGTCGCGCGATGGCAGCGAGTACAGCATGCCGCCGTGGCCCATGGCGATGCCGTCATCAACGGCGATGGTGTTGAATTCCTTGGCGACGCCGCCGGCGGCTTCGATCTCGCGCGCGACCAGTTGGCCCAGGTCTTTCAGGTGCACGTGGCCGGGCACGAATTGGGTGAAGGAGTTGACGACGGCGATGATGGGCTTATCGAAATCGCCATCTTTCATGCCGGTTGCACGCCACAGGGCGCGCGCGCCTGCCATATTGCGGCCTTGGGTCGTGGTGTAGGAACGGTATTGCGGCATGGTGGGGTCTCCTCAGTAAGAAGCTAAGGGTGCCTCCTGGGGCGCCAGTTGTCAAATATATGATACACACCCCTGTGATATGCTTTGCGAATGACCATTGAACTTCGCCAACTGCGCTACTTCGCCACCGTCGCCGAGGAACTGCATTTCGGCCGCGCGGCGCGGCGTTTGCACATGACCCAGCCGCCGCTGTCGCAAACCATCATGGCCTTGGAGCAGCTACTGGGCGCGCCCCTCTTCGAGCGCAACCGGCGCGGCGTCACGCTGACCGCCGCCGGCGCCGCCCTGCTGCCGGAGGCGCAGCGCTTGCTGCAGCAGGCCGCCGGCTTGCCGGAGCTGGTGCAGCGCGCCGCCACGGGCGCCAGCGGACGTTTGTCGCTGGCTTTCGTCTCCTCGGCCGATTACAGCGTGCTGCCGCCGTCCCTGCGCGCCTACCGGGCGGAATATCCGCAGGTCGAAATCACGCTGAAGGAGGCCACTTCCGACCTGCAGCTAGACGACCTGCTGGAAGGCCGGGTCGATGCCGGCCTGCTGATCCCTCCCCTGCCCGACCGCGCGCGCCAGGAGCTGGATTACTTGCCGGTGCTGCGCGAGCCGCTGGTGCTGGCGGCGCCGTCCGGCTTGCCGGCGCTGGCCGCCGCCAGCGTGGATGTGCGCGCGCTGGCCGGCATCCCGCTGATCATTTTCCCGCGCCATATCTCGCCCGCCCTGTACGACGCCATCCTGTCGGTGTTCCGCGATGCCGGCATCACGCCCGAGGTGGGGCAGGAGGCGATCCAGATGCAAACCATTGTCAGCCTGGTATCGGCTGGCATGGGAATAGCACTTGTGCCACAATCCGTCTCGAATTTGCGCCGGCCGGGCGTGGAATACCTGCCCCTGGTCCAGAGCACGCCGCTGGTGGAAACCGGCCTGGCCTGGCGGCGCGATAATGCCTCGCCCGTGCTGCGCGGCTTCCTGCAACTCATGAAGAAGAGAATTTGAAATGCCCCTGATCCACCCAATGCCCGATCCGGTCGCCATCCACCTCGGCCCTGTGGCGATCCACTGGTATGGCCTGATGTATGTGCTGGCCTTCGCCCTGTTCATTGCGCTGGGCCGCGTGCGCATCAAGCAGCCGCATATCGCGCAGCAAGGCTGGACCAAGGAGGACCTGGACGACATGCTGTTCTACGGCATGCTGGGCGTAATCCTGGGCGGCCGCCTGGGCGAAGTCCTGTTCTACCAGCCGGAAATGCTGCTCACGCCCCTGCGCATCTTCAAAGTGTGGGAAGGCGGCATGAGCTTCCACGGCGGCTTCCTCGGCGTGCTGCTCGCCATGGCGCTGTGGGCGCGCAAACGCAAGCGCAACCTGCTGGATGTGTACGATTTCATCGCGCCGCTGGTGCCGCTCGGTTATGCGGCCGGCCGCATGGGCAATTTCATCAATGCCGAACTGCCGGGCCGCGTGGTCAGCAATCCGGACCTGCCGTGGGCCATGATCTACCCTGCGGTCGGCGACATGGCGCGCCACCCGTCGGCGATCTACCAGATGCTGGTGGATGGCATCCTGGTGTTCTGCATCCTGTGGCCGTTCGCGCGCAAGGCTCGCCCGCGCCTGGCGGTGGGTGCGCTGTATGTGCTGCTGTATGGCTGCGCGCGTTTCTTCACCGAGTACTTCCGCACGCCGGACTGGGAAATCAATGTGGCAGGCCTGCCGATCACCTCGGGCCAGATGCTGTCGCTGCCGATGATTATCGGCGCTGTCGCCATGCTGGCCTGGGCTTACCGCCAGCCTGCTGCGCGCACCGCCTGAGACGCGCTTTAATTCAGACCAGGCCGGCAGCGCCGGCCGCAGCACCCAGGACGATCAGCCAAACGGGATTCAATTTGGTCGCATAGGCCGCCGTGGCGGCGGCCAGCGCCAGCGCAATGCCGCGCCAGCCGGTGCCCGACACGCTGAGGAAGGTCCACGCAGCCCCGGCCAGCATGCCGGACGCCAGCGGCGCCAGCGCGTCGCGCAAGGCGCCGGCCCAGCGCCCTTGCCCGCCGCCGTGGCGATTGATGAACGTCCCCAGCGCCAGCACCAGGCAAGTGGACGGCAGGATCGCCGCCAGCGTCACCACCGCCGCCCCCAGCCAGCCTTTGATCATCCAGCCGATCAGCGTCACGAACATCAGGTTCGGGCCCGGCGCCGCCTGGGCCAGCGCGTAGGCGGAAGCGAATTGCTGGTCGGTCAGCCAATGGTTCTGCACCGAGACGAAATGGTGCACATCCGGCGCCACCAGCACCACGCCACCGCCGATCGCGGTCAGCGACAGCAAGGCAAGGTGCAGCGCCAGTCCACCCAGCTTGACGTCGCCGCTCATGGCTTCCGCCACACGAAGGCGAACAGCAGGAAGCCGATCGGCACCAGCGTACACACCACCGCCAGCAGCCCAAAGTGCATCAAGCCCAGGCCGGCGAAGGCCGCCGCCAGCAGCAGCACCTGCACCATGCGCCGCGCGCCCGGCGCCGTGCCGCGCAACATGTCCACCGCTAGTTTGAAGGCCGTGGCCAGGATCAGGCCCGACGCGGCCGCTGCCATGCCGCGCATCGCGGCGGCGAAGACCGGATGGCCGGCCAGCTCCTGGTAAGCCACACCCAGGCCAATCACAATGAAGAAGGGGCCGAGCAGCAAGCCGGCCAAGGCGGAGAAGCCGCCCGCCACGCCGGCATAGCGTTGGCCGACCATCACGGACAGGTTGCAGACGGTGGGGCCGGGCAACAGCTGGGCAATGCCGAGCAGCTGCCCGAATTCGGCGGCCGTCAGCCACTGCGTGCGCTCCACCAGGTGGCGGAAGGCAAACGGTAACACGCCGCCGAAGCCTTGCAGCGACATCTGCGAGAAAACCGTGAACAGCGACCAGCAACCAACCTGCATGCCCGCCTCCTGCGTTTATGCGAACGCGTGGTAGAACATGTACGCCGCCAGCCCGAACAGCACCACGGCAAAGGAGCGCTTGAGCGCCACCACGTCCATCTTGTGCGCGGTGCGCGCGCCGAGCGGCGCCATGGTCACGCTGGCCGCTGCGATCACCGCCAGCGCTGGCAGGTAGATAAAGCCTAGCGAATACTGCGGCAAGCCCGGCTCCGACCAGCCGAAGTAAATATTCGACAAGGTGCCCGACAGCGCGATCGGGAAGCCCAGCGCCGCGCTAGTCGCCACCGCCTGGTGGATGCGCACATTACACCAGGCCATGAACGGCACCGAGATGAAGCCGCCGCCCGCCCCCACCAACCCCGCCACCACGCCGATCACGCCGCCGGCCGCGAACATGCCGGGCGTGCCGGGCAGCTCGCGCCCCGGCGCCGGCTTCTTATTCAGAATCATCTGCACCGCCGAGAAAGTGACGAAGGCGGCAAACAGCAGCGACAGTGCGCTGGTGTTCATCTGCTTGCCGATCCACGGCCCGATCCAGGAACCGACCACAATACCCGGCGCCAGCAACGCCACAATGCGCCACTGCACCGCGCCATGCTTGTGGTGCGCCCGCACCGACGACAGCGAGGTAAACATGATGGTCGCCAGCGAGGTGGCAATCGCCATGTGCACCACCAGCTCCGGCGGAAAGCCCTTGGCGGTGAAAATCATGGTAATGAAGGGCACCAGCACCATGCCGCCGCCAATACCCAGCAGTCCCGCTGCAAAACCGCCGCCCGCGCCCATCAGCAGCAGGATGCCAACCAGTCCCCAATCCATCAGTCGCCCTTCAGCAATGCCACAATATGCTTCCACTGGCCCGGCGTCACCGGCGTGATCGACAGGCGGCTGCCTTTTTGCAGCACCACCATGTCTTCCAGTTGCGGCAGCGCGCGCATCTCGGCCAGCGACAGCAGGCGCGTTTTGCGTACGCCCTTCACGTCGACGGAAATCCAGCGCGGCTGCTCATGCGTCGCCTTGGCATCGTGATAATGGCTTTTGGGGTCGAACTGGGTGGCGTCCGGATAGGGCCCGCTGGCCACTTCCGCAATGCCGGCAATGCCCGGCTCAGGGCAGGAGGAATGGTAGAACAACACGCCGTCGCCCTCTTTCATCGCATCGCGCATGAAATTGCGGGCCTGGTAGTTACGCACGCCGAACCAGGGCACCGTCTTGTCTTTGGCAGACATGACATCATCGATGCTCACTTCGTCGGGCTCAGACTTCATCAACCAATATTGCATGGCGCTCCTCTGGACGTAAAAAAACGGTTGCGCACCCGTAGGTGCTGGCAACCGCTCTTAAATGGAATGAGGCCCCGCCTGTGCCGTTATGCCGGCATCCCGAACCTTACGGTTCAAGGTGGTTGCAGTTAGTTCAACTTCGGGTTCATCAGACTAGTGACGCTCACGCCCGTCGAACAAATTCCCGCAACCGGTGCATGTAAATGGTTCAAGGAATATATGGCAAATCTCGAACACCGCAGGGTGACACGAAGTTTACTCCTCAAACGATTTTGGCGAAAGGCCTAAAACAAATTTTCTTGCGGGGTCAGTGCGTTGTCGAGCACCTTGTGCATGGCGCCGATCTTTTCCTGCACTTCCAGCAGGGAGGAACCGCCGGCGGTTTTCGCCGCCAGGAACTCGGCGGCCATGCCCAGCGCCGCCATCACGGCGATGCGGTCATTACCTTTGACCTTGCCTGCGTCGCGGATCGCGCTCATCTTCTTATCCAGCAGGTTGGCAGCCTCGCGCAGCGCGCGCTCTTCGTCTTCCTTGCATGCCAGCTTATAGGGCTGGCCCATGATGGTCACATCAACATGGATCATTGGGCATCCTCAGGGGTGTCTGCTTCTGCGGCGGGGATTTTGTCCAGCAGCGCCACGACGCGGTCGTGCGCTTCGCCAAGGCGGCGTTGGTATTCGAGGTTTTCAGTCACCAGGGCTGCATTGGCCTGGCGCAACTGCGAATTCTCGCGGCGCAAGGATTGCGCGAGTTCCGCCAGTTGGTCGATTTTATCGGAAAGGTCTTGGAAGTCTGCGATCATCCCGCAACTATAGGGCCGCACGTTTGCACGGTCAACCTGATGTTGGACATGCATGCCATTTTAGCACGCATGTCCAAGCCTTCTACCGCGCTTTAGGCGGCTTGGCCGGTGAAGGCCGTGCCCACCAACTGCGCGAAGTCCTGCATGCGGTCAGCGGTCCAGACCGACGCCATGTCGTACGGGCTGCTGTTCTGCGCCCGTTCCAGCAACTGCGCCATCGTGAGCACACCCACGGTGGCGCCGGCGGCGTCGAGCAGGTCGAGTTCGGCGATGTTGACCGACTTGTAGTTCTCCACCGTGAACTGGGCGTAGGACTTGTTGTTGTCCACGTAGTTCACCACAAGATCGTTGCCCTCGATGTTGACCTTCACATTGTCGGTCTTCATCGCCACATTAAACAGCTTGTTGGCGCTGAACTTGAGGATGTCGTTGCCGCCCGCCGTTTCGTGGATGGTGTCCTTGCCGTCGCCCATGGACATGACGTAGATATCCTTGCCTGCCCCGCCGTGCAAATGGTCGCTGCCCATGCCGGAGTAGAAGGTATCGTCGCCGGCGCCGCCCCACAGGCGGTTGTTGCCCGCGTACTTGTAGCCCATGGTGTAGGCGATGAAGCCGGCGATGAACAAGTCCATGCCCTTGAATTGGTCGAGCTGCAAGTTGACACCGAGCTGTTTGCCAAGCCAGTCGATACCGGAGGCGCTGGCGCCGGAAGCGGTGCTGACTGCCTCGCCGGTCCAGGTGACGGCGGTGTTGATGCCGCTGCCCACATCCACGTCGGCCGCATAGCCTACGCCGCTGCCGATGCCGTTGATGGCCGTGTTCAAACCGCCCTTGCCGCCTTCCAGCGCCGATTTGAGCGCGCTGGCGAAGTCAAAGTCGGCCAGGTTCAGGCCCGACACGCCATTGATGGTGTTGACCGCGCTGTTGCCGGCGTTGGCCATGTCGTCGATCAAATCGCTGGCGTTGACGGTGGCCTTGTCCAGCGCCGACTTCATATCGGACGACAGGCTGTTCCAGCCTTTCAGCAGTTCCTCGCCGAAGGACTTGTTCAGGTACTTGGTCACGGCGTCGAAGCCAGCGCCCACGTCGCTCACCGCGCCGCTGATGGATTTGCTGTTGTTGACCAGGAGTTTGGTCAGCACGCCCCAGCCCAGGCCCATCATGATGTCATTGCCGTTGCCGCCGCCAACATAAGTGCCGGCATTGGTGGCGAAAATGGTGTCGTTGCCGTCGCCGCCAACGATCACATTGCCAACCAGGTTCAGCTTACCCAGGTCGCCCTTGGCCAGGGAAGCGTACTGCGACTTGATGAATTTGGCGTTCATCGCAGCACCGACCCAGTCGCCGGCCGATTCGTACTCGTTTTCGGCCAGCGCTTCGGCCGCGTTGAAGACGGTGATTTCGGCCAGGCCGATGATCACGTCGTCGCCGCTGCCGCCAATGGCGATGTTGTTCTGGCCGGAGGAAACGATGGTGTCGTTGCCCTCGCCGCCCATGCCGATGGTGGTGGTGCCAGCCAGGATCATGGTGTCGTTGCCGGAGCCGGCGTGCACGAAGTTCATGCCGGTATCGATGCTGACCTTGGAGGAGCTGACAGTCTGCGACTTGTCCGAGCCTTCCACCGCCTGGGTGGTCTGGCTGCTGTAGGACAGCTTGCTGCCCGAGTTCAGCACCACCAGGGTGTCGTCGCCCGAATCGGCCAGCACCACGTTGTGGTCGCCGTACACCACGGCCACGTCGTTGCCGGCGCCGGTCCAGCCCACGTTCAACTGGGTGCTGCCGGTAGTCTGGCTGGTGGTGGTCTTGTCGGAGCCTTCCTTCTCGGTGGTGCTGTTCTTGGTGTTGGAACCGCCGTAGCTGATCATCACCGCCACGTCCTTCCCGCTGCCGCCGACCACCACATTGTCCTTGCCGATCACGGTCATGACGTTGTTGCCGTCGCCGCCGACCAGGATATTGGCGTTGGCGTTGACCTTGGCGGCGCTGCCGATGGCCAGCGCGGTCAGCACGTCGTTGCCGGAGCCGCCTTCGACCAGGTTGCCCTTGCCGACGGTGGTGACGATGTTGTTGCCCTCGCCCGCCACGACCACGTTGTAGGTGCCGACTGCAGTCACCACGTCGTTGCCGGCGCCGGACACGATGCCGGTCTTGCTGCCGACTGCGGTGATCACGTCGTTGCCGGCGCCGGTGGCCACCAGGTTGTTCTCGCCAGCGGCAGTCACGATGGTGGCGGCGCTGCCGCCCACCAGCACATTGTTCTTGCCGAAGGCGGTGATCGCTTCCGTGCCGGACTGGCTGGTGGCGGCAGCGCTCAGGCCGGCCTTGCCCACCAGGTCGGTCGCTGCCACGCCGGCCGCGATGGAATCGACCAGGCCGACGGCGGTTGCCGCCACCTCCTTATAGTCGCCAGTGACGACCAGGTTGTTGGCGCCCACGGCCGTCACCTTGTCCACGCCCGCATCGCCCCAGACGATATTGCGCGCGCCGAACACGGTGGTAACGTCGTTGCCGTTACCGCTCCACACCACATTGTTGGCGCCAATGGCGGTGGTCACGTCGTTGCCGCCGCCGGTGTAAACCACGTTGGTGTTACCGATCGCGGTCACCACGTCGTTGCCGTTGCCGCCAGCGACATTGTTGCCGATGAATTTGGTGATCTGCGCGGTCACGCCGCCAGCGGCGCTACCCAGCTTGGCGCTGACATCGTTGATGCCTTCGCCCAGGCCGGTCACGATCACGTTGTTCTGGCCAGCGGCCGTCACCACGTTATTGCCTGCCATGTTGACCACCACGTTGTTGCCGCCCAGCGCGGTGGTGACGTTGTCGCCGCCGTTGGCCAGCACGATATTGTTGCCGCCCACGGCGGTCACAATGTCCTTGCCGCCGCCGGTGTAGACCACGTTATTGCCACCAGCCGCCACCACGATATCGTTGCCGATGCCGCTGTTGATGGCGGAAGTCAGCTTGCTGGTAACGTTGGACACGGCCTTGGCCGCGTCCTTGGACGGGATCACGTTCGACAGCACAGCGCCCAGGCCGCCCGCTGCCGCCTTGACCATGCCGCCCAGTTCGGTCAGCACCACGTTGGTGCCGCCCGCCGCGATGGTGGTGTTGCCGCCCACGGTGCTGGCGATCAGGTTGCCCGCGCCCAGGCCCAGCATGGTGTTGCCGCTGCCATTGGACAGGATCACGTTGTTCACGCCCACCGCTGCCTGCAGGTTGCCGCCCTGGTTGCTGACCAGGGCATTGGTGCTGCCCAGCGCGCCAACCTTGTTATTGGCGCCGCCGGTGTAGATCACATTGACCGCGCCGCCTGCCACGATCTTGTTGCTGCCGCCGCCATCGACGATGACGTTGGCGCCGCCGCCGGCGACGATGGTATCGTTGCCGTCGTTGGCGTTGATGCCGTTGCCGCCGCCCAGCGCCAGCACGAGGTCGCTGTCGTTGCCGGCATCGACCACATTCAGGCCGCCAATGGCGGTAATGTTGTCGGCGCCCGCGCCGGTGCGGATGATGTTGGCGCCGCCCTTGGCGTCCACCTTGTCCGCGCCGTCGCCGGAGTTGATGACGTTGGACGCGCCGTTGGCGGTGATGTTGTTGTTGCCATGGCCGGCGTTGATCACGTTCGAGGCGCCGTTGGCCACCACGCGGTCGGCATGGTCGCCGGCGTTCAGCACATTGCTGGCGCCGTTCAAGGTCACGCTGTTGTTGCCGTGGCCGGCGTTGATTTCGTTGGACGCGCCCGCGGCCGTGATGTTGTCGTCGTTGTCGCCGGCGGTCAGCTTGTTGCGGCCGCCTTCGGCAATGATGGTATTCAGGCCGTGGCCGGCGTTGACCTGGTTGTTGGCCGCCTTGACGGTGATGCGGTCATTGCCGTAGTTGGTGTTGATGACGTTGGAAATGCCGTCCGCCACCACCACGTCGTCCCAGTTTCCGGTGGTGATCACGTTGGACGCGCCGCCCGCGTTCACGGTGTTGTTGCCGTGGCCCGCGTCGACCACGTTGGAGCCGCCGTTGACGGTGATGTTGTCATGGCCGTCGCCCCAGGCATATACCCTGTTGCTGCCGCCGTTCGCCACCAGCACGTTGTTGCCGTCGCCGATCTTGATCTCGTTGTTAACGCCGTTGACGGTGACGCGGTCATGGCCGCCGTCGGTGTTGATGACGTTGTTGGCGCCGTCGACGGTGACGGTATCGTCCCAGTTGCCGGTGTAGATGTTGTTGGAGGCGCCGATCGCCTTGACCACATTAACGCCATGGGCCGCGTTGACCACGTTGTTGGCGCCGTTGACGGTGATGTTGTCGTGGCCGTCGCCGGTGGTGACCACCTTGTTGTTGGCGCCGTTGGCCACCACCGTGTTGTTACCGCCGCGCAGTTCGATATCGTTCCAGCCGCCATTGGCGGTCACGTCGTCGTTGCCGTTGCCGCCGTCGATTTCGTTGTAGGCCGAGTTGACCGACAAGCGATTATTGCCCTCGCCCAGGTCGACGTCGGCCGCCGCGCCGGCTGCGATGGTGATGTTGTCGTCGCCGTTGCCGCCCGAGACCTTGTTGTACACACCAACGTCGATGCGGATGGTGTCATTGCCGTTACCGCCGTCGATCACGTTGTAGCCGCCGACGCGCACCACCAGGGTGTCGTTGCCGTCGTCGCCGTAGATATTGTTATAGGCGCCGGCATTGACCGTGATGTTGTCGTTGCCGCCGTCGCCGTGGATGATGTTGGCGCCCAGCGAGCTGGCGGTGTAATTATTGTCCCCGTTGCCCAGGCTCTTCTTGGTATAGCCCAGCTCGGAGATTTTCTTGGCGGCCGCCGCCATATCGTTGCCGACTTGCTCAAAGGCGCTGCCAATGTCTTTGAAGTCGTCGCCCATGTCCTTCACTGCGTCGCCCACTTTGTCGACCACCTTCTCGATGGGTTTCACGACGTTTTTCTTGAACCAGCTGCCGAAGCCCATGGTTTCTCTCCCGAATGTTGAAAAAGGATTACTACTCTTTCATTACATCAAGGGAAGATGACAAAAAGGCTTACAGTTTGATTACAATTCTGTAATCGAGCGCCGCATTGACGGCGCTTTTGTACTTTTGGAAAATAGAAACATGAAAGCCCTCCTCGTCGAAGATGAACAACGGATAGCCAGTTTTGTGTGCAGTGGCCTGCGGGAGCAAGGCTTCCTGGTGGACCATTGCGAAGATGGCAACCTCGGTTACGACTATGCCCTGTCGCGCCAGTACGACATCATCCTGCTCGACATCATGGTGCCGGGGCGCGACGGCCTGGCGATCCTGAAAGGCTTGCGCCGCGAAGGACGCGACACGCCGGTCATCCTGCTGACCGCGCGCAACGAACTGGACGACCGCCTGCAAGGCCTGAACCTGGGCGCCGACGACTACCTGGCCAAGCCCTTCTTCGTGGAAGAGCTGATCGCCCGCATCCACGCCCTGCTGCGGCGCGTGAGCGGCGAGCGGCAGAACGTGCTGGCGGTCGGTCCGCTCAAGCTGGACCGGCTGACGCGCGTAGCCGAACTCGACGGGCGCGAAGTCGAACTCACCAGCCGCGAATTCAACCTGATGGAATACCTGATGCGCTCCCCGGGCCGCGTCTACACCCGCACCCAGATCCTGGAGCACGTGTGGGGCTACGATTTCGAACCACAAACCAATATGGTAGACGTCTGCATCCAGCGCCTGCGCAAGAAGCTCAGCCTGCCCGACAGCATCGCCATCGAAGCGGTGCGCGGCGTCGGCTACCGCCTGCGCAAGCCGGACGGCGACAAAGACGCGCACGCATGAATCCTGCCCACCGCCCCTTCATCCGCTCCTTCCGCGTTCGCATCGCGCTGATTACCACTGGCCTGGCCGTCGGCATGATCGCCGTGCTGTTTGTCGCCTCGGCGGCGACCGTCATGCACCGCCGCGCCAGCATCCTGGACCGGATGATGGTGGCGCACCTGGCCGGGCCCGGCTTTGGCGCCACGGCGCACACCGTCTGGCCGGCCATCGACGCCCACCTGAACGCCAGCTTCAGCGGCTTCGCCCCGCTCGGCAGCACGGAGAATTACGCCATCCTGCGCGCAGTAAACGACCAGGGCGCCACGCTCTACCAAAGCGCCAACTGGCCGGCCTCCCTGCTGGTGCCGGAAGCCCTGGACGGCGAACTGCGCACCTATTACGGCGGCGGTACCCAGTGGCGCATCGGCCAGACCCGGCGCGGCGCGGTGCTGGTGCAGCTAGGCGTCAACACCAGCCTTTCGGAAGCGCAACTGAAGGCGACCCTCATGCGCTTTGGTGGCGCCGTGGTGGTGCTGTGCCTGCTGGTCGGCCTGGTGGCCTGGTATCTGGCCGGGCGCGCCATGCGCCCAATCGAACACCTGACCGGCGTCATGGAACGCATCCGCGCCAGCGATATGCGGCAACGCGTGTCGGCCGCCGACGAGGCGCTGGAATTCGAGCGGCTGGTAACAGTCTTCAACGACATGCTGGACCGGCTGGAGCGCAGCTTCCTGCAATCGGTACGTTTTTCCGGCGACGCCGCGCACGAGCTGCGCACGCCGGTCGCCATCCTGCAAGGCGAACTGGAGCGCGCCTTCGAGCGCGCCGCCACCAACCCCGAGCTGGAGCAGGCGCTGGCCGACATGCTGGACGAAGTGCGGCGCCTGGACAGCATCGTGCGCAAGCTGCTCATGCTGTCGCGTGCCGACGCCGGCCAGTTGCAGATCCCTTTGCAGCCGCTGGACCTGGTGCCGCTGCTGCGCGAACTGGCCGACGACCTGGACATGATGGCGCCGGAACGCCCGCTGCAGTTGCAGTTGCCGCCGCAAATGGCGACCCTGGGCGATGCCGACCTGTTGCGCCAGGTGCTGCAGAACATGGTCAGCAATGCCGTCAAATACGGCGTGCCGCAAGGCTGGATCGCGCTCCAGGCGCGGCGCACGGCCAGCGGCTGGCAGATCGATATCGCCAACCAGTCGGCCGGCATCGCCTTCGAGCACCGCGAGCGCCTGTTCGACCGTTTCTACCGCGCCGACGAGGCGCACAACCGGCGCGTGGCCGGCGTCGGCCTCGGCCTGGCGCTGGCGCGCGAGATCGCGCGCGCCCACGGCGGCGACCTGCGCCTTGCGGAATGCCAGCCAAGCCAGGTCACCTTCAGCCTGACCCTGCCTGCCGCACAGTGACTCACCAAAATGCAAGTCATTGATTTCATTGAAAATTACGTCGGAAATTTTTACAGCAAGATAATAGTTACGTAAATACCAATTTGTAAGTAAACGATAAGTGCTTGTATTTACACGGGGGCGGCGATTTTGGCATGGCGCTTGCTTATACAGGACTGGCAAGCAGTTGGCTTTCGCCAATCACCAAACCAGAACCTGAACGGAGAACAAGCATGAAGAAACAGATTTGTGGATTGCTGGCAGGCGCCCTGGCCCTGCTCGGTGCATCCCAGGCATCCGCAGCCCCGATTTTCACGGTGGACCCAACCGCCATCGCCGGCACCGGCACCATCTTTAACGCTGACGCCGTCAACGGCTTCTCCTCCACCCGCATCCGCCACGACGTGGGCGATCCGGCCAATGTGTACAAAGCCAATGGCTATGCCTTCTTCAACGGTTTTGCGCTGGACAGCGCGCCAGTGACCGGCGGCGTCTCGCGCGTGAACGTCGATTACGGCCTGTATGCCGTCTTCAGCCAGCAGTTCACTTGTACCGGCCCGCTGGGCCCGGGCGTGACTTGCTCGGTGTCGAACTTCAGCTTCGAAATGTGGGCTGATCCGGGCAACGACAACACCTACGGTCAATCGACCACGGCGCTCGATCCAACCGTCGGCATGAATGGCATCCAGTACAAGCTGGCCAGCTCCAACGTCCTGAACGCCGGCATCGGCGGCCTGGATGTCCTGGGCGGCGCCTTCCAGAACCTGAACTTCGGCTGGACCCTGTACGACGATCCAGTGAATCCGGACGGCTTCGACTTCTTCACCAGCCCGCGTCCGTTCTATAACGCCGCCTTCACCGCCTTCAACAACACGTCGCAAGGCATCATCTGCGATACCGCCAATTGCGTGAATGCGAACGTGGTGGCGATCAACTCCGAAACCGGTATCCTGGACTTCAACGGCACCATTCCAGAACCAGGCAGCGTTGCGCTGCTGGGCCTGGGCCTGATGTTGCTGGGCACCCAGCGCCTGCGCCGCAGCTAAGCAGGCCACGCGAACAGTCCCCGCCAGTGGCGGGGACTAGCTATTTGGGCGGCGCGATTCGCTTGCCCACATGAGCTCGCCGTGCCACTATTGTTTTTTTAGCGCTGCGCGTTTGTTGCATTTCATGGCTTTCACCATGCTACCTTTGGAATGAGCTGACGCCTCGCGCTCGTTGGGAGGAGTTCGCCATGCAGAGCAGCCAAGACACCCCATCCTCGCTCGCGCCCGAAACGGCCGACGACGCCGCCACCCCGCACACGGTGAGCGAAGGCGATCCCGTACTCGCGCAATTACCCGACCAGGTCACGCAGGAGCTGAACTTCGGAATCAGACTGGTGGACACGCCCGACGGGCGCAACCAGGCCAGCATGCTGATCCACCGCATGTACAGCTGGCGCGGCTTCAGCGGCAACCATGCCTTGAAACCGGTGGCCAACCGCGTCACCCTGATGGCCAGCCAGAAAGGCGAAGCGGTCGGCACCCTGAGCGTGGGCCTCGATTGCCCGGAAGGCTTGCTGGCCGACGAATTGTTCAAGCCGGAACTGGATGCGGTGCGCGCCGACGGCGGGCGCATCTGCGAAATCATCAAGTTCGCCTTCGACATGGCCGGCACCAGCAAGCAGTACCAGGCCGCCATGTTCCACCTGGCCGTGATCACCGCGCGCGACCTGCACAAGTGCACCCATATGTTCATTGAGGTGCAGCCGCGCCACCGCGCCTTCTTCGACAATGCGCTCGGCTTCAAGCAAATGGGCGAGGCCAAGATGAATCCGCGCGTCAGCGTGCAGGGCATCCTGATGTGCGTGGAGCTGGCGTATATGACCGAGCAGATCCAGCGCTACGGTGGCCAGGGCAATGTGCCCGGCGTGCGCTCCTTCTACCCGCAATTTTTCTCCCCGCGTGAAGAAATTGGAATCGTCAACAGAATGCTCGACCTCCCCAATGGCAAGTCGTGACCAGAAACCGGCCTTCCAGTACGACGAGGCGTTCTCGCGCAACCTCGGCTGGGTAACGCCGGAAGAACAGCAAATCCTGCGCGGCAAGCGCATTGCCATCGCAGGCATGGGCGGCGTCGGCAGCGGCTACCTGCTGACCCTGGCGCGCCTCGGCGTAGGCGCTTTCCACATCGCCGACTTCGACAGCTACGACATCCCCAACCTGAACCGCCAGGCCGCCTCCTACATGTCGACCATGGGCGTGCCGAAAGTGGAAGCGGCGGCGCGCATGGCGCAGGACATCAACCCGGAAGTGGAGATCCGCCAGTTCGGCGACGGCGTCAATGCCGCCAACGTGGCCGAATTCCTGCAAGGGGTCGACGTGTATGTGGACGGCCTGGACTTTTACGCCTTCAGCGCGCGCCAGTTGGTGTACGGCCATTGCGCCGCGCACGGCATTCCCGCCACCATGGCGGCGCCGCTGGGCATGGGCGCCTCCTGCCTGAATTTCCTGCCCGGCAAAATGAGTTTTGAAGACTACTTCCAATGGGGTGACCTGCCGGAGGTGGACAAGGCGCTGCGCTTCCTGGTCGGCTTGGCCCCGGCCGGCCTGCACCGCACTTACCTGGTGTGGCCGCAAGGGGTGGACCTGGCCCAACGCCGCGGCCCCTCCACCAGCATGGGTTGCCAGTTGTGCTCCGGCATCGCCGCCAGCCAGGCTTTGAAAATCCTCCTGCGGCGCGGCGACGTGCTGGCCGCGCCCTGGGGTTTCCAGTTCGACGCCTACCGCGACAAGATGGTGACCACCTGGCGCCCCGGCGGCAACCGCCATCCATTGCAGCGCCTGGCGCTGGCTTTTGCCCGCCGCCACTTCGTCGGCAACAGCCCCGAAACCCGTTCCTGAGCTCATATTGCCTGATAGACACATTTGTCTTGTGCGCAAGATTTGAGCATTCTCAAATGAAATCCCCTTGAAAAGCCAAAGTGTCGTCCCTATAATCATTGGCACTCGTTAGCCGAGAGTGCTAACAACTGTCAATAAACCGAGTAAAAGGAGTTTTGTATGAACCTTCGCCCTTTGCATGACCGCGTCATCGTCAAACGCCTGGACCAGGAAACCAAGACCGCGTCCGGCCTGATCATCCCTGATGCAGCCGCAGAAAAACCAGACCAGGGTGAAGTGCTGGCAGTTGGCAACGGCAAAGTTGCTGACAACGGCACCGTGCGCGCTCTGGAAGTGAAAGTGGGCGACCGCGTTCTGTTCGGCAAATACGCCGGCCAAGCTGTCAAAGTTGACGGCCAGGAACTGCTGGTAATGCGCGAAGAAGACATCATGGCCGTGGTGCAGAAGTAATCACCCGCCTCACCGATACAGAATTCAGGAGAATAAAACATGGCAGCTAAAGAAGTTATTTTCGGCGACAGCGCTCGCTCCAAGATGGTTGAAGGCGTCAACATCCTCGCCAACGCCGTTAAAGTCACCCTGGGCCCGAAAGGCCGCAACGTGGTGCTGGAGCGCTCCTTCGGCGCCCCAACCGTCACCAAGGACGGTGTTTCGGTCGCTAAAGAGATCGAACTGAAAGACAAGCTGATGAACATGGGCGCGCAGATGGTCAAGGAAGTTGCTTCCAAGACCTCCGACAACGCCGGTGACGGTACCACCACCGCGACCGTGCTGGCCCAGGCCATCGTGCGCGAAGGCATGAAGTTCGTTGCCGCCGGCATGAACCCAATGGACCTGAAGCGCGGCATCGACAAGGCAGTTGCTGCCACCGTTGAGCAACTGAAGACCATCTCCAAGCCATGCACCACCTCCAAGGAAATCGCCCAGGTTGGCGCGATCTCCGCCAACTCGGACGCATCGATCGGCGAGCGTATCGCTGAAGCGATGGAAAAAGTGGGCAAGGAAGGCGTCATCACCGTGGAAGACGGCAAATCCCTGCACGACGAGCTGGACATCGTGGAAGGTATGCAATTCGACCGCGGCTACCTGTCCCCTTACTTCATCAACAACCAAGAGAAGCAAGTTGCCGTCCTCGAGAACCCATTTGTTCTGCTGTGCGACAAGAAGATCTCCAACATCCGTGACCTGCTGCCAGTACTGGAGCAAGTTGCTAAAGCCGGCCGTCCACTGCTGATCATCGCCGAAGACATCGAAGGCGAAGCACTGGCGACCCTGGTGGTCAACAACATCCGTGGCATCCTGAAGACCTGCGCAGTGAAAGCCCCTGGCTTCGGCGACCGTCGCAAGGCCATGCTGGAAGACATCGCTATCCTGACCGGCGGCCAAGTGGTTGCTGAAGAAGTCGGCCTGACCCTGGAAAAAGCCTCCCTGGCAGAACTGGGCCAAGCCAAGCGTATCGAAATCGGTAAAGAAAACACCATCGTCATCGACGGCGCAGGCGAAGCCTCCGCAATCGAAGGCCGCGTGGCACAGATCCGCACCCAGATCGACGCAGCGACCTCCGACTACGACCGCGAAAAACTGCAAGAGCGCGTGGCCAAGCTGGCCGGCGGTGTTGCCGTGATCAAGGTCGGCGCAGCCACCGAAGTCGAAATGAAAGAGAAGAAAGCACGTGTTGAAGACGCACTGCACGCAACCCGCGCAGCTGTGGAAGAAGGCATTGTGCCAGGCGGCGGCGTAGCCCTGCTGCGCGCCCGCGCTTCCCTGAATGTCAAAGGCGACAATCCGGACCAGGACGCAGGTATCAAGATCGTGCTGCGCGCGATGGAAGAGCCACTGCGCATGATCGTGCAAAACGCCGGCGAAGAAGCATCGGTGGTTGTGAACGCGGTACAAGCCGGCACCGGCAACTACGGCTACAACGCAGCCAACGGCACCTACGGCGACATGGTTGAAATGGGCGTGCTGGACCCAGCTAAAGTAACCCGCTCGGCACTGCAGAACGCAGCGTCGATCGCTGGCCTGATGCTGACCACCGACTGCATGGTTGCCGAAGTCACCGAAGACAAACCAGCCGGCGGCATGGGCGGTATGGGTGGCATGGGCGGCATGGGTGGCATGGACGGCATGATGTAATAGCCGCCAGCCTCACAGCTGACAAAAAAGCCCCCCTGCCAGAACGCGGCCTTGGCCGCGCTCTGTGCAGGGGGGCTTTTTCTTTTCGTGCTACAATCTAAGTATATTTTACGCAACAATAATTACTTTTAGATAACATGAAAAAACTTCTCGCCGCTGTCCTCCTGGTCGCCGCAGGCGCCGCTCATGCCGGGGTTGATCTGATCAAGAACGGCAACTTTGAAAAGAACGGCCTCAACCCGGGCAACTGGGCCGTCACCCATACCCTGGATGGCTGGACCGTCGGTGGCGAAGGTGTGGAAGTGCGCAATGGCGTTGCTGGTGCGGCCAAATACGGCAAGAATTACCTGGAGCTCGATGCTTACAGCAACAGCTGGATCAGCCAGACCATCGAGACCGTCGCCGGCGCCCAATACGACCTGACGTTCTACTACGCCGCGCGTGAAAACACTGCAGCCAGCACCAACGGCATCGACGTGTTCTGGAACGGCAAACTGCTGGAGCATGTGGCGCAGGATAACTTCACCTCGACTACCAACTGGATCAAGCATGACTTGTCGATGTTCGCAGCCGGCAACCTGTCCACGCTGCAGTTCCGCGCAAGCGGCATCAGCGACAGCTACGGCGGCTCGCTGGACAACGTCTCCATGACTGCGGCCAAAGTGCCGGAACCAGGCACCCTGGCTTCGATCCTGCTGGGCCTGGGCCTGCTGGGATTCACCCTGCGCCGCCGCCAACAATAAGAGCGCGCACCGCATTCAAAAGCCTGCCCGGTTCGCACCGCGCAGGCTTTTTCTTTTACAGCTGGCGGAACGCCGCCTGGTATCCGGTGCTGATGTTGAGCCGTTCGGGCCGCCCTTTCAACCTTACCTCCATCATGCCGTCCTCGCGGAAGATCGATTCAACCCGGTGCAGGTTCACGATGGCGGCGCGGCTGACCTGGATGAACACGTCGGGATCGAGTTCTTCCACCAGTTCGCGGATCGGCTTGCGAATCAGCGCATCCACCTGCGCCGTCACCACGCGCGTGTACTTGGCGTCCGACTGGAAGAAGAAAATCTCATCCACTGTGATCAGGCGCAGCAGGTTGCCGACCGAAGCCTGGATCCATTTCAGGGGTTTGCGTGGCGCCGCCGCCGGCGCCGGCTGGAGCAGCGCCGCCAGCGTCGCTTCCGAGACAAGCTTCTGCGGCTGGCCAAGGCCTGCCTGCAAGCGCTCGATGGTTTGCATCAGCCGTAGCTTGTTGAGCGGCTTGGTCAGGTAATCGAGCGCACCCACGTCGAAGGCTTCCAGGGCGTGCTGGTTGTAGGCGGTGACAAACACCACACGCACGCGATCCTGGACCACGCGGGCCACCTCAAGGCCGGTCAGGCCGGGCATATTGATATCAAGGAAAGCGATGTCGGGAGCATGCTCGCGCACTGCGGCGATGGCGGACACGCCGTCGCCCGCTTCGGCCACGATCGAGAGTCCTGGCCACAAGGCACACAACGCATCGCGCAACTCGGCACGCAGCAGCGGTTCGTCTTCAGCAATAACGGCGGTTGGCGTCTTCATGCGGCTTTTTCCAGTAATTTCCCTGCTTCGTCTGGCACCACAATCGAGGCGATGAAGCCGCCTTCGGCCATGGCCCCCACTTCGAGCCAGGCGCGCTGGCCGTAGATGGCCTCCAGGCGCTGACGGATATTCGACAGGCCCAATCCCGTGCCTTCGACACTTGAAATGCCCGGCCCGTTGTCGATCACCGAGACCCGCACCTGCCCTTCTTCTCGCATGGCGGTGATGCGCAACTGGCCATCGGGCTTGTCGCGCAGGCCATGCCTGACCGCGTTTTCCACCAAGGAGATCAACATCGCGGGCGGGAAGCTGATGGCGCCCACGTCGTCGTAATGAATGAAACTGTACGACAGCCGGTTCCCCATGCGCACCTTCATGATCGCCAGGAAGTGCTGCACCAGGTCGCATTCCCGGGCAACGGTCGACTCGTCGGAGCGCAAGTCCTCCATCGCGCTGCGCAAGTAAGCGATCAGGTGGTTCAGCATTTCTTCGCCAGCATCGATATCGGTACGGTAAAGGTGGCGCAGGTTGGCCATGGTATTGAACAGGAAGTGCGGCTCAACCTGGGCCTGCAGCACGCGCAACTGCATTTCCAGCGCCTGCCGGCGCAGGCGCTCCTGGCGCTCACGCGCGTCGCTCAGCACCAACTCGCTGTGCAGCACGGACAGCACATGCTTGTCGATATGGTCGATCAGCTGCATGGCATCGTGGGCGTTGACGTAGAGTTCCAGCTGGTAATGGCCGCCACGCAGGACACAGCAGGCATCAACCCGGGTGCATTGCGGGCCGAGCGGCGTGGCGCTGATGCGCACCATCGTCGGGCAAAAGGTCCATGTACATTCGAATACGGTGGCCCCACCTTCGCTGCTCTTGCGCACAACGCTGGGACGTTTGCCATACACCAGCCATGGCAACGCGGCGGACGCGCCCGAGGCCAACGCTTGCAGATAGTGCTCAAGGCGCGGCAGCACGCTATCCAGGCTGCCCTGCAATTCGACTGTCGCGCGTTCATAGACGCGCGGCGCCAGGCCCGCCAGCTTGAGGCCGCGACAACGCAGTGCGTGCACCTGCCACGCTGTCAGGAACATCGCAGTCAGCGGACAGGCCAGCAACAGGAATTGATTAACGTAGGCCACCTCCAGGCCCGCCACGAGCTGGTCGAATTCCGTCTCCGGCACAAAGTGCGCAGTCATCAGGAAGAACAGGAAAAACACGGCGCAGCAGCCGTAGGCAGTCGAGTAGGCCCGCACGATCCATTGCAGTTCGAGCTTCAGGATGAAGCGGCTGGCGGCCAGCCTGCCGTGCAGGCCTTGTTCCGGCACCAGCGCCCAGATCAGCATGAATACCTGCACCCAGGCGACGAAATAGAGGCGCCAGCCCCAGGCCAGCTCATCGTGGCTGGCCGTGAAATAGCCCATTGCGAGCAGCGTAAACAAAAAACAGAGCGCCAGGAAATCAGCGACCCGCTTACCAATACCAATTGCATTGCCGGTCATTTGCCAACCTTTCGAGAATAGGGAGGGCAAAGCATAAGGTCGCCGGGCGCGTCGATTCGGCCCTTGCGACGGGCGCCGGGATGACGGGAATGAAGGCGGCAAATCGTGGAATTCGCGCCCGCCAACCGTTTCGCATTCACGTCAACACTGCCCAATTCCTCTAATTCCTTCACTGATACCAGTTTTCCCCACCGTCATCGCATTCTACTAGCTGCGCCGGCCAGCAGACGGCAATCTAGTTGCACCAAAACAAAATTAATTACCAAATGAAAACTCTCTTGATCCTTCTTGGCAGCGCTTTCCTGTTGACCGGCTGCGGCGGTGGAGGCCATGGCAACGATTCTTCGGCAGCGGACAGCAACGCTGCGGAAGGCTTTACACGGACCTCGCATTGGGAGATCCCGGAACTGAACTTTGGCATGACCAGCAGCCGGGTCAAAACCAGGCGCACGGTCCTGCTCTACAACGATGGCAAGCAAGGCGCGGACTTTAGCCTTATGTACAACTTGTCGCCTGAACTGGAGGGAAAGGGTTGCAGGAATACTCAGCCAGGAACGGCGTGCCAGGTGGAGTTCTGGTGGAAACCCACCCAAAACGGTCTCTTAAGCGGCAGCGTCTACCCGACCCGCGAGCAGAGCCTGGCCACGGGCCTACCTGTGCAAGGCGCGGCATTCGCCGACACCACGTATGCATTGGCGCCGTTCTGGACAGCAGCCGGGCAGATTCAATGGGAAGGCGAAGCCAATTTCACCCCGTCCCACGGGCACAGCGTGATCGCCACCCGCATCGCCTGGTCGAGCGGGGGGCTGGGAGCCAAAAGTCAATGCGAAGCCGAGTTCAAAGGCAACGTGGCTGCCTATCTCAACGGACAAGTCTTGCAGGTAGAAGACGCGCGTTTTGCCTTATCCCAAGGCGAGTCATTCACGCGCAATGGTGAAACGTTCACGCGTTACCAGGCCAGAGGCGACGTGTCGGCGTGCGACCTGGCCAGCTTGGATCGCAGCACAGGCAATTACATCTTGAACATTTGATTGGAGAGCATCATGAAAAAAATCATCCTGGCTATGGCCGCAATTTCCGTCTTTTCCAGCAACGCTTCCGCTTGCAAATTAAATACCTTCGATACCCCCTTGGTTCGTGAAGTGGTTCAACAACATGGCGGATGGCCGATCTCTGATGAAAAATGCGCCGTTCTCAATAAGTACAACCTGGCCCTGTTCGTCAGCGGGCAAGCCACCGTCCTGAGCAATACTTCCATCGCCTGGACAGAAGTCAAGCTCACGCTGCCTGGACTCAATATCGTCTCGGACAAAAGCCAGACGTCGACCTACGTCAACACTTCCAACGCCAGCATAGCGACCGCAAGAGACATCTTGTATGAGGCGATCCGTGACGCAATTGTCGGACTGGATTTCGAAGGTGCTGCGATGGAAATCCGCCAATACCAGGTCAAAGCAGCGCGGCAATCGGCTGCTTCTCCAGGCAAACGCTAGCAGGTCCGCGCGCGGGGCGGGATCTGTTAGTATGGGCGCACTTTAACCGCTGGGGTGCGCTGCGCATGACCTCTTCCCGCAAATCCGCCATTGCCGGCACGCTTGCCGGCCTTCTCTTTGCCGGCGTCGGCGCCTGGTATGTCAATACGCACAGATCCGAGGCGGCGCCGGCACCGGCAGTGGCGCCAGTTACTCTGGCGATGGTCGCTGCGCCGTCGGCGAAGGCTACTGTGAACCGCGAGCAAGCGGTGGAACGCCTGATGGCCCTGCCGGAATTAAAGCGCTGGGCCGACGCGATTGAGAAACGCAGCGGGGGCGTGCGCCATGCGGCGCTGATCGAAACCGACGCCAAGCCGCGCGAGGTGAACGGCAAGCCATACTACCAGCTCACCTTCGTCGAAAACGGCGACGACATGGCACAGGCGGTCGCCGGTTTCCTGGTGTCGCACGCGGACGGCGAAATCCTGGTGGAAGACGACGTCAGCGGCGACCTCCTTCCGCTTGAACAATGGCGCAAAAGCCTGAAGGACTAGAAAGAAGATGTTCGAGAAGTTGTTTGCGGCGCTTGGCGTCGGTTCCCGCACCCGCGCTGACGCGCCCTATGGCAAGGACGAGCTGAACACCGTCCACCAGATGCTGTTCGCCGACGATGCAGGCCAGTTGTTCGGCGCCGCCCCCGATGTGCGCGTGGTGCAAGCCATCGCGCAAGACGCCAGCGAAGAATCGCGCGTGCGCCTGCTGGCGGCGCAATGGCTGCGCGCCAATGGCCACACGCCTGCCGCGCCGGAGGTGCTGGGCGTGGTGATCGAAGTGCCGCTGGACCACAGCATGGACACGCTGGCCGCCTACGCCGACGGGCGCGTGCGCTATATCGACCAGGACGGCGGCACCGCCGTCTTCGAAGGCGCCCCGGCCGATGTGGCGCAGCAGGCGAAAACACTGGTGGCGGCGGCTGTCGCTGCCTACGACGGCGCCAATCCCAAAAAACCGACCCACGCGCCGCACAACGGTCGCATGCGCCTGACCATCCTGGCGCAGGAAGGCAACCGCGTGCTGGAAGGCAGCCTGCACAGCATCATGCAAGACGCACTGGCCAAGCCGGTGCTGGAGCATGGCCGCAGCCTGCTGCAACTGGTCGTCAGGCCGGCGAACGCGTAACCGCAGGGGCGCTTGCCGGCTGCACGCGCCCGATCCACCACACGGCAAACGCCATCAGCACCGAGGCGATGATGCCGATGGTGCCGTAGCCGTACAAGCGGCCGCTGGCATCGGTATGCACCAGCAGGCCGCCGGCAAAGGCGCCGACACCCGTCCCCAGTTGTTGGACCGCCGCGTTCGCGCTGAGGAAGGCTCCGCGCCGTTGCGGCTCGGGGATCGTGGTCAGCAGCGCCTGCATCGGCACGAAGCGACCCGACATGGCCACCATGAAGAAGGGGAAGAACAGCATCACCAGCAGCAGCGGGATCTGCGGCATATGCGTCATGAACAGGGTGGGCGCGATCGAGAACAGCGCCACCCAGCGGAATACGCGCTGCTTGCCCATGCGGTCCGACCAGCCGCCGATCAGGCGAGAGCTGAACAAGGTGGCGATACCGCCGCACAGGTAGACATAGCTGATCTGCGCCGGCGCGATGCCCAGGTTCCCCACCAGCATGGGCGAGATAAAGGGAATCACCATCATGCCGCTCACCGTGACCGCGAAGCACAGCAAAAAGCCGCGCAGGTGCGCCCCGACCGTGAACAGGCCAAGCAGCTCGGGCAACACGCGCGCCAGCGGCACCGGCGCCCGCGCCATGTGCTGCGTCATCGACGGCAGCGCGCGCGCCGCCACCACCCAGACCAGCATTGACAACAGCACCAGCAGGTAGAACGGCGATTGCCAGCCGAAGTGCGCGCCCAGCATGACGCCGGCCGGCACGCCGGCAATGGCGGCCATGCTGAAGGACGTCATCACGATGCCGGTGGCGGCGCCACGCCGCTCAGCCGGGATCAGGTCGGCGATGATGGACATGCTGATCGCGCCCAGCACGCCGCCGGTCATGCCGGCAAAGGCGCGCGACAACACCAGCACATGGAAGTTGGGCGCCAGCGCGCAGGCCAGGTTGGACAAGTTGAACAACATGAACACGACCAGCATCATCTTCTTGCGGTCGAAGCGGTCGGCATAGGTGGCGGCCAGCAGGCCGGAGAGTCCGGCGCACCAGGCGTAGGCCGACACCGCGCCGGATACCTGGGCCGCGCTGATCGAAAAGGCCTGCATCAACTGCGGGGCCAGCGGCATCATGACCATGAAGTCCATGATGACGGTGAACTGGATGAACGCCAGCAGCCACAGGACTGCGCGTTCGCGTTGCGGGGTAAGGGCTTGGCTCATTAGTTCAGTTTATTGATTTCATTGATCGCGTGCTTGAGGATGGCACGGATGGCATCGACCTGCTCGCGCGTGGTGCGCGGGCCGCGCCCCCGGCTGATAACGGCTTCCTTCAGCGCGTGCATCAGGCTGCGCAAATCGCCGCCCTCCTCCCCGCCGCTGCAGGACAGGCGCGCCATATAGGCGTCCACCATGGCGCGGTTCTCTGCGAGGAAGGCCAGCCCTTCCGGCAGCACGGAATACAGCTTCTTATTGCCGTCCTTGACGATGTCGACATGGCCCATATCGGCCAGCATGGACAGCAGCGGGTAGATCGCGCCCGGGCTTGGCGAATAGCTGCCGCCGGTCAAAGCCTCCAGCTCCTTGATGATTTCGTAGCCGTGGCGCGGCTTGTTGGCGATCAGTTGCAGCACGACGTAGCGCATGGCGCCGGAGTCAAACATCTTCGGCCCGCGCCCGCCGCCGCCGCGCTGGTGATGGTGGTGCTCATGGTGCAGCCGGTGCCGGCCGCGGAAGAAGTGGAACATGGCTTTCCCCTTAAGATATATCGCAATAAGATATATCGTAGCATAAATTCGGGGTCAGGTCTGACATTCGGACACGAGCCCAGCCGCAGGGCGGCTGGGCTCGTGTCCGAATGTCAGACCTGACCCCGAATCTTGACCCCGGAATTCAGTTATCCAGGTGGGAAATCTGTAGGCGGCGGCTCTCCTGTACCACGCCGTTGGCCTTGTGCTCCAGCACCAGCTCGGCGTTCTGCGCGTCGAGGGAAATGCCCACCGACAGGATGTCGATCAGCAGCAACTGCAGGATGCGCGAGATCATCGACAGGAAGGCGCTGCTATCCTCAGCATGGTCCACCGTCAGGCAGACCGTGGCCTTCTTCGCCAGCGGCGACTGGCTGCTGGTGATGGCGATGACGTCCGCGCCGGCGCGGCGCGCTGCTTCCACCGCCTCCACCAGCTCCGGCAGCTTGCCGGAATTGGAAATCGCAATCACCACGTCGCCCGGCTTCAGCAGCTCGGCGGCCAGGGTGAACAGGTGCGAATCGCCATAAGCGGCGGTCGGGATGCGGAAGCGGAAGAACTTGTGCTGGCCGTCCAGCGCCACCACGCGCGAATTGCCCATGGCGTAGAACTCGACCTTCTTCGCCTTCGACAGCAGCTCGATCGCGCGGTCCAGCGAATGCACGTCCATCTGGTCGCGGAATTTCAGGATTGCGGACACAGTATTGTCGATCACCTTGGCGCTCAAATCGTGCGTGCTGTCCGAGACGCGCACCTGGCTGTGGCGCACCGGGATCGCGCCGGTCAGGCTGGAGGCGAACTTCAGCTTGAAGTCGGCCAGGCCCTGGAAACCGAGCGAGCGGCAGAAGCGGATCACGGTCGGCTGCGACACTTCGGCCAGGCGCGCGATGTCGGCGATTGGCTCGTTCAGCACCAGGCGCGGTTGCTCGATCACCAGTTGCGCCACGCGCTGTTCGGCCGGGGTCAATTCATGTTTAAGCGACTGCACGCGCTCCATCAGCGTGTTGGCGCCGGTGCGGCCGCGCAGGTGCTCGGAAAGGATGGTCGCCACGCCGTAGAACGCGGGATTCGGCGTGGTGATGACGTAGGTCGGGATATCCGCCAGGTAGGAGGAGAAACGGCCCTTGGCCTCGAAGCGCGCGCGGAATGGCGACTCCTGGAACCACTCCCCCATGCGCGGCACGATGCCGCCGCCGATGAAGATGCCGCCGAAAGCGCCCAGTGTCACCGCCAGGTTGGCCGCCGCGCCGCCCAGCATGGCGCAGAAGCACTCCAGCACCTCGATGCACAGCGCGTTCTTATCCTTCAAGGCGCCGGCGATGATCTGCTGCGAAGTGAGGTCGCGCACACTCAGGCCATTGCGCCGCGCCAGCGCGCGGTAGATGATTTCCATGCCTGGGCCGGAGATCAGGCGCTCGTTCGACACGTGCGGCCAGGTTTGCCAGGCGTACTGCAGGATCGCGTATTCGCGCTCGTCGGCCGGTGCGAAGTTGGTATGGCCGCCTTCCGAACCCAGGGTCACAAAACCATCCGTAGTCGGGATCACGCCCGAGCAGCCCAGGCCAGTGCCCGGACCGAGCACGCCGATCACCGAATTCTGCGCCGGCGAGCCGCCGCCCACCTGCATCAAGTCATCCGCCTTGAAGCCGGGGATGGCCATCGCCAGCGCGGTAAAGTCGTTCACCACCAGCAGCGTATGCAGGCCCAGTTCGCGCCGCACTTCGTCGGTGGAGAACTGCCAATCGCGATTGGTCATGCGAATGAAATCGCCATGCACCGGGTTGGCCAGCGCCAGCGCGCCGTGATTGAGGCTGATATCGCCGTGGTCGGCCAGATAGCTGCGCAGCAGAGGAACGATGCCGGTGAAGTCGTCGCACTGCAGCACGCGCACCGCCTTGAATTCGCCGGGAGCCGTCTGCAGGGCCAGGCGCGCATGGGTGGCGCCGATGTCCCCCAGCAGGCGCGGGCCGTCCGCAAAAGCGGAACGGTTAGCTTTTGGGTCTGCCTCTATCTGTTTCATTGTCTTTTTAAGTTTTAGATAACGCCTTAAAGGCGGGAGGATACCCTAAAACCGGGAAACCGGGGTCAGACCCTGAGGGTCTGACCCCGGTTTCCCGGTTTAGCGGTTTAGCGGTTTAGCAGTTTTCAAGCCGCATACCCAAACCAAGCACCATACCCCGGCAACTGCACCTGCCCATCCACCACCTCGCCCGGCAACCCAGGCTGCTCCAGCTTCTGCGCCCCGGCCGCCGCAGGCAGCGCAAAGCTGACCGGCGCCGCCCCCAGGTTAAACAGCGCGATCACGCCGCGCTCCCCCTCCAAGTCGCGGCGCAGCGCCAGCACAGGCTCCGGCGCATCGAAGAACACGATATCGCCGCGCGTCAGCTGCGGCATGGTCTTACGCCACGCGATCATCTTGCGCGCGAAATTCAGCGGCGAGGCCGGATCCTCCTCCTGCAGCGAAGCGGCAATCGCCTTATGCTCCTCCGCCACCGGCAACCAAGGCGTGCCGCTGGTAAAGCCGCCATGCGCGCCATCGGTCCACGCGATCGGCGTGCGGCAGCCATCGCGGCCCTTGAACTCAGGCCAGAAGGTCTTGCCATATGGATCCTGGATCAATTCAAACGGCACATCCGCCTCGCTGAACGCCAGCTCATCGCCCTGGTACAGGCAAGGCGTGCCTTTCAGCGACAGCTGCATGGCCAGCACCAGCTTAGCGAAGGCCGCCTGGTTGCCCATGCCCTTCCAGCGCGTCACCACGCGCACCGCATCATGGTTGCCGACCGACCAGGAAGGCTGGCCATCCTTCACGCGCGCCTTGAAGTCCTCCACCTGCTTGCGGATATGGCCCGCGCTGCTGTCCGCAGTCAGCAGGTTGAAGCTATACGCCATATGCAGCTTGTTGCCGCCCTCCGTGTACTGCGCCATGACAGCCAGCGAATCGTCCGCACCCACTTCACCAATCGCCACCGCGCCATATTCATCCAGCAGCACGCGCAGCTTCTCCAGGAAGGCCACGTTCTCCGGCTGGCTCTTGTCGTAGACGTGCGCCTGCATGCCATACGGGTTGGCATCGCTCACCGTGGACGTATCGCGCACCAGCGCCGGCGGATTGCTGCGCAACTGGCGATCGTGGAAATGGAAATTGCAGGCATCCATACGCACGCCGTCAACGCCGCGCTCCAGCCAAAAACGCAGCGCATCCAGGTGCGCCTGCTGCACTTCCGGATGGTGGAAGTTCAGGTCCGGCTGGCTGACCAGGAAGTTATGCATGTAATACTGCTTGCGGCGCGAATCCCACTGCCACGACGAACCGCCGAAGACCGACAGCCAATTGTTAGGCGGGCAGCCATCCGGCAGCGGATCGGCCCAGATATACCAATCGGACTTCGGGTTATCGCGCGAAGAACGGCTCTCCTTGAACCACGCATGGTCCTCGGACGTATGCGACATGACCTGGTCGATCATGATTTTCAGGCCCAGGCCATGCGCCTTGGCGATCATCTTGTCGAAATCAGCCAAGGTGCCGAACATCGGATCGACATCGCAGTAATCGGCCACGTCGTAGCCGAAATCGCGCATCGGCGACTTGAAGAACGGCGAGATCCAGATAATGTCCACGCCCAGCTTGGCGATATAGTCGAGGCGATCGGTGATGCCGTTCAGGTCACCGATCCCGTCACCATTCGTATCCAGGTAGCTGCGCGGATATACCTGATAAATGATTGCTTCTTTCCACCAAGGCGTGCTCATGACCCAAATCCCCTCCGAAAACTGTTATGTAGATAATATACATGATGATCAGGGGAAGTTCAAATACTATGATTCGTTTAAAATCAAGGACTTATGATTTTTCGCGTAGTCAAACTACACGTAAGTGAAACCAGTAGTTGCCAAGCCCAGTCCGTTCGCATAGCATCGCGCCCATTCATCAATTTGGAGACTCCATGTCGACGCGCGAACTCGCACAGGGGAACGGGCCACTCCCCCCGCAAATCCCGTACATCATCACCAACGAAGTCTGCGAACGCTTCAGCTTTTACGGCATGCGCAACATCCTGGTGCCGTTCCTGGTCAGCACCCTGCTGCTGTTCATTCCATCCGAACACCGCACCAGCGAAGCGAAGCACGTCTTCCACACCTTCGTCATCGGCGTCTACTTCTTCCCGCTGCTGGGCGGCTGGCTGGCCGACCGCTTCTTCGGCAAATACAACACCGTATTCTGGTTCTCACTGATCTACTGCGCCGGGCACGCCTGCCTCGCCCTGTTCGAGCACCATCTTGAAGGCTTCTATTTCGGCCTGTTCCTGATTGCCTTCGGCTCCGGCGGCATCAAGCCCCTGGTGGTGTCCTTCGTCGGCGACCAGTTCGACCAGACCAACAAGAACAAAGCCAAACTGGTATTCGACGCCTTCTACTGGTCGATCAACTTCGGCTCCTTCTTCGCCTCCCTGTTGATGCCGATTTTCCTGCGCGACTACGGCGCATCGATCGCCTTCGGCATCCCCGGCATCCTGATGTTCATCGCCACCCTCGTATTCTGGATGGGTCGCCGCAAATACGTGCACGTACCGCCGCAAGCCCCCAGCGGCGACTCCTTCACCCGCGTCGCCCGCACCGCCCTGCTGGCGCGCGCGCCCGGCCAATCGCGCCCCGGCCTGATGGTCGCCGGCTTCGGTGCCGTGCTGGCCGTGCTGTCGCTGGTCACGTTCCAGAAATGGGGCTTCGTCATCCACGCCTGCAGCGCCATTGTCTTCCTGCTCGCCTTCGGCGGCATCGGCACCTCCATGCAACTGGAGCGCGCGCGCGGCAAACACTCCGACGAAGCCGTGGACGGCACCCGCGCGGTGCTGCGCATCTTTATCGTCTTCGCGCTGATCACCCCATTCTGGTCGCTGTTCGACCAAAAAGCCTCGACCTGGATCGTGCAAGCCAACGACATGGTGCGCCCGACCTTCGAGCTGCTGGGCTGGAGCTTCAAATTCGAGCCAGCGCAGATGCAGGCGCTGAATCCACTGTTCGTGATGCTGTTGATCCCACTGAACAACATCCTCATTTTCCCGATGCTGCGCAAGATCGGCGTTGAACCTAGCCCGCTGCGCCGCATTGGCGCCGGCATCATGCTGTCCTCCATGTCCTGGATCGTCATTGGCAGCATCCAGATGGTGATGGACAGCGGCACCCCGGTTTCGATGACCTGGCAAGTGCTGCCCTACATCCTGCTGACGGCCGGCGAAGTGCTGGTATCCGCCACCGGTATCGAGTTCGCCTACTCGCAAGCACCGGCCTCGATGAAAGGCGCGATCATGGCGCTGTGGTACCTCGGCACCACGGTGGGTAACCTGTGGGTGCTGATATTGAATTCCAGCGTGAAGAACGAAGCCGTGTCCGCCTACATCTCCACCACCGGCCTCTCGGTGATGGCCTTCCAGATGTACTTCTGCGCCGCCTTCGCCGCCGTAGCCGGCACCCTATTCGCCCTCTACGCCATGCGCTACAAGATGATGGACTTCTACCGAAAAGACTAAATTCGGGGTCAGGTCTGACAATCGGACACTGACCGCACACTTTTGATCTTTATCAAAACGCCCCGTTTCTGGCTCATCCAGAAACGGGGCGTTTTTCATCTTGTGAAAGCTTTGAGAAAAATCAAAGGTAAGCACCAGGTGTCCGAATGTCAGACTTGACCCCGAATTTTGACCACGATTCTGTAGTGAAGCTACATGTATTGATGTAATATTTCTGTAGCATCACTACTATGGAGTCTTCATGCAGCAGCGTTCCCTCGTGGCGGCCTTTGTGGCTTCCGCTGCTGCCGCTCTGGCCGCGTCGGCGGTTCAGGCGGCGGCACCTACTACCGCACTCAGCGCTTCCCCTTCCCCTGCGTCGCCGCCGACCCTGGCTGCCTGCGAGGGGCCGCCTGAGACCGTACTGGCGCGCACCCAGGGTTTCGATGCGCGGGCGCTTTGGCTGGATGGCGGGCGGGCGAAGTGGCCGGGTGTGAAGGCGGAGGGCAACTTCAAGCTTTACCATGCGGCGGCGGGTATCAGCGCTGCGCAGGGGGCGACTGTGGGTGGGGCGGATGGCGCGCTGGTGCTGTCCGTGTCGGAGCCCGCGCTGTCGGCACGCTTTAAGTACACGGGTGATGGTGTGGTGCTGGCCCTGGCGGATGCCGATCGGACGCGCCTGCCGTCGCTGCTGTCCAGGCAACTGGTGCTGGTGCAGGAGAATCCGGATGGTACGGTGCGTGATGCGACGGCCCTGCAGCTTCCGGGGGCGCTGGATGATATCTATGCGGCGGCGGAAGACGCGCGCGACCTGGGGGCGTCTGTCGGCAAGGCTGGCACTGGCTTCAAGCTTTGGGCGCCGACTGCGCAGCGGGTGTCGGTGTGCGTGTTCGATACGGGCAGCAGTAAGCCGAAATCCATCCACATTATGCGCGTGGATGCGAAGACCGGCATCTGGTCGGCCAGCCTGCGCGGCAACCTGTCGGGCGCCTATTACAAGTACATCGTGGATGTGGTGGCGCCGCGCACTGGCTTGGTGCGCAATGCGGTGACCGATCCCTATTCCGTCAGCCTGACCGCCGATTCGGCGCGTAGCTATATCGCGGATCTGGCCGATCCGCGCCTGGCGCCGCCGGGCTGGAACAAGGATCGGCCTCCGGCGACGGTGCGGGCGCTGACGGATTTGTCGATCTATGAATTGCATGTGCGCGATTTCTCGATCAACGATTTGTCGGTGAGTGCGCCGAACAGGGGCAAGTACACCGCTTTCAAGGAGTCGGGGTCGAACGGGATGAAGCACTTGGCCATGCTGGCCCAGGCAGGCATGACCGATGTCCATCTGCTGCCGGTATATGACCTGGGCAGCGTGCCGGAAAAAGGGTGCATGGCGCCTGTCGTGCATGGTGCACCGGACGGCGACCAGCAGCAGCGCATCGTTGGCGAGAATGCGCAGACGGATTGCTATAACTGGGGCTACGATCCGTGGCACTTCAATGCGCCGGAGGGTAGCTACAGCACCGATTCTTCGGATGGGGCGCGCCGCATCGTCGAGCTACGCGAAATGGTCATGGCGCTGCACAAGAGCGGCCTGCGCGTGGGCACGGATGTGGTCTATAACCATACCTATCGCGGCGGTCAGCATGAGCGTTCGGTGCTGGATCGCGTCGTGCCGGGCTATTACCATCGCTTGAACTTGAAGGGTGAGATCGAACAGTCGACCTGCTGCTTCAACACGGCGACCGAGAATCGCATGATGGCGAAGCTGATGATCGATTCGGCGGAGCTGTGGACGAGGCATTACCACATCGATTCCTTCCGCTTCGATTTGATGGGCCATCAGCCGCGCGCGGCAATGGAGGCGTTGCAGGCGCGTGTCAACAAGGCGGCGGGCCGCCATGTGCATCTGATCGGCGAGGGCTGGAACTTCGGCGAGGTGGCGGATGGGGCGCGCTTTGTGCAAGCTTCGCAGATGTCGTTGAACGGTAGCGGCATCGCTACCTTCAGCGATCGCGGGCGCGATGCGGTGCGCGGCGGCGGTGCAGGTGATTCAGGGCTGCAGACGATTGCGCAGCAGGGCTTCGTGAATGGCTTGGTGTATGACGCGAATGCCGGTGCGGGTTTGCGTCCGGTGACGGATTTGATGAAGGCGGCGGATATGGTGCGGGTGGGCCTGGCGGGTTCGCTGCGCACTTACCGCATGCAGACTTACACGGGTGCGATGCAGGAGCTGCAGTCCATCGTCTACGGCGGGAACCAGCCTGCGGGTTATGCGAGCGAGCCGGGCGAGGTGGTGAATTATGTGGAGAACCACGATAACCAGACGCTGTACGATATCAATGCCTTCAAGCTTCCGCTGGCGACCACCAGCGCGGACCGGGCGCGCGTGCAGGTGCTGGCGGCGGCGGTCAATGCGTTTTCGCAGGGCGTGGCTTACTACCATGCGGGGCAGGAGATTTTGCGTTCGAAGTCGTTGGACCGCAATAGCTTTGAGTCGGGCGATTGGTTCAATCGCTTGGATTGGACTTACCAGGATAACTATTTCGGCGTGGGCTTACCGCCGGCTGCGGATAATGGGAAGGACTATGCGCTGATCCAGCCGCTGCTGGCTAATCCCGGGCTGAAGCCTACGGCTAGCGATATCGCTTTCGCGCGCGATGCGTTTCGGGATATGTTGCGCATTCGTGCGGGGAGTACGCTGTTCCGTATGCGGTCTGCGGAGGATATTCAACGGCGCTTGCATTTTCTGAATACGGGGCCGCAGCAGGTGGCGACCGTGGTGGCGGCGCGGCTGGATGGTGCGGGGTATGCGGGGGCGGGATTCCGGACTGTGGCTTACTTTATCAATGTGGATAAGGTGGAGCAGAGTATTGTGGCGCCATCCGAGGCTGGTAAGGCTTATCGGCTGCATCCGGTGCTGGCGGGGCGCGATGCGGGGGATAAGCGTACGTTGGAGGCGCGCTTTGATGCTGCCAGTGGGAGGTTTACGATTCCGGCGCGGACGGCTGTGGTTTTTGTTGAGTAGTGGGTGGGGCAGGGAACACAAGGAAACCGAGAAAACCGGGAAACCGGGAAACCGGTTTTCGCGGCTTTACTGAGATAGCAGGATAGTGGCGTGCTTGCCACTAGTGCGCACGACGCCATTCTTCACCCTGTACGTCACGCCGGAATAAGCATCCCTCACACGCGCGCCTTCGGCGAACACGCCGGCTACCGCAACATCCAGCGCTTTGCCAGTGCCGGCATCCAGCACCACCACCACCTTGTCATCGCCGCGCACGCGGCTGAAAGTGTAAGGCGCTTCGGCCAGCTTCTTATGCTCCCCTGCCCCAACCGCCGGATGCGCGCGGCGGAACTTGCCCAGCTTGGCCCAGTGCGCGCGCACAGCGCCCACCTTGTACCCTTCGCGTTGGGCGTTCGACGCCAGATCATCCCAGTTCATATAGGAGCGCAGCTTGGCATCCCCGCTCGCTTCCGCGATATCCAAACGACGCGCGGTTTCATCGCCGTAATAGATCTGCGCGAGGCCGGGCGCCAGCAATAGCTTGTTGGCGGATTCAAACGGTTTCGTGCGCGCCGGGTCGAAGGGATTGCCATCGTCGTGCGATGAAATGTAATTCAGTACCGAGTAGCCTTTGAGCGGGCCGGCCAGTTGCGCGGCGTATTTCCCGAACACGGATTCGTAGTCGCCCTTGGCGTCATGCACCAGGCCGAAGTTGATCAAGTTGTCGAAGCTGTTGGCGTAAAAATTGGTCGCGGTGCAGCCACCCATATCGAAGTCCAGGCCATGCGCAATGTTGTAGTTATAAACCTCGGCGGTCATGAAGAAGCGCCCGTCGCCAAGCACTTTCTTCGGATTGGCGTGCTTCCACTCTTGGTGCGCGGCCAGGGCGACTTTGCGCAACTCGGCCCATACGCCGGGTTCCACGTGCTTGACCGTGTCGGCGCGGAAGCCGTCGATGCCGAATTTGCGCACCCAGTCAGCGTGCCATTTCATAAGGTAGTAGCGTGGTGCGCGCGGGTAGCCGGTGCGGGCGAAGAAGTCGTCCAGCTCTTTGACTTCGCGTTCGTAGCGGCCCTCTGCCTTCCATTTCGCGGCCAAGGCTTGCGGCAATGCGACCGGTTCGTTGCTCTCGGTGCGGAAGTCGGGCAGGTTTTTCACCAGGGTGCAGGCGATGGTGCTGGCGGCGTCCTTGTACTGGCATTGCGGTTCGGTGCGTACCCAGCCTGCCGGCCACACCGGGTCGGTGTCGGTGACGGGGCCTGTGTGGTTCATCACTACGTCGAGCAGCACGCGGATGCCGCGCGCGTGCGCTGCTTCGACAAATTCTCGGAAGTCTTTTTCCGTCCCGAGATTGGCGTCCAGCGCCGTGAAGTCGCGCACCCAGTAGCCGTGGAAGCCATAGGACTTGCCAGTGCCTTCATCCGTCCCCGCGTGGATCTGCTCGACCGGCGGCGTGGTCCAGATAACGTCCACTCCCAGTTCGTCGAAATAGCCTGACTTGATCTTGGCTGTCAGTCCCTTGAAGTCACCGCCCATAAAGCCGCGCAGCGGCGCGCCGTCGGCCTTGCGGCCATACGCCAGGTCGTTGGCCTTGTCGCCATTGGCGAAACGGTCGGTCAGCAGGAAGTAGACGGTCGCATTCTCCCAGAGGAAGGGCTTGGACGGCGCGGCGAGTGCGCTGTGCGCGCCGCTGGCAAGCAGCAAGGACAATGCGAGGGATGACAGTTTCATGCGGCTGGTTCCTTATGCGGTTTAGGTGATGACGGTGGGGTTGCTGCGGCCGGTTTGCATGGCGATACTGGCCACACTGTCGGCGATGGCGATCAGCCCCGCCAAGGCTTGCTGGGTTGGGACATGGTGCTGCGCCGGATCGGCCTCGTAGCGTTCGAGGTAAACGCGCAGGGTGGCGCCTTCGGTGCCGGTGCCGGACAGGCGGAACACGATGCGCGAGCCGTCGGTCATCATGATGCGGATGCCTTGCTGGCTGGCGTGCGAACCGTCCACCGGGTCGGTGTACTCGAAGTCGTCGGCCGACTGCACCTGGTAGTGGTTCATATTCTGGCCCGGCAGGTTGGCCAGCTTGATGCGCAGGTCTTGCATCAGCAGACGCGCGGCGTCGGGGTCGATGCCTTCGTAGTCGTGGCGCGAGTAGTAGTGGCGGCCAAAGCGCTGCCAGTGGGCGCTGACGATGTCTTGCACCGAGCCGCCGCGCGCGGCCAGCAGGTTTAGCCAGAACAGCACGGCCCACAGGCCGTCCTTCTCGCGGATGTGGTTGGAACCGGTGCCGTAGCTTTCTTCGCCGCATAGGGTCGCCTTGCCAGCGTCGAGCAGCGTGCCGAAGTATTTCCAGCCGGTGGGGGTTTCGTAGCACGGTATTCCCAGCGCCTGCGCCACGCGGTCGGCGGCGCGCGAGGTGGGCATGGAGCGGGCGATGCCGGCCAGGCCGCCGGCGTAGCCGGGCGCCACCTCGGCGTTGGCGGCCAACACGGCCAGGCTGTCGGATGGCGCTACGTCGAAAGCGCGGCCGACGATCATATTGCGGTCGGCATCGCCGTCGGAAGCGGCGCCAAAATCGGGCGCGCCGGAGGCGGCCATCAGCGCGATCAACTGTTCGGCGTTGACCGGATTGGGGTCGGGGTGCAGGCCGCCGAAATCTTCCAACGGCTGGCCGTTGATCACGGTTCCGGCGGGTGCGCCCAGCATGCCTTCCAGGATGGTGCGGGCATACGGGCCGCTCACGGCGTTCATGGCGTCGAAACACATGGTGAAGCCGCCGGCAAACAGGCGGCGGATTGCGGCGAAGTCGAACAACTGCTCCATCAGTTGCGCGTAGTCGGCGACGGGGTCGATCACCTCCACCGGCATGGCGTCGACGCTGCGCGTGCCGGGACTGTCGATGTCGATATCGGGCGCGTCGCTGATGCGGTATTCGGCCAGCGCCAGCGTGCGCTGGTAGATCGCTTCGGTCAGCGCTTCCGGTGCGGGACCGCCGTTGGCACCGTTGTACTTGATGCCGAAGTCGCCTTCCGGCCCACCGGGGTTATGGCTGGCGGAGAGGATGATGCCGCCCAGCGCGCCGTGCTTGCGGATCACGCAACTGGCGGCGGGCGTGGAGAGGATGCCGCCCTGCCCCAGCAGCACGCGCGCAAAGCCATGCGCCGCCGCCATCTTCAAAATGACCTGGATCGCGGCACGGTTGTGATAGCGGCCATCGCCGCCCAGCACCAGGGTCTTGCCGGCGGCATTGCCCAGCGTGTCGAACACACCCTGCACAAAATTTTCGAGGTAGTGCGGCTGCTGGAAGGTGCCCACCTTCTTGCGCAGCCCGGAAGTCCCCGGGCGCTGGCCTGGGATGGGGGAAGTTGCTACGGTCCGAATTGCCATGTTCGCTCCTCCGAAAAAAATGGGGTACGTCCCCATTTTTTCCTAGTTTGCCGCGAACGGCGCGGGCGGTGCGCGCCGCTGGATGGTCAGGTTTCCTTCTTGGCTGAGTCGCTCACGATGAGCGTCAGCACGCCGCCGATCACCATGGAGATGCCGCCCAATACCAGCACGCTGGCGGAGTGGCCGTCGAACAGGTTTTTGATGACGGGGCCGAGCACCAGGTTGGCGACGATCTGCGGCAGCACCACGAAATAGTTGAATACGCCCATGAAGTAGCCCATGCGCTTGGGCGGCAAGGCGCCTGCCAAAATCGCGTAGGGCATGGTCAGGATGCTGGCCCACGCAATGCCGACGCCGATCATCGGCAGCAGTAACATGTGCCTGTCGTGGATGAAGGCGACGCTAGCCAGGCTCACGCCGCCAATCACCAGGCAAAGCATGTGCACGAAGCGGCGGCTGGTGGCGTGCGCCAGCTTGGGCAGCAGGAACGCGGCCAGGGCGGACACGCCGCCGTAGGTGGCGAACAGCCAGCCGACCCAGTTGCCGGCTTCCTGGAACAGGGCGGATTTGCCGTCAATGGTGCCGAACACGTTGTCGGCGACGGCGGGCGTGGTGAAGACCCACATGCCCATCAGCGCGAACCAGGTGAAGAACTGCACCAGCGCCAGTTGGGCCATGGTTTTCGGCATGTGCATCACGCCACCGAAGACTTCTTTCAGCGAGTGCGCAAAGCCGCGGCGCTGGGCGCGCTCCATGCGGAATTTTTCCACGTCTTCCGGCGGCAGCTCGTCGGCAGTCAGCACGGTCCACAGCACGGCCAGGAAGTAGGCGGCGCCGCCGGCGTAGAAGGAGTAGCGCACGGAGTCGGGAATGGCGCCGTTGACCACTTCGTTGCTGACGTGGAGGACGTCGGTGAAGATGGTTGGCAGCAGGGATGCGATTACACCACCCAGGCCGATGAAGAAGGTCTGCATCGCAAAGCCGGCGGTCTGCTGCGATTCATCGAGCTTGTCGCCGACGAAGGCGCGGAACGGTTCCATCGAGATGTTGATCGATGCGTCCATCAGCCACAGTACCAGGATGGCCATCCACAGCGCAGTGGAATTGGGCATCAGGAACAGGGCTATGCTGGCCAGCAGCGCGCCGATGAAGAAGAACGGGCGGCGGCGGCCCCATTTCGGGTGCCAGGTGTTGTCGCTTAAGTAGCCGATGATGGGTTGCACCAGCAGGCCGGTGACCGGTGCGGCGAGCCAGAACAGGGGCAGTTCGTCCGGGCTGGCGCCCAGCGTGGAGAAAATGCGGCTGGTGTTGGTGTTCTGCAGCGCGAAGCCGAACTGGATACCAAAGAAGCCGAAACTCATATTCCATAGCTGCCAGAATGACAGCCGTGGTTTGCCGCTGATTGCTTGCATCTAGTGTCCCCGTTTTTTGTCCGCAATTGCGTAAATTTGTAGCAAAATAACATGGCGACTACAGGCTGTCAATGCAATGACAGCCCGTAAATAGCCAGTTTCACAGCAAATTTGTAGTCATGTTACAGAGCAACTGACAATTTCGCTTTCATCGCTGCGCGCGCCGGCAGGGTCAGCTCCAGGGTGCGCGTGCGGGCGTCCCAGCGGGCGGCGACGGGCTTGCCGTCCAGCGCCACGCTGCGTGGGCGCTTTGCCACATTGTGCACCTTCAGCGCATACGTGCGGGCGACCGCTTGCCAGGCCTTGCCAACCTCGGTGTCGATGCCGATCTCGAAGCCGTTGGCCGAGGCGGCGGCGCTGAAACGGGCCAGTTCGTACTTGCCTTGCGCGTAGGCGTCGGCGGTGGCGCCGTCGTCGTCATACAGCTTGCCGGAGGAGGCGGCGGCGCTGGCGTCGTAGTAGTAATGCAGGTCGATCTGCCTGGTGTTGTAGTCGCGCGTGGTCTGCACTACCTTTGCCATCGGCAGTAAGGCGCCGGCACGCACGAAGACGGGAATGCGCTCGGGGACGACCCGCACCACTTCGTTGATGCCACCCTTGTGCGCGGCGCCGCTGTGGAAGTCGAACCAGGTTTTGGACGAGGCGGGGAAGTTGACTTCCTTGCGCTGCGCGCCCGGCTCGGTGACCGGGGCAACCAGGAAGTCGCGGCCCCACAGGTAGGTGGAGGCCACACCGCCGTCGCCGCCTTCGAACATGATGGGGCGCATCAGCGGCAGGCCGCTCTGGCTGTTGTCGAAGGCTGCGCTGTAGTTATAGGGCAGCATGGCGTAGCGCAGGCGGATCGCTTCGCGCGCCAGCGCTTTGGCGCCTTCGGCCCGGAACACCGGCTCGGACGGCACATCTTCCTGCGCGTGCGGGCGGAACACGGGCTGGAACACGCCGTACTGCAGCCAGCGCACATACAGTTCGTCGTCCAGCATCGGCGAGGCGAAGCCGCCCAGGTCGGAGTGCATATAGGCCAGGCCCTGCATGCCCATTTGCAGCGCGATCTCCATCTGCGATTGCAAACCGCCCCAGCTGCGTTGCACGTCGCCGGACCAGGGGATCATGCCGAAGCGCTGCGAGCCGGAGTAGCCGGCGCGCATCAGGATGAAGGGGCGCTCTTGCGGGAACTCCTTCTTGTAACCCTCGGCGATCAGGCGCGCCCAGTCGTGGCCATAGATGTTGTGGACCTGGTCGGCGCCCAGCTCACCCTGCGCGCCGTGGCGCAGGGTGGCGGGATGCACTTCCGGTTCACCCAGGTCGCCCCACCAGCCGGCCACGCCGCCGGCCTTCAGCTCTTTATAGATATTCCAGAACCAGCCGCGCCCCTCGGGACGGTACAGGTCAATCAGGCCAGTGTTCCCGAAGTAGAAGTCGTAGCGCCCCGGTGCGCCGGCGGCGTCGGTCGCCAACGCCTTGTTGTCGACGGCTTCCTGCCAGCGGCTGGAGGTGGTCAGCACGAAGGGTTCGGTGATGATGACGGTCTTCACGCCCTTGGCCGCCAAGTCGGCCATCATGCCCTTCGGGTTGGGGAAGCTATCCTTGTCCCAGGCCAGGTTACCCATGGTGCCCTGGACGGTCTTGCCGAACCAGTACAAGTCCAGCACCACGGCGTCGACCGGGATTTTATCGGCGATGAACTTGTCGACCACGGCGCGGGTTTCCGCTTCCGTGCGGTAGCCGAAGCGGCTGGCGAAATTGCCGAAGGTCCAGCGCGGTGGCAGCGGCTGGCGGCCGGTCAGGCTGGTGTAGTTGGCCACCACGTCCTCCCACTGCTCGCCCGCCACCACCTGGTAGGTCTTGCGGCCGCCAATGGTTTCGTACGACAGCGTGCCGTCCTTCTTGCTGTCGAAATCCAGGTAGCCGGTCTGCGGGTTGTCGAAGTGGATGGCGTACTTCTTCGACGACAGCGCCATCGGGATCGTGAAGTTGAGCAGCGTGGAGCGCGCCTCGTAGCCATAGTGGGCGCGGTTGTAGAGCTGGAAGCGGTGGCCACGGCGGTTCATGCCGACCGCGCGCGCGCCGGCGCCATACAGGGCTTCGTCGCCATCCAGCGCGAATTCCAGCGCCTCCATCTTGCCTTCGCGGCGGTAGCCACGCTTCTCGGCCAGCAGCGGCTTGCCCTGGTAGGCGTAGCTGATACGGAAAGGCTTCTTCTCAATGCGCACGGTCAGGCCGGGCGTGGCGTATTCCAGCGCCCCGCCCTCTTCGCGCAGCGTGGTGGCCACGCCGCCTGGCGCCAGCACCACGGCGTGCGAGACCGGGTCGAACTGCTCACCATTGGGGATAAAGGTGGTTTCCACCACAGCCGCCGAATACGGCTTGATGATGTATTTACCGTCATTTGTGCCGATTTCCAGCGAATTCGCGTTGCGAGCGGCAGAAATGAACTGGCGATCAGCATTTTGGGCCAGGGCGGCCTGGCTGCAGAGGGCCAAAACAGCGAGTTGTATGAGTTTCATGAGTGATATATTAGCGGGCAGTTTTATCTGAGAGGAGATTGAATTGACTAAAACTACTATGAAAAAACCACTGGTCCTGGCCCTGGGCCTGGCCCTGGCGACGGGCTTTGCCCACGCCGCTCCTGCCCCGAAAAAGGGCAAGGGCACCCCGGCTGAAGCGAAGAAATTTATCGCCCAGACCGAGGAAAAGTTCGACAAGCTGGGTCACATCGGCGGCCGCGCTGCCTGGGTGGCGCAGAACTTCATCACCGACGACACCGAAGCGCTGACCGCCTACTTCGGCGAGCTGCAGCTGGACGCATCCGGCCAGGCCGCGCTGGAAGCACGCCGCTTTAACGGCGTGAAGCTGAGCGACGACGAAGCGCGCAAGATCAAGCTGCTGCAACTGACGCTGATGCTGCCGAACGACAAAGAGCGCCAGGCTTACGCCGACGCCAACGCCAAGCTGAATGGCGCCTACGGTAAAGCCAAGTACTGCACGGCCGACGGCAAGTGCCAGGCCCTGGGCGACCTGGAAAAAACCCTGGCCACCAGCCGCGATCCGAAAGCCCTGCTGGACGCGTGGAGCGGCTGGCACCAGCAATCGCCGTCCTACAAAAAGCTGTACACCGAGTACGTTGACCTGTCCAACAAGGGCGCGCGCGAAATGGGCTACGCCGACACCGGCGCCCTGTGGCGTGCCGGCTACGACATGAAGCCGGAGGAATTCTCGGCCGAGATGGAGCGCATCTGGCAGCAGGTCAAGCCGCTGCACGAGTCGCTGCACACCTACGCGCGCTACAAGCTGCGCGAAGCCTATGGCCCGGACGTGGTGCCGCTGACCGGCCCGATCCCGGCCCACCTGTTCGGCAATATGTGGAGCCAGTCGTGGGAGAACATCTACCCGCTGCTGATGCCTGCCACTGGCGCTTCCAAGTTTGACCTGTCCAACGTGCTGGAACAGAAAAAGACCAGCGCCAAGGAGATGGTGCAATACGGCGAGCGTTTCTACACCTCGCTCGGCATGCCTAAGCTGCCGGAGACCTTCTACGAGCGCTCGCTGCTGGAAAAACCGCGCGACCGCGACGTGGTGTGCCACGCTTCCGCATGGCAGTTGGACGGTAAGGACGACGTGCGCATCAAGATGTGCATCCGCCCGACGGAAGAAGAATTCGCCGTCATCCACCATGAACTGGGCCACATCTATTACGACCTGGCGTACAAGAACCAATCGAGCCTGTTCCGCAACGGCGCCAACGACGGCTTCCACGAAGCGATCGGCGACACCATTGCCCTGTCCATCACGCCGAACTACCTGAAGAAGGTCGGCCTGATGAACGAGGAACCGGATCCGAACGCCGCCATTGGCAACCTGCTGAAACGCGCGCTGGCCAAAGTGGCCTTCCTGCCATTCGCCTACTCGGTGGATAAATGGCGCTGGGACGTTTATGCCGGCAAAACCAAGCCTGCGGACTACGACAAGAGCTGGTGGCAACTGCGCGAGCAATACATGGGCGTGAAGCGTCCGCTGCCAATGTTGGCTGACGGCTTCGACGCCGGCGCCAAGTACCACGTCGCTGCCGACGTGCCGTACGCGCGCTACTTCCTGGCCCACCTGCTGCAATTCCAACTCCATCGTGCCCTGTGTAAGGAAGCCGGCTACACCGGTCCGCTGAACCAGTGCTCGATCTACGGCAGTGAAAAAGCAGGCAAGAAGCTGTGGTCCATGCTGGAGATGGGCGCTTCCAAGCCATGGCCGGAAGCACTGAAAGCCGCCACCGGTGAAGAACGCATCGATGGCCAGGCAATGCTGGACTACTTCGCCCCGCTGAAAACCTGGCTGGACGAACAAAACAAGCAACTCGCTGCTAAGGCGAAGTAAAACAAAATCGGGGGCCGCGGCCCCCGATTTTTTTATGCTAAACGCTTAGAACTTGTAGCTCGCGCCCAGCAGGACGGTGCGGCCATACTTCTGGTATTCCAGTTGTTGGTTGGCGATACCGTTGTAGGTTTCATAGGCTGCGTTGCGCAGGTTGTTCACCTGCAGCACCACGCCAACGCCCTTGAACATGCCCTGGTCGAAGCTGTAGCCGATCTGGAAGTCGATGATGTTCTCACCCACCACGTAGCGCAGGCTGCGCTCGCCGGCGAAGTTGCCGATCTCGCCCACGAAGTCGGAACGACGACGCTGGCTGATACGGGTTTCGAAACCATTCTTCTCGTAGTACATGGTCAGGTTGCTGGTGTTCTTGGACAGGCCAGGCAGCATGATATCGGTGGCAATGCTGCTGCTTGGGTCCTTGATGGTGATCGCGCTGTCGGTGTAAGCATAGCTGCCGCTCACGCCGAAGCCGTCCAGCATCGGGCTAACCATGTTCAGCGGCAGGGATGCGGTCAGCTCCAGGCCTTTCATCGAACCACCCTTGCCGTTGTATGGCGCGGTGTAGTTGCCGAACGGGGTGATCGCCTTGGTGCCAGGGATCTGCGCCGAGAAATCGTGGGTGCGGGTCAGGGTGAAGATGTAGGTGTCCAGCTTCTTATAGAAACCAGCCAGCGACACGTACGCCTTCTTGCCGAAGTACTTCTCGTACGAGATGTCGAAGGCCTTGGCGCGCCATGGGTCGAGCTGGGCGTTACCGCCGCTGCCGCTCGGCTTGAAGTCGTTGGTGCCGACGTTGAAGTCCAGCGCTGCGCGCAACTGGTCAACGCGCGGGCGAGCCATCTGCTTGGCCAGGGCCATGCGCACGGTGTGGTCGTTCTCGAAGCCGAAGGCCAGGTTCAGGCTAGGCAGGTAGTCGGTGTAGGTTTTGCCGTCGTGGACTGGCTTGACCTGGCTGCCGGCCGGCGCGGTGCCATCCCAGTACTTGGCGTCGGACGACTGCTTGGTGTGCTGCGCTTGCACGCCGACGTTACCGCGCACGGAAACGCCGCCCATATCGTAGTCGATGTTGGCTTTGGCGAAGGTGGTGGTGATCTTCTCATCCACGGTCCATGCCTTGGCGATCAGGTAGTCCAGGTTGTTGACCGGTGCGAAGGTCATGTACTTGGCAACCACGCCCGGCACGTTCCACGCCGGGATCATGCCGACACCGGCGAAGCCCAGGTCGACCGAGTTATACAGCAGGTCGGACGAAATGGTGGACGGTGCGCCCTTCAGGTTGATGTTACCTTCCGGCTGGTCCTTGAACTTGCTGCGGTCGGAGTAGTGCACGCCGAAATCGAAGCTTGAGAAGTACTTCTCCATGGCGCCGGAGGACTGGATATTGGCGGCCAGTTTGAAGCCGTTCAGTTCATCCTCGACCTTCGGGGTCTTGCCGTAGCCGGAACCGTAAATGGTGTTACGCACGTACAGGTTGGCCGGGCTGCTGTAGTCGCGGCCTGGGTCCATGGTCGGGAAACCGCCGGTGCGGAAAGCCAGCTTGACGGAATCCAGGAACGGATTGCCGGCAGCATCGCTAATCTGCAGGTTGTTTTCCAGGCTGATTTCATCGCGCTTGGCGGTGGAGCGGCTAACGTCGGCCACCAGGGACCAGCCATCCATCTTCCATTCGTTGTTCCAGCCGATAGCGCGGATATCATCCTTGCGCTTGTCGTACATGCCGCGTACCAGCGGGTACACGCCGGTGGCGGTGGCGCTGGACAGCGTGCCGCCGTTGGCCACGACGTTTTCGAAGTTCAGGCCCGGGGTGTAGTTGCCGTTGTAGCCGCCGATATGTACTTCGAACTGGTTGGCGGTGTCTTCATGCTTGAACTGCGACGCGTACACGTCGATCATGCTGGTGAAGGTCTTGCTTGGGCGGTACTGCAGCACGCCCATCAGGCCATTGCGCTTGTTGTAGCCGCTGCGGCCCAGGGATTTGATACCGTCGGTGACGGTGGTGCCGGCAGCGACGCCTGGGCGCGATTCGCGCTTCCATGGCTCGTACACGCCGGTTTCATAGGCCAGCTGCGGCTGGTCCTGGTGGGCGAAGCCGATCGCCACGCCGATGGTGCGGTCGGCAAACTGGTCGATGTAGCTGAAGTTGAAACGGTTGCCGCGATCATCGGTGTTGGCGATCTTGCCGATCGAATTCTTCTCGACGCGGCCACCCATGGAGAAGGTGCGCTTACCGAAGGCCAGCGGACGCACGGTCTGCAGGTCCAGCGTGCCGGACAAGCCCTGGCCTACCATGCCCGCATCCGGGGTCTTATAGATAGTCACGCCGCTAATCAGCTCGGACGGGTACTGGTCGAATTCCACGCTGCGGTTGTCGCCGGTGGAGACTTGCTCACGGCCGTTCAGCAGGGTGGTGGAGAAGTCCGGCGACAGGCCGCGGACGGAAATGTTCTGGGCACGGCCGGCAACGCGCTGGGCGGCCAGGCCTGGCAGGCGGGCGATGGATTCGGCGATGGAGGAATCCGGCAGCTTGCCGATGTCTTCGGCGGAAATCGCTTCGACGATCGAGGTGGCGTTTTTCTTGACCGAGATCGCGTCTTCAATACCACGACGGATACCGGACACGGTCACGGTTTGCATGGACGCATCAGCCGCCTGGCCGGTGGTCGTGTTCTGTGCGTATGCGGAGCCTGCGAAAGCCGATACGAAAACAGCGCAGCCAGCTGCAACTGGGCTCAGTCGGAATACGGTATTGCCTCGCTTGCTTGCGAAGATGTTCATTAAAGTCCCCTCACTCATTAAACAATTTTCCCGCAACCTGCGCATACCGGTTTATTTCAACTACACGGGAATCCTTAGGAAGCGAACGCTCTTTCGGACGCTCTGAGCCGGATTCTGTACTAAAACTAGATTCAATGTCAATGAATGACTATCATCACCACCGTGTATTACTGCGAATAGTGAAAGGCCTCCTTGGGGAATTCCTGTTGTTGCGTTGTATTTCGGCTACAGCCTCGGGCGAAATTCAATGTAGTAGAACTACAGCATAATTGGGTGTATTGTCGGGCCCATAAGCCATACCCACCGGAGACACGATGAGAAAGACCATTTGCGCCGCCCTGTTCGCGGCTGCCCTGCTGCCGACCGCTTTCGCCGCCGAGGCGCGCATCCAGCATATGGAACCGCCGTTCTGGTGGGCCGGCATGCAAAATCCCAAGCTGCAGTTGATGGTGCATGCGCCGCAGGTGGCGGGTCTGGAACCGGCCATCGACTATCCGGGCGTGCGCATCGCCAGCGTGAGCCGGGTGGCCAACCGCAATTACCTGTTCATCGACCTGCTGCTGGCGCCGGGCGTGGCGCCGGGGCGTTTCGATATCCGTTTCAGTGCGCCGGGCAAGGCTGGCCTGACTTATAGCTACCAACTGCTGGCGCGCGCACCCGGCTCGGCGCAGCGCCAGGGTTTCAGTTCGGCCGATGCGATCTACCAGGTCATGCCGGACCGTTTCGCCAACGGCGATCCGGCCAACGACAGTGTGGCGGGCATGCCGGACAAGGCCAACCGCGCGGACGGCAATGGCCGCCACGGCGGCGACCTGGCCGGCATGACGGCGCACCTGGACTATGTGCGCGACATGGGTTTCACGCAAATCTGGCCGACGCCGCTGGTGGAGAACAACCAGGACAAGCACTCCTATCACGGCTACGCGGCGACCGACCATTACAAGGTGGATGCGCGCTATGGCAGCAACGAGGATTTCCGCAACTTCGTGGCGCAGGCGCGCACGCGCGGCATCGGGGTGATCCAGGACGTGGTACTGAGCCACATCGGCAGCCGCCACTGGTGGATGCAGGATATGCCGATGCAGGACTGGCTTAGCTACGACGGCAAATACACGCCGACGGCGCACCACCGCGTGGCCAATGTCGACCCGTACGGCAGCAAGGAGGATGCGCGCAACTTCACCCAGGGTTGGTTCGGGCCGCATATGCCGGATATGAACCAGGCAAATCCCTATGTCTCCAATTACCTAATCCAGAACAATATCTGGTGGATCGAGTATGCGGGGCTGTCCGGCCTGCGCGTGGATACCTACGGCTATTCCGAGACCGACTTCCTGACCGAATGGTCGCGCCGACTGCGGGCGGAGTATCCGAACCTGAATATGGTGGGCGAGGAGTGGAGCACGCGCATCCCGATCGTGGCGCGCTGGCAGGCGCTCAACGCACCGAGCCTGATGGACTTCCCGCTCAACGACGCGCTGCGCAAGGCGCTGGCCGATACCGACGGCACCCACCGCCTGTACGACGTGTACGAGACGCTGGCGCAGGATTACCTCTACCCTGCCCCGTCCAACCTGGTGCTGTTCGAGGGTAACCACGATTTGTCGCGCAGCTTCAGCGCGGTGAATAGCGATCCCGCGCTGCTGCGCATGGCGCTGGCCTTTACACTGACCGTGCCGCGCATTCCGCAGTTCTACTATGGCACCGAGATCCTGATGCCGAGCACTGTCAAGGGGCGCGACGATCCTTCCTACCGCCACGATATGCCGGGCGGTTGGGCGGGCGACAAGGTGAACGCCTTCACCGGCGCGGGGCTGACCGATGCACAACGTGAGATGCAGGCGTTCGTGCGCAAGCTTGCCAACTGGCGCAAAGGTTCCAGCGCGGTCAAGCATGGCAAGATGATGCAATTCGGGCCGGAGCAGGATACCTATGTGTACTTCCGTTATGACGATAAGCAGAAAATCATGGTGGCGCTGAACAAGAACACTGCGGACATCACCCTGGACGCCGGCCGCTTCCGCGAAATGCTGGCAGGCGCGCGTAGCGGCACCGACGTGATTTCCGGCCGCAGCATGCCGCTGCAAGGCAAGTTCACCCTGCCGGCGCGCAGCGTGCTGGTGATGGAGGTGCAGTAATGGCGTCCCGCCTCGCCCTCGTGCCCCACCTCCCGCACCTCCCGCACCTGCCGCGACGGCCCCGCAGGCGCCGTGGCACGGCGGCGGTCGCGGCAGCCTTTGCACTGGCCTTTTCGGCTGCGCCGGCGCACGCCAGCACCAGCATCGAACTCCCCTTCGGCGACCACCGCGCGCGTTTCGCTACGCCGGACGCGCAGGCGACGCTGCGCAGCTACACCCATTCCACCAGCATGGCGCTGCGCGACAACGCGCCGCAGTCGATCACCTACGCCGAGCAGGCCAGCCTGCCGCGCGTCCGCAGTGGCAACCTGGCCTTCGACAGCCTGTTCGCGCTGGCCGTCACGGAGATGAAGCAGGATTCCGTGCAAGCCATCCGCGACGGCAGCTACAACGCCGGCCAGCCGATTGCCTGCGAGTGCTTTGAAACCGGCGAAAAATGGCACTACGTGTGGACGCGCGACCTGTCCTATGCCGCCCACCTCGGCCTGGCCATGCTGGACCCGCAACGCACGCGCAACTCCCTGCTGTTCAAGCTTTCCGGTTACCGTCATGGCAAGCCGGCGTTGGCCGCCGGCAGCGAGGATGGCCTGCAGATCGTGCAGGATACCGGCAGCGGCGGCAGCTGGCCGGTCAGCACAGACCGCGTCAGCTGGGCCTTCGGCGCCGAACAGGCACTGAAATCGCTACCAGCCGCCGAACGCGCGGCGTTCGCGGCGACTGCGCTGAGAGCCCTGCGCAACACCATCGAAAACGACCGCATTGCCGCCTTCGACACCGCCAGCGGCTTATACAACGGCGAGCAATCCTTCCTCGACTGGCGCGAGCAGTCGTACGCGGCATGGATTCCACACGACCTGTCCAGCATGGCCAGCGCCAAGTCCCTGTCCACCAACGTTGCCCACTACAAGGCGCTGACGCTGGCGGCCGAGCTGGCGCAGGAAGCCGGCGACAGCAGCAGCGCGCGGCGTTACACGCAATGGGCCGGCGCGCTGAAAATCGCCATCAACGACCGCCTGTGGTTGAAGGATGCCGGCATGTACAGCAGCCTGACCGCCGGCCACTTCGACGGTGCGCCTTTGCACAAGTTCGACTGGCTGGGGCAGGCGCTGGCCATCATCACCGGCGTGGCCGATGCCGGACAGGCGCAGTCCATCCTGGCGCGCTACCCGCATGGACCGCTCGGCGCGCCGGTCATCTGGCCGCAGCAGCCGGGCGTGCCGGTGTACCACAACCGCGCCTTATGGCCCTTCGTTACCGCCTATGGGCTGCAGGCGGCTGTCCAGCACAGCAATGTGGCCGTGGCGGATGCCGCCTACGCCAGCTTGCTGCAAGGCGCGGCGCTCAACCTGTCCAATATGGAGAATATGGAATGGCGCAGCGGCGATCCCGCAGCGCCGGCCATCAACTCGCGCCGCCAGCTTTGGTCGGTGGGGGGATTCCTTGGCATGGTGGTGCAGCAGATGTTCGGGATTGGGGTGGACGCGCAGCGCTTGCACGTGAATCCATTCATCACGTCCTGGCTGCGGCGCGAGTGGTTTGCCGGCAGCGATGTGATCGAGCTTTCCAATCTCACGCTGCACGGCAAGCGGCTGCACCTCAAAATTACGTTGCCGCCTGCCGTGGCGCTGGAAGGCGTCTACGTGCCGATCGGCGGCAAGCTGAATGGCCGCGACGCGCGCAGCCCGGTCGCTTGGAGCGAGCTGGCGGACGACAACCTGATTGAGGTGGAAATGGGGCCGCTGGTGCCTGGGCGCCAGGCCATCACCTTCGCCGGCAGCGAAGATGCCTCCACTGCCCCGCCTGAACCCGTCGTCCAGCAAGGCGCCGCCGGCGCGATGCCAACGCTGCACATCGCCGCCGCGCCCGGCACGCGCGACGAAGCGCGCTACAACGTCTACCGCGACGGGCAGCTCGTCGCAAGCGCCATCGCCGCCGGCGAGTGGAGCGACCGAGTCACCCCGCCCCCGGCACAACCTGTCGCAGCCCGGCGCGCGGCGCCAGCGCCCGGAGGATCCCCGGCAAGGCTCGCCGCCACACAAGACGCAGCTACATCGTCCGGTGCATCCCCGGCAAGGCTCGCCGCCGTACAAGGCGCAGAAACATCGTCCGGCGCATCCCCGGCAAGGCTCACCGCCGCACAAGACGCAGTAACATCGTCTGGCACATCCCCGGCAAGGCTCAACGCCGTACAAGGCGCAGCAACATCGTCCGGCGCATCCCCGGCAAGACTCGCCTCCGCGCAAGACGCAGCCACATCGTCCGGTACGTCCCCGGCAAGGCTCGCCGCCGCGCAAGACGCAGCCACATCGTCCGGTGCATCGCCTGCGCGGCTCGCCGCGACGCAGCGCGCGGTGGCACCGTCCGGTGCATACCCGGCGCGGCCCGCCGCAACGGTACCCGGCGCGGTCGCGTCGGCGCCAGGCGCGGCCGCGACTGCGCCAAGCCCGCATGCGCTAACAGGGGATGCGTCCACGGTCGGCGCAGCGACGCCGCGCGCATCCGCCGCACGCGCCGGCGAGGATGCCGGGGCAGCGCATTGCTATGCCGTGGAGGCGGTCTACCCGGCCAGCGGCGCGCGCAGCCATCACTCGCCGCCGCTCTGCCCTGCCGGCACGACGCCGGCCACCGCCGACGCGGTGACGGTGGCAAAAGCAGGCCGCTACCACCTGCAACTGCGCTACAACAACCACGCCCACCAGATCAACCTCGGCATCACCAACGCCGTGCAAGCCGTGCGCCTGCGCGACCAGCATGGCGCCCTGGTCGCGGAAGGCATCGTGCAAATGCCGCACAACGCGCCGGCCGACGGCCCCGCGTGGTCGACACCACTGACCGCCCAGCTCAAGCCCGGCAACTACCGGCTCGAACTGCAAGCCTTCTACAATATGAGCGACCTGCAAAGCAACGCCAGTTACGCCGACGCCGGCGGCGCCAGCGGCGCGCGCAACTACGCGGTGGTGCTTGGCACGCGCCTGCTGCCAGCAGTGCAAGCGATCAAGCCTCCGCGCCACGGCACCCTGCAGCTGGTCGAAAAATTCAAATCCCCTCAACTGGGCAACGAACGCACACTGCGCATCTACCTGCCTCCCAGCTACGGCAGCGACACCAAACGCCGCTACCCGGTGCTCTACATGCACGACGGCCAAAACCTGTTCGACGCCAAAACCGCAGCGTACGGCACGGAATGGAATATCGACGAAGTGGCGGACCGCCTGGTACGGCAAGGGGATATGGAAGAAGTCATCGTGGTCGGCATCGACAACACCAGCGACCGCATTGGCGAATACACGCCCTGCTGCGACCCCAAGCACGGCGGCGGAAAACTGAACGCCTACGCCGACTTCGTGGCCAAGACCGTCAAGCCCTGGGTCGACAAGCAATACCGCACCAAGCGAGGCCGCGCCCACACCGCCATCATGGGCTCATCGCTGGGCGGCATCGCCTCGCTCGGCATCGCCCAGCGCTACCCGAAAGTCTTCTCGATGGCCGGCGGCTTCTCCAGTTCCTTCTGGTGGAACAACCGCGACGCGGTCCGCAACCCGCCCAAGCGCCTGCCGCTCAAGCTGTATATCGATGCGGGAACGGTGTATGACGGCATGGAGGACAGCGCAGCATTCCGCCAGGCGCTGGTGAAGAACGGCTACCGCGAAGGCCGCGACTTGCTCTTCATCGCCGATGAAGGCGGCCGCCACAACGAGTTATCGTGGGCCAGCCGCGTGCATATTGCGCTGGCCTGGTTCTTCGCCAAGCCAGCGCCGGGAGGCAAACCTTAAGCCGGCAAAGTGCGCAGGCTGCGGCTTGCGGACATGCGCGGACGACCGGCAGCGCCGCTCGGTTCGTGCACCTTGAACACCGACACCGCCTCCGACAAGCTGGCAGCCTGCTGCTGCAAGGCCTCGGCGGCGGCAGCCGCCTCCTCCACCAGCGCCGCGTTCTGCTGCGTCACACTATCCATCTGGCTGATGGCATCGCTGATCTGCGAAATGCCCTCGCTCTGCTCCCCGGTCGCCATCGCGATTTCGCCGATGATCGAGGTCACGCGGCGCACGCTGGTCACCACCTCCTCCATGGTCACGCCGGCCTCGCCCACCAGGCGGCTGCCCGCCTCCACGCGCTCCACGGAATCGCCGATCAGCTCCTTGATCTCCTTGGCCGCCGCAGCGGAGCGGTGCGCCAGGTTGCGCACCTCGCCCGCCACCACCGCAAAGCCGCGCCCCTGCTCGCCGGCGCGCGCCGCTTCCACCGCCGCATTCAGCGCCAGGATATTGGTCTGGAACGCGATGCCATCGATCACGCCGATGATATCCACGATCTTGCGCGACGACTCGTTGATCGCGCCCATGGTCTGCACCACCTCCGACACCGTGGCACCGCCGCGCACCGCCACGTTGGAAGCCTCGTCGGCCAGCTTGCGCGCCTGCGTCGCGTTCTCGTTGTTCTGCTTCACGGTGCTGGTCAGCTCCGTCATGGAGGACGCGGTTTCTTCCAGCGAACTGGCTTGCTGCTCGGTACGCGACGACAGGTCCATGCTGCCCGTCGCCACCTGACCCGATGCGCTGGCAATGGTCTCGGTGCCAACCCGGACTCGGCTCACGATATCCGACAGGTTGCCGCTCATTTGCTTGAGCGCCGTCAGCAATTCGCCCACTTCATCCTTGCTGGTCACGTCCACATCGCAACGCAGGTCGCCCGCCGCCACGGTCTTGGCGATATTCAGCGCCTGATCCAGCGGACGCGTAATGCCCTTTACAATCCACCACAGGAAAGCAGCGCCGATCGCGGTCGTCACCACCAGCACGATCAGCAGCGTAATGGTGGCGGCACGGCTGCTCGCCTCCGCCGCCGCGACTGCCTCGCCCGCATTCTTCTTGGCCTGGACATCGATGAAATCGACGATGTCGTCGATCTTCTTGGTCGGCGCGCGGTCCATGCCCTGCACTGCCTTATCCAGAATCTTGTAGCTCTCCGGGTTGGCCGAATCGAACTGCTTGAGAGCCGCGCCATAGGCCTTGCTCAGGTCTTCCTGCATCTTGATCGCTTCGTCCACCAGCGGGGTCTGCATCTTCAACTTGGTCAGCAAGCCGGACAGCTTTTGCAGCTCGCCAATGGTGGCCTGGCCGCTCTTGGTGAAGGCCTTGGAGTGCTTGTCCAGCAGCGCCGCGTCATGGCCACGCACCAGGATGTTCTTCCATTCCTGCACCTGGATCTTGAATTCCACCTGCGCACTGCGCGCGGTATCGACAGCCTGGGTCAGCTCGACCGAGCGTTGCATGCTGAGCGCATTATCGGCCTTGATGGTGCCGATAGCACTCCAGCCCTGGAAGCCCACCACCAAAAGCGCGAGCAAAAAAAATCCGCCCAGGCACGCCAGGCGGATACCGATTTTTAGGTTCCCGAAGTTCATGATTTGTATCCCTTTTTGGATTGGCTATTCGCCGGATTTTTCTTATGGGCAACATTATGCCCACTTCCGGTCTGCTATCCAAATCATGCGCTCTAAAGTAGTAAAAGCCAAGAAACCAATCTTGGCCCACGCCTACGTGTTGTGCAGCGGGAACTCCATGCGATACAAGTCTGTATTGGGCTCGATGCGATCCACCAGATGCATACCCAGCTTGCGCAGCAATTGCGATGAGGCGGTATTGCTTGGCGACACAATTCCTAGCAAGCACGGCAAGCCAACGACATCGCGGCCATAGGCCATGGCGGCCGACGCCGCCTCCCAGGCATACCCCTTGCCCCAGTGTTCCGGCAGGTAGGCATAGCCGATGTCGGTGCCGGGCAAGGTGTCGCGCTTGATCAGGCCGCACAGACCGATGGCGGCGCCGTCCTCTTGGCGCAGCACCAGCCACAGCGAGTAGCCCAGGCGCGCCTGCATGTCGATCGGGCCGGCTTGCATGGCCGCGCGCGCACCGTCCAGGTCGCGCACGCCTTTATCGCCAATGTTTTCCAGGAAGGACGGCTCGTTCAGCAGCTTCAGGTAGAACGGAGCATCGTCGAGTGTGAGGGGGCGCAGGGTCAGTCGTTGGGTAGTGATCATTGTTCAGGCCAATCGTTGGGATCGGCCAGGAACTTGTACATCACATACACGTCAACAAAACCGAGCTGCTGGTGGCGGTAAGCACGCGGCAGCGTGCCGATTACGGAAAAGCCGAGCCGCTTCCACAGCAGCACAGCCGAGACATTGGTGCTGACCACATAGTTGAACTGCATCGCCAGGTAGCCGTCGCGCCGCGCCTGTTCCAGGCAGTGGCGGCCCAGCATCTTGCCGATGCCCACGCCTTGCGCGGCCGGGCTGACCATGAAGGAGGCGTTGGCCACGTGGGCGCCGCGGTCAAGCTGGTTGGACAGCAGGCGGTACATGCCCAGCAGGCGGCCGGTGTTCAGCACCGCCACCCAGGCCTTGACGCCGCGCCCGAACCAATAGGCGTGGCAATCATCGCGGCTGGTGTCGGCCGCAAAGTAATAGGTGTCGCCGCTGGCGATCAACTCCTGGAAAATGGTCCACATGGAGTCGAAATCGTCCTCGGTGGCCGGGCGGATGACGATGTCTTTCAAAGCGGCTCCCACTGGCAGGAATGATGCTCAATTTTCATGCATTTTCCTTGGCAAGTCCAGCGCGCCGGCCGAGCCGGAAATCGGCCTCTGCCGGGCGCCCCGGCAAATCCAGCCGCGCCCGCGCGCGCGGCGACTCCGCCACCACGCGCCCGCGCCGCAGCACCATGCGCCGCGCTGCCCGCAGGCGCAGCGCCTCCACCGGATCGGCCGCGTCCAGCAGCACCAGGTCGGCATGGCAGCCGGGCTGCAGGCCGTAGCCTTCCAGGCCCAGGATGCGCGCCGGGGCGCTGGTCACCGCTTCGAAGCACTGGCGCATGGCGTCCTGGCCCGTCATCTGCGCCACGTGCAGTCCCATATGGGCCACTTCCAGCATATCGCCCGAACCCAGGCTGTACCACGGGTCCATCACGCAATCGTGGCCGAAGGCGACCTCGATGCCGGCGGCCAGCATCTCCGGCACGCGGGTCATGCCGCGCCGCTTGGGGTAGCTGTCGTGGCGGCCCTGCAGGGTGATATTGATGAGCGGATTAGCGATGGCCGCCACGCCGGCTTCGCGGATCAGCGGCAGCAGCTTGCTCACATAGTAGTTGTCCATCGAATGCATGGAGGTCAGGTGCGAACCGGCCACCCTGCCCTGCAGACCCAGGCGCTGCGCGTGGTAAGCCAGGGTTTCGATATGGCGCGACAGCGGGTCGTCCGACTCATCGCAATGCATATCCACGCGCAAGCCCTGCTCGGCCGCGAACTCACACAGGATGCGCACCGACTCGGCGCCATCGGCCGTGGTGCGCTCAAAATGCGGGATGCCGCCCACCACGTCCACCCCCAGCGCAATGGCGCGCTTCAGGTTGGCCAGCGCGGTCGGGCTGCGCAACACGCCATCCTGCGGGAAGGCGACCAGCTGCAGATCGAGGTAAGGCGCGACGCGGCGCTTCACTTCCAGCAACGCCTCCACCGCCAGCAAGCGGTCGTCGCATACATCCACATGGGTGCGGATCGCCAGCAGGCCGCGCGCCACGGCCCAATCGCAGTACTGCAGCGCGCGCTCCACCAGGGCCTCCTGCGTCAATTGCGGCTTCAGCTCGCCCCACAGCGCAATGCCCTCCAGCAGGGTGCCGGACTGGTTCACGCGCGGCAAGCCGTAGCTCAGGGTGGCATCCATATGGAAATGCGCATCGACGAAGGGCGGCGCGACCAGGTCGCCCTCGGCGTCGATTTCGCGTGCGGCCTTTACTTGCAAGGCAGGAGCGACATCGACGATGCGGCCACCCGCGATCGCAATGTCGATATTCTGGCGGCCATCGGGCAGGCTGGCATGGCGGATCACAAGGTCCATCGCGGGCTCCACAGGTAAGGATGGCCGATTGTAGGCAGGCGGCGCCGCGCACGCAATGTTGCGGTGCATAACTTCTGCTTCAAAAGTAGGCAGAAATGTCTTTCCATTGCAATAATTCGCCGCTAGAATGGACTTATTGCAGCGCACCATTTCCCATCGTTCCAGGAGAGAATATGTTTTCGATTCCCGAGCAATTTTCCGCAGCCACCAAGTCGCAGCTGGAAGCGCAGCTGAAAATCCTCAACCACTTCGCCTCCACCGCCTTCGAAGGCGCGCAAAAGGTGATCGCCCTCAACCTGAGCACCACCAAGGCCAACGTCGCCAAAGGTTCCGCCACCGCGCGCGAACTGCTGGAAGCCAAAGACCCGCAGGAATTCTTCGCCAAGAGCACCGCCAGCGTCCCGAATTTCGACGGCGTCTTCGCCTACGGCCGCGAGCTGTTCAGCATCGCCAGCAAGACCCAGAGCGAGCTGTTCCAGGCAGCGCAAGAGCAGATCAAGGAAGCCAGCAAGCAAGCCGTGAAAGTGCCAAAACTGGCAGCCCCGGTCGCCGCACCAGCGCCAGTTGTAGCGCCAGTGGCAGCAGCGGTTGCAGCACCGGTTGCAGCGCCGGTTGCCGCAGCGCCGAAAGCACCAAAAGCCGAAGCCAAACCAGCCGCGCCGAAACCGGAAGCCAAGGTCGAAGCCGAAGAAGCACCGAAGTCCAAGAAGTAAAGCGGATCGAAAATCGGGGTCAGGTCTGGCAATCGGACATTTTGCTGCGCAAAATGTCCGATTGCCAGACCTGACCCCGATTTTCGTCGCCGGCGGGAAAATCTGCGCTGATGTATGCTAGCAGGCTCTTCGCAGCAATTTTCTTCTAAGCATATGAGTTTATCGCGCCTGATCGGTGGCTTTGTCCGTAGCCACTGGCGTCCTTATGCAGCGGCCGGCGCTATGTTAGCCGGCGTTGCAATCATCGGTATCCTGATTCCGCGCCAGATCGGCTTGATGGTCGATGGCCTGGCGGCCGGCAAACTTGGCCGGGAGGCGCTGTGGCAGGCAGTCGGTTTGCTGCTCTTGCTGGGCCTGGCCAACTACGGCTTGCGCGTGGCCTGGCGCATGAAGCTGTTTTCGGCGGCTTACCAGTTGGGTGTGGAGTTGCGCACGCGCTTCTATCGCCGCCTTTCCTTGCAAGGCCCGCAATTCTTCCAGAAGCAGCGCACCGGCGACCTGATGGCGCTGGCCACCAATGATATCGATGCGATTGAAATGGCGGCCGGCGAAGCGATGCTGGCGGGCTTCGATGGCACGCTGACTTTGCTGCTGGTGCTGGGCATGATGCTGGTGGGCGTCGATTGGCGCCTGGCGCTGTTTGCGCTGATTCCCTTCCCCCTCATGGCGTGGGCGTTCTGGCGCATCTCTTCGCATATCCATACCGCGTCGGCGGATTCACTGACGCGCTTCAGCGCTTTGAATGACCACGTGCAGGAGACCTTGTCGGGCGTGCGCACCTTGCGCGCGCTGGGCCTGGAGCCGCGTAGCAGCCAGCGCTTCGAGGAGTTGGCCGGCGCGGCGGCGGATGCCAGCTTGACGGCGCAGCGCTGGGAGGCGGCCTATGAGCCGGCGGTCGGTTTGACGCTGACGGCGGCCACCGGCCTGTCTCTGGGCCTGGGCGGCTACCTCGTGTGGCGCAATGAGCTGAGCATCGGTGAGCTGACCAGCTTCAGCATGTACCTGGGCCAGTTGATCTGGCCGATGTTCGCGGCGGGATGGGTGCTGTCGCTGATCGAGCGTGGCCGCGCAGCCTATGCGCGCTTGCAGCCGATGCTGGATGCCCCGCTCACCATTGAGGATCACGGCACCCTGCCGCACGTCGCTGCGGGCGACCTGGAGTTGCGCGGCGTGGGCTTTGCCTATCCCGGCCAGCAGGAGCGCGCGCTGGCCGACATCTCGCTGGTGCTGAAGCCGGGCCAGACCCTGGGCCTGGTAGGGCCGACCGGTTGCGGCAAATCGACCTTGCTGCGCGTGCTGCTGCGCCAGGTCACGCCGACCAGCGGGCAGGTCCTGTGGAACGGGGCGGCGCTGGATTCCTATACCTTGCAGGCGCTGCGCGCGGCGATCAGTTGGGTGCCGCAGGAGTCCTTCCTGTTCTCGGCCTCGATTGCGGAGAATATCGCGCTGGCGCGACCGGAAGCCACGCGCGCGGAGGTGGAGCGCGCGGCCAACCTGGCGGCGATCCACGACGATATCCTGCTCTTCCCGCACCAGTACGAAACGGAAGTGGGCGAGAAAGGTATCACCTTGTCCGGCGGCCAGCGCCAGCGCGTGGCGATTGCGCGCGCCCTGCTGTCGGATAACGATTTGCTGCTGCTGGACGATGCGCTGTCGGCGGTGGATACCGGCACCGAGACCGCCATCCTGCAACACCTGGAGGAGCTGCGCCGCGCCCACACCACGCGCAGCGCGATCATCGCCAGCCATCGCCTGAGTGCGGTGGTGGATGCGGACCAGATCGTGGTGCTGCAGCATGGCCGCATCACGGAATCGGGCTCGCACGAAGAACTGCTTGCGCTCAACGGCTGGTATGCCAGCCAGTGGCGCTATCAACAACTGGAGGCCAGCCTTGACGCAGCCTGATAACTCACCTGAGCGCGCGAGCGCGCGCCAACAAACGCGCCAGGCCTACGGCTTGCTGCGCGAGGCGTCCGGCCCCGACCTGCACCACCTGGGCTGGGCGGTACTGTTCCTGACCGTGGCGGCCGGCCTGGAAGTGTTGGGCCCCTTGCTGGGCAAGCGCCTGATCGACAACCACCTGCTGCCCAAGCACCTCGATTGGCCGGTGATGGCCATGCTGCTGGCCGGCGTGCTGGTGACAGGCTGGATTTCAACCTGGGTGCGCTACCGCCAGTTGCTGCGCCTGTCGGGCGTGGCCATGCGCTCGGTGCAGCGCCTGCGCGAGCGGGTCTACACCCACGTGCTGAAACTGCCGATGGCCTTCTTCGACCGCGCCATCACCGGCCAACTGGTGTCGCGCGTGACCAATGACACCGAGGCGGTGAAAGGCCTCTATATCCAGGTGCTGTTCGTGATCCTGGACAGCACCATCGTGCTGGTCGGCACCGTGGCGGCCATGGGCTGGCTGGATTGGCGCCTGATGCTGATCGTGGTGGCGCTGCTGCCCTTCGTGCTGCTGATCGTGTGGCTGTACCAGCGTCTGAGCGCGCCGGCGGTGACTCGCGCGCGCCAGCTGCGCAGCGATATCAACGCGCAGATCGCGGAGTCCATCGGCGGCATGACGGTGCTGCAGGCGAACAACGCGGAGCTGCGCTTCGGCCAGCGCTTCGCCGCCACCAATGCCGACCATTACACCCAGCGCATGGCGGAAATCCGCGCCAACGCCTGGCTGCTGCGCCCCGCGCTGGACATGCTGAACATCTTGCTGCTGGCGTCGGTCATCTTCGTCTTCGGCCAGCGCGATATGAGCGCGGCGGAAGTGGGCGTGCTGTATGCCTTCATCAACTACATCGCGCGCGTGATCGAGCCGCTGATCCAGATCACCATGCAGTTCAGCCAACTGCAGCAATCGGTGGTGGCGACCGCGCGCGTGGCGGTCCTGCTGGACGAGCCGGTGGCGCCCGAGCACAATGCCGCCAGTGCCGCGCATGTGCGCCACGCCGCCAACGACGAGAATGCGCCGGCGGCCGATATCCGCCACCTGGATTTCGAATACATCGCAGGCCAGCGCGTGCTGCACGACCTGTCGCTGCAGGTCCCGCAGGGTTCCTTCTTCGGCATCGTCGGCCATACGGGCAGCGGCAAGTCGACCCTGCTCTCCCTGCTGCTGCGCTACTACCCGGCGCCGCACGGCAGCATCCGCATCAATGGCATGCTGCTGGACGAAATCGACAACGAGCAGTTCCGCGCCGATGTCGGCCTGGTGCCGCAAGACCCCTTCCTGCTGGCCGCTTCGGCGCGCGAGAATATCGATATGGGGCGCGGTCTGTCGCAGCAGGAGATTGAGAGCGCGGCGCGCGCGGCGCACTGCCACGACTTCATCATGGCGATGGAAGACGGCTACGATACGGTGATGGGCGAAGGCGGCTCGCGCCTGTCCTCCGGCCAGAAGCAGTTGATCGCCATCGCACGTGCGCTGGCCGGCAAGCCGCGCATCCTGCTACTGGACGAGGCGACCTCGCGCATCGATTCGCACACCGAGCAAATCGTGCAGGTGGCGCTGAATGAGCTGCGCGGCCAGGTCACCATCATCGCCATCGCGCACCGCCTGTCCACCATCCGCGCAGCGGACCGCATCGTGGTGCTGAACCATGGCCGCATCGAGGAGCAAGGCCCGCACGAGGATTTGATGCAGATTGAAAACGGTCTTTATCAACGCCTCTACCTTTTACAACAACTGGCCGCGTAACTTGTTGTGTCGACGCAAAAGGTATTACTAGTAGATCGCTAGTCGGCGTATGCTGTCCCTGGAGTGTTCTTTCAAAAAGATCGCAACGGGGGCGGCGTCATGCAAAAGAATCTATCGATCAAGCGGATCTTCATAGCCTTCTTCGCCATCACGGTGGTGTTGGCGACGATGACCACCCTGGCCCTGGTGCGGGTCGACAGCAAGGCGGCGGAAGCCAACCGCGCGGCCGATTCGCGCTACCAGTCCTACCTGCTGGCCGACGAACTGCGGCAAAGTTCGGACGACCTGACCCGCCTGGCGCGCGTGTATGTGGTGTCGGGCGAGGCGGCCTACGAGCAGCAGTACATGGACATCCTGGCCATCCGCAACGGCCAGAAGCCGCGTCCGAAAAACTACGAGCGTATCTACTGGGACTTTGTGGCGGCCGGCGCGCCGGTCCCGCCTTCGTCCGGCGCAACGGTGGCGCTGTCGGAGCTGATGAAACAAGCCGGCTTCACCGAGCAGGAATTCGCCAAGCTGAAGGAGGCGGAGGCCAACTCCAATGAGCTGGTGCGCACCGAGGTGATCGCCATGAACGCGGTCAAGGGCAAGTTCGACGACGGCAAGGGCGGCTTCACGCGCGAGGCGGAGCCGGACCTGGAGATGGCGCGCCGCGTCATGCACGACAAGGCCTATCACCAGAACAAGGCCAAGATCATGAAGCCGGTGAACGAGTTCCTGGCGCTGCTTGACGAGCGCACCGGGGCCGAAGTCGCCGCAGCCACAGCGGCCTTCGACAAGGCGCAACTCATGGCGCAGGTGCTGCAGACGCTGTCGGTGATCGCGGCGGTGGGCTGCCTGCTGTTCGCCTACCGCTATATCCGCTCCGGCCTGCAGCAGGCCATCGACACGGCGGAGTGCATTGCCAGCGGCGATTTGAGCCAGGACATCGACACCGAACGGCGCGACGAGATCGGCCAGCTGCTGCTGGCGATGGAGCATATCAACAAGGGCCTGGCCGATATGATCGGCAATATCCGCAGCAGCACCGACCAGATGACGGTAGCCACCAGCGAGATCGCCACCGGCAATGCCGACCTGTCGGCGCGCACCGAGGCACAGGCTTCCTCACTGGAGGAAACGGCAAGCGCGATGGAGACCCTGACCGATACCGTGCAACAGAACGCCACCAACGCGCAGCAGGCCAACCAACTGGCGGCCGAAGCGGCCGACGTGGCGGGGCAAGGCGGCGATGTGGTGGCGCAGGTGGTGAATACCATGGGGGCGATCAAGGATAGCTCGGCGCGCATCAGCGACATCATCGGGGTGATCGACGGCATTGCGTTCCAGACCAATATCCTGGCCCTGAACGCGGCGGTGGAAGCAGCGCGCGCTGGGGAACAGGGGCGCGGCTTCGCGGTGGTGGCGTCCGAGGTACGCAACCTGGCGCAGCGCAGCGCGGCGGCAGCCAAGGAAATCAAGGAGCTGATCGGGGCCTCCGTCGCGCGCGTGGAGGAAGGCGGGCGGCTGGTCGATACGGCGGGCGACACCATGCAGCGCATTGTGGAGTCGGTGCACAAGGTGGCCGGCATCATGGGCGAGATCACCAGTGCCAGCCAGGAGCAGAGCAGCGGCATCGGGGAAGTGAACACGGCCATCGGGCAGATGGATGCGATCACGCAGCAGAACGCGGCACTGGTCGAGCAGGCGGCCGCTGCCGCCGAGAGCTTGCAGGAGCAGGCGCAATCGCTGGCGCAGGCGGTCAGCATCTTCCGTCTGAAGGGCGGCGGCCACAGCGCGCCGGCCCCGCGCACCAACACCAGCGCCATTGCCACCGTTAGCGCATCCAAGGCGCGTGCCCCGGCGCACGCGTCGGCCCCGACCGCACGCCCCGCCGCGCCAAGCGCTGCCGCCGCGTCGACGGCACAGGCGCCAGCACGGCAGGCGGCCGGCCCGGTCGGCTCCAGCCCGGCATCGGCATCAGCGGCCGCGCCGCCCGCCGCCGGCCGCGCTGTGGCCCGCCCAGCCGCGCGTGCGGCGGCCCGCCAGGCCGCAGCCGCCGACGAATGGGAAGAGTTCTGACCCAGCCGCCGCAGCGCAGCGTTCAGCCGCCCTGACGGCGGCTGGCCGCAAGCGCCGCCAGCCACGCCAGCACGCCGGCCAAGCCCCACGCGGCAGCCGATGCCACGGTGGCCGCCCCATTGAAGCCGACCAAATCCAGCGCCGCCATCTTCGGCGAGTTAATCGCCACATACCAGGTGAACAAGAACAGCGCGAGAAACAGCCGTGCCCCCCGCGTCACCCCCCCCAACAACGCCGCCACCGACGCCAAGGCCGCCACGCCCGCAACGGCAGCCAGCGCGCGCGCCGGCTCCAGCGCCGCCCAACGCAGCGCCACCACGCCCAGCGGCGCCGCCAGCACCAGGCTGGCCGCCCACTGGCGCAGGAAACGGCGCAGCGCGCCACCCGGCAGCACCGCCGTCATCGCATCCGCCCCGTTCTGCCAATCGCGCGGCGCGATACCGCACACCAGCACGCCCCAGCAAGCGACGCCGCCCATCATTACACCCGCTAGTGCCGAGCCCTCGGAAAACAGCGCCGCCATGCCGATACCCGTCAAAGCCAGCGCCGCAGCCGGCGCCATCGCCAGCACCAGCGCCACCTCCGCCAACACCTCCCCCGCAAAGCCAGGCACCCGCATCGCCAGCGCCGGCAAAGGACGCAGCATCCAGCCCACCGGCCGCAAAGCGCGATCCGCCAGCGCCAGCAAACGATTGCGGCGCGCCGAACGCTGGCGCACGCGGTCCGGCGAATAGCGGTGGAAGAACAACGCCGCCGGCAGCAGCACCAACATCGACAAGGCCATGCTCGCGCCGCGCAGACCCAAGCCGCGCCAGCCCCACATCAGCTCCGGCATCACGATCGGCGCCAGCGCCTTGTCAAAGGCGTTCCGGCCGAGTGTGAAATTGGTGGTGGCGTAGTGCTCGCGCAGCGTCGTCAACGCCACCGACAAACCGGAAAAATCAAACAGCATGGGCCAGATCGTGCCTGGGTTCTCCATCACCCCGACCAACACCCCGAACTGCAGGCACCACAGGATAAAGAACAGCACGTCGCCGCGCTTGCCCACCAGCGGACCGAGATTATCGAACAGCACCGCGCACGCCGCGCAATAGCCCACCAGCGGCAGCAGCATCAGCGCATATGTTTGCAGGTACACCAGAAGCTGCAGCGGCCCTTCACCGCGCAAGGCATGCAAAGCCAGCGTCGAGTACAGATAGGCCAGCACGACCAGCAGCAGGTACGCCACCCCGCCCAGCCAGCGCCCGGCCGACAGCAAGCCATTGCCGGCGCCAGTGGCCGCGATCACCGCCCCCATGCCGCTCTCCAGGTCCTGCGCCGTGCGCCCGCGCAGCAGGTAAAAGCCGGCCAGGCCGACTAGCATGCCCGCGATATGCGCGCTGCCGAAGGCCAGCGCCTGGCTGGTGTACAGCACGCGCTTGTGGTCGATCACCATCATGGTGACGCCGTCGGCCGGATCGGCAATCGCCAGCCAGCACAAGCCCACCGCCGCCAGCAACACCACCAGCGTCGACACGCGCCGCATGCGCAGCCGCATTTCGTTGAGCGCGATCACGCGCAAGGCGTGCCAGCTCATGCCGCCTCCGCCAGCGCATAGCGCTGCGCCATCAAGGCCTCCTCCAGGCTCGGCTCCACCGCCAGCGCGCCGGCAAACGGCATGCCGGGGTGCGCCACGCGCAGTTGCACCTGGGCGCCCTGGCGCTGCGCGTGCAGCACATGCAGCCGGCTGCGCAGCGCCTCGTATTCCGCCGTGTCCACGCTGGCCTGCCACACCTGGCCGCGCGCGCGCTGCAAGATCTCGTCCGGCGTCTCCAGCGCCATCAGGCGTCCCTTGCGCATGATCGCCAGTTGCCCGGCAATGCTTTCCACGTCCGGCACGATATGGGTGGAAACGATCACCAGCTTGCCGAAGCCCAGCTCCGACAGCAGGCGGCGAAAGCGCAGCCGCTCCTCGGGATCCAGGCCGGCGGTCGGCTCGTCCACGATCAGGATGTCCGGGTCGTTCAGCAATGCTTGCGCAATGCCCAGGCGGCGCCGCATGCCGCCCGAGAAGGAGGCTGCCGGCCGCGCCGCATGCTCGGCCAGGTTGACCAGTTCCAGCAGGTGGCGGATGCGCGCCGGGTCGCGCACGCCCTTCAGCGCCGCGAAATACTGCATGCATTCCAGCGCCGACAGGTTGGGGTAGACGCCGAACTCCTGCGGCAGGAAACCCAGGCGGCGCCGCATGGCGTCCGGCTGGCGCACAATATCCACGCCGTCGAACAGGATGCTGCCCGAGGTGGGCCGCGCCAGCGTGGCCACCAGCTGCATCAGGGTGGTTTTGCCCGCACCGTTGTGACCAACCAGCCCCACCACACCCGTACCAAGAGTCAGCGACACGTCATCCACCGCTTTCAGGTCGCGGTAGGCTTTACACACATTGCGTAATTCGAGCATGGATCAGTCCCCGTTTTGGTTGATTGGGCGACTATAACGGCGGCGAAAAACCCGCACAGCCGGCATGCGACGAATGGTCGATTTCGCCGGATGAGTTGTAATATTGCGCAACTAGTTACACTAGTGGAATTCCAACTTGCATTTTCCCCACAGTTGACGCCATTTGCCGGCAAATAGTGAGTCCCCATGCGGCTTTCCAGCCTGCAACAGGAATATAATGGGTCGCACCTCACGCTCATGCAACACTCAAGGACCCCAGTGCCAGGCTTTCCGGTTTCGACCTTCACCCAGCGCCTTCACCAACTGCTTGGCGCCTGCCTGCTTGCGTCCTTGTCCGCCCTGGCCCAGGCAGCATCGCCTTCCCCGCTGGACAAGGATATCGCCCAGATCCGCGAGCAAGTGCGCTTCGTGCCGGAACAAGCGTTGGTCCAATTGCAGCAAATGGAGCCGCAAGCGCGCAGCGCACCGGTCCTGACGCGCGCCGAATTCCTGGCGCAACTGGCCCTGACCCACCGCAGCCTGGGCAAATTCGACAGCGCGCTGGTGCTGGCGGACGAGCTGCACGCCTACGGCCGCGCCCAGGACAACAAGATCATCATCGCCAAGGGCCTGCTCACCAAAGCCTATGTGCGCTCGGCGATGAACGAGCGCCAGCTGTCACATGAACTGGCGTTTGAAGCGGAAAAGCTGGCCAACACCACCAGCGACCTGGTGCTGCGCGTGCAGGCCACCATCACCGCCGGCCAGAGCTACGCCGAGCAAGGCAATTACCCGGTGGCGCTGAACCGGCTGCAGTCGGCCGTGGACCTGGCGCAGCAAGTGGCCGACGACAAGGTGCCGCTGGCCAGCGCACTGAATGCCCTGACCCTGCTCTACACGCAAATGCGCGAGTACGACAAGGCCTGGGAGACCCTGGCGGAAACCTTTGAAGTATCGGAAACGTTGAATTCGCCCGGCCGCCTGTCGATCGCCAACAACACCGAATACGGCCTGGCCGTCGATACGCGCCAGTACAAGCGCGCCATGCGCGCCCTGCTCAACAACCTGGAGCTGACGCGCAAGATCGGCGCCAAGCGCATGATCGCCACCACGCTGGTGAACCTGTCCGACATCAACCTGAAGCTGCACGAGTTCACGACCGCGCTGCGCTTTGCCAACGAAGCCGGCGCCGCCGCACGCGACGCGAGCGACGCCAGCATCGAGGCCACCTCCCGCATCAACGCCGGCCAGGCCTATATGGGCACCGGCAAGGTCGCCGAAGGCAAGAAGTCCTTCGCGCTCGGCATGGCCTATTTCGAAAAGACCGGCGACAAGCCGGAACTGCAAGCCCTGCTCACGGAGTACGGCCAGGCGCTGGAGCGCGTGGGCGACTACCAGGGCGCGGTGGAAGCCTACCACCGCGAGCGCGCCATCTCGAACGAAATGTTCGAGGCGCAGCGCAAGAAAGCCATGTGGGAGCTGCAGGAAAAGTACGACACCGAGAAGAAGAAGCGCCAGATCGAATCGCTGTCGCACGAGAACGACGCCAAGAGCGCCGAGCTGAATGCGCGCCGCTTGCAGCAGCGCATCTGGTGGCTGCTGGCCGTGGTGTTCGCGCTGGCCGCCGTGATTGTCGGCCTGCTGTACCGCAAGGTGCGCCAGGCCAATGCCCAGCTGGAGGTGAAGAACCTGGAGCTGAAAGCGCAGTCCTCGCTCGACCCTTTGACTTCGCTCTACAACCGGCGCCACTTCCAGGACTATATGCGCACGCATAACCAGGTGGAGCGGCGCGGCGTCAACGGCGAGGACATTGTCGGCGCCCTGTTCCTGATGGACGTGGACCACTTCAAGCACGTCAACGACACCTACGGCCACGCCGCCGGCGACGCCGTGCTGCGCATGATCGCGGAAAGCCTGCGCGTGGCGCTGCGCGAGACCGACATGATCGTGCGCTGGGGCGGCGAGGAATTCCTGGCCTTCCTGCCGGCCATCCCGCGCAATGGCGTGGACGAGATCGCGCGCCGCATCCTGAGCAGCATCTCCTCGCAGCCGGTGCCGTTCCAGGACCACCTGATCCACGTCAACGTCTCGGTCGGCTTTGCACCGTTCCCGCTGGCGCCGGGCGGCACGCCGCTGCCGTGGGAACGCGCGGTCAACCTGGTGGACATGGCGCTCTACCTGGCCAAGGCCCACGGCCGCAACCGCGCCTACGGTGTGCGCGGCTTCGAGAATTTCGAGCAGACCTCGATGGAAGCGATCGAGCAAAACCTGGAGCAGGCCTGGCGCGCCGGCTTTGTCGACCTGACCCTGGTGCTGGGCAGCGCGCCCGACGAACCGCCGCCCTCCAATGTGGTGCCGCTCAAATCCAAGTCGGGCAACTGAAGGGGCGTTAGTCCTTGCCCTTGCGCGCCTCGCGCGCCGTCTCCTGGATATCCTTGCCTGCTTCCTCCACCTTCTCGCCGATCTTTTCGGTGGCCTGGTTCAGCTTTTCACCGGCCTTTTGCGCCGCCTCATCCAGCTTTTCACCGGCCTGCCCCAGCTTCTCGCCCGCTGTGACGGCGGCCTTGTCGATCTCGCGCCCGGCCTGCTCCGCCGGGCCGATACGCTTGTCGTCCGGCTTCTGGCAGCCACTGGCCGCAGCCAGCACCAAGCTGGCCAGCAACACGGTCATCATGCTTTTCATGCGATCTCCTTTTTGACATGCATCGATAAATTCAGGCCTTAGCGGCGACCGATCAGGAAGGCGCCAGCCAACGCCGCCAGGCCGAATACCAGCAGGGTGCTGGACAAGGCCAGGTTGAGGAATTTGGAAAGGTTCAGCACCCCGATCACGGCGGCGCCGAGGAAGGTGACGCCAAAGAACAGCAGCCAGCCGGCCGTGTCGGCGGCTGCCAAGTCGGCGCCATGGGCGCGCGCGCGGCGCGTGAATAGCTGCCGCAAAGCGTTGGATGCCAGCAACAGCAAGAGGAATACGCCAAGCAAGCCGTCCTGCATTTGTCCCTCCCATACGGCGCGCGGAAAACGCGGCCCCGGGGCAAATGGTAGCACTGGCGCTTACTCGGCGACGATTTTTTTGGGCGGCGGCGGCGGGGCAAAGGCGACGTTATCGCCTTCCGGCGCGCTGTCCTGCGCGTCCGAGAACTCCAGCCAGCGCTCCAGGCTGGCGCGCCGACGGATGCTGATGCCTTTGGTACTGATATAGCCGATCTGCTCGAAGTTTTCCGGCTTGCATACCATCTTGGAGGTGGTGGGCAGGTTGTCCAGCAGGCGGTCGTAGGCCTTGCGCGCCTTGTGCTCCCACTTGGCCAAGGTCGGCTCGTTGAAACGGTTGCTCTCGTAGTAAATGGTCAGCGTATGGTCATGGTTGCCAAAGCCGACCACCGCAGCGCCCTTGCGCACGAGGTTCAGGATATCTTCCTTGATACTGGCAGTAGGGACGAAGACGGCCGCGCGGCTGTCATCCTTGTCGGGCCGCTGCAGCGGCAAATCCTGGCCAAACTGTACACCCATTGCTGCTCCCCGCACGATGGTGGGCCGGGTGCTGATAATGTTTCTCCCCGGCTATATTTGTCCGATTCTACCTCGGCCCCCTTCCCGGTACAAGCGGCGGCACACCGTATAATGCGCAGGCCCCATCCTCTTTATAGCTCCAAAATGACGCCTTTTCCACCTGCCGCATGGGATTCTGCAGCCCGCCATGTGCGCGACCTGCTGACCCACGCCATTGAATACGCCCCGCCACAACAGGCTTTAGTGGTTTTCGACCAGCGCTGCGCGCTGTCCGAAGTGCTGGCGGCGGCCTATCGCGCCGCCCTGCCGACGGGCCAGTTCATCGACTTTGACAGGGTGCAGCCGGAGCAGGTGCTTGCGGCTTTCGAGCAACTACAGGCGGGCGACCTGGTGGTGCTGGTGCAGACCACCAGTTTCCGCCTGAATGAATACCGCATCCGCATGGAGCTGTTCAAGCGCGGGTTGAAGGTGATCGAGCATATGCATTTGTCGCGCATGCCGGACGCGCAAGGCCTGGTGTATATCGACGCCCTGGCCTACGATCCGGCCTACTATCGCGGTGTGGGCCACGCGCTGAAGGCGCGCATCGACCGCGCCCGTGGCGGCGTGGTGGAAAGCGGCGGCGAGCGGCTGGTGTGGGCTGCGCCGTTTGAGGAAGCCAAGCTGAATATCGGCGACTACAGCGCCATGAAGAATGTGGGCGGCCTGTTCCCGATCGGCGAAGTGTTCACCGAGGCGCAGGACCTGGAATCGGTCAACGGTCGCTGCAAGGTGTTCGTGTTCGGCGACACCACCTTCCACGTCAACCGCCCCGCCACCCCGATCACCATGATCGTGGAAAAGGGCCGCGTGGTCGGAGCGGAGAACAGCACGCCGGAGTTCGACAATATGCTGGCCATCATCCGCGCCCATGAAGGCGAGGTATGGGTGCGCGAGCTGGGCTTCGGCATGAACCGCGCCTTCTCGCGCGAACGCACGGTGGACGATATCGGCACCTACGAACGCATGTGCGGCATCCACCTTTCGCTGGGCGCCAAACACGGCCAATACCAAAAGCCCCAGTTCAAGCGCAAAGACGCGCGCTACCACGTCGACGTCTTCGTCCAGACCGACGCCGTCTACCTTGACGATGATCAAATCTACCGCGATGGCGGCTGGGTTGCCGGGTCCTAAAAACTTGAAAAAAAATCGAAGCCGGTCAATATGCTTCGGGAGAGCGGCGCGCGGCATTGCCGTTGGTTACGGCGCGCAGCAGCCATTCCGCTGGGCCGTAGGTGTGGCGCTTGAGCCACCAGGCGCTGAGGACCATTTGGGTGAAGTAGATGGCGAACACCAGCGCCAGCACCGCCGCCGGTGGCAGCTCGTCGCACAGGCGCAGGCCGTAACCGGTGAACAGCACGGCCATCGCCACCGACTGCATCAGGTAGTTGGTCAAGGCGATCTTGCCCATGGGCGCCAGCGCGGCCACCACGCGCGCGCCGAAGCGGCTCTCGAACAGCATCAGCAAGCCGGCCACATAGGCAGCGGTCAGGAAGGGCGCGGTGAGGAAGCTGAGTGCCGTGGCGAACAGGATCATCGCGCCACTCGGCTCGTATCTGGAGGCCGCCGCATACAGCGCAGCCCCCGCCAGCCCGACCGGCAATCCCACCTTCAGCACGCGCGGCAGCAAATGGCGGAAGGCGTCGACATGCGCAAACATCTGCACCCGCCCGGCCGCCCGGCCCAGCAAAAACATGGCCAGCGCGCTCGGCCCCTGCGCAAACAGCAGCAAGGCTACGGTCGAAGGGAATTCGCTCGCGGTGTAAGCCAGCGTGGCGCGCCAGTCGCCATGATAGGCCGCCAGCTTGGCCAGGGCCGGCTTGGCATCGGGCGCCATGTCCTGCGGCATCAGCAACAGCACCGCGCCAATCATCGCCAACAGCAGCGCCGACATCAGCACTAGCATCAATGCGGCCCGCAGCGCCGCGCGCTCGGAAGCAGCCCACAGCACCAGCACAAAACTGAGCACGCCGTAGAGGTGCAGGATATCGCCATAGAACAGGAAGCAGCCATGCAGCACGCCCAGCACCATCAACCCACAGGCGCGCCGCAGCATGCGCGGACGGAACGCGGCCCCGGCCCGCTCCGCCGCCGCCATCTGCAAAGTAAAGCTGTAACCGAACAGGAAGGAGAACAGCAGGTAGAACTTGGTTTCAAACAGCAGCGACTCCACGCAACGCACCGCCAGGTCGAGCGCTCCCGCATAGCGCGGGTTGTTGATGCCGACTGCGAAATAGGGATCGGCAAACGACCAGATATTGACGGCCAGGATGCCCAGCAGCGCAAAGCCGCGCAAGGCATCGACATTGAGGAGGCGGTGTTGGTTCATTCAGCGCGCAGCCTAGAGGAAGTCCAGTTCCAAATAGTGACAGCGCGCAGCAGCCATTCTGCCGGGCCGTAGGTATGCCGCTGGATCCACCACGCGCTCAGCGCCATCTGCGCGCCGAACAGGGCGAACACGATACCCGTCAAGCCCAGCGGCGACACGCGGTTGCACCAGCCCAGGCCATAGCCGGTGAACAGCAAAGCCAGCACCAGCGACTGCGACAGGTAATTGCTCAACGCCAGCCGGCCCATCGGCGCCAACGCAGCCTGCAAGCGCGCGCCCACACGGGTTTCGAACAGCATCAGGAGCAGCACGATGTAGGCCAGCGTCAGGAACGGCCCGACCAGCATATTGGCCGACACGCCAATCAAACCGCCTGCCATGGAAGGATACAGTGTGCCGTAAGCGGCAATAACCGCCGACCCCACCAGCCCTACCGGCAGGCAAATCCACAGCACGCGCGGCAGCAGATGGCGGAAGCTGTCGATCCGCGCCAGCAGCCGCTCGCGTCCCGCCACAAAGCCCAGCAGGAACATGGCCAGCGAGCTTGGCCCCATAAACGGCAAGTTTGCCAGGTTGGCCGGGAATTGCGCCATCACATAAGCTTGCGTCGCGGCCGCACTGCCCTGGAACGCGGCCAGCTTCGCGGCGATTTGAACGGCGTTCCGCTCGTCCGCGGCACTCTCCAGGAAGAGTGCCGAGCAGCCCAAAGCGCCCAGCAGCAAAGCCGGCACGAGCAATAAGCGCCATGCGCGCTTCAAGGCGCGGCGCGTCTCCAGTTCGCGCCACGACAGCAGCATCAGGCAAAGCAAGCCGTAGGAGTTCAGGATGTCGCCTTCGAAAAGCAGGCAGCCATGCAGAACGCCCAAAGCGAACAGGCCCAGGCCGCGCCGCCACATGCGCGCCTTGAAGTCTGCCCCGGCACGCTGCGCCGCATCCATCTGCAGCGAAAAGCTATAGCCGAACAAAAGCGAGAACAGCAAGTAGAACTTGCCCTCGAAAAGCAGCGCTACGAGAAAACGCAGGGCCTCGTCCAGCGCGCCGCTATAGGCGACGCGGGTGACACCACTACGGAAATAGGGATCGGCGAAGGACCAGATATTGACGGCCAGGATGCCCAGTAGCGCAAAGCCGCGCAAGGCATCCACATTGAGAAGACGGGATTGATTCATCCCGGGATTATATATTTTACAACCCCGTTAGCAAACCCGCCTCCGCCAGCGCCTTATCCCACGGCGGCACCGGCTGGTATTCCGCCACCAGGAAATCGATCAATGCGCGCACCTTGGGCGACAACTGGCGCGTAGCGGGATACAGGGCGCTCAAGTGATTCAGGGGCAGCTCCCAGTCCTGCAGCACCGGCACAAGCCGCCCTTCCAGCATTTCGCGCCAGGCCAGGAAGGTGGTGGTGTAGACGATGCCCAGCCCGCGCAGCGCCGCATGTTGCAGCACCATGCCATTGTTCGCCGTGAAGGCCGGCGCCACGCGCACCGTGGCCTGTTCCTCGCCGCGCGAAAAATGCCAGGCCACGCCGCCGGTCAGGTGGCTGAAATGCAGGCACTGGTGGCGGTGCAGGTCCTCAGGCGTCTCCGGCCTGCCCGCACGCGCCAGGTAGGCCGGCGACGCGCACAGCACGCCGCGGCACGGCGCCAGCGGCCGGATCGCCAGCGCCCGGCTATCCGGAATGCCGCCGACGCGGATGGTCAGGTCGAAACCATGCTCGATCGGATCGAGCAGCGCATCGTCCACATGCAATAGCGGCGCCAGTTGCGGATGCGGCAGGCTGAATCGGGCCAACGCATCGGCCAGCCACTCGCTGCCGAAACTGGACGGCGCCTGTATCCGCAACGGCCCCGCCAGCTCGATGCCGGCGTGCGTGACCACGCGCGCCGCCTCCTGCGCCTGCAGCACCGCCAGCGCGCACGGTTCCAGATAGGCCTGGCCGGCGTCGGTCAGGCTCACGTCGCGCGTGGAGCGATGCAGCAGGCGCGCGTTCAGGCGCTCCTCTAACGCGATCACATGCTTGCTCACCATGGCGCGCGACATGCCCAGCCGGCGCGCCGCGCCGCTAAAGCTGCGCTGGCGCGCCACCTCCACGAAGATTTCCATTGCCCTAAGCTGGTCCATGAGGTCGATTGTCTCTATTTTGGAGACAATGTGTCAACCGTTTGCGCATTGTTTGCGCCCAATCACTTCCCTACAATGACCTGCATTAAGAAATTACACATCAGGAGCACTGCATATGCTGACCGACGTCCAGAAAGCCCAATACGCCAAGGATGGCTTCATCGTCATCCCCGGCTTTAAGACCGCCGAAGAAATCGCCGCCCTGCGCGCCCGCGCCGCGCAAGTCGTGCACGACTTCGACCCAACGGTGGCACAAGGCATCTTCACCACCAAGGAACAGGAAACGAAGGCCGACGACTACTTCCTGGCATCGGACAACAGCGTGCGCTGCTTCTTTGAAGAAGAAGCCTTCGGCCCGGACGGCCAGCTGAAACAGGCCAAGGAACTGTCGATCAACAAGATCGGCCACGCCATGCACGACCTGGATCCGGCCTTCCGCGCCTTCACCGCCGACGCCCGCCTGGAGCAGATCGCGCGCGATATCGGCCTGGCCGAACCGCAGGTCTGGCAATCCATGTACATCTTCAAGCAGCCCGGCATCGGCGGCGAAGTACGCTGGCACCAGGACGCCACCTACTTCGACACCACCCCGATCAGCGTCACCACCTTCTGGTTCGCGCTGGAAGACGCCACCCTGGAAAACGGCTGCATGTGGGCCGAACCGGGCGGCCACCGCACGCCGCTGCGCGAACGCTTCATCCGTGAAGGCGACCAGGTGCGCGTGGAAAAACTCGACGACACGCCGTGGCCGACCGATGCCACCGCCGTTCCCCTGGAATGCAAGGCCGGCTCGCTGGTTTGCTTCCACGGCCTGCTGCCCCACTACAGCGCCCCGAACCGCTCGCCCGTCTCGCGCCACGCCTACACCCTGCACGTGACCGACGGCCGCACCGAATACTCCCAGCGCAACTGGATCCAGCGCGACGCCAGCTTCCCCGTGCGAGGCTTCCTGTGAAAATCAGCATCTTCGCCCCGCACTGGGGCAGCAACGACCTGCCGCCGGACGTCTTCATCGCCAAGGTAAAAGAGGCGGGCTTTGATGGCATTGAGATGTCGCTGCCGCTGGACCGTTCGCAGCGCGACAACTGGGCCTACAAGATTGCCAACGCCGGCCTGGATTTGATTGTCGCGCAATGGGAGACAGTGTTCCACAGCGACTTCGCCGCCCACAAGCAAGCGCTCGGCGAACTGCTGCGCAACGCCTGCGAAGTGCAGCCGGTGCTGGTCAACTCGCACACCGGCAAGGACTGGTACACCCGGCAGCAGAACGAGGAACTGATCGCGCTGGCCGCCGAGATTTCAAAGGAACACGGCGTGCCGGTGGTGCACGAAATCCACCGCAGCCGCTTCAGCGGCCACCCGATGCTGCTGCTGCCCTACCTTGACCGCCTGCCGGCGCTGCAATTGAACGCCGACCTCTCGCACTGGTGCGTGGCCTGCGAATCGCTGCTGGAAGACCAGGAGGCGATGCTGGACAAAGTGCTGCCGCGCGTGCGCCACATCCACGCCCGCGTCGGCCACCAGCAAGGCCCGCAAGTGGCGGACTTCCGCGCACCGGAAAATGAGGGCGCGCTGAAAGCACACCTGGCATGGTGGGACCGCATCATCGAACTGCGCCGCAACGACGGCGCCGAGCGCATGACCATGACCCCGGAGTTCGGCCCCGCGCCTTACACCTACACCCTGCCCTACACCGGCCAACCGGTCAGCAACGCGTGGGACCAGAACGTGGCGATGCTGAAGCTGCTGCGCGAGCGCTACTGCCACTAGGCAGCCGTTGGTAGCGCCTCCGCACTGCATACGCGGTTACGCCCGGTGCGCTTGGCCTGGTATAGCGCCTTGTCAGCGCAAGCTATCAAGGTCTCCGGCGTGGCGCCCTCCACCTCCATGGTGGTCGCCACCCCGAACGAGGCGGTAGCCGGCACCACGCGCCCCTGGTAACTAAAGACCAGGGCCTCAATGGCCTCCCTCACGCCGGAGGCACGGCGCATGGCGCTTTCCAGGTCGCACTCGGGCATGACCAGCACCATTTCTTCGCCACCATAGCGGCAGGCGATATCACATTTGCGAACACTCTCGCGAAGTATCCGCCCCACTTCGCGCAGCAGCCCATCGCCCGCCTCATGCCCAAAGTCGTCATTGACATGCTTGAAGTGATCGAGGTCCACCATCACGACTGCCACAGGCTTGCCGTTGCGCGCCGCCCGCGCAAACTCACGCTTCAGCGTTTCGTCCATATAGCGGCGGTTGTAAAGCTCCGTCAGCGGATCGACAACCGATTGCCGGCGCAGCGATAAGCGCAACTGGACATTACTCAGGGACATGGCAATCTGCTCGGACAGGCGCTCAACCCACGCGCGGTCAATCGCCCCCATCACGGTAAGGCAACCAATGACTTCGCCCTGTGATACCAGGGGCACGCACAATCTTGGCCTGGCGATGACCGGCTTTGCAACATGCTTGCAATGCAAGCCGTTCTCGCCTTCCGAGAAATGCGCACCACCACTGCGCAGGCCCCAGCAATCAGTCGGCTCCAGGCTTTCCGGCTCCTCAGAATCATCACCCCAAGAGGCTTTACGTTCGAGCAGGTCGCGCGAATTGCGATGCAGGTACAAGGTGCCGGCGGTTTCCGGCAGCAGCCAACTCAGGTAAGCCGAGATAATTTCCGAAGACTCGTCAAGCGACTGCGCCATGTCCAGGGCATGCATCAATTGCGCACTGCCTGCCAACTGCTCATTGAGCCTGTGCGCTTCTTGCGAACGCGCCTCCAGCGCCGCGCTTGCCTCCCTGGCTGCCACTTCGGCAAGGCGACGCCTGCGCGACGTGATGTGGGCAGTGGCCAGGACGGCGGACAGCGCGAGAATATTCGCAATCCCGGCGCCGATGCTGATGTTGGACGCCATGCGGGTATTGCCCAGCAAATGCTCCCGCAGTTCATCGCGCAGCGAACGGTACTCGCTGATCTGCTCACCAATGAGGCTACGGAGCAAATCCATATGCGCCTTTCCCGTCCCGTCGATCACGATTGCGTGGGCCGCTTCGAACCCGGCATTCCGGCGCAGCTCCACGGTCTTCGCCAACTCGGCGAGCTTGCGGTCGATGACCGTTTCGATCTGGCGAAAGGAGTCGGCTTCTTCAGGATTGCGCGGATGCCCGCGCAATTGTTCGCGCAGCGGTGGCAGCATTCCCACCGCGCCCTCATACGGTGTAAGGTAGGCTTCATCACCAGTGATCACAAAGCCACGCTGCCCGGTTTCCGCATCGCCCAGCATGCCGAGCAGGTTTGTGTAGTAGCGCTCGCGCTTGGAGAGGTCGGCCAGCTCCTGGATCACTTGATTGATGCGGCGATCGATAAGGTAAGGAATGGTCGCGGTCACGCCGATCACAATCGTAACGATTCCCGTCACTAGCCTAAGTCTTCCGTCTAGCCGCATGCCAGCCCCCGCTAGTACTCTGAACGCTTCATTGGGACGCTGCATCCGGCACGCCGCAAAGCGCGCGCCAGTGTGCTCTCCAGTGCGTTGGGAGTAAATGGTTTGATCATGTATCCATGGGCGCCCATTTGCAACGCAGTTTGCACGCTACTGGCATCGTTGTGGGCGGAAGCAACCACGATGACCATATTGGGATTGATTTCCATGAGCCGGGGAACCAGGTTGATGCCGTTCCCATCCGGCATTTCCAAATCAAGAATGACGATATCGGTCGGCGTCGATGACAGCTTTTGCTGTGCCGACATCAAGGTGCCTGCTTCGCCGACAACGCGGTACTGCGTCTCGCCTAACAGGATGCGCATGAGCGACCTGGTAGCTTCAACATCGTCAATTAAGAAAACGCGATACTCCATGAAGCGGCCTCTCGCAGCAAGTAACGATAAGTAAGTATGCCACGCATACCAACATATTCCGGCTCGCCCACGGATCTTTTTTCGGTCGCACAAAACTATCAAACCGCTATTGTGATGCGCGGTGCAGGCTTGCGTGGGGCGGCCACTATACGGCACACTCGCGAGCTGGAATTTACTTAACTTACCGCCCAATTCGTCGCGGTTCAGAAAAACTCACAAAATGGCCGCTCAATTGAAAGTCTGCATTATCGGCGCCGGTGCAATCGGCGGTTTTATCGGCACCCGCCTGGCCCTTGCCGGACAGTGCGAACTGACTGCCCTGGCACGCGGCGCCACGCTGCAGGCATTGCGGGAGCATGGCTGGCGCCTGCAGATGGGCGGCGAAACACTGACCGCACCGGCGCGGGTTGCCGCTGACGCGCGCGAACTTGGGCCGCAGGATTTGCTGATCATCGCCGTGAAAGGCCCGGCCCTGCGCGAACTGGCGCCGTCCCTCGCGCCGCTGCTGGGCGAGCAGACCATGCTACTGCCAGCGATGAATGGTGTGCCGTGGTGGTTCGGCGAAGGCATTGCCGCCCTCGACGACGCGCCACTAGAGAGTGTGGACCCTGGCGGCGCCATTTCGGCGGCCCTGCCTGCCCATCGCGTGCTTGGCTGCGTGATCCATGCCAGCACTCAAACGCCGGAACCGGGCCTGGTGCGGCACATCATGGGCAATGGTTTGATCGTGGGCGAAGCCTTCGGCGGCGAATCCGAACGTGCGCGCCGCGTGGCCGATTTGTTGCTCCACGCCGGCTTCAACGTCACGCTGTCGCAGCGCATCCGTTACGACATCTGGTACAAGCTGTGGGGCAATATGACCACGAATCCAGTGACCGCCATGACCGGCGCGACGGCCGACAAGCTACTGGACGATCCGCTGGCCAGCGCTTTCTGTATCGCGGCAATGCGCGAGGCGGCGGAGATTGGTCGCCATATCGGCTGCGATATTACCGAATCGCCGGAAGAGCGCCACAACGTCACGCGCAAACTCGGCGCATTCAAGACCTCCATGCTGCAGGACGCCGAGGCGGGGCGTCCGCTGGAACTGGACAGCCTGGTGGGCGCGGTGCGGGAAATCGGCCAACGCGTCGGCGTGGCGACGCCGAACATCGACGCCCTGTTTGGCCTGGCGCGCTTGTTTGCGCGCTGCCACGGGATGTACCCGGCGTGATGCCGTGGAGGGATGCCATGCATTTGCGCCCCGCAAATGGCCCTGACTTTGAAACGATCGCTTCCTGGATTCCGGACGCGGCAGCTGCCCGCCGCTGGGCCGGCCCGCTTTTGAGCTATCCATTTACTGCGGCTGACTTGCCGGCTGCGCTGGCGATTCCGGGCTGCCAGACTTCCAGCCACTGCCTGGTTGACGATTACATTGAAACGCCGCTGGGTTTTGGCCAGTATTGGGTATTCCAGGCGGATGCCGTGCATCTCGGCCGAATCATCATCGCCCCGGATGCGCGAGGGCGCGGGCTCGGACGCGCTCTTTGCCAGCATTTGATCGAGGCCGCACTCGCTGGCACGCAGGCCAAAGCGGTCACCTTACGGGCATATAGAGACAATGTCGCGGCGGTTGATCTTTACGAAAGCCTGGGGTTCGCTGAGGTCGAAAGCGAATCAACCAACGAGGTTCTCTTCATGCGGAAAGCAATCTAGCGCCGGCCTATGCCAATCACACCATTTCACTTCGGCCCCGGAGCCGCAATTCACGCAATCGCACCAGAGCGTATCAGCTTCCTAGGTTTTTGCGCAGCGAACGTCTTAATCGATCTAGAGTCGCTCTACTTTCTGAGCACCCAGCAGTTCCCAGTCCATCGATTCTTCCATACCTACATTGGCGCCACACTCGTTGCGCTCATGACAGTGGTGCTATTCCTCGCCGCCAGGTCCTTTGCCAGACGGTTCTGGCTACCCGACCTGCTCAAGTGGCAGGCCTTGCGCATTTCAAGCGTTGCGGCAGGCGCGGTGCTGGGCACTTTCACGCACATCGTCTTCGACAGCATTATGCATTCGGACATGCTCCCCTTCGCGCCGTTCAGCGACGCGAACCCGATGTATCGAATAGTGTCGCTCACTGCCTTGCACTGGTTCTGCGTAGCGGCCGGCGTGCTTGGCCTAGCGATCCTGTTCTTCAAGAAGAAAGCGCCGTAACGCTGCATCCTGGTCGCCACGTGGTACTTCAATGCCGAATACATTCTGAGCGGCTGCTGCCGGACACTGCCCTGTTCATCAGCCTAGGCTAAGCAGGCATTTGGTACACCTGCGCCGCGTGCTACCGTCAATTGGGTTAAAGTCGCGCCATGAAATCCATTCCTCAATTCGTTCGTTTGCTAACGCTGGCAATGTTGCTGCCATTCGTTGCGCTCGCGCACGCGGCGGATACTGCAACGCTCAAGCTACGCATGCCTGTAACTTCCGGTGGCCATGCGACCTACTTCGTGCGGCTGCTGGAGCAGTCGCTGCAGGCGATTCACCAACCCTATGAGATTGAATATGTGAAGGACGTCCCCGCCCGCCGCATGTGGTGGATGCTTGGCAATGGCGGCATCAACCTCTTCTACGGCATGCAGACCAAAGACAAGCGCCGCAGCAAGCAACTCGTCGAGGTGCGCAACGGGCTCACAAATGGCTTGATTGGCCAGCGTGTGCTGTTGATCCGGCCGTCCGATACCGAGGTCTTTGCCCGCGTGCAGTCAGTGGTCGATTTGAAGGAGACCGGCCTGGTGGCAGGCTTCGGGGCCGGCTGGGGGGATACGCGGGTCTGGAAGGCGGCGGACTTGCCGCTGTATGAGCACACGGCACCATGGACCACCATTTATGCCATGGTGGCGGCTGGCAACCGGTATATCGATTATCTTCCGCGCGGCGTGAACGAGGTACTGGAGGAGGCGCGCCAGCATCCCGAGCTGGTCGTGGAGAAGCACCTGCTGCTGGTGTACCCGGCGGACTTTGCTTTCTATTTGTCGTCGTCGGCTGCGGAGTATCGGCCCATCATCGAGCGCGCGCTGAAAGAGGCCGAAGCAAGCGGACTCAAAGCCCGCCTGTTGGAGGAGGCGTTTGGTGCCGATATCCGGTCGCTCAATCTTCAGCGTCGTTTGCGCCTCCAGCTTCCCGCCCCCAAGGACTGAGGGAGCAGCATCATGTGCCACGCCTCTTGGGCCTTTTCAGCAAGGAGACGGCGCTGCGCAATTTCTATCGCTAGGTTACTTACATATAAGAAGTGATTGTGCGGCGATCCGGCCCTCGGCGCTGCTGGAGGAAACTGCCCGGACCGGGATAGCTTGGAGCTTTCCACCTGATCAGCCATACTTTCCAGATAACTTTAACTCTTCATCAAGCCATGGCACAAAATTCCTCCAACGCGCAAAAGCCCTCTCCTTTCCGGCTCTTGGCGCTCATCCTTCTACTGGTGGGCATTTTGGAGTTGATGGTATGGGTTCAAGGCGAGCGGACGGCCACTCATCACCTGCTGGCCGGGCTGGGCTTCTTGCTGATTGCGCCGAACGCTTACCTCAATCCGATTGATGGCAATGCCAAGGCGAGCACCTTGTTCAAGGTCCAACCACGCCGGGAGGCGGTCGGCCTGCCACAGCTTCTCGGCATGCTTGGCACGCTCCTGCTGCTGGCCAGCTTTGCAGTCCAGTGGGTGTAAGCGGATATGTCGACTCCAAAGTGCGCGCACTTGGAGCAAGGCTTGCAGTCCAATGATTAGCCGTCGCGACTTTCTATTGGCTGGAGCGGGGCTTCCCCTGCTCGCTTCCTGCGCGAGCGACTTGATGGCGTCGCGTGATCGGCCGCCGCAGGTGCTGGCACGGGAACTCGGCCTTGGCTCGGCGAGCTATGTTGCGCTGAGGGGCGGCAAGCCTGGTGACGCGACTGCACTCGCGGGCCAGGCGGATGCGGTGTTCCAGGCGGCGTCCCTTACCAAGCCGGTTGCGGCGTTGGCGGCGCTGCGCCTGGCGCAGGCGGGTCGCTTGGAACTGGACGCGCCTGTGGCGCGCTACCTGCCGCACGGGTATAAGCACTTTCACAATCCGCTGCGGCGCGCGCCGAGCGATGCTTTCGACCTGCTGCCGGCAAGTACGCTGGAGCACATCACGGTGGCGCAGCTACTCAATCACAGTTCAGGCTTTCCGAACTGGTCGAGTGGCAGGCTGTCATTCAAGTCAGAGCCGGGGCAGCGTTGGGGCTATTCGGGCGAGGGCTACGTTTTGCTGCAAAACGTGATCGAGGCGATTACACAGACCGACCTCGCGACCTATCTTGAGCAGAAATTATTCGCGCCACTGGGAATGATCGATACCAGCCTGGTATGGCGTGAGTCCTTTGGCGCACGAGCCGTCGGCGGGTCGATGCTGCTTGGTTTGCAGCAGCGCGTTCATTTCCAAAGTGCGGTGGCCGCGTCCACGCTGTACACCACGGCGGCGGATTATGCGCGCTTCATGGCGGCCGTTCTGACGGATGACGCGATCCTGGCCCTAATCCTTTCCCATACGGTGGAGGCGGATGCGGCGCTTGGACTGAAGTGGGGCCTTGGCTGGGGCATCGAGCAAGGCGCTGACGGGCCATGCATCTGGCAGTGGGGGAACAATCCTGGCTTCCGCGCTTTTGCCATGGCGAACACGGTATCGAAGGATGGCTTTGTGGTACTGACCAATAGCGAGAAGGGCATGCCGCTTGCGGCCTCCATCGCGCACGCCGTGCTGCCGGTGGAGCACAACGCATTCCGTTTCCCCTGGGTGGCATAGATGCTGAACTTCCTTCGCCTTGCTGCGTTGATCCTTGGCTGCACCTTGACGGTGGCGCCGCTCTACCTGTCCTTGCAGTTCGCCTACGGGGTAGGCCAGCCACCAAGTGGCTATTGGGACATGCTGTACTACTTGTCGCTTCTGCTGCTTGGCTTGCCCTTCGGGCTGGGGCCCTTGCTGATCAGCCTTCCGAATACGGTGGCCGGCCCGCGCACTCCGGTGGCGCGGACGTTTGCCGGCGGCTTCCTGCTGGTCACGATCGCCACGCTGGTCTTTATTGGATTTGAAGGCTATGTGACCCGCATTGCTTCGCCAGCCATCATGCTGATGGAGGGCGCCCTGTTCGTACTATTCGTTTGGCCTGCCAGGCCTTTCCCGAGGATCGCATGAAACAAATCATATTTGCTGCACTAGCAATGGGGCTGGCGGCGCCGGCATTTGCGCAGTCCGAAGCGGAGGCGCTTTTTGCAAAATACAAAGCCATGGAGCGCGCTTTTGATCCGGCGCTGGTGAACCTGTACTGCGATACTGCGTTAATTCGTAATGTGCGCAGCTATCCGGATGGCCAGCAACGCACACTGGAGCTGCCTGCGCCTAAATACAAGGAGCTGATTCGCAATGTCATGCCGATGGCGAAGGCCAGCGGCGATGTGAACACCTATTCCGACGTGGCCTTCGCGCAGGAAGGCGGCAACACGCGCATCACGGCGACGCGCTATTCGGAGATGAAGAAGTACTCCAGCCCTATCTCGCTGCTGGTTGGGAAGTGTGGCAACACTATCGGCATATTGGAAGAGTTAAGCCAGTCGAAAGGCTGACCTTGTGCGCGGGATGTCCACCCCGCGCCCCATGGCGCCGGGCGCGTCGCGGCCCGTGCATTTGACATCCTCCCCCACCTCGGCCTCCGGCCGCCGCTTACGCGGGAAGGAGGGGATTCCTGCTGCGCCACTACCAGCAGTGGGCTGGCATAGTCCGCTTCGGAGGGTTCCTGCTGTTGACGGCATTACTACACCATTCACTACACAGGCTAACCGGGCGTCGTCCCGCCCTTCGCTTCGAATCATTGCTTCACCTCGTCGCAACACATTGATCGCGCCCACCACATCGGCATTATTTTCATAGCCGCACGCCACACACGCGAATTTGGCTTGTGTGCGCCGGTTATCGGGCGAGACATGACCACACCCCGGGCAAGTCTGGCTCGTATGATGCGCAAGAACCGCCACCAGCGAGCCGCCTTTCCAGGCCAGTTTGTAAGCAAGCTGGCGACGAAACTCGTACCAGCCTTGGTCGAGGATCGCCTTGTTCAGGCCGGATTTGGCGCGCACGCCGCGCCCAGGCTCGCTCTGGCTGCCGGCAGCCGATTTCGACAACTGCTTCACACGCAGGTCTTCGATATAGACGATCGCGTGGTTGTTGCAGATCGCCCTCGTCACCTTGTGCAAATAGTCTTTGCGCGCATTACCTATGCGCGCGTGAATGCGCTGCACGCGCTTCGTAGCCTTCGTCCAGTTCCGACTGTGTTTGACCTTCCGGCTCAATGCCTGCTGCGCCTTACGCAGCCTGGCCTCATGCCGCTTGAAGCTGTTGATCGGTTCCTCGTAATCGCCATCCGACAGGGTGGCAAAGCGAACGATGCCCATGTCCACGCCGACGGCCTCGCCGCTGGCGACCACGGGGGCGACTTCGCGCGCGGTCTGGATTGCCATAAACCAGCGCCCGGCATGCAGGCTGACCGTCACATTGCGCACCGCGCCCAGTACTTGCCGACTATTGCGATAACGCAGCCAGCCCAGCTTGGGCAAGAAGATGCGGTCATTGCCTTGCTCGATCCTGATTTGTTGTGGGTCCGGATAGCGGAAGCTGTCCTGGCGCCCTTTCTTTTTAAAGCTCGGGAAATCCGCGCGCCCCGCAAAGAAATTGGCGTAGGCCTGCTCCAGATTCTTGAGTGATTGTTGCAGCGGATGGGTGGGCGCCTGCAGCAACCATCGCGTGTCCTTGTCATGCCGCCAACCAGTCAGCAGCTTGCACAACGCTGCATACCCCAGCCTCTTGTCACCACCCTCGTAGCGCGCTTTCTGGATATCCAGCGCCTTGTTGAAAACATAGCGGCATGCGCCGGCAAAGCTTTGCATTGCCCGCCGCTGCCGGCCGTTTGGCATCAACTCAAATCGATATGATTGAAGGCGCTCCATACTGTAATTTTATACAGCATTCCGTATCGCAGTCGCACGGAAGGATGCCTACGGCATCCGCGCTCTTGACCTCGGCCTGAAGGCCGAGGCTTGCCGCGCATTAGGTCAGGCTATGCGGTCAGCCCTATTCCGCCTTCCGCATGATAAAGCGGGGGAAGCGCGACTTCACCTGCCCTACCAAAACATCGTCCAGCGCAGCCTCGCTGCCCAGGTTCAGCAAGTCCTGCGTGCGGCAACCTACCGGACGAAAATCCTGCAAGGCGTAGGAAGTGCAGCCCATATCGGCCAGCTCCTCGGTCAAGGCGGTGATATGGCGCGACGTGGTCAGCTTGGGATGGACCGTGGTGCGGAATTCGTATGGAACGCCGCTGGCCAGCACAATGCGCACGGCGGCTTGGGCTGCTTCCGCGCTACCGGGAGCGCCGGTCAGCTCGTCGTAAGCGTCGAAGGACGTCTTGACGTCCAGCCCCACCCAGTCCACCAGCGGCAGCACCTGCTGCAAGCGCTGGGGATAGATGCCGGCGGTATGCAGGCCAATCTTGAAGCCGAGCGCCTTCACGTCGCGCATGGCATCCTCCAGCGCCGGGTCCAGGGTCGGCTCGCCGCCCGAGAAAACCACCGCGTCGAGCAGCCCCGCCCTGCTGGTCAGGAAGGTCAGCAGATCCTTCCAGCGCATCAAAGGCTCGCTGCCGCGCGGTTGCAGGTGCGGGTTGTGGCAGTAGCTGCAACGCCAAGGGCAGCCCTGGACGAAGACCACCGCCGCCAACTCGCCGGGATAGTCGGTGGACGTAAAGCGCGCGTAGCCACCGACCTTAAGCCCCCTTTCATCCATTATTCGGCCGTTCGACGAAGTAGGTACGCTCGCGGAACTCGCCCTTCTTGCCGATATTGAAGGACGAGTACGGGCGGTGGTAGCCCATGACGCGCGTCCAGATTTCACAAGGCTGGCGTTCGTCGTCGCTGAGGTGGATGGCTGGCGATGGGTTGGTGTCGTGCTGGGTCATGCGATCTCCTTTTGAAGTTTGCGCGCGATGATCTCTTCATCGCACTTGGGACAGAATTCGTGCTTACCGCTCAAGTAGCCGTGTTTCGGGCAGATCGAGAAGGTCGGTGTTACGGTGATGTACGGCAGGCGGAAGCGGGTCAGCGCGCGCTGCACCAGGCGGCGGCAAGCGTCTGCGCTGGAGACCTGCTCGGTCATGTACAAGTGCAGCACGGTGCCGCCGGTGTACTTCCTTTGCAGCTCGTCCTGCCGCTCCAGCGCCTCGAACGGGTCGTCGGTAAAGCCGACCGGCAGTTGCGAGGAGTTGGTGTAGTACGGCATGTCCGGCGTGCCGGCCTGCAGGATGTGCGGCAGGCGCGCGCGATCTTCCTTGGCGAAGCGGTAGGTGGTGCCTTCCGCCGGTGTCGCCTCCAGGTTGTACATATGGCCGGTCTCTTCCTGGAACTCCAGCATGCGCGCGCGGATGTGGTCCAGCAGGCGAATCGCCAGCGCGGCGCCGGCCTCGGTGGTGATGTCCTCCCGGTCGCCGCTGAAGTTGCGGATCATCTCGTTGATGCCGTTCACGCCCAGCGTGGAGAAGTGGTTGCGCAAGGTGCCCAGATAGCGTTTGGTATAGGGGAACAGGCCGCCGTCCATCAAGCGCTGGATCAGTTCGCGCTTGAGTTCCAGGCTGGTCTTGCCCAGCTCCAGCAGTTCATCCACACGCGCCAGCAGCGCGGCCTCGTCGCCCGCATACAGGTAGCCAAGGCGGGCGCAATTGATGGTCACCACGCCCAGCGAGCCGGTTTGCTCGGCGGAGCCAAACAGGCCGTTACCGCGCTTGAGCAGCTCGCGCAGGTCCAGCTGCAGGCGGCAGCACATGGAGCGGATCATATTCGGCTTCAGTTCCGAGTTCACGAAATTCTGGAAGTACGGCAGGCCGTAGCGCGCCGTCATCTCAAACAGCAGTTCCGCGTTCGGGCTATGCCAGTCGAAGTCCGGCGTGATGTTGTAGGTCGGGATCGGGAAGGTGAAGGCGCGCCCTTTGGCATCGCCGCGCATCATCACTTCGATATAGGCGCGGTTGATCATGTCCATCTCGCCCTGCAGGTCGCCGTAGGTGAACGGCATTTCCTGGCCGGCGATCACAGGCACCTGCTCTTGCAGGTCTTCCGGACAGGTCCAGTCGAAGGTCAGGTTGGTGAACGGGGTCTGGGTGCCCCAGCGCGACGGCACGTTCAGGTTGTAAATCAGCTCCTGCATGTATTGCAGCACCTGCTCATAATCCAGGCGGTCGTTGCGCACATAGGGCGCCATATAGGTATCGAAGGAGCTGAACGCCTGCGCGCCGGCCCATTCATTCTGCAGCGTGCCGAGGAAATTCACGATCTGGCCGATAGCGCTGGACATATGCTTGGGCGGCCCGGATTCCACCTTGCCCGGCACGCCATTCAAGCCTTCGTTCAGCAAGGTGCGCAGCGACCAGCCGGCGCAATAGCCGGCCAGCATATCGAGGTCGTGGATGTGGAGGTCGGCGTTACGGTGCGCCTGCCCGACTGCGGGCGGATAGACGTGATCGAGCCAATAGTTGGCGATCATTTTGCCGGAGATGTTCAGGATCATGCCGCCCAGGGAGTAGCCCTGGTTGGCATTGGCGTTGACGCGCCAGTCGAGCTGCTGAAGGTATTCGTTAATCGAGGACTCAACGTCCACCGTGGTCTTGGTTTTCATTTTTCACCACTATAGGTTGTGTGTTTTTGAATCTTACACACTAAATATAGTGCGCACACAGGCGGTGGCAGGCATTATTTGATTTTCTTGATCCAGCTTAAGTTTGCTATGATTGGGCGCAAATGGATGACGAAAACTACCTAAGAAAGATCGCGGCATGGGTGCCATTGGACGGCTTTGGCGAAGATGAATGCCTGGCAGCGGTCCACGTGTTCACAACCGCCATCAACCAATATCCGGATCTAACGGCAAGTGTGAACGAAGGCTCCTATGAAAATTTCGTTTCGGTTTACGTGAATTCGCCAGCGGAAGCCGTGCGCGAATCTCACAGCAACGGCAACACTCTGCTTACTTATTCAGGTCTGCTAATTTACTTTCACCACCTGTCGCCTGTTGCGGCGGTGGGAGGCTCGCAATGGCAGGAAACGTTAAGTCCGAATGGCGCGGTGGCGGTACGCGCATTCGGCGGTTTGGACATTCCTGGCCTGCTGTCGTCCGACCTGGTGCCGTCCCGCGTAAAGAAGGCTCTCCAAAAAACGCCTTACAGCATTCAACCTCCTGCGTACTTCGCCCAATTCGCACCACGCTGGTTCGCGCCCCTTGGACCGGAGTGAAGGCAGCACTCCATGGGACAAAATGTTTCATCTGTACTTCCAGGTAAATAGCTAAAGAAGGCATAACCTGGATCATTTTTAGTGTCCGGGGCCGATGCTAAACTTTTTAGCCATGAGCACATTTCCACCCAATTATCACGAGCTGACGCAGTCGGTTTCGAAGAACCTGTCCACCCTGCGCGCCGATATTGGCGATGTCATGCAGGGCTTTAGCGAGCTGGCCAAAGCCGCCACGCGCGATGGTGCGCTGGATAAGAAGACCAAAGAGCTGATCGCCCTCGCACTGGGCGTGGCCGGGCATTGCGACGCCTGCATCGGCTTCCACGCCAAGGCCCTGGTGCAGTTGGGTGCCAGCAAGGCGGAAGTGGAGGAAGCGCTGGGCATGGCGGTCTACATGGGCGGCGGGCCTTCGCTGATGTACGCGGCCAACGCGATTGCGGCCTACGAACAATTCAAGGCAGGCGCCTAAGCCTTACTGCACATGCAGCAGGTCGTGTTCGGCGGGTTCTTCGCGCGCCGGCACTTTGCGCGGCAGCGTGAGGATGACCGTCGTGCCCTCGCCCGGTTCGGATTCAACTTGGATCGTACCGCGCAGGACACCGGTCACCAGGTTGTACACGATATTCATGCCCAGGCCTGAACCGCCCTGCCCCATCTTGGTGGTGAAGAAGGGATCATAAACCTGGTGCAAGGTGCGTGGGTTCATGCCCACGCCGTCGTCCGCAAAGCGCAGCTCGACCGACTGCTCGTCCACATTCCCCACGCTGATCGTGATGCGGCCCTGCTCCCGCCCCTCGAAGGCATGCATCAGCGCGTTCTGGATCAGGTTGCCCAGTACCTGCGCCACACTCCCGGGATAGGAGATGAAGCCGAGCGACTCCGGCATGGCCACCTTCACCTCGCAGTTGGAGCGCCGTAGCTGGGCCGAATACGTGGCCAGCGTATCGTGCACCACCCCGTACAGGTTGAAGGAGCGGCGCTTGTCGGAGGTCTGGTCCACCGCCACTTGCTTGAAGGAGTGGATCAGGTCCGCCGCGCGCGTCAGCGAATTGGTGATGATGGAGCACGCCATGCGCGCATCCTTCAGGTGCGTGTCGAGCGCGGAGCGTTTGATGCCGCCCTCGCCCAGCTGGCGCTCGAAATCACGGCACATATCGCTCAGCGCGGTCGCCGTCAGCAGGCTGTTGCCGATCGGCGTATTCAGTTCATGCGCAATGCCCGCCACCAGCGCGCCCAGCGACGCCATCTTCTCGGACGTGATCAGGCTGGCCTGGGCCTGCTTCAAGGTCAGCAGCACGGCTGACAAATCCTTGTGCGCGTTTTCCACATTGGCCTTTTGCAGCGCCAGCTCGGTCAGGCTGCGCTCCAGGCCATGCTTGGTATCGACCAGCGCCGCCTCCGCCTGTTTGCGCTCGGTGATGTCAATGATGACCCAGACGCAGCCCTTGCGCGCATCGTTCGGGTCCAGCATGCGGCCGTTCACCATGCACCACAGCTTCTTGCCGTTGGCGCCGGCCAGCTCCAGTTCGAAGTGCAGGCTGCCGCCATCCGCCCCGATCACAAAAGGATCGCGATGGCCGGCGGTCAGCACCGAACTGGAACGGCCGGCCAGCTCACCCGGCTTGTAGCCCATCATCTCTTCCAACCCGCTATTGCAGCGCACGATCACGCCGCCGGCGATCAGGCCGATGCCGACGATGGCGCTGTCCTGCAAGGCGCGCAATTCATCGGCCGTCACGCGCAGCTTGTGCGCCAGCGCGCGGCGCCGCTGCAAGGTCATGATCTGCGCGCCGATCAGGGCGCTGATCACAAAGCCGGCCAGGCCGATCACGGAGACCAGCACCAGGTCGCGGCTATAGCGTTCACCCGCATGGCCCTCGAACTGCAATACCCAGCGCCGCTCGCCCACGTCCAGCGGCACCTTGGCCAGCAAGCCGGGCAAGGCCGGCAAGCGCTTGCCGGAACCGACTTTGCCGAAACTATCGAACATCAGGTTATCGACCGAGGGCGGATTGCTGCCGCCGCCGTGCAGGTAGCCGGCGTCGTTGATGCTGATATAAAGGTGCTGCAGCATAGGGCTGTCGATCACTTCCGACATCAGGTCGTTGACGCGGAAGACGATGGCGACAAAGCCGATCAGGGCGGCGTCGCGCTCGGCCTCGGTCAGCAGCGAGGCGCCGCGCTTGTAGATCGGCGCGCGCGCCACGAAGCCGGGCTGGCCGCTATTGTCCTGCACCAGGGTAATGCGCTCGGTCGCCACCACACGGCCGGTGACCTTGCCCAACTGCAGCGCCTGGTAGTGCGGCGGCAGCGCGGCCAGGTCGAGGCCGAAGGCGTTCTCATTGCCCTTCATCGGCTCGTTGTATTCGACCATGAAATGCTCGCGGCGCACCGAGGCCGGGTGCACCTTGTAGTCGGGGTAGCCGCCCGATTGCAGGCTGTCATCGGCGCGGATGCGCGCCGTGTAAGCATCCATCTGGCTGGATGGCACGCGGCGCACGAACTGGATGGCCTGGAAACCGGGGTAGCGCCGTTTCAGGTCCAGCTCGCGCACATAGCGGCTGAACTCCAGGCGCGACACATCGTCATCCACCGCGAACACGCCCTTGATGCTGAGCAGCATGTCGAAGTAGGTTTGCAGGCGCACATGGGTATCGCGCGCAATCTTTTGCGTGTCGCGCTGGAAGGTTTCGCTCGTTTGGCGGTCCTGCACATCCATGACAAACATGCAGACCCACACGGTAACGCAAATACCAACAATGAAAGCCAGGTATCCGTGTATGCGCATGCTTGCTCCGGACGGGATGGTGTCGACGACTATAGCATAGGGCAATCCACAATGCGCCAGGGAAACGTCGGCGTTCGCCTAGTTCGTTGTGTCCTGGTATCGGGCCGCAATTTCGCGCACTTCCTCCTCGGAAGCGAGCAAGGCGTCGACCACATCCGGGTCGAACTGTTCGCCGCTGCCCTGGCGGATCAGCTCGATCGCCGTCTCGTGCGTGAACGCCGGGCGGTAGACCCGTTCCGACACCAGCGCTTCATAGACATCGGCCACCGCCACCAGGCGTGCGGAAACCGGAATCGCCGCTCCGGCCAGGCCCTGCGGATAACCCGAACCGTCGTAACGCTCCTGGTGGCTGTAGGTGATTTCGCGCGCAAAGCGCAGGAAGGCGTTGGAATAGCCGAGTTCGCGCTCCACCCCGGCGATGGCATCGCGGCCATGCACGGTGTGCTGCTTCATGACCTCGTATTCCTCGCCCGTCAGGCGGCCCGGCTTGAGCAGGATCGCATCCGGAATCCGCACCTTGCCGATATCGTGCAGCGGCGCCGCCTTGAACAGCAGCGGCAGGTAAGGCTCCACCAGCTCATCGGCAAAACGCGGGTTGCCCTGCAGGCGGCGCGCCAGCAACAGCACAATGTGCTGGATGCGGCGCAGGTGGGATGGGTCCTCCTGATCGCGCAACTCGGCCAGGCTGGCGATGGCCCACACGGCGGCATCGGCCATCTGGCTGATTTCCCGCAGCTGGCCGCGCTGGCGTTGCACCTGGGCGCGCGCCTGGCGCAGCTGCAAGTGGGTGGCGATGCGCGCATGCAGCAGCTCCGGCACCAGGGGCCGCGCCACCACGTCGGACACGCCCTCGGCGAAGGCCCGGCTCTCCAGTTCCGGCTGGCCGCGCTCCAGCATCGCGATCAGGGGAATGCTGGCCGTGTCCGGGTTGGCGCGCAAGCCCTGGCAGACGGAAAAGCCATCATGCAGCACATCCACCAGGATCAGGTCGGGCCGCGGCAACTGCTGGGCCAGGGCCTGGGCCGTGTCGCAATCCTGGACGGCGCGCACGGTGTAGCGCTCCTCCAGCAAATGGCTGAGCTGGCGCAAGTGGTCGGCCGATCCATCAACGATCAGCAGCAGGGGCTTATGGTTAGGACTAGTCATTGCGGCATGATACCGCACAGGAACTTGGCTCAGGAATGTTCAGTCCGACAGGGCCGGCGTCCCATCCGGCAGGAAGGCGCCGAAACAACGGGTGCACTCGATGCAGAACAAATGCGCCACCCGCACATTGCGCTGGCGCAGCACGAGCTGCAAGTGGCCCTCCTCGCAGACCGGGCAGGTTTCACGCATGGTGCCGCAGGCCAGCACATCATCGGCCAGGTAATTATCGTCATAGCGCACGCCATCGACCACCCGCTGCGGATCAAGCTCCACCAGGAACAGTGTCGGCGCCGGGCCGCGCTGGTCGGGCACCGGATAAGCGGCAGAATGATAGTGATTCATCTGATTCATTGTCATCCCCTTTGCCCAGTGCAGGTTACGGGCACTTTAACCATAGTCAAATATAGTCCGAGTGGCAAGGTCAGCTATTAAATTTGCTTGCAATTAAATAGCGCACTATCTATACTGCCTCACATGGACACCAAAATCCCCAACCTGGAACAGGTTCCCAAGCTCGACCAGCAACTGTGCTTCGCCCTGTACTCAACGTCTTTGGCGATGAACAAAGTGTACCGCAAGCTGCTGCGCAACCTGGGCCTGACCTACTCCCAATACCTTGTGATGATGGTGCTGTGGGAGCAAGACGAGCAGACCGTCTCCGCCCTGGGCGACCGCCTCTTCCTCGACTCGGCCACGCTGACCCCGCTGCTCAAGCGCATGGAGCAGGCCGAACTGATCACCCGCACCCGCTGCCCGCAAGACGAACGCCAGGTGATCATCGGCCTCACCGCGCAAGGCAACGCCCTGCGCCACGAAGCCGCCAAACTGCCCGCCTGCGTACTAAACGCCAGCGGCTGCGACCTCGAGCAAGTGATCCGCCTGCAGCGCGAACTCTCCGCCCTGCGAACCAGCCTGATGAACAGCGCCTGACCGAAATGTCCGTTTTGGGGTCAGGAAGAAAAGTGGACATTTCTTCGCGGAAGAAAATGTCCACTTTTCTTCCTGACCCCAAAACGGACATATGCTTACTCGGTCCTTTTGTTTCAGTATTTTTACAAATAAATTAAGTGTTTCAGAGCAAGCTCCCCTAGAATAGCCCGGCATTTAATAACATTCGCCTGGGGATTCGATGAAGCGTATTCATGTCGGTTTAGCCGCTCTTTGCCTGACGGTTTCGGCCTTTGCTGCCGAGCCTTTTGATGACAAGTTCCGCCAGCTTGAGGAACTGTTGCCTTCCGCCAACCAGTACCGCACCGCTTCCGGCGCGCCGGGTCATGCTTATTGGCAGCAGCGCGCGGACTACACCATCCGCGCCACGCTGGATGAGGCGAACCGCGCCATCAGCGGCAGCGGCCAAGTCACCTACCACAACAATTCGCCGGATACCCTGCACTACCTGTGGCTGCAGCTGGACCAGAATATCTATAAGCCCAACTCGGATGCCCGCACCACCCTGACCGCGCCTTCGCGCGAAGCCTGGGGGCGTGCTCGCAGCGATGAGGAGGGTATGAAGTTCGAGGGCCTGCGCGGCATCCTGGCGGGCCGTGAGTTCGATGGCGGTTTCAAGATCGGCACGGTGAAGGCTTCCGGCGGTGCGCCGCTGAAGTACACCGTCAACCAGACCATGATGCGCATCGACCTGCAGCAGCCGCTGAAGCCGGGCGAGAAGTTCACCTTCTCCATCGACTGGTCGTACAAGATCAATGAGCAGAAGGTGCTGGGCGGGCGTTCGGGCTTCGAGTACTTCAGTGAAGACAAGAACGCGCTGTTCGAAATCGCGCAGTGGTTCCCGCGCATGGCGGCCTACTACGATGTCTACGGCTGGCAGCACAAGCAGTTCCTGGGTTCGGGCGAGTTCACGCTGGAGTTCGGCGACTACGACGTGCAGATCACCGTGCCGGCCGACCATATCGTGGCGTCTACCGGCGAACTGCAAAACCCGAACGAGGTGCTGAGCGCCACCCAGCGCGATCGCCTGGCCAAGGCCCGCACCAGCAAGACCCCGGTCGTCATCGTGACCCAGGCGGAAGCGGAGCAGGCCGAGAAGTCGGTGGCCAAGGGCAGCAAAACCTGGCACTTCAAGGCCAAGAACGTGCGCGACTTCGCCTGGGCTTCTTCGCGTAAGTTCATCTGGGATGCGCAGGGCTATAAGAAGGACGGCAGCAACGTCATGGCCATGTCCTACTACCCGAAAGAGGGCAATCCGCTGTGGGAGAAGTATTCGACCGCAGCCATCGTGCACACCATCGAGCAGTACAACAAGTACAGCTTCGACTACCCTTACCCGACCGCGATCTCGGTCAACGGTCCGGTGGGCGGCATGGAGTATCCGATGATCTCCTTCAACGGTCCGCGTCCTGTGAAGGATAAGAAGACCGGCGACATCACCTACACCAAGCGCGCCAAGTACGGCCTGATCGGTGTGATCATCCACGAAGTAGGCCACAACTACTACCCGATGATCATCAACAGCGATGAGCGCCAGTGGACCTGGATGGACGAGGGCCTGAACACCTTCGTGCAGTCGCTGGCCCAGGAGGCGTGGGAAGACAACTACCCGACCGGCCGTGGCGATCCGCGCTTCATCGTGGACTATATGCGCTCGAAGAACCAAGTGCCGATCATGACCAACTCGGAGTCGCTGCTCCAGTTCGGCAACAACGCCTACGCCAAGCCGGCTGCCGCGCTGAACATCCTGCGCGAAACGGTGCTGGGGCGCGAACTGTTCGACCACGCTTTCCGCGAATACGCACGGCGCTGGAAGTTCAAGCGCCCTACCCCGGCTGACTTCTTCCGCACCATGGAAGACGCTTCCGGCACCGACCTTGACTGGTTCTGGCGCGGCTGGTTCTACACCACCGATGCGGTGGACGTGTCGATCGACGGCATCACCGAGTACGGCGTCAGCACCAAGAATCCGGAAGTCGAGAAGGCCTGGAAGAAGGCGCAGCGCGACGGCGAACCAGTCTCCATCATCGACCAGCGCAACAAGGGCATGGTACGCAAGGTGGACGAGCAGCCGCAGTTGAAGGACTTCTACAACGAGAACGATGACTTCACCGTCACCAACGTGGACCGCAACAAGTTCGCCGAGCAGACTGCCGACCTGGAACAGTGGGAAAAAGACCTGCTGGCACAGGGCAAGCACCTGTACCTGGTGGACTTCTCCAACCTGGGTGGCCTGGTCACCCCGCTGGTGCTGCAAATCGAGCTGAAGTCGGGCAAGAAGTACGTCGAGCGCATTCCGGCCGAAGTGTGGCGCTACTCGCCGAAGAAGATCACCAAGATCATCGTGACCGACGAGCCGCTGGTGTCGCTGGTGCAGGACCCGTACTGGGAAACCGCCGATATCGACCAGTCCAACAACGCCTGGCCGCGCAAGATCACCCCTTCGCGCCTGGAGCTGTTCAAATCGCGTCCGGGCGGTGAGAACATGATGAAGGACTTCAAGACTCCGCTGAAGAAGAAGGATGAGAAGGCCGATGCGGAAGGCGCCAAGAAGGAATGATGCGTTTCAAAGCCGTCCTCGCGGCGGCGCTGCTCTGGTGCAGCGCCGCCGCGCAAGCCCATAATTTCCACGTAGGTTTGACGGAGATCAGTTTTAATCCCCGCTCCGGCAGCACGGAAGTAGTCCATACCTACACGGCGCATGATGTGGAAGCGCTGCTGATGAACCTGTACCAGCGCCACTTCGACCTTGGCCTGGAGGAGGACCAGGCGGTGTTCCGCCGCTACCTCGAAAAGCAGTTCCGCATCTCCGTCAACGGCAAGCCTTTGCCCTTGCAGTGGGTCGGCATGCAGGCCAATGTCGATACCGTCAACGTGTACCAGGAAATCGAGAAGACCTCGTTGCCGGCGGGCGCCGCCTTGCTCAACGCGGTATTGACCGACTTCCTGCCGCAACAAGCCAATAATGTGAACGTGAGCGGCTTCGGCCGCCCTGCCGCATCCATCGTTTTCAACCGCGAACGTCGTGAACAACCGCTTCCTTAAGCGCGCGCCGCTGCCAGCCCTGGCGCTGGCAGGCGTGCTCGCGCCTCCGGCCGCCCTGGCCGATGACCCTTTCCTGCAACGTGTGCTGATCGAGGGCGCGCGCGCCAGCCAGGTCGGCGTGGCCGATTCGGCCGGCATGGGCAGCGTGTCCCAGCGCCAGCTTGAGGCGCGCACCATTTACCGTCCCGGCGAACTGCTGGAGGCGACGCCGGGGCTGGTGGCCAGCCAGCATAGCGGCGAGGGCAAGGCCAACCAGTTTTACCTGCGCGGCTTTAACCTGGACCATGGCACCGACCTGCGCACCACGGTGGATGGCATGCCGGTCAACCAGCGCAGCCATGCGCACGGCCAGGGCTGGACCGACCTCAATTTCATCATTCCGGAACTGGTGGCGCGGCTGGACTACAACAAGGGGCCGTACAACGCCAGCACGGGGGACTTCTCCTCGGCCGGCGCGACGGCGATCCATTACTCCAGCCGCCTGGCGCAGGACCAGGCCAGCCTGACCGCCGGCCAGGGTGGCTATGGTCGTGCCCTGCTGGCCGGCACGCGCGAGCGCGATGGTGGCGCCGCCGGCGAGGCAAGCGCACCGGGCGCCTGGCTGTATGGGCTGGAGGCCGTGCACAACGACGGGCCGTTCACGCGCGGCGACAACTACCGCAAGCTGAACGCCGTGCTGCGCTACAGCGACGGCTACGCCAACAACGGCTACACCATCACCGCCATGGCCTATCGCGGCGCGTGGAATGCCACCGACCAGATTCCGCAGCGCGCCGTCGACAGCGGCTTGCTGGGGCGTTTCGACGGCGTCGACTTGAGCGACGGCGGCCAGGCGCGCCGCTACAGCCTGTCCGCCGCCTGGGCCCGCAGCGACGAGAAGCAGACTTCGCGCGCCAGCGCCTACATCATCAACAACCGGCTGGAGCTGTTTTCCAACTTCACCTACTTCCTGGACGACCCCGTGCACGGCGACCAGTTCGCCCAACCCGACCGGCGCGTGACCAGCGGTTTCGAGGCCAGCCATAGCTGGCACGACCACGCCGGCGACATGGCCTGGCACACCACGCTCGGCGTGCAGGCGCAAAACGACAATATCTTCAACGCCCTGCAGCACACCGAGGCGCGCCGCGTGCTGGAGACGACCCGCGCCGACCATATCGTGGAGACCAGCGCCGCGCTCTACCTGGAGCAGCACCTGCGCCTGGCGCCATGGCTGCGCGGCGAGGCCGGCCTGCGCCTGGACCGCTACCGCTTCGACGTGCGCAACCGCAATGGCAATGGGAACGGCGATGGCGACGGCGCCGCGCGCGCCGACGCGACCCTGTTCAGCCCCAGCATCAGCCTGGCCTTCGGCCCCTGGTCGCGCACCGAGTTTTACCTGAACGCCGGGCGCGGCTTCCATAGCAACGACGCGCGCGGCGTAACCCAGGCGCAGGACCCGGCCACCCCGCTGGCCAAGTCGCGCGGCATGGAGTTCGGCTTGCGCAGCGAGGCGGTGAAAGGCCTGCAGACCGTGCTGGCCGTGTACCAGCTGGATTTCGACTCCGAGCTGGTCTACCTGGGCGACGCCGGCAGCACCGAAGCCGGCCACCCGAGCCGCCGCTACGGCATCGAGTTCTCCAACTACTACAAGCTGACCAAATGGCTGTCGCTGGACGCCGACCTGGCATTTGCGCGCGGCCGCTTCCGCCGCAGCGCCGACGGCCAGGCCGGCGAAGGCGACCGCATCCCCGGTGCGGTCGAAGGCGTGGCGCAACTGGCCGCCACCTTCACCCCGGCCGGCCCCTGGTCCGGCGCCCTGCGCCTGCGCTGGTTCGGCCCGCGCCCGCTGGTGGAAGACAACTCGGTCCGCTCCAAAGCCAGCGCCACCCTCAACGGCCGCCTGGCCTACAAACTGGGCACCCGCACCACCATCGAGCTGGAAGGCTTCAACCTGGCCAACCGCAAGGTCTCGGCCATCGACTACTTCTACGAATCCAGGCTGAAAGGCGAGGCGGAATCGCGCGAGGACATTCACTTCCATCCGATCGAATCGAGATCCTTCCGCTTAAACGTGGTTCATTCATTCTAAGTACAATAGGGGCATGATGACGCCCCTGCCCCAATTGATCCACACCTTGCGCAGCGCGGGCTACGCCCTGCTCAAGCCGGCCGACGTAGCCGCCCTGGCCGGCTGCTCCCTGGATGAACTGAACGCCCTGGTCCCGGCCTGGGACGACCTGGCCACGGACAACTACCTGAAAGACGGCGGCCGTTACCGCCGCCGCCGCCACTCCTGCTTCGTGCAGGACGGCGCGGCGCTGGAACAGGTGGCGCACCGCGCCCACTGGCAGCCGGTCGAGTACAACGCCCTGCACGGCGGCATGCGCCGCCTGTTCGAGCCGGTCGGCGAGCATACAGTGGCCAATCCGGCCTGGAACAAGCTGCTGGCCGCCATCGGCCAGGCCTGCGGCCAGGTACGCGGCCAGGGCCCCTGGTTTGTGGAAGCCCACCAGTTCCGCATCGACACCACGGACGGCATCGGCCGCCCCACCCCGGAAGGCGCGCACCGCGACGGCGTCGACTTCGTGGCCGTGCTGCTGGTAGGCCGCCACGGCATCAAGGGCGGCGAAACCCGCGTCTTCGAGGCCGACGGCCCGAACGGCAAGCGCTTCACCATGACCGAGCCCTGGACCCTTTTACTACTTGATGATGCGGCTGTCATCCACGAATCCACCCCGATCCAGCCGGTCGCCGAGCATGGCCACCGCGACACTTTGGTCATCACCTATCGTGATGGCGGTTTCCAAGGCGGGTAAAAAAACGGTATAGTCTGAACACCCAACTATTCAGGAGGTGTCTTGGACTCCAGCTACGATATCGCGCCCGATGAGCTGGAAGTACTCATCGTGGAAGACAGCCCGACCCAGGCCGAGCGCCTGCGCCGGCTAATCCAGTCGACCGGCTACCGCGCCCGGGTGGCGGCCAATGGCAAACTGGCCCTGGCCGAAATCCACGAGCGCAAGCCGCACCTGGTGCTGTCCGACATTGTCATGCCGGAAATGAACGGCTATGAGCTGTGCCGCGCCATCAAGGCCGCCCCGGAGCTGCGCGATATCCCGGTCATCCTGGTCACCTCCCTCACCGATCCCAAGGACATCATCCGCGGCATCGAGTGCGGCGCCGATAACTTCATCCGCAAGCCCTACGCCGAGGACTACCTGCTGAACCGCATCGGCCAGATGCTGGTGAACCAGAAGTTGCGCAAGAATTCCAATATGGAGGTCGGCATCGCCCTCTACCTGGGCGACCAGAAGCACTTCATCAACGCCGAGCGGCAGCAAATCCTCGACCTGCTGATCTCCACCTACGAACAGGCGGTGCAGGTCAATAGCGAGCTGCAGGCGCGCGAACGGCAGGTGATCGAGCTGAATATGCGCCTGGCCCACCATGCCGGCGAGCTGGAAATCACCAACCGCGAAATCGCGCTGAAAAACCTGGAACTGGCGGAGGCGAGCCGCATGAAGTCGGCCTTCATCGCCAATATGTCGCACGAGCTGCGCACGCCGCTGAACGCCATCATCGGCTTCACCGGCGCCCTGCTCATGAAACTGCCCGGCCCCCTGACCGATGAACAGGACCGCCAGCTCAACACCATCCGTTCCAGCGCGCGCCACCTGCTGTCGCTGATCAACGATATCCTGGACGTGGCCAAGATCGAGGCCGGCAAGGTCACCCTGTCGCTGGAAGCGGTGCATTGCCAGCAGTTGATGGGCGAAGTAGCCGACACCCTGCGCCCGCTGGCCGCGCAAAAAGGACTGGAAGTGTTCATCGAGCTGCCGGAGCAGCCCATCATCCTGCAAACCGACCGCCGCGCCCTGGCGCAGATCCTGATCAACCTGGCCAACAACGCCATCAAGTTCACGGAAAAAGGCATGGTCAGGCTGACCCTGTCCACGCACCAGGACGACAAAGGCCAGGACATCACCGAGTTCAACGTGATCGATAGCGGCAGCGGCATCAAGGAAGAAGACCAGGCCAGGCTGTTCCAGGCCTTCTCCCAATTGGACAGCACTTCGACCCGGCACGCCGAAGGGGCGGGCCTGGGCCTTTACCTGAGCCAGAACCTGGCCAACCTGCTGGGCGGTTCGCTGTTCTTCAGCAGCGATTTCGGCAAAGGCAGCACCTTTACGCTTGCACTCAAATGTCGGCACGCATCCTGATCATCGAGGACAACCAGGCCAATATCGACCTGATGACCTATCTGCTGCAAGCCTTTGGGCACCAGCCGATTTTGGCAACCGACGGTGAAATGGGCGCGGCGCTGGCCGCCAGCGAACGGCCCGACCTGATCCTGTGCGACCTGCACCTGCCCAAGCTGGACGGGCTGGGCGTGGTGGCCAGGCTGCGCGCCGACCCGGCCACGCGCGCCATTCCGATCCTGGCGGCCAGCGCGCTGCCGGTGAGCGACGGTTGCGCCGCCCTGCGCCGCGCCGGCTTTTCCGGCTGCCTGCCCAAATCGCTGGAGCCGGACGTCCTGATCCCGGCGCTGGAAACCTTCCTGCCGCCGCACCTGCGCCAAGGCGCCGTGCCGGAAGCGGCTGCGCAGCCTGCCGCATCCCCCGCCCCGGCCGCCGCCGACAGCGCGCCTGCGGTGCCGCAAACAGCCGCGCGCGTGCTGCTGCTCGACGCCGCGCCGGAAAACGCCGGCCTGGTAGCCGCCATCCTGCTGCACACCGGTTACAGCGTGAACAGCGCCGTCAACCCGGCGCAAGCCGGCGCCCTGCTGGACGGCCATGCCTACGACCTGGCGGTCTGCGATTTGGGATTATTCGAGGAGCGCCGCCTGTCCTTCCTGGCCGATGCGCTGGAAATGGCGCCGGGCTTGCCGGTACTGCTGATCCGCCCCGACGATGATGAAGACTTGGGGAACCTGGGCGCGGACCGGCGCCGCAGCCTGCTGGCGCACCCGCTCGAACCGCAGCAACTGGTGGCGGCGATCGACGCCCTGCTGGCCTAGGCCAGCGCGAACCAGCCCAGCGCTACCAGGCTGAAGGCCACAGCCAGCAAGGCCATGGTGTTTTCCGAGCGTTCATCGGCGCTCAGCGTTTTCCACAGGAACTTCAACATCGTTGCCTCCTTGCCCGCCCACGGCGTCCCAGCGCCATACGGCTGTCAGGCGTTGCTGCAAAAAATCGAGGAACACGCGCACCCGCAACGGCAGGTTGCGGCTGTGTGGCAGGATCGCCTGCAGCGGCGCGGCCGGCATGCTGTAGCCCGGCAACAGCCGTTGCAACCTGCCGCTCAGCAAGTCGTCGCCGACGTCCCAGATTGATTTTACTACGATGCCTGCACCGTGCAGCGCCAGCCCGTGCGCGGCCTGGCCGTCGTTGGTGGCGAAGGCGGCCTGCACCCGCACCGTGGCGGGCGCGGCGCCGTCGAAGTGCCACTCCGCGCGCCGCGCGTCGCCAATCAGGATGCAGCAGTGCGCCGCCAATTGCGCGGGATGCAGCGGGGTGCCGTGCTGCGCCAGGTAGCCCGGCGCGGCGCACACCACGCGGAAGTTGGGCGCCAGCCTGCGTAACGCCAGGTTGGGATCGTGCACGCTGCCAAAGCGGATCGCCAGGTCGTGCCCGGTTTCCAGCAGGTTGACCACGGCGTCGTCCAGGTCGAGCTGCACTTGCAGGCTGGGGTGGCGGCGCTGGAACTCGGCCACGGCGGGCACGATGTGCTGGCGTCCCAGCTCGGTCGGGGCGCTCAGGCGCAGCAGGCCGTCCACCGCGCTGCGGCTGTGGCGCAGCAGTCCCTCGGCCTGCTCCACCTCCTCCAGGATGCGCAGCACGCGCGCATGCAGTTGGGCGCCGTCCTCGGTCAGCGTCTGGCGCCGGGTGGTGCGCTGCAGCAGGCGCAGGCCGACGCTCTTCTCCAGTTGCGCCAGGCGTTTGCTGACCACCGACAGCGGCAATTGCAGTTCGCGCGCGGCAGCCGACATGCTGCCGGCGGCCACGATACGGGCGAAGGTGCGCAGCGCGGGCAGGTCGTCAAGCATCGGCAATTCTCCACTTTTAGGAAAGAATGAATTCGTATTGAGGGGCTATTTTAGCGATTTTGCGCGCCATATCATGCAATCCTTTCCCAAGGAGATAATATGAAACACTTGCTTCCCCTGCTGATGGCCAGTCTCGCCACTGCCGCCGCCCACGCCGCGCCGGATGCGGCGCTGCTCCGTCCACGCACCCAGGTCGTCGATGCGGCGCTGCCTGCGGCCCAGGCCGAAGCCAGCGCCCTGGCGGCGCGCCGCTATGCCTCGTTCTGGAACAGTGGCGATGAAGCGCTGGCGCGGGCCGCGCTGGCGCCCGGCTTCACCGACCGCACCTTGCCGCCGGGACGCGCGCAAGGCTTGCCCGGGCCGCTGGCCGCATCCCGTTTCGTGCGCGCTGCGGTGCCGGATATGCGCGCCGACATCGAGCAGTTGATCGTCAGCGGCGACCGCGCGGTGGTCCACCTGCGCTTCAGCGGCCACTTCACCGGCAGCATCAACGGCGTGCAGGGCAAGGGACAGCCAGTGGAGTTCATCGCTACCGATATCTACCGCATCGCCGACGGGCGCATCACGGACAACTGGCATATCGAAGACAACCTGGCCTTCCTGCGCCAACTGGGCCTGGTCAAGGAGTGATGCCATGCATAACAAGAAGCATGCGGCAAACCCGCCGGCACGGCGGCGCTTCCTGACCCAGGCGGGGCTGGGCGCGCTGGCCGCCGGTGGCGTACTGGCCGGCGGCGCGGCGGCGCCAGGGGCAGCGCAAACGGCAGCGCAAGGGGCGGCGGCAGATGCCGGCGGCGCGGCGTCAGGCCAATTCTGGCCGGGCGGCGCGCGCCTGGTGATTTCGATTTCGATGCAGTTCGAAGCCGGCGGCCAACCGGCCAAAGGCAGCGACAGCCCCTTCCCCAAAGTGGAACTCCCGCCCAGCGTGCCAGCCGACCTGGCCGCCAACACCTGGTTCGCCTACGGCTACCGCGAAGGCATACCGCGCATGCTGGACCTGTGGGACCGGCACGGCGTGAAGGTCACCTCGCACATGATCGGCGAGGCCGTGCGCCGCCACCCGGAGCTGGCGCGCGAGATCGTGCAGCGCGGCCACGAAGCGGCCGCGCACGGACCGCGCTGGAGCCCGCAATACGCCATGGGCCGCAGCGAAGAACGGCGCTTCCTGGCAGCCGCAGCGGACATGGTGCAGCAAGTCACCGGCCAGCGCCCCCTGGGCTATAACTGCAACTGGCTGCGCCGTGGCCCGCACACCCTGCAGCTGCTGCAGGAACTGGGCTACCAATACCACATCGATGACCTGAGCCGCGATGAACCGTTCCTCGAACAAGTCAACGGCAAGGATTTCGTGGTGGTGCCCTACACCCTGCGCAACAACGACATCCTGTTGGTAGAGGGGCGCAACTACTCGCCCGACCAGTTCCTGCAGCAGGTCAAGCTGGAGTTCGACCAGTTGTACAGCGAAGGCGCCACGCGCCGCCGCTTGATGTCGCTCAGCGCGCACGACCGCATCAGCGGCACGCCGCAGATGGTGCGCGTGTGGGATGAATTCCTGCGCTACGCCCGCGCCCATCCCGGTGTGCAATTCATGCGCAAGGACGATATCGCGCGCTACGCGCTGGCCAGCCCGCTCACCTTGCGCGAAACGGAAACCATCTGAGTTCAGGCCAGCAGCTGCAAGGCCGCGCCGGCTGGCAGGCTGGGGAAGGTGCGCGCCAGCGTGTCGGCGTCCAGGCGCAGGTGGCGCTGCGCGATGTGCGCCAGCACCTGGCGGAAGTCGGTCGTCACCGGCAGGTCGCGCCCCTCGTTCAACTGGGCCTCGGCCAGGCCGCGCCACTCGCCCGCCACCTTGCCGCCCTGGATTTTCCCGCCCAGCAGCCACATCGCATTGCCATGGCCATGGTCGGTGCCCCGGTTGCCGTTCTCGCGCGCGGTGCGGCCGAATTCGGACATCACCACAATCACGGTATCGTCGAACATCGGCCCCAGGCGCTGCGCCAGGGTCGCCAGGCCCTGCCCTACCGGCTGCAGGCGGCTGGCCAACTGGCCTTTGCCCGCGCCCTGGTTGGCGTGCGTGTCCCAGCCGCCCAGCGCAATGAAGGCCAGTTGGATATCCGGCTTGTTGCGCATCAGCGTCGCCAGGCGGCCGGCGTCGTCGGGGAAACCGTTCGGCAGCGGCGCGCCGTTGTCGGCCGCCTGCATCTCCGCCATCATGCCGCCGTTGGCCGCGTTCATGACCTCCTGGTGCGCCATGCGGCCCTCGGTGTAGGCCTTGCCGTAACGTTCGTGGCCCGCATACAGGCGGTCGAAAGCGCGGCTCACGGCGGGCCGGTCGAGCGGGGTGGCGCGGGTCCCGGCGGCGCCGTTGGCCAGGTTGGTGGCGGGCATGGCGCCGGCCAGGATGCGCGGCATCAGCGGGCCGATGGACAGCGCGCGGGTGGGCGTGGTTTCGCCCGGCAAAACCCCTAGCAGGCGGTTCATCCAGCCGTCCTGCGTGCCCTTCGCGCCCGGCGTGCCGGACTCCATATAGTCCTGCGCATCGAAATGCGAGCGGCTGGCGTCGGGCGAACCGCTGGCGTGCACGAAGGCCAGCTTCTTCTGCTGCCACAGCGGCAGCAGGGGCGCCAGCGTCGGGTGCAGGCCGAAATAGCCGTCCAGGTCCAGCGCGCCGTCCTCCTCGCCCGGCCGCGCCAGCGCGATGCTGGGCCGCAGGCGCGCGTATTCGGGGTCCGCCACCGGCGCCACCACATTCATGCCGTCCACCGCGCCGCGCAGCATCACCACGATCAGTTTTTTCGCCGTGGGCGCCGCGCTGCCCGGCGCCAGGGTGGCGGCCCAGGCGTGCGGCCCGAGTGGCAGCAGCAGGCCGGCGCTGGCGGCAAAGGCGTTCAGGAATTGGCGTCGTTGCATATCGGGCTCCGGTTTAGCGCTGCATGAAGTCTGGGCTGCCGAGCAGCATGGCGGCGCGCAGGCGCTCATTGCTGTCGGCCACAATCTCGGCCGTGCGCTTTGAAATCGCCGGGCCCAGCGCCTGCTGCAGCGGCCCAGCATCGGCGCTGCCCGCCAGTGCCAGCGCGTAGCTGATGCGGCGGCCCAGGCCATCGGGATTGAGCCAGGCGCTTTCCGTGTTTTTGTAACCGTCCGGCGTCTGGCAGCCGTACAGCGGCATGCCCAGGCGGCCCAGGATGCCCACCAGCGGCTTGGCCTCGGCCAGCGGCAAGGCGGCCGCACGCGAGGCCGACACCACGTAATGGTAAGGGGTCTTGAACTTGCCCCCGGCGTACTGCTGGTCCATGAATTCCTGGCTGGCGAACAGGGTGCGCAGCACGGTACGGATATCGCCGTTGCTGGTGTTCCAGGCTTGCGCCATGCGCTCCACCAGCGCGGCGGGCGGCGCGTCCGCCACGAAGTACTGCGCCAGCTTGCGGCTGATGTGGCGCGCCGTGGCCGGATGCGCGGCCAGCACATCCAGCGCGTACTCGCCTTCCGCCACGCCGCGCGCGCTGACCGGCTTGCCCAGCCAGGTCTTGGCGCCGTTGTCGTGGCGGCGCGGGTCGAACACGAATTGCGCATCGCGCCGTGGCGCATAGGTCCAGCCGGTCAGCATGCGCGCCAGCTCGGTCACGTCCTTCTGCGTGTAGCCGCCGTCCACCCCCAGGGTGTGCAGCTCCATCAGCTCGCGCGCATAATTTTCATTCAGGCCGCCCGCCTTCGACAGCCAGTTATCCAGGTAAAACAGCATGGCCGGGTGGCGCGCCGTGGCGCCCAGCATCTGGCGGAAGGAGCCGAACACGTAGGGGCGGATGGCGTCGCGTTCGTAGCTCGCCACCAACGCGCGGTCCTGGCCCTTGCCGGCGAAAACATTGAAGTGGTTATACCAAAAGTCAACCATCACCTCCTCTAGCTGGCGCGGGCTTTCGATGGCGCGCAGCAGGCGCGCCTGCGCCGCCTCCGCCGCCATTTGCGCCACCACTTCGCGCCGCGCGCCCTGCTCCATGCCGCGCGCTTCCTGGAATTTTGCCAGCGCGTCGCCGGCGCTCCATTGCAGCGTTTCCAGCTGCTGCAGGCGCTGCGCCAGCGCTAGCGGTAGGGGCGGCGGGTTCAGTTGCTCCTCTATGTAGGCCTGCACCCCAGTTTGGCGTAGCTGCTCGAGATCGCCCGGGCGCGGCCCGTAGGCCAGCCGGTTCAGCACATGCAGCGCGGCCTGGTCGCCGGCCAGGGGCGCCGCCCAGGCGGTGAGCGGGGCAATGAGCGGGGAAAGCAGCGCCGTGGCGGCCAGCAGCAAACGAAGTCGCATGGTGTCGTCCCGATACAATGAATTGGCTGGATTTCTTTATACGCTAAGCGCCGAATTAAAGGCAAAGACTCCTTTGTATCGGGATGTTAATTAGTTGATTTATATGCTTTAATTCACGTTGCGCATTAGGAAAGGACAGCATGAAGAAATATCAGGGCACGCTCAGCGTAGCAGCCGTGCTGGCGCTCAGCGCCTGCGGCGTCACCGGGCCCGCGAACAAGGTGGCGCAGGACGCGCCGCAGCAATGGCAAACGCCGCTGCCGCACAATGGCAGCACGGGCGAACTGGCCAACTGGTGGCAGCGCCAGTCGGACCCGCTGCTGGTGCAGTTGATCGAAGCCGCGCAGGCGGCCAGCCCCACCATTGCCAGCGCCCAGGCGCGCTTTGCCGCCGCCAGCGCCGAGCGCACCGCCGCCGGCGCCGCCCTCGCGCCGTCCCTGACTGGCGTCCTCACCTCGACCCGCATGAGCCGGCAGTCCGCCGACTCGGCCACCAACACCACCACCCAGTTGCTGGCCCAGGCCCAGTGGGAGATCGACCTGTTCGGCGGCGGCCGCGCGCGCCGCCACGCGGCCATCGCCCGCGCCGAGGGCGCCCAGGCCGGCTGGCACGAAGCGCGCGTCAGCGTGGCGGCCGAAACGGCCAACCAGTACTACAGCCTGCGCGCCTGCCAGAAGCTGCTCACCGTGGCGCGCCTGGACGCTGCCTCGCGCGCCCACACCGCGCGCCTGACCGACATCACCACCAAGGCCGGCTTCCAGTCGCCCTCCGCCAACGCGCTGGCGCGCGCCAGCGCCGCCGACGGCAACAACCGCGCGCTGGCCCAGCGCGCCACCTGCGACAGCGAACTGAAAGTGCTGGTGGCGCTGACCGCCATCGACGAACCGGCGCTGCGCGGCCGCCTGGCCGACAGCGCCGCCGCTGCCGCCCTGTCGCCCGCCTCCGGCGTGGCCATCGACGCGCTGCCGGCGCAGGTGCTGGCGCAGCGCCCCGACGTCTTCAACGCCGAGCGCGAACTGGCGGCAGCCAGCTACGACGTGGCCAGCGCGCGCGCCGACCGCCTGCCGCGCCTGGGCCTGACCGGCTCCGTCGGGCGTGGCCGCCTGCACGCGGAAGGCCAGGACATCAGCGCCAATGTGTGGACCATCGGTCCGTTGCAAATGACCCTGCCCATCATCGACTGGGGCGTGCGCCGCGCCAATGTCGACGCCTCACGCGCCCGCTATGAAGCGGCGGTGAGCAGCTACAAGGCCAGCGTGCGCCAGGCCGTGGCGGAAGTGGAACAGGCCCTGGTGGCCCTGCAAAGCACCCAGGAGCGCGCCGCCGACGCGCAAACCGCGCTGGACGGCTACCGCACCTTCTTCACAGCCACCGAAGAACGCTACAAGAACGGCCTGGCCAGCCTGCTGGAACTGGAAGACGCCCGCCGCACCCGGCTGGCCGCAGAAAACACGGTGGTGTCCCTGCAGCGCGAACGCAGCGCCGCCTGGATCGCCCTGTACCGCGCAGCAGGCGGCGGCTGGACCGCGCCCGCCGCCCCTTAAGACCGGAAAATATTCATGAAACCACTGCACCGCACCCCGTCCGCCGCCTTTGCCATCTCGGCCATCGCCGTCGCCGGCGCCCTCGCCGCCCTGGCCCAGGCGCCGCTCGCCATGGCCGACGACAAAAAGCCCGCCGCCGCCAAACCGTCCCTGACGGTGAGCACGGTCAAGCCGCAAAAAGCCAGCCTGCAGATCCGCCTGACCGCCAACGGTAACGTCGCCGCCTGGCAGGAAGCCATCATCAGCAGCGAATCGAACGGCTTGCGCCTGTCCGAGGTCGAGGTCAATGTCGGCGACGTCGTCAAGAAAGGCGAAGTGCTGGCCGTGTTCGCGTCCGAAACCCCGCAAGCCGAAGTGGCGCAGGCCAAAGCCGCGCTGATGGAGGCGCAAGCCGCTGCCGCCGAAGCCAAGGCCAATGCCGACCGCGCCCGCTCGATTGAAAGCACGGGCGCCCTGAGCGCCCAGCAAATCAGCCAGTACACCACGGCCGAAGCCACGGCCCAGGCGCGCGCCGCCTCCGCCCGCGCCATGCTGGCCGGCGCCGAACTGCGCCTGCGCTACACCAAGGTGCTGGCGCCCGACGCCGGCGTGATCTCGGCGCGCAACGCCACCGTCGGCGCCGTGGCCGGCCCCGGCACCGAGTTGTTCCGCATGATCCGCCAAGGCCGCCTGGAGTGGCGCGCCGAAGTCACCGCCGCCGACCTGCGCAGCATCAAGATCGGCGCCCACGCCGTGGTCAAAGCCGCCAACGGCAGCGAACTGACCGGCAAGGTGCGCATGGTGGCGCCGACCATCGACCCGCAGACCCGCTCCGCCCTGGTGTATGTGGACCTGCCGCCTAACAATGGCAAGCAGCCGCCGTTCAAGGCCGGCATGTTCGCCACCGGCCAGTTCGAGCTGGGTTCCTCCGACGCCCTCACCGTGCCGCAGCAGGCCGTCACCGTGCGCGATGGCTTCAGCTATGTGTTCCGCCTGAACCAGGACCAGCGCGTGAGCCAGATCAAGGTGCAGCCGGGCCGCCGCGTCGGCGACCGCATCGAGGTGCTGTCCGGCCTGGCGCCGGACGCGCTGATCGTGGCCGCCGGCGCCGGCTTCCTGAACGACGGCGACCTGGTACGCAATGCCGGTGCGCCCGCGCCCGGCCCCGCTGCCGCCGCGATCAAGCCGGCCCCGGCCCCGGCTCCGGCCCGTTAAGGAGAAGTTGTGAATTTCTCAGCCCTCTCGATCAAGCACCCGGTTCCCGCCATCATGCTGTTCATCCTGCTCTCGCTGGCGGGATGGATGGCCTATGTGGCCAACCCGGTGCAGGACTTCCCCGATATTGAACTGCCGATCGTCACCGTCTCCGCCTCCCTGCCCGGCGCCGCACCGGCCCAGTTGGAAACCGAGGTGGCGCGCAAGATCGAAGATTCGGTCGCCACGCTGCAAGGCGTGAAGAACATCTACGCCAAGGTGCTGGACGGCACCGCCACCATCACGGTCGAATTCATCCTCGAGAAAAACCTGTCCGACGCCGTCAACGAAGTGCGCGACGCCGTGACCCAGGTGCGCGCCGACATGCCGGGCGAAATGCGCGACCCGGTGGTGAGCAAAGTCTCCACCGCCGGCCGCGTGATCCTGGCCTTCGTCGCCGCCCCCAAGGAAGGCAGCAAGATCGACGATGCGGACCTGAGCTGGTACGTCGACAACTCGGTCGCCAAGAAGCTGCTGTCGGTGAAAGGCGTGGGCGCGGTCAAGCGCGTGGGCGGCGTGACGCGCGAGATCCGCGTGGAACTGGACGACGACCGCATGGCCGCCCTGCGCGTGTCCGCGCTGGACGTGTCGCGCATGCTGCGCCAGGTGCAAAAGGAAGCGCCGGGCGGGCGCGGCGATATCAGCGGCGCCGAACAGTCGGTGCGCACCATCGCCACCGTGCGCAGCGCGCAGGAGCTAGCGCAGATGGACATCCCGCTGGGCGACGGCCGCCACATCCGCCTGGAACAGGTGGCGCAAGTCAGCGACACCATCGCCGAACCGCGCTCGGAAGCGACGCAGGACGGCAAAAAAGTGGTGGCCTTCGAAATCTTCCGCACCAAGGGCGCCAGTGAAACCCAGGTCGCCGCCGACTCGCGCGCAGCGGTGGAGGAGCTGCGCAAGGCGCATCCGACCATCACCATCACCGAAACCATCGACAACGCCGACCCGGTGGACGAGAACTTCGCCGGCTCGATGGAGCTGCTGTACGAAGGCGCCCTGCTGGCCGTGCTGGTGGTGTGGTGGTTCCTGCGCGACTGGCGCGCCACCCTGGTGGCCGCCTCCGCGCTGCCGCTGTCGGTGCTGCCGGCCTTCCTCGGCATGTACTGGATGGGCTACACACTGAACACCGTCACCCTGCTCTCGCTGGCCCTGGTGGTGGGCGTGCTGGTGGACGACGCCATCGTGGAAATCGAAAACATCGAGCGCCACCTGCACATGGGTAAAACCCCGATGCAGGCCGCCATGGAAGCGGCCGACGAAATCGGCATGGCGGTGATCGCCACCACCTTCGCCCTGGTCGCCGTGTTCCTGCCGACCGCCTTCATGGGCGGCATCCCCGGCAAATTCTTCAAGCAGTTCGGCTGGACCGCCGTGATCGCCGTGCTGGCCTCCCTGGTCGTGGCGCGCCTGCTGACGCCGATGATGGCGGCCCACCTGCTGAAACCCACCAGCAAACCGCACCAGGAAGACAGCTGGATGATGCAGCGCTACATGAAGACCATGCGCTGGTGCCTGAACAACCGCGGCAAGACCGCGCTGGCGGCGGGCGCCTTCTTCATCGGCTCCATCATGCTGGTCGGCCTGCTGCCGACCGGCTTCGTGCCGCCGGCCGATCGCGGCCAGACCATGGTCAACCTGGAACTGCCGCCCGGCTCCACCCTGGCCGAAACGCGCGCCATCGCCGAACGGGCGCGCCTGGCCATCATGCAAGTGAAGCCGGTGACCAATGTCTTCAGCTCCATCGGCGGCGGCTCCTCGGGCGACGCCTTCGCCCCGGGCGCGGCGGCCGAGGCGCGGCGCGCGGTGCTGACCATCACCACCAAGCACCGCAGCGACCGCAGCGAATCGATTTCCGATATCGACAATATGATCCGCGACAAGCTTGCCACCCTGCCGGGCGCGCGCTTCACCGTCGGCCCGCCGGACACCGGCGTCAAGATGCAGCTGGTGCTGCGCTCGGAAGACCCGGTGGCGCTGCTCGACTCGGCGCGCAAGGTGGAACGCGACCTGCGCACCCTGCACGGCATCGGCAACGTCACCTCCAGCGCCTCGCTGGTGCGGCCGGAAATTATTGTACGCCCCGACTTCGCGCGCGCCGCCGACCTGGGCGTGACCGCCAACGCCATCGGCGAAACGGTACGCGTGGCCACCGCCGGCGACTATGACTTCGAGCTGACCAAGATGAACCTGGCCGAGCGCCAGGTGCCGATCCGCGTCAAGCTGCCCGACGGCGTGCGCGCCGACCTCGACGCCATCGGCCGCCTGACCGTCCCGGGCCGCAACGGCCCGGTCATGCTGGCCAACGTCGCCAGCATCACGATGGAGTCGGGCCCGGCCCAGATCGACCGCCTGAACCGCAGCCGCAACGTCACGCTCGACGTGGAGCTGGGCAGCCGCACCCTGGGCGAGCTCGATGAGGAGGTGCGCCAACTGCCGTCGATGAAGAACCTGCCGCCCACGGTGACCAAGGCCGAACTGGGCGACACGCAGGAGATGCAAGCCCTGTTCGCCAGCTTCGGCATCGCCATGCTGATTGGCGTGCTGTGCATCTACGGCGTGCTGGTGCTGCTGTTCCACGACTTCCTGCAACCGCTCACCATCCTGGCCGCGCTGCCGCTGTCGATCGGCGGCGCCTTCGTCGCTCTCTTGGTGACGCAGAAAGCGCTCTCGATGCCGTCCATGATCGGCCTGATCATGCTGATGGGGATCGTGACCAAGAACTCGATCCTGCTGGTCGATTACGCCATCCTGGCGCGCGCCGAAGGCATGAGCCGCTTCGACGCCCTGGTCGACGCCTGCCACAAGCGCAGCCGCCCGATCCTGATGACCACCATCGCCATGGGCGCCGGCATGATGCCGCTGGCCATGGGCTGGGGCGCCGACCCGAGTTTCCGCTCGCCGATGGCGATCGCCGTGATCGGCGGCCTGATCACCTCCACCCTGCTGTCGCTGCTGGTGGTGCCGGCCGTCTTCACCTACGTCGACGACGCCGAGCACCTGCTCAAGCGCCTGCTGCGCAAGACGCGCAAGCCGCACAAGCCGGCGCCGGCACAGGAAAGCGCGCCGGCCGCTAACGGCCAGTAAGGTCCGAAAGGTCAGCCTGCCAGCCGCCGCCCAGCGCGCGCACCAGGTCGACGCTGGCGGCGAGAAGGCGCGTGCGCAGTTGCAAGCGCGCCACGTCGGCGCCGTACAGCGTGCGCTGGGCATCCAACTCCTCCAGGTAGGAGGCGTAACCGTTGCGGTAACGGTTGCGCGCGATGCGCAGCGTTTCGGCCGCCGTGGCGCGCCGCGCATCGTTCTGCCGGATCTGTTCGCGCAGGCGCTGCAAGGCCGCCAGGCTGTTCTCCACCTCCACCAACGCGCTGCGCACCGTGTGCTCGTAGGCCAGCATGGACTGGTCGCGCTGCGCGGCGGCGGCGTCCGTTTGCGCCTGCACCCGGCCGCCATCCCACAGCGGCGCCGCCAGCCCCACGCCGGCGCGCCACAGCCAGGTCGGATCATGCAGGAACTTGCTGAAGTCGGTCGATTGCAGGCCGCCGCCGGCCGTCAGGCGGAAGGACGGTAGCAGTTGCGCGCTGGTGGCCTGCACCCCGGCGCGCGCGGCGGCCAGGTTGTGCGCGGCGCGCGCAATATCGGGACGCCGCTCCAGCAAGGCCGAGGGCAAACCGGCCGGCACCTCCGGCGGTGCCAGCTCCGCCAGCCGCCGGCCGCGCGCCACCGCGCCCGGCACGTCGCCCGCCAACAGCGACAGCGCATTTTCCTGCTCGCTGATTTGCCGTTCGAGCTGCGGCACCTGCTCGGCGGCCGCCTCGTACTCGGCCTGCGCCTGCAGCCATTCCAGGCGCGAGGTGTAGCCAGTTTCGAACTGGCGCTGCGCCAGGCGGCGCGACTGCTCACGCACGTCCAGGGTGGCGCGCGCCAGCTCCAGTTGCGCGTCCAGCCCGCGCAGTTGCAGGTAACCGGTGGTGGCCAGCGCCGCCACCGCCAGCCTGGCCGCGCCGGCATTGGCCTGCTCCGCCGCCAGTGCTTGCGCCGCCGCTTCGCTGGCATGCGCCAGGCGGCCCCACAGGTCCACTTCATAGGCCGCCTGGAAGTCGGCCGAGAACAGATTGGTCGTGTAGGGAACGCCGTTGTAGGCCAACACGCGCGCCCGGCTTGGCGCCAGCGTGGCGCCCACTGTCGGCGCCCGGTTCGCCTCCGCCCCGGCCAGGCGCGCGCGGAATTCGGCCACACGCAGGGCCGTCACGCGCACGTCGGTATTCCTCTCCAGCACCCGCGTCACCAGGGCCGACAAGGCGCCATCGCCATACGCCTCCCACCACGCAGCAGGCACGGTGGGCGCTGGCGCCAGGGCCGCGCCTTCGGCCGCTGCGGCGGAAGCCGGGCTGCGCCAGGTGGCGGGCAGCGTGAGCTGCGAAGCTGGCGGTGGCGGCACGCGCGCCGCGCAACCCGCCAGCGCGATGGTGGACGCCAGCGCCAGTGCTGCCGCCTTCACCGCTGCGCTCCCGCCGCGCGCGTATCCAGCACTGCCGAGGTATCGATGCTGACAATCACCGACATGCCCGGCCGCAAGCGCGGCGCCAGCTTCTGGCCCGGATCGATCCGTATCCGCACCGGTATGCGCTGCGCAATCTTGACGAAGTTGCCGGTCGCGTTATCGGCCGGCAGCACCGCGAACTCCGACCCGGTGGCCGGCGCCACGCGCTCCACCTGCCCGGTCAGCTCCGCCCCGTCCAGCGCATCGACCTTGAAGGTCGCGCCCTGCCCCACCTGAATCCCATTCATCTGGGTTTCCTTGAAATTCGCGATCACCCACATCTCGCGCGGCACCAGCCCCATTAGCTGCGCGCCCGACCCCACAAACGCACCGCGCCGCACATTGACCTGCCCCAACTGCCCATCCACCGGCGCCGTGATGCGGGTGTTCTCCAGGTCCACGCTGGCCGCCTTCAATGCCGCGCCGGCATTCGCCACCGCCGCCTCCAGCGCGGCGCGGTTGACCGCCACCGACTGCGCCTGCTGCTTCGCGATCTCCACATTCGCCCGCGCCTGCGCCACCGCAGCCTGCGCCTGCGCCCGCGCCGCGCGTTGCGCATCCTGCTCGCGCACCGACAGCGAGCCGTCGCCCACCAGTTGCTCGGCGCGTCCATAGTCCGCCGTCGCCCGCACCGCCTGCGCCTGCGCGTTCGCCAGGGTGGCCTCCTGCAAGTCGATGCCCGCCTGCGCGCTGCGGCGCGACTGCTCCCAATTCGCCAACGCCGCTTTCTGTGCCGCCAGTTGCGCCTGCGCCTGTTCAAAGCGCTGCCGGTACAGGCGCGCATCCAGCTCCACCAGCAAGTCGCCCTTATGCACGAACTGGAAATCCTGCACCTTCACATCCACCACATAGGCCGACAGTTGCGAACCGACCACCGTCACCTGCCCGCGCACGGTCGCATTCTCGGTCGAGATGATCGGCGTGGTGAACGGCGGCAAACGCCACGCGTACAGCACGATCAAGACGCCGACCAGCGCGATCAGCGCGAAGCCAACGCCGGACAACCACTGCGCGCGGCGCTCGGGCGGCGGCGCGGCAGGCGCCGCCGCAGGTGCTTCGCTTGCCGCTGTTGGTGTACTCATTGCGCCCCCGAGTTATTGAGTGATACCTGCGCCATGCCGGTCTGCGCATTTTGCGGCGCCGCTGCCGCCCGGCTGGCGGTGCAAATGCGCCAGGCGATATGCAACGCCATCCAGGCCAGCGTGCCGCAGGCGACATAGAAGATGATCAGGAAAACGTCGTTATACGCCAGGATATTCGCCTCGCGCGTCGCCGTAGCAGACAAAGCGCGCAAACCCTGCGCCTGCACCCGCGCCGCCACCAGCGGATCCTGCATGGTCAGGTGCTCCACCAGCAGGCTGGAATGGAATTTCTCGCGCAGCACCTGCACCGTCCCCACCAGCGCCGCGCCCAGCAGGCCGCCCAGGTTCTGCGTCATGGAAAACATCAGTGAAAAGCTGATCAGGTTACTTGGTTGCGCGATTACCGCGCCAAAGCCGGAAACGAAAATCGGTCCGAGGAAGAAGGTGCCGCTGAAGGCCAGCAGGAACTGGCTAACATACATCTGCTCCGGCCGAGTCAGGCTGGTGGCCTGCGCATCCATCCACGCGCCGATCGCCATCAGCACCAGCGAAAACACCAGCATGGGCGCCAGGCGCTGCGGCGTAATCAGCACGGCGCTGAGCACGATGCCCAGCGCGCTACCCGCCAGCACCACCAGCCACAAGGTCTGCATCTGGTCATTGCTCAAGCCCAGCGCCTGCAGGAAGCCGACCGCGCCGCCCGCCTCCGACTGCACCACCCGTATCAGCAGCACCGCCAGCGCCAGCCGCAGCATATTGGCCGTGGTGAGCCAGCGCGTGTTCAGCAAGGGATTGCGCCGGTTATGCTCGAGCGCGATGGCCGCCGTGAACAGCACGATGAAGCCGGCCAGCGCCAGCCCGATCCAGGGCGCCTCGAACCACCACACGGTGCGCCCCAGCGCCAGCACGGCGCACAACAAGGCCACGCCCGGCGCAAACAGGGCGAAGGTCACGAAGTCCAGCTTTTCGAACGCCTTGACGCGGTCGCCCGGCGGCAGTTTCAACATCAGCACGCAGCCGAAGGACAGCAGGGCCATGCCCAGTTCAAACGCGTACAGGCCGCGCCACTCGGCAATCGCCAGCAGGTCGGAGGAAAAGATGCGCGCCAACGGCAGCGACAGTTGCGCGAAGCCGATGCCGAGCACCACGCCCTTCAGGCGGTGCTGGGCCGGAAAAGCCTGCAGCACGTAGTACAGCCCCAGCACCGTCAGCGCCGCGCCGCTGATGCCGTGCGCCGCGCGCACCGCGATGGCCGACGCCAGCCCGTGCACAAACAGGTGCGCCACCGTGACCACGGCGTACAGCAGCAGGAATAATTCGGTGAACAGGCGCAGGCCGAATTGCTGGCGGAATTTCACCAGCAACAGGTTCATCGACACATTGCCCATCACATAGGCGGCCGGCAGCCATTGGATTTCGGCGGCGGTGACGCCCAGCGAGCCCTGGGCGTACACCAGGTTGACCGTGACCAGGGCGTTGCCCAGGCCACCGGTCAGGGCGACGATCAAGCCCACCAGCAGGTAGGCCAGGCGCAGCTGCGCGGAATGCAGCGGCGTGGAGGGAGAGCCCGGCAGCAGCGGGCGCTCATGGGGCAGCCATTGTTGTTGGGCGTACTCATCCATGAGCTTAGTCTACACCGCCCGCAGCGCCGCGCGCAAAAATGCTCAGACCAGCGGCGGGTCCGTTTCGCGCGCGAAGACCCGGTGCCCGGCCAGCGCCTGCATAAAGGCGGCCAGCGCGGCCGGCAAGTCGGCCGGGGTGGTGCCCACCAGGCCGGGGTCGGGCGCGCCATCGGGCAAGGTGGCCGGGATGTCCGCCGCCGCCAGCAAGGTCGCACCGGCGCCGATCACCATCAATGGCTTGCAGTGGCGGTATTGCAAGGTGACGAATTCGACCGCCAGCGCGTTCGACGCCAGGTCATCCGCCGCCACTTCGCCGTCCGGCACCACGACGGCGTCGAACACCACGGCGGGACCGGTTTCCAGCGACATGTCGGCTTCCAGCCCGCCGATCATGCCGACGCGCGGGCCGACCAGGCGCGTCACGGCGCCCTGCCCTTCAAGTTCGGCCTGCAGCGTGGCCACCATCACCTCATCCACGCCGGGCGCCACCAGGATCGCGACCTTGCGGCCATGGATGCCGGTCTGGCCCGGCCGCGACAACAGCGACAGGCTGGGCGAGGGAGGATACGCCGGCAGCTCGCCGGCGTATGCCATGGGCTGCGGGTCGGGAACCAGGGTGCCGAGCCGCATGGCGACCATATCGGCCAGCACCGCATCGACGTTGGCCAGCATGGACAGCGTGCGTTCGCGGATGGCCGGCACCTGCACCTTGCTCAACTCAAAACCGAAGGCATGCGCAATGTGCATTTGCTCGGGCGGCGTCTGGCTGTGCCAGAACAGGCGCGCCTGCGCGTAGTGCTCGGCAAACAGTTCGGGCTTGCCGCGCACCTTGTCCTGCTCCACCGGCTGCGGGAAGCTCATAAAGCCCATACGGCCGGCCTGGAACGGACAGCCACCGCCCAGCGAGTTCGGTTCGTAGGCCACGCGGCCGCGATGAATCGCTTGCCGGTGCATGCCGTCGCGCTGGTTGTTGTGCACTTGCGCCAGCGGCGCGTTGATGGGGATTTCGTGGAAATTCGGTCCGCCCAGGCGGCTGATCTGGGTGTCCACGTAGGAGTGGATGCGCCCGGCCAGCAAAGGGTCGTTGCTGAAGTCGATGCCGGGGATGATGTGGGCGGCGCAGAACGCCACCTGCTCGGTCTCGGCGAAGAAATTATCCGGATTGCGGTCCAGCACCAGGCGGCCGACCACCTGCAGCGGCACCATTTCCTCCGGCACGATCTTGGTCGGGTCCAGCACGTCGAAGGGGAATTCGGTGGCTTCGTCTTCGCTGAAGACTTGCAGCGCCAGCTCCCACTCCGGGTACTCGCCCAGCTCGATCGATTCCCACAGGTCGCGCCGGTGGAAATCGGGATCGGCGCCGGAAATGCGCACCGCTTCATCCCACACCAGCGAGTGCGTGCCCTGCTTCGGCAGCCAATGGAATTTAACGAACTGCGACTGCCCGTGCGCGTTCACCAGGCGGAAAGTGTGCACGCCGAAGCCTTGCATGGTGCGGTAGCTGCGCGGGATGGCGCGGTCCGACATCACCCACATCAGCATATGCATCGATTCCGGCATCAGCGAGACGAAGTCCCAGAAGGTATCGTGCGCGCTGGCCGCTTGCGGCATAGCGTTGTGCGGTTCCGGCTTGACCGCGTGCACCAGGTCGGGGAATTTCATCGCGTCCTGGATGAAGAAGACGGGGATGTTGTTGCCGACCAGGTCCCAGTTGCCTTCATCGGTATAGAACTTGACGGCGAAGCCGCGCACATCGCGCGCGGTATCGGTCGAGCCGCGCTCGCCGGCCACGGTGGAAAAGCGCACGAAGACCGGCGTGCGCTTGCCCGCCGCCGCCAACGGCGCGGCGCAGGTCAGGGCGGACAGCTCCTTGTAGCATTCGAAATAGCCGTGCGCTGCCGAGCCGCGCGCGTGCACGATGCGCTCGGGAATCCGCTCATGGTCGAAGTGCGTGATTTTTTCGCGCAGGATAAAGTCTTCCAGCAGCGCCGGCCCGCGCAGGCCGGCTTTCAGCGAGTTCTGATTATCGGCGACCGGCACCCCCTGGTTGGTGCTCAGCACCTGCCCGCCGCCATCGGTGCGCACGCGGTCGAGCGGACCGTTGTTCAGGTTCACGCCCTGCGGCGGTACGCCGTCGCCCACCTTGGGCGAAACGGCGCTCTCGCTGGCCGTGCTGGCGGTCTGCAGCGGGTCGCTGGTATTGCTCGATGCGCCGGCCGGCGGCACGCCCGCCCCGTGCTCGGCTACTTTATTGACGTTGTAGGGAAATTGCGCGGCCAGTGCAGCGCCGCGCTTTGCCGGGTCGGGTTTGGAGGTGGGCACGGCGCTCTCCCGCTCAATGCTTGCGGGAGCCGAGCAGCTTGGAGACGGCGTAACCGGCCGCCAGCGCGACCAGCAGCGACGTGCCGGGGCTCTTGCGCACGTAGTTGCGGCCGGATTCGGCGAAGCGTTGGTAGGCGGCATTGAGCTGCTCGCCACGCACCCCCATCGTGTCGCCGATATTGCTGATGTTGTCCGCTACTTTATCGACCGTGTTGTGCACACCGGCGCGCAGGTCCTTGGCGGCATTCTCATTCTGGCTGATGTTGTGATCCATGATTTACGTCCTTCAGGTGATGGTTGGCTGGAAGGGTCACAATACGGCTGTCCTGCTGCATCCACCGTGCGCCAGCTAACGATGTGCGCCTGCGATTTCTGGCAATCTGCAAGCATGATTCCCGTCGATCCAGTTGCCGGCGCGACAGCGCCGGTGCCGGCCAGCTTGCCGGTGCGCATCGAGCCAGCAGCGCTCCAGGCTGCGGCGGCCACGGCGGCCAGCGCGCCGTCCGTGTCCTCGCTCGGGCTATTCCTGTCCAACCTTGTTCTGTCGCAACGCAGCGTGCGCGAACTTGCGGCCAGCGGCGGCGATGCGGCGGCCTTTGCCAGCACGGCGCAGCAACTGGCGGCGAATGTGAACGCCAACGCGCCACCGGCGCTGGGTCCTGTGCTGTCCGCGCAGCGCGCGGTACTGGCGCAGGCCGGCATCGGCGTCGGCAGCGATGGCGCGCTGGCGGCCAGCGACAGCTCGCTCAACGCGGCGTTCCGCGCGGCGCCGCAGGGCGCGCTGGGGGCGCTCGAAAATACCATCGGCAGGCTGGCACAGGCGGCGCAAGGCTTGCTGCCGGCGGAAGTGGAAGCGGAAGCCGAGCCCGCGCCTGCCCCGGGGCCGGCGTTTGCGCCGTCGTCCAATCTGGCGGAACTCACGGTGCAGCAGCGCGCGGCAGCGGAACGCCTGGTGGAAACACGACGCGCGGCGCAGGAGGCCCTGGCCGACAATGCGCTGGAAGATACGCAGCAGCAGCGCGCGGCGGCATTGCGCGTGGCCGAGTTGCGCCAACTCGAAAGCACGCGCGCGCAGGATCTTGCCGCGCAGGCCCTGGCCGAGCGGCTGGAGTCGGAGCGCCGCGCGGCCCAGCAGCAAGCCGAGGCCAGTCCAGCGCTGGGCCGCAGCCGTGCCGAGCGCGCCGCCGCAGAACGCCTGGATGCCGCGCGCCTGCTGGTGGCGCAGCAGGCGGCGACGGCGGAAGCCGAGGACCAGTTGGCGGCGCGCCTGGCCCTGGCGCGCCAACAGGCCGCTGCCGGCGCCGGCGCCGCCAACATGCCGTCCGGTGCGGGTGCGGGTGCGGGTGCGGGTGCTGCGGCTGGCCGCGCGAACGTCCCCGGCAATGCGCCGCCTGCCGCCGCAACGGCGGGCGGCGACGCTGCGCTTTCAGCCGCCGCCACCGCACCCGGCAACACCACGGCCGCCACTGCCGCCACTGCCGGCCCTGCCGGCTCAGCGGCGGCAACCGCCCAGCCGACCGCAGCGCGCGGTTTCGCGCCGCTGGCGTCGCCCGGCGCGGCCCAGGCCCCGGCAACGCGCGGCGCCGCCGGCGGCACCGACAGCGGCAAGGTGCTGGCGAACGTCGCCAGCACGCGCACAGCGCCGGAAAGCGCCCTGCAGCTTGGCGCGCGCCGTGCCGCCGAGTCAGCGCAACAGGCCCGCAGCGCCGAAGCGCTGGCAGCACTGTCGGTGCAGGACCGCCTGACCGCCCAGCGCCTGCAGGACGCGCGCAATGTGCAGCAAACGCTGGCGGACGAACAAATGGAAGCCCGGCTGGAGGCGCGGCGCCAGGCGCTGCGCGAAGCCCAGGCCGCCGCCCAGGCCGCCGCCGCCCTGACCCGCAATAACGCCGACGCGCCGCCCGCCGCACCGCCCAACCCCGCCAGCGCGCCGCCGCCAGCCCAGCCGCCCGGCAGCGTAGCGCCGGCGAATCCAGCGCTGCGCCCCAGCGCAGCCGCCATCAGCGCCGCCGGGCCGCCCGTCAGCGGCGCCACGGCAAGCGGCTTACCGGCCGCCCAGGCCAGCGCGCAAGCGACGAGCGCCAACGCCAGCGGCAGCGCCAACGCGGCAGCCGGCGCAGCCGGTGCCGACAGCGCCGCCGAGCGCGCCGCCCAAGCTGCGGCAGCGGCCCGCCTTGCCGTCGCCCCCGGCTCGCCGCAAGTGCAACGCCAGCAAGCCGCCGATCCCGCAGTCGCCGCCGCCGTCGCCGCCTACCGCAGCGGCGACATGGCCGCCGCCGCCGGTCGTCCGCCCGCGCCGCCGCCCGCCACCGAGCGCGTGGCGGCCCCGGTCGCGGTGCCCGCCACGGCGCCGCTCGCCGCCGTCCAGTCACGCCCCGTGCCGCGCCCGGCCGAGGCCACCCCGGGTCGGCGCGATACCGGCGCCGGCGCCCAGGCCGGCAGCGGCACCCCGGGTGGCCGCGCCCAGGCCGGCACGGCCCGGCCATCGCCTGCCGCGCCGGCCCGCCCCGGCAGCGCCGACGATGCCCCGGCAGCGCCCGCCGCCGACCCGCCGCCACCGGGCAGCAATATCGACAACAGTGCCTGATTAGCAACACAATGTTGCTGTGACGCACTACGCAACCGGCAGGATGCTGGCCGCGTCCGGCGGACATCTGCATAATCATGCGCATGATCTCCCTGTCCCGCCGCCTGCTCTGTAGCGCCGCCCTCACTCTCGCCCTGCCGGCGCGCGCCGAGCCGCAGAGCGTGACCCTGATCGTCGGCGAAGCGCTGGATGAAAACGGCAAGGTCAAACCCCTGCGCGCCTGGCAGCACAAACTGTTCGACTACTTGCAGCAAGAACTGGATGTGAAATTCGAGGTCCGCATGTATCCCTGGGCGCGCGCCGAGCGCAACGCCCGCAGCGGCGCCGGCCTGGTGTTCGGCCTGCCCAAAACCAGCGAACGCCTGCGCGATATGCGCTACAGCGAACCCGCCATCCGCAACACGCTCTGGCTGGTCACCCGCAGCGACGCCACCTTCCCCTTCCAAACACTGGCCGACCTGAAAGGCAAAACCATCGGCGCCGTGCGCGGCTACAGCTACGGCGAGCCGTTCGAGCAAGCGCGCAATAAACTGTTCCGGGTGGAGGACGACATTCCCTCACGCGCCACGCGCCTGCAGCGGCTCCTGCTCAAGCGGGTGGACGCTGTGCTGCTTTACCAGCCCAGTTGGCAGAATGCGGCCGAAGTGGAGGCCGAACTGCGCGCCTACGCCGCCCCGCTGGCACGCGAACTGGCGCTGCCCTACGGCGTAACCCTGAGCGTGCTGCCGCAGCCCGTGCAGATCGAGAACCAGCAATTCTTCGCCATCGCCAAAGGCAAGGACGACGGCCTGATCGACCGCATCAACGCCGCCCTCGCGCGCCAGCAAAGACCGGCCGCCCTGCCCAAGCCGCGCCGCGCCCCCTGAGCTTTGCACCCGGCGCAATTGCCGGCTTGGCTTGCCCCATTGCCAAAGTTGTGGATAATCACGCCATCTACAAATAATCGGAGACCCCGGATGAAGCTGAAGCACTCGGTAGGCGCAGTGGCGCTGCTGGCCATGGCCGCAAGCGCCTGCGCGCAGGACCTGGTAGTCAAAATTGGCCATAGCGGCCCGCTGTCGGGCGCGCAAGCGTTCTCCGGCAAGGACAATGAAAACGGCGCGCGCCTGGCGGTGGAGGAGCTGAACGCCAAGCCGATCACCGTCGGCGGCAAGAAGGTGAAGTTCGAACTGCTGTCGGAAGACGACCAGGGCGACCCGAAAGCCGGCGTCTCGGCCGCGCAAAAGCTGGCCGATGCCGGCGTCAAATACGTGGTCGGCCCGTACAACTCCGGCGTCGCCATTCCCGCCTCGCGCATCTACAACGAAGCCGGCGCCCTGATCGCGCCGGTGGCCACCAACCCCAAGTTAACGCAACAAGGTTACAAGGGCATCTTTCGTATCAACGCCAGCGACACCCAGCTCGGCTCCAAGATGGCGCTCTACGCCGCCAATGAGCTGAAGGTGAAGAGCGTGGCCGTGATCGACGACCGCACCGCCTTCGGCCAGGGCCTGGCGGAGGAGTTCAAGAAGCAGGCGCGCGCCTCCGGCCTGCAGGTGGCCGGCCACGAGTACACCACTGACAAGGCGGTCGACTTCACCGCCATCCTGACCAAGCTGAAATCGAAGAACGTGCAGGCGGTGTTCTTCGGCGGCTACGCGCCGCAGGGCGCACCGATGGCGCGCCAGATGAAGCAACTGGGCATCCAGGCCAAGCTGCTGGGCGGCGACACCATCTGCACCGCCGAAATGGGCAAGCTGGGCGGCGACGCCGTGGCCGACAACGTGCTGTGCGCCCAGGGCGGCGCGCTGCTGGAAAAAGCCGCTTCCGGCCCGGCCTTCAAGGCCAAGTTCAAGCAACGCTTCAAGGCCGAACCGGACGTGTATGCCTCGGCCTACTACGACGCGGTGCTGATGTACGCCGCCTCCATGCAGAAGCTGAACACCATCGACCCGGCCAAGGTTGGCGCCGATATTGCCGCCGGCAGCTACAAGGGCGTGTCGGGCACCTACGCCTTTGACGCCAAGGGCGATATGAAGTCCTCGCCGGTCACCATCTTCAACTTCAAGAGCGGCCAGCCGGCCGCCATTGCCAGCTACTAAAGGCTGGCGCGCGCCCGGCCACGGCTGCCGGGCGCGCCTACTCCCTGGCTTGCAAAGCCGACACTGTGTGATTTCTTCCACAGTGACAATTGGAGATTATCCCGTGAAATTTTCGGACTAAACTCCCCTCTATTGCCGCTGCCCAACTTCCCCTTGGGCCCCACAGCGCAGCGCCGATCGGCCCCGCCTCCGCCGATATTTGCACCCCAAAATCAATTCATTGCGAGCTGCTTCCCTTGCCGGATGGCCTTGCTCGCCACGCGACGAGGACAACCATGGCCCAGCAGAACCCAGCCGCCGCAGTACTGGCCTTCCGCCATGGCACGGATGAATTTGGCATCGCTACTGTGGACGAGCGCTTGCTGCAACTGACTGACTTGTCCACGCTGCTTGCCGATGTCACTGCTGCTGCCGCGCTGCCGCTGGCCGCCTGAAACCCCATTCCGTGGAGAGAACGTCATGAAATTCAATCAAATGAAAGTCGGCACCCGTTTGCTGCTGAGCTTTATCGCCATCGTCCTCAGCGGCGCTATCGTGGCCGGCATTGGCATCGTCAATATGGGCAAGATCCACGAAATGAACGAGCGCATGTACGAGCGCGAGCTGCTCGGCCTGTCCTATGTCAAGGAAGCCAATATCAGCCTGATCTACATCGGCCGCGCCATGCGCAGCATGCTGCTCTCTTCCAGCGAAGCGGAACGCGCCACCCACCATGGCCGCGTCGAGACGCGCCGCAAGGAGGTGCGCGACAACCTGGCCGAGGCGGAAAAGCGCTTCTACACGCCGGCCGGCCGCGCCCTGCTGGCACAGTTGAAGCAAGACCTGGACGCCTACGACAGCGATGTGCAGTTGGCGCTGCAACGCATGAAGGACCAGCCGCTGCAGGCCAATAACGAACTGGCCAGCTTCGTCACAGGCGGCATGGCCAAGAAAGCCAATACCGTCGATGAGCGGATGAACGAACTGGCCAAAATGAAGGAAAAGAACGCGGAAGATGCCGCCAAGGCCGGCGCCGCGCTGTACGAGTCGAGCCGCAGCTTCATGCTCATGCTGGTGCTGGGTAGTGCCATGATGGGCCTGGGCCTGGGCGCCTGGATCACCCGTTCGCTGCAACGCCAGTTGGGCGGCGAACCGGCGGAAGCGGCGGCCATTGCCGCCCGCATTGCCGAAGGCGACCTGTCGGTGGATATCCGCACCAAACCGAACGACAACTCCAGCATGCTGTTCGCCCTGGGCCGCATGCGTGACAGCCTGGCCAATATCGTAGGCCAGGTGCGCGCCGGCACCGAGACCATCGCCACCGCCTCGCAGCAGATCGCGGTCGGCAACCAGGACCTATCCTCGCGCACCGAGCAGCAGGCCGGTTCGCTGGAGGAAACCGCATCGTCGATGGAGGAACTGACTTCCACCGTGCGCCAGAATGCCGACAACGCACGCCAGGCCAACCAGCTTGCGACCACCGCGTCCCAAGTGGCGACGCGCGGCGGCGCCGTGGTGGCGCAGGTGGTCGATACCATGGGCTCCATCAATGAAGCGTCGAAACGCGTGGTGGATATCATTTCCGTGATCGACGGCATCGCCTTCCAGACCAATATCCTGGCCCTGAACGCGGCGGTGGAAGCAGCGCGGGCCGGCGACCAGGGACGCGGCTTTGCCGTGGTGGCGAATGAAGTACGCACCCTGGCACATCGCTCGGCCGACGCGGCCAAGGAAATCAAGGCACTGATCGAGAATTCGGTGGCCTGCGCGGAAACCGGCAGCAAGCTGGTGGACCAGGCCGGCCGCACCATGGATGAAGTGGTGGCCAGCATCGCCAGCGTGGGCGACATCATGGCGGAGATTTCCGCCGCCAGCGCGGAGCAGTCGAACGGCATTGACCAGATCAATACCGCCGTCAGCGAGATGGACCACGTGACGCAGCAGAATGCCGCCCTGGTGGAGGAAGCGGCAGCCGCCGCCGAATCGCTGCAGAACCAGGCCGGCCAGCTAACGGAACTGGTGGCGGTGTTCACCTTGCACAAGGCGGCCACCAGCTCGGCCATCACCATGGCGGCAGCGCCGCATGCACCGGCCAAAGCCCCAGCCAAAGCGCCGGCCAGGGCCGCCGCAGCAGCGCGCCCGGCGCCGAAAGCCCAGCCGGCCGCGCGCCCTGCCCTGGCGCAGCCAGCGCCGGCCCAGCACAGCATCCCGCCGCGCGCCAACGCCAAGGCCAACGTGGTGCGCGACAGCGCCGGCGAGTGGGTGGAGTTTTGAGCTGCCTTAGCGCTGCGCGTCGCGCGCCACCGCTGCGGCGGCCGGCGGCGCGAGCGGTGCCGCGCACGGCGCTGGCTGGCCCGCTGGAGCCGCCGCCGTGCCGGCAGCGCCACCTGCCGCGTGCGACCACACGCTATCCGCTGGCCCGCTGCGCGCACGGCGATAAGCCAGGCGCGCACCCCAGCTAAGCAGGAGCGCCAGCACCAGGGCGGTCGCGTCGACCGCCAGCGCGCCCGGGCTGCCATGCGCCCACATGCCCAGCGACGGCAAGGCCAGCGCCAGTAGCGAGGTGGCCGGAATCGCCAACCCCAGCAGCGCGCACAGGGCCAGCAGCTCCCCCCCGGCGCGCGCCGCGCCGCGCCAGAAGGCCCACGCCACACACGCCAGGAAGACGCTGTAATACGCCGTCATCAGGGTGACGTTCAGGTTGGCGGCGGCCGCATGCAGCCACTTGGCCGCCAGCAGCGCGCCCGCCACGCCAGCCACGCTACCCAGGCAAATACCGACCGTGGCCGCCGCCAGCAGTAGCGTGCGCCGCGGCTGCAGCGGCAAGGCCTGCTGCCCGCGCAACTGGTTCTTGCGGCGCTTCTCCACCCACAGCAGGTTACCGCTGTAGAACAGGAAAGCGCCGCCCAGGCCGAACACAAAATACACCCAGCGCATCCAGTCGCCGCCATAGCTGCCGAAGTGCAGCGAGAAGAACGGCGCCACGATGCTGCTCCAGGTGTCGCTCTTGGTTGGCAACATGCTGGTGTTCAGCACCTGGCCGGTGTAGGGCTCCAGCAGCACATAGCCGGACACCGCGCCGCGCACCACATAGCCCTGGTGCGCCACGCCGGCGCGCACCAGCGGGCGCTTGCTTTCCACATCCATATACAGCAGCTCGGTCACCGCGAAGCCGGGCGCCTCCTGCTGCACGCGCTTGACCAGTTCACTGGCCGGCATCAGCCGCGTGACATCACCCGGGCCGGGCGGACCGGCCGGGCGCGTCCACATCTTGTGTTCGCCGTACACCACTTCCTGCAGGCCGTCGTAGAACTGGTCGTGGAAAGCGAACACGATCACCGTCAGGCTGATCACGATATGGAACGGCAGGCTGGCGATGCCGATGACGTTGTGCGCGTCGAGCCAGAAGCGCTTGCGGTTCTTGCCCTGGCGCAGGGCGAAGAAATCCTTGACCAGGGTGGGCAGCAGCAGGATCACGCCCGACACCAGCGCCAGGAAGTACAGCACGCCCGCCACGCCCATCAGGTAGGCGCCGAGGTATTCGTCGCCCAGGTGGCCGGGGATGCCGCCGGTGCGGTGCAGCATGTCCACCATCTCGCCGAACAGCGAGGGGCGCACTTGCTGCGCCTGCACGCTGCCGTCCGCGCCCAAGGTGGCCTGCCAGCGCATGGCGTCCAGGTGCAGCTCGCGCCCGCCCTCGCCCACGCTCCAGCTCACCGGCGCCGGGTTGGCCTCGTCGCGCTGCACGTGCAGGGTGAATCCCTTGCGCGCCGCCGGGTGCTGCGCCAGCACCTGCGCCACCACGCGGTCCATCTGCTGCGGCGCCAGCGCCGCGATGGGGACTGCCGGCGCGCTGGCCCAGCGCTCCAGCGGCTGCTTGAACATGGTCAGGGCGCCGCCGAAGAAGCCGATGAACAGCAGGATGCCGGCGCAAATGCCGGTCCAGGTGTGCAGCGCCTGGTAGACGCGCAAAATATCGCTACGGATTTTCATGCTTCACCCCCGCACCCAGAACAACAGGCCGTAGGCGGCCACATTCGCGCCGCCCAGCCACAGCAGCGCGCGCAAGCCGGTGCGGAACAGGTAGACGGTGGAGAACACGATCATCCACAAGGGCGCGATGCTCCACATGACGAATTGCGCCTTCTCGCGCGCGTCGATGCCGCCCGGGCCGAGCCAGGCGAACAGGCCAGCCAGCGCCAGTGCCAGCGTGGCGCCCAGCACGGCGCCGGCCAGGGTCTTGCTCCACCAGTCGGGACGGATGGCGTGCGTTTTCGCGTGCGCGCTCATGCTTTTCCTTTCAACAGGGAGCCGAAAGGCAGCAGGCTGAAGACCAGCATGCTGAGCACGAGCCAGGCGCAGACGGCCGCCAGCGGCGACAGCACGGCGCAGGCGGCGGCCAGCGCCAGCAGCAGCGCCAGCGCGCCAGTGGTGGCGCCCAGCGGGCCGATAGGTTGCGCCAGCCAGCCTTGGTGGCGGTGGCTCAGGTACAGCAGGCAGCAGCCAGCGATATCAAGTAGCAGGAACAGGATCATGGGGTAAAACCCGGCGCGAGCCGAGCGTCAGGATGGAAAAATAGAACAGGGGAACCAGGAACACGCCCAGCGCGGTCGACAGCAGCACGCCACCGAGCACGCTGGCGCCGATCGCTTGCTGGGCGGCCGCGCCGGGGCCGCTGGCCAGCACCAGCGGCACGATGCCGGCGCCGAAGGCCAGGGAGGTCATCAGGATCGGGCGCAGGCGCTGGCTGGCGGCGGCGCTGACGGCGGCCCACGGCGCCTGGCCGGCGCGCACCGCCGCCTGGGCGAATTCCACGATCAGGATGGCGTTTTTGGCCGACAGGCCGACCGTGGCCAGCACGCCGACCTGGAAGAAGATGTCGCGCTCCAGTCCCAGCAGGCCGGCGCCGGCCACCGCGCCCAGCACGCCGGGCGGAATCGCCAGCAGCACGCAGAACGGGATCGACCAGCTGCCGTACAGCGCGGCCAGGCACAGGAAGACGAACAGCACCGACACCGCGTACAGCAGCGGCGCCTGGGCGCGCGAGAGCTGGTCCTGGTAGGACAGGCCGCTCCAGGCCAGGCGGCTGGACGGCTGCAGCGCCACCAGCGCCTCCATGCGCGCCATCAAAGCGCCCGAACTGGCGCCGGGGGCGCCGGCGCCGCTCAGGTGCACCGCCGGCAGGCCGTTGAAGCGGCGCAGCTGGGTCGGGCCGTGCTCCCAGCGCGTGCTGGCGAAAGCGGCCAGCGGCGTCATGCCGCCGCCGCTGCCGCGCACCGACCAGTGCTGCAGGTCGTCCGGCGCCGCGCGCCAGGGCGCGTCGGCCTGCACCAGCACGCGCCGCACGCGGCCCTCGTGCAGGTAGTCGTTGACGTAGGCGCCGCCCCAGGCGGTGCTGAGGGTGCTGTTCACGTCGTCCAGCGCCAGGCCCAGGGTCAGCGCCTTGGCCTGGTCGATGTCGATGCGCAGCTGGGCCTTGCTGTCGCTGCCACCGGCCTCCGCGTACAGCACGCCGGGCAGCGCGCCGGCCTGGGCCGCCAGGCTGTTGGCACGCGCGGCCAGCGCTTCGGGCGCGGCGCCGGACGTGTCCTGCAGCCAGAATTCAAAGCCGCTCGCTTCACCCAGGCCGTCGATCGGCGGCGGCACCATGGCGAACACGCGCGCGTCGCGCAAGCTGCCCAGGGCCTTGGTGGCGCGCGCGGCGATGGCTTGCGCGGAATTCGCGGCGCCCTTGCGCTGCGACCAGTCCTTCAGGTTGACGAAGGCCATGCCGGCGTTCTGGCCGGCGCCGCCCATGCCCATGCCGGCCACGGTGTAGACCATGCTGACGTTGTGCTTTTCATGCTCGCGGAAATGGCGCTCCACCAGCTGCGCCAGTTCGGCCGTGCGCGGGTAGGTGGCGCCGGGCGGCAGGGCAAAGCGCACCATCACCGTGCCCTGGTCGTCGAGCGGGATGAAGGAGGCCGGCAGGCGCGTGTAGCCCCAGGCGGTGGCGCCCAGCAGCAGCGCGTACACCAGGGCCAGGCGCCAGCGGCGGCCCGGCAGTGTTTGCAGCAGGGCGTCGTAGCGCGCTTGCAGCGCGGCCAGGGCGCGCGCGAAGCGATTCTCGGCGGCGTGGGCGGCGGCCGGCCGCAGCAGCGCGGCGCACAGCACCGGCGTCAGGCTGAGGGCGACCAGCACCGACAGCGCCATGGCGCTCACCAGGGTGACCGAGAACTGGCGGTAGATCACGCCCACCGAGCCGGGGAAGAAGGCCATCGGCAGGAACACCGCGCCCAAGACGATGGCGATGCCGGCCAGGGCGCCGGTGATGCCGCGCATCGACTGCAGGGTGGCCGCGCGCGCGTCCAGGCCCTGTTCGGCCATGATGCGCTCGACGTTTTCCACCACCACGATGGAGTCGTCCACCAGCAGGCCGATGGCCAGCACCATGGCGAACAGGGTCAGGGTGTTGATGGAGAAGCCGCTCAGGGCCAGCACGCCGCAGGTGCCCAGCAGCACCACCGGCACCGTGATCACCGGCACCAGGGTGGCGCGCCAGCCTTGCAGGAAGACGAACATCACCAGTACCACCAGCAGCACGGCTTCGGCCAGCGTGAGCGCCACCTGGCGGATCGAGAGCTTGACGAAACGGGTGGCGTCCTCCGGGTAGGCCACCTCAACGCCGGGCGGAAAGGCTGGCTGCAGCGCGGCGATGCGATCACGTACGCCGGCGGCGGTGGCCAGGCCGTTGGCGCCGGGCGCCAGCATGACGGCGAAGCCGGTGGCCGGCTGGCCGTTCAGGCGCGAGGCGGCGCCGTAGGATTCGCTGCCGATTTCCACCCGCGCCACGTCGGCCAGGCGCACCACGGCGCCGTCCGGGCGCGTCTTCAGCACCAGGTCGCGGAATTGCTGCGGGGTTTTCAGGCGCGATAGCGCAGTGACGCTGACGTTCAGGGCCTGCCCTGCCGGCGCCGGGCGCGCGCCCAGCTCACCCACCGGCACTTCGGTATTCTGGTTTTCGATGGCGCGCGTGACGTCGGCCGGCATCAGGCCGAAGCTGTGCAGCTGGTGCGGATGCAGCCAGACGCGCATGGCGTAGGGCGCGCCGAAGTTGCGCACCTCGCCCACGCCGGGCACGCGGCTGACGGCGTCGATCACCTGGTTGCTCATCCAGTCGGCCATGGCTTCCTCGCCCAGGGTGCCCTGGCGGTCGCTGAACACCACCACCATCAGGAAGCTGTTCTGCAAAGCGGTCACACTCAGGCCGTTCTGCTGCACGGCGCGCGGCAGGCGGTAGGCCAGTTGGTTGACCTTGTTCTGCACCTCCAGCTGCGCCAGCGCGGGGTCGGCGCCCTGGGCGAAGGTGAGCATGATTTCCGCTTCGCCGGAAGAGCTGCTGCTGGCGTCGAAATAGGTCAGTTGCTTGAGGTTCTTGAGCTCTTGCTCCAGCACCTGCACCACACTGTGCTCGACCACCTGCGCCGAGGCGCCGGGATAAGTCGCCGCCACGCGCACCGTGGGCGGCGCGATATTGGGGTACTGCGCCACCGGCAGCATGACCAGCGCCAGCAAGCCGCCCAGCATGACCACGGCCGCCAGCACCCAGGCCAGCACCGGCCGCTCGAGAAAGAAACGCGCCACCATCGCTCAGCCCCCGCGCGCGGCACTGGCCGGGACGGACGCCGCCGCCTGCGCGGCGCCGGCGCCGGCATCGGCGCCATCGGCGGCGGCCGGGGCACACCATTCGACGGCTTTCACCTTGGCGCCGGGAGCGGCCTGCAGGCCGCCTTCCACGATCACGCGCTCGCCGGCGCGGATGCCGGAGGCGGCGGCCCAGCGGCCCTGGTGGCTGCCGGCCAGCACCAACTGGCGCGGCTCGACCTCGCCCTTGGCGTTGACCACCAGCGCCGAGGCCCTGTCGCCCTCGCCCAGGCGCACCGCCTGCTGCGGCAGCAGCACCATGTCCGGCTGCACGCCGTGCGCGACGCGCGCCCGCACATACATGCCCGGCACCAGCAGCCGATCCGGATTGGGGAAGCGCGCACGCAAGGTCACCATGCCGGTCTGCGGGTCCACCTGCATTTCCGTAAACTGTAGCTGCCCCGCGTGCGGATAGGCGCTGCCATCATCCAGGGTCAGCGCCACCGCACGCGGGCCCGGCTGGACGCTGCCGCCCTGCAGCGCGCGCCGCAAGGCCAGCATCTGCTGGCTTGACTGCACCACATCGACATACACCGGATCGAGTTGCTGCACGCGCGCCAGCGGCTCCGCCTGCGCGCGCGACACCAGGGCGCCCTCGGTCGCCTCGGCGCGCCCGATGCGGCCCGCGATGGCGGCCCGCACCTCGGTGCGCTGCAGCTCGATTTCGGCGGAGCGCAAGGAAGCCTCGCGCGCCCGTACCCGGGCCAGGCCCTGCTGGTAATTGGCCTGCGCCAGGTCGTGGTCCTGCTGCGTCACCGTGCGCGACTCCAGCAGGCGCGCGTAGCGCTCCGCCAACACGCGCAGGTTGACCAGGCCGGCCTTCTCCAGCGCCAGTTCGGCGCTGGCCTGCTCACGCCGCGCCGCATAGCTGGCGCCGTCGATGCGGTACAGGAGCTGGCCGGCGCGCACGTCGGCCCCCTCCGCGAAATAGCGCTGCACGATCATGCCATCGACTTGCGGCCGCACCTCGGAGGTGCGCACCGCCGCCACGCGCCCGGCCAGGTCGCTGCTCAATGGCAGCTTCTCCATGGCCAGGGTGAGCACGGCCACCTCCGGCAAGGGCGGCGCGGATGGTGCTTCCTGCGGCGAACCGCAGGCGGCCAGCAACAGCATGGCCGGCAGGTATTTCGTCAACTGCATGGTCACTCCATCAGAAACCGTAAGCGGCGCTGACGTAGTAGTTGCGGCCCAGTTCAAAGAAGCTGAAGTCCTTGCTCTTCTTCGACAGGTCGACGTTGCTCAGGTTTTTCACGCCGGTGCGCAGGGTCCAGTGCTTGTCCACCTTGCCGGACAGGCCCAGGTCGTAGCGCGTATAGCCCGGCAGCTCCTTGTTGGAGTAGTACTGCTTGCCGGTGTAATGCGCCGCCAGCGAGGCCTGCACGCCTGGCGCCGCAGTGTAGGTCAGGCCCACGCGGCCGGTGTTTTCCGGACGGTTGTCCAGCACCGTGGTGACGCCCTTCTCGTTGATGTAGTCGGCCTTCAGGTGGGTGAAATTGCCGGACAGGGTGAGCGAGGCGTGCAGTTGCACGCTCGCCTCCAGCTCCAGGCCCTTGGTCTTGGCCTGCGCCACGTTGACCCAACGGCGCGCATTCTTCACCGGGTCGTAGGTGGCGACGATCATGTCTTCCACGTCGTTCTTGAACAGCACGGCGGTCAGGTCCCAGCCCTTCTGGTGGAGTTCGAAGCCGGCTTCGAAATTGGTGCTGGTTTCCGGCACCAGGTCGGGATTGCCGGCCAGGGTGCAGCTACCGCCGCAGCTAACGATACGGTATTCCTGGCTCAGTTGGTAGGAGTCCGGCGCCTTGAAGGCCTTGCTGATGCCGCCCTTGACGGTCAGCGCATCGCTGCCCTGCCATACCAGGTAGCCCTTGGGCGAGAAGTGGTTGCCGAACACGCTGTGGTCGTCGATGCGGCCGGCCAGGGTCAGGTGCAGGTCCTTGGCCAGGGCCAGTTCATCCTCCACGAAGAAGGCCTTGCTGTCGGTGCTGACTTTGCCGGTGTCGAGGTAGCTGGCGGCGTCGCGGATCACCTGGCGGCGCAGGTCGATGCCGGCAGTGACGGCGTTGATGCCGAGCGTGGTGTTGCCGTAGAACTTGGCGTAGGTGTTTTCTTCCTTCAGGGTGCGCTGCTGCGGCGCGTTGTAGCGCGAGTTGAAGTCGTGGATCTCCGCGCTCTCGCGCGTCAGGTAGGCCGTGGTGTTACCCCAGCCCCAATCGGCACGATGCGTCACGCCGTAGGTCTTGCGCTCGATCTCCTGGTCGCGGATATCCTTGGTCTCGAAGTTCCACTGCGGATTGTAGGCGTAGTAGTACATCACGCGCGGGCGCTTGTCCTGGTTGTAGCCCAGGTCGAAGTCCAGCGACTGGTTGTCCGCCAGCTGCCAGGTCAGGGTGCCGGTCAGGTTGCTGGCCTTTTTCTCCTCCAGGCGCGGGGTGCGGGTCTTGTCGCTGGCCGGCGCGCTCCACCAGGCGTCGCGGTCATAGCGTTCACCGCCGATGGACAGGCTGACCGTGTCGCTCAGGGCGCCGGCCACATGGGCGCCGAGGCGGAACTGGTCGCCATCGTAGCCGCTGCCGATGGTGCGGTATTCGCCGCTGACGCCGCCCTTCCACTGCTTGCTGGCGGGCCAGGTGATGATGTTGATGACGCCGCCCATGGCGTCCGAGCCGTACAGCGCCGCCATCGGGCCGCGCACGATTTCCACGCGCTTGATGCTGGACAGCGGAATCGAGCTGAAGTCGAAGTCGCCGCCACGCCACAGCGCGCCGCCGGAGGATACGCGCTTGCCGTTCACCAGCATCAGGGTGTATTTGCCGGCCAGGCCACGGATGCGGATTTCATCGCGCCCGTTGTCGTCCACCTGGTTGTTCACGCCCACGCTGTCGCGCAGCAGGTCGGCCAGGCCGTTAGCCGGCGATTTGGCGATGTCTTCGGCGGTGAGGACGGTGGTGAAGGCTGGCGCGCCGGCCACGGTATGGGCGCGCATGGAGGCGGTGACCACCACCACGCTGCCATCGGCAATGCCGCCGGCGTCGTCGGCGAATGCTGGAACCCCGAGGGCGGCCAGGCTGGCCGCGATAATTGTTTTTTGAATGGACATATCAGTACTGAAATAGGAAATGAACACAAATGATAATCATTCGCATTCAAACATGCAAGGATTGCAACTGGAAAAAGTTAATTTAGGTTAAGATTTCCAGATGGACCACATGCACCTGATGACCGTCTTTGTCGCCGTGGGCGAGCAGGAAAGCTTTGCCGCCGCCTCGCGCAGCCTGAACATGTCGCCGGCCGCCATCACGCGCGCGGTGGCGGCGCTGGAGGAGAAGCTGGGCGCCCAGCTGCTGCAGCGGACCACGCGCAATGTGCGCCTGACCGAGGCCGGCCAGCGCTACCTGGACGACTGCCGCAGCATCCTGGCCAGCATCGAGGAGGCGAATGACGCGGTGGCCGGCGGCGACAGCGCGCCCAAGGGCAAGCTGAATATCACCGCTTCGGTGCTGTTCGGTAAGGTCTTTGTCACACCCTGCATCGTGCAGTACCTGAAGCAGTTTCCGGAAGTCGACATCGCCGCCTACTTCCTGGACCGCCCGGTCAACCTGATCGAAGAAGGCATGGACGTCGCGGTGCGCCTTGGCCACCTGGCCGATTCCAGCATGAAGGCGCTGCGCGTGGGGCAGATGCGGCGCGTGCTGTGCGCGTCGCCGGAGTACCTGGCGCGCCATGGCGTGCCGCAGCATCCGTCCGACCTTGAACGGCATAGCATCATCGCCGCCAGCCACCTGACGCCGCGTGTGGAGTGGAAATTCGGGCGCGGCGAGGACAGCGTGATCGTGCGCCTGAAACCGCGCCTGACCATCACCAGCAACGACTCCGCCATCCGCGCCGCAGCCGAAGGGCTGGGCATTTGCCGCCTGCTGTCCTACCAGATGGCGGATGAACTGGCGGACGGCCGCCTGTCCATCATCCTGCCCGAGTTCGAGGAGGAACCGTGGCCGGTGCATATCCTGCACCGCGAGAGCAAGTACGGTTCGCCCAAAGTGCGCAAGTTCATCGACCTGCTGGCGCAGCACCTGCGGACGCACCCGCACCTGAATTGAGCTGGCCGAGGAAGGCGCCGGTAATGGCGGCCACTTCATCCAGCTTGGTATCCATCACAAAATGACCGCCGTCGAGGATGTGCACTTGCGCCGCCGGGGTGTCACGCTTGAAGGCTTGCGCGCCGGGCACGGTGAAGGCCAGGTCGTGGCGGCCCCACACCACCAGCGTCGGCAACTGGCGCTGCCTGAGCCAGGCCTGCCATGCCGGATACGCGGCCAGGTTGTGCTGGTAGTCGAAGATTAACTCGGCCTGGATGCGCGCCTGGCCGGGGCGGTTCAGGTAGGCGTATTCGTCCATCCACAAGTCCGGATCGTAAGCTTCCACATGCGGGTCGCTGCCGATATGGCGCGCACGGGTCGCCGCCACCGACTGGTGCACCGCGATCACCTCCTTCTCATGCACCGCGCGGTCCTGCCAGAAGGGCTTGCGCTTGGCCCACATGGCGCCCAGGCCTTCCTCGTACACATTCCCGTTCTGGAACACCAGCGCCTGCACGGCCTGCGGGCGTTTCAGCGCCATGCGCATGCCGACCGGCGCGCCGTAGTCCTGCATCAGCAGCACGTAGTTCTTGGCGCCCACCGCATCGGTGAATTTATGCATGACGTTGGCCAGGTTGTCGAAGGTGTAGGCGAAGCTGGCCGGGTCGGGCGCGTCGCTGTTGCCGAAGCCGGGATAGTCGGGCGCGACCAGATGGTATTGGTCGCCCAGCTTGCGCAGCAGGCCTTCGTACATGCGGGAGGAGCTGGGCACGCCATGCAGCAGCAGGACGGTGGGCTTGCTGGCGTCGCCCGCCTCGCGGTAGGCGATCTGGATGCCGTCCACCGCGATGCTGCGATAGGCTACGGGTGCTGCCAGCGCCGTGCTGGCGAACGCAATGCTGGCGGCGGCGACGAAGGTTTTCATGGTTACTCTCCAGTAGGTTTCGATGCCCCTACTCTAACCACGCCCCGCCTCCCCAGGAACGTCGCCAAGCGCAATAAACCGTTTCGCGGCATGAGCACCGGGTGCCCAGGCTCCCGCCGACACTTGTGCGCGCGGCACCGCCTGGCGAAACAGTTTGTTTCTCCGCGCATAGTTCCGGCGCCTGGATGCGCTTCCTACAATCCACTCATCCCAACTCACTTTGAAGGAAGCGAACATGAACTCGAACCGCGCCTCTCACATCGCCGCCGCACTGACCCTCGCCCTGGCCGGCGCCACCGCAACCGCCGCATCCGCGCCGACGGACGTCAACTACCGCAGTGTAAAAGTCGATGGCATCAACATCTTCTACCGCGAAGCCGGCCCGAAAAACGCGCCGACCGTGCTGCTGCTGCACGGCTTCCCTACTTCCTCGCAAATGTTCCGCAACCTGATCCCGCAACTGGCCGAGCGCTACCACGTGATCGCCCCTGACTATCCCGGCTTCGGCCAGAGCGATGCGCCAGCGCTGGACAAATTCACCTACAGCTTCGACAACCTCGCCAGCGTGGTGGACAAATTTACCGTCGCCGTGGGCGCCAGCAAGTACGCCTTGTACGTGCAGGACTACGGTGCCCCGATCGGCTTCCGCCTGGCCGCCGCCCACCCCGAGCGCGTGTCCGCCATCGTGGTCCAGAACGGCAACGCCTACAACGAAGGCATCGACAACGCCTTCTGGGCGCCGTTCAAAGTCTACTGGGCCGCCCGCACCGAGGAAAACGCCGCCAAGCTGAAACCCTTCTTCGAACTGGGCGCCACCAAATGGCAATACACCCACGGCGCGCGCGACGCCAGCAAGATCAGCCCCGACGCCTGGACGCTCGACCAAGCCTATATGGACCGCCCCGGCAACAAGGCGATCCAGCTCGAACTGTTTTACAGCTACGGCAGCAACCCGGCGCGCTACCCGGAATGGCAAGCCTACTTCCGCAAGCACCAGCCGCCAACGCTGATCGCCTGGGGCAAGAACGACCAGATCTTCCCCGCCGCCGGCGCCACGCCTTACTTGCGCGACCTGCCGAAAGCCGAGCTGCACCTGCTCGACACCGGCCACTTCGCGCTGGAAGAAGACGGCCAGAAAATCGGCAAGCTGATGCACAATTTCCTCGCCCGTAACCTCAAGTAAGCCAGCGCAGCGCACCTTTGCGCGGCATCAAATGCGCGCTGCGGCGCGTGGCGAAAATGGTAGGATCTTTCAAGGAGCTGCCATGGACGCCACGCCCCCACCCGAGCTCGCCAACCACGAGGAACGTATCACCAAGCTGGAGAACGCCGTGACTGATCTTTCGTGCGAGTTGAAAACACTGCGACTGCACATGGATGCTCGCTTCAACGAGCAGCGCGCAAATTTCGAAGCGCAGCTACATGCGGCCGTGGAAAAGCTCAATGCCCGTATGGATGCGCAGACACACCTGCTGATCGGCATGCAGGTAGCGATTTTTCTCGCACTAGTAGCGCTAATCGCCAGCGCGTTAATCGTGCTCGCTGCAGACGCCTAAGGGAAAACGAAAAGGCTGGAGAACGCCATGAAGGACATCTCATGCGAGCTGCAGGCTTTGCGCATGCATATGGACAGTCGATTCAAGGAGATTGAGGCGCAAATCTCGACGAGTTTGCATGCACTCCGTATCGAACTACGGGCTGAGTTCGAGGCCCAATTGCACGAGGCGGTGGAAAAGATCAACGCACGCATGGATGCCCAACACCACCTGATGGTCGCCCTTCAGGTCGCAATTCTTCTCGTGCTGATTGCACTTTTAGGCCAAAGCTAACGAAAGTGACCGTAGAAATTGTGATGGCACAGGAAACACAATTGTGGGCCGATTTCATTCGCCTCGAGGCCAAAATCGATCGTGTCGCCGCTGAACTGCGTCAGCAAATCAGCGAAGTGAAACAGGAAATCATGCGCTGGGGGCTGATCGTTGGAACATCCCTCGGCCTGCTTCCGTAGCCGCCCCGCGAAAACGAAAAAACCCTGCCAGATCAATGACCTGACAGGGTTTCTGTACGTCCTGGTGCCGGAGATAGGAATCGAACCTACGACCTTCTCATTACGAATGAGCTGCTCTACCAACTGAGCTACACCGGCAAAGAGTCCGGATTATAACTAGCGGCTGGCAGGCGCGCAAGCGCACCTTGCAAAAATTGCACTTACTCCTGGTGGTAGCTGGTCACCAGCGCCACTTCGTCGCGCGAGCCGAGGAAGACCGGCACGCGCTGGTGCAGCTTCTCCGGCTGGATGTCGAGGATGCGGCGCTTGCCGTCGGTCGCCATGCCGCCCGCCTGTTCCACGATGAAGGCCATCGGGTTCGCTTCGTACATCAGGCGCAGGCGGCCCGGCTTGGACGGGTCGCGCAGGTCGGCCGGGTACATGAAGATGCCGCCGCGGTTCAGGATGCGGTGCACGTCAGCCACCATGGACGCGATCCAGCGCATATTGAAGTCGCTGCCGCGCGGGCCGGTGGAGCCGGCCAGCAGCTCGCCGATGTAGCGCTGCACCGGCGCATGCCAGTGGCGCTGGTTGGAGGCGTTGATGGCGAATTCCTTGGTCTTGGCCGGGATCTGCATATTACGCTGGGTCAGCACCCACGAACCCATCTCGCGGTCCAGGGTGAAGCAGTTCACGCCGTTGCCGGTGGTGAGCACCAGCAGGGTTTGCGGGCCGTACACAGCGTAGCCGGCGGCCACTTGCTTGGCACCCGGCTGCAGGAAGTCTTGCTCGCTCGGTTCAACCATGCCTTCCGGCGCCTTCAGCACGGAGAAGATGGTGCCGATCGAGACGTTGACGTCGATGTTGGAAGATCCGTCCAGCGGGTCGAACACCAGCAGGTATTCGCCTTTCGGGTAACGGTTCGGGATCGGGTGGATGTCTTCCATTTCTTCCGACGCCATGGCCGCCAGGTGGCCGCCCCACTCATTCGCTTCCAGCAGGATTTCGTTGGAGATCACGTCCAGCTTCTTCTGCACTTCGCCCTGCACGTTTTCGCTTTCCAGCGCGCCCAGCACCTCGCCCAGCGCGCCCTTGCCGACGCTGTGGGAAATGGTTTTGCAGGCGCGGCCCACCACCTCGATCAGCAGGCGCAGTTCGGCCGGGATCGAGTGGTGCAGGCGTTGTTCCTCAACGAGGTATTGGGTCAGGCTGATACGTTTCATGGTTTCCTGGGTGAGTGTGTGTAATTAATTGGACAGCGCCTTGCTGACGACTTCCATCACGTCGTTCGACAGCGGCGTGGCGGCGGCGACTTTTTCCAGCGCGTGGCGCATATGGATTTGCAGCGCCGGCGCATAGCGGCGCCAGCGGTCCATGCTGCGCGCCAGGCGCGCCGCCACCTGCGGGTTCAGGGCATCGAGCTTGATCACATGCTCGGCCCAGAATTCGTAGGCGCTGCCGTCCACGGCGTGGAATTGCGACGGGTTGTTGTTGCAGAAGCTGAAGACCAGGCTGCGCGCCCGGTTCGGATTCTTCAGGGTGAAGGCAGGATGCTTCATCAGCTCGCGCACCTTGGCCACATTGGTGTGCGGTGCCGCGCCCTGCATGGCGAACCATTTGTCCACCACCAGCGCCTCGCCCTTGAAGTCCTTGTAGAAGGCGTCGAGCTGCTTGCCGGCGTCGGCCCCGCTGTGAATCAGGGCCGACAGCGCGGCGGCGCGGTCGGTCATATTGCTGGCGGCGGCGAACTGCTCGCCGGCCAGCTTCACCGCGTCGGCGTTCGGCTGCACCAGCAGGTAGGCCAGCGCCACGTTTTTCAGGCCGCGCTTGCCGGCCGACACGGCGTCCGGGCTGTAAGGGCCGGGCGTGGCGTTGGCGGCGTACACCTGCAGCAGCTCGGCGCGCAGGGCGCCGCCAATGGCCTGGCGCATGAACTGGCGCGCGCGGTGGATGGCCTGCGGGTGCACCACCTCCATCTGCTCGGCGATGATGATTTCCGACGGCAGGATCAGGCATTGCTCGCGGAAGGCGGCGTCCAGCGCGCCGTCGGTCAGCAGCGCGCGCAGGGCCGCGATGTAAGTCTCGTCCAGTTGCAGCGGCTGGCCTTCCAGCACCGCCTGGGTCAGAGCCAGCAGGCGCTCCATCGCCAGGCGCTGGCCGGCTTCCCAGCGGTTGACCGGGTCGCTGTCGTGGCGGAACAGGTGCAGCAGCTCGTCGTCGCTGTACGGGTACTCCAGCACCACCGGCGCCGAGAAATCGCGCAGGATGGACGGCACCGGCGCTTCGGCCACGCCCTCAAAGCGGAAGGTCTGTTCGGCGGCGGTCAGCTCCAGCACCGTGGTGGTGCCGAGCGCCTGGCCGCCTACCAGCAACGGCATATCCTTGCCGTCGCGCCCCAGCAAGCCCACCGCCACCGGAATATGGAAAGGCAGCTTCTTGGCCTGGCCCGGCGTGGCCGGGCAGGACTGGCGCAGGGTCAGTTCGTACACCCGCTTGGCGGCGTCGTAACGGCCACGCGCGGCCAGCACCGGCGTGCCGGCCTGGCTGTACCAGCGCTCGAACTGCTTCAGGTCGCGCTGGTTGGCGTCGGCCATGGCGGCGCGGAAGTCGTCGCACTGCACGGCCTGGCCGTCATGCCGCGCGAAATACAGGTCCATGCCCTTGCGGAAGCCGTCGCGGCCCAGCAAGGTCTGGTACATGCGCACTACTTCGGCGCCCTTCTCGTAGATCGTGACGGTGTAGAAATTGTTGATCTCGACGAAGGAGTCGGGACGCACGGCATGCGCCATCGGGCCCGCGTCTTCCGGGAACTGGGCCTGGCGCAGGGTGCGCACCTGGTCGATGCGGGTCACGGCGCGGCCACTGTCGGTGCCGATCATGTCGGAGGAGAATTCCTGGTCGCGGAACACGGTCAGGCCTTCCTTCAGCGACAGCTGGAACCAGTCGCGGCACGTCACGCGGTTGCCGGTCCAGTTGTGGAAGTACTCGTGGCCCACCACCGCCTCGATGCCGGAGTAGTCGATATCGGTCGCGGTGCGCGGATTGGCCAGCACGAACTTGGTGTTGAAGATGTTCAGGCCCTTGTTCTCCATCGCGCCCATATTGAAGTCGCCCACGGCGACGATCATAAAGCGGTCCAGGTCCAGCTCCAGGCCCCAGCGCTCCTCGTCCCAGCGGATCGAGTTCTTGAGCGACTGCATGGCGTAGTCGGTCTTGTCCAGGTTGCCGTCCTCCACCCACACCTGCAGCAGCACTTCGCGGCCGGACTTGAGGGTGTATTTCTCCTCCTGGCACACCAGGCGCGCCGCCACCAGGGCGAACAGGTAGGACGGCTTCTTGAACGGGTCTTCCCACTTGGCGTAATGGCGGCCGTCGTCCAGCTCGCCCTCTTCCAGCAGATTGCCGTTGGAGAGCAGCACCGGGTACTGCTCCTTGTCGGCGCGCAGCATGACGGTGTAGCGCGCCATCACGTCCGGCCGGTCGGGGAAGTAGGTGATGCGGCGGAAGCCCTCCGCCTCGCACTGGGTATAGAAGCCGCTGCCCGAGGTGTACAGGCCGGACAGGGTGGTGTTCTCGGCCGGCACGCAGGTGGTTTCAATTTCCAGCAGCACCTCGGCCGGGGCGTTGCGGATGGTCAGCGTGTTGTTGGCCACGATGTACTGGCTGGGCTGCAGCGACACGCCGTTCATGCGCAGCGCCACCAGCTCGATCGCCTCGCCATGCAGTACCAGGTCGCGGCTCTTGCCGGCCGGGTTGCGGCGCAGCTGGACGCGGTTGGCGACCACGGTGCATTCCGGATCCAGGTCGAAGCCCAGTTCCACGGTCTCCACCAGGTAGCTGGGCGGGGTGTAATCTTTGCGGTAAATCGTTTGCGGGCTGTCGGTGCGCATGGTTTGGGCGAACAAGGACAAAGAAGGCTATTTTACCAATACCGGCCACGGCTTACGCCCGATTCTTTTCCGCTCTCCCTTTGGGGGTAACATTCTGTAATAATTAGGCGAAAGGCATGTTGCCGGATTAAACTGACCTGTGAGTGTTGATAAGGAGCTTTGCCATGAGAGCGCTAGCCATCCTGGTGGCAGCCACCACCCTGTTGCTGAGCGGTTGCGCCACGACCTTGCGCAGCGACGTTACCGTGTTCCATCAGTGGCCCGGCGACTTGCAGGAAAAATCATACGTCTTTGAGGCCCCGCCGCCCGGCGAGGACACGCTGGAATATCGCAGCTACCAGAACCTGGTCAGCGGCGAGCTGGCCAAGCTGGGCTTCAGCCAGGCCGCCAGCGCGCGCGACGCCCAGCTGAGCGTGGGCATGCAATTCACCACCGTGGACCGTCCGGTCAAAGTGCTGACCGCAGCCGACCCGTGGATGATGCGCGCCGGCCCCTGGGGCTATCCGCGCTGGGGCTACTACCCTTACCGCTATCGCTACTACGGTTTCTACCACCGCCCCTTCTATGACCCTTGGCTGTGGGGCCCGACGGAATTCCGCGAAACCGTGCAACACAACTACGAGCGCCACCTGCGCGTCACCATCAATAACCTGAATGGCCAAAAGCTGTTCGATGTGACGGTGCAAAACACCAGCCGCCGCCAGTCGACGCCGCAAGTGATGCCGCTGCTGGTGCAAAGCGCCTTCACCGGTTTCCCCGGCGAGAGCGGCAAGGCCAGGCGCGTAGAGCTTGAGCTCCAATAATTTCCTGCCTTCGCTGGGGCGGTGGTTGCGCGCGGGCGCGGCCACCGCCCTTTTCCGTTCGCCGCGCTGGGCCGCCCTCGGCCTGGCCTTCGGCCCGACGCCGGCCGTGGTGGCGGCCCTGGTGGCGCTGGTGCTGGCGCAGGCGGTGCTGTTCCAGCGCTACTATGTCGACGGCCCGGCCCTGTTCTACTGGCAGGCGCTGGCCTACGGCTGGCTGCCGTTCGCCCTGTTGCCCTTCTACGCCCTGCTGCTGCGCGGCAGCGGCCCCTGTCCGCGTCCGGGCGCCGCGCCCAACCTGGCTTTGCTGGCCACCCTGCTGCTGGCGCAAATTTTCTGGCTCGACCTGTTCCTCGGCCTGAGCTTCCTCGGCCTGCTGTACAGCGGCTCCGAACAATGGGCCGTGCGCTACCTGGGCCCCTGGGGCGCCTGGGTACTATGGGCCGTGCCGCATGCGGTGGCGATCCTGGCGCAGCTGGTATTGCTGGCGCGCGGCGGGCGTGGCCGGCGCTGGCCGCTGGCCCTGGCTGGCGCCATGATGGCAGGCGTCGTTGCACTCGGCGTGGCCGCGCGCCAGCCCGACTTCTGGTATCCGGAGAAGGAGGCGCCCGCCGACCAGGCCGACGCCAACGGCGCGCCGGCGCGCTACCTGAAACTGAGCGATGAATTACTGGAGGCGCAGCCGGTGCTGCTGGCGCGCCAGTTGGCCGGCCTGGCGCCGCAACGCCCGGGCCGCACCGATATGTACGCGCTGACCTTCGCACCCTACGGCGACGAGGTGTTCCGGCGCGAGAGCCAGATGGTGGCGGAAGTGATGGCGGCGCGCTTCGACACTGCAGGCCGCACCCTGCAACTGGTGAACCATATCGACACCGCGCACAGCCTGCCCTGGGCCACAGCGCCCAACCTGCGGCGCGCCATCCAGTCCGTGGCGCGCACCATGGACAAGGAGCAGGATGTGCTGTTCCTCTACCTCACCTCGCACGGCGCGCGCGATGGGCAGTTGGCGGCCAATTTCTGGCCAATGGAGCTGGCCGAACTCACCCCGACCACATTGCGCCGCTGGCTGGACGAAGCGGGCATCCGGCACCGCGTGGTGGCGGTATCGGCCTGCTATTCCGGCAGTTGGATCGCACCGCTGGCGGGCGACGCCACCATGGTGATGACAGCGGCCGACGCCGACCATACCTCCTACGGCTGCGGCTACAAATCGGAGCTGACCTTCTTCGGCCGCGCCATGTTCGACGAGCAGCTGCGGCGCCACACGCGCTCCTTCGAACAAGCCCACGCCGCCGCGCGCGAAGTGATCCGCCAGCGCGAGATTGAAGCCGGCAAGGACGACGGCTACTCCAATCCCCAACTCTCGACCGGCCCCGCCATCCGCGCCAAGCTCGCTACGTTTCAGTGAAGGTAGTCGGCAATAAAATACACCGCCGCCACCAGCGCGGTGATGACTCCGCTGATGCGCCACGTCTGCTTGTGCAATGCGATATGCAATTCCTCCTTGGTGGCTAAGGAATCCATCCGCGCGTTCATTCCGGCAATCGCCTCCCGAATCTGAGCCAAACTCGAACTGATGCGTGCAACCTCCAGCTTAATCTGGGCAACATCTGCTTTGAGCTGGGCTACATCAACCTCAAGCACGCTCAACCTACGTTCCACGTCAGTGAGCCGTTTATTGATCTCTCCCGTATCCATGCTCAGGAAAAACGACACGCACGGCAACGTTTCGCTCAATCGTAGGGTGGCCGGCAACAAGTGCTCTCGCAGATCCGGATAGTTATCCATTAACCGGTGCAATGCGGAAACGAGTTCCGTTAGCGCATTGATGCACTCGGTCATTTCTTCGGCGGCGTTGCTCATGACGGGCTCCCTGTATTGGATGTTGACAGGGTTTAGAGCAAGCCGCTGCGGGAAAGTTCAATCGAATTTCAGGGCGCGCAGCGAAATATCGTTGTGACCGACGCCGGGCACGACGCGCAGGGTGGCAAGGCCGGGCCGGAAGCTGCGGTGTAGCGCTTCGCTGCTGGCAAGCGGGATCACGGCATCGTGTTCCGCAACCAGGATAGTGGTGGGGGCATTGACCCGCGCAGCGTAGCGCGCCGACTCATAGCGGTCGCGCAGCAGCAAGCGCACCGGCAGCCAGCGGTAATGCCGGCCCGCCACCGTCGCCATGCTGTCGTAAGGCGTGACCAGCACCAGCCGGTCCACCGCCTGCTCGCTCGCCAGCCGCGTGGCGACGCCGCTCCCCAGGCTGCGCCCCACCACCGTCACCTGCGGATGGCGCGCCCGCACATATTCGTACAGCGCCAACGCATCGGCATGCAAGCCCTGCTCCGTCGGCTCACCCGGCGTCGCGCCATAACCGCGATAGTGCATCAGGTACAGCGACTGGCCGGGAAACACCGCCTTCAGCTCCGGCAGGCTGCCCGCCACCGCCTCCGCATTGCCGCCGAAGTAAAGCACCGCGCCCGGCCCTGGCAACTCCTGCTGCGTGACGCCGACGCGCGCGCCGCCGCCCAGCGCCAGCAACTCGCCGCCGCTGAACTTCTGCGGGAAGTACAGCATGCTGCGCTGCTGGAAAAACACCAGCGCGCACAGCGCCAGATAGATCGCCAGCAGCACCGAGAGAAAGGTCAGCAACTGGCGCATGGCGTCCCCTACTCCCCCGCGTCGCCGCGGCGCCAGCTCATGCCCCAGGAATACAGGGCCACGAACATCATCACATCGAGGAAGATGCCGAACACCAGATACAGCAGCGGCAGGAACAGGAGCGTCAAATGGTGCAGCACATAGGCGTGCAGCAGGTACTGCATCGGGAAGGCCAGCGTGAAGTAAGCCAGGGTACACGCCGTCAGCCCGATCTTGCGCCACAGCGAGAAGGCAAACACATAGTAGGTCAGCCCCAGCCCCCACGGCAGCATGAACAGGAAGATCAGCGCCATCGACAGCGCGTCGCCCAGGTAGCGCGGCGAATCATAGGGGAAGTCGCTGGGGAAGAAATGGAAGTACAGCAGCGCCGTCGACTGCACCAGCAGGCAGGCGCGCAGGATATAGCGCAGCGGCAGGTAGCGTTCGCGCGGCACCAGGCTGGTGGCCAGGAAACCCAGCGCGGTGCAGGCCAACGTCACCCACCACAGGCGCGCGTCCGGCAAGCCGGCCGGCAGCTGCGGATACGGCAAATCGAGCCAGTAGGCGCCCAGGTCGAACTGGCGCACTGCCACCGCGCCGCCCGGTGCAATACGCGGAATCCAGAACGCGTACAAGTGGTGCCACAAGGCCAGGATGGGCGACAGAAGGCACAGCAGCGTGATGGTGAACACCAGCGGCAGCGCCAGCGAGCCAAGCAGGTTGCTGCGCTTCAGCTTGACCTGGTACATCGAGCGATGCATGCGGATGGCCGACCCGCCGAAGCCGCGAAAACGCAGGTCGTCGATCTTGCGCTGCAATGCCTGCAACTGCTTCACGCTCAGAACTCCTTGAACAGCGCGGCTTCCAGCCCGCGCCGGTTGTAGTACGGGTTATGGTAAGCCTCGGCCCGCAACTGGAAACCGTAGTCCTGGCCCAGCCACTTGCGCCAGGTCGCGCTGGCCACATTGCTGCGGAAGTTCACCAGCAGGTCGGTGACGCCGGCGCCGATGTACTGGTAGGCTTCCTCGCCCTGGTCATAGCGCAGCGCAATGTACTGCTGCTTATTGTAGCCCCAGGTCGCAGCCACGTATTTGGCATTGGCCATCACCCCGCCCGGGTCGCTGCGGTTGATGCGCATGCCGCCCTGCAGCACCAGCGCGTTCGGCAAATACCAGGACAGGCCAAGCAGCGCGCTGCGGTCGCGGTGGCCGTCGCGCGCGTTGACCGCCGTCAGGCCGAGCGTGGCCACGATATTGCGCGCCGCGCCCAGCTTGCGGTTCAGCACCGCGTCGGCGCGCCCCTTCGGGTAGAAGAAGCTGGTTCCGTAGCTGGCGCCCAGGGCGCCGTACCAGTCGTCGTTGAAGACGTGGGTCACGCCGGCCACCGCCAGCTTGCCGTGCGCGCCGAACTGGCGCGCGTTGACCAGGTCCGCATTCCACACAGTGGCCTCCGAAGTGCGCAGCGTGCCGCGCACGAACTGCTGGTTCCACTGGCCCAGGCCATCGCTCAGGCTGTGGTGCAGCAGGCCCGCTTCCAGCGTGCCGCTCTGCGCCCGCGCGGCGCCGGCCATGGCCAGCGCGGCCAGTGCGGCCAACGCGGCCAGCGGCAAGGTACGCAACATACCGTTAGCCATGCGTGCTCCTGGTCAGGATGTCCTTGATGCGGTCGGCCGCGAAGCCGTCGCCGAAGGGATTGATAGCGTCGCACATGGACTGGTAGGCCGCAGGGTTGTCACGCAACTCGCCCACCGCGTCCAGGATGGCGGCGCTGCTGGTACCGATCAGGCGCCCGCCGCCGCTGCTCACCAGCTCCGGCCGCTCCGTCGCTTCACGCAGGATCAGCACCGGCACATGCAGGCAAGCCGCCTCCTCCTGGATGCCGCCGGAGTCGGTCAGCACCAGCCAGGCGCGCTTGAGCAAATTGAGGGTGGTCGAATAGTTCAACGGGCGGGTCAGGAAAATGCGCGCCGCCACCTCTTCCGGCAGGTCGGAGAACACTTCGTCGACCGTGGCGCGCACCTTGGGATTGCTGTGCACCGGCCAAACGATGACGACTTTTTCATCGGCCATCAGGATCTTGCGCACCGTGCTGGAAATCGACAGCAGCGGCCGGCCCAGGTTTTCGCGCCGATGCGCCGTGATGAACATCAAACGGCTGCCCGGCAGCAGGTCGCGCAAGCCGCGCAGTTGCAGGCCGCTCATTTCATCCGGATCGGCCACCATCTCCGGATACGCGCTGGTGGCCAGGCGCACCGCGTCGACAATGGTGTTACCCACCAGGTGGATGCGCGAATCGTCGATATTCTCGCGCAGCAGGTTCTGGCGCGCGTTCTGGGTCGGCGCGAAGTGCCAGTCGGCCAGGCGCGCGATCAGCTCGCGGTTCTTCTCCTCCGGGAACGGGTTGTAGCGGTTGTGCGAGCGCAGGCCGGCCTCCACGTGGCCGACCGGAATGCGCTGGTAGAAGGCGGCCAGCGCCGCCATCGCCGCGCTGGCGGTGTCGCCGTGCACCAGCACCGCGCCCGGCTTGATCGATTCGAACGCGGCGCCCAGCTTTTCCAGCAGCATGGCCGACAGGTGGTGCAAGGCGTCCGAGCGGCGCTCCAGCGGCAGGCTGAAATCGGGCAGGATGTTGAAGAAGCGGTACATCGGGTCGGCCATGTCCTCATGTTGGCCGGTATGCAGCAACAGCGGTTCGAGGCCATCCTGTTTCAGCGCGTAGTAGACGGGCGCCATTTTGATGATCTCGGGCCGGGTGCCCATGCAAAGGAGGATGGTTTTTTCGCTCAATTCTGCTTCCTGTCTCAGCTCACAATTCCAGCGGGAGCCACATAGCCCAGCTCCCGCGCCCATACGGTGCCATGCACCACTACACCCTCGCGCACACGGATTTCACTTGCCGTCGCCGTGGTTTCCACCGCCAGCGATCCAAGCACCGTGCCGGCCTCGATCATGATTTTCTGTTCGCACACCAGCGGGCCGCCAATCACGCAACCGGGGCCGATGGTCATATCGCCGCTGCAAACCAGCGCGCCATCGATGCGGGTGCCGGCCTGCAGCACCAGGTCGCCGTGGCACTTGATGCTGCCTTCGACCCAGGCTTGCGCGCCGACCGTCATGCTGCCGCGCGCCACCAGGCTGCCGGCGTGGCGCGCATGGTCGGGCAGCGCCCAGTCGCCGCCCAGCAGCCAGCGCCCGGCCGCGTCGTCCAGCAAATGGTCGGGGCGCTGCAGCGGCGTGTACTGCAGCGGCGCGACCGGCGCCGGCACCGTGCCGGCCGGCGCCGTGTCGCCAAAACGGATGGTCGGCGCGTGCATGCGGCCGAAGCGGGTGTCGCCGTGCAGCACCAGCTCGCGGTCGGCCGAGACGCGCCCGAACAGGCGGCTGCGCGCGCCCGCCACCAGGCGGCTGTCACTATGGGCCCAGCGCAGTACGTCGCAGTCCGCGCCCAGCACGATTTCGCCTCCGGCCAGCAGGGCGCGGAAGGAATTGCCGTCGCCGCTGCGGATATCGGCGCGCGCGTACACTTCCTTTTCGTACAAGGTGCCGCTGCCCAGGCGCAGGTCCGCCGCTCCCAGCACCAGCACGTCCAGCGACTGCCCGGATGCCTCCTGCGACGGCAGGTCCGGCACGCCGGCGGCGCCCACCAACTGGTAGGCGTCGCCCGAATCCAGCCGGCCCGCGCGCGGCGCCGGGCTGGCGGCGGCGGCGTCCAGGGCCTGCGCAAAACGCGCGACCACGAATTCATGGAAACGCTTGGCGAAGTGCTTGATATTGCCATCGTGCTCGCGCACCACCTGCAGCGGCAGCGCGTCGCGCTTGAGGCGCCACTCCAGCAGCGCCGGCAGCAAGGGCAGCACGAACAACAGCGCCAGGCTGGTAAAGAACAGCAGGGTCCAGGTCATGCTTGCCCGCTCCCCGGCTTGCGGTAGCGCGCCGTCTTGTCCCACGCCATCTGGCGCTTGAACAGCCAGTCGAACACCACCTGGTTGAAGGTGGCGATGGAAATGGCCAACAGGCTGACCAGGAAGCCGAAGTAATTGAGCGGCATCAGGCGGATGCGCTGGCGACTGCCATCCAGGTAAACGGCGGCGCCGATTTCAAAGAAGGCGGCAAAATTACCCAGCGCGCTATAGGACATCAGGCAGAACAAGGCCAGCACCCCGCTCAGCCAGTGGTTGGCATCCAGGTAGAACAGCAGGATCGCCAGGCACCAGCCGGCCAGCAGGATGGGCGACATGGCGAACACGCCGAGCAGCAGCAGCCCGTCGAATTTCTCGCGCCACGACACCTTGTCGCTGCGCAGCAAGGCGCCGGCATAGCGGAAGGCGGCCTGGTTATGCCCTTTCGACCAGCGCATGATCTGGCGTACGCGCACGGGCCAGGTTTCCGGCACTTCCTCGTAGCATTCGGAGCGGTTCTGGTAGGTGGTCTTCCAGCCGCGCAGCAGCAGGCGGTAGGTCAGGTCGGTGTCTTCGGCCAGGGCGTCGTCGCGCCAGCCGCCGATCGCCTCCAGCGCCGTGCGCCGCACGCCGCCCACGGTGCCGCCGTACTGCGGCACCAGTTGCATATTCATGCGCGCCTGCTGGTCGACCTGGTAGCCGCCGGAGCGCTCCATGTCGAGCAAGCGTGTCAGCAGGTTGTTGCCGGTGTTGAGCGGCACCACGCGTCCCATCACGGCGCCGATTTCAGGATCGAAGAATGGCGCCACCAATTGCCGCAGCAGGCCGCGTCCCGGCACATAGTCGGCGTCGAATACGATCAGGATGTCGCTGTCGATCAGCGCCGTGGCGTCTTTCAGCGCGGCCGCCTTGCCCGGCTTGCCCTCGCTGCGGTGGAACGGCGTGATGCGGCCCGGGTGGCGCGCGGCGATGTCGTCGATGATGCGGCGCGTGTCGTCGGTGGAGCGGTCGTTGACCGGCATGATGCGCAGGCGGTCGAGCGGGTAGTCCACTTCCAGCAAGGCGCCCAGCGCGTCGGCGATCACGGCCTGCTCGTTGTGGGCGGCCACCAGCACGGTCACCGTCGGCCAGTTGCCGCTGCTGACATCCAGGTAGGGGTGGCGCTGCGCGCCGAACAGGCGGTTGAAGGTAAAGGCGTAATGGCGCACGGTGTAGACCAGCACCATCAGGATCACGGCCCACAGCAGGTAGAGCAGGACGCGCAGCGTGGCGTCGCTCAGCACCCCGTGCCGCGAACTGGGGCGGTCATGGATGCCGATCCAGTTGCTGTTCTGCGCCTTCTTGTGCAGGGCCGCCGTCGGATCGAGACTGAAAACAGGCGCCGCTGGTGCCGCTGGCACGGCGCCCGCGGTTGCGGCAGGGGCGGCCCAGGCGAGCGCGATGGAGAGCCAGCAGGCAGCCAGCAGGGCCATGAACCGCAGCGTACAACGGCGTCGTTCGGTCATTGAAGAATGCTCGGCAGAATGGCAAATGCAGAAGTTTGCCATTCTAGCAAACTAACTTTCAGTCTGGTCAACATTCCCCGCTTTCTGCGCCGGCAGGAAGGGATCGGCCAGCTGGCCTGCCAGCGTCTCGGCCACCGGCGTCGCGCTGCCATATTCCGCCGGCCAGCTGCGCGGCAGGTAGTGCGTGCCGAACAAGCGGTCCAGCAGCGGCAGCATGGCGGCGAAGTTGCGGTCGATGTGGTCGCGGCGCGTGTGGTGCCAATGGTGGAAGGCCGGCGTCGACAGCAGCCATTCCAGCGGCCCGAGCCGGAAGCGCAGGTTGGAGTGGATGAAGAAGCCCCACAGCGTGCCGACCAGGATCAGCGCCACCGGCGCCGCGCTGCCGGCCGCCGTCGGCCCCGCCAGGCCCAGCACATACAAGGGCGCCAGGCTGCACATGCGGGTAAACAGCAAGTCCACCGGATGCGCGCGCGTATTGACCAGGAAGTAAATATGGGTCGGGCTGTGGTGCACCGCGTGGAAGCGCCACAGCAGCGGCCAGCGGTGCGCCAGGCGATGCGCCCAGTAGGCGCCCAGTTCGCCGACCAGCAGCACCAGCAGCAGGCGCGGCGCCAGCGGCAAGCCGCCCAGGGTGGCCGGCAGCCAGGCCGGCAGCAGCGCGCCGGCCAGTTGCGCCACCAGTGCCAGCGGCAGCGCCAGCACAATCATCGGCAGCAGGCTGTTGGCGAAATAGTAGAACAAGTCATCCCAGCGCAGGGCCTGGCCCGGCGCCTGGCGCAGGGCAAAGTAGCGTTCCAGCGGCAGGAAGATGGCGCACAGCACGCACAACCAGAGCACCAGCCGCAGGGCCTGGAGGGCGATCGGGGACAAGGCCGGGCCCGGGTGCGCTTAGCGCTGGCGGGCGGCGCGGCGGCGCGCGATGGCCAGCAGCAGCAAACCGGTCAGCAGGGTCAGCCAGGTGGCTGGCTCCGGAACCTGGCCTTGCTTGTCGTCGTCGCCCAGGGCGAACAGCGAGACGCCGTCCAGCAGGGAGAACGGCGGGAAGCCTTCCGGCGTGCCGGCGGCCAGGAAGGACAGCAGGCCCTCGGTGCCCTTGGCGGTGAAGGAGAAGGTCTCCTTCATCCAGTTGCTGGAGGCATGGTTGCCATTGTGGTAGGTGTCGGTGGTGAAGGTGTTGCCGTCGATCGACACCGACCAGTTCTCGGTGGTGTCGCCGCTGAAGCCGAACTGCTGCGCCGCTGCCCATTCAAAGCTCAGCACATACTTCTGCCCCACCACCAGGCCCTGGATCGCCTGCTCGATGCGCTCGACGCCATAGGCGCCGTCGGCCGCCAGGAAATTGCCGCCATTGGCGCTGATTGCCAGCGCGTTGGCGCCGCCGTTATTCGCGCCCCACAAGGACAGCGGTGGGTTTTCCGGTTTGTTGAACCAGCTCTTCGCGCCCACGGTGTCGGCCTCGCCGACGCCGAACACGAAGTTGTAGCCGCCCGGCGAAGTCCAGTCGTTGACCTGGGTGTTGTAGCCGATCTGACCGGTGCCGTTGGTGGTGGCGTCAAAGCCGCCATTTTTCACCAGGTTGATCGGGCCCGCCTGCGCCACGGCGGCGCACAGCGCCAGCCCGGTCACAGCGAGAAAATTGCGTAGGTTCTTTCCTAGCAGAAATGCTTTCATGGTTCCGCTTTCCAATTAATGTGTTTAGCGAGAACCCATGCAAGAACTATGCCCAAAAATGAAAAGCAACTATAAACTGTTGATGGCAAAAGGAATTTCTATAAAGAAATTCTTCTTAATAGCGTGACAAAAATTATGATGTAAAGAAATCCGACACTTTGGCCGGAAATATTGACTAACGGTAATACGCTTCCGTGGCGAAGGTCAGCACGCCGATCAGCGCCACCACCGCCAGCAGCACCAGCAGCAAGCGGCCAAATTTCGGATTGCCGTCATCATCGGCGGGTTGGTTCTGGTCGGTCATGTCGTTTACGGTAAAAGAATGGTGGAACCGGTGGTGCGGCGCGCTTCCAGGTCGCGGTGCGCCTGCGCGGCGTCGGCCAGATTATAGCGCTGCTTGATCGCCACTTTCACCTGCCCGCTCGCCACCACGTCGAACAGCGATTGCGCGCAGGCTTCCAGCTCGGCGCGGGTGGCGGTGTAATTGCCCAGCGCCGGGCGCGTGAGATAGAGCGAGCCGCGCGACGCCAGTTCGCCCAGTGCGAAGTTGCTCACCGGCCCCGAGGCATTGCCGAAGCTGACCATCATGCCGCGCGGCCGCAGGCAGTCGAGCGAACCGATGAAGGTGTCCTTGCCGATCGAATCGAACACGGTGGAGACACCCTTGCCGCCGGTGATCTCGCGCACCCGCTCGGTGAAGTTCTCCTTGTTGTAGTTGATGGCGTGCGTCGCGCCGTGCGCCAGCGCCAGCGCCACCTTTTCGTCGGAGCCGGCGGTGCCGATCAGGTTCACGCCCAGCGCGCGCGCCCACTGGCAGGCGATCAGCCCCACCCCGCCCGCCGCTGCATGGAACAGGATGGTGTCGCCGGCCTTGACCGGCGCCGCGCTGTGCAGCAGGTACTGCACCGTCATCCCCTGCAGCATCATGGCCGCCGCCGTGTCAGTGCCGATGGCATCCGGCAGCTTCACCAGAATGGCGGCCGGCAGGTTGCGCGCCTGCGCATAAGCGCCGTTCGGGCGCCCGGCGTAGGCCACGCGGTCGCCCACGCGCACCTCGCTCACGCCCTCGCCCACCGCCTCCACCACGCCCGAGCCCTCCTGCCCCAGGCCACCCGGCAGCGGCTGCGGGTACAGGCCGGTGCGGAAATACACGTCGATAAAGTTCAAGCCGATCGCCTCGTGCCGCACCGTCGCCTCGCCCGGGCCGGGCGGCCCGAGTTCGACATCGACATATTCCATCACTTCCGGCCCGCCGTTGCGGGACATGCGTATCGCCTTGACCATGCTGTGTTTCTCCTCTATCGAATGAAGCCGCGCTCGCGCAGCCATTGCGTCATGCGCGGGTAGTGTTCGCGCGCCCAGTGCGTTGAATTGAGATAGGCGGCGCCGCCATCAACATCGGTTTCCCACAGCCCGTGCGCGGCGCGCGGCAGCATCCACACCTGGTGGTCCTGGTGGCCGCTGGCATCCAGCGTTTGCTGGAACAGTTTGGCGCTCTTATGCACCGGCACGAAGGCGTCCTTCTCGCCCAGGATGTAGAGCACCGGCGCCTTCAGCTTTTTCAGCTCGGGCAGCGGGTCGTAGCGGTAGAAAGCGGTGCTGGTGTCGCTCGGTTTTTCCTTCAACGTGTCGGGCACGATTTCAACGTGGCTGGCCCAGCGCGCGTTGTCGCTGGCGCGCGCGGCGGCCAGCAATTCGGCGCGGTTGGCGCCGCCGCTGGCGACCCAGCGCATCAGCTTCTCCTGGTAGGCGGCGCCGGCCTGCACTTCCGCCTCGCTGAAGCCTTGCGCGCGCAGCGAGTGCTCGATACGGTACACCTCCTGCTCGGTCGGCGGCACGGCCGACGCGGCCTGCGCGATCACGAAGGCCACCTTCTGCGAACGGGTGGCGGCCAGCGGCGCCAGCCAGCCGCCCTGGCTGTGGCCCCAGGTGCCGATGGCGCTGGCCTTGATGTCGCTGCGCTGGCCAAGCAGCTCGATGCCGGCGATGGCGTCGTCGGCCAATTGCTCCATGGTGGCCTTGTTGAATTCCCCGCCCGATTTGCCGACGCCGCGTTTGTCGTACATCAGCGCGGCCATGCCGTGCGCGGCGAAGTAGTAGGCCTGCAGCGCGTAGGCGCCGCGCGGGGCGGGGCTGGACATTTGCGTCAGCACCACGGCCGGGAACGGGCCCTTCCCTTCCGGCAGCACCAGGGTGCCGGACAGGGTGACGTCGCCGTTCCTGAAGGTGACTTCTTCGCTGCGGAAGTCCAGGCGGCGGCCGCTTTCCTTCTTGCCCTGCTGTTGCCACACCATGCGCGCGATCTTGCCGGCCTTGTCCTTCTCGAAGCGCATGCTGGTTTCACGCACGGCGGGGTTCAGGTTGCCGGCGCCGGCGTAGTAGCTGCTCTCGCTTTCGGCGAACATGGAGGCGTAGCGGCCAGTGCGCATATCGCTGTAGAACATCTGCGGGAAGTCGCCCCATTCCGACAGCACCACGATACGCTGGCCGGGGAATTCATAGGCGCCCAACAGCGGCTGGTGGCGCGCCGGGTCGTCGGCCAGGGTGCGGCGGAAGGCGAACTTGCCTTCCTTGCCATCCAGCCGCACGGTGCCCGCCAGCAGGCTGCCTTGCAGCTTGCCGTCGAACTGCAACACGCCGCCCGGGCCTGGCAGCGCGAAACGCACGCGCGCACCCTGCTGCTGCAGCGCCTCCAGCGGCACATCCTTCTTCTCAAAGGCCGGCATATCCACGCTCGCCTTGCCGTCCGCGCCGAAATGCGGGCGCAGGAAATTGAAGTCGCTGCCGACTGCATACGTGCCGACCCAGTGGCCCGCCAGCGCCGATGCGTTCGCGGGCGCGGCGGCGGTGGCCGGGCCGGCGCCGGCGATGAGAAATGCGGCCATGCCGCCTGCGATCATTTTCATGCCATGTCTCCCCGATTTTTGTATGAGGACGCTACCTTGCCAGCCCGCACCGGCGCCAGCCAAGCCGCATGCGACAGAATGCTATTTCGCGGCACCAGCCTGCAATTGCGACAGCACCAGGTGGGCCGTGGCCAGGTTGGTGGCGCAAGCCACATTGTGCACGTCGCAGGAGCGCACCAGGGCGTTGATGTCCGGTTCGTGCGGCTGCGGCGTCATCGGGTCGCGCAGGAAGATGATGGCATCGATATGCCCCTCCACCAGCATGGCGCCGATCTGCAGGTCGCCGCCCAGCGGGCCGGAATGCTTGCGCTCCACCTCCAGGCCAAGCTCCTTGATCAGGCGGCCGCCGGTGGTGCCGGTCGCGACCAGCTTGCAGCTGCGCAGGAATTCCGCATACTCGCGCGCCAGCGCGATCATGTCGTCCTTCTTCTTATCGTGGGCAATCAGGGCAATGCGGCACGTCATTTCACTTGTCCTTTCAGGTTCGACAGCAAATAGATCCCGGCCAGCACCAGCGCCGTTCCCGCCAGTTGCCAACTGGTGACGGGTTCGGACAGGATCACTGCGCCAAGGAATAAGGTGGAAACAGGGCCGATCATGCCCGCCTGCGAAGCCGCGCCGGCGCCGATGCGCTGCACCGCCACCATGGTCATAAACACCGGCATCACCGTGCACAGGATGCCGTTCACCAGCGACAGCCCGTACACCTCCAGCGGCTGCACCAGCATGGACACGGGCCGCAGCAGGAAGAACTGGCCGATGCAGGCCGCGCTCGACACGCACATGGCGTACGACACCAGGCGCAGCGCGCCCAGGCGCTTCACCATCTCGCCGGAGGCCAGCAGGTAGACGGCATAGGCCAGGGCCGAGCCCAGCACCAGCAAGGAGCCCAACACCACATTGCTGCCGCCGCCCTGCAAATCATGGAAGAACACCAGCACGATGCCGGCGTAGGCGGTCAGCAGCGCGAGCCATTGGCGACGCCCGATATGCTGCTTGAGCCAGAGGGCGGAGGCCAGCAGCACGAAGGTCGGCGTCAGGAACAGGATCAGGCGCTCCAGGCCAACCGTAATGAACTGCAGGCCGAGGAAATCGAGGAAGGACGAAAGATAGTAGCCAACCAGCCCCAGCCCCAGCAGGCGCCAGGCATCGGCGCGCGCCAGCGGCGGCTCGCTGCGCATCTTCCACAGGGCGATGGCGGCAAAGATCGGCAGGGAGAACAGCATGCGGAAGGCGATCACCGTCACCGCGTCGAGCTGGTAACGGTAGAGCAGCTTGGCCACGATGGCCTTGGTGGAAAACAGCACCGCCCCGCCGATGGCAATGGCCAGACCGCCCAGGTAGGCGGCGCGCGTACCGGGCAAGGCGGGTGGCGTGGCATTCGTCATGCGAGCCATTGTACTGGCAGGCAGAGTTCCCTGCAGGCGAGCAGGTTTGAGTTGCCCAAAAGTAATTAATGGTTTATTGTTATACAATTCATAATCAACTTCCGGGCACGTATGAAGCAACATCTTGGCACCTCTCAGAACCCGCAGCAGGGCAGCCGCGGCAACGACATCATGCAAGGCACGGACGGCGACGATTTCCTCTACGGCGCCGGCGGCAACGATGAGCTGCACGGCGGCGACGGCAACGATTCCCTGCGCGCCGGCATGCTGTGGGACGGCCAGAAATGGGTCGACGATCCGCTCGGCGACAAGCTGTACGGCGGCGCGGGCAACGATTACCTGGAAGGCGGCGCCGGCGACGACCTGCTCGACGGCGGCAGCGGCCACGACCTGATGGTGGGCGGCGCCGGCAACGACCACTACATCGTGCGCGACCGCAGCGACATCATTTTTGACACGCAAGGCAACAACACCGGCACCATCCTGGTCGACTGGGCCAAGCCCGCCCACGACGTGAGCTGGACCTGGGGCGAAGGCGTGCAGAAACTGCCCTACTGGATCGATGCGCTGGGCTTCAACTCCATCGGCTACGCCGCCACCGCGCTGGGCGACACGCGCACCGTGTCCTACAGCTTTGCGCAGCAGCCCAGCGCCTGGTTCAGCGACAACGATAAGAAGCAGTTCACGCCCTTCAACCAGGCGCAGCAGGACGTCGTGAAAAATGTGCTGCAGTACATCAGTTCGGTCGTCAATATCCGCTTCGAACAAGTGAGCGACCCCGGGACACCCCATTCCATTGTGTTCGGCAACAACGAACAGACCGACTCGGGCGGCTATGCCCAGTCCATCGGGGCGGATCACGGCGCCGTATTGATGCTCGACTATTTCAGCAGCTTCCAGAACCCGTCGCTCGACAACGGCAGCGCGCTGACCGAGATCCTGTTGCATGAACTGGGCCACAGCCTGCACCTGAAGCACCCCTTCGGCCACCACGACGCCAACGGCAATACCGGCGACGGCCCGTTCCTGGCCGATGCCGAAGACCGGAAATCGCTCTCGGTCATGAGTTACACCTACGATACCGGCTCGCACGGCTTCAAGACCTATGCGCCGTTCGACCTGGCAGCGCTGCACTACGCCTACGGCGTGGCGCCCTCCGTGCGCGCCGGCGACGACCGCTATGTGCTCGATCCGCTAAGCATGAATATGCTGTGGGACGGCAATGGCCGGGACACGGTGGACGGCTCGGCCCTGGCACAAAACCTGGTACTCGACCTGCGCCCCGGCTACTGGAGCTATATCGGCAGCAAGGCCGAGCTGATCAGCGCCGCCGGCCAGGTCACCATCAATTTCGGCACCCTGATCGAAAACGCGCTGGGCGGCAACGGCCACGACCGGCTGACCGGCAACGAGGCCGACAACACGCTGGCCGGCGGCGCCGGCAACGACCTGCTGTCCGGCCGCGAAGGCAACGACACGCTGCAAGGCGGCGCCGGTAACGACCACCTGGCGGGCCAGCAGGGCGACGACCGCCTGGACGGCGGCGCCGGCATCGACACCGCCATCTACAGCGGCAAGCGGGCCGACTTCACCATCCGCCGCGACCAGGGCGGCGCCAGCGTCAGCGCCAATGCCGACAAGGGCACGGCCGACAGCGAAGGCCAGGACACGCTGGCCGGCGTCGAGCGCCTGCAGTTCGCCGACAGCGCCTGGGCGCTCGACGTGGACGGCATCAACGGCCAGTTGTTCCGCCTGTACCAGGCCGCTTTCGACCGCCAGCCCGACGCCAGCGGCCTCGGCTACTGGATCGCCGCCGCCGACCAGGGCTTCAACCTGGGCCAGATCGCCTCGGCCTTCATCGCCAGCCCCGAGTTCAAGCAGAAATACGGCGCCGACAGCGACAACAGCACCTTCCTGACCCACCTGTACACCAATGTGCTGCACCGCCAGTACGACCAGGACGGCTTCAACTACTGGATGAAAACGCTGCAGGACGGCTATTCGCGTGAACTGGTGCTGGCCAACTTTGCCGACAGCAAGGAGAACATCGACAACGTCGCCAGCCTGATCGCCAACGGCTTCGCATACACACCGTTTGTTTAAGTAGTTTAGGAAAATATGGTAACTTTATAAAGTTATCATATTTACATCGAAACTATTAAATGGCTATCCAGCGCATCGGCACCCCCGACAAGCCGCAGCAGGGCACCAGCGGCAACGACATCCTGCAGGGCACGGCAGGCAATGATTACTTGTACGGGGCCGGCGGCCGCGATGAACTGTATGGCGGCGACGGCAACGATGAGCTGACCGCCGGCATGGTCTACCTCAATGGCGCCTGGCGCGACGACCCCAACGGCGACAAGCTCGATGGCGGGGCTGGCGACGACAAGCTGCGCGGCGGCGCCGGCGACGACCTGGCGCTGGGCGGCGACGGCAACGACATCCTGAGCGGCGACGCCGGCCACGACACGCTGGAGGGCGGCGCCGGCCACGACACGCTGTGGGGCGGCGCCGGCAACGACAAGCTGGATGGCGGCACCGGCTACGACCTGCTGTACGGCGGCGCCGGCAACGACTTCTACACGGTGCGCGACCGCAATACCGTGATCGCGGACAAGGAAGGCCAGAACAGCGGCATCATCCTGGCCGACTTCGTCAAGCCGGCCGCCGGCGTGGCCTGGAGCTGGGCGCCCGGCGTGCAAAAGCTGCCGTACTGGATCGACGCGCTGGGCTACAACACCCTGGGCGCCATTGGCAGCGCACTCGGCGCGCGCCACACGGTGCACTACAGTTTCGCGCAGCAGCCGGCCAGTTGGTTCACCGACATGGACCGCAAGCAGTTCTCCCCTTTCAACCCGGCGCAGCAGGACCTGACGCGCAAGCTGCTGGCCTACATCAGCTCCGTGGCCAATATCGAGTTCGTGTAGTCCAGCAAGACCGACCCGGGCTACACCATCGTCTTCGGCAACAACGAGCAGACCGGCTCGGCCGGCTACGCCGCCGCCATCGACGCCGAGCAGGGCACGCCGCTGCTGCTCGACTACGACGCCCGCTTCCAGGACCCGGCCCGCGACGACGGCCTGGCCTTCAGCACCACCGTGCTGCACGAGCTGGGCCATGCCCTGCAACTGAAGCACCCGTTCAGCCATGCCGATGCCGGCGGCGACCTGGGCCAAGGCCCCTTCCTGCCGGCGGCCGAGGACGTGAAGTCGCTCTCCATCATGAGCTACACCTTTGACCCGGGCGTGCGCGGCTACACCGGCTACTCGCCGTTCGACCTGGCCGCCCTGCACTATGCCTACGGCGTGGCGCCCGGCGCGCGCGCGGGCGACGACCGCTACGTGCTGGATGAAGGCGGCATGAACATGCTGTGGGACGGCGCCGGGCGCGACACCATCGACGGTTCCGCCCTGACGCGCGACCTGGTGCTGGATTTGCGCCCCGGCTACTGGGGCTATATCGGCGCGCAGGCGGAAACCATCAGCGCTGCCGGCCAGGTCACCATCAACTTCGGCAGCGTGTTCGAAGCGGCCATCGGCGGCAGCGGCCACGACCGCCTGACCGGCAACGATGCCGACAACAGCCTGACCGGCGGCGCCGGTAACGACAGCCTGGTCGGCGGTGCCGGCCTCGACCACGCGCTGTACAGCGGCAAGCGCGCCGACTACGCCATTGCGCGCAGCGGCGCCGGCGCCACGGTCACAGCCGGCAGCAGCGGCGAAGGCCAGGACAGCCTGCAGGGCGTGGAGCGCCTGCTATTTTCGGACGGCGCCGTGGCGCTGGATGTGGAGGGCGCGATCGGCCAGGTGTTCCGCCTGTACCAGGCGGCGTTCGACCGCAAGCCCGACCTGGACGGCCTGGGCTACTGGATCCATTCAGTGGATATCGGCACCACACTCAAGCAGGTGGCGACCGCCTTCACCGGCAGCACGGAATTCAAGGGACTGTATGGTGTGGCGCCGAGCAATGAAACCTTCCTGACGGCGCTCTACCACAATGTGCTGCACCGCCCCTACGACCAGGACGGCTACAACTACTGGCTGCAGGCGCTGCAGGCCGGCTACTCGCGCGAACACCTGCTGCTTGAATTCGCCGACAGCAAAGAAAACGTGGCCAATGTGGCCACGCTGATCGCGAACGGCATCGACTACCTGCCGTTCGCGTAGGCCAAGCCAGGCTTAGCTCATGGCCACTGCCACCTGGCCGGCGGTCACGGTGGCGGTGTTGATCTTGGCGATCACATTCACCGGCGCCGTGCTGCCCACCAGCTTGTTCACCTGCTTGAACTGCGCCACCAGCGAGCCCGGAGTCAGGGTCACCACGGTGTAGCCCTGCGCGTCGGTGTTGACGTGGCGCAGCCATGGATTGCTGTTCAAGCCGGCCAGTTGCTGCGCCAGGCCTACCAGTTGGGCGAACTCGGGGCTGGCCTTGATCAGGCCCAGCATGCTCTCCACCGGCAGGTCGATCGCGTTTTCCGGCACGCCCAGCGCGGCCAGTTGGTTGCGCATTTGCACCGCCAGCGTCGCCACCAGGGAATCGGCGGTCGGCGCCGCCTTGCCCAGGGTGTAGTCGAGCAGGTTCACGTTCAGCTTGGCCGTGCCCAGGCCCGGTACTGGCACCGGCAGCGGCACCGACACCAGGTTGGCCAGGTCGCCCAGCTTGCCCGCCTCCTCGCGCAGGTAGGTGAAGAAGGAATCGGAGCTGACGCCGGCCGACACCAGGTCCACCATCACCGGCGTGCCGCCACCGGCCGCGTCGTAGTTGTCACTCACGGTACCAGCGAAGAAGGCGTGGATATCGCCGGTGAGCGCCACCACGTTGCCCACCTTATTCGCCTTCAGGTGCTCCATCAGGGCCTTGCGCTCGGCGTTGTAGCCGTCCCACTGGTCGCAGTTGACCAGGAATTTGCGGAAGTAAGGCGCCAGCGCCGCCGCCTTGCCGGAACCGGCCACGAAGGGCGACTCCACTTTCTTGGCGAGCACGTCCGGCTTGACGTAGCCGATGGCGATGGCTTGCGCCGCCGCCGTCGCTTGCGCGGTGGCGGTGGCGCCGGCCTTGGCCGCCGCTTCCGCCTGGCCGAAGGCGGCTGCCGCCACGCCGGCCTGGGTCGCGCTCAGGCCAGCCGTGACGCCGGCCGTGACGCGCGCCGTCATGTCGCCGCCGGTGGCCGCCGCCGTGGCGATCGCCACCGCGCCGGCCTGCGCCAGCTGCGGCGCCGCGCCGGCGGTGACCGCGCCGACGATGGCGCCGGCCAGCGGCACCTTGCCGCCGGCTTGCGCGGCGGTGGCGCCGATATTGGTGGCCAGGGTGGCCACCGCCTGCAGCGCCACCAGGGTGGCGATGGCGTCGGTGCCGTTCAGGCCCATGCGCAGCAGCGACACTTCATTGCCCCACAGCTTCCAGGTCGCCTTGGAATCCTTCATGGCGGTTTTCCACCATTCGCGCTGGGTGGCGCCCAGCACGGTGACGCCGGTCAGCGGATCGGCGCCGGCCGCCGTGGCGCCGGCGATTTTCTGTTGCTCGATGAAGGTGTGCAGCTCCTGCGCCACCAGGTAGCGCGAACCGATGCTGCCGAACGGCACGCCGGTGGCCGGGTTCGGCGTGGTTTCCGGCACCACGTGGTCGGCGCGGTACAGGCGCTCGTCGGTCATCACCAGCTGCATCAGGTTGCCGAACTTGAAGTCGCGGTAGATCTTGATGTTGCGGAAGGTGGCGACGGTGTTGTCCAGCACCACATCCGCCGGCATGTACTCGAACCAGGCCTGGTTGGCGCTGCGGCGGCGCACCGTGTCCATCTTCTCGCCCTCGGTATACGTCTGGGTCTCGCCCCAGCAATCGTCGCTGAACTCGTGGTCGTCCCAGATCGCGATGAAGGCGAAACGCTCGTGCACCGCCTGCAGGCGGCTGTCGGTGCGGTATTTCTTGTACAGGTAGCGGTAGTCGGCCAGGGTGGTGGCGTACTTGGCTCCGGAGTTGCCGTTCTTGAAGGTGCCGTTCGGCAGGGCCAGCGCGGCGTGGCGCGACTCCACGCTGCCGACCTGGAAGGCCTCGCCCACGGTCTCGTAAATGTAGTCGCCCAGGTGGACGATGAAGTCCAGCTTTTCATTGGCGGCGATGTGGTCCAGCGCGCCCCAGTGGTTAATGCTCCAGTCCTGGCAGGTCAGGTAGGCGAACTGCAGCTGCGACACGTTGGCGTCGGCCGCCGGCGCGGTCTTGAAGCGCGCCACGTTGGAGCGCACGTCGCCGGCGCTGAACTGGTAGAAGTAGGTCTGGTTGGCCTGCAGGCCGCTCACCTTGTGGCGGATGGTGTTGTCGAATTCGGGATTCAGCGTGATCTGCGCATCGACCACGGTGGCGCCTTCCAGGGCCTTGTTGCCGCCCAGGGCGGCCGCGTTGTCGGCCAGGGTCACCTGCAGGCGCACCGACACTTCGGCCTTGCCGCTGGCGAGCGCCACGTCGTCCAGCGACGACGGCACCACGCGCGTCCACAGCATGATGCTGTCGGCGCGCGGATCGCCCGAGGCCACGCTTTGCGGGAATTTCCAGCTAGCGCCGGTAGCCGGCGGCAAGGTGCTGCCGCCAGGGCTCGGGGTCGGCGCGCTGTAGTCGCTGCCGCCGCAACCGGCCAGGCCGCCGGTGGCGACCGAAGCGGTGATGAAACCACCGAGCTTGATAAATTGACGACGATCCATAAGTCTCCTTGGGTATAAAAGTTATTGTTTTATGATACTAACTTTACAAGCGTATGAATTAGTTCAGGATTCCCCGAGGAAAGCTTCTAATTCCTTGTTTTTCGCCCCGCAATCGTGCGCCGCCACACGATTGGTCGCGCAGGCGCGACATTTGCAACGCGCGGGCGTACCTTTCCCCTACCGGACAAGACATTCAATTTGGAAGGGGGAACATCATGGCAGGCATCATCCTAGGGGGTACGGCGGGCGATAATTTCCTCAACGGCACCGGGTCGGACGACTCGATCTACGGCAACGGCGGCGCCGACATTCTCAACGGCCTGGAGGGCGACGACACCGTCGCCAGCGGCTCGGTGTACGACCCGGTCAGCGGCGCCACCCTGCCCGATACGGTGGGCGACCTGCTGGACGGCGGGCCCGGCAACGACCGCTTGCTGGGCGGGCATGGCAACGACCGCCTGTTCGCCGGGCCCGGCAACGACAGCATGGACGGCGGCCCCGGCATGGACACGGCCTATATCCAGGTCGCCAGCGGCAATGCCAACATCACGCGCAGCGGCAACACCATCACCATCCAGAGCAGCCTCGGCACGGACACCCTGCAAAACGTGGAACGGGTGGTCTTCAACGACAGCGCCACCGCCTGGGACATCGACGGCAACGCCGGCATGGTGTACCGCCTGTACCAGGCCGCCTTCGACCGCCAGCCCGACGCCGAAGGCCTGGGCTTCTGGATCGACGCCGCCGACCACGGCTTCAGCAGCGTCAGCATCGCCGGCGGCTTCAGCAACAGCCCCGAGTTCGCGCAGCGCTACGGCGCCAATTCCAGCAACGACGTGTTCCTGACCGCCCTCTACAACAACACCCTGCACCGGGCGCCGGACGCGCAGGGCTACCAGTACTGGATTGACGTGCTGAATAGCGGCTATTCGCGCGAAATCGTCCTGCTCGGTTTCTCCGAAAGCGCGGAGAACAAGGCACAGGTGATAGGCGCCATCCAGAACGGCTTCAGCTACGATCCCTGGGGGTAAGCAAGAGGGGCGGTATGCTAGAATATCGCCCTCGATTGCATACCGTCTAAGGAAGATTGAACATGGCTGGACACAGCAAATGGGCCAATATTAAGCACAAAAAAGCGGCAACGGACGCGAAACGCGGCAAAATCTGGACACGACTGATCAAGGAAATTACCGTGGCGGCCCGTATGGGCGGCGGCGAGATCGCGTCCAACCCGCGCCTGCGCCTGGCAATCGATAAAGCGGCTGACGCCAATATGCCGAAGGACAACGTGCAGCGCGCCATTACGCGCGGCACCGGCGGCGGCGACGGCGCCAACTATGAAGAAGTGCGTTACGAAGGCTACGGCATCGGCGGCGCGGCGATCATCGTCGACTGCATGACCGACAACCGTGTGCGCACCGTGGCCGAAGTGCGCCACGCCTTCAACAAAAACGGCGGCAATATGGGCACCGAAGGCTCGGTGGCCTTCATGTTCCAGCACACCGGCCAGTTCCTGTTCGCGCCCGGCACCGATGAAGCCAAGCTGATGGACGCCGCGCTGGAAGCCGGCGCCGAAGACGTGCAGGCCGACGAAGAAGGCGGCATCGAAGTGCTGTGCGGCCCGCACGACTTCGCCAGCGTGAAAGACGCGCTGGAAGCGGCCGGCTTCAAGGCCGAAGTGGCGGAAGTGATCATGAAGCCCGCCACCGAAACCGCATTCACCGGTGACGACGCAGCCAAGATGCAAAAGCTGCTGGACGCACTGGAAAACCTGGACGACGTCCAGGAAATCTATACCAACGCTGTCATCGAAGAATAAGTCCCTATGAAGATCCTGGTAGTCGGCTCGGGTGGCCGTGAACACGCTTTGGCTTGGAAACTGGCGCAGTCGGAACGCGTGCAGATGGTCTATGTTGCACCTGGCAACGGCGGCACCGCGCGCGACGAGCGCCTGCGGAACGTGCCGCTCACCGACCTGGAACAACTGGCGCATTTCGTCGAGCAGGAAGGCATCGCCCTGACCGTGGTCGGCCCGGAAGTGCCGCTGGCGGCCGGCATCGTCAACCTGTTCCGCGCGCGCGGCCTGAAAGTGTTCGGCCCGACCCGCGAAGCGGCCCAGCTTGAGTCCTCCAAGGACTTCGCCAAGGCCTTCATGAAGCGCCACGGCATTCCAACCGCCGAATACGAAACCTTCGCCGACGCCAAAGCTGCCCACGCCTTCGTCGACAAGATGGGTGCGCCGATCGTGATCAAGGCCGACGGCCTGGCCGCCGGCAAAGGCGTGGTGGTTGCCATGACTCTGGAGGAGGCACATGGTGCCGTGGACCACATGCTGTCGGATAACGCCTTCGGCGACGCCGGCGCGCGCATCGTGATCGAAGAATTCCTGGCGGGCGAAGAAGCCTCCTTCATCGTCATGTGCGACGGCAAGAACGTGCTGCCGCTGGCCACCTCGCAGGACCACAAGCGCCTGCTGGACGCCGACCAGGGTCCGAACACCGGCGGCATGGGTGCCTACTCCCCGGCCCCGATCGTGACCCCGGCCATGCATGCGCGCGTGATGCGCGAGATCATCATGCCTACCATCCAGGGCATGGCCAAGGACGGCATCCAGTTCACCGGCTTCCTGTACGCGGGCTTGATGATCGACGCCGCCGGCAATCCGCGCACGCTGGAGTTCAACTGCCGCATGGGCGATCCGGAGACGCAGCCGATCATGTCGCGCCTGAAGACCGACCTGGTGAATGTGATGGAACACGCCGTTAATGGCACCCTGGACCAGGTGGAACTGGAATGGGACCGCCGCACCGCCGTTGGCGTGGTGCTGGCCGCCGCCGGTTATCCGGACGCGCCGCTCAAGGGCGCCCATATCCACGGCATTCCGGCGGAAACGGTGGATTCGGTGACCTTCCATGCCGGCACCACGGACGATGCGGACGGCAAGCTGGTCACCGCCGGCGGCCGCGTGCTGTGCGTGGTGGGACTGGGCGACAATATCAAGATGGCGCAGAAGCAGGCGTACGAGGCGGTCGACAAGATCGGCTTTGAAGGCGTGCAATTCCGCCGCGATATTGGCTGGCGCGGGTTGAAACACTAAAACCTGGAAACCAGGGTACGGCCCAAAGGGCCGGACCCTGGCCGATACCGGGTCCGGCCCTTTTGGGCCGTACCCTGGTTTCCCGGTTTAAAAACGAAAGAAACGATAAAAGAAATGACCGCCCCCCAACCAAAAGACGTCAAGTCCTGGCTGCTTGCCCTGCAAGACCGCATCATCTCCGCCCTGGAGCATGCGGACGGCAAGCCATTCCTGCGCGACGCCTGGGAACGCCCGGAAGGCGGCGGCGGCATTTCACGCCTGGTTGAAGAAGGCAACGTCTTCGAGCGCGGCGGCTGCAACTTCAGCCACGTCACCGGCGCCAAGCTGCCGCCCTCCGCCTCCGCGCACCGCCCGGAAGTGGCCGGCCAGGCCTGGGAAGCCATGGGCGTCAGCCTGGTGCTGCACCCACGCAACCCCTACGCCCCAACGGTGCACATGAACGTGCGCTTCTTCAGCACCACCAGCCAGGACGGCACCCCGGTCTGGTGGTTCGGCGGCGGCATGGACCTGACGCCCTACTACGGCAACAAAGAAGACGCGCGCCACTTCCACGCCACCTGCCGCGACGCGCTGGCACCCTACGGCGCTGACCTGCACCCGAAGTTCAAGGCCTGGTGCGACGACTACTTCTACCTGAAACACCGCAAGGAAGCGCGCGGCGTCGGCGGCATCTTCTTCGACGACTTCAACGCCCTCGGCTTCGAGCAGAGCTTTGCCATGACCCGCAGCGTGGGCGACGCCTTCCTGGCCGCCTACCTGCCGATCCTGCAGGCGCGCAAGGACACCCCTTACGGTGAACGCGAGCGCGACTTCCAGGCCTACCGCCGCGGGCGCTACGTCGAATTCAACCTGGTATTCGACCGTGGTACCCTGTTCGGCCTGCAGTCCGGCGGCCGCACCGAAGCGATCCTGATGTCGATGCCGCCGATCGTCAAATGGCGCTACGACTGGCAGCCTGAAGACGGCAGCCCGGAAGCGGCGCTGGCCACCGACTTCCTGCCGCACCGCGACTGGCTGGCCGAGTGAAACGCTGCATCGCACTGCTGGGAGGCAGTTTCGATCCAGTCCACAACGGCCACGTCGCGCTCGGCAAACTATTCGCCGACAAGCTGCACGCCGACGCGCTGCTGGTGATCCCCGCCCTGCCCTGGCAAAAGGGCGCGCTGGTGGCATCGCCCCAGCAAAGGGTGGACATGCTGAATCTGGCCTTCCAGGGCCTGGCCTGCCCGGTCACGATCGACTGGCAGGAACTGGCGCGCGGCAGCGCCACGTATACGATTGAAACGCTGCGGGCGATCCGCGCCGATGTAGGGCCCGACGTGTCGCTGGCCTTCCTGATGGGCGCCGACCAGCTACAGCGACTGAACACCTGGCACGAATGGCGTTCCTTGTTCGACCTGGCCCACATCTGTGTGGCGGCCAGGCCCGGCTTTGAACTGGACGACGCCCACGTGCCGGCCGAGGTGGCCGCTGAATTCCAGCGCCGCCAGGCCACGCCGGATCAGGTCAGGAACGCCCCGGCGGGCAGAACCATGTTGGCGGCCGAAATAGCCATCGACATCTCGGCTACTGCCATTCGTGCTGCATTACAACGGGGGGACGGGGCGCACTCGCTTATCCCCACGGTAGTGCTAGACTATATTGAACAACATAATTTGTATAAGAACTAAATAATGGATATTAAAAAACTGCAAACCCTCGTCGTGGACGCCCTGGAAGACGTGAAAGCCCAGGAAATCGCCGTATTCGACACCACCGGCCTGACCAGCCTCTTTGACCGCATCGCCATCGCTTCCGGTACCTCCAACCGCCAGACCAAGGCACTGGCTGCCTCGGTGCGCGACAAGGTGAAGGCCGCCGGCGGCGACGTGATCGGCATCGAGGGTGAAGACACCGGCGAATGGGTGCTGGTCGACCTGGGCGACATGATCGTCCACATCATGCAGGCCCCGATCCGCGCCTACTACCGCCTGGAAGAAATCTGGGGCGAAAAGCCGGTGAAACTGGGCGCCGCCAAGCGCAAGTCCACCACCGAAGGCAAAGTAGCCGCTGAAAAAGAGGCCACGCCGAAGAAATCCGGCCACCTGGCAGCCAGCAAGCCGGCCAAAGCCGCCGAAGCCGTGATCGAGAAAAAGCCAGCAGCCAAGAAGCCGGGCACCGCCAAGGCAACCGCCGCCGCCGGCGCAGCAGCGAAGAAAGCCGCCGTCAAGAAAGCCCCGAAAGTGGTAGCGCCAGAAGGCAAAAAAGTGAAAGTCGGCGTCACCAAGACCGCCGAGGCATCCGCCAAGGCCGCCAAGGTGAAGAAAGCCGCCGCTGCCGCCGCAACGCCGGTGAAAACCGTCATCAAGCGCCTGAAGAAGGCTGCGGCAGAGTAAGTGCAGCTGATCATCGCTGCGGTCGGCCACAAAATGCCGGCCTGGATTGAGAGCGGTTTCGCCGAATACGCGAAACGCATGCCGCCGGAACTGCGCATCGTGCTGAAGGAAATCAAGCCCGTTGAGCGTTCCGGCAGCAAGACCGCCGCCACCGCCATGGCCCTGGAAAGGGAGCGGATCGAGGCGGCGCTGCCGAAAGCGGTGCGCATCATCGCGCTCGACGAACGCGGCAAGGACTTGACCAGCGTGGGCCTGTCCCAGCAGCTGGAAGCATGGCAGCAGGACGGCCGCGACACGGCCTTCCTGATCGGCGGCGCCGACGGCCTCGACCCGGGGCTGAAGGCCAAGGCGGAAGGCATGATCCGTGTCTCCAGCCTGACCCTGCCGCACGGCATGGTGCGCGTGATGCTGGCCGAACAGTTATATCGGGCGTGGACAATTACACAAAACCACCCGTATCATCGTGTCTAAACCCTAAGGCAACCGATGAAACTGCTCGAAAAGAAGATCTACCTGGCTTCCAAGAGTCCACGCCGGCGCGAATTGTTGCGCCAGATCGGCGTGGACTTCGAGCTGCTATTGCTGCGTAACGACGGCCCGCGCGGGCCGGACGTGAGCGAAGAAGTCAACGCCGGCGAAGATCCGCTGGTGTATGTCGGCCGTGTGGCCCAGGAAAAAGCCGATTTCGCTTGGGACATGATCCAGAAGCGTCGCCTGTTCCTGCGCCCGATTTTGGCCGCCGACACCACGGTCACCATCGACGGCGAGATCCTCGGCAAGCCCGCCAACGCGCGCGAAGCCACCGACATGCTGCACAAGCTGTCCGGCCGCACGCACCAGGTGCTGACCTCCGTCGCCGTGCACTCGCAGGACTTTTCCGGGCATATCACCCAGGTCTCCGACGTCCGCTTCGGCAAACTGACCGAGGCCGAGATCAAAGCCTATTGCGCCACCACCGAGCCTTACGACAAGGCCGGCGGCTACGGCATCCAGGGCCTGGCCGCCCTTTTTGTAGAACATATCGAAGGCAGTCATTCCGGCATCATGGGCCTGCCGCTGTATGAAACGGCGCAACTGCTGCGCCAGGCAGGATTAAAGCTCCCCTGATGAACGAAGACATCCTCATTAACATCACCCCGCAGGAAACCCGTGTCGCCCTGGTAGTGCAAGGCGCCGTGCAGGAACTGCACATCGAACGCACCCTGACGCGCGGCCTGGCCGGCAATGTCTATTCCGGCAAAGTGGTGCGCGTGCTGCCCGGCATGCAATCGGCCTTCATCGATATCGGCCTGGAGCGCGCAGCCTTCCTGCATGTGGCCGACATTTGGGAAGCCCGCCCGCACGACGGCAGCCAGAACGCCACCCCGACCCCGATTGAAAAGCTGCTGTTCGACGGCCAGGTGCTGACCGTGCAGGTCATCAAAGACCCGATCGGCACCAAGGGCGCGCGCCTGTCGACGCAAATCTCGATCGCCGGCCGCATGCTGGTCTACCTGCCGCAGGACGGCCACATCGGCATCTCGCAGAAGATCGAAAAGGAATCCGACCGCGAAGCCCTGCGCGCGCGCATGCAAAGCCTGCTGCCGGCCGAGGAAAAAGGCGGCTACATCGTGCGCACGCAGGCCGAAGACGCCAGCGACGCCGACCTGCAGGCCGACATCGAATACCTGCGCAAGACCTGGGGCGCCATCTGCCACGGCGCGCGCACCCTGCCGCCGACCTCCCTGCTGCACCAGGACTTGAACCTGGCGCAGCGCGTGCTGCGCGACTTCGTGCACGACGAAACCGCCACCATCCAGGTCGACTCGCGCGAGAACTTCCTGGCGCTGACCGAATTTGGCCGCGTGTACACCCCGTCCGTGCTCTCACGCCTGGCGCACTACACCGGCGAACGGCCCCTGTTCGACCTGTATGGCGTGGAGGAGGAAATCCACCGCGCCCTGGGCCGCCGCGTCGATCTGAAATCCGGCGGCTACCTGATCGTCGACCAGACCGAGGCCATGACCACGATCGACGTCAACACCGGCGGTTTTGTGGGCGGGCGCAATTTCGCCGACACGATTTTCAAAACCAATCTCGAAGCCGCGCACGCCATCGCCCGCCAACTGCGGCTGCGCAACCTGGGCGGCATCATCATCCTCGACTTCATCGACATGGAGAACAACGAGCACCGCAACGCCGTGCTCGCCGAGTTGAAGAAAGCCCTGGCGCGCGACCGCACCAAGGTGTCGGTGTCCGGCTTCTCCGCCCTGGGGCTGGTGGAGATGACCCGCAAACGCACGCGCGAATCGCTGGCCCACATCCTGTGCGAGCCCTGCCCAGCCTGCGAAGGCCGGGGCCAGGTCAAAACCTCGCGCACCATCTGCTACGAGATCCTGCGCGAGCTGCTGCGCGAAGCCAAGCAATTCAACCCGCGCGAATTCCGCATCCTCGCCTCGCAGGAAGTGGTCGACCTGTTCCTCGAAGAAGAATCGCAGCACCTCGCCATGCTGGGCGACTTCATCGGCAAAAAGATCTCCCTGCAAGTCGAAACCAGCTACCACCAGGAACAATACGACGTCATCCTGATGTAAGGAAATTCGGGGTCAGGTCTGGCAATCGGACAATCTATGCGCTTCGCGCATAGATTGTCCGATTGCCAGACCTGACCCCGAATTTCGTCACAGCACCACCACTTCGTCGCTGAACGAGTCCTCCACCCGTGCGCCAGCACACAGCACGGAATACACTGCGCAGTTCAATTTCTCCTTTTCTTGCGCAAGCGCCGTGGCGAAGTCCTGCGACAGGGTGCAGTCGCCATCTGAAATCATCAGGATATCGGCTTTCCGATAATCGCCATCCGAAGCGACAAGCTGCAGCGCGTGCCTGAGCGGCGTTTCGAAGTCAGTGCCGCCGCCAAATCCTTGCTTCAGGAATTTCAGCAAACCCGCCGCATTGTTGGCGGCATCCATTGAGAATGTACGGATCTCGTTCGCGGCGCCAAACAGCACTACGTGCAAGGCGCGGTCTTCCTCCTTGAGGATGCGCGACACGGCGAGCAGCAGCGCTTTCGCTTTCTGCATGGGCGCGCCGTGCATGCTTTGCGAGGTGTCGAGACAGGCGACGACCGGGCCTGTGCGGCGCTTGCTGGCCTCCGCTTGCGTGACCTCGGTGGGCGTCGTGCCTTTCAGCTCATATGACAGGAGATTGTTCTCCAGAAGGCGGGCGTAGAACAATACTTCCAGCGTTTCGTCTTCCAGGTTCAATAGTTCGCTGGGCAGCATGCGCATCACATCGTTGCTGCGGTGCGTGCCGTGGACCTCGCTGCGGCAGGCTTCGGGAATCCTGGTCTTTTTCTTCTTCTCTTCCGATACGAAGTTGCGCCCCAGCTTGTGCACCAGGTCCTTGATGCGGGCATTGCCCTGCATGGCGTGCGCCAGCCCCTCGAAATCGTCGTCGCAAGCGAGCAAGTCCTCGTAGGTGAATTGCGAACCGGGACAGGCAGCGAGGAAGGCCTTGGCGCGCTCGTACCTGACCGAAATGTCGGATAGCGCCGTGCGGAAACCTGCAAGGCGTTGGCGCACGGGTGCTGGAATATTTTCATCCGCAATTTCGGACTCATAGTCCTGCACCATAGCCAGTTCGGCGCGGATCCGCTCGATGCTCTCTGCATTCAGGACCTGCTTGCGGAAATGGTCGGCTTGCGCTTCCCATTCAGGTTCGGGAACGGATTCCGGCTCCGCATTCCAATCCCATAAGCGCCATTTGGTGGCCCCGAGCTTAAGGCGCGCGGTGCGCTTGAGTGCCGCCATCGTCAACTCCCAAGTCTCGAACTGCAGGTCTGCCAGGCCGCCTGGCCCGTGCTCCTGGCGGCTGTAGTTCACACATTTTGTCGCAAACGCGTGGCAGTTCTTGAAGACCAGGCCGTAGAAGGCGCGTTCACCGACGTGAGTGTTAGCGCCATGCGCGACGGCGGCGCTGCCGACGGCGCCGTCGCTGTCGCAAGATACGTAAATTCGCCGTCCCAGGGTACTTTTCGAAGTGAAGCTCTGCGCGCTATCGATGCACACAGAACTCTCCGCGAAGCCATCCACCACGATGTTCGAGATTTGCCCGTCGCCGACATAAATCCCGGAGTGTTCCGCCGCTACCCACAAGTCGCAATACAGCACACTGCCCGGCACCGGCTGGACCTTGTCGCGAAAGGTACTGTCAACGAAGTACTTGATCGCTTTGAGCCCAATGGCAGCGACGAACTTTGCCGGTAGTCGAAATGGCATTAGCATCGGCTACTTATAACCAGATGTTGGCAATTACCTGCTGTGATAAGGCGTCTCTTCCTTCTCCCGCATCGCCCCCACCATCCAAGCGGGCAGTTGCTCCGCCTTCAAACAAGCGCAGCACCGGCTGGTCTTCTGTAGCATCCCAGCGCCAGGTCGTCGCGAAGTCCCAATGCAAGGAGTTCTCAAAATAGGATTGCTTGAACAGGGCTTTATCAAGCGTTTTTCCATCCATGCCGTTAGGGTCGTCGTAGCCGGTGAGTCCATCGAGAGCTATGTTGAAGCTTAGTTCCTCATCACTTCCCGACGTAATACGTTTAAACGTGCCGCTGAAATCGAAGCTGCCGCCAAACATCGATGCCATAGTCTTCAGTTCCAGCCGGCCTATTGCGCATTTCCGAATAGTGCAGCTTTCCTCCTTTGCACCAATACCTATGATTGGCGCTGTTCCGCTCGAAGGAAAATGAGCCTTACCGGTAACATAGCAACGTTCCACCACACTGCCCTTTTCCAGACGGGCTGCAATACCCCCGGCACCCCAACCGAAAACATTGCTATCCCAGTCAACGTCCAGCACTGCTGCGCAGTCCGACACAACGCAGCCCACCACGTTCCCTAGTAGCAGAAAGGAGCCGGACTGACAATTAGAAACGGCGCAATTGGTGATGTCACCCTTTACCAGCTCAACATTCGTCAGGCAATGGGAGATGGATGCGCCGACTGCCTTCGATGCCAAACGCAGGTTGTGCAAGCGCAGGTTGGCAACGCTAGAACCATCGGCAATGGATTCGAAAAGCACACACGGCCCGGTATCGACTGCACGATAAATGATGGCATGCCCGGCGCCGTCAAAATGACCCTTGAAATTTATCTTCAGCCAAACGGCGATGTTGCTGGCGTCGATATCAGCAGTTTGGCGGAAGTAAAATCCGCCCTGCCCAACTTCCACTTCCGTGAGCCGCTCCAAATCCTCAAATGACGCGATATGGAAAGGGCTGTTCCTGGTTCCCTCGCCTGCCAGTCCTTTGACAGAGCCTGACGGTGGCGCTGGAGTCTTCGCTGAAATGCCGACTACCGCGCCAGCAGCATTCGAGAAAGCACTAATTCCCCTTAACTTTTGTATGACCAGGGCAGTTACCTTGTCCCTGTTGTCAGGGTGATTCCACAGGCAGTCCTTGAGCAGCAGCACATCCGAATAGTCCACCTCGTCGCGGCCATTGGTCGCGGCCGAGACCTTCATCAGGTGGACCACCTTGCGCAAGCGGCGGTCGGACAGGCTTTCGCGATTGTCTTCCTTGAAGGCGGCTTTATGCCCGATCCAGATACCTTGCACCAGCCCGGCGATCTCCTGCGGGATCGCGACCTTGCGGGCGCGGGCGCTGATCGTCGCCAGGTCGTCATCGCTCAGGCGCGACAGAACCGAATGCTCCGCATGCGGCGCGAAGAGGCGCAGCAAGCCCTCCTCGCTCACATAGTCAACAAAGCCGCGCAGCAGGAAGCGGTCGTACAGCGCATTGAGTTCCTCCTGCCCGACCGGCAGCTCGTTGGAGGCGCCGATCAGCGCGCGCAACGGCACGTCCATCACTTCGGTGCCGTTGTGGTAGCGGCGCTCATTCAGGATCGTCAGCAGGGAATTCAGGATCGAGGAACTGGCCTTGAATACTTCATCGAGGAAGGCCAGTTTCACCGATGGCAGGTAGCCGGCCGTATTGCGCCGAAAACGATCGGCCTTCAACTCGGTAATCGACAGCGGGCCAAAGATCTCCTCGGGCGTGGAGAACTTGGTCAGCAGGTACTCGAAATGGCCGCCGTCGCCAGCGTCCAGGCAGGACGCGATGCGGCGCGCAATCAGGCTTTTGCCAGTACCGGGCGGGCCGACCAGGATCACATTCTCGCCAGCCAAAACAGCGAGCAGCGCCAGGCGAACCGCGCTTTCCCGCTCGACGAGTCCATCATTTAACTGGTTCAATAGGGCTTGGATCTTGGTTTTCATTCTGTCGCCATTCAAAAATTAGCATTAAGAAACAATCGATACTATAAGGACATTTAACACTTCAGCGCAAACGAAAGCCTTGACCTGGGCGGCTTGCAAGGTTAAATGTTTCACTTTGTATAGAGACAATAAATTTGTTCAGGAGTGGTATTTTTAGAGTTACCATAGTGAAACATCTTGGAGGGAGAGACACACAATGAAGAACATGAAAATCGGTACGCGCCTGGGCTTAGCGTTTGCGGTGGTGCTGCTGCTGTTGGCCGTGATGACGGTGGTCGGCATCATGCGCCTGCAAAGCGCGAGCACCAAGACCGAGGCGCTGGTGGCCGAGAACGTGCGCAACGAGCGCCTGGTTGCCGAGTGGCAGAAGGTGGTCGAGGTGAACGCGGCGCGCACCACCGCAGCCTATATGGTCTCCGATCCAGCCCAGCAAAAATCGATTGAGGCGCTGATGGCGGCATCCTCCGGCCGCGCGACCGAGATCCAGGACACGCTGGCCAAGCTCCTGACCCACCCTGCTTCGCGCGCGGCCTACGACAAGGTACTGGCCAACCGCAAAGCCTATGTCGACCAGCGCAAGGCGGTCTACAAGGCCAAGGCCGATGGCGACGCGGAAACCGCCGCGCGCCTGTTCGTCGACATGGAAACGCGCCGCGTGAGCTACCTGGGCGCGCTGGACGAAGTGACCGAGGCGGAACACAAGAACCTGGACGCGATCGCCGAAGAAATCCAGGCTGGCAACCGCAGCGGCCGCAACCTGCTGATCGCGCTGGGCGTGGCGGCGGTGGCACTGGGCGTCGGCTTTGCCTGGATGACCACGCGCTCCATCGTGCGTCCGCTGAATGCCGCAGTACTGATCGCGCAGACCGTGGCGAACGGTGATTTGAGCCGCCGCATCGAGGCGCATGGCGAGGACGAGCCGGCGCAGTTGCTGAAGGCGCTGAAGTCCATGAACGACAGCCTGGCCGGCATCGTGACCGAGGTGCGCGAAGGCACGGAGAACATCGCCACCGCGTCGCAGCAGATCGCGACCGGCAACCATGACCTGTCCACGCGCACCGAGCACCAGGCCAGCACGCTGGAGGAAACCGCATCCTCGATGGAGCAGTTGACCGCCGCCGTGCGCAACAACGCCGACAATGCGCGCACCGCGCGCGAACTGGCGGCCACCGCGTCCGATGTGGCGGCGCGCGGCGGCTCGGTGGTGAACCAAGTGGTGACCACCATGGGCTCGATCAACGCGGCATCGACCCGCATCGTGGACATCATCTCGGTGATCGACGGTATCGCTTTCCAGACCAATATCCTGGCGCTGAATGCGGCGGTGGAGGCCGCGCGCGCCGGCGAGCAAGGGCGCGGCTTTGCCGTGGTGGCGAGCGAGGTGCGCAACCTGGCCCAGCGCAGCGCGCAGGCGGCCGGTGAAATCAAGACCCTGATCAACGATACGGTGCAGCAGGTGCAGGCCGGCAGTGCGCTGGTGAACCAGGCCGGCAGCACCATGGATGAAGTGGTGACCAGCATCCAGCGCGTCACCGCGATCATGTCGGAGATCGCCACCGCCAGCAGCGAGCAGACCGTGGGGATCGAGCAGATCAACCAGGCGATTGTTCAGCTGGACAATGTGACGCAGCAGAACGCGGCGTTGGTGGAAGAGGCGGCGGCGGCGGCGAGCGCCATGCAAGACCAGGCCGGACGCCTGACCGGTCAGGTGGGCCGCTTCAAGCTGGCGTCCAAACAGGCCACGCGCCTGGCGCTCAGTTAATTACTGCTGGCTGCCTGCACCAGGCATTTGGAGAGTTTGTCGAAGTGCTGAAGCGCCGCTTGCGTGAGTTCGATCTGCTTGCGGCGCGTGTCTTCGGTATCGCTCAACATGATCCAGCCCTTCTCGCGCATGGAGGTCAGGCGGTTATGCACCGTGGCCGGCGCACCCAATTCCTTATGTCCCAGCATATCGCGCACCGACAGGCGCGCCTGCTCCTGTCCGGCGCGCGCGATGATGCCGAGGATGCGTTCTTCCAGCGGGTCGAGTGCCGGCAAGGACGGCAGGCCGCGCAGCGCTTCGGCTAATTGCAGGAAGCGCAGGTAGATGTCAGCAGGTCGTTTTGGGGCGGTCATAAGGGAGAAATTTTAGCACGCCCTTGGCCGTGTAGATGACGATCAGCGTGCCTGCCAGGTCGCCGATAAACATGACGAAAAACCCGCTGGCGATATTGGCTTCGCCGCGCAGGGCAAACCACAGGTGGTGCAACAAGGGACTGGCGAGCGAGCAGCCGACGGCGCACAGCAGCAGTATTTGCGGCGTGAGCCGGGCCAGCGACGCGCCAAGGCCGTGGCGCCGGCTGGCGGCCAGGTACACCAGGTAGGGTCCGACGGCGCCGGCAAAGGCGCCCATGGTGGAGCGCAGCACGTCGCCGGGGAAGTAGTACAGCATGCAGGCGATCCAGCCCGATACCAGCAGCCCAAGCGCGCCGGCACTGCCGAACAACAGCGTGCATAGCAGGCGTGTGCCGGCGGGCAGGTAGATCCAGCCTATGCCTTGCAGGAATTCGGTTTGCTTGAACAGCGGTTCGTTGAGCGCCATCATGCTGCCGTGGATGGCCATGGCGGCGAGGAACATATAGAACTGCAGGCGCAGTGCCATCATGGCCAGCGCCCGGCCAGCGGTTCGGCCAGCGGTTCGGCCAGCGGTTCGGCCAGTATCGCGGCCAGCGCTTGCGCCAGCGACACTGGCTGCTCAAGCGGCACCAGGTGGCCGGCTCCGGCGATCACTTGCAGGCGGGCGCCGGGAATGCCTTGCGCCAGCTCCTGCGCTTCGTCCAGGCTGCGCAGCTGGTCGTCGGCGCCATGCACCACCAGCGTCGGGCAGGCGATGCCGCCCAGTTGCGCGGTATCGGCGCTGCGCACGATCAGCGACTGGCGCACGAAGACTTCCCGCCCCAGCCGCTCACCCATGGCGCGCACCTGCGCCAGCAGCGCCGCGTTGCCGACGTTATCCGGGTGCAGCGATTGCGCGATGGCGGCACGGCCCAGGCCACGGAAGGGACCCAACGGGGTGGCGCGGGCGGCCTTGCCGCGTTGTTCGGCCATCAGCGGCGGGTCGGCACGGCTGGAGCTGGCGACCAGGGTCAACGCTGCCACGCGCTGTGGCGCCAGGCGCACCATTTCACGCGCGACGTAGCCGCCCATGGAAAACCCAAGCAAGTTGAATTGTGGCGGGCAGCGCGCCAGCACGGCGTGCGCCATGGCGGCGATGCTGTCACCTTCGGCCAGGCTGGCGAAATGCAGCGGCATGTCCGGCGGCAGGTGGGGCAGCATGGCGTCCCACAGCGCGTCGTCCAGCATATAGCCGGGGAGCAGGACCAGCGGAATCATCGCGGCCTCAACGCGGCGCCAGCATCGGCTCCAGCGTTTGCCATACCTGGCCGGCGCTGATGCCGTGCATGCAGTTCTGGTGGCCCAGCGGGCACTCGCGCTGGCGGCACGGCGAGCAATCCAGCCGCAGCGAGATCGAGGCGGCCAGGTCGGAGAACGGCGGCGCGTGGTCCGGGTCGGTCGGGCCGTAGATGGCGATCACCGGGCAGTTCAGCGCCGAGGCAATGTGCAGCAGGCCGGAATCGTTGCTCACCACCCCAGCGGAACGCGAGATCAGGGCCACCGCGTCGGCCAGGCTGGTTTTGCCGGCCAGGCTGACCAGCCCTGCCGGAGCGCCCGCAGCGGCGATCACCTCATTACAGGTATCGGCATCCTTGGGCGAGCCAAGCAATGCCACTTGCGCCTGCGGGTCGCGCGCCAGGATGTGCTGGGCCAGTTGGCCGAAGTGGGCCGGCGGCCAGCGCTTGGCGCCACCGAATTCCGCGCCCGGCGCGAACACTACCAGCGGGCGCGCCAGGTCCAGGCCGACCTTGGCGCAGGCGGCGGCGACCTGGCCCGCGCTGGCTTCCATGCGCGGCTTGGGCAGCGCGCTGCCGCCTGTCGCCCAGCGTGGCGCCTCCGGCGCATCGGCCAGCGCCGCGTAGAACGGCACCATGGGGCGCGGCGGCGTGTCGTCGAAATGCATCACATTGATCAGGCCAAAGCGGCTCTCCCCCTTGTAGCCGACCCGGCGCGGAATGCCCGCCAGCCACGGGATCAAGGCGTACTTCAGGGTATTCGGCAGGATATAGGCATCCACGTAGCCGCGCTGGCGCAGCAGGCGCGCGTAGCGCCAGCGCTCCTTCAGCTGCAGCGCGCCATGCCGGAACGGCGTCTCCAGCACCTCGGCCACCTCCGTCATCTGGCGCCACACCGGCGTCACTGCGGGCGGCGCCAGCACATCGATCGGGCGCCCCGGATTGGCGGCCTTCAGCAGCTGCAGCAGCGGCTGCGCCATCACGGCGTCCCCGATCCAGTTTGGCGAAATCACCAGCGTACGGCCCGAATGCGATGTCATATTGTCTATTTTTCCAAATGCGCTAACCAGCCATTATTACCGATTGCAGCAACGGCAACAACACGCGCCTGGGCCGGTCTGCGCGGGCCCGGCTGCTATAATCTGGCACTTTTCGGTCACCATTCAATTGCGCAGTCCCATGCTGGAAAACCAAGATCTAACGCCCGCCAAGACACGACTGTCCGCCAACCTGCTGGCCTTTGCGCTACCGGCATTGGCCCTGACCACTTCTTTCGGCATTGGCGCCGTGCAAGCCCTGGCCCTGCTCTTGTTCGCATGGTATTTGCGCAACGGCGTGTTCGCCTGCTACCGCGACAACTGGCGCAGCGTGCGCCCGATGGTGCTGGCCTTCAGCGCCTTCTTCCTGTTCTCGCTGTTGCGCCTGGTGCTCGACCAGCAACCCCTGCGCACGCTGGACGGCCCCTCGCGCATGCTGTTCGGGCTGGCCTGCATCGGCGTGTTCTTCTTCCTCAAGCCGCAAGTGCGCTACTTCTGGCTTGGCCTGTGCTTCGGCACCCTGGCCGCCGCCGTGCTGGCCGTGCTGCAAACCCAGTTCTGGGACATGCCGCGCGCCGAAGGCTTCACCCACCACGCGATCACCTTCGGCGACCTTGCGCTGGCCATGGGCCTGATGGCGATCTGCAGCCTGAATACCTCGCGCGAGCTGCGCTACCTGCCGGCGCTGGCCCTGCTGGCGGGCATTGTCGCTTCCGCCCTGTCCGCCTCGCGCGGCGGCTGGCTGGCATTCCCGCTGGTGGCCTTGCCGCTGGCGCGCTACGGCTACCAGATGCACGGCAAGCGCATGCTGGTGGCGTTGGGCATGGCGGCCGCGCTGTGCGTGCTGGCCTACCTGGTGCCAGCCACCGGCGTGGCGCAGCGCCTGGCGTTGGCCGTGTCGGACGTGCAGGGCTACCTGGCGCGCGGCGATGCCACCACCTCGGTCGCGATCCGCCTCGAACTGTGGAAAGCGTCCTGGCTGATGTTCATCGAGAACCCCTGGCTGGGCGTGGGGCGCGACAACTTCGACCTCGCCCTGCATGCGCTGGCCGCCAAGGGCATGATCCAGAACTCGCCGGCACTCGGTTTCAGCAGCAGCCATAACGACGTGCTGCACTTCCTGGCCACCGGCGGCCTGCTCGATTTCTGCCTGCTGGTGGTGATGTACGCGGCGCCGTTCCAGTTCTTCCGCAATATGCTGCACGCTGCCGACCACGGCCAGCGCCCGCTGGCCCTGGCCGGCATGGTGATGGTGCTGTGCTTTGTCGGCTTTGGCCTGACCGACACCATGTTCTGGCTGATGGCGCCCAAGCTGTTCTACGTGACCATGGCCTGCAGCCTGGCCGGCATCTGCCTGTATATGACACGCGGAGCCAATGTGCCGCGCCGTATCCTGGTGACCCGCACCGACAATATCGGCGACGTGGTGCTGACCCTGCCGCTTGCCGGCTGGCTGAAGCAGCGCTACCCGGGCGTGCACATCACCTTCCTGGTGCGGCGCTACGCCGCCCACACCGTGGGCCAGTGCAGCAATGTCGATGAAGTGGTGGCGGTTGAGGACCATCCCGACCTGGCGCAGCATTTCCGCAGCGCCGGCTATGACACGGTGCTGCTGGCCTTCCCGAAACGCAGCATCGCCATGGCGGCCTGGCGCGCCGGCATCGGGCGCCGTATCGGCACCAGCCACCGCTTCTACCACTGGTTCACCTGCAACGAGATGGTGCGCTTCAGCCGCGTCAAATCGCAATTGCACGAGGCGCAGCTCAATTTCGAGCTGCTGCGTCCTTTGGGCTTGAAAGAGATCCCGCCGCTGCAGGAAGTGTGGCCGATGTATGGCCTGCAGGCGCCGGCCAGCGAGAAGGTCGATGCGCTGCTCGGCGGGCAAGACTGCCACGTGATCCTGCACACCAAGTCTAACGGCAACGGCCGCGAATGGCCGCTGGCGCATTTCACCGAGCTGGCGCGCCTGCTGCAAGGCTATGGCGACGTGAAGCTGTGGCTGACCGGTAGCGCGCCGGAAGGCGAACTGCTGGCGCAGCAGGCGCCGGCGCTGCTGGCCCTGCCCAACGTGAACAATGTGTGCGGCAAACTGGATTTGCGCGAGCTGCTGGCCCTGATCGGCCGCGCCGACGGCCTGGTGGCCAGCGGCACCGGTCCGCTGCACCTGTCGGCGGCGCTGGGCCGCCCTACCCTGGGGCTGTTCCCGCCAATTAAACCGATTGATATCGCACGCTGGGGCGCATTGGGCGCGCAGGCCGTGAACCTGGCCGCCGCACAAGCCTGCGGCCAGTGCCAGGACAAAACAGCCTGTCGCTGTATGGAAGCGATCACGCCGCAACAGGTGGGCGACGTGATCCTGGGCTGGCGCCAACAACGCCAGCAGCGCATGAGCGCCTGAGGACTTTAGTCGCGCAGCGCGACCCGCACCAGGTCGGCCACGTTATCCACACCCAGCTTGGCCATCAGGCGCGCCTTGTGGACTTCCACGGTGCGCACGCTGATGTTCAGCTGCGGCGCGATCTCGCGGTTGTGGCGGCCCATCACCACCAGTTCAAATACTTCCCGCTCTCGCGGCGTCAGCTCGCCCAGTAGCTGGTCGCGCTGGTTGCGCCGGTCCAGGTCCTGGCGCTGGCGCTGCTGCATCGAAAAAGCCTCCTCGATGGCGGCGATCAGCTTGTCCTCCTCGAACGGCTTCTCCAGGAAATCCACCGCGCGCGCCTTGAACGCCTCGCGCGCCGAACTCACGTCGCCGTGGCCGGTGACGATAATCACCGGCAGCAGGGAATCCATATCGTTCAAAGTGCGCTGCAGCGACAGCCCGTCCATGCCGGACATGCGGATATCGGCCACCAGGCAGCCGGCCCATTCAGGCTGGAAGGCCTGCAGGAAATCCTCGGCGCTGGCGAAAACAGCGGTGCGGTAGCCGCGCACGCCGAGCAGCAAGCCCAGTGCATCGCGCAGCGAAGGATCATCGTCAACGATGAATACGGTAAGGTTAGGCGACACGTTTATTCTCCAGAATCCAGCGCCGGCAGTATAAATCGAAAGACCCCGTGCGCGGCAACTTCTGCCCACAAACTACCGCCGTGGGCCTCCACAATAGCGCGGCTCAACACCAGGCCCAGGCCCATGCCGCTCGCCTTGGTCGAGACGAAGGGCTCGAACAGGCGCGCCGCCGCCGCTTCCGACAAACCGGCGCCGCTATCCTCCACGGTGAAACGCAGCCGGCCGCCGACGCTCTCCGCCACCACATTGATGCTGCGCTGGCCCGCCGGCCGCGCGCGCACCGCGTCCAGCGCATTGGCCAGCAGGTTACGCAGTACCAGCTCGATCTGCAAGCGGTCCACCTGCACCGCCAGCGTCGGCGCCGGCGCCACCGTCAGTTGCACACCATGCTCATGGAACTGCGGCCGGAACTGCTGCACGATGCCGGCCAATAAGGTGGCCGCGCCCACAGTCTCCAGCTGCATGGCACCGGTGCGGAAAAAATCGCGCAAGCGGCGCACCACCTCCGCCGCCCGCGCCGACTCGTTGATCATCTGGCCGATCGCGTTTTTCAGCAGGTCGCCGACTTCGCCGCGCGCCAGCAAATGCTCGCACGCCTTGCCGTACACCGCCAGCGCCGTCATCGGCTGGTTCAGTTCATGCGCCAGCGCGGCCGCCATTTCGCCCGCCGCCGCCAGGCGCAAGGTCTGCTTCAGCTCCTCCGCCACCTGGCGCCGCTCATCCACCACGATGCCGATGAAAAAGCCCACCAGCGCCAGCACCGCATCCAGCAACTGCAGCTCGGACACCGTGATGTTATTGGCCTGGTTGGCCTTGACCAGGGTGACGATGGCCAATTGCAGCACGAACACCACCAGCGCCGCGCCGTGCACCCCCTGGCGCGAAGCAGCCCAGATCAGCGGCAGGAACAGGAAATAGAAGTGCTTGAACTCGGAGGTAACGATATAGCCGAACACCGCCCACAGCACGAAAATCGCCAGCGCCAGGTAGCCCAGCGTCTCCGGCTTCCAGGTCGCAGCGCGCAGGCGCGCCCGCCCCTCCACCGTGGACAGTTTGAGCAGCAGCGGCATGCTCACCACCACGCCCACCATATCGCCAACCCCGAAACGCCAGACCGCGCGCAGCCAGTCCTGCCAGGGCACGAGTCCCAGCCAGGCCAGCAGGGAAATATGGAACACCGCATTCAGCATGGTGCCCGCCGCCACCAGCGCCAACCACTGATAGAAGCTGCGGCGCGACGCAAAAATGGAAGCCCCCGCCAGCACCCGGCGCAAAGTCTCGCCCAGCAAGCCATAGGCGCAGGTCAGCCAGCCCGCCGTCAGCACCGTGCCCAATGGGCCACCCGGCATGCCGCGCACCAGCACATCGCCCGCCACCAGGGCCAGGAACCAGGGCAGCGCCGCGCGCGGCCCGACCACCAGCCAGAACACCAAGCCCAGCGCCGTGTCAGGATTCCAGGGCGTAATGTTGAGCCCGTGCAACGGTTCGACATAGCTCAACCAGTCAAATAAAAGGTAGACCAGTATAAAACCAGCTGACGGCAATAAAGATGGAAGGCGCATTTGGAAAATTTGCAACTAGGGGTTTTACGTAACGAAACCGGAGGTACCAAGTATCACAGCAAGAGGCAACTACTATTGATTTATAGCAACAGGTAAGGGGAACACCTAAGCAAACCTACAGTATTGCCGCACCAATCCGGTGCAATTAGCATTGTCGGATTGTAACGCACTGTTTCGATTTCATAACATCATGTATCAGCACGCTATCACCCTGCGTTCCGGGCTGGAACCAAAATCGCCGCTGTCCCGTTTCACGGCAGGGCTGAAGCTGCATATGCGCGCCCTGGGCGCCCCGCGCCTGACGCGCGACTGGCTCGACTTGCTCAATTCCCACGCCGCCCTGCGCCAACTGGCGGCGCTGCAACCGCGCCTGATCCACAAAATTTACCGCCCCTGGCTCAGCAAGCGCTACTGCCAGCAGGGCCGCCTGGCCGCCCTCGCCGACCACTACCGCTTTATTGTCCAGCATGGCCTGGGCGAGGCCACGGTGCAGGCCGCGCGCCACGGGTTTGAGCTGGCCAGTTTCACGGGAAAATCGGGCGCCCACTATAGCATCGAACTGCGCGCCGTCGTCCCCATGGAAAGGGAGGGCGAGCTGGTGTTGCAACTGCTGTGCCAGGGCACCCTGGTGTACGCGCTGGCCTTCTCCTTCCTGCAGGAAGGCACGGCGCGCCAGATCGGCATTGGTTGCGTGCAAGGCCCGCAATGCGGCGGCGGCCTGGAGCTGGGGCGCGAAGCCACGCGCGACCTGCACGGCCTGCGCCCGAAAAACCTGCTGCTCAAACTGGTCAGCCAGCTCGGCCACGCCTGGGGCTGCGAACGCCTGGTCCTGGTCGGCAACAGCAACCGCGCCGTGTGCGGCAAATCGATCCGCACGGGCAAGGTCAAAGCCTGCTACGACAGCCTGTGGCAAGAACTCGGCGCGGCCAGCCGTCCCGACGGCGACTGGCAACTGCCCTGCGCCGCCCTGCAAGCGCCGGACATGGAAGAGATTCCATCGAAGAAACGCGCGGAAGTCCGGCGCCGCCACGATTTGATGACCCAGATCAATCTTTCGGTTCTGGAGAAAATGGTGCCTGTAAAAGTGGCATAAGCGGGTGTAGAATCAAAGCGTTACGCCGCCCGTGCGTAGGACAATTGAAGGGAGATGAAGATGCGCCTGGATATCTATCGTCGTGCCGAACACAACGGCATTTTTTCCTACCTTGCCGTTCCCGAAGGCAAACCCATCCCACAAGAAGCCATCAACACCGACTGGCTGCCCGCCGAGCAATCGCTGGAAGTTGAAGACGACGTGCAAGCCCTGCCCGACTACCACATTGACAAGGTGATCCAGCAAATGGGCAGCAAAGGCTACGCCATTACCGGCCTGAAAGACATGTGAAAAAAATGGGGACGTACCCCATTTAATTGGCAACTTTTCCCTCCGGGAAAATGTTGCCGATTAAATGGGGTACGTCCCCATTTTTTCAGCCGCCGAACAATTCGTCGAGGCCGGGGGGGCGGGTGCCTGCCTGCGGTTTGGCGCGGCCTTTGCGGCCGGTGAATTCTTCTTCGATGTTGTCGCGGTAGAAGCTCCACGCGCTGCCGGTGCTGGAAAAACGTTGCCAGAGGTCGCGGCTGACGTTGTCGTAGTCGATCGCGCTGCCGTCGTCGAATTCGACGCGCAGTACGCGCGTGCGTTCCTCGTAGCCGATCGCGCGCAGCTTGCCGGCGTTGATGCGCTTCATGTCCATGTCCTACCCTCCTCGTTGCGGTTATTGCTTGCTGGCGCGTGCGACCAGCTCTTGCGCCTCGCCGAACAGGCCAGGCTGGCTGGCCTGGCATTGCGCGCGTTCGGCGGCGATGCGCTGCCGATTGAGCACGGCGCTCTGCGCGGTCAGCTCCATGCCGAAGCCGTCGCCTTGCACGGCGTCCGGCGCCAGCATGCGGCGCAGCATTTCCTCGCCCAGCGCGGGCTTCTGGTGCCCGGCTTCCCAATACCAGCGCGTGCTACCGCCCTTGCCCGGCGCTGGGATCGGCTCGCAATTGAATTTGCCGAAGCCGCTGAAGTCATGCACCACAATCCGCGCCTGCGGATAGCGCGCGCGGCCGGCCTCGGCCTCTTCCTGCAGGATGGTTTTCCATTGCTCGAAGAGCGGCCAGACGCCGCTCGCCTCGTACATCGCCAGCAACTGCGCGTGGTAAGCATACACCAGCAGATGCACTTCCGCGCCAGGATTGTCGCGCGCCGATACCTCCAGCAAGGCGCGAATACTCTTGCGCGCGCCCTCGTGGTCCAGGCCATAGGGCGCGCGCTGCACCAGCATGGCGGCGCCTTCCTCGGCGCGCTGGCGGAAGATCTTGTAGTAGCCGTCGTGGCGCACAAAGCCGGCGTATTCGTGCAGCGGATTCAAGCCGCGCGGCGTCATGCTCTCGGCCTCGTCGTTGCCTTGCATGGTCAGCGTGGCGGCGGCGGCGCGCACCGCGCCGAGCGAGAAAGTGGTCTCGAAGCGCCAGCGCCAGGGCGGCGCCGGCATGGGCGGCGTGTTCCAGATGCCGGCGCGCTCGCCGGGCCGCAATAAGGAGTCGTGGAAATCGACGCCGGCCACCACGCGCGTCGGCCGCACCCCGCTACGCCGCAAGTACGCCAGTTGCCCGACCGCGACCGTGGTGCCGGTACCCGCCAGCCCGAGGTTGTAGGCGCTGCCGCCGAACTGCGGGCTGTCCGGGTCGAAGCCCACTTCCACGCGCGAATTCCCGACCAGGAACTGCCTGGCCGCCACACGCTGCGCGCGGGCCAGCTTGATCTCGTTGCGGAAGTAGTGCGGCACCGGCTTTTTGGCGTTCACGCCGGGCGCGCGCACGATGCCGAACAGGTCGTAGGGATCGGCCACCACCACCAGCGCCGTCACCAGGCCGATCCCCGCCAGCAGGGACAGCGCCAGCGTGCGCAGGTAGCGGCGATGCGAAAGAGTAGCCATGCTCAGAACTGGAAGTAGAGGAATTCGCTCGGGCGCGCCAGCGCCAGCAAGCACAGGACGGCGAGCAGGCCGCTGGCCAGCGCGCTGCCTTGCGAAGGGAACCAGGACAGGCGGGCCGGCGCCGCGCTGCCGTCATGGTCGAGGGCCGGCGCGAAGCGGTGCATGATCTGCTGCGTATTCGGCATCAGGAAGGCCACCAGCGCGGCCAGCGTGACCCAGCCCCAGGTTTCCACGAACTGCGAACCGCCGCCGAGCGACCAGGTGACGCCCAGCCGCTCCAGCGCCGCCTGCAAGGCGCCCAGGCGCACGCCAATCGCGTCCGGCAGCGCCACGCCGTGCTGGCCCAGCATGCCGGCCACGATGCGCAGCGCCGACGGCAGGTCGGCCGCGCGGAAGAACACCCAGGCGAAGACCACGGCAACGAAGGTCAGCGCCCACGCGGCCAGGCGTCCGGCCCTGCTGCCGCCCTGCCATCCCAGGCGCGCGCGCACCATCTGCCACAGGTGCGCCAGCACCAGGTACAGCCCATGCAGGGCGCCCCACACGACAAAGTTCCAGCTCGCGCCATGCCACAAGCCGCCCAGCACCATGGTCAGCATCAGGTTGATTTTCGCGCGCAGCGGGCCGCGCCGGTTGCCGCCCAGCGGGATGTACAGGTAGTCGCGCAGGAAGCGCGACAACGTCATATGCCAGCGCCGCCAGAACTCCACCATGTTCAGCGACTTATACGGCGAGTTGAAATTCAGCGGCAGGTGGATGCCGAACATGCGCGACAGGCCGATCGCCATATCCGAGTAGCCAGAGAAATCGAAATACAGCTGGAAGGTATACGCCAGCACCCCGCCCCACGCCGCCAGCAAGGTCGGCTCACCCGGCGCATTGAACAGCAGGTTGGCGTAGGGCGCGAGCGAATCGGCCAGCAGGATCTTCTTGGCCAGGCCGATGATGAAGATGGTCGCGCCCACCGAGAAATTATCCGCGCGCGGCAGCGCGTTCCGCGCATCGGCGAACTGCGGCATCATCTCCTTATGGTGCAGCACCGGCCCCGCCACCAGGTGCGGGAAATAGGTCACGAACAGCAGGTAGTGGACGAAGCGCCCCTCCTGCACAAAGCCGCGCGCGGTATCGACCAGGAAGGCGATCTGCGTGAAAGTGAAGAAGGAGATCCCGATCGGCAGCACCACCTGCAGCATGGCGGACTGCTCGCCGGTCAGGCTGGTGTAGAAGAAGTTGGCGTATTTGTAGTAGCCCAGCAGGACAAGGTTGGCCGCAAGCGCGCCACCCAGCCACCAATTGCGCGCCCGCCCCTGCGCACGCCGGATCGCCTGCGCGCAGCCGTAGTTGGCGCTGATGGAGGCCAGCAGCAGCGGCACATAACGCACGTCCCACCAGCCATAGAAGAACAACGACGCCAGCGCCAGCCACGCAATGCCCCAGGCAGGATCACGCCGCGCCAGCCAGAAATAGCCGAGCAAAGTGACCGGCAAAAACGCCAGCAGAAAACTGAAGGAGTTGAAGAGCATATCCAGGAAGAGCCGAACGGGAAAACGCCCGCTGCTTCCTGGATTATGTTAGAACAATGTCAATGAAGGCGCACAATACGGCCGAGCTTTAGTACTCGATGGCGACTTCCTGCGCGCCCAGTCCTTGTTCCAGCGCCGTTTTCAGCTCGTCGGATGGCGCCACGCGCCAGTTGTCGCCCAGTTGCAGCACGCAGTCGATGCCTTGCGGTTGCACGCGCAGCGACACCGGCAGTCCGTACTCGTCGCGGTGCGGGCCGAGCACTTCGGCCAGCTTGGCGGACGGCACGGCCTTGGGCAGCGCCATGCCGAGCTGGCGCCCGAACTGGATGCGGGCGGCGGTGATGTTGTACACCTTCTCGGCGGAGATGCGCAGGCCGCCGGAGAAGCGGTCTTCCGACACCTTGCCGGTCACGCACAGGAACTCGTCTTCCTTGAACATATGCTTGTTCGGCTCGAACACTTCGTTATACACGGTGACTTCAACCACGGCCGTCTTGTCGTCCAGCGTCACGATCAGCAGCTTGCCGCGCTGGGTCATCTGGGTGCGGATGCCGGACACCACGCCGCACATCATGCGCGGTTCGCGCGATGGCTCCAGCTCGGACAGCTTGGTGCGGGCGAAGCGGCGCGCCTCGGCCGCGTAGGAGTCGAACATGTGGCCGGACAGGTAAAAGCCCAGCGCGATCTTCTCTTCCGCCAGCTTTTCGCGGTCGGTCCACGGCAGCGCGCTCACGTAGTCGGGCGGCGCCACCAGGTCGGAATCCTCGCCGCCGAACAGGCTGACCTGGTTGGCCGATTTGGCCTCCTGGTCGGCGTATTCCATGGCGAAGCTGACCGAGGCAAACAGCACCGCGCGGTCCACGCCGAAGCCGTCGAACGCGCCGGCGCGGATCAAGGCCTCGATGGTGCGGCGGTTCATCTGCTTCTTGTCCACCCGCTTGCAGAAATCGAACAAGCTGATGAACGGACCGCCCGCAGTGCGCGCGGCGATGATCGCTTCAATCGCGTTCTGGCCGGCGCCCTTCACGCCGCCCAGGCCGTAGCGGATGCGGGTGGCTTTCTTGCCAGCCTCACCGTCCGGACGGAAGTGGTAAGCCGACTGGTTGACGTCCGGCGGCAGGATGGTCAGGCCGCAGATATCGATCGAGTCCTCCACCAGGATCTTCACCTTCTCGGTGTCGTCCATCGCCAGCGACATATTGGCTGCCATGAACGCTGCGGTGTGGTGGTGCTTCAAATACGCGGTGTGGTACGACAGCAGCGCATACGCCGCCGCGTGCGATTTGTTGAAGCCGTAGCCCGCGAACTTCTCCATCAAGTCGAAGATCTCGTCGGCCTTTTCGACCGTCAGTCCGCCCTCTTGCGCGCCCTTGCGGAACAACTCGCGGTGCTCCGCCATCTCTTCGGCTTTTTTCTTACCCATCGCGCGACGCAACATGTCCGCGCCGCCCAGCGAGTAGCCGCCGATGATCTGCGCCATCTGCATAACCTGTTCCTGGTAAACCATGATGCCGTAGGTTTCGGACAGGATGCCCTCGGTGCGAGGATCGGGGTAGTCGAATTTTTCGCCGTGCTTACGCTTACAGAAGTCCGGAATCAGGTCCATCGGGCCCGGACGGTACAGCGCCACCAGCGCGATAATGTCTTCGAAGCGGTCGGGACGCGCGTCTTTCAACATGCCCTGCATGCCGCGCGATTCAAGCTGGAACACGGCGACAGTTTTCGCCTTGGTCAGCAGCTCGTAGGTCGGGCGGTCGTTCAGCGGCAGCTTGGCCAGGTCGAATTCGCCCAGCGTAGGATCGAGGTCCTTGATGTAGTTGACGGCGCGGTCCAGGATGGTGAGCGTGGTCAGACCCAAGAAGTCGAACTTCACCAGGCCAATGGCCTCCACGTCGTCCTTGTCGAACTGCGACACCACGCCCGAGTCGCCGGACTGGGTGTACAGCGGGCAGAAGTCGGTCAGCTTGCCGGGCGCGATCAGCACGCCGCCGGCGTGCATACCGATGTTACGGGTGATACCTTCCACCTGCTGCGCCAGGTCGAGCAGCTGGCGCACTTCTTCTTCATTTTCCTGGCGCTCTTTCAGCAGCGGTTCTTCTTCAATCGCCTCCGCAATCGAGACCGGCTTGCCCGGCTTGAACGGGATCAGTTTGGACACGCCGTCGCAGAACATATAGCCGAAGTCCATCACGCGGCCCACGTCGCGGATCGCGCCCTTCGCCGCCATGGTACCGAAGGTGGCGATTTGCGACACCGCCTCACGGCCGTACAGGTCCTTCACGTGCTGGATCACCAGCTCGCGCTTCTCCTGGCAGAAGTCAATATCGAAGTCGGGCATCGATACCCGCTCAGGGTTCAGGAAACGCTCGAACAGCAGGTTGTATTTCAGCGGGTCCAGGTCGGTGATCTTCAGCGCATACGCCACCAGCGAACCCGCACCGGAACCACGGCCCGGCCCAATCGGCACGCCGTTGTTCTTGCCCCACTGGATAAACTCCGCAACGATCAGGAAGTAGCCCGGGAACTTCATCTTGATGATGGTGTCGTTCTCGAACTTCAGGCGCGCCTCGTAGCGCGGACGCTCCTTCTCGCGCTTCTCCGGATCGGGGAAGAGCTGGATCAGGCGTTCTTCCAGGCCCTTGGTGGTTTCCGCCACCAGGAATTCATCGATGGTCATGCCCGGCGTCGGGAAGTTCGGCAATTGCGGCTTGCCCAGCACCAGCGACAGGTTGCAGCGCTTGGCGATTTCCACCGAGTTTTGCAGCGCGGCCGGCAGGTCGTGGAACAGCTCCGCCATTTCGGCCTGGGTCAGGAAGCGCATTTGCTCGTTGAAGCGTTTGACGCGCTTGGCGTTGGCCAGCATCTCGCCTTCCGCGATACAGACGCGCGCTTCGTGGGCGATGTATTCTTCCTTCGACAGGAACTGCACCGGATGCGTCGCCACCACCGGCAGGCCAAGCTTGGCCGCCAGCGCCACCGACTGGCGCACCTGAACTTCCTGGTTGGCCTGGCCGGCGCGCTGGATCTCGACGTAGAAATGCCCATTCGGGAAAATCTCGGCCCACTTCTGCGCATTGGCTTCGGCCAGGTCCAGGTTGCCGTTCTCGATGGCCTGGCCGATGTCGCCGAAATGCGCGCCGGACAGCGCGATCAGGCAGTTGCGCGGATCTTCATCCGGCATCAAAGGATATTCTTTGGTCGCCAGGTCGCGCAGCCATTCGGTGCGGATTTCGGCGCGGCCTTTCCACTGGTTGTTCAGCCACGCGTCCGACAGCAGCTCGCAAAGCTGCAGGTAGCCCATGCGGTTTTTCGCATACAGCATGATGCGGTGCGGCTTGTCGCGGTTGTCGTCGTTGGTGATCCAGGCGTCGACGCCGACGATCGGCTTGATCCCCTTGCCGCGCGCCGCCTTGTAGAAGCGCACCATGGCGAACATATTGGCCAGGTCGGTAATGGCGATCGCGCCCTGCCCGTCCTTGACCGCCTTCTTGATCATGTCGTCATAGCGCACCAGGCCATCCACAATCGAATATTCCGTGTGCACGCGCAGATGGACGAATTGCGGTCCCACAGGCGCGGAGGCTGGCGCGGCGTCTACTGGCTGGTCGATTGTTTCAATGCTCATGTGGCGGGCGGTCTTGGGATGGTCGGATATCCCGCTATTTTACCGCCTGAGCTCAGGCAACTGCTATTCGAATACCTTCCCACCGACAGCCCGCATCGCAGCGGCCATCTGGCGGTCAAAAGTTGCCAAAATTGCTCCCGTGCGCAAAGCCAGGTCCAGGTAGCTCGCATCGTAGACTGTGAGTCCGCACAAACGTGCTCGATGCAATACTTGCCGCCTTTGCAATACAGGTGAAACTGCCTCGATCCCCAGCGGCAAGGCATCCACCGCCTGTAAAAACTCTTCGGCCTGGGCCAGTGTCAACACTCCCCGCCGCTCCGCCACCAACAAACCGTTGGCAACCTCCAGATGCAAGAACGCCGGGGCCATAAGTTCGAAATCGGCCAAGTGATCGCGCAGGCGCGATGCGCAAGCCTTCTCAAGGCTATCCTGTCGAGCAAACTGCCAAGCCAGGATCATGGAAGCATCCAGCACCAACTTCATGTCCGGCCTTCGCGAATCCAGTCCCGGATTTCGTCATCGCCAACGCCTTTGATCAATTCAATTTTGCGCAACGCATCGATAGTGGCTTGGATGTCCTGGCGAGCCTTGGCTTCGGACGGGATAAGGTCCGCTACCGGCTTACCTCGCACAGAAATGGTGAATCGCTGCCCCTCCCCAACCTCGCGCAGCAACTCGGAAAGACGGGCTTTTGCGTCGAAAGCGCCTACTTCACGGTACATTTTTGGCCTCCCAAACTAGTTCAATGCCTAGTTCAGTATAGATCGGCTCACGACGTGATCAAGCCTGCGCCGCGCAGGAACAGGTCTAGGCCGGTTTCGAATGTGCGCTCGAAATGCTCAGGGGAAAAGTACTCGCCGGCGGCGGCCAGCTCGGGAAAATCGCGCGCCAGCTCGGCATCACCCACCGGATGCAGCGAGGACGGCCCCTTGGCATAGCCGGCGATCTCATCCAGCGCCGCCCCCACCAAAAAGTATGCCATTGCGCGGAAGCTTCGCGCCGCCGCCTCGCGCCCGAGCCCAGCCGCCAGCAGCGCCAGCAAAATCTCGTTCAGGAAACGCACGCATACGACCGAGTTAAGACGGTGCACCGACAGCACCGGCAAGAAATGCGGATGCCGCAAATTCATCGCCCGCCAGCCGCGCGCCAGTCCGCGCAGGCGCGCCACCGGGTCCAGCGCGTGCGGCGGCACGTCCACACTCGCCACCAGGCGATCGACCAGTGCATCCAGCAGGTGATCCTTGTTAGGGAAATGGTGGTAGATGCTCATCGCCTCGCAGCCCAGCTTCTCGCCGAGCTTGCGCATGCTGAAAGCGTCCAGCCCGATCGCACCGATCAGCTCCAGCGCGGCCAGTTCGATGCGCTCCGGGGTCAGCGCTGTGCGCTTTGTTGTGTTTTCACTCATATGTTGATATTCTAACACCCACAACCTTACAGTGTAAGTCCATAGGAGACGTCCCCATGCTCATCCCTGAAACCTATCTGCCCACGCTCTGGGCGTTGGCGGCCGCCGGCGCCCTGGTGCTGTTCCAGCTGATCGTGGCCGACGTGGCCGCCATCCGCGCCGGCCACCAAGCCGGCACGCCCGTTGCGCCCGATTCCAGCAAGTTCATCTTCCGCGCCGCGCGCGCCCACGCCAACACCAACGAAAGCATTGCCGCCTTCCTGCTGTTCGCCGTGGCCGGCATCATGTCCGGCGCCGCTGCCGGCTGGCTCAATGCCCTGGCCTGGGCCTATATCGCCTGCCGCGTGGCGCATATGCTCACCTACTACGCCAACTGGAAATTGGCACGCTCGACCGCATTCGGCCTGAGCCTGGTGGCCTTGCTGGCCATGCTGGCGACCGTGCTGCAGGCCTGGTTGAAGTAGACACAGATGGTTGCAAATTGCGCGGATAAACCGCCGATGCGGGTTTAGAATGGGCTACACATTTCTTCGGAGAGAACCATGAAAATCGTTGCTGCTGCCCTGCTGATGTCCGCCGCGCTCACGGCCCAGGCGAATGAGCCCGAGCAGCTGGCCAAGTCGAAAAGCTGCTTCGCCTGCCACGCCATGGCCAAGAAGCTGGTCGGCCCATCCTTCAAAGATGTCGCCGCCAAGTACAAAAGCGATAAGGGAGCCGAAGACAAGCTGGTGTTAAAGATCCTGCAAGGCGGGGCCGGCGTCTGGGGCGCGGTACCGATGCCGCCCAACCAGGTGACCGACGCCGAAGCGCACCAGCTGGTGCGATGGGTGCTGGCGCAGAAGTAAGCGCTAACGGAAGAACAATGCCACCTGGCCGGCAATCACGCCGACCAGGCCGGCCCTCACTCACCTCAGCGCCAGTTTCCCTCCACCGCCAGCGTTACCCCCGAGTACAACTGGTAAGTACCCGCTTCCGCCAGCCTCAGCTCCACCGGCGAGCCGAGCGGGATGGGCGCCTTGAAACGCGCCGAAATCGCGCTCAGGCGGACTCCCTCCGCCTGCTCCAGCACCGCGCACGCCCTTGCCACCGAATGCATGCCGTGGATAATCGGCGCGTTCATCCCCAGCAAGCGCGCCGACCATGGCCACAGGTGGATTGGATTCCAGTCCCCCGACACTGCCGCGTATTCACGCCCGGCCGATGCCGAAAGTAACCACTCACCGATCCGCTGCCCCGCGCTGCCAGCCACCGCCCTGCTGCGCGGCGCAGCAGGCGCCCTCCGCTTGCCGCGTACCGCCAGGTAGCGGCTGCGGCACTCGAAAATCTCCCGCCCCTGCTGCGAACCGATCGTCAGCAACTCACAATAGCGCGCCCCGTTCTCCGCCGGAGGCTCCAGCACCACCCGCGTGGACAACTCCATTGGCTGCTTCAGGCCCGACTGCTGCAACTCGCGAATGTCGTTCTCCACATGCACCATGCCCGCCAGGCGGAACGGATACTCCGGCCCCAGCATCGTCGCCAAATGCGCCCGCTGGGTCGGCAAGTAGTAGAAGGTAATCGGCAGCGCATCCGGCGCAAAGCCAAGCAAGGCGTTGTAACGCTTGAGCGTATCGACATCGATTTGCTCAAGCGAAAAGGTGGAGGAAATTTCGACCGGCATTGTGCTCGATCGCGCCGACTTGAAGAGCGCCCGCAGCAAAGTCGCCGGTCCGGCAGGAGGCAGGGTTGGAAGAGTTGTCATGGCACCATTTTGCCTGATGCCAGCTGGCAGCGTTCAAGTGAAAAAGGACGCAACCATGGCCGTGATCAGAATACCCACAATTAACCTGAACCAGATCCGCATTTCCCGCCGCCATTCTTCAAATTTCTCATCATTCTCCTTTCGCCACGCCTCAAGCTTTGAGTCCAACTTCCCGCTCAAGCTCTCCAGCTTCGAATCGTTCTCATTGCGCCAGGTTTCGAGCTTTGAATCATTCTGACCGCGCCAGGTCTCGAGCTTTGAATCGTTGTCCTTGCGCCAGGTTTCGAGCTTGGAATCGTTGTCCTTGCGCCAGGTTTCGAGCTTGGAATCGTTGTCCTTGCGCCAGGTTTCGAGCTTGGATTCGTTGTCCTTGCGCCAGGTTTCGAGCTTGGATTCGTTGTCCTTGCGCCAGGTTTCGAGCTTGGATTCGTTGTCCTTGCGCCAGGTTTCGAGCTTTCGATCATTCTCAGCCCGCCACACCTCCAGTCTGGCTTCAATACTCTTTCGAAACGCCTCGTTTGCCCGGAAATGCGCCTCGTTTTGGGCGGCGAGTTTTTCAGTCAACTCAGCCCTCACGACTGTGAGAATTTGCCCAGGCAGCGCATCGATGCGCTCGTTTTGCGCAGCAAAGCCATGCTCAACTGTCTGCCTGAGCAATTTAAGCTCAACCGAAAGGTCTTGCACACGCACCTCCAACTTGGTAATCCTCGACTCATGATCTGGAGGGCTTTGATCATCGTCATGGCTTGGAAGTTCCATAAGGCCTCACAAAAAGAGTGCGATCCCTATTGTTCCCCTACGGATAAAGCGCGTCTTGACCCAAGTCAATCAGCTCCTCTTAGGCATCCGCTCATATATGTCCGCCTGTAGACGAAGGACCGTCATTTCAGCCAAATGGTTGGAATGGTTCACATGCATGCGCAACACATGCAGAATTTCCCGCAACTGCTCCTCCAGGCGCCTTAAACGCTGCTCATCAATCGAGTCCATGATCGTTCCTCCACTGGTTAAGGGAATGATTAGAAAACGAAGAACCTGTAAAGTTCCGCCGAACTGCCCAATATTTGAGCAGAAGCCCAAGAACAGCTATAATGTCGGCTGTTCGGAATTAACCTCATACCAACCCCATGCAAGCAACCATCGATAACGCGCCTGCAACGCCCGGCGCGGCACCAGCCGTTTACGTCAATATCGCGGCCTACAAGTTCATCACCATGGAGAACCTGGAAGACCTGCGCCCGCAGTACCAGGACATCTGCGCCCGCCTGGGCCTGAAAGGCACCGTCCTGCTGACCCCGGAAGGCATCAACATGTTCCTCTCCGGCACCCGCGCCAATATCGACGAATACCTGGCCTGGGTGCGCAGCGACGCCCGCCTGGCCGACCTGGAAGTGAAAGAAAGCCTGTCGGCCGAGCAATCGCACCGCCGCATGCTGGTGCGCATCAAAAAAGAAATCATCACCATGCGCATGCCGCTGATCAAGCCGGAAGAAGGCCGCGCGCCGCATGTGCAAGCCAAGACCCTGAAGCGCTGGCTGGACCAGGGCCACGACGACAACGGCAAGCCGGTGGTCATGGTGGAAACCCGCAACGACTACGAAGTCGATGTCGGCACCTTCGACAACACCGTCGACTACCGCCTGAAAAAGTTCACCGAATTCCCCGAGCTGATCGAAAAGCACAAGGCCGACTTCGACGGCAAGACCGTGGTCACCTTCTGCACCGGCGGCATCCGCTGCGAGAAAGCCGCGATCCACATGCAGAACATTGGCTACGACAATGTGTACCAGCTGGAAGGCGGCATTTTGAAGTACTTCGAAGAAGTGGGCGGCGCCCACTACACCGGTGATTGCTTCGTGTTCGACTACCGCACCGCGCTCAACCCGCAGCTGGAACCGACCGAAACCACCCAATGCTTCGCCTGCCGCGCCGTGGTCACCCCACGCCAGCAAATGGCGCCCGAGTACGTCGCCGGCGTCTCGTGCCCAGCCTGCTACGGCAAGCACTAAACCACCGCCCGCCCGGCTGAGGCGGGCAGTGGTTCCACCTCATCGCGGGGAAAAGTCCGGGGCGGCGGCGTTGATCTCGCCGATCAGGCGCAAGCCCTCATCATCCCCTTCGGCCGTTCCCTGCGGGATCGGAATGCCGTGCAACTGGGCCCGCAAGTCCTGCCAGCGCTCCTGCAGTACTTCCCAGTGCTTGGCGTCGTAAGTCCCTTCGAAGATCACCGATTTCACCATGATGCGCGGGAAGTGCTCCGGCCGCGTTTCTTTTTCCGACGCTTTGTCGAGCAGTTTGCTCCAGCAACTGCCAACCCGGTCTACCCGCCCGATCTGCTGCTCCACTACACCGGGGTTCCACTCGGGATGCATCATTACCACCGTGCGGCATTCACGGTGCAGGTTCAAGCCTTCGCGCCCCACCATCGACTGGGCAACCAATACCTGCGGGAAGCTGTCACGGCGGTTGAATGCTTGCTGCAGCATCTGACGCGAGTGGGGCCTGGTGCTGCCATCCATCAGGCGTGCGAAACCGCCCTCCGGCCGCAGGAACTCGTCCGACAAACGCGCCGAGATATCCGGCCAGGCATTCCCGGCCTCGATTTCCACATCCATCGCTTCCGGATCGTCGCGGTCCATCGCGCTGCGCAGCACTTCGATAAAGGTATCCGCCAGCTCGTGCGCTTGCGGTTCAGCGGTGAGGAATTCAGGATGCAGGTTCAGCATGGCGCGCGACACCGCCGCCAGGTCGCCGTGTTCAGCAGCGTCATGCGCGCGATCACGGAACGCCCGGAACAAGCCAATTGTCGTCACGCTCCTGTTCACCAACGCGTTTTCCAGACGCTCCATCAGGTGCGCACGGAAGCGCTTGCGCGCCGCTTCCAGCTGCTCGTACTGGGTTCGCAGTTGGCTGGCAATGTGGCGCTGGTCTTCCTCCGTCATGTCCCTGTTGTGGACCCAGCGGTATGCCGCACTCACCGCCGGCCATTCACCGCGCTCGCCGTCCGTGCCGCCCTCATGAATCTTCGATTGCGGCCAGGATTTGCCACCGTTAAGGCGACGCAGCATTTCACACGCGTTCAGGAACTTGACCAGGGTCTCCATGGGCTTGGTAAATCGGCCGAACACCAGGACTTTCTCGCCGTCGGCAACGAGACTCTCGATACACCTTGCCGTCGCCTGGATCGCGGGATGCTGGTACAGGACGTCTTCACTGTTTCCGGCAAACGCATTGGCGACCACGCCTGACCACCACTGCGCACGCTGGCTACGCTTGTCGTCCACAGAAGCGGCTTTTTCAACAATCGCCTCGCTGCCCTGCTCCTCGTAATTGAGCTGCGCCTGGTCTGCTGCACTATCCTGGTTGAACTGGTCGATCAGGCCCGCAATCCCATGGCCATTGCCGAAGGTCAGGCGCAAACGCTTGCCGCGCGCGCCGATCGCTCCCGGTTTGATGACGGAGAGCGCCTCCGCCGCGCAGACTGCGCGTTTCCAGGAAAGCGACAAGGTATCCAGCTTGACGTGGATATGCCGGTCCACCTCGCGGTAGGTATCGGCCGGCAATCCGGTTTTTTCGGCGTAGCGCTGGATGGCGGCGTCGCGCCGCTTGTCACGGCGCAGCACATAAGGCGAGAGCGCGTCCTGGAACGCCTTCGCTGCCGCCGCGTATTCCGCCCTTACCTGCGGGTTCGCGCGCCAGGCGCCACGCAGCTGGCGCACAGCATCCGCATAACGCTTCACTTCCCCGAAGGTCTGCTTCACACCGACGCGCAGCAGCGTTTCCTGCCACTGCTCTTCATTCAGTTCAACCGGTGTCGCCGTAATGGCAACCCGGCGCATGTGCGGCACGGGCATGACCACATGTTCCAGCAACTGCGACAGCATGCTGATCTCGCCCCGGCTCTTGTGGGCTTCGTCGATCAGGAGCAGATCGAACATGCCCAGTCCCAGGCCCACTGCACGGGCCAGCAGTGGCCGCAGATCGCCGTGCTTCTGGTAGTGCTCTGCCTTCAGCAACTGGGGGTAGGTGTACGTTTCAGTGATTTCCTGCAGCCACATATGGGCCGGGTGCGCCGGGTTCTTCGGCACCGCATCAACGATATCCGGTGCTGTTTGTCCGCCCCACAAGCAGGCTTTAGCCTCCTCCACCGAGTGGCCAGGCACCCGTCGCTTGTCGGCCTTTTTCCAGCAAGCGTATACCTCCGGCAGCAAGGCAAATCGCTGCGTGGTGGACTTCATATTCCAGTTGCAGAACGAGTGCGAAAGCATGACGATGTCTTCGTCATACCACGGCTTAAGGCCAGTCCCGCGCCAGCGCTGGTGGAACATGTCCAGGCTGCGCAAGACTTCCGGCACGTCTTGTCCGAACACGCGGAACTCGGCTTGCCACTGGAAGCCCAGGCCCGGCGGAATCAGCACGCCAACGCGGCCGCCGCATTTGACGACGCAATGCGCCAGCGCTGCCGCAATGCGCGTTTTGCCCATGCCGACTTCGTCAGCGATCAGCAAGCCATGCAACGCGATCCGGTCGGCGATGGCGCGCAAGCTGGCGCGCTGCCCATCGTTCAGGTTTTCCTCGCTGCGGCCGGCAAGTTCGCGCAGCTCACGGGTAACGGCTGGCCAGCCTTTGAATTCCTGTTTCATGCTGCAGCTCCCATCGGTTCAAAACTCGCCACACCCCAGGCCTGCTCGATCCGGCGCAATACGCCTTCATACAAGATGCCGGCTTCCGAATCGCCCTTTTCCGCAAATACGGGCCGGAACGCCGGCAGGTAAAGCGGACTAAAAGGATTCAGCGCCAGCCGGGAGAACTCCTCAAGCGCAGCACTGTGAGCGGCCTGCACCAGCACCTGCTCCAGGCGATAGCACCAAGCCTGCCAGTCCGCCTGCTTCAGGCCGCACTGCGTTTCGGCGATTTGCTCGATCAGCGCCATCATCTTGCGCATCGCATATTGGCCAACGCCACTATTTCGCTTGCCGCCACCTGGTTCCTGGCCGGCATCCGGGTCCACCGGATCGCCCTCGGGCGGTTCCTCCTCGTCACCGGTGCCGGGGAAGCGGCTCAACTCCCAGCTAGCCGCATCCAGATCCAGGTCGGCCAGCTTGCCACCGGCAACGCGGCCAAACTGGTCGATCACGGGCACCAGCGCGCTATGCGCGCCCGCGCCCCACAGCAGCATGACCTGGCGCGGCATGGTCCCCGGCCACCAGTAGCCCCGGCCAGGCTGTGGCTCAATGCACTCGCCCGCGCTGGTGGACAACTGCGTGCCCGCCAGCTTCTCCAGCGATTCGGGACAGAGCCAGCCACCATCTTCCTCCGCGCACCAGTAAAGATAACTAAGCGGAAGCTCGGCGAACTCCGCTTCGCGCTCCTCCATGCCGGCGCCTTCCTGCAGCACGGCGAAGTCTTCCAGTTTTGTATCGCGCTGGATCGGCAGCACGTTGCCCAGGACGCAGGCCGGGTCCACGTGCTTGCCGCCTTCCCAATACAATTCATCCGGGACCAGCACGATGCCCGCCTCCAGGTTGCCACCGTTGCTCGACATGCGGCTGGTGAAGCCCGGCGCCGTCAAATTGCCCGAGCCCATATACAGCCAGGGGCTGCTGCAATTGTTCGATGTGGAGCGGAGATTCGCGCTGAAGATGAACTTGGCGTGCAGCTTGCGTTCAGGTTCGCTCGGCTGGCCGGCGGCACGGATGATCCAACCGTTTTCGATCATCGTTTTCGCCGTCGCCGACACCGCCTGGCAGGCCGACGGATCGACAATGACATCGGCATAGGGGTTCTTCGTCAGCATGCCCTCGTCCTGCAAGGTGGTGACGATCTGGCGCAGCACCGCCGGTTCTTCGGCATTGCGGCCCTTCCCTTCGAAGAAGCCCGAGCCCAGCGCAATATAGTTGCGCGAAACGCGCTCGTCCTCGTCGGCGAAAGTGCCGACCATGGCATCCAGCAAAGACATGCCACGGTTATCGATAAAGCGCGGCTGCACATCTTTGCCGCGCCGGCTGGCGGCCGCGATCCAGCGCTCCAGCTCTTTGGCCGCCAACTGGCTAGGGGACTGCGCGCCACCATCGTCACTGCGGCCGAAGATGCCGGCATCGTAGTGTTTGCGCAGCCAGCGCAGCATGGCCCACGCTGCGGCAACGTCGGCGCAGTCAAGGATTTCGTCATCGTCCGGGCCTGGCAGCGCCGCGCTCTCCAGGTCCACACGCCAGGCAAGATCCAGGCTATCGCGCAAGGTCTGGCACGTCCAGTTGCCGGTCGAGACCACAAGGCGCAGCAGCCAGCGGCCGGCGTCGTCCTTGTGCCGATAGCCAAGCAGCGCAACTTTGGCATGCATCAGGCGATAGGGGCCCACCCGTTTCAGCGCGGGGATATGCAGGACACCGGGCGCCGCGACAGGCGAAATCTGCGGGCTGCCGGAATCGAGCATCAGGGCCAGGTACAGGCGCCCGGCTGCAGTACGCGCGCCGCTGGTAAGGCCGGTAAAACGTTCCGCCGCAATGTCCATGAATTCCGCATCGGCGGAATAGCCGCACACCCAGCCAAAAGCACCGGTAAAGCCATCCGGCGCGGTGAAATGCTGCGACAGCGACAGCGGGGAAAATGTTGGATCAGCCATTGTTTTCGTCTCCTTCGCTTGCCAGCGCAGCATCCAGCACGCCATTCAAATCGAGGTTCAGCAAGTAGAGATTATTGATGCGATATGAAACTCCCGCAGGCACCACGGGCGCCTTGACCGGCAGCCCTTCCTCTTCTTGCGCTTCGCTGTTCGCCAGGCGCGCATCCGCCGAGAATGCGGCTCCGGGCACGATACGCCCTTCGCGCATACGCAATACGCGCTCGTCCAGGCTGACCAGCTTCTCAATCAGGCGCGCGTCGGAGGTGTCGTTGCAGGAGCGGGCAAACGTGCCGGCCCCGGTGCCAGCCTTGTCCACGTAACCATGTTCAAGGTAGGCGGCGGCAGCCCTCCGCAGATCGTCCAGCGCCGTGCGTACCGGCGCCTGGGTCAGGCTGGAAGGCGCGATTTCATGCGGCGTGAGCTGCGCCAGCAAGGCCTCGATCGTCTCGAGCACTGCATAAGCAGCCGCCTGCAGCGCGAAGAAGAGGCGCCCGGCTTGCACTTCATGCCAGTGCGTTGCGCTCAGCTGCCTTGGCTGTTCGTCTGGCTGGACCCTGCCATGACGCAGGTCTTCCATCCACTCCAGCAGGTTGCGGCGGCGCGTGGACTCCTCACTCACCCCGTTCACCAGCAGGTGCCGCAGTTGCTCGCGCGCCGGCAGCGGCAAGGGCTCCACCGGCGACAGCAGGTCGCAAATCGTATCGGTATTGACATTGCGGTCACTACCGCAAACCCATTGTTGCAAGGCTGTCAGATGCGCCGCGCCATGCGGCAGCCGCAGCTCGCGGAACGCCGCGTCAAGGAAAGCGCGGCCCGCCGTGGTCATCGCATAGCTGTTGAAACGCTGGCCGGTCGACGTGACCAGCCCGAGTTGCAGCAGCGCCTGCACGGATTGCATGCGCATGGGCTGGGTGATGTAGAAGCTGGGGCGGCTGATGTTGGCAAAGCTGAAGTCCGCCAGCACATGCGGCAGCGTGTCGCGGCCCTTGATCCGCTCATCGCGCGCGCGGCCACTCCTATCCAGGGCGTGCCAGCAGCCAAAGGCCTCCAGCGCATTCGCCACCTGGATATTGCTGCTCCGGCTGCCCGCCTGCCGGGCCAACTCGTTCACAGCAACGCCGAGCGTGGCCAGGAAAACCTGGCGGCCAAACCAGACGCCGCCCAAACCCGGCACCGCCAATTCGTTGAAGTTACGCACAGCGGCACCCAGCCCAAGGGTCCGCACACGCCGCACCGCGCCAAGCGACTCACGGCCCAGCAAGCCCCACACCATATTTCCCATTCAGCGCTCCTTATGCGTTCACTTATGCGTTCACTTCGCGGAACTCGACGTCAATCGACTGGCCTGCCTCACGCCAGGCGTGGAAGCGCGAACGCTTTTCGCGCTGCTCCACCACCTGCTGATTCAACGCGGCGACATCGTTTTCCAGATCCACATAGGTCGTAAAGAAACGCTTCTCGAAATCGTCGTTGTTGATCATGTCGAGCAGCTCTTTGCGCTGGGATTCAAATTGATTGACAATCTCCTCACGCGCCTTGGTAAAGGCTTGCTCGCGCTTGGCTTGCTCCCAGGAGTCCCACGCCTCCATCGCCAGGCCGAACACGGCCAGTGCGCCGTTCAGGTTTTTGGCCAGGTTGGTGGCGCCCCACGGTTTGAATTTGAGGACCTTGCCCAGGTCGAAACCGACAAATTTTGCAGCGCCAACCAGACCGTCGCGCGTGGCCAGAATGGTGCCGTTGTTGATGACTTTGCTCTGCACCAGGTAGTCCAGGCCCTGCTTGCCCATGACCTTGACTGCGGAATTGAAGTGGTTCACCTCCGCATCGAAGCTGATCCGCATATTGCCAATATCCTCCGACACGGTTTTCAACTGGCGTTCGAACTCATTCTGCAAACGGGTTGAAACGACAATGCCCTCGCTGCCGACTTCGCGCTCAAAGAAGTCCATGAACGTTTCCATGCTGACGCCCTTCGCTTGCAGGACCAGTCCTGAGAAGTAGCGCACCACGAAATCGCGCAGCGAAATGCGCACATCGGAAATTTGCCCCCTGGCGATGAGCAGCTGTTTGTCCAGGCGCTGGCCCATGCCCTCCAGCTTTTGCACTTCCACCGCGATGCGTTCATCGTTCTCGATAGCGATGGGCAGCTGCTTGGACAGCACATCGCGAATCACGCTGCGTTTCATTTCCTGTACCACCGCCAGTGCGCCGCCATTGGCCGCGATCTTGCGGCTGGTGGCGTCCTGCAGGGTGTGAATGTGCGACAGGGTTTTGAACTGTTCCAGGTTCGACAGCCAATGTTCCGTGCCCAGGTCAAAGGGGTTGGCGGCCACGCCGACAATCGACAGCGCCTTGGCTTCTTCCGGCTGCAGCGCGATCAGGTCGATCAAGCGACCGGTAACATTGGCTTTCTTCACCTCCATGCCGCGTGCGTAATCGGCTTCGTCCTCTACGTCCGCCACCTGGTCGAAGCGGCTCAGGACAAACACGGTGCGCGGCAACAGGTTCAGCGTGCGGAACAGCCACACCAGGTCGTCCTTGTGGCTTTCCTTGATCGGGTTGGCCGGATCCATGACGTACAGGATCAGGTGCGCTTCGCTGACGTACTTCTTGGTGATGTCCTTGTACTTCTCAATTTCATGGGTGGAGGTATTCTCCTGCTCCTTGAAGCCGAACAGGCCCGGCGTGTCGATCAGCACAAAGTCCGAGCTCACATCGTACAGGCGCACGGCGTTGGACGATTCCTGGTGGCTGATGTTCATGGTCGACTTGTCCAACCGCTCCATCCAGGCTGCGGCGATCGAGGTCTTACCGTCCGAGAAGCCGCCCACCAGGGCGACCTTCAGCTTTTCGCCGGCAACCGACTGGATCGCCGATTCAAGCTTCTGCTGCAGCGCCGGATCGAACGCCACGCCCACCGCTTCGCCCTGGTGCAGGAAGTCCTTCAGTTTATTCAGCAGTTCCAGCGACTGCGCCTGTTGCGCCTTGAACGCGTCCAGGGTGTTTTCCATTACAGGGCTCCTTCGGTTTTGATGGTCTTCGAGATGTTCTTCAGTTGGCGCTCGGCCTGGCCCAGCAAGGTGGCCATCTGTTCGATTTGCTGCGCCGGCCGGTCCAGCGCTTCCTTGACCGCGTCGAGCTTGGGCTGCAGTTGTGGCAGCGCGGCGTCCAGCGTTTCACGCAGGGATTCGCGCAGCTTGCTATCAATGTTGCTCAGGTTGGAGTCGGCGGATTTGCGCTGCTCCGACTTTTTGAAGTCCGAGCTGAAGAAACCGCGCAGCGCCTTCCACGCGCCGACCACCAGGCCGGCGGCGCCCAGTGCAAGCATGACCCAGCCCGCTGGGTTCCACACCAGCATCGCACCACCGGCGAGTGCGCTGAGCAGGCCCAAGGTGTTGATGCCGTTATCGAGCTTGATCTTCAAGTCGAATTTCTCGCCAAAGCTGGTGTTCGACAGGTTGCTGTAGGTGTCCATCAGATCGGTGGCGAAACTCTCGAATCGCTCGACCACGCTGTTGATCTGCTCCTGGAATTTTCTAATCTCCCCCTGCATCATGTCCGGCAGGCTTTCGACCAGGGCTTCCCGTTTACGACGGATGATGCGTTCGAAGTCATCCTTGAAGTCATCGTTGCTGATGTCGTCGTCGATCTTCCGGTAGATCGCGCTACGCACGCTTTCGGTAAATTCGGTGGCTGCGCTTTCCCCTTGCGAGATCAGGCGGCCGCGCAAGGCGTCAAACGACATATCCAGCTGTTTCTGGGCGGCTGCGGCGTCCTTCGCCAACTGGCTGGCCAGCGGTTTGAAGGAGTCCTTCAAAGTGCTGGATACGCGCCCGGTCGCATCGGCAACCACGCCATGCGCCTTATTGAAGTTCGACCGAACGATTTTTGCCTTGCTGTCTTGCACCAGCTTGTCGACCACGATATCGTGGAATTCGGTCATGCCGGAACGCTTGAGCAGTTCATCTTCGCTGTACTTGGCGCCAAACTTTGCCTTGTTTCGCGCATCATCCGACTCCGGCAGCAAACAAGTGGCGCTGGCCAGGAAAGCAGGGAACGCACTCAGTGCCAAGTGACCACGGTAGTTATCACCAAGGACGCTGGCCATCTTTTCATCGACATCGCGCAGGCTCTCCTCCTCGCCATCATCAACAAGCTTGGCCTTTTGCAGTGCGATAGGATTGGTGACGCGCTTGTTGTAGATTGTCCAGACCTCGGTTTGCGCGCCCAGCTGCTGCTTGATCTTCTCCAGCGTACCAGCATGCGTGCCATCGCCTTTTTGCGGCGCAGCCGCCTTCCCCGTCACATAGAACACGGCGTGCGCCTTTTTGACGCCGGCCCAAACGCCATCAAGAATCAACGCCTCTTTCCCCTCGATGCCAGGCAGGTCGAGCAAGGCAAACTTCTGGTGATTGGCGGAGAACTCATAAGCCGTCGAATCGCGCGTGAAATCGCTCCCACCCTTGCCGATGATCGCGCCATCGGCGTGCTGCGCTAGCTGCGCCATGGATGCATTGGCCTCGGCCAGCACCTGCTTGCTTGCCTCTTGCTTCTGCTGCGCGTCGGCGTGCTGTTGCTGCAAGCTGGCCGTCTCCACACGGCGGGTATTCTCACGCGTGCGCAGTTCAATGGCCAGTGCCTGGCTTTGCTTCTCCTCCGGCCGTTTAATGAACACGTCGAGCAGCTTTTGCCAGAGCGAGGCGGCCTGCTTGTGCTCCTGGATAATCTCTTGCAGCACCTTGATCTGGGCGCCCAGGCGTTGAATTTCACCGCTATGCGCAGCGTCGGCCTGGTCGAGTTCTTGCTGGAGCTTTTCGGTTTTCTGCTCGGCCTCCGCCACTGCGGCGGCCATCGCCTCCAATCGCGCCGGCGTAATGCCAAGGCGTTCTTGCAGGGCCTTGAATTCAGCCTGTTGCTTCACTTTGCCCGGCTCTTGCAGCATCATCCGCATGGTCTCGATGATGGTGGACTTGCCGGCGTTGGTCTCGCCATAGAATGCGATGGTGAAGGTGTTCCACTCCGCGTTGCGCTTTAAGGACTCGATATTATCTTTGAGCTCAACGCTCAGCGCACCGAAGATCTCCTCGGCCTTTTCCTTGGCGCTCGCAATTTCCTTGTCGGACGAAAGCGTTTTCAACTTGGCGAGGATAACGTCCACCTCATTTGAAACGCTGGCGTAAATATCCTCTGGCGACTTCAACTCCATAAGCTCTCGGTTCCTTCTCGTTGATTTATGCGGTGTAAAACTGCAGGCCGGCCCAGCAGGCCAGGAAAAACAAACTCAATGCAAACAAACCCACCGCCCCGTTCGGGCGCAGCACCCCAAAGTAGCCCAGCGCCACGGTGGCAATACCCTTCTTGACCGGCTCCATGGCGCGCCAGCGCTGGATTACTTTCAGCAGGCCGAGTACGGCGGTGAAGGTGCCGCAGCCGGCTACCACTACGCGGTAGACCAGGAATGGATCCAGTTCGCCGGCAGTGGTGCGGCGGTAGATAAAACTGAGCACAGCGACCAGGGCCGCCAGGCCGAAAGAGATCGCCGCGTTGACATATAGCGCGCGGCGGCTGGCGACGGCGGCCAGCTCCAGCTCTTTTTTGACCTTTTCGGTCTTTTCGTTGATCAGGTCCGAGACTTCGGCCTTCATGAGGGCGATGCGCTGGTCGAGCATGACGCCGAATTTATCTGCCGAATAGTCGATCAGGGAGCGAATCTGTTCCGCCGTGATCGAACGATGGTTGTGGACTTCGTCTGAAAGGAGCGCGACGTTGTGCTCTACCCGTTTACTGGCGTCCTCAATCGAGCTTTTCACCTCCGCGCTCAATTGTTTGATCGACTTCTCCACCAACGGCTCAACACGGCTATCGAGCAAGCGTTCGCCAACGGATTCCAGCTTTGAGAGGGCTTCTTTAAGATTGAGAATGTCCATGTTACTTGCATTATAGAATCATTATTTCATTAGGAAACTAACCATTTGTCACAGACAATTATGGTTGTTTAAGTGAAATTATGATTGTGCGTGCGACAAGCCGTGTCGCAGCGGAACCGGTGACCCGCGAGTGACTTGCATAGAGGAAAATTTATTGAAGTGGCAATAGAAAGGTGCCAAAATCGCAAGCTATCTAAATTCTTTTGAGGAAGATATGTTGCGATACCTAGTTACCCTGCTGCTTGCGCTTGGCCTGTCGGCCTGCGGCGGTGGCGATACCTCCACGCCCGAGCGTAAAACCCAGCAGATGCGCCAGAGCGCCGCCGTGAGTCCCGAAGTCTATGCGCCGGTGGTGCAACAGCTCTACATCGCGTATTTCGGCCGCCCAGCCGACTACTACGGCCTGCAGAATTTCCAGCAGCGGCTGCAGACCATCAACCAGGGTGAAACCGCCCAGCAACTGAACGCCGCCTACGCAGGCAACGGCGCATTGCAAACGGTCGTGAACTCCTTCGCCGTGAGCACCGAATCACAAACCCTGTACACCGGCGACACCAGCGCCTTCGTCCATTCGATCTATATAAACTTGCTGAACCGCGAGCCGGACAGCGAAGGCAAAGCCTACTGGGTCAACGCAATCAACAGCGGCCAGCTCACGCGCGCCAAAGCCGCGCTGTCGATCCTGACGGGCGCGCTGGACAACAAGACCCCACAAGGCCTGCTGGACGCGCAAGTGATCAACAACAAAACGGCCAACAGCGCCGTCTTCACCCAGCTGGTGGGCGCGAACGTCTACACCGGCGATCAAGCCGCCGCGCAGGCGCGCGAAATGCTGCGCAAGGTCAAAGCCGATACCACGCTGCCAGGCTTCCGCGCCACCATCGACAGCACCATCTCGGCGATGACGCTGATCGGGTCCACCTCCATCTATGCCGGCAACTACTCGGGCAGCTATGACGGCTCCGACCGGGGCAACTTCACCTTCACGGTGGACGCGAAAGGCAAGATCACTGGCAACGGCAGCTCCACCACTTCCGGCGTAACGCTGGTGATTGTGGGCGACCTGGGCACGGCAAGCGGCACATCGGCGCCACTGTCCGGCAGCATGGGGCCACTCGGCTTTACCGCGACGATAACGTCCAGCGGAACATTGACAGGCAACTGGAGCGGCTTAGGCATGTCCGGATCGCTGCGCGCGACCCGCAGCGGCCGTTAATGCCCTCCACCGCCGCTACGACCGGGCCCGCCGGCTGTAGCGGTGGTAAGAGCAAATCACTTTGCCACTTACTTAACAAAAGCAGGCAAGCCAGCCGCGATGCTGGTTCCCATTCCTGGGCAAAAGCCCATCCGTAAGCCTGGCGCGATGAAGGGAAAGATTCGAATTGCGGATGATTTTGACGACCCTTTGCCAGATGCTATCCAAGCCACGTTTGGGGGACTGACGGACGTCAGCTCCTCGTCGAATCGCTGAGCGCGCCCCGTACCGGACGTTAATGCAGCGACAAGGCGGCGCCGGCGCTGCCGGTTTCGCCCGTCAACCAGGCAGGCCATTGCGGCAGCTGCCAGTTCGCGGCGCGGTCGGCCTGGTAGAGGATGTGCAGCCATTGGCGCAGGTTGTCGCTGGCCAGCGGCAGGCTGAAGGACTTCTCGCCGCCATCGCGGAAGGTCAGCAAAACCCCAACCTCGGTCTGGCCGATATCGATGGCGCTCGCCAGCAGCACCTCGTCATCCTGCGCCGCCACCACCGGCGCCGACTCGCCCAAGGCGCTACGCGCCGTCTGCTGCGCGAACTCCTGCATGGTGTCGCGCAGCTCGGGCGCGGTGGCGGCGAATTGGCCGTCCAGCCGGTCCAGCAAATGCGGCAGCAAAAAACCCAGCAAGCGCCGGGTCACCCAGATCACCACCTGCTGCCCGTCCTGCCGCGCTCCGGCAATGCGGATGCGGTCCTCTTCCGGGCTGAAGATGGTGGTGACGCGTTCCAGGATATGGGCCATGACCGGGCTGTCCGCGTGTGATTACTCGGCTTTTGCCTTAGGCTTGCGCGGTGCGCGCGGCTTCTTCGGCTTTTCTTCCTTGCTGGCGGCGGCTTCGCCGGCTTTGCCCTTCACCGCCTCGATCAGCGCGGCCGAATAGGCGTTGCGCGCGGTCTGGATGAAGGCGATCTGCTGCTGCAGGCGCGCCAGTTCGGCATCGACAGCCTGGATGTTTACAGCCTGCTGCTTGGCAGCGTCGGACAGTTTTGCGGAAGCGTAGGAGGTGCCATTGATCGTAATGTACTGCGGGAGACTCACGTTATTTCCTTTATATGGTTTACGCCGCAAATCGGCCAGAGGGCCATGATTGTAGCCCAAACGGGCGGCATCACAAATTGTGGGGGCGCTCATCCGGCCCGCGCCAAATGTCCACTTTTCTTCCTGACCCCAAAGCGGACAAAAAATCTGTCCATCATGCGTCCATTCACCCTCAGCAGGCTAGCGCAACTGAGTCCATAGTGGACCCGGTACGCAACCGACCATGGCAAGGACGTGATCAGCTTTGCGCCATCTGCCCCCTCCGCGCTTGCCTCGATTGGAAACGTCCCTCCCCCCAGAGCACCCGCCGGCGCTGAACAAATCGATAGCGCGTTGGCTTTGCTCAATGAGTAGTCCGGGCTCGTGTCACCAACCTGCCCCATTGGGATTTAAGATCTCAACCGCGTGCACTGGCAGTCCCCCGCCTGAACTGAAAGAACGGAATGCGATTCGACGTTTCGTAGGAGCAGTTCTTGCGCTAGACAGGCACTCAAGCTATATTTTGTATAGGTTCCTGCGCATGAAAAAGCCAAAGACGTTAGCAGATCAGTCACGATCGCAGCAAGAGGCATACGTCCATCGCCAGGCGCAAGACTCGAACAATATCATCTTTACTAATCACGTATTGTTGCGAATGAAGCAACGCAAAATAACGAAGTTCTGTATTGTCGAAACGCTCCGAAACGGTCGAATGAAGCACCCGGCGGAATTGGATCTCACGACAGGATTGCCGGTGTGCCGGCTCGAACGCTTCGTCGCAGGCAGCGACATCACCGTCGCCGTGGCAATCAACGACGACAATCCAAACCTCATCGTAGTAACCGCAATGAATTAATGGAGAAGTGCATGTACCGCTTTACAGACGGGGGCTTACGCAATATATGGCTGCTAAATGGCTATGTGGAGCACAAAACTCCATATGGAAATGGCATATCCTTTCATGACCTGGATGGTCTTGTAATAGCGATTTGCCATGCGCTTTGCACGCAACCAGGAAAGCTGACCGGCGTTGAGTTCCGATACGTCCGCAACGCCTTGCTACTATCCCAAAAGAGGTTTGGGCAACTCGTCGGCTACACCGAGCAGGCGGTGGCCAAGTGGGAAAAGTCTGGCAAAGTTCCCAAAGCGATCGACCTGACGATTCGCCTGCTTTTCAACGAGCGACATAGCCCCAATTACAAAGTGACGCCGCTTATTGAGACTTTGAATGCGCTGGATCGCACCTGCAATACAAAGATCATTTTTAAGGAAGAAGGCTCTCGATGGACCTCGAAGGTGGAAGTGGAGCCGGAGCCACTTGCGGCCTGAGCGCGCCGGGCCAAGTGGCCGTATTACGCCAGCAACCCCTGCACTTGCTCAAGTACATCGTGTTCAAGGTGGCGATTTAGCTTGGCCAGATTCAGTTGTTTAGCGGCGCTTGCGACCTCGATCGTACCGGGTGCCACGATATAACCGCCGCGAGGCAGCATCCAGTGTAAAACATCCGCCAGATGCCAGAATGCGGAGCTGCCCTCGTGCACCGGCGTCGGAAAGGTCGCAAAATTGGTGACCGCAAGTTTGCGCATATTTTGTCGAGAGACGCCGACCACATCGGCGATATCCGTGAGGCCCACCAAGTCTGGGCCGGCCTCGATAAGCTTTGCAGTGGGAATAGCTTTCTTGACGTCGCCGAGTGCGCTGGTCAGCGCAGCAAATGCACTGTCCGCCTCACGCGTGAATTCCAGCGCGATACGACCGGGTTGGCCAATGCCGACCAAAGCATCGTCGCAACCGGCCGCTCCCAAGCGCTCCACCAAGGCATACTGGTCGGCGTCATCCCCGGATAACTGGTAGGTGAGTTTGAACGAGAATTCCATCGCTACTCCTTAGTGGTGAAGCCTGGATTCTTCATATGCGCAGTGCAGTTGTCGACCACGCGCTTTAGATCTCTGGCATGGTTACCTACATTCTTAGGAGTGCTCCATACCGAGGTGATACAGAATTCACCGCATCCTCCCCCATGCGCGGCTACCACCAACTTCAACACGCCAACCGTTCTCTTCAGCATGCCGAAGAGCATCCTCTATCTCTTTTTTGGGGTGGGCAGGACGGACCATCCATACCGCCAATACTAGTAGGGCACCCAGAGGTTGTCAACTGACAACTCCAGAATACTCTGACCAAACATCTTTTTTGGCAAGCTATGTGCCGAGACGATACCACCTGAGGATGCGGCATAGACTAGTGAATGCGTGCGCGGCTTGACCGTTCTCAAGGCCATGTAATGTCCACTTTTCTTCCTGACCCCAAACCGGACAAAGTGGACATTGGTGACTATCTAGAATAATGTTCATTTGCCAATGGTATGTGGAGCATGTAAATATGTTCACCTACTTAAACGATTGGTGAGTGCCATGTTACGTTCCAATTTTTCGCGTCTTTGCCTGACCTCGGTTTTGCTGGCGGGCCTGTCGGCCTGCGGGGGCAGTGATCCGGCTTCTTCTACTAAGCAGGGGGCGCAAAAGATGCGCGCTTCGGCGGATATTGTCGCTGTCGATTACGGGCCGACTACGCAGCAGCTGTATATCGCCTACTTCGGCCGTCCGGCCGATCCTTATGGGCTGCTGCACTTTAAGGCGCAGCTGGAAAAGCTGCAGGCGCCGCTTGAGATGCCGGCGCTGGAGCTGGCCTACAGCAGCAACGGGGAAATCAAGCAACTGGTGAATGGCTTCGCCACCAGCGTGGAATCGCAAACGCTGTACACCGGCAGCACCGATGCCTTTGTGTCGGCCGTCTACAAGAACATTTTGGCGCGCACGCCGCCTGCCAACGATGAGGGCAGGGCCTTCTGGGTCGATGCGATTGATAACAGGGGCCTGACCCGCGCCAGGGCCGCGCTCTCCATCATCGCCGGTGCGCAGAAAAATACCAGCGCGCAGGGCGAAATCGACGCGCAGGTGATCCAATCCAAGCTTGCCGTGGCATCGCGTTTCACATCCCTGGTGGCACCGGAAGTCTATAGTGGCGAAGCCGCAGCCGCCTTGGCGCGCCAGATGCTCAACACCGTCAAGACGCCAGGTATCACCGGCGACAGCTACCAGCAACAAATTGCCGACCTGATCGACCAACTGGAGCGGAACGACTTTTCCAGCCTGTTCCCCGGCACCTATAGCGGCACCTTTGACGGCGGCGAAAGTGGTCCGTTCAGCTTCACCATTGCCAGCAATGGCACCATCAACGGCAGCGGCGTAACCAAGTCCAACGTCCCCTTCATCATCACCGGCACCCTGGCCAAGGCCACTGGCGCAACGGTACCGATTGCCGCCACGTTCGGCCCGTTCAACTTTACTGGCCAATTGACCGCGACCGGCAAGCTGAGCGGCACCTGGAGCGGCAACGGTATGAATGGCACGGTGAGCGCCGTCCGCACGCAGGAAGGTGATATGGGCAGCGTGGTGGTCACACCGGCAGCCAAATGAGGGCCTTGATCCTGCGCCTGTGCGGTGCCTGCCTGCTGGTGGCGAGCCTGGCGTCGTGCGGCGGCAGCGACCCGGCCACAACCAGGCAGGGCGCAGTGCAAGGCATGCGCAGCGCAGCCGCCGCGACCGCTGTCGATTACGGACCGGTCGTGCAGCAGCTGTATATCGCCTACTTCGGCCGCCCCGCCGACCCGGCCGCGCTACGCCAATTCACCCACCAACTGGCGCAGTACGGTGCGCCGACGGACATTATCTCGCTGAATGCGGCGTACCACGAACATGCCGGTATCCGCGCGCTGGTGGACTCCTTCGCCAACAGCGAGGAGTCGCAAGGGCTGTATCCACCGACCGCCACCACCTCCTCCTTCGTCACGGCCATCTACTTCAACGGCCTGGGCCGCTTGCCGGCGGATGACGACGAGGGTAAGGCGTACTGGGTGAACGCGATCGACCAGAAGCTGCTGACGCGCACCAAGGCCGCGCTTTCGCTGTTGGCCGGCGCGCAGCAAAACCAAAGTGCGCAAGGGCTGCTGGATGGCAGGACGATCCGCAACAAAGCCACCGTCGCCGCCGCCTTCACCGCTGCTGTGCCGGAGCTGGTCTATCGCGGCGATGTGCCGGGCCGCATGGCGCGCATCCTGATCTTCCACGTCGATAGCAGCGAGCTGGTGGAAGCGGAGTACAAGGCGGAGATTCAGAGAGTGATCGAGGAGTTGAACCGCCTCACATTCTTCCCGGCGTTTGTGGGCGATTACGAAGGCAGCCTCGCCGGCGGCGACCAGGGCAGCTTCAGCTTCAGCATCGCACCGGACGGCAAGGTCAGCGGCAGCGGGCAGTCAACTCGTTTGGGGCCGCAGAACGTCTACGGGCAACTCAAGAACCCAACCGCAGCGACCAGCACCATGCTTGGCTACTTCGGCGCCTATCCGTTTAGCGGGACGCTCACGGCGGAAGGCAAGCTGGTTGGCACATGGAGTGGGCCGGACATTCAGGGCAGCATCAGCGCTACGCGCAAATGACAATGTCCACTTTGGGGTCTGCCGGGCTCGCCGTGCAGCCCCAAGTTGACATTTGCTTTAAACAACCTTCAAGGCGCGCAGAATGGGGAGCTGCTTCTCGAGGAATTCCTGGGCTCCACGTTTAAGCTCAGCGATGCTCTCGGCTGGATCTGTAACTTGCGCGCCTTTGATCACCAAGGATTGATTTTGCGCCTTCAGAATAGCCCAAACATAATTGGCAAGACCATCTACAGTGTTAATGCCCTCACTAATGGCCTTGCTCCACAACGCAGGGAAGCGGGCTAACGGAACTCCGCCGCCAGTCACGGGGCTCGCTACGCAATTCATCTCGGCCCCGCCCCTTGCTTTGCCTCGAATATAATCGTTCAGCCGAGCAGCCACCTGGCCGCGCTCTTCCGCAACTTCAGGTGCTTGTGCCATGACGATATGCCCAGCTCCGCTAAGCAACATCAGAGCCTCAATGACTTGACTGAACTTGACGCCGTGCGGAGCCAGTATCTGAGCAATGCTCATGATTGTCCGAGGTAAATGATCAGCAAGCAAATCCAATAGGGGGCGATAGATGCTCTCGTTGAGTTCGGCAGTACTATTCTCCAACTTGATCCGATAAGAGATGTCCGGTCGGTACTTGATCAATGCCACCATAATCTCGCCCATTTTCTCCGCCACTTCCAGAGACGACAACGTGCGAATCCCCTTGACCCAATAATCCCTGCGGAACGATTGATTCACAATGAAGTCGCGGACGGTTTCGCGAAACATTCGATCAGGGATCTTTTGCAGGAATGCCTGCTGCTCGGCACTCATGTTCAAGTGATCGAAATGGGCTCCGTAGTTCGCAGAACACGCAAATTGCACCTTAGCTGGCTCCAGCCATGCAGCCAAGGTTGCAAAATGCATTGGAAGCCAGTCACGATTGAAATACTCATGCGCCAGATAACTTCTTCCCTGGTCAGCAACGTGCTCAAATCGCTGTTGAACAGTAGGGTTTAATTGGGCATAGCCAGGATTCAACGCTAGAAAGTTCTTCCCGAACGCCAGCGCCTCGTCAATTTGGTGGACAATGCCTTGACCATCGCCTCCTTGATTTGCGAAGTGAGTCGCTAGTAAATGGCGCATTGGCGAAAAATTGGCCCAGCCAGGGAGAGAGTTGTAGCTGAGGTAAAGGACGCCACCCACTTTCAACTTTCGACGAACAAAATCAACGATCACATGCCGATTTTCATCCGAGATCCAACTCCAAATACCATGCAAGCAGATGAAATCGAAATCAGGCAAGTCAGAGCGCATGGAGAAGTCGGAAAAAGCATCGTCAAACAATTCTGCGCCTGAACCGGCATGCATGGCCATTTCACGAGCCAACGAAGCTTGGCTAGGGTTGAAGTCAGTACCATACCAACGAGTCAGAGTGGCCGCAGCATGAATATTGGTACTTAAGCCCTGCCCGAATCCTAACTCACATGCCGTACCAACATCTGGGCAAACTAAACCTGCATTCAAAAACGCCAACTTGATGCGAAGTGGATTCAGCTCCTGATAGTAGCCATGTGTGTATCCGATGTCCGCAACGTAACCCGCGCTCCACTCTGCCATTCCTTCAATCTCCAATATAGCTATTTTGAATACGGAGCATGATAAACCAAAAAAAATGGCGGGTCAGACCCGCCATCGCCTAGTTGAAGTAGGCCGCTGTAAGCCTAACATCATCCGCCGTTAATGAACCGGCCGATGCACGAAGGCGTAAATTGGCTAAGAGATAGCCAAATCGCGCCATCGCCAAGTCTCGCTGCACAATGTACAACTGGCGTTTTGCATTCAGCAGATCCAAATTGATACGAACACCACCTTTAATGCTCTGCTCTGTCGCCGTGATCAATAGTTTCGCCGACTCCGCCGATTTTTCATGTGCTTCGATGCGAGCAATACTACTTACGAGCTGGTTGTAACTCTTGCGGAGCTCCGTGGTAATTTTGTCTTTCTGTGCTTGAAGATCAGCTTTGGCCTTTTCATGATTTGCAACTGCCTGGCGGGTTAAAGCACTGATTGCACCACCGTTAAAGATTGGCACATTTAACTGCAAGCCAATGCTACGAATAGTTTGATCCTGGTTGAGCAAAGACAGCGTCTCCGAAGCAGTCTGACCATAAGTACCGACAAAATCCAATCGCGGCAAGTGGCCTGATCTCTGCTTATTGATTTCCTGACGCGCAGTTTCAACATTCTTTTCAAGTGCACGAATATCAGGATTTTGCGCTAACGCAGAGGCCTTCAGATCCTCATAGGAAGGCAGACCACTCGCTGTCGCACGAAAGTCCTCACGAAGCTTGTCCAATTTACCCACGTCGCCACCAATGATGCCTGCCAGCGTATCTTCTGCCGTTACTACAGCATCCTTGGCCTCCAATAGTTGCGCTTCAGCGGCGTGCAAACGGGACTGTGTCTCAAGCATATCGGTCCGTGTACCTTCGCCCTTTTTATACAACAGATCGTTGACATTGCGCTGTTCCGTATAGGTGTCGCGCTCGACCTCAGCCAATGCCACGGTGTACTGCTTCAGCAACACTTCAAAATACGCGCCGCTGACGCGCATAATCACTTCTTGAGACTGACTATCCAGGATCGCCTCGGCATACTCACTCTGCGCAACACCTTGCTTGTATCGGGCCAGTGCCTCCAGACTAAACAACGGCTGTCGCAACTGGATCGTAGAGGAACGTGAGACATAGTCCTCGGGGCTTTTCTTACCCAATCGCTCAACAGTTGTGTGGTTCTTAGTACCACTAACTGCACCGGACAAAGTCGGCAACAAAGCCGACCGACCAATCTTGCGATTCTCCAGCCCAGCTTCATTCACATGTACCGCTGCACGGTACGCTGGATCATTTTTGAGCGCTGCTTCATAAGCTTGCTGCAAGTTCAACGCGGAGGCCGCAGAACTACCTAATGCCAATGCGACCCCTGTCACCACCGGCAGCAAACGCAGACTATCAAATCGTGACTTCACGCTTAATCCTCCGACATGGACGAGTGAGCTCGGTCGATGATAGGCTTAAGCAAGTAGCTCATCATCGTGCGCTCGCCAGTTTTCACAAACAACTCGACTGGCATACCGGACTTAACGTCCAGCTTGTGAGCCGCGATCATCTTGGTTCCTTCTGGTGAAACGCGAGCACGGACCTTGTAGTATGGCATCCCGGTTTTTTCATCTACTGCCCGATCTGCCGCGACCGTAACTACCTCACCAGGAATATGCGGCGTTTGATTGGTGTTAAATGCCGAGAAGATCAATTCCACCTTCAAACCCGGGTGAACCTTATCAACCAAGTGAGTCGGAAGTTCTCCTTCAACGATTAATGCATCCTGAGTAGGAACAATCTCCATAAGATGGGCGCCGGGTGCTACCACGCCACCACGGGTGAACACGGTGCTACCAACGACCACACCATCAGCAGGTGCTTTGACTTCCGTGTTGGCCACTTGCATCGACTGAGCACGGATACGGCTTTCGAGTGCGCCAGACTCACGCTGCATGTCGGACAGTTGAGTACGCACATCGCGCTGGTATTCCTGCTGGCGCAGCACACTCCGCAATTTGAGCTCGGCAATCTGGCGCCGGGAACGCGCAACATTCCCAATATCCTCAGAAATCGCTCCGCCCAACTGTGCATAGGTGCGCTCCAACTCGAGCAGGCGTGCACGAGGGATATATCCTTCCTTGGCGAGGTCGCGAGTGTTATCCAACTGTTCCTTTAAGAAGCCTTGTTGCGCCTTCTTACTCTCGCGAGATTCTTCTAAGCCCTTGATCTGCGCTTCCAAACCATGAATGGTTTCTTGAATTGCGGCCACTTCACTTTCGATCGCCATGCGGCGTGATGCGAACAACTGGTTTTGCAGAGCAAGTTGTTCCTGTAACCGAGGATCTTTACGATAGGTCTCGAGCTCAGTTGGGAAGCTGATCGCACTTGCGCCTTTCAGTTCTGCAGTCAGGCGTGCAGCCGCAGTACGCGCACCAAAATATTGGGATTCCGAAATACCAAGCTCAGATGAGGCTGCTACGTCATTCATTTGAACCAGGGTCTGCCCGGCCTTCACTTGGTCCCCATCGCGAACAAGGATATCCTTGACGATGCCACCCGTGAGATGCTGTACAGCCTTGCGATTAGATTCTTTTGCAACATAGCCTGACATTGGCACGCCCTTGTCGAGCGGTGCAAAGCTTGCCCAAAGCAAGAACCCGATGACACCTATCAGAACAATGGTCCAACCTACTTTGGAATATGCCCCAGCATCAGTATTGACTGTCAATGGAGTTACATCGTGAGAGATTACATCTGCCGGTGCATGTTGTGATTTGGTTGTAAGTTTCACGATCTTTACTCCTGTTCAGCCGCACCTGCGGCGCCTTGCTGGGCAGATTGCTGGGCAGCGATTTGCTCGGCCTGCTTTGCAGCAGCCTGCTGAGCCGCTTGCTGTTGCGCAGCTTGCTGCTGCGCCGCCTGCTGTTGGGCCGCATCTTGCTGAGCTACATTCTGCTTCATGCCGGCTAGTTGCTGCTGTACCGCAGCCTGCTGTGCAGCCCGCTGTGCCTCCGCAGCCTTTTGATTCTGTTCCTGAATTGCCTGCAATACGTCCTTAGTTGGACCAAATGCGGACACCGCGCCATCACGAAGCAACAACAATTTATTTGTCGCACCAATCACGCTTGTACGATGTGTAATCAGGACAATCGTCTTCCCACGGCTACGCAAATCCTGAATTGCCTTTACCAATGCCATCTCACCGACATCATCCAGATTCGAATTTGGCTCATCCAACACAAGCATCGAAGGGTCGCCATACATTGCGCGGGCCAACCCAAGACGCTGCTTCTGACCGCCCGACAGGCCCGCTCCGCCATCACCAAGCGGAGTGTCGTAACCTTTAGGGAAATGTAGAATCATGTCGTGCACGCCAGCGCGCATGGCTGCCTCCACGACTTTTTCAGGGTCGACTTCACCAAAGCGCGCGATATTTTCGGAGATGGTTCCGCCAAATAGTTCGATATCTTGTGGCAGATAACCGATATGCGGACCAAGTTCGGCCTTATTCCATTGGTAGATGTCTGCACTATCGAGACGTACTTTGCCCATCAAGGCAGGCCAAACGCCCACCAACAATCGCGCCAACGTCGATTTACCGGACCCACTAGGACCAATTACGCCCAGCACATCACCAGACTGAATGTTGAAAGAAACGCCTTTCAGAATCGGGGTTGTCACCCGCGGAGGTGCTGCGGTTACTCCCTCAACCGACAAGTTGCCCTGTGGCTTAGGAAGCTCCATCCCGGCTTCGCGCGCAGGATTATCCTCCAACAGTTTGTTCAAACGTTCGTAAGCACTACGGGTCGAAGCCCAGCTTTTCCATACAGCGATCAACTGTTGTACTGGAGCTAGCGCACGACCAACTAGGATCGAGGCAGCAATCATCATCCCGGGAGAAATCTTGTTCTCGAGTACAAGCAATGCACCAAAACCCAGTACCAGCGATTGCAGCGACATTTGGAAAAACTTAGTAATCGAGCCGATCAATCCTGCCTTCTCACTTACCTCAGCCTGCAAGTGCAAGAACTTGCTGTGCAGCTTGAACCAACGCCCCATCAAATTCGGGAGCATGCCCATTGACTCAATCACTTCTGCATTGCGCAGGTTGTTGGTTGCCAGATTATTGGCAACGATAGCCATGTTGTTGGCTTCGGCCAATGGCTTATGAGTGACTTTTTCGTTAATGAACGCCAACGCAACGAGGACAACCGTTCCGACCAACGAGAATAGACCCAAGGTTGGCTCAAAGACGAAGATCACAATCAAATAGATAGGGAACCATGGCGCGTCGAAGAATGCGAACAGTGCGTTACCTGTCAGGAACTGCCGCAAATTGGTTAGATCAATCAATGCCTGACCAGCGTTGCCGCCCGCAGACTTAAGATTGGCCTCAAATGCTGCGGTATAAACTCGCTTGTTCATTTCCATATCGAACTTGGCACCGACACGGATCAGAACATAACTACGGATCAATTCAAGCCCTCCCATGAACGCGAAACCACCGAGCATCATAAGTGTGAGCATCAGCAACGTAATTTCGTTGCGACTTGCCAGGACGCGATCATAGACCTGCAACATATACAGTGATGGCACCAGTGCCAGCAAGTTAATGATCGCGCTGAATACACCGACTGTATAGAAGGTGCGTTTGAAACCAAGCAGAATCTGCTCAATTTCGCTCTTAGGCGGCAAAAGTTTCTTCATATTTGCAATTGTCAAAAATGCATAAGGGCGCTGGAGAAGCGAGATGTAGATTCCAGCGAAGTCGCGACATTATCGCTTATTTTTGAAAAAATTTGTGATGCACATCACAAATTTAGTTGGATCGCGGATTTCCGGTGCAACCTGCAGGAATTATGTCCTTTGAGGGTGCTGAGACGGCGCATACGAGGCAGTCTGAAAGACTAGCGTGGAGTAGTCCATGCCCCCAAAAAAAAGACGAGGAACGTGTTTACTAATGAAAAAACCCCCGGAGCCGAAGCGCCGAGGGTTTGAGCCTTGCTCTGCAAGCCCATTCGTGCGAATGGGCTTGTCTCCATAGAGATTAAACCAGAGCGATGGTGCCGTGTTGCGAGTTGAACGAAGCGTTAGCCAGATCAATAGTACCGGTCAGCTTGACGATCAGATCGGTGCCGTTAGCGAAGGTTGCGCCGTTCGACTTGTCCATCACGATGTAGGTGTCGGTACCGTACTGGAACCAACCCATTTCGTTCTGTGCCAGCGCATTGATAGCAGCGTTAGCAAAGTCTTGGAACACAGCGGTGCCGCCCAGGGTTACAGCAGCCGACTTGAACGCGGTCGAGCCAGTGAACTGGATCAGGTCATCGACGGTGAAGTCGGTGATGTTCGAGTACGCATTGACGTTCAGCGATGGGGAACCAACAATGAACAGGTCTTGACCAGCGCCACCGGTCAGGGTGGACATTGCTGCGCCGGAGGTCAGGGTGTCGTTACCTGCGCCACCGATCAGAGTGTCACCTTTCGGAGTCACGTTAGAAACGGTGTTAGAGATAACAGCCGACGAACCGGTCGAGTTGTTGGTTTCAACGTCGGTCACGGTGAATGCCGAAACAACGATGTTGTTTGCATCTGCGGACGCCTTGTCGGTGATGGACAGGGTGTCGGTACCTGCAACGTAGCCAGCGGTAACCAGCGCGGTACCATCTGCGTTGATCTGAGCAGCCAGAGCAGCAGCAGCGGTATCCAGGGATTCACCGCCAGCGGTAACCACGGTGTAGGTGAAGGTCTGCACGCCACCAGCCAGAGCGCCGTTGGTGTCAACGGTGATAGCGATGGTGTCGCCCTTGTCCAGCAGAGCACCGGTCACGCCGGTGGTCAGAACAACATCAACAACCGACTTGGTGCCAGCAGCATTGCCGGTAGCAGCAGCTGCCAGACCATTGACGGTACCGCCAGCAACTGCGGTTGCGTCGCTGTAGGTGTCGTTGCCTTTGTAGGTGATGACAACGTCGTCAGCCACATTGGAAGCGGTAGCCAGCAGAGCAAATGCAGCGTCAGCGTTCATCTGAGCGACGATTGCGTTGGTTACAGCAGTCTTGTTGGTGACATCAACTGCACCGAAGGTTACAAGCACGTTGGCGGTGGTGTTACCCACGCCGGAACCGTCATTGTCGTAGGTTACGGTCAGGGTTTCGTTGCCGCCGTCCACGTCATCCACGGTGATCGCCAGGGTTTGCTTGTCCTGAACGGTCGCTTGGGCAGTGGTGTAGGTCAGCGCGGTGCCGGTGGAGTTCACGTTTGCAACGTCGGTTACAGCGTAGCTGCCAACGGTGAACGGGGTGCCAGCAACTTCAGCGGTTACGGTGATCACACCACCGGCGTAGGCTGCAGTGTAGGACGAGTTGCCGTCGATCAGAGCAGCCAGTGCAGTAGCAGCAGCGGCCATGGTCACTGGGGCGCCAGTATTGTTGGTGTAGGTGAAGGTGGTGCCGCCAACAACTACGGACATGGTGTCCTTAGTATCCAGACCGGTGTTGGTGCCGTCGGTCAGGGTGATGGTGGTTTGCTGGGCGGTACCGCCCACAGCTGCGCCGCCGGAAGCGGTCAGGATGTCGTTACCGGAACCACCTTTGATGGTGGTAGCAGTGGTACCAGCAGCTTGCACTTTCAGCTTACCAGTCATGGTCGAGCCATCGATCAGGGATACCGAGGTGTTACCGGTGTTAACCAGTTCCAGAGCGGTGTCACCGGTCACGTTGATGGTGGCGGCCTTGGTCGCAACCAGGGTCAGCTTCTGGTAGTCAGGAGCAGTGTTGGTTGGGGTTTCTGCCACGCCGTCAGCGGTGCTGATGTTGATGGTTTCAACGTCAGCTGCGGTGATGATGCCCTTGTTGTCAGCGGTGCCATCAGCGGTTACGCTGGAGGTCAGAGCTACGTTCACAACGTCGTTGGTTGCGGTTGCAGCGTTCTTTACCTTAACAACGGTGCTTACGTTGGTGTTGTCCGCCAGACGGATGGTTGCGCCCGAAGCCATGTTGTTCAGGGTCAGTTCGCCGTTAACCACGGTGCCAACTTGCACGTCGTTGTAGTTACCCAGGGTATCGGTTTCGACTTGCTGGGTACCGGTTGCGCCGGTTACCCACAGACGTTCGAAGCCGGTTACCTTGCCTGCGAATGCGGTACCCAGGGATGCGGTAGCTGCATTGCCAGCGTCCATGCGCAGGGTGTCGGTGCCGTCGCCGCCGTTAATGGAGCCATCGGTACCAATCGAGGTGGTGCCCAGAGCCAGGGTCACGCGGTCGCTGCCGCCACCCAGGTTGATTGCCTTCGACACAGTGGTGCCAGAGGTGGAGACGCGGTCAATGCCAGCGCCGCCGGTGTAGGTTGCTTTGGAACCATCAATGGTGGTGCTCACCAGGCCGGTGGTACCGGTGGTGTTAACCGAAGTGATGGTAGCTGCAGGAGCTGCGCCCAGAAGCAGGCCAGCGGTACCGGTTACGGTAACAGCCTTCAGGGTGGACAGGGTGCTGCCGGTCGATGCATCCAGAATGCCGGTGCCCGAAACGTTCAGGGTTTCGGTTGCTGCAGCAGTCAGGCCAATCGAGTTTGCACCGGTGCTCTTCACGTTCAGAGTGGTAGGAGCAGCGGTCAGAGTAACAGCCGACACGTGGCCGGAGTAACCAACAGCTTCCAGGTTCAGTGCCAGGGTAGCAGCCGAGGAAGCAGCGGTGAAGCCTGCATCAGTAGCAGCGTTGGACAGGTTCAGGGTTTCCATTTTGCTGGTGCCGGTGGTGCTGGAACCAGTTGCGTAGCCGTTCACGGTTACGGTCTTGATGGAGTTCGCTGCGTCAACGATCGACACAACGCCGTTCACCACGCCCATTGCGGCTTCGTCGCCAGCATCAGCATTGCCGTCGACAGTAGTCACGGTAGGAGCAGTTGCAGTGCCGGTGAAGGCCAGGTCGGTCTTGTTACCTTTGGTGGTAGCGGTGAACACTACGGTGTCAGCGCTAGCAGCAGCGCTGGTCCAGCCGGAGATAGCACCGGTGTACACGCCGTTAGCAGCAATACCGGAACCTTGGGTGTCGCCTGCCACTGGCAAGGTGCCCTTGATCAGCTTGGAGAAGGCGGTAGCGACTTCTGCAGCGGTCAGGTTTTTGGTAGCAGCGAAGGTCAGGCCAGCAACGGTCAGGGTCTGACCAGCGGTCATTGCAACGAACTTGACGGTTGCGGTTTCGATCTTGTCGGCGGTGTGAACAACGCCAGTGTTGGCATCAGCTTCCACGCTCTGGATCGAAATAACTTCGGTGGTTGCCGAGTTACCGGTGATGGTTACCGAACCTTGGGTGTGGGTTGGGCCCGCGCCAACGGTCAGGCCAGCAACGCTGCTGGATGCCGATTGGGTTACGGTGATTTTCGAACCGCCAGTTACAGCGATGTCGCCCATGATCACGTCGGAGCCGTGAGCAGCAGCGATACCGGTCGAGGACACGGAAACGGTGCCAGCAGCAGCAGTAGTGCCACCAACGACGATGTCGTCAGCGGTGTTGTCTACGTTGGTCTGGGAAACAACGATGTTTTTACCGCCGTTGATGGTGGTGGTTGCGTTGCCGCCGTTCACCTTCTGAGCGGAGGTGATGTTAGTGGTTGCAGCTGCGGTCAGGTTAACTGCGCCACCTGCTTCGGTGATGGTCAGTTGCTCAACGCCGGTCCAGGTGCTGATGTTAGCGGTCACGGTGCTAGCGGCACGGATGGTGACATTTTCAACGCTGGTCACGGTAACTGCTGGAGCTGCGCCCATAGCGGTCAGAGCAGCGATTTCCAGGGTGTCGATGCCAGCGCCGCCATTGATAACGTCCAGAGCGGTCAGGGTGTGCGCGTCTGGGTCAGCACCCTTGTCATCGATCAGGCCCTTGATCACGTCGTCTTTGCTGGTGCCGGTGATTGCGTCCACGCCGGTGGTCAAGGTGAATACGGTACCAGCATCAACGCCGTTAACGATGGTCGACAGAGTCGACTCAACGGTTGCCTGGAAGGCAGCCACGTTGGTGGTGTTGTTCACGGTGTTCAGCATTTCGCGGGCAGCTGCCGCTGCTTTATCGCCGGAGTAACCGTTGATCTCGTTGGTGGTGTCGATTGCAGCGGTGAAAGCGGAAGCAACTTTGTTCTTGTTGGCTACGGTTTGCGCGTCCAGCAGGCCTTGTGCGGAGGTGTTGCTGATTGCACCTTCAGTGATGGCAGCAGCAACGTTCGCGCGGGTCAGGGAACCCGATTGAATTGCGTTAACCCAGTATGCCAGGCCTTCGGTGTCGGCTTCGCGACCCAGAACGTTCTTGTACACGGCAGCTACGAACTTGGAGGTACCGGTGATGGTGGTGTCGGTGCCGTACAGGGCAGCGGCTTCAGGGGAACCGCTGAAGCTGTTAACCAGCTTGGACAGTGGGTTCGCAGCATCTTTACCAGCTGCGTTGATCGCTGCGGTCAGTGCTTTGAAGTCTACCAGGGTGCCAGCGGTATCGATACGTGCCAGTTCCTTGGTGAAGTCGTTCAGGCCGTAGAAGTCAGCTGGGCGACCGAAGTACGATACGTACAGTTGTTGTACGACCGAGATGTAATCTGCTTGAACTGCCATTTTGTGTTTCCTTTATAAAGGTTTGTTTAAGTTACTGCGGTCCAGAAGCAAACTGCGCTTGCCTGCAAAACTGAACCTTTTTTTGCAGAACTGCGACGTATAGTGCCAACAGTAAGACATCGGTGATGTGACGATCATCACAATCCGATGCATTTCACAGCAAAAACATCGTCTTTTTACACAATGTTTCAACTGTGCGGCGCGCAAATGCTTGTTTTTACTACTAATCGGAGAGAATTGGAGAGAATTATTTTGCAATCTTTCTCTTTTCTTAATCTCCTACTTAAAAGAAAAACGCAGGCATTTTAGCCTGCGTTTCATTTGCCGCCAAATTAGCTCACTAATAAAGTGAGCGGATGGCCTGTTGGTTGCGGTACCGCGACATCACGCTATCGTTTCCAGCTCGCCGCTCCGCTCACGGTGGTCCCTGGGTAGGACGTGTTCTTGAAGATGTAGGCGGCCTCTTCCACATTGCTGCCACTGAGGTAGCCACGGATCGCGGTATTGGTGCCGATGTCGTTCAGCATTTGGCCCTTCATGTCGATCACACCACGGCCGTTCACGTTGTACTGAGCGCCGCCGCCGGAAATCGCCAGGCTGGTGGTGAAGCTGCGGTTGGCAAAGTTCACGTCCAACTTACCCAAATCGATGTTGCCCTTAATTTCCTGGCTATCGACCTTTTGAATAAATGCTTCGCTATTTGTCAGGTTATAAGCCACCGTACCTTCACGCGGCATTACCAGCGTTGCGCCTTTTACCCGGGCGATCGCATATTTATCGACGAAGGTTGGGTCGTCGGTCTTTTGCTCCGCAATCGCGTCTGGCATGACCGCTGCGCCTGCAACGTTCGACCAACGGCCCCAGAACACTTCTTGCGGCTTCGGCGGGAAGACTGGCGGCTGCACAGTCTCCACCACTGGTGGCGTGGTGACGATCGGTGGGTTGGTCGGCTGCGACTTGTCGTCAACAGCAGGGCGAACCGCTTCCAGGGAGGCTTGGCTACGCTGCGGGTCCAGGTTGACTGGCGCCACGCTCAGGTTGGTGCCGCTGGCGTTCACTTTGCCAACCGGTTCGTCCGGACGTGGTTTTTCAGTCTGGTCTGGCACCAGGGCCGGGTTGTTCAGCAGTTGTGGCGCTTGCTGGCCGCGTTGCACCTGCAACAGCATGCCGGCCTGACCGGCGAACAGTTCGCGGCTGGCAGGGCCTTCGCACGGGCCCACGCCTTCGGCCGCACAACTGCCGCCCAGGGCGCTCATAACCACGCCGCCGGACATGACCGACACGCGGGAAGTCAGTTGGTCTGTGTAGACAGTAAAGTCGGTACCGCGCACGCCAATGGCGGCCACCGGGGTGTTGAAGCGGAAGTTCTGGCGGGCGTTCTTTACGCCCTGGCCGGAAATGGCGCGCGCCACGCCGTTCAGCAGTTCCAGTTTGACCTTGGTGTTGGACGGGTTGGCTTTGTCGATGGTGTAGGCGGTCACGCGCGCCTTGCTGTTCGGGCGCAGGATCAGGAAGCCGTCGTCCACGGTCTTGACATAAACGTAACCATCGGCGCCGGTCGACAGTTCGTCGCCTTCGTTGATGACAGCGTCACGCACCGCCGCCTTGCCCGCGATCTGGACCTGGCCGTTGGTGAGGATGACACGCCCTGCTTCGCCGGCCCAGGCCAGGGAAGTGGTGGCTGCCATGAGCAGGCTGGCTGCGATGAGATGGTTGCGTAGCATAAATTTCATTTCTCCTTATGCTGCATTGTCCTCTACTGGAGCCAGATTGCTGTGATCGGCGTCACATCTTACAACTGTTACAGGTCGTTACAGGTGTCGGACGTGCTTTTTTGCTGCTTCTACGGTGCTCGATCGATCACCACATGCCTTGCAATTCGCCGCAACGTAGCAACGCCTCCATCAATTTCGAGCGAATCTCGCGAAAAGCAGGAAAGTAGCCTTGCAATTCGACACCCCTGCGCGCACCGCGGGGTGTCGCGCTGCGGTAAAACTCGCTGTTGGGTGCTCCCGTTCGTAATTACCGAGCTTTGGCGAATGCGGCGTGGGCAGATCCGTCTCGCCTTAGTAGAGCGTGGCCGAGGCACTGCATTAGAACGTCCTGGTGAACCAATTATCAGCTTCGAATTTGTTAGTCCGGCTCCACAGATAAGCGCATCCCTACCGTCTTCAGCACGGCCAGCAAAGTTCGCAAGGTAGGATTGCCTTTGGCCGAGAGTGTGCGATAAAGCGCTTCCCTGCTAATCCCCGCTTCCGCAGCCACGAACGCAAGTCCGCCGTATGCCTCAGCCACGGTGCGTAGGGCAAGAAGTCCTGCTGCCCGGTCATCGGGGTTGTCGAGCGATGCCATGGCGACTCGCAGATACTCCACAGCCAATTCCCTATCCGCACGCAGCTCTGCCAATTCGGCATCAAGGTGCGAAACCGATGCATTCAAATTAATCATGAGTGTTTTCGCCTCCATTCCGCCCAAAGTTCCTTTGCATACTTGATATCGACCGGCTGGGAACTTTTGTCTCCGCCACATAGCAGAATGACGACCGTGTGCCCATACCTCACGACCATCGTCCCGGCGATATCGATAAAGTTCGAGCATGCGCCCATTGTAACTTAAAAACTACAATCATCCTTACTCCGAAAACGTCATGTGGCCCGAAGTGTTGCAAGGGTGCCTTACCTTGGGCCAAGCGGTTATACTAGCAATTTATTCATCTTTGTACCCTGCCTTCAGCGGATGGCGCTGCGCATTTTGAACTTATGACAATTTCGGCAAAACTGCGCGCCCATTTCAGCACCAAATTCATCCCCCGAACCTTTATCGCCGCCACGGCTGTGGCGTTGTGCGCCTGGCCGCAACTGCCGGGGGCGCCGGCCTGGCTGGTCTTGGGCAATGAGTGGCTGCGCGACCGCTTCGTGCAGCTGCAGGCGGTGGAGAAGCATGATCCGCGCATCCTGGTGGTCGATATCGACGAAACCAGCCTGGCGCGCCAACCCTGGCCTTGGCCGCGCAGCCGTCTGGCGGAGCTGGTGGAGGAGCTGGTGGCGGGCGGCGCGAAGGGCGTGGCGCTCGACATTTTCCTGGAAAAGCCGGCCGATGCCGAGGGCGATGCGCGCCTGGCGCTGCTGGCCCAGCACGGTCCGCTGGTGCTGGCGCAGATGTTCGATTATGTGCAGCGCCCCATCCCGTTGACGGGGGCGTTCCTGGGCAATGGCGTGCCGGCCAGTGCGCCGGGCGATGCGGTGCAGGCTTTCGGTTACCTGGGCAACCATAGCGGCCTGCAACAGGCGCGCTACTTCGGTAATATCGGCGTGGTGCCGGATGCGGATGGCGTGCTGCGCCGCGTGCCCATGGCTAGCTGGTACAACGGCCGCCTCTACCCTACCCTGTCGCGCGCGCTGCTGGATTGCTGCAGCGGTGCGGCGCCGCTGCCTTTGCAGGGCGGCCATGTGCGGGTGCCGTATACGCGCAACTGGGAGTCGTATGACGTGGCCAAGGCGGCGGACCTGCTGGAGGGTCGCGTGGGGCCGGAATATATCAAGGACCGGCTGGTGCTGATCGGTTCGTCCTCGCTGAGCATTGGCGACCGGGTGGCGACGCCGCTGGGCGCTTCCACGGCGGGCTTGCTGGTGCATGCGGCCATGTTGGGCACGCAACTGGACGAGCGCGCGGGGCTGGCGCCGGCGCCGTGGCCGGGCACGGCCCTGTCTCTGCTGTTCACCCTGGGCATGGTGGTGTTGTCTAGCTATACCTTGCCGCGCCTGTCGGCGGCGGCGAATGCGGGCATGCTGGCGGCGGCGGCGGGCGGTTGGCTGGCCCTGGCCTGGGGCATTGCGCCGCATGATCCGAATGTGGCGCTGGCGGGGCCGCTGCTGTCCCTCTTGTTCATGCTGGCGGTGGCGGTGCCTTTCCATTGGCAGCAGGCGCAGGTGCGTTCGCGCCAGTTGCTGGGTACTTTGCGCCAGTACGTTGCCAAGGCCGTTGTGGATGAGTTGCTGCGCAGCGACTTGAAGGACCCTTTGGCGCCGCGCCTGTTGCAAGTTACCACCCTGATTGCGGACATGGAGGGCTACACTACGCAAGTTGAGTCGCTCTCGCTGGAAGAGGCTGCCAAACTGACGACCGATTTCCTGGATTGCCTGACCCGTCCGGTGCTGGAGATGCAGGGCACGCTGGATAAGTACACGGGCGATGGCCTGGTGGCTTTCTGGGGCGCGCCGCTGCCGAACGAGGAACACGCGGACCTGGCGCTGGATGCGGCCGAGCAGATCCTGCAGGAGGTGGCGCGTTTCAGCGCCTTGCGCGCGCAGCGCGGCTTGCCGCCGTTGCGCGTGCGCATCGGCATTGAGAGCGGCGCGGCCATGGCGGGGGATTATGGCACCAGCTTCCGCAGCATTTATACCGCCGTGGGCGATAGTGTGAATACGGCGTCGCGCCTGGAGCAGGCGGGGCGTGATTATCCGTACTCGGTGATCATCGGCGAGGGCACGGTGGCGCGCGCGCGCCGCCATCGCTTCCTGCCGTTGGGGGAGCGCCAGTTGCGGGGCAAGGAGAAACCAATCAAGGTCTATACGTTGGATACGCTGGAGGCGCAACGATGATGCGTCGCGCATTGCCATGGCTGCTGTGGACGGCGCTGTTCGGCGCGCCGGTGCTGGCGGCTGCGCAGGCGAACGGCGCGGTGGCGGGCGCGGCGGCCGGTGCTGCCGGTGCCGCCGGAGCCGATGCTGCGGCCGATTCCGATTTCGAGCCGGTGCGGCAGGAGTTCCTGTACCGCCAGGCGCTGCAGGCGGTGGCGGAGAATCGTCTTGAAGACGCGGCGGCCTTGCTGGAGCGCTTTATCATCGACGAGCCGCGCCATGCGGGGGCGTTCCTGGAACTGGCGCTGGCGCACTGCGGCCTGGGCAACAAGGAACAGGCGCTCAAGCTGTTTGCCACCATCGAGGAGCGTTTCAATCCGCCGCCCGGCATCATGGAGGTGATCCAGCACGGCCGCGCCACCGGTTGCGAGCGCAAGGCGGAGCGGCCGGCTACCTGGCTGGTGAGCGTGGGGCGCGGGCGCGACAATAACGTGAACCAGGGCACCAGCAATCCTTACTTCACCATCGGCACTGGCAGCAACCAGGGCAGCGGTGAGCTTGATCCGGAATTCCTGCCGCAGGCGGACAGTTTCTCGGTGCTGAACGCGTCGTATGTGCGGCCGCTGACCAGCAAGGGCACGATCGGCATTCTGCAGGCGTATGCGCGGCGCCACGACCATTTGCACGAGCAGGACAGCACGTCGCTGCTGACCGGCATCGAGCACTCCATGGCGCTTGGCCGCTGGCGCGTGCGCGCCACCGGGGCGATGGGCGTGGCCACGCTGGATGGGCGCATGTACCAGCGCCAGCACCAGGCGCAGCTGCGCGCGTCGCCGCCGATCAGCCTGCCGGAGAATTTGGACCTGGCGGCGGCCATCAATGTCAGCCATGTGGCCTACCCTACCCGCCCCACTTACGATTCGAACACGGTGGAGGCCAGCCTGGTGCTGACCCAGCGCAGCAAGCGCGACCATTTGCAGTTCACCATGAGCCGCTTGCACGACCACGGCAAGGAACTGCGTCCGGGCGGCGACCGCAATGGCTGGTTTGCCAATGCGCAGTGGTACACGGCTTTGCGCAGCGGGCTGTATGCCGATGCCAACCTGACCCACCAGTACTGGCGCAGCGACCGCCTGTATTCGCCCAAGCTGATCGATATTGTGCGGCGCCAGAACACGACCACCTTGCGCGGCGCGCTGCAGTGGTATTTCCAGCCCAACCTGAGCCTGCACCTGGAAGGCCGGGTGGTGCACAATCGGGAGAACATCTCGCTATTCCAATATAATAGCCGCGCGCTGCAATTGAGCTTGCGCTGGGATAATCTCTGAGAGCGGTGATGAACTGGGAAGTCGTAGTTTTTGCATTGGCAATGGCCGGTGTTGTGGCGGGCTGTCTGGCCCCTGCTGGTTGGCTGCCGGTGCTGAAGCACGATAAGCTGTTGCACTTCCTGGCGTTTGCTTTGCTGACGCTGCTGGCGTCGATGGCGCTGGATGACTGGGCGCTGTGGCCTTTCTGCCTGCTGGCACTGCTGTTCCTGGGGTGGCTGATCGAGGTCTTGCAAAAACTGGTGCCTGGCCGTAATTTCTGCTGGCAGGATATGGCTGCGAACGCGGCTGGCATTGCCAGCGCGGCGGGCGTGGTGCTGCTGATACGTGCATTTTTGACTCTATGACAACAGGCAAGAAAAAACTGCAGGAAGTGGAAGACCTGGTGCCGCCAGCGGAGGCGGCCAAGGTGGCGGCTGCGCCGGCGGAACAGCAACAGGTCAACCTGCAGATCCACCTGCGCAAGATTCCGCTGCTGTCGGAGCTGAATGATGAGGAGATCCTGCGCATCAAGCCGGACTTCCGCATTCGCCAGTATGCCAAGCGCGATATCGTGCTGCAAAAGGGCGCGCCGGGGGATAGTTTGTTGTTCCTGCTGAGCGGCTCGCTGCAGGTGGTGGATATTACCGAGGATGGCCGGGCGATCGGCTTGCGCATGCTGCAGCCGGGGGATTTCTTTGGCGAGATTGCGGTGATCAATGGCTCGATGCGGTCGGCTTCGGTGGTGGCGTTGACGCCGGTGCTGGTGGCGCTGCTGCCGCGCGCGACGGCGTTGCATTTGTTTTCGCATTCGCCGTCGGTGGCGAATCGGATGCTGCGCTTCCTGGCGGAGAAGGTGCAGCGCGATTCGGAGTTCCGGGCGCTGCTGTCGATTCATAATACGGCGAAGCGGATTTATACCTTTATCGATCTGCTCAAGAAACCGGAGGGGGATGGGCAGCAGGCGGTGGTGGAGAATCTGCCGACCCATCAGGATATTGCCAATATGATTAATACGAGCCGGGAGACGGTGACCCGGACTTTGCTGGCGTTGACCCAGCAGGGGATTATTCAGAAGGGGCAGCATCGGCTGATTATTGTGCGGCCGGATGCTTTGCAGAAGTTGGTGCAGTCCTAAAACCTTGAAACCGGGAAACCAGGGTACGGCCCAAAGGGCCGGACCCTGCAGGGTCCGGCCCTTTGGGCCGTACCCTGGTTTCCCGGTTTTAGAGGTTTCCAACATCCCCCACACTTACGTTTGGACACAATCCCACAAAAGCCCCAAAAGTTGCTGGTGCTATAATGCCAGCCTTTTGTTCAGCCCCCCTTCCCCATGATTTCACGCAATATGCTGGGCGGGATCTGGCGTTATCGCGGCTTTATCAGCGGCAGTGTGAAACGCGAATTCCAGGCCAAGTACCGCAACTCCCTGCTGGGCGCCGCCTGGGCTATCCTGCACCCATTGGCGATGATCGTCGTCTATACGGTCATCTTCTCGCAAGTAATGGGCAACCGCCTGAAGGGCATCGACAGCGCCTTCGCCTACTCCATCTACCTGTGCGCCGGCGTGCTCACCTGGGGCCTGTTCGCCGAAATCACCGGCCGCTGCCAATCTGTCTTCCTGGAAAATGCCAACCTGCTGAAAAAGCTGCAATTCCCGCGCATCTGCCTGCCGATCGTGGTGGTGTTTAACGCGCTGGTCAACTTTGCCATTATCTTCAGCCTGTTCATCATTTTCCTGCTGATCTCCGGCACCTTCCCGGGCTGGATCTTCCTTGCCATCCTCCCCGTGCTCGCGCTGCAAGTGCTGTTCTCGGTCGGCCTGGGCATGATCCTGGGCGTGCTGAATGTCTTCTTCCGCGACGTCGGCCAGTTCTTCACCATGGCGCTGCAATTCTGGTTCTGGTTCACGCCCATCGTCTACCCGGCCAGCACCCTGCCGGAAGGCGTGCGCGGCTGGCTGGTGTGGAATCCCATGGCGTCCGTGATCGCGGCCTACCAGGGCATCTTCGTGGCGCACAGCATGCCGGACTGGCGCTCGCTGCTGCCAATGGCCGTGCTGTCGCTGCTGCTGTGCGCGATCGGCCTGCAACTGTTCCGCAAGCGTGCGGGTGAAATGGTGGATGAATTGTAATGGGCAGCATCGTCGTCAAAAACCTGGGCAAGGCCTACAAGACCTACCCTTCGCAATGGGACCGGCTGGCCGAGTGGGTACTGCCGGGCAAACGCCTGCGCCACAGCATCAAGTGGGTGCTGCAGGATATTAACTTCCAGCTTGCGCCGGGCGAGGCGGTCGGCATCATCGGCATCAACGGCGCCGGCAAGAGCACCCTGCTCAAAATGATCACCGGCACCGCGCAGCCGACCACGGGCAGTGTCTCGATCAATGGCAGCGTGGCCGCGCTGCTGGAGCTGGGCATGGGCTTCCATCCCGATTTCAGCGGGCGCCAGAACGTGTACATGGCGGGCCAGTTGCTGGGCCTGAACGCGGACGAAATCACCGCCTTCATGCCGCAGATCGAGGCCTTTGCCGAAATCGGCGACTACATCGACCAGCCGGTGCGCGTGTATTCCTCCGGCATGCAGATGCGCCTGGCCTTCAGCGTGGCCACCGTGCGCCGGCCGGACGTGCTGATCGTGGACGAGGCGCTGTCGGTAGGCGACGCCTACTTCCAGCACAAGAGCTTTGAACGCATCCGCGAATACCGCAAGCAAGGCACCACCCTGCTGATCGTCAGCCATGACCGCGCCGCCATGCAGGCCATCTGCGACCGCGCCATCCTGCTGGAAGGCGGGCGCCTGGCCAAACAGGGCACGCCGGAAGAAGTCATGGACTTCTACAACGCCCTGATCGCCGAACGCGAAGGCACCACCGTGCGCCAGCTACTCACCGGCGATGGCCGGGTGCAGACCAGCTCCGGCACCGGCCAGGCCACCGTCAGCGAAATCGCCTTGTACAACGAGGCGGGCGAGGCGAAGGAAGTGCTGAACGTGGGCGAGCCGGTCACGCTGCGCGTCAAGGTGCGCGTGACGCGCGACGTGCCGCGCCTGGTGCTGGGCTTTATGATCAAGGACCGCCTGGGCCAGCAGATCTTCGGCACCAATACCCACCATATGCACCGGCCGCTGGAAAACCTGAAGGCGGGCGAGGAACTGGAATACGCCTTCCGCTTTGAACTCAACCTGGGCGCCGGCAGCTATTCCATCACGACCGCGCTGACCAGCAACGAAACCCACCTGGCCGACAATTTCGAATGGCGCGACCTGGCGTCCCTGTTCATCGTCATGAACATGAACCGCCGTCCGTTCATCGGCACTAGCTGGCTGGAACCCGAAGTGGAGATTTCACGTTGAACCAACCCTTCTACCGTGCCTTCGAGGACCGCTATCGCGGCTCGCGCGAGACTATCAAGGAGCGCCTGCGCGCTTACACGCCTTTCCTGCAGCCGCTGCTGGCGCACGCCGGCCCCGCGCCGCAGGCGCTCGACCTGGGCTGCGGCCGTGGCGAGTGGCTGGAGCTGCTGGGCGAACAAGGCTTCGCCGCCAAGGGCATCGACCTGGACGAAGGCATGCTGGCGGCCTGCCATGAGCGCGGCCTGAACGTGGAGCTGCAGGACGCGGTCAGCGCGCTGCAAGCCGTGCCGGCCGGCAGCCTGGCGCTGGTGTCCTCCTTCCACCTGGTGGAGCACCTGCCGTTCGACCTGGTGCGCGAGATGATCGCGGCCGCGCTGCGCGCGCTGCAACCGGGCGGCTTGCTGATCCTGGAAACGCCGAACCCGGAAAACCTGACCGTCGGCGCCACCAGCTTCTACATGGACCCGACCCACCTGCACCCGCTGCCGCCCAACCTGCTGTCGTTTGCGACCGAGCATGCCGGCTTCCTGCGCAACAAGGTGGTGCGCCTGCAAGAAGACCCGCGCCTGCACACCGATGCGCGCCTGGGCCTGATCACCGTGCTGGAAGGCGTGAGCCCGGACTACGCCGTGGTGGCGCAAAAGCCGGCCGCCGACGACGCCCTGGCCGCCTTCGACGCCGCCTTCGGCAAGCACTACGGTATCGCGCTCGGCCTGCTGGCGCACCGCTACGAGGAACAAGGCGCGCAGCGCCACGGCGAAATCCACAACAACCTGGCGCGCCTGGGCCGCGAAAGCACGCAGGCCGCCGGCCAGCTGGGGCATTTGCAGCAGCGCGCCGACCAGCATGAGCAGCGTTTCGGCGCCAACGAGCACCGCGCAGGCCTGCTGGAGCAGCGCATTGTCGCCGCCGAGCAGCGCGCCGACATGTACGCGCAGCAGGTGATCGCCATGCTGAACAGCAGCTCCTGGCGCATCACCAAACCGTGGCGCTACGTGGGCGGCATCCTGCGCCGCCTGAACGCGGCGCGGCGCGAAGGCCGCCTGCTGCAGGCGGTCAAGAACCGCGCGCGCAAGGCGCTGCACCGCAGCGGCGGCTTCGTGCTGGGCAACCGCCGCCTGAAGTATATGGCGCTATACCTGCTGCGCTTTACCCCGGGCCTGCGCCAGCGCCTGTACAACCTCATGCTCTCGCACGACGCGGCACCGGCCCAGCCGCTGCTGGCCGAAGGCGGCTCCGGCCTGTCGCCGCGCGCGGCCCGCGTGCTGCGCGAGATGCAAGCGCTACAAGCAAGGAAACAAGATGCGCATCGTAATTGACCTGCAAGGTACCCAATCGGAAAGCCGCTTTCGCGGCATTGGCCGCTACTCCCTGGCGCTGGCGCTGGGCGTGGCGCGCAACGCCGGTGAACATGAAATCTGGCTGGTGATGAACGGCGGCCTGCCGGCCGCCATCGAAGACCTGCGCGCCCAGTTCGCCGGCCTGGTGCCGCCGGAGCGCATGCGCGTATTCGACATTCCGCATCCCTGCGCGGAAAAGCTGGAGGACAACAGCCCGCGCGCGCGCGCCGGCGAGCTGCTGCGCGAGCATTTCATCGAGCAGTTGCAGCCCGACGCCGTGCTGGTGACCAGCCTGTTCGAAGGCTATGTGGACGATGCCGTGGTGTCGGTCGGCACCCTGGCCGGCGCCGCCCACACCGCCGTGGTGCTGTACGACCTGATCCCGTTCCTGAACCCGGCCGCCTACCTAAGCCACCCGACCCAGCGCGCCTACTACGAGCGCAAGATCGCCTCGCTGCGCCGGGCCGGCCTGCTGCTGGCCATTTCCGATTACTCGCGCCAGGAAGCGATCGACGCGCTGCAACTGGACGCGGAGCAGGTGGTGGCGATTTCCACCGCCGTGGACGACACCTTCCAGCCGGGCGAGCCGGATGCGGTGCAACTGGCCGCGCTGCGCCAGCGTTTCGGCATCGTGCGCGAACTGGTGATGTACGCGCCGGGCGGCTTTGACGCGCGCAAGAATATCGACGGCCTGATCACCGCCTTCAGCCTGCTGCCGCCGGCCCTGCGCGCGCGCCACCAGCTACTGGTGGCCAGCAAGATCTCGGACCATGAGCGCGGCAAGATGGAAGACCACGCGCGCGCGCGCGGCCTGGGCGCCGATGAAGTGATCTTCACCGGCTATATCAGCGACGACGAGCTGGTGACCCTGTACCGCAGCGCCGCCCTGTTCGTGTTCCCGTCCAAGCATGAAGGCTTCGGCCTGCCGGCGCTGGAGGCCATGGCCTGCGGCGCGGTGGTGATCGGTTCCGACGCCACCAGCGTGCCGGAAGTGATCGGCACGCCGGACGCCCTGTTCGACCCGCTGCAGCCGGCCGCCATCGCGGCCAAGATCAGCGAAGTGCTGGAAAGCCCGGCGCTGCAAGAGCGCCTGCGCGCGCACGGCAAGCTGCAACGCGAAAAATTCAGCTGGGACCATTCGGCGCGCAAGGCAATCGCCGCGCTGGAGGCGCACCATGCGCAGGCCCAGGCGCAGCAGCAGGCGCACGCCACCGCGCTGCGCGCCGCCGGCGCCATTCCGGCCGGCACGCGCAAGCGTCGCGTCGCTTTCGTCTCGCCCATGCTGCCGGAGCGCACCGGCGTGGCCGACTATTCGACCCGCCTGCTGCCGACCCTGCTGCCGTGGTTCGATCTTGAGATCGTGGTGCAGCAGCCGGAAGTGAGCCTGCCGCCGGAACTGCAGCACCTGCCGGTGCGCGACAGCGACTGGCTGCGCGCCAACGCCGACCAGCTCGACCACATCATCTACCAGATCGGCAATAGCCCCTTCCACAGCTTCATGCTCGACCTGCTGCGCGAGCATCCGGGCGTGGTGGTGCTGCACGACTTTTTCCTGAGCGGTATGCTCTCGTTCGAGCAAATGACCGGCCGCTCGCCGGACGTGTGGACGCGCGCCCTGCTGCAATCGCACGGCTATGCCGCAGTGCGCGACAGCGTGGGCCCGGACGGCCACGAATTCGGCCGCCGCGAATACCCGTCCAACCTGGAAGTGCTGCGCGACGCCGCGCACGTGATCGTGCACAGCGATTTCGCGCGCACCCTGGCGCAGCGCTGGTACGGCCCGGACGCGGGGCGCGACTGGAGCTACGCCCAGCTACCGCGCGCGGTGCCGGCGGTGCACGACCGCGCTGCGGCGCGCCAGGCACTCGGCATCGGGCCGGACGACTACGTGGTGGCCAACTTCGGCTTCGTGGCGCCGACCAAGCGTTGCCACGAATTGCTGAAGGCCTGGCTGGCCTCCTCGCTACACGCCGACCGCCAGTGCCACCTGGTGTTCGTGGGCGAGAACCACGGCGGCGACTACGGCATGGAACTGTCGTCCATCATCAAGGGCTCGGGCAGCGACCGCATCAAGATCACCGGCTGGACCTCGGACGAGGACTACCTGAACTACCTGCAGGCGGCCGATGTCGGCATCCAGCTGCGCGCCGATTCGCGCGGCGAAACCTCGGGCACGGTGCTGGACTGCCTGATCTACCGCCTGCCGACCGTCATCAACGCCAACGGCTCGATGGCCGAATTCCCGCACGACGCGCTGTGGATGCTGCCGGACAGCTTTAGCCAGGAACAACTGGTGGACGCGCTGGACACCCTGCGCCACCAGCCGCAGCGGCGCGCCGCGCTGGCCGGCGCCGGCTTTGCCTTGATGGGCACGCGCAACAGCCCTGAGCGTTGCGGCTGGCTCTACCAGCAAGCGCTGGAGCGCGACCTGGAACGGCGTCCCGCCGGCCGGCGCGCCCTGCTGCAAGCGCTGCTCGCGGTGCCGGGCCTGGCGGCCGACACGGCGGCACTGGAAACCCTGGCGCGCTGCGCCGCGCGCGCCCCCGACCCATTGCAGCAACGCCAGTTGCTGGTGGACGTCAGCAATATCGCGCGCCACGACCTGCGCACCGGCATCGAGCGCGTGGTGCGCCACCAGTTGCTGGAACTGATGCAGTTGCCGCAAACCCATGGCTGGCGCGTGGAGCCGGTGTACTTCAGCGAGGAAGGCGGCGTGCCGCACTACCGCTACGCGCGCCGCTACGTGACTGGCCTGCTCGGCATCGACCACGTGCTGCAGGGCGAGGACCCACCGCTGGACTTGCAGGCGGGCGATGCTTTCTACAGCGCCGACCACACGCCGGTGGCGGTGATGGCGGCCGCCAGTGCCGGCATTTTCGCCGCCTGGCGCGCGCGCGGCGTGTCGATCCACTTCCTGGTGCACGACCTGCTGCCGGTGCTGCGCCCGGAATTCTTCCCCTTCCACACCGACCTGCGGCATGCCGCCTGGCTGCGCTGCATGGCGGCCGAGGCGGACAGCATGATCAGCATTTCGCAGGCGGTGGCCGATGAACTGGACACTTGGCTCACCGAACAGGACGCGCCGCGCCGCCCGGGCTTGCGGCTGGACGTGCTGCACCACGGCGCCGACATCGTCGGCCCGGTCCCGGCGGCGCTGCCGGACAGCGACCTGCTGCAACAGGTTGCGGCACGCCCCAGCTTCCTCATGGTCGGCACCATCGAGCCGCGCAAGGGCCACCTGCAGGCGCTCGACGCCTTCGAGCAGTTGTGGGCCGACGGGGTGGACGCGCAACTGGTCATCGTCGGCAACGAGGGCTGGAAGCCGCTGCCGGAACACGAACGCCGCACCATCCCGCGCATTATGCAGCGCCTGAACAACCATCCGGAACGCGGCGGCCGCCTGCTGTGGCTGACCGGCATCGACGACGCCACCTTGCAGCAGATTTACCTGGCCAGCGCCTGCCTGCTGTCGCCCAGCGAAGGCGAAGGCTTCGGCCTGCCGCTGATCGAAGCGGCGCGCTATAAGCTGCCGCTACTGGTGCGCGATATCCCGGTGTTCCGCGAAGTGGCGGGCGCCCGCGCCGCCTATTTCAGCGGCCTGCAAGGTGAAGACCTGGCACAGGCCGTGCGCGGCTGGCTGGCGGCGCAGGCCGCAGGCCTGCACCCCGACCCGGCCGGCATGCCGTGGCGCACCTGGCGCGACAATGCCGAACAGCTGCTGTCGCTGCTGGAGCAAGGGAAAGGCGCGGCATGCTGAAGCAACGCACCCGTCCCCTGTTCGCGCGCGCCGATAGCGGCACCGGCTGGCTGCAAGCGGGCGGCGTCGCCGGCTTGCTGCTGGCGTCCGCGCTGGCGCTGCTGTACGCCTGCTGGATCTATCCCTCCGGTTTCCTGCAGGGCACCTCGCCCTACTGGGGCCAGCTCGACACCGACGTTACCCAGTACATCGCCGGCTACAACGCCTACGCGCGCGAAGCCTGGCACTGGCCGCTGTTCCGCATTGAATCGCTGAACGCGCCGGACGGCACGCTGACCACCTTCGTCGACGCCATCCCCCTCTTCGCGCTGGTGCTGAAAGCCCTGGTGGGCGGCCCCGACGCCGCCTTCTGGAACCCGTTCGGCCTGTGGGTCACCCTGTGCTACCTGCTGCAAGGCGCCGGCGCCTGGTGGATCTGCCGCGAAGCCGGACTGCGCTCCTGGGCCACGCTGGGCGCCATGACGCTGCTGCTGGCCAGCTTCCCCGCCTTCGGCTTCCGCGTCAGCCATATCAGCCTGATGTCGCAATGGCTGCTGGTGTTCTCCTTCGCCCTTTACCTGCGCAGCTCGCGCCGCAACGTCTTCTCCGTGCTGGGCTGGACCGCCCTGGTGCCGGTCGCCTTCTACACCAATATCTACCTGGTGGTGATGGTGTGCCTGGTGTTCGGCGCCGACTGGCTGCGCTTTGCGCGCCAGGACCGCTGGCAGCACGTGCTGCGCAACCTGCTGCTGCCCTTCCTGGTGCTGGGCCTCTCCCTGTTCGCCACCATGCTGCCGCTGGCGCCGGGCGGCATGGGCCGCGAGTGGGGCTTCGGCTTCTACTCCATGAATATGCTGGCGCCGCTGGCCGGCGGCAAGCTGCTGCCGTTCGCGGCGGCCGTTGCCACCGACGGCCAGGGCGAAGGCTACAACTACCTGGGCCTGGCCGTGCTGCTGGCCTTCCCGCTGCTGCTGGTATGGCGCCTGGCGCGCGACACGCGCTTCCTGCTACGCCACTGGCCTTTGATCCTGGTGCTGCTGCTGTCCTGGTTGTACGCCCTGTCGAACCAGGCCTTCCTCGGCAAGCAGGAACTGTTCACCTGGGGCGTGCGCGAATGGATGCAGCCGATCACCAGCCAGTTGCGCGCATCCGGCCGCTTCTTCTGGACGGTCGGCTATGCCATGGTGATCTTCGCCGTCATCGGCCTGCACCGCCGCGCGCCAGCCGCCTGGCGCCCGGTCGTCATCGGCGCCGTGCTGGCCCTGCAAGCCTGGGACCTGGGTCCGGCGCACGAGCTGCTGCGCGTGAAATCGAACCAATCCTCGCCAGCGCCGATCAATTACGCGGCGTGGGACAGCGCCCTGGGCGCGGATGTGAAAGCGCTGAACGTGTATCCGCCGTTCCGCTGCGGCACGGCGCAGCCGCACAAGACCCTGCTGCCCCTGATGTACTATGCAACGGAACGCAAGCTGGCCATCAGCACCGGCTATATGGCGCGCACGCTGCGCCCGTGCGACAACTACGCACAGGACATTGCCACCCGCGCCGCCAGCACGCAAGGCCCGGCCGCCCATGCCGCCTACGTCTTCGCGCAGGCCGACTTCCCGGACCTGGCCGCCGTTGAAAAGCTGTTCGGCACCCTGCCCGTGCATTGCGGCGCCGTCGATTTTGCCTGGGTCTGCAAGCCCAAGGAGAACAAGCCATGAGCAAACTGATTTCCCTGGTCGCCCCCTTCTACAACGAGGAACGCGGCGCCGCCGCCTTCTTCGAGCGCGTGGCGGGCGTGATCGCCACGCTGCCGCAGTACCGCTTTGAAGTGATCGCGGTCAACGACGGCAGCCGCGACAACACCCTGGCCGAACTGGAAGCGGCGCACCGCCGCTACGACTTCGTGCACGTGGTCGACCTGTCGCGCAACTTCGGCAAGGAAGCCGCCCTGACTGCAGGCCTGGACCGCGCCAACGGCGATGCCGTGGTGCCGATCGACTCCGACCTGCAGCACCCGCCGGAACTGATCGCCGACATGCTGGAGCAATGGAACAAGGGCGCCGAAGTGGTGCTGGCGCGCCGCAACGACCGCGTGACCGACGGCCAGATGCAAAAGCTGTCGGCCAACTTCTTCTACCGCATCCACAACAAGATTTCCGACATCGACATTCCGCCGGACGTGGGCGACTTCCGCCTGATGGACCGCGCTGTGGTGCAGGCCCTGCGCCAGTTGCCGGAGAACCGCCGCTTCATGAAAGGCCTGTTCGCCTGGGTCGGCTTCCGCACCGTGACCGTGCCGTACGACGTGGACGTGCGCCACTCCGGCACCACCAGCTTCAATATGTGGAAGCTGTGGAACTTCGCGCTGGAAGGCATTACCAGCTTCAGCACCGCGCCGCTGCGCGTCTGGACCTATATCGGCGCCGCCGCCTCCGCGCTGGCCATGCTGTATGCCGGCGCCGTCATCATCAAGACCCTGCTGTGGGGCATCGACGTGCCGGGCTACGCCTCGCTGATGGTGGCCAGCCTGTTCCTGGGCGGCGTGCAACTGGTCGGCATTGGCGTGTTGGGTGAGTATGTGGGACGTATTTATAGTGAAGTGAAACGCCGGCCGGTCTACCTGGTGCGCGAGGAACATCCGCGACGGGACCAGCACGATGCAGCAGCTTAAAGCGCGCGTGCTGGCGTTCGCCGCGCGCTACCGCCAGGTACTCGCCTTCATTTTCGTTGGCGGCTTCGCCACCGTGCTGCACTCCGGCACCGTGGTGCTGCTGGTGGAAGGCGCGCTGGCGACGCCGGTGCCGGCCCACGTGGCCGGCTTCTTCATCGCCAACCTGTTCTCCTATTTCGCCAACAGCAGGCTGACCTTCAGGCAAAGCCCGAGCTGGCAGCGCTACCGCAAATTCCTGGCGGTGTCGCTGGTCAGCCTGGTGCTGACCATCGGCTTATCCAGCCTGGCCGAAGCCATGCGCTGGCACTACCTGGCAGGCATCGCCATGGTGATCGCGGCCGGCCCGGTGCTCAGCTTCTTCCTGCATAAAACTGTGACCTTCCGCCGTGCAAAAAACTGATCGGGATTACTCGCTGGACTTCATCCGCCTGGTGGCCACCTTCATGGTCATCTGCATCCACGCCTCGGCCGAAGGCTTCGGCGGCATCGGCCAGCGCCACTGGTGGGGCGTGAACATCTACGAGAGCATCTCGCGCATTTCGGTGCCGCTGTTCTTCATGGTGACCGGCGCCCTGGTGCTTCAGAAGGAAGTCACGGTCAGCAGCATCCTGTCGCGCACCTGGCGCGTCGCCCTGCCGCTGCTGGCCTGGTCGGTGTTCTACCTGTGCTGGTTCGTGTCCATCGGCGAGCCCCAGTTCATCCACCTGCCGCTCATCGACTGGTTGCCGCGTATCCTGCAAGCGCCGGTGGTGGGCCACCTGTGGTACCTGTACACCCTGATCGGCGCCTACCTGTTCCTGCCGGTGATGGCGGGCTTCTTCCAGGCCAACCGCCTGCCGACGCTGTTGTTCGTGCTGGGCGCCTGGTTCATCGGCGCCACGGTGGTGCCGACCGTGTTCGGCCTGACGCAGCGCGAATACCTGGGCATCAACTGGGGCTTCCTGCCGCTGTACGCCGGCTATATGGTGCTGGGCGCCACGCTGTACCGCAAGGTGCGCTTCGCCAACTCGCCGCTGCCGTGGGCCTGCGCAGTGTGGGCCGGCAGCACGCTGGCCACCGCCGTCCTCACCTGGCAGCACTCGCTGCGCGTCGGCCAGGCCCATGAGCTGTATTACGTGTATTCATCGCCCTTCGTCGCGCTGGGCGCCTGCGCCGCCTTCATTGCGCTGCGCGAGCTGCACGGCAAATACCTGGCTGGCCGCGCATGGTCCGGGCGCGTGCTGGAGCGCTTCAGCCCCGTAGCGTTCGGGGTGTACCTGGTCCATGTCTGGGTACTGTACGTGCTGGACCGGCGCGAGATCGATTTCAACTTCATCAATCCGTGGCTGGCGATACCGCTGCTGACGCTGGGCGCTTTGGCCCTCTCCGCCGGCCTGATCGCCATCCTGCGCAAGATCCCGCTGCTGCGGGCCATCGCGCCGGCCTGAAGCACCGGCGCCAGCGCCGCTCAGGCGCGACCGGCCAGATACTTCACGCCCTTGATCGCACGCCGCAGGAAGCCGCGCGCACCGCCGTCCACCGGGCCGCCATAACCGTGGCGGTAGCGCGCGCGGAAGCGCTCCAACTGCGCCTCGTCGAAGGCGCACACGATATTCAGGAAGCGCAAGCCCAGGATATGGTGGTACATGACCGAATAGCTCTCGCCGGACGAATGCAAGTCCAGGTACTCATCGCCCTCCACCGCATACAGCAGCGGGAAAATGGCGCGCAACTGGTCGAAGAACTCCGGCACCGAGGTGCGCTGGAACGCATTCAGGCACCAGTGGTTCAACTCCAGCACCACCACCGGACGGAAACGCTGCAAGGTTTGCTGGCCGCCGCGCAGCACATGGCCCTCGAAGCCCTCGACGTCGATCTTGATGAAATCCAGCGCCTGCAGTTCCAGTGAAGCCGCCATCTGGTCCAGGGTGCGGATCTCGATCTGCTCGCTGCGGTGGTCCGAGTTGGCCTTCTCGCGGTCCGAGACGAAGGCGCCGGAACGGTTGTTCGGCGCGAAGGTGATGGTGCTGCTGCCCGCTTCCGCCCCCAGGCCCAGGTTATGCAAGGTGACATTGGCGCCAGCGTTGCGGCCCACATTGCGCTGCAGGTAGGCAAAGGTGGTGGGCGACGGCTCGAACGCATGCACCTGGCGGAAGTAATCGCTGAACAGCACCGCCGTGCAGCCGATATTGGCACCGATGTCGAACGCAACCTTGCTGTCCTGCGCAAAGCACTGGAACAACTGCACCATCGCCGGCTCGAACTCACCGCGGATATGCTCCAGGTAATCATCGTCCGAACTGATCTTGCATGGCTTGCCACCGATGCGAACATCCACCTCACGTGCATTCATTGTGTACTCTTCGAAAAGTAGGGAACAAAAACGCGGGAATCTTAACCGCTGCGGCAGCAAGGAATTCTATTGAATTATCACCAACTCGCACAGCGTGTACGGGGTGCGCGCACGGCCGATATGCGCGTCATACCGGCGGCAGGTTTGCGGCAGCGCCTGCAAGCCATAGCGCTGCAACTGCGGCTGGGCCAGTTCCAGCGTGGACATGGGACCAGGCCCCATGATCACATAGCGCTGCGGCCGCTCGCGCAGCACCTGCCGGGCGCGCGCGACATAGCCCGGCGACTCCGGGAAGCCGGCGGCGAGCGACAGGAACGCCACCTCCTTCGGATAGAACGGCGCCAGCCAACCCAGTGGCGGATCAGCCGCCAGCGACACCACAGCGGTCGCCGCCGGCGCCGTCAGCTTGGGCTGTTCGACATGGAAGGGCTCCCAATAACGGCCCGCATGCCCCCAATTGCCGCGCGAGACGAGCGATAGCCCGCCCAGCAGCACGCACGCCAGCGCCACGCGTCGGCCGCGCTCGCCCGGCAGCAACGCCGTCAGCGCCAGCCAGCAGAGCAGCGGCGCCAACAATTCCTGCGGCACCAGGTAACGGTAAATACTGAACAGGTTCAGCCACAGCAAGTAGGCAACCCCGGAGAACGCCAGCACAAAAGCCGTGCCGCCTTGGCCCGCAAGCGGCCCCGGCCGGCGGCGCAGCAGCGCGCGCAGTGCCAGCACCAGCAGCACGATGCCGAGCACATACAGGAGCGGCCACAGCAAGTGGCGGAACGGCAGCTCGCTGATACGGCGCGGCTCCAACAGGCAGATGAAAGGCCACAGCACCCGCTCCAGCAAAGACTTGGGCAGCCAGGCCGTATCACCGATGCCGACCGGCGCCGCCAACGGGCTGCCGAACAGATTATTGAATTGTGGGAACAGCGGATTGCCGAAGGTCTGCCACATGCGCCAATACCAATGGCCCGCCGCCAGCGCGATCCCGCCCAGCACCGCCCAGCCATACAACCAGGCCGCGCGCACGCGCAGCCACGGCCGTCCCGGTAGCACCAGCAAGGCCAGGCACAGCGCCAGCGCATACGTGGCATTGGTCAGCTTGAGGCCGGCGCCGATGCCCAGCAACAGGCCCGCGCCCAGCAGGTGGCGCGTAGGCGGCAAGCGCCACGCCCCTTCCGCCCCGGCCGAAGTACCGCACATACCGCGCGCACCGCGCACCGCCACCAGCAAGCCGCCCAGCACGCACAAGGCGGTCGCATTGTCGCCCATGGTATTGCCAAGCTGGCTCAGGAAAGCCGGGCCCAGGCAGCCCAAGGCCGCCAGCAGCAACGACAGGCCCCAGGCCGGCTCGCCGTCTGCGCGGCGCGGCAGCAGCGCCACCGCCAGCAGCGCCAGCAAGACGAAGTTCAAGCCATGCAGCAAGCCCATCAGCAAACTGGTCAGCGGACCCGGCAGGTGCATCACCAGCCCGTAGTACAGCAAATCCAGGGTCGGATTGAAATAGCCCTGCCACTGGCCCGGCGCCAGGTCCACGCCGACCTTGCCGTTCAGTAGGGAGTACGGCCCGTACAGGTGGTAATTGCGCAAGTCCCAGTTCGCATCCTGGCCCTGCAGCATCGAATACAAGCCCGCCAGCAGCAAGCCCAGCACCAGCGCGCGGCGCCAGCCGGCGGCATTGATCTCGCGCAGCGCCCGCATGGCTTAACGGCGCGGGCCGGGCACGGCCAGATAGGCGAAGCGCTTCGCCTCGATACGGCCCTTGGTCACGGTATCCAGGATCAAGCCGCACGACAGCAGCACCACGCCCAGCAGCACCAGGCCGGTGCACAGCACGGCGGTCGGCAAGCGCGGCACCAGGCCGGTTTCCAGGAAAGTAGCGAGCAACGGCACCGCCAGCACCAGCGCCGCCACCAGGCTCGCCAGCGCACCGACACCGAAGAACTGCAATGGACGCTCGTTCTTGTACAACTTGACGATCATCCACAGGATGCGGATGCCATCACGGTAAGTGTTCAGCTTGCTGAACGAACCCTCCGGACGCGACTTGTAGACGGTCGCCACCTCCGCCACCGGCATGCGCAATTCCAGCGCGTGCACGGTCAGCTCGGTCTCCGTCTCAAAGCCCGCCGCATGGGCCGCGAAGGACTTGGCATAACGGCGCGAGAAGATCCGGTAGCCGGACAGCATATCGGTAAAGGTATTGCCGAACACGGTCGCCACGCAGCCGGTCAGCAAACGGTTGCCGAAACGGTGGCCGAAGCGGTAGGCCTCGCGCTCCTCGGTGACACGGGTACCGACCACCATATCCAGGCCCTCCTCCAGCAGCTTGGCCGCCAGTTGCGGCGCCACGCTGGCATCATAGGTATCATCGCCATCGACCATGATGTAGATGTCCGCATCGACATCAGCAAACATACGGCGGATCACATTACCCTTACCCTGCTGGGTCACCCGGCGCACGATCGCACCCGCCTGCAGCGCCACTTCCACGGTGCGGTCCTTGGAATTGTTATCGAAGACATAGACCTTCGCCTGCGGCAAGCAAGCGTTGAAATCGCGGATGATGTTGGCGACGGTCAGCTCCTCGTTATAGCAAGGAAGCAGGATAGCAATGGTTTGGTCGGAAAGCTGGGACACAGGGACAATTCTTCAAGGTAGCAAATGTGGCGGATTCTACCTTGAAATCTTGTCAAAAAGCGTAACAGCTTGTTAGCGCCGAGCGAAGATGCACACCATGATATCGCTCGGGAACAAGCGGGCCAGCGGCATGACGACAGCGCGCACCACCACATACTGCAAGGCCGCCTTGAGCGGATTGACCTTGCCCACCATATTCAAGCGCTGCCACAGGCCCTCCGAGGTCGCCACCGCCAGCTCATCGCTATGGCGCAGGTCGAAGCCCTCGCTCTGCACCAGTTGCGCCAGGTTATCCGGCGCGAAATAATGCACATGGGGCGACGGCAAGCCCACCTGCCACAGCCGATCGAACAAGCCGCGCAAGCCAAGGCGCGCCATCAGCTTCGACAAACGATAGAACAGGCCACGGCTGCTGGGCAGGTTCAGCACCAGGATACCGCCCGCCGGCAAGCGCTCATGGCAATCGCGCAAGGCGGCCCGGATATCAGGGATATGTTCAATGACATCGTTAAAGACGATCACATCGAAACGCTCGCCCGGCGCCAGCACCTGCGGGAAGAAACCGACGCGGGGCTGGTGGCCGCGCGCCGCACAGCGCCGGGCGACCGCCTCATCCGGCTCCACCCCATGCACCTCGAAATGTTCAGCCGCTGCATCCAGGAACCAGCCATGGGCGCTGCCGACATCCAGCAAGGTACGCGCCGAAGGCGGCGCATGCTCGCGCGCCAGGGCCACCACGCGCCGGAAGTTCTGCTGGCGCAAGGTACGCAAAGCGATCTCGCGCGCATCCTCATCGATCAAGGCCTGCGTTTCAACATGGTTAATGGCTGCGCTCAAGGCCGCGCTCTCATAGGCGCAGCCAGGGCAGGTGTGATGCCAGGACGACAGCCCAGCGCTGAGGGGAGAGTTGCATACTGTACAAGTCATCGGATGACGATAACATAGTTCAGCAAAAACCGGTGCCAGGTCTGTCATTCGGACACGAGCCCAACCGTAGGCCTTGCCTACGGTTGGGCTCGTGTCCGAATGACAGACCTGGCACCGGTTTTGGTTTTCAGTCCTTCGGCAGGCCGCCGAGGAGGGCGGCGATTTTTTGCTTGGGCTTGGCGGGGGCGGCGGCATTGGCGGCGGCCGGGTTGGCGTTGCTGCGGGTCGGTTCGTAGGGTTTCAGGAACCATGGGTCGACTTTTTCGCGGCGCGGGCCGCCGTTGCCGGACGGGCGCGGGCTGCTGCGCTCGAAGGCCGGGCGCTCGCCGGAGCTGCGCTCGCCGGCACTGCGGTCGGCGGCGGTGCGATCGCGGCGGCGCTCGCCGTGGCGTTCGTCGCTGCGGAAGGCGCCGGGGACGAAGCCTTCCAAGGTGCCGCGCGGGACCGTCTGCTTGATCAGCTTTTCAATGTCGGTCAGCAGGCGCTCGTCTTTGTCGGAGTAGATCGAGATCGCGTCGCCGGAGGCGCCGGCGCGGCCGGTGCGGCCAATGCGGTGCACGTAGTCTTCGGCGTTGTACGGCAAATCGTAGTTGATCACGCACGGCAAGTCGGAAATATCCAGCCCGCGCGCGGCGACGTCGGTGGCGACCAGCACGTCGATCTCGCCTTTCTTGAAGGCGTCCAGCGCTTGCATGCGCTCCTGCTGGGTCTTGTCGCCGTGGATGGCGGCGGCTTTCATGCCTTCCGTGACCAGGCCGCGCGCCAAACGCGAGGCGCCGATCTTGGTGTTGGAGAACACGATCACCTGCTTCATCTCGCGGCTGCGCAAAATGTGGGCGACGGCGTCGCGCTTGTGGTCTTCGTTGACCTTGTACACCACCTGGGTCACTTTTTCGGCGGTGGCGTTGGAGCGCGCCACTTCAATCGTGATCGGGTCGGTCAGGAAGGTGCCGGCCAGCTTCTTGATCTCGGGCGAGAAGGTGGCCGAGAACATCAGGTTCTGGCGCTTCTTCGGCAGCAGGTTGATGATGCGCTGCAGGTCCGGCAGGAAGCCCATGTCGAGCATGCGGTCGGCTTCGTCCATCACCAGCATCTGCACCTGGCCCAGCGAAATATTCTTCTGCTCGATATGGTCCAGCAGGCGGCCCGGGGTGGCGATGACGATTTCCACGCCGCCGCGCAGGGCGGTGGTCTGCGGCTTCATGTCCATGCCGCCGAACACGACGGTCGAGCGCAGCGGGGTGTGCTTGCAGTAGGCCGCGACGTTCTCGGCCACCTGCACCGCCAGTTCGCGGGTCGGGGCCAGCACCAGGGCGCGCACTGGGTGGCGCGCCGGGCTCATCGACGTGTTCGCTTGCGCCAGCAGGAGCTGGATGATCGGCAACGAAAAACCGGCTGTCTTGCCGGTGCCGGTCTGGGCAGCGCCCATCACGTCGCGGCCCTGCAGCAGGATCGGAATCGCTTGCGCCTGGATCGGCGTCGGGTGCACATAACCCTGGTCGGTCAGGGCGCGCAGGATTTCAGGCGCCAGGCCGAAATCGGCGAAACGTACTTGCTCAGGTGTGTTCTCAATATCAGACATACAATTCTTTATTTAACAGCGGCCAACCTCGCATGATACCCGATATCGGCTGTAAAGCGCTTGGAATGGGGCTTGGAGGGAATAATTTATTGCCGGGCTGGAAGCTATAATGTAACTAAATGAATGCCACCAAGGCCTGCGGCGGGCAATTCGTCCGCATTTTTTGCTTGCTGCTCCTGCTGGCAGCTTGCCTGCTGGACGCGCCGGCGGTGCTGGCGCAGGCACCGGCTGCGCCCGAGGCGGCCGCGCCTTCCCTGCGTTTCCGCAAGCTGGGGCCGCTCGGCAATGAGGAACCGTCAATGTTGTCGCTGCTGCAAGACCGGCGCGGCTTCATGTGGATCGGCACCCAGTCCAACGGGCTGTATCGCTACGATGGCTACCGCGCCGGCACCTACCGCAGCAAGGCGGGCGAGCCGCGCAGCCTGCCGCATGACCGGGTGGCGGCGCTGTACGAGGATAGCCAGGGCCGCCTGTGGGCCGGCACCCAGGACGGGCTGGCGCGCTTCAATCCGGACAGCAACGATTTCACCACCTTTGCGCCGCCCCGGGTGCCCCACAACGGGCGCATCATCAAGGCCATCGTGTCCGACGGCAAGACGGGCATGTGGCTGGCGACCTGGGGCGGCTTGCAGCATTTCGAGCCGGCCAGCGGCCAATTCACCCTGCACGTGCACGATCCGGCGCGCCCGGCCAGCCTGGCCGGCAACGACCTGAACGCGCTGGCGGTCGATGCCAAAGGCGGCGTGTGGGCGGCCACCTGGCCGGGCGGGCTGGATTACCTGGCGCCGGGTTCCCACGATTTCGAGCATCGCCGGGTGGACAAGGGCAACGATCCGAACGCGCGCGCGAATATCGTGCGCGCCCTGCACCTGGACCGCCAGGGCATGCTGTGGATCGGCACCGAGAGCGGCGTGCTGCGCTGGGATAGCAGCAAACCGTGGGACAGCCGCGAGCAGATGGCGGCGCCGGACAGCCGCGTCACCAGTTTCTACCGCGACAGCGACAACACGCTGTGGGCCACCACCCTGTCGGCCGGCCTGCTGCGCTGGAACGCGGCCGCCGCGCGCTTCGACCGCTACAGCCACAACAGCGACGATCCGCATTCCCTGCCGGGCGACAACCTGCGCGCCGTGGTGCAGGATCGCGGCGGCATGCTGTGGCTGGCCTCGTACACCGACGGCATCGCCCTGGTCAACCTGAGCAGCGCGGGCTTCACGCGCCACCTGCCCTATCGCCTGGATGGCAGCCAGGGCCGCGTCAACAACGCCCTGCTGAGCCTGGCGCGCGGGCCGCAGGGCTCGCTGTGGATGGGCGGCAGCCTCGGCATCGGCCAGTTCGACCCGGCGCGCGGCACGCTGCTGCGCCAATACCAGGCCGACGGCAAGCCCGGCTCGCTCAGCAACAACATCATCTACAGCCTGTGGCAGGAGGATGGCGGGCCGCTGTGGGTCGGCACGGCCAACGGCCTGAACCGGCTGGACCCGGCCAGCGGCAAGTTCCGCCACATTCGCTTCGGCAACACGGCCAGCGATTTCATCAACTCCATCGCGCCCGGCAAGGATGGCGTGCTGTGGCTGGGCACCGGCAACAGCGTGGTGCGCTATGACAAGGTACGCCAGAGCGCCACCCTGTTCTACCACGACCCGCAGGACGCCAACAGCCGCAGCGTGGGCGGCGCCAGCGTAGTGCTGGAGGATCGCAAGGGGCGCGTGTGGATGGGCTCGGAATTCAACGGCGGCGGGCTCGACCTGCTGGACCCGGCCAGCGGCAAATTCCGCCACCTGCGCGCCGGCGGGCCGGAGGGCATGCTCGACGATAACGTCAGCACCTTGCATGAGGACGGCAACGGCGTGCTGTGGGTAGGCAGCGCGCGCGGCCTGATGCAGCTGGAAGAGCTGGCCGACGGCAGCCTGCGCCTGCGCTCGCACGCCGCCGCCGTGCAGCACCAGAAGACGCTGGCGATCCAGAGCGACGCCAGGGGCAAGATCTGGGTCAGCACCCTGGCCGGCCTGTTCCGCCTGAACCCCGCCAACGGCTCGGCCCAGTTGTTCACCGTGGCCGATGGCATGACGGACGGCTACACCAACAACGCCTCCGCCCCCGGCGCGCACGGCCAGCTCTACTTCGGCGGCGTGCACGGCATGACCGGGGTGCAGCCGGAGCAGGTGCGCAGCGCCTCGGTGCCGCCGCAAGTGGCGCTGACCGACATCAAGCTGTTCAACCACTCGCTGAGCGAAGGGCGCTTCCGCGACCAGGCCCGGCTGGAAGGGCCGCTGACCGCGCCCACCGGCCTGGTGCTGTCCTCGCAGGCGACCGCCTTCACGATTGAATTCGCCGCCCTGCACTTCACCGATCCGACGCAGAACCGCTACGCCTACCAGTTGGAAGGCTTCGACCCCGACTGGCAGGAAACCGATGCCGAGCGGCGCGTGGCCACCTACACCAACCTCGACCCGGGCAGCTATGTGTTCCGCGTGCGCGCCGCCAACCACCACGGCATCTGGAGCACCGACGCCGCCACCTTGCAGGTGACGATCACGCCGCCCTTCTGGCAGACTACCTGGTTCCGCCTGGCCGTCGCCGCCCTGGTGCTGGGCGCGCTGTGGAGCCTGTACCACTGGCGCATCCGCCGCCTGACACGCCAGCGCGCCGAGCTGGAGCAACTGGTCACGGCCCGCACCGCCCAGCTGGAGGAATCCAACCGCAAGCTCGAAGCGCTCAGCATGACGGACGGCCTGACGGCGGTCAGCAACCGGCGCGGCTTCGACCTGGCGCTGCAAGCCGAATGGCGCCGCGCCGCGCGCACCGGGCAGCCGCTGGCCTTGTCCATGCTCGATGTCGACTACTTCAAGAAATACAACGACCGCTACGGCCACCTGGCGGGCGACGCCACCCTGCGCGCCGTGGCCGAACTGATCACCGAGCACGGCCGCCGCAGTTCCGACCTGGTGGCGCGCTACGGCGGCGAAGAGTTCGCCCTGCTGTCGGTCGCCACCTCCGGCGCCGACGCCATCGGCGTGGCGCAAGTGATCTGCCAGGAACTGGCGCGGCTGCAACTGCCGCACGACGCCTCCCCATTCGGCCACGTCACGATTTCGATCGGCGTCGCCGTCCTCACCCCGAACGAGCACAGCCGCCCCGAACAACTGGTACGCCTGGCCGACGAAGCCCTGTACCGCGCCAAGCAACGCGGCCGCAACCAAGCCCTGTTGGCGATGGAAGAAACATGATCACCGAACAGCCCGACCCCAAGCCCCAGCCACCGGCCGAACCCGGCCCCGACGACTGCTGCCACAGCGGCTGCACCTGGTGCGTGCTCGACCTCTACTACGACGACCTCGAACGCTACAGCCCGGCAAATTCGGGGTCAGGTCTGACAATCGGACAAATGGTGCCCTTGGGCACCATTTGTCCGATTATCAGACCTGACCCCGAATGATGTTCGTCAGCATGGTAAGCTGGCGCGCATGGACAAACGACACTTCCTGCTGGCCCTCGCGGCCTTCATTTCCCTGCCGGCCCTGGCCGATCCCGAGCCGCGCCCGTTCCCCCTGACCGCCAAGCGCGGCAAGATGACGGCGGGCTATGCGCCGGACATTTATATCGATGGAAAACTGCGCCAGTTGTCGCCTGCGGCGCGCATCGTGAGCGAGGACAACATGACATTGACGCCTGCCTCGCTGCGCGATAAGGACGTTGTCGTCAACTACACGGAAGACATGAACGGCGCCATCGACCGGATCTGGATCCTGACGCGTGAAGAGGCGCGCCAGCGCGTCAAATAGTATGCCACGCCCCTTCCTCCTCCTGGCGCTTTGCGGTGCCCTTGCCGGCGCGCCTGCCGCTGCAAGCACCGTCGTCAAGGCCTACAACAGCTACGGCGGCGCGCCTTACGTGGAGGGCAAGCGGGGACTGGCGCCGGACCTGATCGCCTACGTCAACCGCAAGCTGGAGGGCCACTACCAGCTACAACTAGTGAACCTGACGCGGCGCGACCTGAACCAGCGCATGGAGGCGCCATCCGGCTTTGACGGCGTGGCGCTCTTCCTGGCGCCGATCTTTATCGGCGATGTGCCGCAGAAGCGCTTCCACTGGAGCCCGCCCTTCCTGGAGGACAGCAATGCCATCATCTCGCGCCTGGAAAATCCGGTGCGTTACGATGGGCCGGCCTCGCTGGTGGGGCTGCGCTTCGCCGGCATCTACGGCAACCGTTATCCGGGCATCGATGAATACGTCGGCAAGGGCATCCCGCGCAGCAATGCCTACGATGCCATGAGCAACCTGCGCCGCCTGGCGCGCGGCGAGGCGGATTTCACCGTGATGCCGCTAAGCTCTTTCCGCTACCTGCGGCGCCAGATGGACAAGGAAAAGCTGCCGGTCGGGCAGCTACATGTGGGCGACAAGCCATTCAACCAGTTTGGGCGCCACTTCGTGCTGGCGCCGGGGAACAGTGGACTGGCGCAGGAACTAGACCGTATCGCTGCGGCCATGCCCTGCGACCGCGAGTGGCGCCGCATCGCGCAGCGCTATCACTTCCCTTTGGCGGAAGGCTGCCGTTAGCGCAGGCTATCCAGGAAGCTTTGCACGGCGCCGGTGTAGGCCTGGTCGGCGCCCAGTTGCAGGTTGATTTCACGGTGGCTCTTGTCTTGTTCCAGTACTTCGGCGCGCACGCCGCTGCCCTGTGCGCGGCGGGCGAAGTCGCGTGCCTGGCGGCAGGCGCGCTCACGCTGGGTGGAGCACACCAGCAGCAGCGCTTGCGCGCCGGGACGCAGTGCGTGCAGCGGCGAGACCTTGCGCCAGAAGGCAGGATCGCTGCCGAACGCTTCGTCGTACAGGCGCATATGGCGCTGCTGCATGATGTCCGGCACGTCCAGCGCGCCGCTATCGAGGGACACCGTGCCAAGCCAGTGGCTGCCCGGCGCCAGCGTGGGATCGGTCGCCAGCAAGGCGACCAGGTGCGCTCCGGCCGAATGGCCCATCAGCACAAAGCGGCGCGGGTCCGCGCCCCATTCGCGCGCCTTGGCCTGGGCGCTGGCCAGCGCCAGCGCAACGTCCTGCGCCTGCTGCCAGGGATCGGCGTCGGGCAGCATGCGGTAATTGATCGAAATGAAGACGTAGCCGCGCGCGGTGAAGTACGGCACTTTGTTCTGCACCACCGCCGCTTCCGCCTTGCCGCCGATGCGCCAGCCGCCGCCATGCACCATGAAGATGACCGGGGCTGCCGTCGCTGCTTGCGTGGGAAGGTAGACGTCGAAACGCTGGCGTGGGTCGCTGCCGTAGGGGATGTCGCGCAGGGTGCCGGCGTTGGCGAGGATGGCGGCGGCGGCCAGCACAAAGGCCACGGCGCCGCGCAGGATTGGGTGCATGCTGCCTCCTTGTAGCGAGGCAGCGCGCTGCCTCAGATGTAGTAGATCGCTGCTGCGAGGCCGATGATAAGGCCAAACTTGGTGATTTTGTAGACCGTCTTGTTCCAGGCCTTGAAGGCGCGGCGGTATTTGCCGGCGTAGAAGGACACGCGGAACAATTTCGACACCAGGCCAACCTGGTCGCCCTGCTCGTTGGGCGAGGCGGCGGCGGTCATCATGGTGCGGCCGAGGAAGCGGTTGACCGCTTGCGCCCAGCGATAGCGCATCGGGCGCTCAACGTCGCAGAACAGGATGATGCGGTCGCTCTCGCTGCCGTTGATGGCCCAGTGGATATAGGTTTCGTCGAAGATCACGCCCTGGCCATCGCGCCAGGAATGGCGTTCGCCGTCCACGTCAATAAAGCAGCGGTCATCGTTCGGCGTGGCCAGGCCCAGGTGGTAGCGCAGGGAGCCGGCGAAGGGGTCGCGGTGCGGATTGAGCTTGCCGCCCGGCGGCAGTTCGGCAAACATGGCGGCTTTCACCGACGGGATGCCGGCCAGCAGCGCGTAAGTCTGCGGGCACAGCTCCTGGGCCGACGGGTGGCTGGCGTTGTACCACTTCAGGTAGAAACGCTTCCAGCCGTTCTTGAAGAAGGAATTGAAGCCGGCGTCGTCGTTCTTTTCGGAGGCTTTGATCTTTTGCAGGCGCAGCAGGTTTTCCGCTTCGGCGCGGATCACCTGCCAGTTGTCTTGCAGCGGCTGCAGTTCCTTGAAGGTGTCAACCGGCAGGTAGGGCGTGGACGGCACGCGCGAGAACCAGTGCATGAAGATGTTGATCGGGGCCATGAACGACGAGTGGTCGAACAACTGGCGCCCGAACGGCAGGCGTACCTTGCCACGGAAGTGGATGTGCAAGACGGACAATATGTAGAAACCGACAACAGCCCATTTCATCGCAAAACCTTAATCTAGAACCAAACCGGACATTCTACCCTAGGCCGCCGCACGCCACAGGGCCAACGCCTCCTGTGCCAGCAGCCCGGGGCGCTCCTCGGGCCAGAACAACTTGCTGCCGGCGATGCGGCGCACGCCTTGGCTGTTGCCGAAGGCTTGCTCCAGGTAGTCGGCGCCGCGCGGCAGGAAGATGTCGTCGGCCATACCCCACAGCACGCGCACCGGCACTTGACTGGCTTGCAGGGCGGGCTGGATGCCTTGCAAGACGTTGCGCTCCAGCGCGGCGATGTAGCCGTGCAGGCGTTCGGGGTGCTCGACCAAGGGGCGCAGGTAGGTTTCGAACACTTCGTCGGCCAGGGCGGCTGGCTGGGCGTAACACAGGCCGCCCAGGCCTTGGTTGGAGCGCGCTTTGTCTTTGTCGGCCAGCCAGGGTTCGAGCCACTCCTTGGCGAAGCGGCCTTGCTTGGCCAGGTCGATCACCGGCAGCATGGCGGTCGGCGGGCAGTCGATTTCGGTGTCGCAGTTGGCCAGCAGCAGGCTGCGTACACGCTCGGGGTAGCGCACCAGGAAGATCTGCGCGACGGCGCCGCCGCTGTCGCTGGCAATAATGTCAACTTTTCCCACGCCGAGTTTGTCCAGCAGTTCGGCCAGCATGGCGGCCTGGCTGTCGGGATCGAGCCTGGCGTCCGGCGCCGGTTCGCTGTGACCCAGGCCGAGGAAGTCGGGGGCGATGCAGCGGCGGTGCGCGGCCAGGCGTGCCACCGCGCCGCGCCATTGGAAGCTGTTCAAAGGCAGGCCATGCAGGAACAGGGCTGCTTGCGGGCCGTGGCCGCGTTCCACCACGGCGATGCGGCCAAAACTGGTGGGCACCATGCGACGGGCCGCACGCCAGGTCCGCGCATCGCGCGCCGCCACGGCCCGCGCCTCGGCCTCGGCCCGCGTCAAGCGGGCGCCCTGCCCCGCTGTGCCCTGCCCCACGCCCCGGCCTTGGGCAGCGGACGCGCTGGCGATGTGTGCGGCGGCCGCCCCGGCGGTCAGGGTGGCGGAAGTCAGTGCGAATTTCAGAAAGTCCCGGCGCATCATGGCAAATCTCCTTGTAGACAGTTGTTCGATGGAGTGCATGATGGGCGCGCCGCAGCCGCAAATCCATTACCTCCGAGGTCATGGAAGCGCAGCGCCAAACCTTGCTACTATGGCCATATGAACGCACACACCCCCATCGCCCACGTCGGCGCCCTGCTGCGAGAATGGCGCTCCGCCCGCCGCCTGAGCCAGATGGACCTGGCGCTGGATGCCGGCGTCTCGACCCGCCATTTGAGCTTTATCGAAACCGGCAAGACCCAGCCCAGCCGCGATATCCTGGCGCGCATTGCCGATACGCTGGAGATGACCCTGCGCGACCGCAACGCCCTGCTGGTGGCCGCCGGCTACGCCCCGCGCTACACCGAGTCGGCCTTGGCCAACCCGGACCTGGCGCCCATGCGGCGCGCCATCGAGGCCATGCTGAAGCAGCAGGAGCCCTACCCCGCCTTCCTGATGAACCGCCACTGGGACATCGTCATGGCCAACCAGGCCGCCGTGCGCATGAACCGCTGGCTGCTGGGGGGGCGCGACAGCCCGCACCGCAATATGCTGCGCCACGTGTTCGACCCGCAGGATGTGCGCGGCGTGCTGGTGAACTGGGAGGAAGTGGGCAGCCACTTGCTGGCCCACCTGCACAAGCTGGTGGCCACCACGCCCAACGACGACAAGGCGCGCGCACTGCTGGAAGAAGTGCTGTCCTATCCCGGCGTGCCGCAGCATTGGCGCCAGCGCGACTTGCGCGCGGTGCCGACACCGACCTTGGAAACCGTGTTTGAAAGGGATGGCCGGCGCGTGGCCTTCTTCTCGACCGTCACCACCTTCGGTACCCCGCGCGACGTGACGCTGGAAGAATTGCACGTCGAATCCTGTTTTCCATCCGACGAAGCCAGCGCCGCCTTCTGCCGCGCACTGGCGGAAGGCCAGCCATGAACGAGTATATTTTCCTGATGTTCGGCGATGCCGCCGACGCAACGATGGCCGATGACGGCGCGCTGTGGGACGCCTATATCACTCGCCTGCAGGCTAGCGGCCAGTTCGATGGCGGCAGCGCTATCGGCGCCGGCCTGCGTTGCAGGCAAGGCAGCGGCGCCCAGCCCGCGCCGCCCGGCTGCACCGGCTTTATCCGGGTACGGGCGGAAAGCCTGGCCGCCGCCCAGGCCCTGCTGGATGGGAATCCGACCTACGAGGCCGGGGGAACGGTGGAAGTGCGCGAGCTGCCGCGCACTTAACGCCGCTAGCAACGCCGTTAGGCGCGGGCGTCGACCTGCACCTGGAAGGCGCGCATCGCGGTGCCGACGCGCAGCGATTCCGCGTCAGCCATGATCATCTCGCCGCAGCCATCGCAAAAATCGCCCTCCACGTGCGGAATCACAGTGGATTCGCCCTTGTACTCAAAAGGGATATCGCGCACCGCGTGCTTCATCGCAGGCTGGTCGCAAAAGGGACAGATCATCTTTAGGCTCCGTAAAACTACTGCACGGACTCTATCAGATCGAAACTGCCCGGTAAACCAGCGTCCCTCTATGCCAGTCGCGGTTCGAAGCCCAGCTTGAGCTCCCGCATTGCAGAACCAATACGATCGGCCTCGCCATCAGCCAGGAACATTTCGCCGCAGGCTTCGCACATGTCTCCCGAAACCTCGGCAACCACGGCATGCCGCCCCTTGAACGTCAACGGAATATCGCGAACCACTCGCTGCAATTCCACGCGTCCACAGAAAGGACATTTCATGTTCATAACTCCTTACACGAAACAAGAGACAGCTTCCAATGCGAAGTCCGTTTCTCCATCGTTCTATCTATCCCCAAAATACACCAAACCGGGCATTTCTGCTGCATGGACGTTTAGTGGAGCGTATGCTCCGGCTGGGCGCCTGCGTAGGTGTCCCACGGCCACATTGGGCCGAGCGGCGTGTCGCGCTGCCGGACGATGGCGGCGGAGAGGGTGTCGTCGATGGCATCGACCAGTGCGGCTTCGTGCGCCAGCGCGGATTCATCCAGGTCGGGCGTCTCCGTGAAGGGCCGTTCCTCCTTGCACGCCATGATGGCGGCGCGTTCCATCATCACCTTCGAATGGTTGAAAAGCCAGTAGAGGAAGCGCTGCACCTCCCCCTTGCCATCCCATACGCTGCCATATACGTCCAGGTAGCGGATGGCGGCATCGGGACTTTCGCACCAGTGGATGTGCGCGATGGGGAAAGCGTTTGGCTGCGCTCCCGTGGACAACAGCATCGCAATATAGGGATTGGCGGCGATGCCGCGCCGGAATGCCGTCGCCGCCGCTACCAACTGGCGCTCATTGAACAAGACTAAACCCAGCTCATAGTAGAACGGTGGATATTCATGCGCATAGTCGCGGAACAGATGGCGTGCGGTTTCCGTGTCGCCCGCCCGCAGCGCCTCGTGCCCCGCGGAGAAACGGGCTGCGGCGCCATCGCTGGGGTCCAGCGCCAGCATCGTGGCCGCGTATTGTGCGGCCTCCTTATGCTGGCGCGTTCCACACAGGCACGTCACCACGGTGCGCATCAGCGCCAGGTAAGAACGATTGCCTTTGTGTTCCCATGGAATGCGACCGGCAAAGCCGGGCGGCAGCAAGGCATTGGCCAAGGCCACGCCTTTGCGCGCCAGTTTCAGCGCCTTGGCTGGCTTGCCGCTCATTAGGTACAAGGATGCGAGGGCCTCGTAGGGATCGAGGTAGGCGGGCGTCTCGCTGATGCAGCGCTCCAGCATAGCCGCCATGCGCTTGTCGCTGATGCGCTGCTTGTCGAGCGGCGCCAGCAACTCGATGAATTTATCGATCGCGGCTTGTTCCGCCTCGTCGGCGCCGGTGAATGCGCCCGAGCCGTCGCTGAAGACTTCGAATTCCATTATCGCCCCCGCCAGTTGAAGTAGTAGGGGCGATTGTAGGCAGCCATCTGCTGCCCTGCGGCGCCACGCCGGCATCATTGCGACAGGCTTTGCGCTGCATCAAATGTACAGTGCGGCGAATCCGCCACACGCGCCGCTCAGGCGGCGAACGGGACTTCCGCCACACCCTGCACACCGGGACGCAGCAGGACCACGCTACCGGGCCAGCCGTCGCTGACGGTGCCGTGGTCGATGGAGGTGACCAGCAAGGTATCGAGCGCCGGCCCGCCGAAACTGCACATGGAAGGCTTGGCGAACGGCAGCGCAATCTCGCGGTCCAGCACACCGGCCGGGGTGTAGCGCTGCAGCAGGCTGCCGTCGTTGGCGCAACTCCAGTAGCAGCCGTCGGCATCGACCGCCGCGCCGTCCGGCCGTCCCTGCTGGGTGCCGAGGTCGAGGAAGATGCGCTTGTTGTGCGGCGTGCCGCTCGCGATATCGTAATCGAACGCCCACACCATGCGTCGCTGCGGGTGCGAATCGGACAGGTACATCACATCGCCGCGCGGCGAGAAGGCGGTACCGTTCTGCGTCAGCATGCCGGACACGAAAGGCGTCGATAGCCCCTCTTCCGCCGTGTAGCGGTACAAGTTGCCGACCGCGCGCGCCGCCGCCATATCCATGAACATGGTGCCGGCCCAGAAACGGCCCTGCCGGTCGCAGCGCCCGTCGTTAAAGCGCATGCCCTCGAACAGTTCGGAGGCAGGCGGCGCCGCCAGGCGCTCGGCCGCCACGCTACCGTCGTCGCCGAGCGCAAGGTGGAAGATGCCGCTCTCCATGCCCGCGATCAGGCCGCCGCGCGCGGCTGGCGAGACGCAGGCCGCCATCTCCGCCACCTGCCAGGAGCGCGTCGCGCCGCTGGCGTACTCCAGGCGCCAGATGCGGCGCGCCGGGATATCGACCCAGTACCACGCGCCTTCCGCCGCATGCCAGGTGGGGCTTTCACCCACCATGCAATGAACTCCGCTGACTTTTTCCATTACAGGTCCGTGATTTCCTTATGCGCCGGCACCAGCGCCTTCATGATGCACCAGGCCACCAGGTAGGCCAGCGCGCAGAAGCTGAACATGATCATATAGCCGGTCTGGATCTGGCCCAGGGCGTTGTAGTGGTCGAACAGCTTGCCAGCCACCTTGGTGATCAACACGCCGCCCAGGCCGCCCGCCATGCCGCCGATACCGACCACGGAGCCGACGCTATGTTTCGGGAACATGTCGGACACGGTGGTGAACAGGTTGGCCGACCAGGCCTGGTGCGCCGAGGCGCCAATGCCGATCAGCAGCACCGGCACCCACACGCCCAGGTAGCCGAAAGGCTGCGCCAGCAGCACCGCCAGCGGGAAGAAGGCGATGGTCAGCATGGCACGCATGCGGCCGTGGTACACGCTGGCGCCGCGATTGATGAAGTAAGCCGGGAACCAGCCGCCGCCAATCGAGCCGACCATGGTCATGGAGTACAGCACCGCCAGCGGAACCACCATCTCGGTGGTGGTCATGCCGTATTGCGCCGACATGAATTTGGGGAGCCAGAACAGGAAGAACCACCACACGCCGTCGGTCAGGAATTTACCCACCGTGAAGGCCCAGGTCTGGCGATAGGACAGCAGCTTGAACCAGGACGCCTTGCGCGGGGCCTCGGTGGCCTCGGTGGCGGCGGGTGCGACAGGGGCGGCGGCGGCATCGGCCGCATCGCTGTTGATGTAGTCCAGCTCCGCGCGCGACAGGCGCTTCTGGCGCGCCGGCGTTTCGTAGAAGTACAGCCAGAAGCCCATCCACACAAAGCCGACCGCGCCGATGATGATGAAGGCCGACTGCCAGCCCCACAGCTCGGCGATCAGCGGCACCGTGATCGGCGCCAGGATCGCGCCGATATTGGCGCCGGAGTTGAAAATGCCGGTGGCGAAGGAACGCTCCTTCTTCGGGAAGTATTCGGCGGTGGCCTTGATGGCGGCCGGGAAGTTGCCCGCCTCGCCCAGCGCCAGCACCGCGCGCCCGACCATGAAGCCGGCCACCGAAATCGGTACCGCAGCGAGGCCAAAGCTGACAAACAGGTTGCTGACAGCGCTGCCGATCGCCACCGCGTAGGCGTGCAGGATGGCGCCGAGCGACCACACCACAATGGCCAGCACAAAGGCGCGCCGCGTGCCCATCTTGTCGATCACGCGGCCCGCAAACAGCATCGAAATCGCATACACGAACTGGAACACGGCCGCGATATTGGCGTAGTCGTTGTTCGACCAGCCGAATTCTTTGGACAGCGCGGGGGCCAGCAGCGACAGCACCTGGCGGTCCAGGTAATTGATAGTGGTGGCGAAGAACAGCAGGCCACAGATGGTCCAGCGGTATTTGCCGATGGCGGCAGCCGGCGCGTCGGCCAGGCCGACGGCTTGCGGGTTGTGCTGATTCATAGTTTTAATATCAGTCAAAGCGGCCGGTGTCTCCCCCGGCCGTACTACACAAATTAAATTGCCGTGCGCAGCTCGCCATCCACAATGCGCGCCAGGCGCAGTGGATTATCGTCCCGCAGGGCCGCCGGCAGCAAGGCCTGCGGCACATTCTGGTAGCTCACCGGACGCAGGAAACGCTCGATCGCCATGGCGCCGACCGAGGTGGTGCGGGTGTCCGAAGTGGCCGGGAAGGGGCCGCCGTGCACCATCGCGTGGCACACTTCAACGCCGGTCGGGAAACCGTTGAACAGCACGCGGCCCGCCTTGCGTTCCAGCGTAGGCAGCAGCTTGGCCGCAAAGCCATGATCGTCTGCCGCGCAATGCACGGTGGCGGTCAGTTGGCCTTCCAGTCCGGCCGCCAGGCGCAGCACCTCCGCCTCATCACGGCAAGCGATCAGCAGCGAGGCCGGGCCGAACACCTCTTCCTGCAGCGCGTGGCTGGCCAGGAAGGTTGCGGCATCGACGCGGAACAGCGCGGCTTGCGCAGCGCAGCCGGCACCTTCCTGCTGCCCGGTCGCCAGCGCCTGCACGCCCGCCACGTCCGACAGGCGGCCAACGCCAGCCTGGTAGGCGGTGTGGATGCCAGCGGTCAGCATGGTGCCCGCGCCCTTTGGCTGCAGCGCGGCGGCGGCAGCGGCGGCAAAGCGGTCGAAGTCGGGACCGGCCACGCCGATCACCAGGCCAGGGTTGGTGCAGAACTGCCCCACGCCCATGACCAGTGATTCGACGAAGGCCGCGCCCAGCGCTTCCGCACCGCCGGCCAACACCGCCGGCAGCATGAAGACCGGGTTGATCGAGCTCATTTCAGCATAGACCGGGATCGGTTCCGCGCGCCCGGCAGCGGTGCGCATCAGCGCCGTGCCGCCCTGGCGCGAGCCGGTAAAGCCCACCGCCTTGATCGACGGATGCGCCACCAGCGCCTGGCCCACGGTGCGGCCGTCGCCATGGATCATGGAGAACACGCCTTCCGGCAGGCCGCTGTCAGCGACCGCCTTCTGCACCGCGCGCGCCACCAGCTCCGAGGTGCCAGGGTGGGCGCCGTGCGCCTTCACCACCACCGGGCAACCAGCAGCCAGCGCGGACGCCGTATCGCCGCCCGCCACCGAGAACGCCAGCGGGAAATTGGAAGCGCCAAACACCGCCACCGGACCCACCGCGATTTTGCGCAAGCGCAGGTCGGGACGCGGCGGCGTGCGCTGCGGCAGCGCCGAATCCAGCGTCGCCTGCTGCCAGTGGCCGTCGCGCACCACTTTGGCGAACAAACGCAACTGGTTCACAGTGCGGCCACGCTCACCTTCCAGGCGCGCCTGCGGCAGGCCGGTTTCGGCCATGGCGCGCTCGGTCAGGGTCGCGCCCAGCGCGTCGATATTGTTGGCCACCGCCTCCAGGAAGGCAGCGCGCACTTCCGGCGTGGTGCTGCGGTAGGCGTCGAAAGCCTGCTCCGCCAGAGCGCAAGCGCGCTCCACGTCCGCCGCGTCGGCCTGGCCGAACTCCGGCAGCATGGTCGCCTTGGTGGCCGGGTTAAAGGCCAGCTGGGTGCCGGCCGCGCCGCGCACCAGTTGCTGGCCGATGATCATTTCACCGGTGAGCTGCATTATTGGGCACCCTGCTTCTTGATCAGCGCCAGCAGCATGGCATCTTCTTCCGCCGTCATATCGGTCAGCGGTGGACGCACCGGACCGGCGGAATGACCCACCAGGCGCGCACCGGCCTTCACGATCGACACCGCGTAACCCGCCTTGCGGTTGCGGATCTCCAGGTAAGGCAGGAAGAACTCGTCGAGCATGCGGTTGGTTTCGGCGGTATTGCCGGCAACGGTCGCGTGGTAGAAGTCCATCGCCAGTTTCGGCACGAAGTTGAACACGGCCGACGAATACACCGGCGTGCCGAGCGCCTTGTAGGCACCGGCATACACTTCCGCAGTCGGCAGGCCGCCCAGGTAGGAGAAACGGTCGCCCATTTTGCGGTAGATCTGCACCATCAGTTCGATATCGCCGATACCGTCCTTGAAGCCGACCAGGTTCGGGCAGCGCTCAGCCAGGATCGCCAGCGAATTGGCCGACAGGCGGCAGTTGGCGCGGTTATAAACGATGACGCCGATCTTCACGGAGGCGCAGACCGCCGCCACGTGCTCGACCAAACCATCCTGGCTCGCCTCGGTCAGGTAATGCGGCAGCAGCAGCAGGCCATCCGCGCCCAGGCGCTCTGCTTCCTGCGCCAGCGCGATCGCCTGACGGGTCGGGCCGCCGGTACCGGCCAGCAGCGGCACCTTGCCACGGCAGCTATCCACCGCCACCTTGATAATTTCCGAATACTCCGGCGCGGTCAGCGAGAAGAACTCACCGGTGCCGCCCGCCGCGAACAGCGCGCTCGCACCGTAAGGCGCCAACCACTCCAGGCGACCGGCGTAGGACTGCGCATTGAAATTACCTTGCGCGTCAAAGTCCGTAATCGGGAAAGACAGCAGGCCGGACGACATGACTTTTTTGAGTTCTTGCGGGGACATCGACATCATTGACTCCTTTGTGTGGTGTAGGAACAGACTTCAGTTGTAAGTCATCGTACAACTGAATTCCCACCAACGCAAGCAAAATCGGGGTCAGGTCTGACAATCGGACATTTTGCGCAGGGGTCAGGTCTGTCAATCGGTCATTTTGCGGCCCGGGCCCGAACAAAAGTAACAGCCCCGCCCGCAAAATGTCCGATTGTCAGACCTGACCCCGATCTTCAAACCGCTGCTGAGCCTGCAGCAACCGCTCCCGCGAGTTAGAAAGGTGCGTCCGCATAGCCGCACGGGCCGCCTCCCCATCCTGGCGCTGAATCGCGCGATAAATATCCTCATGCTCACGATGCACGCGTTCCAGATACTCAGCCGGGCGATCCTGCGCCAGCCCCGCCGTATTCACCCGCGCACGCGGAATAATTGCCTGCCCCAGCTGCCCCAAAATATCAACGAAATAGCGGTTGCCAGTAGCCTTGGCAATCACCAGATGAAAGCGGCGGTCAGCTTCCACCGAAGCGCGGCCCTGCTCCATCGCCTGCCGCATATCGCCCAGCGCCTGCCCCAGTTCAGCCACCTGCTCATCGCTGCGGCGGGCGGCAGCCAGGCCGGCGGTCTCGGTTTCCATGCTGATGCGCAGCTCAAGGATGGCCAGCACGTCGCGCACGGTGACAATGCTCTCGGCGTCGATCCCCAGGCCACTCGCCTGGCGCGGCTTTTCCAGCACGAAGGTGCCGATGCCGTGGCGCGTCTGCACCAGGCCGGCCGCCTGCAAATGCGAAATCGCTTCGCGCACCACGGTGCGGCTCACGCCATGCTGCTCCATGATGGCCGATTCGGTCGGCAACTTGTCGCCGGGCTTCAGCACGCCGCCGTTGATGCTGGCGCTGATTTGTTCGACCACGCCCTGGGCCAGGGTGTGTCGTTTGCGGGGAAGGATAGTCATACCCCATTATACACCCGAAAAAGATGTCAGACATCCTATCAGATACATCCACGCCTGCGCTTTTCTTGCGGAATTGGCCAGACCAAATTAAAATCGGGCGACCATTTCCCCTCTCCCCAAAGGCCCAGGCCGCATGAATAAGAAGACTGTCGCATCGGAGTCAAATCCAGCCAGCGAACAACGCCTGTACCGCGTCGTCGCGGCCAAAATCCAGGACCTGATCCGCGCCGAAAATATCAAGCCCGGCACCCGCCTGCCGGCCGAGCGCGAACTGGCCGTGAAACTGAACGTAAGCCGGGCTTCCCTGCGCGAAGCCTTGATCGCGCTGGAGTTGTCCGGCGTGGTCGAAGTGCGCGGCGGCTCCGGCGTGTATGTGAGCGAGCAGGCCTCCGCCCCGTCCGACGTTGAGGAAGGCGGGCCGGGCCCATTCGAGGTGCTGGCGGCGCGCCGCCTGATTGAATCCGAAGTGGCGGCCATCGCGGCCAAGATGGCGACCGATTCCTCCATCGACGCCATCCTGCGCGCGGCGGCGGATATGGAGCGCCACCACGACGACCGCGCCAGCAACGAGCAGGCCGACCGCAACTTCCACCTGGCCATCGCGCGCGCCACCGGCAATACGGCGCTGGTGGGCGTGGTGGAAACGCTGTGGAACCAGCGCGGCACCATGTGGCATAAGCTGAAAGAGCACTTCCAGACCGAGGAACTGCGCCAGCACACGCTGGACGACCATCGCAATATCGTGGCGGCCATCGCGGCGCACGATGCGGCCGGCGCGCGCCAGGCCATGCGCGCCCACCTGGAACGCGTCACCAAAACCTTCTCGCGCGGTTGATCAAAATATTTGGCCTGACCACTTGATTGTGCGGTCAGGCCAAAATAGAATGAGGCTATCCTTTGGAGGAGCCTTATGCTGCGCCACGTCCTGCTGTCCCTCGCTTGCCTCACTTCCCTTTCCACCGCGCAGGCGGCTGACCGCATCATCCTGACCGGCGATTCGACCGTCGCCAGCGGCGGCGGTTACGGCGACTACTTGTGCCGTCGCCAGCGCCCCGACACCCAATGCCTGAACCTGGCCAAGAACGGCCGCAGCTCCGGCTCCTTCCGCGCGGAAGGCCGCTGGGATAAAGTGCAGGCGCTGCTGCGCAATAGCGCAGGCTTCAACAAGACCTATGTGCTGATGCAGTTTGGCCACAACGACCAGCCGGGCAAACCGGGGCGTTCGACCGACCTGGTGCGCGAGTATCCGGCCAACCTGGCGCGCTATGTGGCGGATGTGAAGGCTGGCGGCGGCGTGCCGGTGCTGGTGACGTCCCTCACCCGCCGCAGCTTCCGCAATGGCTATGTGTGGAATGACCTGGCACCGTGGGCAGCGGCGGCGCGCGAGGTGGCGCGGCGCGAAGGCGCGGCGTTGCTGGACCTGAACGCCTTGTCGCTCGCTGCGGTGCAGGAGATGGGGCCGGAGCAGGCCGATACGCTGGCCGCGCCTAAAGGCGCCGGCTTCGATTACACCCACCTGGGACCGAAAGGCGGCCGCTTCTTCGGCGATATGGCGGCGCGCGAGTTGCTGCGCCTGTTCCCTGCCCTCGGCCCACTGGTCGATCCGGCTGATACCGCGCGCGGCCTGGCGCGCGAACATGCGCCTGCCGCTGGCTGGGCGGGCATGGAGGGCGGCACGCAAGGCGGCGCCTCTGCTGCCGCCAACGCGCTGCATACGGTGGGCACGCGCGCGGAACTGCTGGCGGCGCTCAAGGCGGCCGCTACGGCCCGCATCATCCAGGTGCGCGGCACCATCGACATGGCCGATGGCGCCAAGCCGGGCGTGGTGCGGCTGCCATCCAACACCACGCTGATCGGACTGGGCGAGGATGCGGGCTTTGTCAACGCGAGCTTGCAGGTATCGAATGTGAGCCAGGTCATCATCCGCAACCTGTCGATCCGCAATCCCTGCGACCCGGCGCCGAAGTGGGATCCGCAGGACGGTGCCAACGGCAACTGGAATTCGGTCTACGACGGCATCACCGTCTTCGGCTCGCACCATGTGTGGATCGACCACAACAGCTTTACCGATTCGCCTGATACGGACGGCCAGGCGCCGCGCGAGAACGGTATGCTGAAACAGTGCCACGACGGGGCGCTGGATATCACGGGCGCTTCGGATTTTGTCACCGTGTCGTACAACCACTTCTCGCTGCATGAGAAAAACACGCTGGTGGGCGCCAGCGATAGCGCCAGCGGCGACGAAGATCACCTGCGCGTGACCTTTGCCAACAACTTCTTCGACCACGTCTCGTCGCGCGCGCCGCGTGTGCGCTTTGGACAGGTGCATTTGCTGAACAACTTCCACAAGGGCTCGCGCAAACATGCGGAGTATGCGCATGGCTACAGCGTGGGCATCGCCAAGCAGGCGCGCGTGATCATTGATGCCAATGCCTACGATATCGAGGGTGCGCGCGGTTGCGGCGATGTGCTGCGCAATCCGGGCGGCGCAGATGCCGGTGCGGTGCTCGATCGCGGTTCGCAGTTGAATGGCAAGGCGCTGGCGGAGTGCGGCTTGCCGGGCGATGTCGGCTGGAGCGTGCCATACACTTTCACCGCACTGCCGGCGGCGGATGTGCAGCCTAACGTCATGACCAACGCCGGTGCCGGCCACCTCGGCATGCTGCGCCCTGCGCCACGCTAGAAGCGCAGCACGGGGGCGCATATGTCGGTTTGATCGCGTAAGAAAGAGTTTATGTTTCCGACTGCTGCCCCTTTTATGGGGTGATGCGCAGGTAGTCGATGTCGGCGTAAGCGCCATTGCTGCCACGGGCGAAAAGGCCGATCTGGGCGCCGACCCAGCGGCCCATGGCTGCGTTGAATGGACCGCCGATGGGCGTGTAGAGCTTACCATCGGCGCTAAAGGCGAACGTGGTTTGGCCGCTGGCGCCAACTTGCATTTGCAGGTGCATGGTCTGCGCGGGCGCGGGCAAGGTGGCGGCGGTCTGTTCCTGACATTTTTCGTTGGCCGCTTCGCAGCGTACCAGCACCACGCGCACCTCGCCGTCCTCGCGGCGCAGGCCGAGCCAGGCGTAATTTTGGCCGTACATCGCCAGGCCTGCCGCATCACCATCAGCGATTGCATGCAGTTCCAGTTTCGCAACAGCGGTGAAGGCGGGGGCGGGGAGCTTCTGCGTCAACACGGAAGGCATTGATCGCAGCGGGGCATTGCCGCCGGGCGCAGGCTGCGCGTGCAGGCGCAGATGGCCGGCGCGTGCGGATAGCGAGTACCAGGCAGCTTGCGGATTGGCGACCCATTGCCATTGCGGGGCAAGCTGCATCGTGTCGAACTCATCGCCGACGGCGGGCGATACCGCGCCGACAGCACGCACACGGGCCGCCATCGGCTTGGCGTGTTCACTCACCGGTTGCCCCACGCCGGCCTTGGCGGATGGCTCGCCGATGATCGGCCAGCCGTCGCCCTGCCAGCGCATCGGTTGCAAATGCACCACGCGGCCGAACGCGCGCTTATCCTGGAAGTGGTAGAACCAGTCGCTGCCATCTTGCGCGCGCACCCAGGCGCCCTGGTGCGGGCCGTTGGTTTCGCTCGCGCCCTGCTCCATCACGATGCGTGCTTCATAAGGGCCGTCGATATGCCGCGAGCGGAACACCGATTGCCAACCGAACTCCACCCCGCCCGCTGGGGCGAACACGTAGTACCAGCCATTGTGTTTGTAGAACTTGGGGCCTTCCAGCGTCTTGTAGCCGGGCAGCGTGTTGCCGTCGATGACGACGCGGCTCACGTCGTCCAGCATGCGGCTGCCGTCCGGCGCCATGGGGCGCAGGCTTAGCACGTTGTTGAAGCCTGCACGCGATTTCGCCCAGCCGTGCAGCAGCCATGCCTTGCCGTCGTCGTCCCACAGCGGTGTGGGATCGATCAGGCCTTTGCCGGCCATGAGCAGGCGCGGTTTGCTCCAGGGGCCGGCGAAGTGTTTGGCGGTGATGACGTAAATGCCGTAATCGGGGTCGGGATAGAAGATCCAGAATTTTCCGGCGTGGTGGCGCAGGCTGGGCGCCCATACGCCTTTGCCGTGCTGCGGCGTGCGGAAGGCGTCTTCCGGCACCAGCCTTGGCAGGACGTGGCCGACCAGGCGCCAGTTCACCATATCGTCCGATTCCAGCAGCGGCAATCCCGGCACGTTGCTGAAACTGGAGGACGTCATGTAATAGCGCTTGCCAACGCGGATCGCGTCCGGGTCGGAATAGTCGGCGTGCAGGATGGGGTTGCGGTAGCGGCCATTGCCAAGATCCGGCGTCCATGGCGCGCGTGGCACGAAGGGCTCGGCGGCGACGGCCAGGGTGCCGCTGGCAAGCGCGGCCAGCGGCAGCAAGGCGCTCGCCATGGCCCGGCGCGCAACGGCGACGGCTACGGTGGGCGCTGCGGTGCGGGCACGTGATGGCCTCATGCCACCTCCTCGACGGCGAACGTCACGCTGCGCCACAGATCCTGCCCCGGCGCCAGCACGCTCAGGCCGTTGGCGGCCGCGCCACCCGGCAGGTTGAAGGCGTTGATCGGGTGGTCGACCGGCTCAAAGCAGAAGAAGTCTTTACCCGGCGGGGCGTACAGGATGTAGTAGCCCATATCGGCCGCGATCCGCAGGCGCAGCTTGCGCGCGGGCCAGTCGATCTGGGCGCGGCCGTCCCAGCCGGAAAAGGCATTGTCCACGCCTTCGCGCGGCAGCGGGCGCGGCTCGGCGCTCGAGAAGTCCCACGCGGCGGGTGGCGCCACGCGCTCGCTGGGCAGCTTGTCCGCGCCGGAGAGCCAGACGCCGTCCGCAGCAGCGCGCAGGAGCGCATCCTCCGGGTGCGGCATCCACGGATGCAGGCCCAGGCCGAAGGGCAGCGCTGCGTCGCCGTTGTTGGTGACCTTCAGCGTCACGCGCAGGTCGTCGGCGGATAGCGCATACGCCATGTGGGCGGTGAAGGCGAAAGGCGAGGCATCGCGGCGGTAGAGCGACAGCACCACGCTGGACGCGTCACGCGATTCGACCTGCCACGGCAGGCGCCAGCCATCGCCATGGATCGGGCACGGCTCGCCCGCGCGCGTTGGCGCGGGCGTATAGCGGCGGCCTTCGAACGCAAAGCCGTCCGGCGCGATACGGTTGGACCAGGGAACCAGCGGGAAGCAGGCCAACTGGCCCGGCAAGGGTTGCGCCACGCCGTCGGGCGCGGGCCGCAGGACCGGCTGCGGCGTGCCGTCGGCAGCCAGCCGGTCGAAGCGCGCCAGGCCGCCGCCGGCGGCGGGCAATACCACCGCGCGCAGGCTGCCCTTGCGCAGCTCGATCATTTGAACATTGGGCCGTCGAGCAGGAATTTACCGCCCTGGTAGATGGTGGTCACATCGTCCTTGGCCGGGAACTCGCTGGTGTCCGGGAACAGGTGCGCGAACTTGGCCGACGAATCTTTCGGACGGTAGCCCAGGTGCGCCGCGTAGCGGTTGTCCCACCACACCGAGTCGTTGTCCGACATGCCGAACACAATGGTGTGGCCGACGCGCGGTGCGAACAGCGAGCAGCGCAGCAGTTCGGTCAGGTCGTCGTAGGACAGGTAGGTCGACATCATGCGCTTGTTGGCCGGCTCGGGGAAGCTGGAGCCGATGCGCACGCACACGGTCTCGATGCCGAAGCGGTCGTAATAGTAGCGCGACATCTGCTCGCCGAATACCTTGGAAATACCGTACATGCTGTCCGGGCGGGTCGGCATGCTCGCATCCAGCATATCGGTGGTCTTGTAGTAGCCGATCGCGTGGTTCGAGCTGGCAAACATCAGGCGCTTCACGCCGTGTTTGTAGGCCGCCTCGTACAGGTTGGCCACGCCCAGGATATTGGCCTGCATGATGGCTTCGAACGGCGCCTCGGTCGAAATGCCGCCGAAGTGCAGCACCGCATCCACGCCCTCCATCAGCGCCATCACCGCCGCCTTGTCGGACAAATCACAGCGCACCAGTTCCTCGCCCGGGCGCGCCTCGCCCATATCGGCGATATCGCTCAGGCGCACCACATCGGCCCACGGCTTGATGCGGTCGCGCAGCACCTTGCCCAGGCCGCCGGCGGCGCCGGTCATCAGGATGCGCTTGAAGGGTTTCGCAGTTTGCGTCATAGTCTTTTACTCCGTATCAGGTAACCGGCGCGGGATTGAACAGCGCCAGCGAATTATGGATCTTCCAGTGTTCGGCCCAGGTCTTTTTGCCGCTCGCCACGTCGAGCATCAGGCGGAACAGCTCCCAGCCGATATCCTCGATGCTGGCTTCGCCGCTGGCGATGCGGCCGGCGTTCACGTCCATCAGGTCGTGCCAGCGCTGCGCCAGGTCGTTGCGGGTGGCGACTTTAATCACCGGCACCGCCGCCAGGCCGTAAGGCGTGCCGCGCCCGGTGGTGAAGACGTGGATATTCATGCCCGCCGCCATCTGCAATGTGCCGCAAATGAAATCGCTGGCCGGGGTGGCGGCGTAGATCAGGCCTTTGCGCGCCAGCTTTTCGCCCGGCGACAGCACGCCATGGATGGCGCCCGAGCCGGACTTCACGATCGAACCCATGGCTTTTTCCACGATGTTCGACAGGCCGCCCTTCTTATTGCCAGGCGTGGTGTTGGCGCTGCGGTCGGCGCTGCCGCGCTTCAGGTAATCGTCGTACCACTGCATCTCGCGGATCATGGCTTGCGCAACTTCCGGCGTTTCCGCGCGCGAGGTGAGCTGGTCGATGCCGTCGCGCACCTCGGTCACTTCGGAGAACATCACGGCGGCGCCGGCGCGCACCAGCAGGTCGGTGGCAAAGCCCACTGCCGGATTGGCGGTCACGCCGGAGAAAGCGTCGCTGCCGCCGCACTGCACGCCCACCACCAGCTCGGAGGCGGGTACGGTTTCGCGCCGGCGCGCATTCAGAATTTTCAGATGGTGCTCGGCGGTCTTCATGATCGATTCGATCATCGACATGAAGCCGACGTGGGCGCCGTCCTGCAGGCAGACCACGTCCGGCTCGCCGGCCGGCGCGTTGGCGTTGGACGAGGTGATCGGGATCGAACCGGCCGGGAACAGGCGGGTCGGCGGCAGCTTTTCGCAGCCCAGCGACACCACCATGACCTGGTTGCCGAAATTCGGGTTCTTGCTGATATTGCGCAGCGTGCGGATCGGCACGTCGGCGCCCGGCGCGTCAATCGCCACGCCGCAGCCGTAGATATGCTCCAGCCCCACCACGTCGTCCACGTTCGGGTAGCGCGGCAGCAGTTCTTCCTTGATGCGCTTGACCGCAAAGTCCACCACGCCGGACACGCACTGCACGGTGGTGGTCACGGCCAGGATATTGCGGGTGCCGACCGAACCGTCGGCATTGCGGTAGCCTTCGAAGGTGTAGCCCTCCAGCGGCGGCAGCGGGGCCGGCTTGCGGGTACCGATCGGCAGGCCGTCCAGCGAACGGGCGCCGGGCATGCGCAACACCTTCTCCGAAATCCAGGAACCGCGCGCGATGGCGTGGTCGGCATAGCCGATCGTCACGTTGTAGCGCGTGACCGCGTCGCCCTCGGCCAGGTCGGCCAGCGCCACCTTGTGCCCCTGCGGCACGCCTTCCACCAGTACCAGCCCATCCTCAAATACCGAGCCAGCCGGCAAGCCGCCGTCATTGACCACGATGGCAACATTGTCTGCCTCGTGCATCTTGATGTAGCGTGCGCCTGTAATTGTCATGTTCTTTTTTCCTTTGCGGGTCCTGGCTTTCGTTTTCAGTATGCCACACAAAAATCTCGATTGGCTAGTCCACCTTGCAGTTTTGGCCTGACCAAATTAGAATGGCCTGACCAGATGACGCACTTTCACCACACTTAAAACGTCGCACCCGGAGACCTATGAAGCCGAATTTGCCCCTGCTCGCAGCCGCCCTGGCCTGCCTGTTCGCCCTCAGCCCGGCGCAAGCCGAAGGCCCTTACCGCAATCCCGACAATAAGAACCCGAACGACCTGGGTGAAGGCAGCTATCCGGTGCCATATAAGATGCCGCCGGTGGCCGAGATCACCGCCACCCTGCACAAGGTGCGCGGCTATATGGACAGCGCCACCCCGACCCGCGTCATCAGCAAAAAGACCGGCGCCGCCATCAGCGACCTGAAAACCCCGGTGGCCGACGCCATTTTCGAGCCGAGCAAGGGCGATTTCGGCATCCAGGTGTATGAAATGGGCGTGGTGCACGCCGGCCTGCTGCGCGCCGCCGAAGCGACCGGCGACAAGAGCTTCACTGCCATGACCGAGCGCCACTTCAACTTCTTCAAGGAGACCAAGGGCTACTTCGCGGCGCAGGAAAAGCTGTTCAAGCTGGAACGCGCCAACAGCTTCTCGCGCTTCCTCGACCCGCGCTCGCTGGACGATTCTGGCTCGATGTGCGCGGCGCTGATGCGCGCGCGCGCCGCCAAGATCGGCCCGGACCTGGCCGACATGATCGCCACCTGCAGCGACTGGGTCGCCAACAAGCAGTTCCGCCTGAAGGACGGCACCCTGGCGCGCAAACGCCCGCAAGCTGAATCGCTGTGGGGCGACGACCTGTATATGGGCGTGCCGGCGCTGGCCGAACTGGGGCGCATGACCGGCAAGCGCGCCCATTTCGACGACGCGGTGGCGAATGTGCTGAATATGTCGGCCTACCTGTTCAACCCGCAGACCAAGCTGTATACCCACGGCTGGCACGCCGGCATGCACGACGCGCCGAACTTCTACTGGTCGCGCGCCAACGGCTGGTCGGTGCTGGCCATGTCCGACCTGCTGGACGTGCTGCCGAAAGACCATCCGGGCTACCCGAAAGTGCTGGCGCAACTGCGCCTGGCGTTGCAGGGCATCGCCGAGCGCCAGTCCGGCAGCGGCCTGTGGCACCAGATGATCGACCGCAACGACTCCTACCTGGAGACCTCGGCCTCCGCCATCTTCACCTACGTGATCGCGCACGCGGTCAACCAGGGCTGGGTCTCGGCGGCGCCGTACGGCTCCATCGCGCAGGCCGGCTGGGCGGGCCTGCAAACCAGGATCACCGACAAGGGCGAAGTCGAAGGTACCTGCGTCGGCACCACGCTGGCCGGCGACCAGGTCTACTACTACCACCGTCCCACCAGCAAGCACGCCCTGCACGGCTACGGCCCGGTGCTGCTGGCCGGCGCCGAGATGATCAAGCTGGTCTCCAATCCCAAGCTCGACATCCAGTTCCGCGTGCGCACCTACCATTACGTGCCGAAAGGCGGCGCAACCGACTACCGCGAGCACCACTAAGGAGCCCTGGCAATGAACACGACCCGTATCCTGGCCGCGCTGGCGGCCGCCCTGCCGGCTCTGTGCGCCAGCGCCGCCGAGCGCCTCACCATCACGCTGCAGCACGACCTCGACATCGCGCGCCCTTCCGAGACGGTGACGGTGCCCTGGTCGGAAGTGAACAAGGCGCTGCCGCACGCGCTGGTGCAAAGGATCGCCGTGCGCGACGCCAGCGGCCGCGTGGTGCCGCACCAGGTCACCAATGTGGCGCCGCAGGCCAAGGACCCGCAGAACATCGGCATCGCCTACGGCGAGCTGATTTTCCAGCACAGCTTCAAGGCCGGCGAAAAGAGCGCCAGCTACACGGTGGAGAAGATCGACACGGTGGCGCCGCCCGCGCCGCAGCAGACCTTCGCCCGCTACGTGCAGGAGCGGCTCGATGATTTCGCCTGGGAGAACGACAAGCTGGCGCACCGCACCTACGGCCCCGCGCTCGCCGCACCGGCACCGGCCGGCGTGGTGAAGGAGGTGCTGGTGACCTCCGGCCTGGATCTGTGGTTCAAACGCGTGCCCTACCCGATCGTCGACCGCTGGTACAACAAAGGCCACGACCACTACCACCATGACGAAGGCGAAGGCATGGACATGTACAACGTGGGCCGCTCGCGCGGCGCCGGCGGCACCGGCGTCTGGCAAGGCGGCAAACTGTACGTCTCCACCAACTACGCCGGCTGGAAGGTGCTGGCCAACGGCCCGCTGCGCACGGTGTTTGAATTGTCCTACGCCGCCTGGGACGCGGCCGGCCTGCCGGTCACGGAAACCAAGCGCTTTACGGTGGACGCCGGGCAGCAGCTGGACCTGATCGAATCGACCTTCAGCTACGCCGGCGAGCAAGCATTGACGGTGGCCGTGGGCCTGAACAAAAACCCCGCCGACAAAGGCCAGCAGCCGCAGATCGCCACCAAGCGCGAAGGCCAGGTCTTGCTGCAATGGGTCGAACAAGCCAGCAACGGCGCCTTCGGCACCGCCGTCATCGTGCCCGGCGCGCAAGGCTTCGCCGAAGACGCCCTGAACGAATTGATCCTGGCCCCCGCCAGCGCCGGCAAGCCGCTGCGCTACTACGCCGGCGGCGCCTGGAGCCGCGCCGGCGACATCACCACCCGCGCGCAATGGGAGGCTTATGTCACCCACGCCGCCACCCGCGCCGCCAACCCAATCCGCCTCCGCCTCAGCAGCAGCAACTAAATGTCCGTTTTGGGGTCAGGACGGTACCGCGAACGGGGAAATGTGGACATTTCTCCCAGAGAAATGTCCACTTTTGTTCCTGACCCCAAAACGGACATTTATGCTGGAGGCGGGGGTGTCAGGGTTTCATCTTCAGGATGGTGCGTTCGGTGGCGAGGTAGAGCACGCCTTTGCGGTCGACGGCGAGGGCGCGTAGTTTGCCGAAGGCGGCGTACAACTCTTTGCCCTCGGTGCTGACTTCGCCGTCGGCTGATATCTTGCGCAACATGCCGTCGTCGAGCAGGTAGAGGTTGTTTTGCGCGTCCGGCACGGCGTGCGTGATGCGGCGGAAGCGTGCCATCAGGCCGGCGCCGTCGTTGTTGCCTTTGCGTTCGCGGCTGCCGGCTGCCAGCAACTGGTGGCCGTCGCGGCCGACTCGCGTCAGGTAGTGCCCGTGCAGCATGAAGACCGCGTCGCTCGGGGCCACCAGCACGTCGCCGCAGCCGTCGGCGCTTTGCAATGCAATCTTGCGCGCCACGCCGCGCGGGCGGATGCGCCATAACACATTGTCGCTGCAGTACCAGGCCTGGCCGGTGGCGTCGGCGGCGATGCCGTGCCGGCCCAGGCCGGGTAGCACGAACGGTTCCACATCCTGCGCGACATAGGCCCAGATGCGGTGCAGCGCGGGGACCAGGCCAGTCTGCTCGGGGGCCATGCCGGGCGGGCCACTGACGAAGGAAATCATGCCTTCGGCGCTGATGCCGGCCAGCGCGCCATTGGCGGTGACGAAGACGCCGGTGCTGGGGCGCGCTGCCATGAAGCCGTGCAGGTCGACCTGGGCGGCGGTCCGTGCTTCGCTGAGTTTGCGGAAGCTGCCTTCTTGCTGCAGGGTGCGCACCATGCCGTCCTTGTCAAGGCGGCGCAGTTGGTCGCCATCGAGCACGTACAGGCCGCCGTCGCGGCCCACGGCGAGGCGGCTGATGTCGCCAAAGCGGGCTTGCAGGGCGGGGCCGTCGCGGTTGAGCGAGGCGGCGTATTGCAGGGACAGGGGCTGCGGCTCGCCGCGCGCGTTCCAGCTAGCGGCGGCCAGGCGTTCGGCCAGCAGCAGGTGCAGGTTGCCGTCGCCGTCGAGCGCGGCGCCGGACAACTCGCCGGTCACGTCGCCCGCGCCCAGCAAGGGGGTGATCATGCCGTTGCGTTCAATGCGGTAGATGCTGCCAGTGGCGGGCACGGTGGCCAGCAGGCGGCCCTGGGCGTCGACGGCCATCTGGCCGGATGGTAGCTGGGCTGCCGCGCGCGGCGCCAGCGGCATGCTGGTGGCCTGGTAGCGGCGCAGGCATTTGCCGCGCACGCAGCCGTCATCCGCCGCTGCTGCGGAGCTGGAGGCGCTGCCGTGATCGGCGCCGGCCCCAATCACGCCGCCGGGCGCGCTTACCGCAGCGGCCGGACTAGCCGTGCCAAGCGCGCTGGCAAGCTTGTTGCGCACGCTCGCGGCCGCGCTGCCGCTGCCGGCGTTGGCGCTGGCGGCGTCGGCCAGTGGCGTGGGCGTTACGGCGGCTGGCGCCAGCAGTTCCTGCCAGGCGCCGCGCGTGTCGATGCGCAGCGCCATGGCCGCGTCGTGCACCACGATCCCGCCGCGCCGGTCGATGGCGATGCCTTGCGGCTGCAGCGGCAGGTGCTGCGCCACGGTGCTGACCACGCCGTTGCCGCTAATCCGGCGCAGCGCGCTGTTGCCGGCGTCCGCCACCAGCAGGCTGCCCGACGCCTCCAGCGCCAGGCCGGCCGGCTGGTTGAAAGCGGCGCGGATACCCTTGCCGTCGCCCTTCCCCGCCGTGCCGGCATGTCCCGCCACGGTGCGCACCTCGCCCTCCGGCGAAATGGCCTTCACCACATGGTTGCCGGCATCGGCCACGAACAAGGTGCCGCCCGGCCCCAACGCCAGGCCGGACGGGGCGATGAAGCGGCCCGGCAGCGTGGCCAGCGTGCCGTCCGCGCGCAGCACGCGCACGGCGGCGCCGTCGGTGAAGTAGATGGCGCCATCGCGCCCGGCGGTAATCCCGCGCGGTGCATCCAGTGGCGCGGCGTGCAGCGCGACCGGCGCGCCGGCCAGCACTTCCCACGCGGCGGCGCGGGCAAGCTGGAACGGGGCATGGGCCAGCAGCGCGGCGGCGGCGGCAACGGTAAGAATGCGGGTCTTAATCATCCTGCGGGCGGGAAGTTGGAAGGCGCAGCAGGTAGAAGGTCACGCCGCAGGCGATCAGGAACAGCATGACCTTCAGCGCCAAATGGGGCACTTTGTACATCGAGTAGAACATGGACGGCCACATCATCACCATGGCCAGGATCTTGCCGCGCAGCGGGATGCCGCGCCCGTCCTCGTAATCGCGCAGGTAGCGGCCAAAGCGGCCGTGCGTGCGCAGCCAGTTGTGCATGCGGTCCGAACTGCGCGCGAAACAGGCCGACGCCAGCAGCAGGAAGGGCGTGGTGGGCAGCAGCGGCAGGAATATTCCCAGGACCGCCAGTACCAGGAACAGGCAGCCCAGGGTGACCAGGACGATTTTCATCGCCCCATTATAGCGGCGGGCAGACCCTCGTATGGGACTGGCACACTGCGCGGCCGCCGGCGCCGTCGTCCTGCTCGAAGCTGGCTTTGGGGTAGGCGCAGAACAGCGGGAAGGACTCGCGCTGGCAAAGCTGGGTCCACAGGTGCTCCAGGCGCATGGTGGCGCGCTGCAGGCCGTCGTCCCATAACAGGGCCACCATCTCGCCAAAAGCGCGCACCGTGGCGTGGTTTTCGCGCGCCCTGGCCATCAACTCGCCGATGGTGGCGTTGAAGCGCGCCTCGGCCGGCCAGCCGTCGAACATGAAGCGTGCCAGCGTGGCGCGCGCATCGCGCACAATGTACTGCCCGCGCACGCTGGCCTGCGCCACGTCGATGCCGTTGGCCTCAAGCCGCTGCGCCAATGCCGCGCGGTGCGCCGGCGTGGCGATGATGATGACCGCGTCGTTGCGCTGGAAGCCAGCCAAGACAAATGCTTCCAGCGTGTCGAGGAAATGCGCTTCGTCCTCGTACACCTGAACGCTATGGTCGCAATGGGAGGTGTGCTGCCAGAACTCCTCGATTGCTTCGCGTCGTGTCGCTTCCATTCCCCTGGCTCCTTGATTGAATCACCAAGAGTAGCAGATCAGGGGTGCCAAAAAATGCGCGCTTTGTCACTTGCGCGGATGAAGGTGGACAGCCAGCCACATGGCGCCGTCCGATACGCGCCGCACCGTATGCGGCGTGCGCGCGGGCAGGAACAGGTAGTCGCCCGCTGTCAGCGGCTGTGGTTCTCCCGCCACTTCCAGCAGCGCCTCGCCCTGCAGCAGCACGACCCATTCGTCCTGCTCCTGCACGTATTCCTGCGCTGCGATTTTTGCTGTGCTGACGATGCGCTCGATCACCAGTCCCTGGTGCGACAGCAGCGTGTCAAAGCGTTCCCCCGCCGCTGGCGGCTGGGCATTCTGGTACAGGTTCCCCATGTCCTTTTCCCTGGTCAGTGCGCGCCAGCATGGCCGGCGTGGCATGCACGCGGCCCTGGGCATCGATCAGCATGGCCTGGTCCAGGCCAAGCCGCTGCGCCATATCACACCAGCCTTGCGGACCGACCACGAACAGCGGCTTGGAATTGCCGTCCGAACGCAGCCCGGCGTCCGCGCCGCCGGAAGTGATGATGGTAACCGATGCCACCAGGTCCACCGTCTGCCCGCTGCGGGCGTCGATGATATGGGCGTGGCGTTTGCCGCCTTTCATGAAGTAGCGTTCGTAGTCGCCGCTGGTGCCGATCGCCTCGTTGTCGCGCAGGGCGACGCGCGCCACCATCTGCGGCCCGCGTGGATTGCGGATGCCGACCATCCAGGGCCGGTCGCCCGGCTGGCCCAGCGCGATGGCGTTGCCGCCAACGTTGACCAGGGCCGCCTTGACATGCGCCGCGCGCAGGATCAGTGCCGCGCGGTCGAGCGCATAGCCCTTGGCGTAACCGCCAAAATCCAGCATCACCGCGCGATTGCTGCTGCTCACACGGTTGCCTTCGAAGCGCAGGTCGGCCATGCGCGGATTCGCCTGCACCAGGCGTGCAATCTCGGCCTCCTTGGCGCCGACATCCTTGATGTCGCTGCTCTGGAAGCCCCAGGCGCGGATCAGGCGCCCGATGGCGGGGTTGAAGGTGTCGCCCGAGCGCTGCGCCAGGTCGCTGGCGGAGTGCAGCAGGCTGACCATTTCATCGTCCGCCTCGAACGCTTCGCCGCGCGCAATGGCGTCGTTCAGCGCCGTCAGCTGGCTCGGTTGCCAGGCGTGGTACTTGTGGTGCAGCCGGTCGAACTCGCGCAGTACGGCGGCGCCCTGCTGCTGCGCCTCCTTGGCGGAAGGTCCGTAGATGCTGACCTCCACCTGCGTGCCGAACACATGGCCCTGCACGCGATGCACTTCATCCTTGTCCGCGCACGCTACCAGCAAAGGCAGCAGCGCGGCGCAAGCCAACCAGCTGCGGTACGACATGATCAGGACTTGGTCATGAAGTCGATCGCTGCTTTCACTTCATCGTCCTTCAGGCCTGGATTGCCGCCTTTTGGCGGCATCATTTTGAAGCCTTGCAGGCCGTGGGTGTACAGCACTTCCTTGCCTTGCTTGACGCGCGGCGCCCAGGCGGCCTTGTCGCCGGCTTTCGGCGCACCCAGCACGCCAGCGGCGTGGCAGGAGGCGCAGTTGGCGGCGTAGACTTTCTCGCCGTTGACGCCGCCCTTGGCGGCTGGCGCTGCGGCCAGTGCGGCCGGGGCCAGGATGGCAGCGGCGATGGCGAAAGTCAGGGTGTGCAATGCTTTCATGATTGTCTTCCTCTAGGTTGGTGGTAAAAAATGTTCAGCGCATGGAGTTGTCGCCGGCGTCGTGCGCCGGCTGGGTGCCCAGCTTGAGCATGGCTGGGCGAATGTCGGCGAAGGGCAGCACGCGGCCGCCATTGCGGTGGGCGAAGGATTGCGCGTCCTCCTGCCGGGCAAAGGTGCCGATGGTCGGGCCCATGGCGCCCTCGGCGCGGCTATCCAGCACGTAGAAGGCGCTGTGCGCGTCGATCCAGTGGCCGCGCGGCTTGTGCCAGTCGGCCTTGCCCATGTCCTGCACGTAGCTGGCGCCGATGCCCTTCTGCCCTTCTTCGCCGAACAGCACTTCGAACAGTTCGGACAGGCTGCAGAAGTATTCGACACGGCCGCCGTGGTAGGCGATCTGCGCTTTCGGGCCGGGGTAGTCCTTGATGCTCATGCCGTCCAGCGCGCACACGGCGTCGTCCGCCGGCTCGCTGGCGGACAGGCTGCGCGCCGCTTCGCCGCAGGCCGACAGCAGCAGCAAGGCGCCAATGGCGGCGGCATAACGTGGGAATTTCATTTGAACCTCCAGCTGGCGATGGCAAAGGGAACGACGATCCAGGCCAGCATGACGCCAGCCAGCAGCGCCGGATTGGTCATGTGCTCGGGCATCACGGTGGCCAGGCCGTACAGGCCCTGCACCTGCTCCGAACTGAAAATATTCAGCAGGCGGAACACGTCGGCCGGGTTCAGCATCAGCAAGGCGCCGAACACGCTGCTATCAAGCGCGCCTTGCGACAGCACCAGCATCCCCATCAGCACCATGTCGAACACCAGCACGAACAGGAACCACATGCCGATCGCCATGCCGCTGGCGCGGATGCGGTTGTGCGCCAGCACCGACAGGCACAGCGAGAGGCTGAGGAAGGCCAGGCCGAGCAGGATGGCGCTGCCGGCAAAACCGAAGAAGTGCAGCGCGTCGCGCGCATCCAGCTTGTCCATCAAAACCAGCAGGGCGGCGCCGAAACCGAGCGCGGTGGCCGTGGCCAGGGCCGCCGACAGGCCCACGAATTTCCCGAGCAGCAGCTCGAAGCGCGTGATCGGCAGCGATAGCAGCAACTCCAGCGAGCCGCGTTCGCGCTCGCCCACAATGGCGTCGTAGCCAAGCAGCAGCGCGATCAGCGGCACCAGGTAGGTGACCAGGCTGGAAAGGCTGACGATGGTGACGTCGATGCCGCGATAGCCGACGCTGCCCTGTTGCGCCATGCCGAACCAGGCGATGGCCAGCGCAAACACGGCGAACACCAGCGCCACTGCCAGCACCCAGCGGTTGCGCAGGCGGTCACGGAATTCGCGGGCGGCGATGGTGCCCGCTGCCGACCAGTCAAGCCGCGCGCGCATGGCGTCCTCCCAGTCCGAAGAACAGGTCTTCCAGCGATGGTTCGTGGATGGCCACGTCGTCGATGGCGTCGTCCAGCGACGACAACAACTGCAGCACCTGCATTTTCTGGCGCGGCGCGCACGGCACGCGGATGCAGTCGCGCTCCACCCGCACCTGGTGCCCGCGCAGGGCAGCGATCACGCGCGCGGCACCGCCGGAACGCGCCACCAGGCGGATCTCGGCCGGCATCGAAGTACCGGCGCGCAGTTGCGCCAGCGTGCCCTGTGCCGCCACCTTGCCGCCGCTCAGGATCACCAGCTCATCGACCCGCTCCTGGATTTCGGCCAGGATGTGCGAGGTAATCACGATGGTGGCGCCTTCCGCGCGCAGCTGGTGCAGGATGCGGTAAAAATCATGGATGCCGTCCGGGTCCAGGCCATTGGTCGGTTCGTCCAGGAACACCAGTTCCGGCGCGCCCAGCAGCAATTGGGCGAAGCCCAGGCGCTGGCGCATGCCCTTCGAGTAGCCGCCCACGCGGCGCCCGGCAGCTTCGGCCAGGCCGACCCGTTCCAGCACATTGCCGCAGGCGCTGCGCGCCACTTTTTTCAGGTCGGCGAACAGGTGCAGCAGTTCCAGGCCGGTCAGGTTGTCGTAGGCGACAAAGCTCTCCGGCAGGTAGCCGATACGGCGCCGCACGTCGCGGAAACCGGCGTCGCCGGTGCCCACGCCGCAGATGCGCACTTCGCCGGCGCTCGGCTCAATCAGGCCGAGCATCATTTTGAACAGCGTGCTTTTGCCCGCCCCGTTATGCCCGATCAAACCGACCATGCGGCCGCGCCCCACCGACAGGTCGATCCCGTCGACGGCTTGCACGGCGCCATAGCGCTTGCTCACGGCGCGCAAGTCAATCAGCTTGTCGTCCATGCCATTTTCTCCATTCGGTGTTCCAGGGCTGCATGCGGGCGTGCTTGTCGATCACGCTCGGCGCGCGCAGCAGCGGAAATTGCCGCGACACGAAGCGCAGCGTTTGTACGGCCGGGCTGCTCAGCAAAAGCTTGAGCAGCGGGTATTGCCAGTGCAGGCGGTCGACCACGTCGTTGGCCTGGTACAGCACATCGCCCTGGCCGTCGTTGTCCTGGTCCCAGCCGCTGTAGTTGCTCCAGTAGTTGCCCCGGTTGCGGCCCCATTCAACGTCCTTGGAGGCGACGAATCTGACCTGCTCGGCGTTGTTGATAAAGTCATTGCCATCCACCGCGTTGTTGCTGGAACCGGCGGTCAGGTGCACGCCGGTCTGGTTGCCGATCACCAGGTTGCCGCGCAGGGTGTTGAACTCGGCGTCGTAGATGAAGAAACCGCGCCCGTTGCCGGACACGATATTGTTCTCGATGACAGAGTCCTGGATGGTGCGCAGCATGATGCCGTGGTCCTCATTGCCCCAGGCGATGTTGTTGCGCACGATGAGGTTGCGCACTTCCATCAGCGCCAGGCCGCCACGGCTCTGGTGCACGGTGTTGCCTTCCCACAGGCTGTCGTGCGTGTTCATGTAGTGCGTGCCGTAGCGCACGTGGTGCACCCGGTTGCCGCGGAAGGTGGCGCGGCGCGAGTAGTCGACATAGATGCCATCACGCGAATAGCTGACGGTGTTGTCGATCACCTTCGTGTCGTCGGTGTTGTAGACCTGGATACCGTTGCCGCGCATTTGCGACATCAGGTCGCGGCGACCGGTGATCAGGTTGCCTTGCAGGACGGCGTCGCGCGACTGTTCGAGCCAGATGCCAAACAGGTTGGTCACCAGGTCGCAGTTGCTGATATTGATGCCGTCGGAGCCGGGCATGACGTAGATGCCAGCGTTCTGCGCACCCAGGTCGATGCCGCTGTCGCGCACGATCAGGCCGCGGATCGTCACATCCTTGGCCTTGACGCGGATAACGTCGCCTTCATACGCTGCGCTGATGGTCGGTTTGCCGATGCCTTCCAGGCGGATCGGCTTGTCGATGATGATGCGTTCGCGGTAAGTGCCTTCGCGCACCTGCACGGTGTCGCCTGGCTGCGCCATGCGGATGGCGGCGTTGATCGACTCGCCGGCGTGCACCGGCCAGACGCTGGTACGCCCGCCCGCTGTGGCCGGGGCGGCGCTGGCGGTGGCGACCAGGGACGCGGCGGCGAATGTGGCAAAAGACGCAGCCGCGCAAAGCCTGAGAACACTCATGGTTTTACCCTGCCTTCCTTTTCAGCTCGCCGCGCACGGCGTCCAGCGAAATGAAGTAGCCGCCAGCATCGATCGGGGTCAGCGGATCGCCGTTCTTCTCGCGCGTCTTGCGTTCCTTGGCCAGCGGTGGGCAGGCGTGGTCGTCGTAGTACATCACCATGCAATCCAGGCAGGCCAGGCATTCCTTCTGGTCGATACGGCCCTGAGCGTCGATAGCGTGCGAACCGCAGCCCTTGGCGCAGGCGGTACAGGTGGTGCACTCCTGCTTGCGCTTGAGGGCGAACAGGCGGAAGAAGCTCGGCACGGCCAGGCCGGCGCCCAGTGGGCAAACGTATTTGCAGTAAGGGCGCTCGCTCAGGATGGAAATGCCGAGGATCACCGCGACGAACGCCGCGAACGGCCAGCCGCGATTCAGCACGCCCACCAGGAAGGTAGTCTTGAACGGTTCGATCTCGGCCAGGTGCTCGGCCATCTCCATCGAATAGAAGGAGACGCCCACCAGCACCGCGAACACGACATACTTCACCCACTTCAGCTTATCGTGCACGCGCTTGGGCAGCAGGCGCTGGAAGCGCGCCAGGCCAAGCCAGCCGCCCAGCTTGAAGGCCAGGTGCTGCAGCGAGCCGAATGGGCATACCCAGCCGCAGAACACGCCGCGTCCCCACAGCACCACGGTCACCACCATGAACCACCAGAACAGGAAAATGAACGGGTCGGACAGGAACAGCTCCCACTTCCACTGATGGATCAGGGAATGGAACCAGGTCATCACCTGGGTGATGGAGGGCTGCGCCTTCAGGTACAGGCCGAAGAAGCCGACCGAGATAATCCACAACAGCGTGCGCGGAATCGTGATCAGCGGCTTGCTCTTGCGGTTGGACGCGCGCACCAGGCGGTCGCGCTGGGCATACAGGGCGGCCGTCGTCAGCAGCACCAGCACGAACAGGATGACCTCGGCCTTGCGTCCCTGCCATGCCGCCTTCCAGGCCGGCACCGGGCGCTCGACTTTCGGGCGGCCGCCTTCCAGGTAGCGCGCCGGGGTCCAGTATTCCTGGTCGAAGTGGACGAACACCTTGGCGTGCGTCTGCATGTCCAGCTTATTGGCCAGCAGGCTCAGTTGCCACGGCCAGGCGGGATTGAAATTGGCGGAGCGGACGATGAAGATCGCCGACTCCTGGTAAGCCGGCGTATCGGCCGGTTCCAGATGGTACAGGTTCAGGTAATCGGTATCGCGGAAGGTAAAGCGGTCGGTATCCTGGCGCACCTGGATGCGGTCGTAAATGCCGCCGCGCACAAAGCCCGAGCCTTTGAAGGAATCCAGCCCGGTGCCGACGATGAAGATGGCATGTTCATCTTCCTTCAGGTCCTGCATCAAGCGCGCATAATTGCGCTCGCCCAGCAGGCTGGCGCCGATGCTCGGCACATTCAGGTAGCCAAAGTGCAGGTCCATATACGGCTTGCCGTTCGACGGCAGGCCGACCTCCTCAGCTTCCACCCGCAGGTGCTGGACCGCGCCCTCCTTAACGAGCGCGGCCCAGTCCAGACGTTCGCGCAGCGGCGTGAAATGAGCGCGCGGTTTGACCATCCCCTTGAAGATGCCCACCTGCTTGCCAATCTCATACGCGCTTTGCGCAATGGTCTGGTTCTCGGCTATGGCCGTTACGGTGGCCCCGCTGATCGCATCTAGATCACCACCGTCCCGCCCAAAGCCGAGTTCCAGCTTGGCGTCGCCGGGCTTGCCGAAGTACTGCCTGACAAACTTGGTCAGTACAGTCTCGGGAATACCCGCCAACAAAATCGGTTCCGAGTGCTTCAAAATACGCACACCGGAAATTACACCTTTGGTATCCATGCCGATCAGCGTGACCATCGGCTTGCCCGAGTAGGCCGGTATGTCCACCACATCGGTGGACAGGAACACGTAGCCGACCAGGCGCTGCTTGCCCTGCTCCAGCGCGTAGCCCTCTACATAGGCCGGCGCGCCTTTGCGCTTGGAGAACACCGTCGCCGCCGGCAGCACTTCGCTGCAAGGGGCTTCGGCACACAAATCGGGGCCACTCATCAACGCCGCAGTCAGCACGGTGTCGTACATCGAGGTGGCCGCGGCGGGCGCTGCACACATTATCGTGAGCAGCGCCGCCCACAGCAGGGAAATCAAACGAAGCATGGATACACCACCCTTACGGGTTAACCCTCCACCAGGAAGCGGCTGCGCATTTCAAGGTGCAGCGCGTGGCAGAAGTGCGTGCAATACAACCAGAACGCACCAGCATGGTCAGCCTTGAAGGTGACCGACTTGGTCTCCTGCGGATTGACGATGAAGTTGATGTTGTAGGTCGGGATTGCGCAACCGTGGGTCAAGTCTTCCACCTTGTCGTGGTTGGTCAGGGTGAGGGTTACTTCGTCGCCCTTCTTAACCTTGATCACCGGCAGGCTGAAAGCAGGCGCCTGCGACATCAGGCGCACGTGCACCTTGTTGCCGTTACGGGTGATGCCCGCGTTCTCGGCCGTCACCTTGTTCGGGAAGTCGTCCAGGTTGTAGATCTGGCGCGTCTTCACGATATCGCGGCGCACGATGATCGCATCATGCGGTTCCGGATACGCGGTGTGGTCGGAGATGATCACCATCTTCTCGCCGCTGATGTCGATCAGCTGCTCGGTTTCGCTGTGCAGCGGACCGACCGGCAGGAAACGGTCTTTCGAGAACTTGTTGCCCGAGTTGTAGAACTTGCCGTCCGCTTCCTTGGTTTCACCCATCGAGGTGTAGCCGTGGCCAGGCTGGTAGTGCACGTCCACGCGGTCCAGCACCACTTTGGCGGCCTTGTCGCCCTTGAACTGGGCGATGGCGGCGGCCACGTTCCACTTGACGATCTGGCTGTCCAGGAACAGGGTGGTGAAGGCGTTGCCCTTGCCGTCGAAGGCGGTGTGCAATGGGCCCAGGCCGATTTCCGGCTCCGCCACGACTGCATCGCGTTCGGCTTTCAGTTCACCGTCGAACCACTTGGCCACCAGGGCCACTTCGATCACGGTGGCGGTCGGCGACAGCTTGCCGGAGCAGACCATGTATTTGCCGTCCGGCGAAGCGTTGACGCCGTGCGGGTTCTTGCTGACCGGGACGTAGCACACCACGGCGCTCTTAGGATCGGCGTTGGCGGCTTTGCGGCCATCCACCACTGGCACTTTGGAGGCGCCGATGGTGGTGAATTTGCCGGCCTTGACCATCGCTTCGATACGCGCCACGTCGAAGAAGACGCAGGCGTCGCGCTCGGCGGCCATCATGCCCGCCTGGTCCGGCGCATTTTCAGAGTTGTATTGGTTGGAGCAGGCAAAGCGGCCATCGTAGGAAGTGGCCACCAGGTCCATATTGCCTTCCACGCGCACTTGCCAGCGCACTGCCATGGTTTCCGCGTCCACGCAGGTGAACAGCGAGCCCCACTTGGACGGATCGTCCAGGTCGCGGCCGTCGTTCGGGAACGGGATGGCGAATTCACCGCCGCAGAACACGCGGGTGGTGTGGTTGATCGCCTTGTCGACCGGGTCGCACTTGTCCGGGAAGGTGCCGTGGAAGCCCTGCACGTTCGGCAGGTCAGTGATCTTGTCGCATTCCATGGTGTCCATGCGAATGCGCGCCAGGCGCGAATGCATCTTGTCGTTCACCCACAGGTAGCGGCCATCATAGGTGCCGTCCTTGTAGGAACCATGCACGTGGTGGGTGTCGCCGGTGGTGTATTTCAGGCTGCCGTCGGCCTTGGTGCCGATGATTGCCTTGGATTCGTTGGTGATACCCCAACCGACCATAGGATCCATATTGAACACGGGGATACGGCGCAGTTCGCGACCGGACGGGAAGCCGATGATGCGCGCTTCGCCGGAGTGGCCGCCGCTGGAGAACACGTAATAATCATCCAGCTGGCCCGGCTCAACGTGAGCCTTGCTGCCGCCATGCGATTTAGCTGCTGCGGATGCCGATGCAGAAGCAGAACCGGCAGCCCCCGCGCCGTTCTCTTTGCAACCTGCAAGCACACCAGCACCGGCCAGGCCGAGGGCTGCACTCTTACCCAGGAAACGACGACGGCTGTTTACATCCGTGTCGTGCACATCACGATCGTTACCCATGTTTCAATACTCCTACTCTGTGTTATTCCAGGTAGGGACTGTACGGATTTTGTCGAAAAATTAAATTGACTCAGGTCAAGCGCTTGCAAAATGAGAGGCTCTACTTTGAAATACATCCTCTCGTGCCGTGCTGTTGCCTTGGCCGCGAGCGGCCGCAATTCGCCGTTGCGGCCGTGCTGAAGTGGTTTAAGGCTTGATCTCGCTGCCCAGCACCTTGAGGAATTGCGCCATCCATTGCGGATGCGCGGGCCAGGCCGGCGCGGTGACGAAATTGCCGTCCGTGACCGCCTGGTCCATCTCCAGCGTAACGTATTCGCCGCCTGCCGCGCGCACTTCCGGCGCGCAGGCCGGGTAGGCCGAAATGCGCTTGCCGCGCACCACATCCGCCGCCGTCAGGATCTGCGCGCCGTGGCAGATAGCCGCCAGCGGCTTGCCGGCCGCGACGAACTCCTGCACCGTCTCCAGCACGCGCGAATTCAGGCGCAGGTATTCCGGCGCGCGCCCGCCGGCGATCACCAATGCATCGTAATCGGCCACGCGCACCGCGTCGAAGCTGGCGTTGAGCGCGAACTGGTGGCCCGGCTTTTCGGTGTAGGTCTGGTCGCCCTCGAAATCGTGGATCGCGGTCTTGACCTTATCGCCCGCCTTCTTGCCGGGACAGACCGCATGCACGGTATGCCCCACCATCAGCAGCGCCTGGAACGGCACCATGGTTTCGTAGTCTTCCGCGAAATCGCCCGTCAACAGCAGGATCTTCTTGATACCCATTCCGATCTCCTCGTCTAAGCTTGCATGAAGAAATGCGCTACCGCCTGGCAGCGCAGCCCACGAGCATAGCACCGGATGCCGGCTACTTCAGCACTTCACCCGCGTTGACGATTTCCACGCCCTGCAACTGGCCAAGCCACTCGTCGAACCACGGTTTGTGCGAGGCGCCGACGATGGACAGCACGCGCGCGCCGGGACGCTCGCGGAAGGTTTCGCGGATATTCGCCACCATGCGCAGGTTGCGCACTTCCCAGCCGCCGACCCAGATCTTCGGATAGGCCGGCACCGATTTGTCGCGCATCATCGGCAGCACATTCCCTTCGGCGTAGATGCGCAAGGTGTCCGGTGTATTGATGTAGCGGTACAGGGGCAGCAAGTCGTTCGACAGCTGCAGTTCCCCCTCGCGCCGCTCCACGCCCTTCATCTCGCCATTGCCGGCGGCCCATGCGGCCTCGATCGATTTGACGAAGGGTTTGATGTCCGGCACGTCAATGCGGTCGCCGGTGTGGTTGTCCACCGCATACACGCGCTGGTGGCCCAGGCGCGCCGCCAGCGGCACGGCGATCAGGTTGTTTTCGTTCTTGCGCTGCATGAGTTTAGCCAGGCGTTCGACCAGCTTCGCGCTCAGGCCATCGCCCTCGCGCCGTTCCGCCTGCGGCAAATGCAGCCACTGCACCTGGGCCGATGCCGGCTCGCTCGCCGCCAGGAAGGCCGCCGCCAGGCGCCGGCGCTGGGGCGGCGTCGGCTGCGCCGGCCAGTTCTTCAGGGTCTTGTCGACCTCCGCCAGCGCGGCGGGAATATCGAGGCCGGTCGCCGCCTGCTCCGCCGCCGTGCTGGGGCACCAGTCCGGCCCATATTTGGTGGGGTGGCGCGCAGCCAGGTCGCAATCCTCGCCCGGCTCCTGCTCGATGGTGATGATGTCCGGCTTGAAAGCGGCCAGGCGGTCGATCACGCCGCCCAAAGCGGCCGGTTTGAAGCTGGCCGGCATGCCGCTCAAATGCACGGTGGCCAGCACCAGCACCTGCGATTTCGGCCCGGCCATATCGCGGTCCAGTTTCGTCAAATCCACCTGCGCCTGCGCCGCCAGCGGCGCCGCCGCCAGTGCGCTCCACACTACCTTGTTCCATTTGCCCATATCGCTCCTCTGCGTTTTGTCAATCGGAGCGGCGATTCTAGAAAAACGCGCGCGCTGCCGCCGCGCCGATCCGACAGCCTGCAGGATCGCGGGAATAGATTGCAAAATTGGCATAACTTTCAAAATTTCTGTAACCAATTTAAGGACGCCCGGCGCAAACGCACGTGAAATACAGGGACATAACTAAAAGGAGATTGTATGAGCTGGAAGAACCTGAAAATTGGCGTGCGGCTGGGCATCGGCTTTGCGCTACTCATGGCGCTGATGCTGGTCATTGCCGTGGCCAGCGCATGGCGCATGCAGCAAATCCAGGGCAACCTGGATTTCATCGTCAACGATAACAACGTAAAGATCGCCGCTGCCAACCGCATGGCCGACGTGGTGCGCGATGTCGCCATCAGCGTGCGCGACATGATTTTCCTGGAGCAGGACGGCGAGATCGCCCGCCAGTGGGCCATGATCGCGGAGCGCCGCAAAGACTACGCGGCCAATGCGGAGGCGCTGCAACGGCTGGTGCAGGACGATGCCGGCAAAGCCCTGCTGGCGCGCGTCGCCGGGCACCGCAATATCGTGGTGCCCCTGGTGGACAAGGCCGCCGCACTGGGCCGCCGCAATTTGAAGGAGCAGGCCACCCTGGTGCTGCTGGAGGAAGTGCGCGAACCGCAAGCCAAATGGATCGGCGCCATGCGCGAGCTGGTGCGCTACCAGGAGCAGAAAGCCAGTGAAATGGCGGGCCAGGCGCGCGAGGAATATGCCCAGGCGCGCAACCGCACCTTCGCCCTCACCGCCATTGCCATTGCGCTGGGCAGCGTATTCGCCTGGCTCATCACCCATAGCATCACTGGCCCCCTCAACCGCGCGGTGCAAGTGGCGCGCACCGTCGCCGCCGGCGACTTGAGCAGCCGCGTCGAGGTCACCACCAGCGAGGAAACCGGCAAGCTGCTGGACGCCCTGCGGCATATGAACGAGAACCTGGTGCGGATCGTCGCCGATGTGCGGGCTGGCACGGAGACCATCAGCACCGCCTCCGGCGAGATCGCCAGCGGCAACCTCGATCTCTCGGCGCGCACCGAGCAGCAGGCCAGCTCGCTGGAGGAAACCGCCTCCTCGATGGAGGAGCTGACCTCCACCGTCAAACTAAATGCCGACAACGCCCACCAGGCCAACCGCCTGGCCTTGAGCGCTTCTGAAGTGGCGGCGCGCGGCGGCAGCGTGGTGGCGCAGGTGGTGGAGACCATGGGCTCGATCAACGAGTCCTCGCGCAAGATTGTGGATATCATCGGGGTTATCGACAGCATCGCCTTCCAGACCAATATCCTGGCGCTGAATGCCGCCGTGGAGGCGGCGCGCGCCGGCGAACAGGGGCGCGGCTTCGCCGTGGTCGCGTCCGAAGTGCGCAACCTGGCCCAGCGCTCCGCCGCAGCGGCCAGGCAGGTCAAGGACCTGATCGACAGCTCGGTGGAGAAAATCGATACCGGCAGCGCCCTGGTGGGCCAGGCCGGCGCCACCATGGAGGAAATCGTCGACAGCATCCGCCGCGTGACCGACATCGTGGGCGAAATCAGCAGCGCCACCCATGAGCAAACCCTCGGCATTGAGCAGATTAACCGGGCAATCTCGGAGATGGACAGCGTGACGCAGCAGAACGCTGCGCTGGTGGAGGAGGCGTCGGCTGCGGCCAGCGCCATGGAGCAGCAGGCTTGCGGGCTGGCCCGTGCGGTGAGTGTGTTCCACCTGGGGCCAGCGCCGCATGCCGGCGTGCGCTAAACCTTACTGGCGCATGGGGCGCAGCAGGGCCGGCTGGCCGAATTCGACCAGCTCGCCGTTCGACTTCTGCATATAGGCCGACCAGAATTCGGCCAGCGACTGCATGGTCTTGGGATCGCGGTAGGACTTGGTGTTGGCGGCATCCACCGACAACAGGCCGGCGCCGATCACATACACCTTGGCGCCGCCGAAATTGCCCAGCAGCTTGTTGTCCTCCACCGCGCGCAACTCCTTGCCGGCGTCGATCTTGCGCACCGCCTTGCCCTGGTCGGCGTAGAAATTGCCGACCGTGGAGTTCTCCAGCATGTCGGAAACGATCAGCACGATTTTTTGCGGCGCGCGCGATTCCGCTGCCAGCGCGGAAACCGCCTTCAGGCTGGCCAGCACGTCCGACTTGGCGATCGAGCCGCTGCTGTCGGCGAAGGCGGCGCGCAGTGCCGTGCCGGCCACTTGCATCGCCTGCGCCGGCTGGCGTCCCAGGCACTGTTCGAACTTGTTCAGCACCGGCTTGGAGATGTCGTCGCGCACGGCCTTGGGCAGTGGGGCTTCAATCCGGCCGGACGCCAGCACTTCCGTATAGCGGCCTTGCGTGTAGGCGGAGAACACCGCGACCGAGAAGGCGTGGCCCGGTTGCAGGTAGGCCTTGACGTTGTCCGCCACCATCTGCTTGAGCGATGGGCTGAGCGGGGTGGTCTGGTCGATGGCGACGATCAGCTCCACTTCCGGCGCGCGTGGCGCCGGCAGCGGCTTTTCATAGCAGCTACGGATGGCGTCGAGCTGCGCCGCCATCACGGAACCGGAGAACAGCAGCGGCGCTGCCAGCAAAGTCCACTTCACAGCAGACCCTCCACTTCGGCATCGCGCGCCTTGCGCTCGGCATCGGCCTTCTGCACGCGCAGCGCGTCGATCACGGCAGCGCGGGTTTCGGACGACAAGGTATCCAGCAGGTCGAGCTTGGCCTTCTTGTCTTCGCCCAGCGCAGCCAGGCGCGCCAGCACGTCGGCCAGTTCGGGCGCCGGGGCTGGAGCAACAGCTGCCGGCGCAACGGCTGCCGGCGCCGCTGCCACCGGGGCAGGCGCAGGTGCTGGTGCTGGTGCTGGTGCTGGTGCCGGTGCCGGTGCCGGTTCCACCGGAGCCGCCGCCACCTGCGCTGCCAGGGCAGCCGCCTTGGCCGCCTTCTGCGCCGAAGCTTCCGCATGGCGGCGCTGGTCGTCGCGATCCGCCTCATCCAGCTCACGCGATTCCTGCATGAAGTCGCGGAAGGTTTTCTTCAGGCGGGTGCCCACCGTACCGCTATCGCCGGTGTTCTTCATGATGCGCTGCTGCAGCACCGCCAGGCGCGCCTGCGCCGTATCGGCGGTACGGCGATAGTTATCGCGCACCGAGGCATAACTGGAATAGCGCCCGCCACCGATATCACGGTTAGCCTGGCTACTTTCCTTACCGGCAAAGCCCCAACGGAAACCAAAGATCACGCCAAGGATCTGCAGGAACACAAAGATAAAGGCCAGGATGATGAAGGTTGCCCAGCCACCATGGCGGTCCAGGCTCGCCTCATCCACAACCGCCTTCTTGTCGGCGTTGTTATCAGACGCCTCGTCCGCGCTTGGCAAGCGCGTCACGCCAGCCGCCATATCCATGCCATCCGCCGCCGGGGCGCTAGCCTGGGTAACATGCTGGCTGGCCAGAGTCACGCGCGCCGCCAGTTCCTTTTCCAGCACCTGGCCGCGCACATAGGTCGCGAAGCCGGCAATAATCACCACGAACACCAGGGTGCCCCAGCACAGGAAGTAGTTCGGATGCGCACCCACGCGGCTGCACAACTGGTTGCAGGCAGGTTCGTGGTTATCCTTGGTTTGCGGCTCATCCAGGCCCAGGGTGCCATCTTTCAGCGGCGGTTCGCAGCCGTTGGCCACCCACACCTTGCGCGCGTTCTTGATCAGGTTCGAGCGATACAACTGGTGGCCCGCCAAGTGGGTAAACGCCACCAGCACCACCGAGATCAGGAAAGCGATACCGTAAGCGCCGGTCTGCTGCAGGTTCTCACTCGCGCCCGGAATGGTGTAACCGGCCAGCACGTAGGAGAAACCCATCGCTTCCACAAAGACCATGACCACGGTCAAGGCCCAGATCCAGCCTGGCATGGCGCTACGGCCATTGTCGCCCGCTTTTTTCAGGTAGGTTTTCTTCTCGTTGAAGTCATGCTCGTCCTGGATATGCGCGAAGTCCTTGTACTCCTGGCACAGGGTGCGTTCCGCTGTGAACCAGCCAGGGAAAGACTGGTCCGCGCTCGGGTCGCGCGACAGGCGCGCAATGCGGCCCACCAGCGGGAAACTGACCCAGGTGTTAAACCACCACCACTTCACCTTCTCCCACAACATCATGATCACCACCGCCGCGCACAGCGTGCTCACCACGCTCCACGCCAGCAACGGATACGTTGCAAAAAACTCTTTCATCGCTATTTCCCCTTTTATTTTTGGTAGATTTTTGGTTTGAAATCTGCTGCGTACTGCGCCGAGCCGCGTTCATAGACGATGCGGCCAGCCTTGGCTGCCGGCCCGCCTTCGCTATGGAATACGATGTCGACGCAAGACAGGCCGGCGCGGCCGTCCAGGAACACGCGGTACAACAAGCCACGCTCGCCGAGATAGGTATTCACCTCCGGCGACAGGCTGACGTCCGGCGTTGGGTTGCTGTTACGCGCCGGGTTGTAGTTGGCGTACACCTTGAACTCCGGCAGGTTGGCCAGCGAACCGTCGCCCGCCAGCACCGACACTTTGTTCAGCACGATCTGGTGTGCGTTGACCTGGTCGGTCCAGGTTTTGCCGTACAGGCCGGGCAGGAACTCGCTGGTGCGGTAGGTCTTGCCACTCGCCAGCGACTTGACGCCGTGCGCCACGCGCGGACGATCGCGCGTGCAATCAGCCAGGTCCGCCATCTCCGACGCATGCGCGCTGCTGATCAGGGAGAAGTAGGACTTGCTGGTTTCCAGCGTGCCGATGCTGGCGATGGCGCTGGATTTGGCCAGCGGTACGCCGCCAAAGTCCAGCACCGGGCCGCTGCTGCGCGGGCGGGCGCTGGCCGCTGGCGCCGGCTGGGCCGGAGCGGCTGTCGTCGCCACCGCTGCCGGTGCTTTCGCCGCTGCGGCACTTACCTGTGGCGCTGCCGGTGCGGCCGGTGCGGCCGGTGCAGCCGCTGTGCGCGCCGGGCGCGCGGCAACCCTGGTATCGGCCTGGCGCGATTCCACCCCTTTGCTTGGCGCGGTCTTTTCTTTCGCCAGCTTGGCCGGCGCAGCCGGCGCTGGGCTCACGTCGGCCGGCTTGGCCGCCGCGTCCTGGGTGCGGTAAAACGCATAGCGCGGCTTGCGCGCGGCGAGGAAGCGCTCAAACGTCCCCGCGTCCGCCACTTCCACGATTTCCACGCGGCGGTTGCGCGAACGGCCATCTTCGGTCGCGTTGTCGGCAATCGGATAGGACTCGCCCGCGCCCTGGTAGAACAGCGCATCGCGCGGGATGCCCTGCTTCTCCATGAATTCCGTCACCACCTTGGCGCGGCGTTCGGACAGGTCTGCGTTCAGGCGCGAACTGCCGGTATCGTCGGTATGGCCGATCAACAGGATCTTGCGCGACGCGATTTGCGCCACGTACTTCTTGCGCTCCGCCTCGTCCGAGATATGGCTGGCCATGGTACGCGCGGTGTAAGACTCCGCAATCGCCGCAAAGTACGACTGCGCGCGCTGCGTCAGTTGGTCGGAATTGCTGTCGAACTGCGCGCCATCACCCTGCTTGTCGCGCACTTCCACCACCATGCCGACGCCTGCATCTTTGCTGCCGCTGCCGCTGGCTTGTGCCGCATCGCTCGCGGCCTGCACCGTGCCATCGGCGGACACATTCGCCACCGTCATATCCAGTTGATACTGCTTGGCGACGCGCGCCAGTTCGCAGCGGCGGCGATCCATGTCATGGCCGATCAGGCCGCCGGCAGCAGCGCCCAACGCCGCGCCCAGGATGCGCGCCTTGTCCGAGTGCTTGAACTGGTTGCCGATCACTGCACCGGCGATGGCGCCCACGGCGATGCCAATATTGCGCGCATTGTTCGAACACGGGTCGTCGCTGGCGAAGGTTTCCTTGAACGAGGGCTGGCCAGTACGTGGATCGGTTGCGCAGCTCGTCAACATGGTGGCGCCAACCAACGCTACTACCGCTTTTTTCATATGCTTACCCCGATATTGAACCAACAATTAGATTATTGATTTTACAAAAAATTATCTTCTCATAAAATTTGGTTTATGGAAACATTATTTCCCAATAAATATGATCTAAAATGATCTAAATGTTGTAACGATGTCTCTTTAGTCTAGAAAAGCGCGACTGGGCCGGTTTGCGCAATATCAAAGGCAGCGGCGCCCGCCTTGCTGTCCGAAAACGCACAGCACTGTCGCATTGCGCACACTAGCGGGGGTGGCGGAAATGGCGGAAAGCCTTTAACGGCGGACGTCTCGCGGTTGGCACGCAATTTGCCAATTGGGACTGGACATTCCCCCACCGCGAAAGGAGCATCACCATGTCATTCCCCCAGTTCTTGCAGAACGCCTGCACCAGCATCGCCTTCGTCATCGCCTTTGCCGCCCCGGCCGCCGCCGAACGCGGCCCCTCCACGCCGGAAGAACGCGCCCGCGTCGTTGCCATGGCCGAAGCGGCCAATCGCGACCCGCTCGGCGTGATGAATTCCACCGACGGCCGCTGGTTCATGAAATGGGCGGACGATGTGCCCGACTACTCCTTTGGCCCCGACCGCGGCGCGTTCTGGATGGAGAGCACCGCCGCCAAAGGCGACCTGCGGCGCGTGCTGCGTTTCCACCATACCTTGAGCACCGCCGCCTACCAGGTGCAGCACCAGGTATTCGATCCCATGAAAGATCCCGCGCAAATGGAGGCCAAGACCATGGCCGGCATCGACGGCTTGCTGCGCGCCTATGAGAGCCTGAAGGACAAACGGCCGGAGAACCGCTCCGAGGTGCTGGACAATGCGCTCACCCTGCGCGACCAGGGCAAGCTGGCCACGCTGTACAAATCCTTGCCGCAGCCGCCAAGGAACTAAGCGCCATGGCCCGTTTCCTGTCCCGTTTCTTGTCCCGTTTCTTGTCCCGTTTCCTGTCACGTTTCCTGTCCCTGCTGCTGGCCGTGCCCGCCTTGCTCACCGCCAGCCATGCCAGTGCCGACACACCCGCGCTGGCGGCCGAAATCGCCGCCCGCTCCGACATGCGGCGCAACCTGGAAGAACTATGCGACGGCATCGGCCCGCGTATGAGCGGCACGCCATCGCTGCGGCGCGCGCAGGAATGGGCCATGCAAAAGCTACGCGGCTACGGCGCCGTCAACGTGCGCCTGGAGCCCTACGACCTGGGCCGCCCATGGCAGCGCGGCCCCGCCCGCGCGCGCCTGCTGAACGCAAACGGCCTGCACCTGAACGTGCTGCAGAAAGCATGGACCGCAGGCACGCCAGGCCCGATCCGCGCCGACCTTGCCCTGCTTAATGCCAAATCGCTGGCCGACTTCAACGCCGCCCTGCCCGGCCTGAAAGGAAAAATCGTGCTGGCCGAAGCAACGCCACGCGAAGCACCGCGCCAAGCCTTGCGCGAAGCCGGCGTGGCGGCCGTGCTGCAAATCAGCGGCAGGGAGGACGGCCTGCAAGACATGTGGGGCGGCCCAGGCCAGCGCTACGGCAGCAGCGCCGGCATCATCACCCGCGAACACGCCAGCCTGCTCAAACGCCTGCTGGCACGCGGCATCACGCCGCGCATCGAGCTATCGCTGCAAGGCGGCTTCGCCGCCAAGCCGGTGCAGGAGCACAACGTGGTGGCCGACTTCCCCGGCAGCGAGCCAGGCGGCGAAATGGTCATCCTCGGCGCCCACCTGGATTCATGGGATCTGTCGAGCGGCGCCAGCGACAACGGTGTCGGCGTGGTGGCCATGCTGGAAGTGATGCGCGCCATGCGGGCCGCCGGCCGGCAACCCAAACGCACGCTGCGCATCGTGCTGTTCTCCGGCGAAGAGCAAGGCCTGCTCGGCAGCAAAGCCTACGTCGCCGCCCACCATGCGGAGCTGGCGCGCATCCAGGCGGTCCTGGTGCTGGACGCAGGCAGCGGCCGCATCCTCGCCTATCCCGACATGAACGTGGAAGCCTGGTACGCCGGCCTGGCGGCAGCGCTCAAGCCGGCGGCCGCCATGGGCGAGATCGACGTCCACTACGCAGTGGGCATGGGTTCGGACCAGGACAGCTTTTTCAGGCAAGGCATCCCCGCCTTCGCCCCGCTACAGGAAACGCGCAACTACCGCAGCCACACCCAGCACAGCCAGGTCGACACCATCGACCACGTGGACCACGACGGCCTGCTGCAAGCCGCGCAAGTCACCGCCATCCTCGCCTGGGAGCTGCTCAATGGCGAACGCCTGCCGCATGCCCCCAAAGCATCGCCAGCGGCAGCAGGAGGCGCGGCGACCACGTCAAAGTGAGCGCCACCGCCAATGCCGCTGCGCCCATCATCATCACCCACAGCAAGCTGCCAAAACTTGGCCCATCGCGCAGCAGGCAAAGTACGAACGCCAGCACCAGCATAGCGCAGCCGGCCGGTCGCAAGCCGCTGCGACCATGTCCTTGCCGGTCCTCCCCCGCCACTTGCAACCAGTGATCCGGCATCGCCAGCGCCAGGCAGGCAAAACCGAGATAGCTCGCCAGCACCGCAGCAAACAAAAAGCCCGCCATCATTGCCGCACCTCCGCCAGCGCCAGGACGTCCGGCGCGGCCTTGCCCGCCGGCGCCTTGCCCGCCAGGCGGCGCACCGCCGTGGCCGCGAGCATGGCCAGTAAAAGCAGCATGGCATCCATGCCCGCCACCGACCAGGTGCCGGATGCCAGGCTGCGCACGGCATGGTCGCCCGTGCTGGACCAGTTCAGCAGCACGCAGCCCAGCGCCAGCACGCACACCACACCAGCCTGCTCGCGCCAGGCCCGCAATGGCCGCCACCAGGCGTGCGCAAAGCAGGCAATCCACACCAGGTAGAAGATCCATACCTCGAGCGCCGCGCGCTCCTGCCCGGCAAGGCTGGCCGCTGGCGGCAGCAGGCGGTTGCAGGCAAAGAAAGCCAGTGTCGCCACGATGATGCCGGCAACGCTACCGATGGTCAGGCCCTCCACCACCCGCACCCCGGCCAGTCCCTTTTTCTGGTGCCGTGCACGGCGCGCCTCCAGCCAGAACAGGAAGCCGGTGGCGATCAGCACACAGCCCGACAAGCCGGCAAAGAAGTACAGCCAGCGCAAGGGCCAGTGCTCGAACTGGATGAAGTGCATGCCCGCGATAAAGCGCTGCACCGACACCGCCGGCGCAGCCTCAAAGCGGTGCAGCACCGCGCCGCTGGCCGCATCGAAGTAAATCTGGTCCAGGTTCATGGTGACGTCGCGCGCATAAGAGCGCCGCAGCTCGACATAGCTGTTGGCATCGCCCGGATGGTAGACGCGCGCGAAGTACGGCTTGCCGCCCGCCCACGCGCGCCCGGCCTGCGCCGCCATGGCGTCCAGCGAAGCCAGGGGGCCTGGGGCCGGAAGATTCGCCTTGGCGCGCGTGTAGCGGCCCATGGCCTCGGCGGTATAGCTGGCCTTGTCCTCTTTGCCCGCGCCATACGCGCCCCAGTGCGCCTGCGGAAAGTAGATCGCCACAAAGATGATCAGGCCGGACAGGGTGAGCACAAAGTGGAACGGCAGCCCAAGCACGCCTGTCAGGTTATGCAGGTCCAGGCTACTGCGCTGCAGCCGCTTGTGCGGGCGGAAGGTGAAGAACTGGACAAATATCTTCTTGTGGACGATCACGCCCGACACCAGCAGCACCAGCATCGCCATGCCCGCCAGGCCGACCAGCCATTGCCCCACGTCGTTCCATTTGACGTGCAGCCCATAGTGGAAAGGAAAAATGAAACCACTGCCGCCCAGCGTGCCCTGCTCCGGGATAAATGCGTAGCGCACCGGGTCGAACTGGCGGCTAGTGGTGTTGCCCTGCTTGTCGCGATGGGAAATGCGCACCACCGGCACGCGCTCGGTCGGCAGGTCGATGCGCCACTGCGTGGCCTTGGCCGGCACCACCGCCGCTGCTTCCTGCGCGATGCGGTCGAGTGAAATTGGCGCCGTGACCGGCGCCAGCCGCGTGCCAGGCATCATCCAGCGATCGATCTCGCGATCAAACACGCTGAGGGAGCCCATCCAGAATATGGCGAACAACAAGCTGCCCAGCACCACACCGGTCCAGGTATGCAGCCACGCCATCGATTGACGGAAGTTCTGTTCCATGCCGGCTCCTTACCGCAGCAGGGCCTGAAGCCCCGCCATGACTACCGCACCAGCCAGCAGGTACAGCCAAAGCCGCGCCGTGCTGCGGATGCTGAACGCCCACAACAACAGGCCAAGATAGGCCAGGAAGCCCAGCATGGCCGACAGCATGACCGCCTCCGAGCGGACCATGCCAAGGCGGGCCAGCAAGGCTGCTGCCGTGGCAACCGCCAAGGCGCACACGCCATAGCCGCCCGCCACCGCCCCCAGCACGCGCAGCACGATGTTCATCAGAAGCCGAGCGCGTAAGCCACCGTCACCGCGCGCCCGCGACCGGCGAAGTAGCGCGCCGGCTCCACCAGGGCGCTTTGCGAGTAGTAGGTGATGTACTGGCGGTCGAACAGGTTGGCCACACCCAGGCGCAGCTCGCCCTGCGGCAGCTTGTAGTTCAGCGAAGCGTCGGCCAGCGTATAGCCGCTGAATTCCTTGGCCGGATCGTCGAAGCGCTGGTGGAAGGCGTGCTGCAATTGGATGAAGCTCGCCAGCTTATCGCTCCACTTGGCCGACCAGCTTGCGATCAGGCGATTAGGCGCCACGTTCAAGCCATCCAGGCGCGCGTCCAGGCTGCCATTGTTATCGCTGTCGTAGCGGCCCTTGGTATAGGCATAGGCCAGGCTCGCCTTGTGCGCGGGATTGATGCGCAAGCTGACGCTGGCATCCAGGCCTTGCAGGCGGGTCTTCTCACGCGACATGGTGAACACGCCGTTCACCGGCACCACACGCGCGCCAAAATCGGAATCGGAGCGGTAGTAGCTGGCCTCCAGCTCCCAGCCGTCGCGGCGCAGGCGGGTGCCGATTTCAACGCCCTCGGTCAGGATCGGCTCCAGCGTGCGCATGCTGCCCACGCTTTGGCCCGGCGTATTGATCGAGCGCAGTGCGCGGCCGATATCCGGCAGCCCAAAGCCTTCGGAATAGCTGGCGAAGATGCTGGCGTCCTTCACCGGGGCAAAGACCAGGCCCGCATTCAGCAGCGTTTCATTGAACTTGATCTTGCCGCCTTCAACATAGGTGTTCTTGTATGCCGCCAGCGTGCGGTAGCTATCCACCTTCAGATCCGCATTCTCACGGCGCACACCGGCATGCAGGGCCAGTTGGTCGAGCAGCTTGTATTCACCCTGCGTGAACAGGGACAGATTGCTGTACTTGGATTCCGGCACAAAGGTGCGGCCGGTGCCGTACATATCCTGCTTGCCCTCGTCGACCAGGGTGTCGATGCCAGCGGTCAGCTTCAGGCGGCCGTCCAGCAGGCCCGCCTTGGTCAGCCCGACCTTGCTGCCGTACTTGGACGCCGTGGCGCGCGACTGGTCGAACAGCTTGCCTTTCGGCGCAATCGTCTCATCCTGGAATGTGGCCGAATTGTCGGCGCCGAACAAGCCCTCGAACTGCTGGTTAAACAGCAGCGCGGACAACTCCATGCCCGCCAGGTTGCTGTGGCTGTAGCTGAAGCTGGACGTCCACACATCGTTCCAGGCTGGCGTGCCGGGCGGCGTACCCTTGACGGAGGTGGACGGAATACCTAGCTGGCGATTGCCCGCCACGCCCACATAGCTGGCCTTGGATTTGATCTTGTAGCGGTTGATGGTCAACTGCAGGCGTTGCGCATCGTCCAGCGCATAGCCGATCTTGGCCAGCAGATCGTAGCTGCGCGAATCCTGCAGGTCGCCCTGCGTCACATCGACGCCGATCGCGCGGCCGTTGCCGTCCAGGTGCTGGCCCTGGTCCTCGTACGCCAGCGCGAACAGGTAGTCCAATTGGTCGCCGCGACCGCTGTTGCGGTAAGTGGTTTTGAATGCGACGGTATCCGAACCGATATCGGAAGTAGGAAGCGTCGCCTGCACGCTGGCGTGCTGGCTCGAGGTGCCCTTGTCCGGGCGGCGCGTAATAATGTTGATCGTTCCGCCGGTTGCACCCAGGCCGTTCACCGCATTCGGGCCCTGGATCACCTCGATGCGCTCCACCATCGAATAGTCGATGCTGTGCGCTTCGCGGCCGGTCGGCCGGACCGGGTTCGATTGCGGCACGCCGTCCACCAGGATCAAGGGTGTGCGCCCGCGCAGCGTTTCGCCCGAGCCGTTCATCTTGCCCCGGCTTGGCGTATAGGAAGGCAGGAAATTGCTCAACACGTCCGACGAGTTGCTGGAGATCGCCAGCTGCCGCTCGATATCTTCCTTGCGGATCACAACGATGGTCTGCGGCGCCTTGTCCGCCTCGATATTGGAACGCGAGGCCGAGACGACTACCGTCTCCACCACCGCCTCTTGGGCACCGGCTTGCAATGGTAACGACATGGCCAGGAACAACGCTGCCGGCAGCGGACTAAGCTTGAAACGCACTACGACCTCCCCTTGGATGACTGTTGCAAGGGCTGGCGTGCGTTTGTATCAGGACAGGCGCGTGGCTGGCTTGTTAATGAGAACTATTCTCAATTATGAGCCGATTAACTTTCAAGGTCAATATCCTCGGCGGGCGGCAACGGAATCCTTTTCTCCGTTTTGGCGCTGTCGACCGGGCGCCCCCTCCGGGACCTTGATCTGCTCAGGCGTGTGGACTCGCCCTTCGGCGCGCTGCGCCTGCTCCAAGCTTCGAAGCAGTGATTCCTCGAAGGCGACTACTTTACGTTTAATATGTTTGCCACATCAGGCATTTCGACCTGATGGAAAAAATGGAGACACGCATGAAGAAAGCAATCCACGGCCTGCTGGCGGCTACGCTCGCCATCGCCACCATCAGCCCCGCCCTGGCGGCCAGTGAAGTGTTCCTGCTTGGAACACTCTACAAACGCCACGAGCAAGTTCCCGCCTACAACGTGGACACCCTGGTCCGCATCGTCGAGAAAGTCGCGCCCGATGTGCTGGTGTTGGATGTGACACCGGAAGAACTGCGCAAGCGCACCGTCTTCCCCGGCAAAGTCGAATACACCAACGGCATCTTCCCGCTGATGGACAAGCGCAAATTCGTCACCTACCCCGCAGAGCCGGCAGAACCGCTATTCAGCGAAATTGTGGAAGCCGTCAAGTCGCGCATGCAGCAGTTCGACCAGGAACAGCCATCGCTGTCGGCCAGCTTCAAGCGCACGGAGAAGAATATATACGCCGTGCTGGGCAAGCACTGGAGCAGCGCCGCCCGTGTGCAGGACGAAGTCACGGGAGAAATGATCGACGCCAGCGCCCGCCTCCACGCCGAGATCCTGGGCCCGGTCATGAAGGACGCCGACGAGCGTTGGGATCGGCACACGGCGGACATGGTGAAGCGCGCAGTCAGCGAACATCCCGGCAAGCGCGTGCTGGTGTTGACCGGCATCCGCAACCGTCCACTGGTACAACGCAACCTGCGGGATGACCCCGCGATCAAGCTGGTGGATATGCCGGCCTGGCTGACCCAGGCCGGCTTCTAAACCAACCTACTTCGCATCTCCGGCGCCCGCCAGCGCCGGATCATCAGGCCCCGGCAGCAGGCTGCGGACTCGATAGTCATCTTCGAGGATGACCGCAGGCAGGAGGCTAGCAATGATGAAACATCACCACGAGGGCAACATTTCTTCTCACACCGTTGCCCCGCCCGGTTTTGGTTCCAGCAGCGCTGAAACGGGAAGTTGAAAGCGCTTGGCCAGGGCTCGCGCCTGGCGCAGATTAAGTTCGCGCTTGCCATTTAAGATCTCGGATACGACGCCTTGCGAACCGATTTCGGGAAGATCCGATTGCCGCAGTTCATGCTGTTCCATCAGGAAGCGCAGCATATCGATTGGAGTCGCGTGCGCGGACGAGAAGTGCCGCGTTTCATACTCAGCGATAAGCAAGCCCACCATATGCACAAGGCCAGCCAACTCATGCTTTTCATCGCCGCCGCCCGCATCGAGAAGTGAGTTCAAAACGCTCACTGCGCGCGTACCCTGCCTCATCATAAATTGCGCACAACGGAACGAGCGATGACAGCGCGTGAAACTTGTGCGCGATTTCGGCGATCTGTTTACTTTCGTCTTAGGCGTCCATAAGTCGTACCCCGATGGAGTGGTTCCACCGTCACCCGATATTATCTCGAATCGAGATTCCGCACCCAGAGCACAAGAATAAGCTGGCGCGGAGCCGCCATCAGGCCTTCTGCTTGAACAGCAGCGATAGCTGTTCGCTGTCCTGCTTGCCGCAGCTGCGCTTCAACTGTTCCGGGGACAAAGTCCGGTCAAAGGACACCTGCTGGGGCGCGCCCTTGTGAGGCAGCGTGAAAGTCGAGGCGTCGTCGTAATACACCAGGACCTGGGGCAGCTCCTTGCCGTCATCGTCCTGCAGGTTAAAGACCTCTAGTTGGACCTTACCCTTGCTCTCATCAAATCCCGCCACAGCATGGCCAGTCAAACTGAAGCGGCAACTGCCCGCCTTTTGCTCGTACACGTAGTCGAAGGAAGGAACGCCCTTGTTATCTACCTTGTACTGGCTGACCCGCAGCGAATGCTCCACCCCTCCAGAGTTGAGTTTGAAGCGGGGCTCGGCATCGGCTGCGTGGCTCTCCTTCACCGCGCCAACGTTGAGCGACAGCTTGCCCGCCCCATCCTTCGACAGCAGGAACCATTGGCCGGCGTTCGTGGAAACGAATAGTGGCTCGCCAGCGGCCAATTGCAATGCCTCCTCCTTACCGCTGGCCGGTGAAATCTTACGCAGCTCGCGGGCACTCCGCTTCCCGCTGCAAGGCTGGCGCACCGCGAGCAAGGCACTGCCATACTCCGCCATCGAATGCGTTTTGCAGAATTGACCTTCGTAGCTGACCGCTGCAAGTTGCTTGCCCTCCGGGCTGGTCACAACCAGCGTTGAAGCACCCTCGTCAGCGGCAAGCGAATAGGTCACGCCGCGCGGCGAAACCTCCTGCTTTACATCGCGCGTTTTCTGCTTGAACGGGCGCACGCTCCACACGTAGCCGCCATTCGCCAGAAGCTGCGAATGCGCGTAATCTTCCACGTAATCCGTCTTGCCTAATTTGGCCGGATTGAACCCGCCTGCAATATACAAACGATCGCCGACAAATCGCGCAGTGGCGGAGCTGCTAAAAGCGCCTGTCTTGCGGATGCCTGGCTTTCCTTCCACCAGCTGCTTGTCCAACTGCGTCGTGAACAAGGAGTAGTACTCGTTGCCGTCATCCTCGTCCTTGATATATCCCGCAATCTGAACGCCGGACGCAAGCGACGCCATGGTGTAAGCGAATTTGTTCCGTCCAGGGACGGCGAGCTTTTTATAGCCGATTTGCTTACCGTCGGCACTGAACTGGAGGACGTGCACCAAGGTCTGGTTCAAAGACTGCGCAGCCTGCGTGTTGACGTTAGCCAGCACATACACGAATTCACCGTCGAAAGCGCATTGCGCCGCAGTCAAGGCCACATAGCCATTCGGCGCAGGGATGTGCTTTTTCCACAGCAGCGTATTGGATTTGTAATCGACCACGAGCAGCTCGCCGCTGTTCTGGGCCGCGTCCGGGTCAAAGTTATCGCCCACCAGGCAGGCGCGCGCGCCATCGGCTGCAAAGCCGATGTGGTTGGGATCGAACTGTTTGGACTTGATCTGCAGGTCCAGGGCCTGAGCGTGAGAAAACGAAAGCGCTGCTACAGCTGCTGCTAGGGTGCGGGAAATCTTCATGGTGCGGAAGACTACCATACCAACGAGGCCAAGCTTGGTTGCGCTGGCCTTCCCCTCTCCTTCCTGCCGACAAAAAATCGCTTGCGTTCCGAACTCCACCCTACCATAATTGAAAAAAAACGAATGTTCATTCATTATGGAGACACTGATGCGCCCTGTGATGTCCGCTTTGAACGTTGTCCCGCTTCCCCAACCAATCCGCCTCCGCTTCGCCGTCCTTGCAGCACTGACAGCGATGGCGCAGCCCGCCTCAGCGCAGTCCGCGCCCACCGTCCCCGGCGCGAAAACGGCCGAGGGCAACGAACCTATCGAAACGGTTATCGTCACTGCGCAGCGCCGCCGTGAACCGGCGCGAGAGGTTCCATTGACAGCGGACGTGGTCCGTGGCGAAGCACTCGAACGGGCCGGCTACCAATCACTCGGCGACCTTTCAGCCTTGCTGCCGGGCCTGAATTACAACCAGGCGGGGAGCGGCTCGGGCCAGAGCCAGATCACAATGCGCGGCATCACCACCGGCGCGCAGGTTGGCGCTACTGTCAGCATGTACATCGATGACGTGCCGTTCGGCTCCAGCTCGGCTTACGCGGGCGGCGGCTCCAATGCGCTGGACCTCGGCCTGTTCGACCTGCGTGCGGTGGAAGTCTTGCGGGGTCCGCAGGGCACGCTATACGGCGCAGGGGCCATGGGCGGGCTAGTCAAGTACGCCGCCATCGAACCCGAATTGGGCACCGTCACCGGTCAAGTCACGAGTGAACTGTCGTCGGTCAAAGGGGGTGGCCTGGGCCATGTGGTGCGCGGCGTGGTCAATGCCCCATTGGGCGAGCACGCGGCCCTGCGTGCCACGGCATACCATCGCGCCAATCGCGGTTTCATCCGCGACCTCGGCCAGAGCAATCGCCTGGCCGACGGCTCAGACATCAATGGTGGCCGCGTCGCTTTCCTCTTTGCGCCCAGTCCGAACTGGTCGCTGCGCCTGACCGCATTCAGCCAGCACCAGCAGCGCGACGGCTCCTCGACCGAAGACGTCAACGTTGCCACCGGGCGCCCAGTTGTGCGCGGCCAGACCAAACGCACTTTTGTGGAAGAACCCAGCGAGGTGCGCAACGACCTGGTCTCGCTGTCCCTGCAAGCGCAATTCGGTTGGGGGACCCTCGATGCCATCACCGGTTGGCAGCGCTCACGCAATGAAGGTCGGGCCGACCCATCGGCCCTGTACAGTGCCTATCTGGCACCGCTTGGCATCACCGCACCCGGGTATGCGCTCGACTACAGCTTCTACAACCGCAAGTTGACTCAGGAATTCCGCTTCACCTCGTCGCGCAGCCGTGTCTTCGAATGGCTTGCCGGCGCTTTCCTCACCGACGAGACGGGTTCCAAGAGCCAGGTCCTGAATCCGCTCAATGCCGAGCGTCAGCCAATAGCGCCGCTGCTGGCCAACGCCACATTCCCGTCAACCTTCCGCGAAAGGGCACTCTTCGCCACCGCTACCTATTTCCTGAACGAGCAGGCCGACGCCACGCTGGGCGTGCGCCGTGGGCACAACAGCCAGCGTTTGGACCAGACCTTCACTGGCCTGTTCGCGCCGCCACCACTCCCTGCCGCCAGTTCGTCCGAGGACGTGACCACCTGGCTCCTGACCGGCCGTTGGCGTCCGGCCGCGCGACAGGCCCTGTACGTGCGCGCCGCAAGCGGCTACCGTCCCGGCGGGCCTTTGCCTGTCATAGCCAACCCAATCACTGGCCTGCCCCTGAACAAGCCCTTCTTCCGCTCGGACAGCCTATGGAGCTACGAGCTGGGCTGGAAAGGCGACCTGCTACCGGGACTGGTGACGACGGAACTGGCACTGTTCCGAATCGACTGGAAGGACATGCAGGTATTCACATCGAACGCCGGTTTTTCTGGTATCGGCAATGCCGGCAGGGCCCGCTCGCGCGGTATTGAATGGACGATGCGCGCACGACCGGCGGCTGGATGGCGACTGGCGGGCGCGCTCAGCGTCATCGATTCCTCCTTGCAAGACGACAGCGCCGACTTGGGCGGCAAGGCTGGCGACCGCCTTCCCGATACGGCGAAGATGTCCGCAGCGCTGCAAGCTGACCACGACATGCTGCTCGGCGACCGCCCAGCCTATGTTGGCTTGACCCTGCGCCACACGGGCGACCGGATCAACGCTTTCGCCGCACAGCCCGGCATGCTGCAGTACCGCATGCCCAGCTATACAACGCTTGACCTGCGCGCCGGCATCGAATTCGCGCATGCCAGCCTCGGTCTCTTTGTCCGCAACTTGAGCAACGCGCGCGCCCAGACCTCGGCCGACACCGCCTTTAGTCTGGCGGGCGCACCGGCACGGGTCAATTTGTCGGCGCCACGCACCGTCGGCATCCAGCTCAGCGCCACCTATTGACCCGGCAAACGGAGAGAGCCATGCACGTTGAATCATTTGTCGAAGAGATTTTTTTCAAGGAACCGCTGGTGATTGCCGGCCGCATCCTGGTCGGGCAAAGTGTCTTGCGGGTCAACCTGCACCATGGACGGCGCATGGCGCAATCCGAGGCAGCCGGGGTGTTCTATCACGGCGAAAGCGGGTCCACCATGCGCCAACAGGTGGAGGCTGTCGCACCCCTGCTGTCCGATGACCTGAGCCTCGCCTGGTCCGTCGTGCAACAGATGCCTGCGGGCGGTGCGCGCAATGCGCTGGACTGGTGTCTTTGGCAGCTAAGCGCAGCCCAGCGCGACCAGCCGTTCTACAGCCCCGCGTTCCTGCCGCGCGTTGTTCCGCAAAGGACGATGGTAACGCTAAGCTTCGGCAGTCCTGACGCCATGGCCGGCCATGCGCGCCAGCACAAGGCGATGAAGTCGCTCAAGCTCAAGCTTGGCGGCACTGCGGACGACGCCGCATGCGTGGCTGCGGTGCGCGCCGCACGCCCGGACGCCCGACTGTTCGTTGACGCCAACGAGGGCTGGACGCTCGACCATTTGGAAAACATGTTCGGCCCGCTGGTCGAAAACGGTGTCGAACTGATCGAGCAGCCCCTGCCTGCCGCGAGCGACCACCTGCTCGCCGCAGTCCGTTCGCCCATCCCCTTCGCCGCCGATGAATCGCTGCAGACCCTGCAAGACATGGAGCGCGTGGCCCAGCTTTACCATGTCGCCAACATCAAACTGGACAAGTGTGGTGGCCTCAGTTCCGCGCTAACGCTGGCGTTCGAAGCGCGACGGCGCGGCCTCAAGGTCATGGTTGGCTGCATGGGTGGGCGCTCGTTGGCGCTGCTGCCGGCTTTCATCGTCGCGCAATTTGCCGACCTGGTGGACCTCGATGCGCCGCTGCTGATGGCCAGCGACAGCAGCCTCCCCGCGCTGTATGCGGACGGCACAATTACCTATCCAGAGGCAGCCTTTCGCCTGCCCGCCATCCAGCGGATGGCTAGCGCTTCGCCTTTACCGGTGCGCCATGCAGCGTCGCAATGAGCAGGCGCGCGGCCTTGAGCTTGGCGTCCAGCGCCGTCGGCACGCCGATCAGCATCTGCGCTTGGGCTGCCACCAGCAAGGCCAGCAGCGCTTCGCCGATGGCCAGTGCAGTCGCCTTGTCGATTTGCGCATTGACGCTGGCCAGGCGCACCACCGCATCCAGCAGGGCCGAACGGAGGACATCGAAATTGCGCACCACGATCTCTTGCACCTCGGTATTGCGGCGCGCGATGGTCGCCACTTCGAGCGCCGTACGCGCCGCCTGGGCTTCCGCGCCGAGATTGTCCTGCTTGCGCAGGATGGCCTCGACGAGGCCCAGCAGCTGCGGCGCGCTCGTGCATTGCAGGAACGGATTCTGGTCCACGGCGGCGGTCTCGATCAACTGCTTGAGCACTTCGTCCTTGGATTTGAAGTGCACGTAGATCGTGCCGACCGACAGGCCGGCCTGCGCCGCGACGTCGCTCATCGACGAAGCCGACACGCCCTTCTTTTCGAAAACGGCGCGCGCTGCGGTGAGGATTTGCTGCCGCATGGCGGCCATATGGGATTCGTCGCGTTTGGGCATAGACTCTAAAAACGAATGATTATTCTTTTATTTTACTGTGAAAGCACCTGCCATGGAAATGACTGAAATCACTGAAACGAAGTTGAATGACCAGCAGCGCCTCGACAAAGTGCTCGCCGGGCTCGGGAGCGACAACGCGCCCGGCCTTATCGTCAGCGTACGGCACCGGGGCAAGACCCTGGTGCGCCGTGGCCTGGGGCTGGCAAGCCTGGATTCAGGGCTGGTCAATACCCCTGCAACCAAGATGCGCATTGGCTCCACCACCAAGCATTTCGCCTGCGCCCTGGCCCTCCTGCTGCGCGACCAGGGCTTGCTGTCAATTGACGAACCGGTTGCCCGCTGGCTGCCCGAACTGCCTGCTTCGCAAGGCCGCCGCACGTTGCGCGAGTTCATGAGCCATACCGGCGGCACCCGCGACTATCTCGACCTCTCGCTGATCTCCAACGGCCTGGCCATTCTTCCCGAAGACGGTGCATACGGCTATCAGTGCCGCCAGGAGGACGAGAACTTCGCTCCCGGAACGCGCTTCATGTACAACAATGGTGGCTACCGGATGCTGTCACTCATCATCGAGCGCGTGCTGGACATGCCGCTGGCCCAGGCGCTGAGCCAGCACTTGTTCTCTCCGCTGTCGATGCACGACACCTCAATGTGGTCTAACGACCTCGACCCGCTACCCGGAAGCGCCATGAGCCACATGGTCCACCCGTCCGGGCGCTTCACCAAATCCCTGTTCCCGGCCGTGATCCTGGGTGAAGGCGGGATTGCATCCACGCTGGACGACATGCAGCGTTGGCTCACCCACCTGCGCGCGCCAACGCTCTGGCCGCAGGCCCTGTCGGACGAACTGATGGCACCCACCCAACTTGCCAACAGCTATGTGCAGACCTATGGATTTGGGCTGATCCAGGAACAGTGGCGCGGCGTGCGCCTGATGCACCACGCAGGCGGCGTTGTCGGAGGCAGCTGCCAGATGCTGGCCGCGCCAGACCACGACCTGCAGATCATCGTGATGAGCAACCGGTCCGACATTGGCGCGCCGGACATTGCCCAGAACCTGCTGGCAGCCCTGCTCGAACCGGAGCTGACCGCGCCTGATGTTCCGGCGCCGGGCAACCTGGCTGCCAGCCTGGCCGGCGACTACGTGTGCCACGCCAATGGCCGCCACTTCCGCATCGAAGGCCGGGACGAACGCCTGTTCCTGCAAATGTTCGGCATGCCGCTGCCGCTGACGCAAGGCGAGGATGGTAGCCTGCGGGTGAACCTGCTGGCGGTGATCGCGCTCGATGTCCGCCCCATCAGCAACGCACAGGGCCAGGTCGTCGCGCTCGATGTCATCGAGCAGGGAGAACACTTACGTTGCGAACGCCTGGTCGAGAAAGCCGATGCCAGCGACGTGCTACCGAAGTTCTTCGGCCATTGGTACAGCCATGAGTTGGGTGCCGACGTGACCATCGAGCCCGGCGAACCAGCCGTGCTGCACGTTGCCGGTCTGTATGGCCGCAACCGCTATCGGATCGAGCCACTTCTGGATGATATGTGCCAGTTCGTCTGCCTCGACCCGGGCTTGCCGCTCAACGGCACCTTGCGGATTGCCCCTGCCGTGGACGGCGCACGCGCGCTCGTGCTGGACACCTCGCGCACGCGCAACCTGCGCCTGCTGGAAGTCCTCCGCCATGACTAACCCCCACCACCAGGCACCCGTGCTGCGGCACGGCGTGGTAGCCGGCTTTGGCTCCGGCGCGCTCGGAGTATCGCTCGGCGCAGGCGTCATTCCGCTGCTGTTCCTGTTCTACCTGACCGAGTTCGCCAAGGTGCCGCCAGCGGTGGCCGGCATCCTGCTCGCGCTGCCCAAGCTCACCGACCTGGTGCTCGATCCGGTGATTGGCCGCCGTACCGACCAGTGGGCGCGCCGCTCGGGCAGCCGGGGCCACCTGATCGCCATTGGCACTGTGGCGTTGCCGATCGTTCTGATCTTGCTGTTCGTCCCTATGAGCGGGCTGCCACTGCCACTCCGGGTCGGCGTGCTGGGCATCCTGCTGATTGTTCAAGCCGTCCTGCTGACGGTGTTTGCGGTCGCCCACACCGCGATCGTCAGCGACCTGGCCGATGACATGACGGGCCGCACCCGGCTGATGTCCGCACGGGCGCTCGGGCAAACCATCGCAGGACTGGCGGTGTCGGTCGCTGCGCCGCAGCTGGCATCCGCCTTCCAGGCCCATGAGGGAGGCTACCTGGGTATGGCGGCGGTGCTCGCGGGCGCCGCGTTCATTGCGTGCGCCTTGTGCCTCGTCGTGGTGCGGCGCGTGCCCATGCGCGTTGGCGCGACGAGCGAACACGCGCAGCCGCTGTTGCCGGCACTGCGCGCGACGCTGCGCAACCGCACGTTTTACTGCATCGTGGCCATCCTGATTCTGCTAGGGGCTAGCACCACCGCCCTTTTCAGCGCTTTGCCGTTTGCAAATAAGCACCTGCTCCATGGCGCTCCCGAACAATTGTCCATACTCCTGACGCCAGTGTTTCTGGCGCTGCTCGTGGGTGTGACTTGTGCGCCCTGGCTGACTGCCCGCTTGCGCACTCAAACACTGCTTAGTGCAGCGCTGATCCTGGCGCTGGCCGGGGTGATTTGGTTTACCAGCGGCCCACGGGTGCAGGCGTCCATTGTCACAGGCGGCATCGTGTTCGGCTTTGCCATCGGCGTACTGACAGTGCTGATTTCTACGCTCGCCATAGAAGCCGCCACGAAGATGCAAGGCGCGGGCGAGAGCCTCGGCCTCTATCTCGGCATCCTGTTCTCCGCCGAAAAGCTGGGCCAATCGCTGGGCGGGATTGTGATGGGCTTTGGCCTGGATTGGGTCGGCCGGCTTGATACGCCAGTGGCCGCTGCCAATTCCGCAGCGCTCGATCGCCTGGCCTGGCTGTATGCAGGTGCCCCCACAGCCGCACTCCTCGCAGCCATTTTGGTGCTATTCCCGCTCGCTACGCGCCTCCACAAGGAGGCCTCCGTATGAAGATCTTCGTTTCCGGTCTTGCCACCGAGACCAATACTTTTTCAGATTTTCCAACCACCCTTGCATCCTTTGAAGAACTGGGGATCGCGCGCGGCCCCGTCGCAGCGGGCGACCTGAATATATGCGGGCCGGTGGCCGAGCATTGGCGCCAGCTGGCGCGGCTGCATGGTGACGAGATGAGTGAGGGCCTATACGCGGTCGCCCAACCCGCGGGCCCGGTGCAAGCTTCGGCCTACGTCGCATTGCGCGACGAGCTGTTGACGGCACTGGCGGCAGCGGGGCCGGTGCACATGGTGCTGTTGATACTGCACGGGGCCATGGTCGCGGAGGGCATCGATGATTGCGAGGGCGACCTCCTGCGGCACGTGCGAGCGCACGTCGGTCCGGATTGCATCGTGGGCGCCATTCTGGACCCGCATTGCCATCTGAGCGCAGCGATGACCAAACACGCCAATGCCCTGATCCTGATGCGCGAATACCCGCACACCGACTTTATAGCGCGCGCTGCGGAATTGTATGCGCTGTGCCGCCAGGCGGCGTTGGGCCAGGTGCGCCCGGTAATGGCCGTGGTGGACTGCCATATGGTCGGCTTCTACCCGACCACTGAGCAACCGATGCGGGCGATCGTGGACGCGCTGTCTACGGCCGAGCAGGAGCCGGGCATTCTTTCGGCCAGCATTGTCCACGGCTTTCCATGGGCGGATGTGGAGGAAGCCGGCACCAAAGTATTGGTTATCGCCGATGGGGCTCCTGATCGCGCTGCCGCAGTGGCGCATCAACTGGCCAGCAGCATGTACCGGGCCCGCTACGCCCTGCTGCCGGAGCTGGAGAGCGTGGACGAGATCCTGCTCGCGCCGCTCGAAGGGCCGCTGCCGATCATCGTCGCCGATGCGGGCGACAATCCCGGGGGAGGAGCGCCGTGCGATCACACCGGACTGCTCGCTGCACTGCTGGCACGACCAGCATTGCCTAGCGCCTTCGGCATGCTATGGGACCCGGCCGCCGTGGCCCGCTGCCGCGTCGCTGGAGTAGGTGCCCGCGTCATGCTGCGCGTGGGCGGCAAAGCCGGGCCTTCCTCCGGCTCGCCGCTCAACCTGGACGTGCTGGTGTGCGGACTGACGGATCATCACACGCAAAATGTCGGTTCGCTGGTCGATCCGCTTGGCGCCGCAGCCTGGGTGCGCTGCGGCGCCACGGACATTGTGCTCATCTCCCGGCGCCAGCAAACCTTGTCACCCACGGCCTTCACCAACCTGGGCGTTCCTTTGCACGAAGCGGCCGTGATCGGCGTCAAATCCAGCCACCACTATTACGCCGAATTTTCCTGCCTCTCGAGCCACTGCCGCATCGTCGAAACCGGCGCCGCCCTGTCGATGGATTTTGCGCACCTGCCGTACCGGCGCCGAGGCCGCCATTACTTCCCTGCCGTTGACAACCCCGCGCCAGAGCTGGCATGACCCGCTGACACTAAACCATGACCCTTCCCTTTTCCAAAACCCGCCGCGCCGGTGACCTTCTGCTGCTTTCCGGAGAATTACCATTCCTTCCAGACGGGAGCATTCCGCCTGGGATCGCGGAGCAAACCACGCTCACTCTACAGCGCATCAGTGCCACATTGGCAGCGACCGATCTCACGCTGGCTGATGTGGTGCAAGCGACCGTACACCTCGTACACGCGCACGACTTTGCTGAATTCAACCGCGCTTACCTCGAGAACATGCCTGCGCCATTTCCAGTTCGAACGACAGTCGTTGCGGCGCTCGTCGTTCCTGGAGCGCTGATCGAAATCAGCGCCGTTGCGGCCATCCCGAACAAATGAAGAAGCAAGAAATCCTGGTTCTGGGCGCAGGCATGGTCGGCACCAGCATGGCGCTCGAACTGTCCCTGCGCGGGCACGACGTGACCCTGGTCGATCGCCGGATGCCGGGCCAGGAAACGTCTTTTGGCAATGCCGGTGTCATCCAGCGCGAGGCCGTGGAGCCTTACGCGATGCCGCAGCGGCTCAGCTTCCTGTGCAAGGTGCTGCTGCGGCGCGAAGCCAGCGTCAACTACCACCTACGAGCCTTGCTGGAAACCAGTCCGCAACTATGGCAGTACTGGCGCGCGTCGGCGCCGGCGAGCCACCAGCGCTTGTCCCGGCACTACGCAGCCCTGATCGCCCACGCCACTGAAACGCATGCCCGGCTGATCGAGGTTGCGCAGGCCTCGGCCCTGATCCGCAAGACCGGCATTCGCATGCTGTACCGCAGCGCAGCGGCCTTCGAGGCGGCATGCCTTGACGCCGAGCGCCTCCAGTGCACCCATGGCATCAATTTCCTCGCCCTTGATAGCACAGCGCTGGAACGGGCCGAGCCTGACTTCCAGATGCGCCTCCCCGGCGCACTGCACTGGCTTGATTCCTGGAGCGCATCGGACCCCGGCGCCCTGGTCGACCACTATTTCCAAACGTTCCAGCGGCTGGGCGGCCGCTTTGTCATTGGCGACGCTTGTAGCCTGCGCCCGGTAGGCAGCAGTTGGTGGATGGAAACCGCTAACGGTCCGGTGCAGGCGCCCCAGGTGGTCATTGCCCTCGGTCCGTGGGCCGGGCAGCTGACGGCTCAGCTCGGCTATCGCCTGCCCCTGTTCGTCAAACGCGGCTACCACCGCCACTATGTCGGTGGCGGCACAGTCAGCGTTCCCACGCTGGACACCGAGCGCGGCTATGTCATGGCGCCCCAGCGTCGCGGCCTGCGGATTACCACCGGTGCAGAAATCGCCAGAATGCAGGACCGGCCCACCCCAACGCAGCTAACGCAAGCGGAACAGGAAGCGGATAAGTTGCTGGGGCTCGGTACGCCGGTTGAGGAAGTCCCCTGGGTAGGCGCGCGGCCCTGCGTGGCAGACATGCTTCCCGTGATTGGGCCGGCGCCGCGTCATCGCGGCCTATGGTTCAACTTTGGTCACGGGCATCAAGGCTTCACGCTGGGACCAGCGAGCGCCCGCCTGCTGGCGGATTTGATGGAAGGCGTAACGCCGTTCGTCCTGCCAGAAGCGTATGCACCCGCCCGCTTTGTTTGATCGACACTCAGCGAACAAACTTGCCGGCGACAGAAAAGGAAAAGGGTTGCGAAATTTCGCAACCCTTAGCATTGAATTTTGGTAGCCCCTCGCGGAGTCGAACCGCGCACCAAAAGAGTATGACTCCTTAAAACCCGCACTTCTCCGAACTCCCTCAGGAGGCAGAAAAGGGGCTCGCCTCGAATAAATTGCGGTAATACGCGCGCGCTGCATATGCTTTGACACTCCGCGTAATGGCCCATCCGGCCATACCGAAATAATTTCTATAGTTTGGGGTTACCCATAATCCCCTTAGCGATACTTTTGTGGATGCTTTGCCCAACAAAGCGGACAAAAATCCATTGCAGCCAGAACAGATACGAACCTATTGGCTTGCCATCAAAGACTTGACGGGGCTTCCTGGTCACGCGCTTTTGCTTCATCTACTCCGTACTCACTGGTGCTCGGCGCATCGAACAGCTTGTGAAATTGCGGACCAACGAAATCGGCGTAGACGGTAATCCCCCCATTTTTGATGCGCGCCAGAAGTAGGGGTTAGGCGGCGAGAGCGAGTTTCTGTTTTGGTGTTATCCCGCCCAGGCCCATGTTGGGGCGCTCGTGATTGTAAGTCCAGAGCCAACCGGTGGCAAAGTCCTGGATCTCGTCCAGCGATTCAAACAGGTGCTGCGCAAGCCAGTCGTAGCGCACGGTGCGGTTGTAGCGCTCGATATAGGCGTTCTGCTGCGGCTGTCCAGGCTGGATAAACGCAATCTCGATGCCATGCTTCTTTGCCCATTGCGCCGTGACGCCGCTTATGTACTCCGGGCCGTTATCACAGCGTATCGTTCGAGGCTTACCACGCCACTCAATGACTTGATCCAGCGCCCGCACAACGCGTTCCGATGGCAGCGAGAAGTCCACGTCGATAGCCAGTCCTTCTCGGTTGTAATCATCGATCACGTTGAACAATCTGATACTGCGACCATCGGCAAGCTGGTCATGCATGAAGTCCATCGACCAGGTCTGGTTGATGGCCGTCGGCACGGACAACGGCACTGGTTTCTCCCTCACAATGCGCTGTCGTGGCTTGATGCGCAGATTCAGCTCCAGTTCGCGATAGATTCGATACACACGCTTGTGGTTCCAGCCGAAGCCCTTCACGTTCCGCAGGAATAGGAAGCACAAACCGAAGCCCCAGTTGCGCTGATTGTTCGTCAGGCGAACCAGCCAATCGGCTATGACCTCATTTTCGGCATTGAGCTTTGCTTGATAACGGTAGCAAGTCTGGCTGATGCCGAAGGCAACACAGGCGCTCTTGACGGTCATGCGGCCGGCTTCGACGTAGTGTCGTGCCATCTCACGTCGGCGAGATGGCTTCACCACTTTTTTGCCAGCGCCTCCGCAACGACCTCCGCCTTCAGGCGCTCCTCCGCGTACATCTTTTTCAAGCGACGATTTTCCTCTTCCAGCTCCTTCATGCGGGCCATCAGGGAGGCATCCATGCCGCCGAACTTGGAACGCCATTTGTAGAACGTGGCACTGCTCATGCCATGCTCGCGGCACAGCTCAGGAACCGGGGCACCGGCCTCGGCCTGCTTCAGGATGGCGATGATCTGGCTTTCGGTAAAACGGGACGTCTTCATGCGGTAGAACCTTCAATTTCAAAGTTAGAAAATTCTACTTCCTGCGGCGATCATTTGGTGGGGGGATTACCTTACAACGGCTACGAACATTTAGACGAGAAGCGAGGCGCCCTTAATTTGCTGCATGAACTGCTCACCAAACAGAAGGCTAACGACGTCAACGCATAGGGATGACCGGGCCTGCCTTCGCGGAGCTACTCAAAGACCACTGCAGAGTACCGAGTTCAACTGAGTAACCGAGCAGGTGCTTCACTTCAATCATAGGCGAGCGGGCATCCCGTCAATACCATACAAGGGCTTATCCTCTATAACCGCTCGCCACGCAGCTTTAGCTGGGTACTTTAACGTGGAATCCTCCAACCGCAATCTGGCTAGGTTTTTGAGAAAGTCGATGCCGCAATAGCTATTCACAATTTCGAGGTCTTTGGTCCTCCTGAATATAACTCCCTTTTCATCACGAGCATACCCCATCAACGCCATAACAAAGTCATCCAATAACGGGCTGTGCTCCTGTAACGCGATAAAAATTGGGGCGCAAACTGCCTCCCCCCCCAGACGTGCCAGGGTCCTAAGTATGAAGCTGGGATTTGCGGCCACGAACAGATCGTTCCGCTGAACTGCGGCAATGACCGTCTCAGCAAACAGCGACACGAGACGCTCTTTGTCGGGACCACACTTGACTGAGAACACCGAGCTTTCTTCATTGTCTGGTTGATATGTCCGGCTCAAAAGTTGAGCGGAAACGGACAACGCATGCCCATCCGACACAATCTTCTCGGCGACGTCATTTACTTCAGAATAATCAGCTCCAGCCGAAAGCTGATTAATGACATATTCTGCTGTGTTTTCTGCAGCCAGCCGTCCATTGGAATGCATGGCATTGACAAACAGCGGCGTGTCGATAATCCGGGCAATGTCAATGCACAGAGGTATCAGGTCGCGAACAATCCCCGTCCCAAATTTCATCGACGCATCAACAGCCGCTAGCGTCTCGAGAAAGTCGAAACAGTTATCGGTAGTCAGTTGGTTCCGGATAGTTGTTCGCTGGTCAGGCTCTGCTAAATACCTGCGGGCGCTCACCAGACTGACATCGCTCATACTGGTGCCTAGTTGCAGCGCAATGACCAGCCGATTCGGATCGGCCAAGTGCCCTTCAACGTGCTTAGCTTGACCCAAGCCATCCGTATCCGAGCGCGCCACTTTCGGAAACAGGTAATGAACCATTTCCTTCACCGCGATGGGTCGAGCGCAACGCTGATACGCATCTTCCCGCGTTGTTTGACCAACTTTGATAACCGTGTCGTCATCGGATGGCAGTATGAACTCATGGGGCAGTCGCCCCACAAATAATTTCGGTTCCTTCCGCAGTAAATCGTAGACAGGTGTCGCTTTTACCTTTAACGCAGCAAGCGCAAGAATGTCCGCAAAAACAATCTCTCCACGCAATGCCGGCTCGATGACAGCGGTGGCGTTGACAATGCGAACGACGTCGCGGGGATATTCGAGCATGTCTCGCAGACCCGAGAAATAAAGCTCCGAGAGTCGGTTCGAATGGTTATTGAAATTGAGATAGCCCCCTGAATCGCCGGACACAGTCTATGCATTATCCTTACGACTAGGAATAGGACTAGGCATATGACTAAAAGCAGGCAAACAATCGAGGTGGTAACGGTCAGCGACGAGAAGCGTCGCCGGTGGTCCGCAGCTGAAAAGGCAGCGCTGGTGCGTGAAACGTACGAGCCAGGAATGAGCGTTTCGCTCGTGGCGCGCAAGCATGGCATCAGCGCGAGCCAGTTGTTCAACTGGCGGAAGTTGGAGCGAGAAGGCGCGTTGGTAGCCGTCCATGCTGGTGAGTCAGTTGTGCCGGCCAGTGAGCTGGCGGCTGCTCGTGCCCAAATCGCGCAGCTGCAGCGCATGTTGGGCAAGAAGACCATGGAGGCAGAAATCTTGAAAGAAGCCGTGGAATTCGCTCGTGAAAAAAAGTGGATTGCGCGCGCGCCCTTGTTGCCGAAGGACGACCAGTGAAGCCGGTCTGCCAGGCCTTGGGTGTGGCGCGCTCGCACATAATTGACTTGATGGCGCGCTCTCCGGACTGGGTGGATGGCAGAACGGTGCGCCAAACTGACGTTCTTGCCGACCTTGCTCTGGTCGACGCAGTGCGAGCGGAGATTGGTCAACTGCCGACCTACGGGTATCGACGTGCCGGGGCTCTGGTGAATCGGCGACGGATGGCTGCGGGTCTGGCGCTGTTCAATCACAAGCGCTTCTATCGGGTCATGAAAGCTTACCGGCTGCTGCTCCCCAAGGCACCTAAGCGGATTGTGAGCGCACGCGTGCACAACGGTGTGGTGGCCGTACATGAATCGAATCGACGCTGGTGTTCCGATGGCTTTGAGATCGGTTGCGACAATGGTGACGTGGTCACGGGCGTCTTCCTGAAAGACTGTTGCGACCGCGAGATTATCTCGTGGCGCGCCTGGTCTAATCGAGGCCTGCCAGGTGAACCGGTTCGCGACATGCTGGTCGAGGGCGTAGAAGCCCGCTTTGGCGAGGCAAAGGTCCGCAGCGGTACTGAGTTGGAATTCTTGAGTGATAATGGCGGCGCCTTTCGAGCTAAGGACACGCATTCGCTGGCTAAGGAACTGGGCATCAAGCCAGTTCACACACCGGTGTGCAGTCCGCAATCGAACGGTATGGCGGAGAGCTTTGTGAACACATTTAAGCGCGACTACGTCAGCCAGATGGACCGCAGCAGCGCCGACATCGTGCTGCAGCAAATGCCGGCGGCGTTCAAGCATTTCAACGAGATTCATCCGCATTCGTCCTTGGGCTACAAGTCGCCAAGCATGTTTCGGAAAGAGCTAATGCGCCGGGCTCAGATCGGCGCTAACTAAGCGATAGGCTGTGTCCGGAAGTGGCGGGGCAAGATCAGAAATGTTCTGCCAATGCTTCAGCCGGAAGTCTCTCCAAGGCGGTGTTAAGCAACTCTTGTCTGGCAGACGGTGACATCAGAGGGAGCGGCATACGAACCTGCACGATCTTGTCGAGGTATCCCTTTGCGTCGGGCACAGACGCCTTAATCAACGCGTCTGCCACGTAATTAGCATCCCAGGCAAGTACGTAGCCAATATTTGGAAGGTCGCCCACCGCTTTGACAATGCGCACCATTTCATAGACTTCCAGAGGAAACAGCCTATCGATGTCGTCGATGATTACAATGATTGGCCGCGGAAATTTGGCCAGCGCATTCGCTACTGCGCCCTTGCGCCCCTCAAGGTCAGGACTTTTCAAATCAGAGACTGCCGACACGGCACTGCCGGTCAACGAAAAAACGGACTTTACAATTGATGCCCACGGCTCGACCCCAGGTACAAGACGAAGAACATCAAACGCCTTGGAGTATGCAGCCAACTCCTTTGCCACTTTTTTCCCATTCTTAGCATGGTCAGGAAGGCTTACGGCGCCAGCCAATTTTGCGAGGAATTGACCAAGCAAGGCATCGCGGTCTCCGATGAGCCACGGATTGAAATGGATGACGAGTGGGCGTGACTCTTCTGCTAACCCTCGCAATTGCTCTTCGATGAGCGCCAATGCTGACGTCTTCCCACTCCCCCACGCACCCTCAATAGCCAATACCAATCCATGCGCGCTATTAACCCCTCGCAAAGCCGTAACGGCGGACTGGGCAAAACCGCCCCGCCTCAGCCGGTCGCCGGCACCTGCCCCCCCAACTTTCAAAGGTCGATCCACGTTAATTTCAGGGACGTCGTTTGCCATAGCTTCCATGTGAATTAAGACCTCAATAAAGTTGTCGACGCATCTAAGCATCCACAGATTTTTTACGCCTCAGTTAGGCGCAACCCTCCCCGGGAATACTTGTTATGGACTAGCCAAACTGCTAGTTCCGGCGGACTTCCATAGTTACCTAAGACCACGAGCAAAAATCCGTCCATGTTCGATCCAAAGGCAGCCAAATACTCAGCCGCCGTTTTGAGGTCTTGATGGGAAGGTGTCGGGAAACGCTCTGGATGTGTATGCCATAGACCGACTGCGTGTCTGCCATTTGCGAATTGCTGGTGACGATCAAAATTCGCTTGGGAGACGTCTGGAACAAATGCGCACCTCCTGCGCTTGTCCTTCGAATTCGGTCCCGTCACCACATCAATCAAGGTATCCGGAAGATGTGGTGCAGCACAAAAGAGCTGGCCGCCCGCTTCTCTACTAAACCAGCCAATCTGGGCATAACGATACATGTGCTCCAGAACCATCTCGGTGAATACCAATACTCCGGAACCATCTGGCATTCTGAACATCCGGCTAGACATCAAACGCCCTCTCTACAAGCGCTCCATTCGACTCTTTAGGAACGTTTACCCAATCTCGATGCCGCAAACCTTTTCGCTGCGAATCTAAATAGCGTTGACCGCGCACCCAACTGCGAACAACTGAGGCCGAGATGTTCTTGTCAATCACGTCCAGCGCCGCCTCGACAACTAAGCCCACAGCGTACGCAGCAGCAGCAGGTGTATAGCTTTGAAATCTGCTACTACATCCGGGTTCGTTCTGAAATACATCGTCAGGCCAAACAACAGATTGAAGCTTTTCGAGTGGATCGGCACCGCTTGCGAACCAATTTTTACAGGCGACCAGGATGCAGGCGTGTGCGGCCGCGACATAGGGTTCCATCCAACCGACAACCAAGGGGACAGGTTCAGAAAGTCTTTTGGAGCTAAGCGCAAAACGAACGTCGGGTTCTCCGGTTAGATCAAGAACTAGAGCAAAGCCGCTCAGCGAGTTTCTTTCGAGCCAATCCTCCGCGGTCATACTGGAAGCGTTTACGCAGCAGGATGGATTTGCGCGCCTCACATGCTCCGCAACGCTTTGTGCCTTTTTCGTATCAATTGCCTCCACCCCTAGCAAATGCCGACCGACATTGGCAGAAGTCATGTAATCATCATCAACAACAGTAATGCCCCCGATACCTGCTCGCGCAAGCTGGTCGATAATCTGGCTTCCCAAGGCTCCGGCTCCAATCACGAGAATCTGGCTAAGTTGGCGCTTAAGCACCTGATGGTTTGCATCCCGTCCTGTGGTCCAGGACGGATCAAGACGATAAACACTCAATGGCAAAATCTGAATGTTTGGCCGCGCGTGGGTAGACTTATGCATCTTGATTTCTTGCAGCGGTCCTCCTGGAAGAAGATAGCCGTAATTGCCACTTAGTGAACGTAGAACCACCAGGCGATGCTGCGCACCTCTTCTTTTTACCGAGTTGAATTGCCTAAGCATCGAGTCATCGACACGCATTTCAAGCAAGAGCTCCAAATCTCTTTGGTTCTTAGGCCACGTTTGCGGAGTAAGGGGAACATCCACCGGTATATCTAGTACACCAAGTCTCTCTATGCGCGTGGCGCGACCACCAAGTGAAAGACGCACACGTTCTTCGAGTGCTTTCGGACTTCCAACAATGACGGCCCTCATCGGATGCACCAATGTTGCCTCAATCAAGCGGGGGGCGCAGGGTCGTTCATCGATGGTAAATATCATGCGCACAGGATTCGCAGTCGATGAATGCCTTCCGACGTTTATCCCCCAATAGTTCAGTGTTTCGGTCTCGAAGTCCGCATCCAGCTGTCCGGATTGCCAGGGTTTGAGAAAGTCCTCCGAGAAGTGATAAAGCATGTCTTGGAGACGGTCTTCTGGCGACGCGCCGCTTGCAGGGCCGACGTCACCAGAAAAACACAAGATGCCGTCACTGTCGACGTGGGGAACCTTGAGGATCGCGTCGCGCGACAAGCGAATATTTGCACGGACATTGGGAAAACCGCGCGACAGAACCAGCCAAGCGCCATCGAAATGACGCTCGGAATTCATAGCGGGCAGCCGTATACGGAACTCGCGTTCGCGAGCTCCATTTATCTGAGGTTCCGGCGCAAGATCAGGGTTCGTCGCCAAAAAGGCATCAAGAGCGCTTGTCAATTGCTTCCCTACGCGTCAAGCAAGTCCTCGCGTCGGCTGCACAAGACTGACTGCTGCCGGCTTGCTCGCCGCGAGCCCGCCCAATGGCCCACCAGTTGTCCCGGAGCCACGATCGGCCCCAGTAGTACCAAACGCCTGATGCACGCGCTTACGAATTTCAACGGGATCAGATGCTTCCAGAATCGCAGTCATGTCAGTTGCCAACAGCTTGCACCATTGCGAAAAAGATCGCGCTCTCTTCCCATCATCTTCGTTCCACTTCTCAGCGAAGTTCTCGCCATGCACGGTGGGATTTGCTATCTCGTAACGACCTTCGTGCTTCTCTGGCATGTGAGGCAGCATCTCTGCAAGATCGCACAGCAGCTGAATCGGGTGTGAGTACGTCCGATTGAGATCAGCCAATCCTTCATAGGCTTGGGTGAGGAGCGTCACGATAATTACTGAAATTGGTTTGGTTTCACTCGTTAGTAGTCCGCGTCGAACAGCCATATCACGATGACGCTTGAAGAGGCGAATCGCGACTCGGAGCGTGTCTGTTAAAGGAACCTCTTGATCAGGTACTGGCGTGACATTAGCCGAGTCCATGGCCTCAACTACATACTTCCTCACACTCAATACCTGGCGGTCGGATTGATCGTTGATCCAGGCTGCAAAACCTTCTGGATTGGATGTCTTCCATTCTTTTGTCGGGCAATCAACTACAGCGAGAGCTGTTTCATGATAGCGATTTGTCGGACGGTATTTGACCTTGGCTCGCACGATTTCCGGAACGGTCGATAACGGAATCGAAGGAGTAAAGTCGATGTAGTAGTCCTTGTCATCGTAATGGATACGCCAGCAACGCTTCATCGGTTCAATTTCAAAGTCTTCAAGCGCGACACCGACTTTGTCGAAGAACACCATCGGGTCCTTCGCCTCAACCTTGCTAATATCAACTTGGCAAACTGCATCAATATCGAATTTTTCTGTGGTCGGTGAGTCCACGAGGGTCTTAGTGCTCGTAGAACCTTGAGGTAGTACCTTGATTGCATCTGATGGCCAATTCAGCTTCTCGACCAAGTGCTTCCCCAGATCAAGATAAGCGCCCGCTGCCTCCGCGACCACTTCCGCGTCGACTGTTATGTGCCTGTTGACGATATCTAGCTCATGCGCCCAAATATTCAATTCGGCGTCGCGCTCGACACTAGCTTTAACGACAGCGCTATCGAGCGCCTCTATGGAATACTTGGACATCCTCCGCTCAAGCGCTTCATTCAACGTGCGATTTCGCTGGGCGAAAGCCGACTCCGCGAGGGCACCAAAATGGGTTTTGGACATATTGTTCTCCTTATCGCAAAGGAATCGTTATAGAAGGTGCTTCGCCTGCTGGAACGATGGCGCTAATTTGACTTCCATCGATAGTGATCGCAGGAAGGAAAGGTGTTTGCCAGGTGGGCCGGTCATAAATCGTGTACGGACAGTGGTTTCCGGCCTGAAGTAGTTGACCGAAATTGAATAAGGCACAGGCCGGAGAAACCCCTATCAGATGCACATGTGTGGCATGCAGCTGATCCTGTACAAGATTCACTGCTTCACGTGCAATCCGCGTGAATTGTTCCAGGTCTAACGCGTGAGCAATAGCCGTCTGCCCGGGTGCCTTAGTTCGAATTCTCACCCGCTGCATCGACTCATCGCACAAGCTAGCTACGATCTCTGGGGGCAGTGCAGAGTCAGGAAATTCAGCAGTCAGCTCAATTGAGAGCAACACTGCCTTGCCACTGTTGCGTACCGAATGCTCCAGGAACATCGTTCCAGCCGGCTTGGCTACCGCCCCTGACTCCCATCGCCAGGTTCCTCGATCACGGTCATATTGGTAAACCTCCACCCGCCGTGCTTGTCCCACAATGCGACCGAACAGCACAAGCAACGGGACTAGATGGACCGTGAAAATAGATAGGACGTCAGCCGTCGCCCCCACGGAGCGGGTATTACCAAATTTGCCGACAAACGTCCGCAAATCCATTTCGTGTTCGTGCAGAATTTGACGCCATGCACATGGTAAGGAGCGATCATCACGCTGGTTGCGAGGAACCTGGTAATCAATCAGTGGAAGCGGCGCCAAAGCTCGATCAAGCATAGCCAATTGCATGTCGACCTCAGAAGGCCAAGTCGTCGCATTTCCAAGATTTGCGAGCATCGCAATTGCCTGCGTCTTGGGATACTTCAGGCAGCTCAACACCTGCTGAACAGTGTTCACGTGCTCTGCGCGCATTTCGCGCAAAACGTGGGTTTTATATTCATCGGCCGCAATACGATCTATCAGACGGTGATGTTTATCACACATCAGCATGATATTCGACGGCTCATCAGCCAGTTTTTCAGACCAAGTCTCATCGCCACGTGGACCATCCTTATCGGCCGCGATAATATGAGCTAGGTAAGCGACCGCAGCGGATCGCGTGGTGAGAGGAGTTACGCCAAGGTCATCCCCGCAACCGCGGAACATACAACGGCCTGCAGCATCATGCCATACGCGCTGAATTGATCTCGAGGAAAGCGCCTTCCCTCTACCTAAATCAAACAGCGCTTTGCGGGCCTTGATCCAATCTTTGACATCGCTCTCTGTCGCGACGATTGCGACCGCCAACCATTCGGGTTGGGCGTCAGTTGCACCATCAAGCTTGCCTACTTCAAGCTCCAGACGCTTTAACTGACCCGCCTTCGCAAGCTTTTGTAGAAGCTTTACTCCTTTCTCGACCGGGTCCGCAAGCAACAATTTAGAGGGGAGATCCTGGGCGTAAAGGGCACAGCGGTGGCGCTCATGTGCAAGCACAATTTTTACAGATCGCGTCAAACAATCAGACAACCACATGTGTAGCGTATCGTCATCGATGGTTGTCGATGGTTGTGGGACCGGTTTTGGCATAGTCGCCAGTGTAGGTAGAGTCATAGCCGCCCTCAGAAAGCTAGTTCATGCAGAAATTGCTCAAATATAAATTTTCACATTGAATTAACGAAATGAGGGTTTCACTATCGAATTCAATAGTGCCTATAGGATTTTTATTGTTAATTTCTCATCTCGGCATGTCACCATCTTCAGAGTTCGTATGCCAAACGATGAGACGCTACCTGCCGCCTTGCCATTTAGTGACTTTTACATTATGTTTCCAAGGAACAACCATGTCACGAATTTTATGAAATACTCGGAATGGTTAGCCGGCAGCGCAGAAGCATTAGCGGCAGTCTTACCAACCTGCTTTCTGAACTACTCCGTTGGACGAGCCGCAGAAATAAAAAAGCCCGATCCAAAGGACCGGGCTAAGTGTTTAATTATATTGGTAGGCCCTCGCGGAGTCGAACCGCGCACCAAAGGATTATGAGTCTTGCTCAACCCACAAACCATAACAACAGTCAACGAACCACGTCAAAATAAATCAATGACTTACCTTTAAGCTCATAAGCTACAAAACTCAGCAACACTCGACATTAAGTTCTCTAGCTGTCCCATTAGTGTCCCATGAAGCCATATGTTATGAGTTCATGGAGGCTACCGAACCGTCAGAAGGGTGTCTGTGGAACAATGCCCTCACCTCTCTCCTCCTCACGACGTTCCAGCGTTCGAGCAAGGGTAACCCAGTCGATTCGCTTTGCACTCTCCCCACCAAACTCGCTTAGCGTTGCCATTGCACGCAACAACCACGGCCCGAAGAACCTAAGCACGCCATCAACAAATCCGATGAACTTATCAAATTGATCTTCGATTTTTTCAGGCTTGCTGGTTGTCTTCTTAAAACTCGGCAATTGCTCAAACAATGTTCGCGGCTCCGCGCCAGCGAGCCAACTCGAAATCAAAGGAGCAATGTCATCCTTCTTTAAAAACTGTTGGTGACGGTCGGCTGTACACGTTTTTCTGAGATATGGATTATTTAGTTCCGGTAGCCCACTCACCCATATCAAGACCTCAGCTAAAAGCACAGACACTTGATCAGGGAATTCCTGACGAGACATGTATCCGACAATCGTTCGCACAGATTTAGGCGAGAAGCCGCTCTTATTGGCCGCCTGTCCAAAATCTGTAAGTGCCACAGGACTATTTCGTACAGCCAAAGCACCGCCAGGCTGACTTGCGTCCAACATCTGATCTAACGAAGCCGAACAAATGCTGGAAAGTGCTTCACCCGCTCCACTTGAACCCGCATAACTGTGGCTCGAAAAAAACTGGACAATATTATCATTGGAAGGGTTCTCAGAAATGGCAGCGAGGAACTGGGACTCGAACGCAGCATGAACCCCTTCCTCCTCGACATCGCCAGCAGCCAACGATGAGCGCAACGGAGAATTGTCCGTCAACATCGTCATGATTGCACTCACACGTCGCTCAGGATCTTGCAAAATGGGTCGTGTAGGTCCCAGCAAACTTTCATAGAGAACTGTGTCACCTTCGGCGAAGGCTCCCGCCCGGCCACTGCGCCCAACAATGTTTTTGAAGATGAGTGGATTCATGGTTGGAGCATCTGCATAAGTGCCCTTCAGCCAATGAGAAACCAACGTCCACCGAAATGGAAGGTCAGCACCTTCAGCGAGTGTGGTAGTTGCCGCTACATATTGAAGGTCCCCGTCTCTGATAGCTAATTCAAGCCAACGACGTACATCAAAAGGAAGCGTGGAGTTGTGATAGGCGACGCCAGCACGAACGAAGTCAGCCAACGCCGAAAGCCAAGTGAACTGCTCCTGTATGCGTTGGGCCAAATCTTCCAGTCTGCCAGCATTTTCCGGTTTTGCTCTTACCTGACTCGCCAACATCGCAGCTATCCTACGACTGTTCGCCCGTGAGGTGCACACAATGAGGCCGGCCCCTTGCAATCGCTTAGCCAAGTCAATGGCAATGGCCGCTATGTTTTCGCCCTCGGCGACTTGCTCCGCCTCTTTGACAAACTGCCCTCGCGTTGGCGTCACGGAACGTGGCAGCGAAATCCGCACAGGCTCACTAACAAGCGTGCCAAATATTGCGTTCGCTGGACGCAATGGGTCGGATGCATATATCCATTGCAAGTCACCATTTGAGCGACAAATCGCAAGGCGACGTGCTGTCGGCCTCCAACCATGACGATGAAAATCACCTGAGCTGACTCCAAGCCAATTTCGTAACCAATCAGCCTCGGGCAAGACGGCAGAAAGACTCAGTATCCTGAAAGCAGCACCGCGCTTTTGCATAATTCGCAAACGCGAAACCATTCCTTCCAACTTCGCTCCTCGCGCACCATTCTCGATATTGTGAAGCTCATCAAAAACAACTATTCGCAATGAACTCTTATCAGAAGCACTGCGCAACCATCCGTCGAATCGCTCTGGCGTCGCAACGATAACCTGTTTGATACTCGCATCAGCAGCAGCAAACTCACTCTTAAATCCGCCAAACATTGAAACGATACGAATATCATTGGGCATATGACTACGGAGCGCAGACAGTACTTGCTCCCCGATGGCTACATATGGTGCGACATATACCGCAATGCCGCCGGAAAAAGTGAGCGCTCCCGCCATGCAAGCCTCTGCAATCAAGGTCTTTCCCGTGCTGGTGGGTAAGTTGAGTAGCGCATTATTCGGCGAACGTGTAAGCAGCTGATCGGCCAACAGTGCCTTTTGAGGTGGTAATAACGTCCACCTGCCCGATTCTTGCAGCCGCTGAATTAACTCGTTTGGCAAACCAATGGGAGCAAACTGCAAATGAGCAATTGCTAAGCGAAACGCCTGGCGGAAAGCAACTTCAGTTGAAAGAAGCAACCCTGCATCACTCACGTCAGGAGTGATAGCGAATGATCGTAGCAACTTGGACGCGGCGGCGTTAGCATCGATCCGAATTTGACCTAGTGCGGCCTTCCAGCTTCGATAAAAGCGAACTTCGTTCTCATGAAGATCTTGAATCTCCAGAATTTCCTCGATTTTTGCGGGACTGCATACTGCCCAGGCGAGTCGCCTTGCCGCAGTTTCGCGCAAATAGGTCGGGGTCACCTGCTTGATCGCAGCTTCCGCCGTTGCGAAGTTTCCCAGCATACCGAAAGCAGCTGCAGCATGAATATACAAACCATCTACTTCTTCACGTCGGATGTCTTGGCCGCGCTTACTTGTTTCAGCAACAGACATCAGAGTTCTGGCCGCAGCAATTAGCGGCGCAGCATAATCTTCATTATCAAGAAAGCTGAGGTCCTGATCAGAACTCAAGCCATCGTAAGATCCTATGCAGTAAAGCGCCACGGACACATCCAGTCCTGGTTTAGTGGGCCGAAAAGCCACTGAATGCCGTGCCCTCGCGGCGGACGAACTTGCGCTTCTACGGTAGTCGATATCGTCACGAATTGTGATCATGGTTTGAAAGGAACGTTTTGAGCAAGGCTCGCGAAGCCATCGTCGAGCCGGCTAATTGAAATGCTAATCGGATAGATCAGATGCAGCTGCCAATCCTGATCAGCGATTTCTTTACGCACCTTTGCCAGCTTAGTCGCGGGATCAGCGTTTTTCTTTTCATGAACAAGTGTAGGGAGCAACATAACTTTGTCGCACTTTGCAGGATCAGGGTTTGCGATTTCCTGTATGCGTTTAAGCGTGGCGGCATCAGCAACGTACAAGTCCCGCATTCGCGCTTTAATTGCCCTGATGCGCGCTTGCAAATTCAATGAAGGATCTACAGACGTTAACTTCAGATGATCTTGAACAAGCATATCCGCATAATCTAGCTTGGCCGAACCAGTCGTCTTGACCTCTTGGATGTATAACCTGTCTTTAGCGCCGGTTGTGTCCGCATCAAGATAGATGAAGCACATGTCTAGCCCGGCGCCAGAGATTCGTGACAAAGGGTTGTCAGTATTCGAGTAAAAGGCGTACCAGCCTGAGCCAAGAGGTTGTCGTGGGTTCACAAGGTGAAACGCGACAAACTCCCCAATATTGCCCTTAATACGAGAGTTGAACTGTGTTGGATCACTTAGCCATGCTGCCGTTGTGTCTCTAAGTAGTGCGAGAACCCAACTATACCCAGCACTGCAATCTGGTTGCCCAGAATAATACCGAATCCCATCAATATCTTGAGAAGTAAACATGCGTCTCTGTTGAAGTTATTGGAAACTGGCTTCTGGCTTCGTTTGCTACGGCCTCTCTGCAAGGTGCACGAGAACCCATCGGATCAACTCATCACCGGACGAAGACTGTGTTTCCACAAGCATGCGCAACCTGGCCACATAGAATTGGTCAATCGTTGGAAGCGGCGGCAACGACGCATCCAACGCCACCTTGCCCGAGTAGTTCTTACCGCCGTCTGTTGCGCGAATTTCGTATCGATGTGTACGCGAGTTGAACCCAACAAGCTGCCCCTCGACCGAAATTTCATCGGACATCTCGATATCAATCCGGTCAACGATTAAGTATGCTTGCGCAACCTGCTCGCTAGTTAGCGAATACGTGCCTCCGCGATTCGCGTTAACTGAACCCCAATCAAGGACCAAGCCTGAGTTGACGTCGTTAAGCTCCTTCAGCAGACGTCGATATTTGGATGCCACCCGCCCTTTGAGTGCGTGGAGCTTATTGCTTAGCAGGTCTTCTGAGTCAGCAGCACTCAACAGGTTGCCGAACTCATTGAGGGCCTCTGAAACCTTTGAATCGGCAAACAGGTCGCTATGCTGTCCCGCACGGAACTGCACACCAAATGAGCCGCGAAAAACATGCGCTACATTTACCTTAGTTTGAGAAAGCAATTCCAACGGTAATGGCCCACGTACAGTCGGCTGTCCATCTACAGCCTGTCCAAGAGCATCGATCAGCTCCTGAGTATTCGTCAAAATTCCACCTAGCTTACGCGCTGCGATTTCATGCTTTGACTTGTTGTCGGGAAAAATCCTATAGTTAAAAGTCTCACGACGCGATGCTGACGCGACCGCTTTCGGATCAATGATCGCTTCATCTTTTGACGTATCGAGATCTTCCTTTAGCCAGTAATCCGCTGATGGGAGGTCATCTTCCGACAACTGTTCCGGCAATCGATATTCGATAAGTGTCGGCTCGTTGGGAAAAGTCGTAACAGCAAGAACAAACCCACCTTCCGACATTAAGAAGCCATTCAACAAAGATATTTCACCAGTCAAAATGGAGTTGAGCCTGAGCGATGAAACCGGCAGATATAACCACTCACAGCGCTCATCATCGTCATAGGTAGAGAGAACAAGATAGCTTTGCTGTGTGGTGTTTTGACAAGTGAAGAGACGTGGAAAATCGTAGTGTTCAATTGTGCGCACAAGCGCTAGACGGCCAAGAAACGTATTTTGCGGTAGCTCAAACATGTCAATTCCCCGCTGCTTCTGAAACAGTGGAAAACAGACCAACAACGCTTTCTGGGGGCGTGCTTCGCCACCAGGTGCAATGGCCCTCACAATTCGTCGAAGGCGTTCCCGCAATAACGCCGTGGCCGTCGATTAACGAGCCTACTGCGATCTTCTTCTTGCGCATGGCCGGAATTCCCTTTCGCATTACTGAACAGTCCTCAAGCGTCCGAAGCACTGACAGTCCACGGGAGATGCAGTCAGCCTGTCCCCATTCTTTTTCAGGGTCTCGCTCATAATGACTGACGAAGTCCCTAACAGTAGGCGTTCTCCCGCTGATGAATCGGAAAATTTCACCGGATACATTCGCGGCACCTGATGGCGGACATTGTGGAGGAAAGTGGCTCGGCCACATAAACATTGGAAACCTCAGCGTTGCGACTAATTGTCAGAGTAACTCTTAAGCATTGCGTTTTGACAATAATAGCATGTGGGAAATTTATTGCTAAATAATGTATATCAAGCCTTCAGATCGCCTGCACACTGATGCGCAGTCTGACTTACGGGCGTCGGTCTTTCATCTCAGCCATCGGAAGTGAAGTACGGTCGCCGGGACAAATGGTCGCATGCCCGGATTTGAACCTGAATGGAGGTACACATCGATATCCGGTCACCTGCATGTTCTTGCGCTTTACTTCACAGCCTGATGGTGTCCCACGAAGTGGTGTATGAAGACTGCGCCGGAATCGGCGTTTAGGAAGGCTGCCTGAAGGGCGGCCATTGTGACTCTTAAGGTAAATTTGGGTTTGCGAAGACTCAACTCAACCATTAGGAGGCCACAATGACCACCGCCACTATCGCACTTTCTGAGCTTGCCGAAAAGGGAGCAGATGCAGATTTCATTCGTCAGACGCTGCAGCATGCCTTGCAGCGCCTCATGGAAATGGATGCCGAATCACTTTGTCGGGCTGCTTACGGTGAGCGCACCGACGAACGTGTCAACAGCCGCAATGGCTACCGTGACCGGGTGTACGAGACCCGAGCCGGCAAGGTCGACCTGAAAATCCCCAAACTGCGCAGTGGAACCTACTATCCAGGATTCCTAGAGCCGCGTCGCACCGCCGAGAAGGCCCTGACGGCCGTGATCCAGGAGGCCTACATCCAGGGTATTTCTACCCGCTCGGTTGATGAGTTAGTGAAGGCCATGGGTATGAGCGGCGTGTCAAAGAGCCAGGTGTCACGGCTATGCGAGGAAATCGACGAGCGCGTTCACGCCTTCTTGAATCGACCCATCGAGGGCGACTGGCCGTACCTCTGGATCGATGCCACCTACGTCAAATCCCGCGAAGGTGGGCGCGTCGTTTCCGTTGCCGTGATAATCGCCGTTGCGGTCAACACCGACGGTGTGCGCGAGATCCTTGGCGTTGCCACCGGCGCCTCCGAGGCTGAAACCTTCTGGACCAATTTCCTGCGGAGTTTGACCCGTCGCGGACTGCGGGGCGTGAAGCTGGTCATTTCGGATGCGCATGAGGGGCTTAAGGCGGCCGCCAGCAAGGTATTGAAGACGAGTTGGCAGCGTTGCCGCGTCCACTTCATTCGCAATGCCCTGGCCCATACCGGCAAAGGTCAGCGCCAGGCAGTGCTGGCGATGATCAACACGATATTTGTGCAGGAGACGGCGGAGGCAGCAGGAAGCCAGTGGCGCACCGTCGCAGACCAGCTACGCGCCAAGTTTCCGAAGCTGGCTGCCATGATGGATGACGCAGAAAGCGAGGTTCTGACCTTCATGAGCTTCCCTCGCGCACATCGAACACAGATACATAGCACCAATCCTTTAGAGCGCCTGAATGCCGAAATCAAGCGGCGCACCAACGTGGTCGGCATTTTTCCCAACGACCGCGCCGTTGTGCGCCTGGTAGGAGCCATGATGCTGGAGCAGAACGACGAGTGGTTGCTGCAACGGCGTTACATGCAGCTTGAAGGATTGCAGAGCTTGAGCGACAATCAGTCCGCACGGCTCTCCGCCGTGATCAACTAGTCGGGGACCCAGCCCCTTGAGAATCACATCTCATACACCACTTCTGGGGACGCCATCCTTAGGAGTGGCACGGAGGTCGTCTCGGGCCTGAGCGATCAGGTCGGGGGTGATCGAGGAGAGCATGTAGTCGCCCAAGCGCTCGCGCCACCAATTCAGACGCGCCTTTACCATCTTCCCCGACTTCAACAACGTCAATGCGGATGACTCGTAGCGATCCAGCACCTCCGACAGTCGGTGCCGTTTGCTCACGCCGAAGTATCGGCCAGCCTTCATTTCCGCCTCGGTGCGCTCTGCCCAAGCCTTAGCATCACTCTTCCGCTCAAAGGTAGCAGACTCAGGCGGGAACCCGTTCAACCGGATTTTGACCCTATAGCTGATCTTTTTGCCGTCCTCGGTAACCCGTTTCTCGATACTGGCCATGACTTCCCCCATCCGCTGAAAACAACAACGCAAAAGGCACCATACGCCAGCAAATCATACATCAACGGATTGTAAATCAGAGCGAAGATAGCTATAAGTTATTGATATACAGAGAAAATCTGTGCACAGGCTAAGCCTGTGGGGCAGCTATGGGACACTGCGAACAGAGAAGTGTCCGCCGACCTGGAACGGAAAATTGACGGGAATAAATTGATTACCTAATATGCATTACCATGCCCCTCGACCTTGCCATGCTCGGCGCCAAAATTTCGGCCTATCGCAACGAACTCAGCGATTCGGTCGAAGATGTGGCTTTGGCTACTGGAGTGAATAGCAAAAGGATTGTTGACATCGAAGCGGGCAGAGCAGAGCCGACTGGAGATGAGATTCTCATCTTCAGTGATCATTTCCGGTGCGACTACAAGGTATTCATCACCAATGAGCCACGGGCCAGCTCACATCCTGCCCAGACCTTGTACCGAGCTAAAACCGACAGCTTTACTAAAGAGGACCGTCGGGCTATACGTGACTTCCTGTACCTGTGCGAAACCGAGTTTGAACTAAGCCAAGAACTCGGTAAGTCATCAGCCGCGTTTGCGTTCACGCCGAAGGGACGCCCTTACGAACAGCCAGCCAATGCAGTGACTGCGGTAAGAGCAGCACTGGGGTACAAAGAGCGGGAACTTCCCCGCGACATTTTCAATGATTGTCGGCGTTTGGGCATCCATGTTTTTCGTCGGCGCCTCGGTGACTCCAATATCTCTGGCCTCTTTATTGTTCATCCGACCGCAGGCAAATGCATTTTGGTGAACGCCAGCGAAGACATTTATCGTCAACGATTTAGTGCCGCACACGAGTTGGCCCACGCCCTCTTCGATGCAGAGGCTATGGCCAGTGTATCGCTGCACTCTGAGCGCCACGACCCGGTTGAACGGCGTGCGAACGAGTTCGCGTCTGCCTACTTGATGCCTGCCCCACTGCTCAAGCAGCTCCCAGCTCCAGGCAAATGGAACGATGATGACGTTAGGCGATGGGCCAACGATTTTCGAGTGAGCTGCACGGCTCTCGGAATCGCGTTGCGCAAGTCCAAATTAGTCAATGAAGTGCAAAGCAAGCACATCCAGTCATTGCGCGTCCCTGCCTCCGCGAAGGTTGATCCAGAAATCCCACTTTCACTTACCGACGGGCAGAAGACGCGAAAGGCTGCGCTACTCGCACAAGGCTTATCCGACCATTACGTGGCCATCTGCTTTGACGCATACAAGGAAGGTATTGTCAGCGCGGGACGCTTAGCAGAAGCCTTGCTGCTCAGCCCGAGCGAACTCCATGAAGTAGCTGTCCTATACGGGCGTAGTCTTCATGGCCATTGACCCTACTCGTTTTCATCCGGTGAATGTCGCCGACTCTTGTTCGGTGTGGAATATTTTGTCATCCGAAACGCTCTACTCCGCTGCAAGAAATAGCGGCTGCACCTTCTGCATCACTGAAGTCGTTCAATACGAGCTACTGCTTAAACCACGTTCCCAGCTCAAGCCGGCGGACATGGCTTTGCAGGGCCGTCTTCGCCGCGAACAAGCCATTGGCCAATTTCCGAGTCACGCATGCACGATTGATGATCTGCAAGTTGTGACCGCCCTCGAAGGGCGCCGCAAGTTAGGAAAAGGCGAACTGTCTTCTATAGCCTTTGCCATGCGAATTCGACAGGCAGTCATCACCGATGATCGCAAAGCAGCCAAGCTCGCCCAAGAGTCGGGACATGACCTTACACAGACGACGCCTCACCTATTAGCTTGGCTCGATTTCAACAACGCATTGAGCGATGCGGAAAAGGCCGAAGTATTTGAACAGCATGCGGCACTAAATGGGTCCCTATCGGCTCCCTTCCAACGTGCTTTGGAAATGGCAAATCACTGCAAGGTCAATTCCCAGTAAGAGCCTGCCTGCTGAAAAAATCAACCTTGGGGAACATAAAAATGGACCTGTCGCACGAGGTCACCTGCATCGGCAGCACGCTTCTCATCTTGCCGCTGCTCTTAGTCGCCGTCTTTCTCGTGCTTGGAAGGCGGCGGCGCGTAAAGGAGATTCGCTCCTATGTGGAAAACCCGTCCGCGAGTGGAATGCTGATCCCACCGCAGGATGGCGTTCCAGATTCAACGACGAATGAATCCCTTGCTGAACACCTAGTAGGCAAATACAACGAAACGCATTCTGGCTGGGCATTCTTTTACACCATGCTGGTCTTCTACGCTGTATATGGTGTCCTAGTTTACTGGACTTTCAGTTCTTGGGGCCGCATGCTCGGCCAGCCTGATAACACGCAGGAAATTGCGCTGTGGCCATTGATTCGACTAGGTGGACTCGGTGCGCTGGGCGCTACACTGGGCGTACTCTGGCACCTACACTGGCGAGTCGTGCGGTTGGACCTGCAACCTAAAACCTTGCTTCAACTGTCGGCGCGACTCTTCATATCACCGTTTCTAGCCATCGCCTTAGCCGCCATGCTGCCCTCGAATTCGACGACAGGCTACCTGGTAGCGTTTGGTGCCGGTCTTTTCGGCGAGGCGGCGTGGCGCCGCTTTGCGCTCTTCTGGCGAGAGCAAGTTCAACAAGAGGCAAGCAAAGATGGAAGTCTTTCTTTGGAGTTAATTCAAGGGATAACCCGAGATGATGCCATGCGCTTGTGGGAAGAAGGAATCAACGACGTACAGCATCTAGCGGTTGAAACTGTGGTTCACTTGGTGACGAATACCAACTACAGCCTGGCGCGAATTGTTGATTGGAAGGACCAAGCATATTTCTGTGTCTATGTACGCGATCAAGTCGATGTTTGGCGGAGAAATTACACACGCGGCGTGCTGGATGTGTTGGGCATGCATTCCAATTACTTCGGAAAGGCACAATGCGAAGCCTTAATGACCTCATTGGCTCAGGTGCTGGGCCAAGACAGGGATGTGATTTGCAGATTCGTCGATACCATCAATAACGATCCCCAAGTGCATCAACTTTGGGACTATGCAAAGAGCTGCTATCCGGCGAAGGTCGCTGAGTCTATCCATCAGAAGGGGCAGGAAAGTGCAGCGGCGGGTTGCGACGAAACGCCAGGGCCGGTGAAGTGAAATGGCAGTGGCGACGCGGCTTCGATACACAGGAATAAATCCCGGACAAGGTGCATGCCGATGGCGGCTAATGTTCGATGTGGACGGCATGGCCGTTCATGCCTTTTTCAACCCACCTTCCATCGTTGCCGATCAGTTCTCAGAAGAAGATGTGGGTATGTTGGCTCTACCATTAGCTTGCCATATGGCGGCAGATGTCAGGCCGCACACACTTTCTATGGAAGGCCCAGGTAGTTTCTCAGCATACGATGGGGTACTAAGGTCCGCATTGGCTGCGCTCTTGCTAGAGCAAGATGTCTATTGGCAGCGACGAAATTCAACCAGTTTGCCCGACATCGTCTGGCAAGGTCTAGAGGTGAATCGGTCGAAGCGAAATCGGCTCGATCCTCGCACAGTAATACTTGGATTCAGTGGCGGCAAAGACTCGCTAGTCTGCCTTTTCAGCCTGCTGGAAGCCGGTTTTACTGTCTACCCACTTTTGCTGAACGAAGGCGACCGCACTTGGCAAGACTTACGGCGATGGATACCGCGCCTGCGCGGATTGGGACTTCAGCCATTGACCGCCTATCTCCGCATTGACACACGCCCTGCGCTGCGCAGAAAGTATGGGAAATGGCATCGTAGCAGCTACCAGATCGGCTGGCTGACCAGCGTTCTAGCCCTCGTCGCTGAAAAAATGGGAGCTGCCGTCATTTGTCTAGGGCTGGAAGGATCAGCGGATCGGTCCGGCATTATCTGCCGGGATAGAATCGTCAATCATCAGCATCAGAAGACGACAGACCACATGCAACAACTGCAGGACTTCTTCCGTCAAGCAGTACATCCAAAGCTCAGCATAGGCAGCCCAATCGCCCCTTTCTCTGATGCGCGAATCTTGCAGGCCATGTTTACAGGACTACGCCCCAGGTGGCGGCACTTCTCCTCCTGCGGCAGCTCCAACTCACAAAGCAAGCACTGCTGCGCATGTGATAAGTGTGCCTATATCTTCGCCTTGCTGGCTAGGACAAAGAAAGGGCGCGCCCTAGCACGTCACCTCTTCCGGCGCGACCTTTTTGAGGATATCGAGTTGTATCGTCCATGGTTGGACAAGCGATATCGGGCGCCGTTTGCATGTGTTGGTGAACGTTGGGAGCTGTGGGCTGCGTTAGAGGAGGCCTTAAACGATGGGGGCGACTCACCGGTACTGGCATATTGGCGGCAAAGCCCTTTTCGTAGCCAGTATCACACTGAAGGCCATGCCTCCCTTCCACTTCACGAAGCAGCACTAGCTGCCCCGGTCCGCTCGGCCTCGAAAGTCGTAGCGCGATGGGCTGGACTTCCTTCAACTTAATCACTCAATTGCCGCCAACATCCGCGCCAAACTTGATGGTGTCCCACAAAGTGGTGTATGAAGACTGCGCCGGAATCGGCGTTTAGGAAGGCGGCCTGAAGGGCGGCCATTGTGACTCTTAAGGTAAATTTGGGTTTGCGAAGACTCAACTCAACCAGTAGGAGGCCACAATGACCACCGCCACTATCGCACTTTCTGAGCTTGCCGAAAAGGGAGCAGATGCAGATTTCATCCGCCAGACGCTGCAGCATGCTTTACAGCGCCTCATGGAAATGGATGCCGAATCACTTTGTCGGGCTGCTTACGGTGAGCGCACCGACGAACGTGTCAACAGCCGCAATGGCTACCGTGACCGGGTGTACGAGACCCGAGCCGGCAAGGTCGACCTGAAAATCCCCAAACTGCGCAGTGGAACCTACTATCCAGGATTCCTAGAGCCGCGTCGCACCGCCGAGAAGGCCCTGACGGCCGTGATCCAGGAGGCCTACATCCAGGGTATTTCTACCCGCTCGGTTGATGAGTTAGTGAAGGCCATGGGTATGAGCGGCGTGTCAAAGAGCCAGGTGTCACGGCTATGCGAGGAAATCGACGAGCGCGTTCACGCCTTCTTGAATCGACCCATCGAGGGCGACTGGCCGTACCTCTGGATCGATGCCACCTACGTCAAATCCCGCGAAGGTGGGCGCGTCGTTTCCGTTGCCGTGATAATCGCCGTTGCGGTCAACACCGACGGTGTGCGCGAGATCCTTGGCGTTGCCACCGGCGCCTCCGAGGCTGAAACCTTCTGGACCAATTTCCTGCGGAGTTTGACCCGTCGCGGACTGCGGGGCGTGAAGCTGGTCATTTCGGATGCGCATGAGGGGCTTAAGGCGGCCGCCAGCAAGGTATTGAAGACGAGTTGGCAGCGGTGCCGCGTTCACTTCATTCGCAATGCCCTGGCGCACGCTGGCAAAGGGCAGCGCCAGGCGGTGCTAGCGATGATCAACACGATCTTCGTGCAGGAGACGGCGGAGGCGGCAGCGAGCCAGTGGCGCACGGTTGCAGACCAGCTACGCGCCAAGTTTCCGAAGCTGGCCGCCATGATGGATGACGCTGAGAGCGAGGTATTGACCTTCATGAGCTTCCCGCGTGCACATCGAACGCAGATTCACAGCACAAATCCCTTAGAGCGCCTGAATGCGGAGATCAAGCGGCGCACCAACGTGGTCGGTATTTTCCCCAATGACCGCGCCATTGTGCGCCTGGTGGGAGCGATGATGCTGGAGCAGAACGACGAGTGGTCGCTGCAACGGCGTTACATGCAGCTTGAAGGATTGCAGAGCTTGAGCGACAATCAGTCCGCACGGCTCTCCGCCGTGATCAACTAGCCGGGGACCCAGCCCCTTGAGAATCACATCTCATACACCACTTCTGGGGACACTATCCCAAACTTTTGCTGTGGACCGATGACTGCCTGCTTTTACCGATTTCTGCTGCCATTTAGCGGTTCAGAAACGGGCCTAAAGTAAGCGTAAATCCAGCACCGTCTGGACGTAGGAATCGCCCCCAGCCATGATCGAATTTTGGCACAGCAGTTGTGCCCACAAATTCAATTATGGACACAAATTTTCAACCAGTCATTGAGCGCGGACTGCGTGGCAAGTACCGCCAGCATTCTCTGGAGTTCAAGCGAACGCTCGTGGAAATGGCCATGCAGCCCGGTGTTTCTGTAGCGCGCCTCGCGCGCGAGCACGGCGTCAATGCAAACCAGGTGTTTAGCTGGCGCAAGCTATACGAGGCAGGGCAGCTTGTAGGCGGCGCAGCGGCGCCGGGGAATGAGTTGCTGTCAGTGGTGATGACGACGCCGGCGCAGCAGCCTGAGGTTGAAGCTGCCCCTGCCGGAATCATCACGTTGGAAATTGGGCGTGTGCGGCTGCGTATCGAAGGCCAGGCCAATGCCGCCACGCTGGCACAAGTGTTGGAGCGAGTGCTGCGATGATCGGCCTGCCGGCAGGTACGAAGGTCTGGCTGGCCGCAGGCACCACCGACATGCGCAGTGGCTTCAATGGCCTGGCAGCGAAAGTGCAAACCGCGCTGGAAGAAGATCCGTTCAGTGGCCACGTGTTTGTATTCCGCGGCCGGCGCGGCGACTTGATCAAGCTGCTGTGGTGGACCGGCGACGGCTTATGCTTGCTAGCCAAGCGCCTGGAGCGTGGCCGCTTTATCTGGCCGCAGGCCAGTAGTGGCAGTGTGGCGCTGACACAAGCACAATTGTCGATGCTGCTGGAAGGGATCGACTGGCGCCGACCAGAACGCACCTGGCGACCGCAATCGGCCTTGTAAACATGGCACGATTTGCGTAAACTTGGACGCATGCTCAACGCCGCCAATCTGCCCAACGATATCGAAGCGCTTAAAGCCATGCTGCTGGCGCGCGATGCAGCGTTGTTGGCGAGCGAAGCGAAGGTGGCACACTTGAGCGCCGAACTGTCTACGCGCACCGCCGAAATCGAGCACCTGAAGCTGGTGCTGGCGAAGCTGAAGCGCATGCAGTTCGGACGCCGTTCGGAAAAGCTGGACCAGCAGATCGAACAGTTGGAGCTGCAACTGGAAGACCTGGAAGCCGAAGCAGCCGTGGCGGAGGCGCAAGCGCCGGTGGAGGTTGCGCCCCGCAAGAAGGCCGAGCGCAAGCCACTGCCAGCCCACCTGCCACGCGAGGAGCGAGTGCAGATGCCCGCCAGCGAAGCATGCCCGGCGTGCGGCGGCAACCTGAAGCAACTAGGTGAAAGCGTGTCGGAGCAGCTGGAATATGTGCCGGCTAGCTTCCGCGTGATTCGCCATGTGCGCCCCAAGCTGGCATGCGCGTGCTGCGACGCCATCGTGCAGGCCCCGGCAGCCAGCCGCCCAATTGAGCGCGGCCTGGCCGGTCCCGGCCTGCTGGCGCATGTGCTGGTGGCTAAATTCGCCGACCACATTCCTTTGTACCGCCAAAGCACGATGTACGCGCGCGAAGGCGTGGAACTGGAGCGCGCCTTGCTGGCCAACTGGGTCGGCGGCGCCGGAGCACTGCTGCGCCCATTGGTCGATGCGTTGCGCCAGCATGTGCTGGCGGCGACCAAGCTGCACGCCGACGACACGCCGCTGCCGGTACTGGCGCCAGGCAATGGCAAGACGCGCACGGCGCGTCTTTGGACCTACGTGCGCGACGACCGTGCCAGTGGCGACAGCACACCGCCAGCGGTATGGTTTGCCTATACGCCCGACCGCAAAGGCGAACACCCGCAGGCACACCTGGCCAACTTCAGCGGCGTCCTGCAAGCAGATGCGTATGCCGGCTTCAATGCCATTTACGAAAGCGGCCGAGTGCTCGAAGCCGCGTGCTGGGCACATGCCCGGCGCAAATTTTATGACCTGCATGCAGCGCGACCATCGGCCTTAACGACCGAAGCGCTACGCCGGATCGGCGAGCTGTATGTCATCGAGGACAGCATACGGGGCAAACCGCCCGACGAGCGGTGCACCGCTCGCCAGCAGCATGCAAGACCGCTGCTCGACGACCTAGAACGATGGCTGCACGCCACGCTCGCTACGCTGTCGCGCAAGTCTGATACGGCGGCCGCCATCCTCTACTCGCTCAAACTGTGGCCGGCGCTGGCACGCTACTGCGATGACGGCCGCATCGAGATCGACAACTCCGCCGCCGAGCGAGCCTTGCGCGGCGTGGCCCTGGGTCGTCGCAACTTCCTGTTTGCAGGTGCAGACAGTGGCGGCGAACGCGCTGCCGCCATGTATGGTCTGATCGGAACGGCCAAGCTTAACGGTGTCGACCCCGAGGCTTGGCTGCGCTACGTGCTGGCCCATATCGCTGACCATCCGGTGAATCGGGTGGACGACTTCCTGCCCTGGAACTGCGCTGGAAAACTCGCCGGCGCTTGAACTCCGCTTCCCAGCGGTGTTGGGAACATCATCAGTTAAAGTGGCGTGGCGCTCAAGACGGCGCTGCTTTGACGCTTACGGCCTAAATACATTCAACTGCCCCAAGAGTGTCCCGCCACGCAACCGCAATGAAAAGAGGCTTACTGCATAAGCATGTAAGCCTCTGATACTTAATACGAAATTTGGTAGGCCCTCCCGGAGTCGAACCGGGCACCAAAGGATTATGAGTCCTCTGCTCTAACCAAGCATGAGCTAAGGGCCCTGAGAACCCGGCAGGATAGGGCCAGCGGCCCCATCCGTCAAGTTTAGTTACCTTCCAGGAAACTCTTCAGTTTATCCGAGCGTGAAGGATGGCGCAGTTTGCGCAGTGCCTTGGCTTCGATCTGACGGATACGTTCGCGGGTCACGTCGAACTGTTTGCCGACCTCTTCCAGCGTGTGGTCGGTCGACATTTCGATACCGAAACGCATGCGCAGCACCTTCGCTTCGCGCGGGGTCAGCGAATCCAGCACATCCTTCACCACACCGCGCATCGAGGCATGCAGCGCCGCGTCGGAAGGCGCCAGCGTGTTGTTGTCCTCGATGAAGTCGCCCAGATGGGAATCGTCGTCGTCGCCGATCGGCGTTTCCATCGAGATCGGCTCTTTCGCGATCTTCATGATCTTGCGGATCTTATCCTCCGGCATTTCCATCTTGATCGCCAGGGTTGCCGGGTCCGGCTCAGCGCCGGTTTCCTGCAGGATCTGGCGCGAGATCCGGTTCATCTTGTTGATCGTTTCGATCATGTGCACCGGGATACGGATGGTACGCGCCTGGTCGGCGATGGAACGGGTGATCGCCTGGCGAATCCACCAGGTGGCGTAGGTGGAGAACTTGTAGCCGCGACGGTATTCAAACTTGTCCACCGCCTTCATCAGGCCGATATTGCCTTCCTGGATCAGGTCGAGGAATTGCAGGCCGCGGTTGGTGTACTTCTTCGCGATCGAGATCACCAGGCGCAGGTTGGCCTCGGTCATTTCACGCTTGGCCTTGCGCGCCTTCATTTCACCGGCCGCCATCTGGCGGTTGATGTTGCGCAGGTCCGGCAGCGGCAATACGACGCGCGCTTGCAGGTCGATCAGGCGCTGCTGCAGTTCCTTGATGGTCGGGATGTTGCGGCCCAGGATCGCGCTGTACGCGTGACCGGCGGCGACTTCGCCATCCACCCATTCCAGGTTGGTTTCGTTACCCGGGAAGACCTTGATGAAGTGGGCGCGCGGCATGCCGCACTTGTTCACAGCCACGTCGAGGATCTGCTTCTCGATATGGCGCACTTCATCGACCTGGCCGCGCAGGGTGTCGCACAGCTTCTCCACCACTTTGGCGGTGAAGCGGATGCCCAGCAGCTCGGCGGAAATCGATTCCTGCGCTTTCAGGTAGGCTTTCGAGTTATAGCCATCCTTTTCGAAGGCCTTGCGCATGCGCTCGAACTGGTTGGCGATGTTGTCGAATTTTTCGAGGGCGGCCTGCTTCATCGCTTCCAGCTGCTCGGCGGTGTAGCCGGCGGCGGCGCTGGCGCCTGGCACTTCTTCCTCTTCTTCTTCGCCTTCTTCTTCCTCGTCCTCGTCCACTTCCTCGTCGTCGGAAGCTGGCGCGGCGGTGGTGGATTCACCTTCCTCGTTCACCAGGCCATCGACGATTTCGTCGATCTTGATTTCGTCGATGCGGATGCGTTCGGAGGTCGCCAGGATCTCGGCAATGGTGACCGGGCAGGCGGAGATGGCCTGGATCATGTCGCGCAGGCCGTCCTCGATACGCTTGGCGATCTCGATTTCGCCCTCGCGGGTCAGCAGCTCGACCGAGCCCATTTCACGCATATACATGCGGACCGGGTCGGTGGTGCGGCCGAAGTCGGAATCGACGGTGGACAGGGCGGCTTCGGCGGCGGCTTCGGCCTCGTCATCGCTGGTGACCGTGGCCACGTTATCCGACAGCAGCAGGGTCTCGGCATCCGGCGCGTGCTCGTACACCGCGATGCCCATGTCATTGAAGGTGCCGATAATGCCTTCGATCGCTTCCGGATCGACGATATTTTCGGGCAGGTGGTCGTTGATCTCGGCGTAGGTGAGGAAGCCGCGCTCCTTACCAAACTTGATCAGCGTTTTCAGTTTTTGGCGGCGGCGTTCCAGCTCTTCTTCCGTCGCTTCGGTGTCGGAAGAGAATGCGTCTTTCAGCAGTGCCTTTTCCTTGGCTTTGCGGTCCTTGGCCTTGGCCTTGTCCGCCGCCTTCAGTTCGGCGCGCTCGACGGCGTTGAGTGCTGCCACCTCGTCATTTTCGGGCTGGAATTCCTTCGGCTTGCGGCCGCGGCGGCCCGGCACCTTGACGGTCGGCAGTACGTATCCGGAAGTATCGATCGCAGCCAGGGCGGCTGCATCCGTAGTCTGACTAACCACCGGCGGTGCCTTTGAGACGCGAGTAGCCGGTTTCTCAGCCGACTTCGTCGCAGGCTTGGCGGTCACTTTGCGAGGCTTTTCAGCCGCTTTGGTTTCAGGTTTCTTTGCTGGCACAGGCGCTTTCGGGAATAGTTAAGTCCACTACAAACTGCAACAACTACTGCTATAACTTACTGAAAACAAACGAAAATACTGCCCCGCTAAATATTGCAATATTTAGCATTTTATTATAGCACGCCACTTTACAATTACCAGACGGGAAGGGTTGCGTGCGCCGGGGCAACGGTGGGGTCAGACCTGGCCCCGATCTCAGCCCGTCTCCGCCTCCTTCCGCAGCTGATCTTGCTTGGCGGTAATTTCGCGGTAGCGTACACCAATTTCCTCAGAAGACAAACCGGCCGAGAACAGCTGGTCCAGCTCCTGTTTTAACGCATCCATTTTCAAGTGGCGCACGGTTGCCATCAGCCACAGGCGTTCGGCGTCGATATCCGGCTCCGGCGCGGCGGCAATTTCACCGATGAGTGCATCGTACTCGCTGCCCGTCTCTTTTAACAATTGGCTCAGGGCAGCGAAACCGCCCTGCTCGCCCAGCGACTGGGCTTGCACCACCAGCCAGATCAAGCGTTCGGCGGCTTCCTGGCCGAAGTGGGCGAAGGCCATCAGGGCGTCATCGTCCAGGCCAAGCGAAAGCGTGGGGTGCGTGATCATCACGCGCAGCAGCTTCAACTCCAGCCCGACCGGCTGCTCGCGCCGGCTTTTCGGCGGCGCCTTCTTGTTCGCTGCGACCGGCTTGGCCAGCTCGAACAATTGCTCCACCTCACCCGGCGTGCTCTGCGTCATCGTCGCCAGGCCGCGCACGATTTGCAGGCGCAGCGCGGTCGGCGTCATCGCCTGCAGCAGCGGCTTGGCGTCGAACTGGACGCGGGCGCGGCCTTCCGGCGACGTCAAATCATGCTCGCCCGCCGCCTCGCGCAGCAGGAACTGCGACAGCGGCATGGCTTCGTGCACCTGCTGCTCGAAGGCCGGGGCGCCATATTCGCGGATATAGCTGTCCGGGTCATGCTCGGCGGGCAGGAACAGGAACTTGATGGTCTTGTCGTCCGACACATGCGGCAAGCAGGCTTCCAGCGCGCGGCGCGCGGCGCGGCGGCCGGCCTTGTCGCCGTCGAAGCTGAAAATGACCGTGTCGGTTTGGCGCAACAGTTTCTGCACGTGGGTGGTCGTGCAAGCCGTACCCAGCGTGGCCACCGCCTGCGGGAAGCCCATCTGGGCCAGGGCCACCACGTCCATATAGCCTTCCGTCACCAGCACATAGCCGGCGTCGCGGATAGCCTGGCGTGCCTCGAACAAGCCGTACAGTTCCGAGCCCTTCGAAAATAAAGGCGTTTCCGGGGAATTCAAGTACTTTGGCTCGCCCTGGTCCATGATGCGGCCGCCAAAGGCGATCACCTGGCCCTTGGTATTGCGGATCGGGAACATGACGCGCTCGCGGAAGCGGTCATAGCGCTTGGTGCGGCGGCCGTCTTCTTCCACGTTCTGGATAATCAGGCCGGCTTCCACCAGGGCCGGGCTTTCGTAGTCCGGGAAGACGGCTTTCAGGGCATCCCAGCCGCTGGGTGAATAGCCGAGCGCGAAGCGGGCCGCGATTTCGCCCGTCAGGCCACGGCCTTTCAGGTAGCTGATGGCTTGCGGCGCGTGGCGCAGCTGGGCTTTATAGAATTCGGCGGCCTTGGTCATGGCCTCCGACAGGGCCATGGATTGTTGCTGCATGGCCGCGCGCTGGGCCGGCGGGATTTTGTCATCCTGCTCCGGCACCACCATGCCCACGTTCTGCGCCAGGTCCTTCACCGCATCCACGAAGCCCATACCCGAATACTCGATCAGGAAGCCGATGGCGGTACCGTGGGCGCCGCAGCCGAAGCAATGGTAGAACTGCTTGGTCGGGCTGACCGTGAAGCTGGGGGATTTTTCGTTATGGAAAGGGCACAAGCCCTGGAAGTTGGCGCCGCCCTTTTTGAGCTGGACGTAGCGCCCCACCACATCGACGATATCGACGCGGTTTAGAAGGTCGGCAATGAAAGACTGTGGAATCACGAGGCTGAACGGTATTTGTTATAAATCAGACTATACCGCCGCACGCGCGAAGTGTTTGATCCACCTCAACACGCACGGCCCACGGCTACAACTCATGCGGGGCTCAGGGCCTTCTTGACCAGGGCGGAAACCACGGTCATGTCGGCGCGGCCGGCGAGCTTGGGCTTGACGATGGCCATGACCTTGCCCATGTCTTGCGGACCTGCGGCGCCGGATTCGGCGACGGCGGCTTTCACTTCGGCGGCGATTTCGTCGTCGCTCAGGCCGGCTGGCATGTAGTCGACCAGGAAGGCCAGTTCGGCTTTCTCGATGTCGGCCAGGTCAGGACGGCCACCCGCTTCGAACTGGGTGATGGAGTCCTTGCGCTGCTTGATCATCTTTTCAACGATGGCCACGGTCTGCACGTCGTTGACTTCGATCTGCTCGTCCACTTCCTTGCGCTTGATCTCGGCCAGCAGCAGGCGGATGGTGGCCAGCTTGCCGGCTTCCTTGGCGCGCATGGCGGCTTTCATGTCTTCAGTGATCTGGGCTTTCAGGCTCATAGCTACCTCAAAAGTGTGCGTGAAAAAAGGAAAACCCGCTGCGGATCAGACCGGAGCGGGTTGAAACTCTGGCGTGGGCATCCGTGGCGATCAATGCGCCTGCGAGGATGACCAACGAAGAGTCAAATTAGTACAGCTTCTTAGGCAGTTGCTGGCTGCGGATGCGCTTGTAGTGACGCTTCACGGCAGCTGCCAGCTTGCGCTTGCGTTCTGCGGTTGGTTTTTCGTAGAACTCGCGTGCGCGCAGTTCGGTCAGCAGACCGGTCTTTTCGATGGTGCGCTTGAAGCGACGCATTGCGACTTCGAACGGCTCGTTTTCTTTAAGGCGGATAGTAGTCATGTAAAAATTCAAACCGTTAGGGTTCAGGAAAGACAGCGATATTAGCAGCTTTTGCTCAAAAATGGAAGAGGCAAACAGACGCCAAAACCGGCCATTCAGGCGGTTTCCAGGGGAAATCGGCGTCTCTCACGGGCAATCTTTCAGCCCAGCTAACATCATGAATCCGGCGGACAAAGCTTTGCCGGGAGTCGAACTATATCAGATTGCCAGCCCGGCGGCCACCCCGGAGGCCCAGGCCCACTGGAAGTTGTAGCCACCCAACCATCCGGTCACGTCCACCGCTTCGCCGATGAAATACAGGCCGGGGACGTTTTTGCATTCCATCGATTGTTGCGACAGCTCGCGCGTGTCGACGCCGCCGCGCGTGACTTCGGCCTTGCGGTAGCCTTCCGAGCCGTTGGGGGTGATGGTCCATTGGTTGACGGCGCGGCCCAGCTTGCGCAGTTGCTCGTCTTTCATATCGGCGATGCGGGCCTCGGGGTCGAAGCCGTGCGCTTGCAGCAGGCCTTCCGCCAGGCGCGACGGCAGCCATTGCGCGAGGAGGTTGCCGAGCTGCTTCTTGAGCGTGCCCTTGCCGTCGATCAGGGTTTGCGCCAGGTCCATCTCCGGCAGCAGGTTGATGGTGATCGGCGTGCCGGGCTGCCAGAACGACGAGATTTGCAGGATGGCCGGGCCGCTCAGGCCGCGGTGGGTGAACAGCAGGTCTTCGCGGAAGCGGGCGCCGGTCGGGTTACGGCCTTTCAGGGAGCCGGTTTCCACGTCCACTTCCAGCGACACGCCGGACAGCGGCACGTAGGGCGCCCACTCGTCGGCATCGAAGGTCAGCGGCACCAGGGCCGGGCGGGGCTCGACCAATTGCAGGCCGAACTGCTGGGCGATGCGGTAGCCAAAGTCCGTGGCGCCGATCTTGGGAATCGACAGGCCGCCGGTGGCGATGACGATCGCGGCGGCGTGGATTTCTTCGCCTTCATCCGTTTGCAGGATAAAGCCAGCGCCGTTCTGCTGCAGCTCCTGCACCTTGGCCGGCATGCGCCAGTGCACGCCGCCGTCGGAGCATTCGTCCTTGAGCATGTCGATAATCTGCTCGGCGGAATCGTCGCAGAACAACTGGCCCTTGTGCTTTTCATGGAAGCCGATGCGGTGCCGCTTCACCATCGCCAGGAAATCCTGCGGCGTGAAGCGCGACAGCGCACTTTTGGCGAAGTGCGGGTTCTCGGACAGGAAATTGGCCGGGCCGGCGTTAATATTGGTGAAGTTACAACGACCACCACCGGAAATGCGGATCTTCTCGGCCAACTTGCCGGCGTGATCGAGCAAGACCACGCGCTTGCCGCGCTTGCCCGCCGTTGCCGCGCACATCATGCCCGCCGCACCCGCGCCGATCACTGCTACATCGTACTGACTCGCCATATCCGACCACCCCGCCCTAAAACCAAACCCACCATTTTACAGGAGCGCAAATGTCCGGTCTGGGGTCAGGAAGAAAAGTGGACATTTCCCTTCAGGAAATGTCCACTTTTCTTCCTGCCGGATCGCCGTACCGCCCCAAACCGGACATTTGCTGGGCGACATCCTTGCAGTGGGCGGCTTGCTGGGCAATCGGGGCGGGGATGGGGAGCTCGCCGCGTAACACGGCCTGGATCCAGGCGGCGGTGGCTTCGGCACTTTTGTCTTCGGGGAGCTGGGGCATCTCGTCGGCTTCCATCTGGCGTTCGACCAGCACGCTGCGTTCGCCGTCGTGGAACCAGTCGATCTTTTGCGCTTTGTTGGCGTTGGCGACGGTCTCGCCTTCCGTGCCGCGCATGAGGAAGGCGTGGCCTTTGTTCAGCGTGAAGAATTGGCCCAGCGATTCGAGGTATTCGGGATGGGTGTAGGACACCAGCCGCAGCGCCGGCCCTTCTATCGGCTGCATGATCTTGACCAGGGTGTGGGTGGAGTTGCGCACGCCTAGCACGCGGCGCAGCGACAACATCCACGCCAGGCGCGGCGCCAGCGTGTCGATGGTGATGAAGGCGGGCTGCCCTGCCGCAAGCGCGGCTTCCGCCTCGGCGGGCGAGCCCACGGCGTGCACGCCCAGCGCTGCGAACACTTCCGCCGTGGCGACGCGGCCGACGTCGTGGGCGACGCCGTGCACCAGCACCGGCACGCCTTCGCGCGCCAGCAGCATGGCCAGCAGCGGCGTCAGGTTGGCCATCTTGCGGGCGCCGTTGTAGCTGGGGATGACCACCGGCGCGTAGCGGCCCGCCGGGGCGCGCAGCTTCTGGAACGAGGCTTCGGCGGCTTCCAGGAAGCCTTCCAGTTCGTCCACCGATTCGCCCTTGATCCGCATCGCCAGCAGGATGCCGCCCAGCTCCAGGTCGGATACGCGGCCGTCGAGGATGGCGCCCCACAAGGCGCGCGCGTCGTCGCGGTTCATGCTGCGGGCGCCCTTGACGCCGCGGCCGATCTCTTTGATGAAGGGAGCGGCAAGGAAAGCTTGTTTAGTCGTCATCCTGCCAGTTTACGGCATTTCGGCTACACTGTTAGATCCCCCAAGCAAAAACCCAGTAAAAAGCAGACTGATCATGATTGCCCAAAACCTCGAAAACATTAATGTTTCATCCTTCGCATCCATGCCTACCCCTGAGGAGCTGCATGCGCAACTGCCGCTGACCGAAAAGGCGTCCGACACCGTTACCAAGGGCCGCGCCGACCTGCGCGCGATCCTGGACCGCAAGGACAAGCGCCTGTTCGTGGTGGTGGGCCCCTGCTCCATCCATGACCCGGTGGCGGGCCTGGATTACGCACGCCGCCTGAAGGCGCTGCAGGAGGAGGTCAAGGAGTCGATGTTGCTGGTGATGCGCGTGTATTTCGAGAAGCCGCGCACGACCACGGGGTGGAAGGGGTATATCAATGATCCGTATATGGACGACTCGTTCCGCGTGGACGAGGGCATGCTGAAGGCGCGCCAGTTCCTGCTCGATGTCTGTGAACTGGGCCTGCCGACGGCGACCGAGGCGCTGGACCCGATCTCGCCGCAGTACCTGGGGGATTTGATCGCCTGGACCGCCATCGGCGCCCGCACCACGGAATCGCAGACGCACCGCGAAATGTCGTCCGGCCTGTCGACCCCTGTGGGTTTCAAGAACGGTACGGATGGCGATATCAGCATCGCCATCAACGCCATCCTGTCGGCGGCGAATCCGCATGCCTTCCTGGGCATTAACAGCCAGGGTTCGGTGTCGGTGGTGCGTACGCGCGGCAATCCGCACGGGCATGTGGTGCTGCGTGGCGGCGATGGCCGTCCGAACTATGATTCAGTGTCGGTGGCGATTGCGGAACAGTCGCTGCAGAAGGCTAAGCTGCCGGCCAATATCGTGATCGATTGCTCACATGCGAACTCGTACAAAAAACCGGAGCTGCAGCCGCTGGTGATGACCGATGTGGTTAACCAGATCGTGCATGGCAACCAGGCCATTGTGGGTGTGATGATCGAGTCGAATATCGTGGCGGGGAATCAGAAGATCCCGGCTGATTTGTCTGAACTCAAATATGGCTGTTCGGTGACGGATGCTTGTATTGATTGGGAGACTACGGCGCATGTGCTGCGCGAGGCGCATCGGGAGCTGTTGGCGCGTCCTTAAAACCTTTTGAACCGGGAAACCAGGGTACGGCCCGCAGGGCCGGACCCTGCCATTCAGCCAGCACGACGGGGTCCGGCCCTGCGGGCCGTACCCCGGTTGCCCGGTTTCCAGGTTTTCCCGGTTCTAAAAAAGCCAGCTCCCGTCAATCCTAATCTCAGACTTAACCGAGCGCGCCAGGAAGCACTCCCCATGTGCCTCATGATGCAACCGCTCCAGCTCCGCATCAGTTGGCACCTTCTCCCCCGAGAAAGCAACCACCGGTTTCAACGTCACCACGGCGATCCAGCCATCCCGCATCTCCCCATCCGCCTGATCGACATAGCTGTCGACCACATACCCATCGCGCGCCGCCAGGCTGAGAAACCACAGCATATGGCAGCTTGACAGCGAAGCAACAAACGCCTCTTCTGGATCGACCGCGCTGGGGTCGGACAAAGGCACCCGCACCACATGCGGCGAGGACGATCCAGGCACCACAGCACCGCCATCAAAAGTCCATTGATGCAGGCGGCTGTAGCGGTTATCGGTGAATTTTGCGTCGTGGCGGAACCACGCGACTTCGGCGGTATGGGGCATGCAAAGCACGATACACCGCCCCACTTTCCTTTACAATGGCGGATTCCCCTTTTCCTTTTGCTCCCAACGATGATCGTTCTTGGCGTTGAATCCTCCTGTGACGAAACCGGCCTGGCCCTGTATGACACGGAGCGCGGCCTGCTGTCGCACGCCCTCCACTCCCAGGTGGCGATGCATGAGGAATACGGCGGCGTGGTGCCGGAACTGGCCTCGCGCGACCATATCCGCCGCGCCATTCCGCTGCTGGAGCAAACCCTGTCCAAGGCCGGCATGGCGGCGCACGAGATCGACGCCATCGCCTACACCCAGGGCCCCGGCCTGGCCGGCGCGCTGCTGGTTGGCAGTGCCATCGCCTGCAGCCTGGGCATGGCGCTGGATAAGCCGGTGCTGGGCGTGCACCACCTCGAAGGCCACCTGCTGTCGCCGTTGCTGGCCAGCGATCCGCCGGAATTCCCTTTCGTGGCGCTGCTGGTGTCGGGCGGCCACACGCAATTGATGCGGGTGGACGGCGTGGGCCAGTACGAGATGCTGGGCGAAACCCTGGACGACGCGGCCGGCGAGGCCTTCGACAAGTCGGCCAAGCTGCTTGGCCTGGGCTACCCTGGCGGTCCGGCCATTTCACGCCTGGCCGAATTCGGCGATCCGGAAGCGTACAAGCTGCCGCGCCCCATGCTGCATTCGAAGGATTTGATGTTCTCCTTCTCCGGCCTGAAAACGGCGGTGCTGACGGTGGTGAACAATAACGGCGGCGCGGCCAATGTCTGCGAGCAGGACAAGGCCAATATCGCGCGTGGTTTCGTCGATTCGATCGTGGATGTATTGACGGCCAAATGCCTGTCGGCGCTCAAGCAAACCGGCCTGAAACGCCTGGTCATCGCAGGCGGCGTGGGCGCGAACGCGCAACTGCGCGCCTCGCTCAACGCGGCAGCGCAGAAGAAGCACTTCAAGGTGTACTACCCGGAACTGGAGTTCTGCACCGATAACGGGGCGATGATCGCCTTCGCCGGCGCCATGCGCCTGAAGATCAATCCTCAGGCGGCGCAGCGGGAATATGGTTTCAATGTGCGTCCGCGTTGGCCGCTGGACGAATTGAAGATTATCTAAGAATCAAGCAAGCAGCCAGGCACTCAGGCCGACCAGCGCCAGCAGGCCGGCGACAATACTGGTGCGCATGCCGGGGCCACGCTGGCCAATTTGCTGACGGGCGCGTTCATGGCGATTCTTGCGGCTTTCTTGCTTTGCTTCCTTGCAAACTTGGTGTTGCTGTACTTCGGTGTTCATCTAATGTCTCCATTTGTATAGACCACAATGTAGCAGTTGAGCCGCTCAACTGCCACACTTTTGTACGTTGCTAAGCAGCAACACGCTGTACCGGACGGCCTTGCCGCTGGTAGAGGAACTCCAGCACGTCGGTGCGGTACTCCAGGTAGAGCGGGTCCTGCACCAGCGCCAGCCGGTCGCGCGGGCGCTCCAGGCGCACCTTGATGATGTCGCCGATGGTGGCGGCAGGGCCGTTGCTCATCATCACGATACGGTCGGACAGCAGCACCGCTTCGTCCACGTCGTGCGTCACCATCACCACGGTGGCGCCGGTGGCGGCGACGATGCGCATCAATTCATCCTGCAGGTGGGCGCGCGTCAGCGCATCAAGCGCGCCGAACGGTTCGTCCATTAGCAGCACCTTGGGTTCCATCGACAGGGCGCGGGCGATGCCGACGCGCTGCTTCATGCCGCCCGAGATTTCGCTGGGGCGCTTGCCGCCGGCCGCAGCCAGGCCCACCAGTTCCAGCGCCTGCCAGGCGCGTTCTTCCAGCTGCCCGCGCCGCTCCTTGCCGCCGAACACGCGCTCCACCGCCAGGTAGACGTTTTCAAAACAGCTTAACCAAGGCAGCAGCGAGTGGTTCTGGAACACCACCGCGCGCTCCGGCCCCGGGCCGGTGATCTCGCGGCCGCTGCATAGCAACACGCCGCTACTGGGCCGTGCCAGGCCGGCCACCAGGTTGAGCAAGGTGGACTTGCCGCAGCCGGAGTGGCCGATCAGGGTGATGAACTCGCCCTGCTCCACCGTCAGGTTGATGTCGCGCAGCGCGTGGAACTGGCCGAAGCGCATGTCCACGCGGCTGATGTCGATAAACTTTGCCGCCATCTCATTTCTCCTCGTAGCTGAAGGCTTTGGCCAGCGCTACCAGCGCCAGCTCCAGCAGCAGGCCAACCACGCCGATCACGCCAATCGCGATCAGGATGTGCGGCACGTTCAGGTTGTTCCATTCGTCCCAGACCCAGAAGCCGATGCCGACCCCGCCGGTCAGCATTTCCGCCGCCACGATCACCAGCCATGCAGTGCCGATGGCGAGCCGCACGCCGCTCAGCATATAGGGCAGCACGGCGGGCAGCAGGATCTTGGTCACCACCTTCCATTCGGACAGGTTCAGCACGCGCGCCACATTCAGGTAGTCCTGCGGCACGCGCTGCACGCCGACGGCGGTGTTGACGATCATCGGCCAGATCGAGCAGATGAAGATGGCCCAGATCGCGGCCGGGTCGGCGGCCTTGAACACCAGCAGACCAATCGGCAGCCAGGCCAGCGGCGAGACCGGCTTGAACAGGCTGATTAGGGGGCTGAACATGCCGTACACAAAGCTGAAACGCCCGATCAGGAAGCCAAGTGGAATGCCCACCAGCGCCGCCGCGCCGAAGCCCAGCGCCACCCGGCGCAGCGATGCCAGCACGTTCCATCCTATGCCCTGGTCGTTCGGGCCTTTGCGGTAGAAGGGATCGGTGAACAACTTGGCCGCCTCGTGCCAGGTTTCCAGCGGCGTCGGGAAGCCGGGATTACGCAGCGCCAGGATCTGCCACGCCAGCACCAGCAGCGCCAGGCCCAGTAGCGGCGGCAGCACCTTCATCACCACCGGACGCAGGCGCTCGCGCGCCGGCACCAGGTTGATCCCCTTTGCCGCCAGCCGCGCGCGGCGCGACGGCTTGCGTATTTCCTCGGCGCTTTCCGCAGGCCGGGCCAATGATTCAAAGACAGCACTCATATGCCCTCCCCTTACGCCTTGATCTTGAACGAAGCCGCATACGCCTTGGCGTCCTTGCCGTCCCACAGCGCGCCATCAATCATCTTCACGCTGCGCAGCGGCGATGGCGGCAAGCTTACCTTCGCCAGCGCCGCTGCATCCTTGTAAAGCGCGATCTGGTTGATCTGCGTCGCCAGCGCCAGGTAGTCCGGTTCCGCCTTCAGCAAGCCCCAACGCTTCTGCTGCGTCAGGAACCACATGCCGTCGCTCAGGTAGGGGAAGTTCACCGCCCCGTCATTGAAGAACTTCATGGAATGCGGGTCGTCCCAGGTCTTGCCCAGGCCGTTCTGGTAGCGGCCCAGGATGCGCTGGTTGATCACATCGACCGAGGTGTTCACATAGGATTTGTCGGCGATGGTCTCCGCCATCTTCACCTTGTTCGACAAGGACGCATCGATCCAGCGACCCGCCTCCAGCACCGCCGCCACCAGCGCGCGCGCCGTGTTGGGGTATTTCTTCACCCACTCCGCGCTGGTGCCAAGCACCTTCTCCGGATGGTCGCGCCAGATCTCCTGCGTGGTGGTGGCGGTGATGCCGATGCCGTCCACGATGGCGCGATGGTTCCACGGTTCGCCGACGCAAAAGCCGTCCATATTCCCGATCCGCATATTCGCCACCATCTGCGGCGGCGGCACCGTGATCATCTTCGCGTCCTGCATGGGATGAATGCCGTGCGCCGCCAGCCAGTAGTACAACCACATGGCATGGGTGCCGGTCGGGAAGGTCTGCGCAAAGGTGTATTCGCGCGGCTCGCCGCGTATCAGCTTTGCCAGCGAGGCGCCATCGACTGCGCCCTTATCGGCCAGCTTCTTCGAGAGCGTGATGGCCTGGCCGTTGTGGTTCAGGTTCATCAGCACCGCCATGTCTTTCTTCGGCCCGCCCGCGCCCAGGTGCACGCCGTACACCAGGCCATACAGCACATGGGCCGCATCCAGCTCGCCGTTCACCAGCTTGTCGCGCACCGCAGGCCACGAGGCCTCCTTGCTCAAGACGATCTTGATGCCATGCTTCTTATCGAAGCCCAGCACCGACGCCATGACAAGCGAGGCGCAATCGGTCAGCGGGATGAAGCCGACTTTGACCTCCTCCTTCTCCGGCTTATCCGACCCCGCCGCCCAGGCCCGCGTGGACAATGCCGTGGCAGCGCCGGCCGCCAAAAGGCGCCGGCGTGTAATGCTGAACGTGTGATCCATGGCTATCCCCGTCAGTAAATAACAGGGGTATTGCAAGCGCCGTGCCACCCCGTTTGCAGGGCCAATCACGGGCCGCAGCAGCACCGCCGTTGTGCACCGCACCAACAGGCGGCGTCAACGCACGGGATGAAGCCTCATATCGGTGCGCAGGCGCTCCGTCATCAGGTCGACAAAGCTGCGGATGCGGGTCGAGCCCTGCCGGCTGTCGCGGTGGATGATGTGGATCGGCACCGCCGGCGTGGCATAGTCCGGCAGCACCTCCACCAGTTCGCCCGCATCGAGCAGGCTGGCGGCCTGGTAGGACAACAAGCGCGTAATGCCAAAGCCGCCGCGCACCGCATCAATCGCCGAATCGTTATTGTTCACCCCCAGGCGCGGCTTGATGCGCAGCGATTGCACGCTGCCGCCGTGGTGGAAACGCCAGTCCGGCGGCACGCTGGAGCCGGACGAGGCGACGATGGTGTGCTGCTCCAGTTCCTGCGGCGTGCGCGGCGCGCCATGCTGCGCCACGTAGGAAGGCGCGGCCACGATCATGCGCCGCACCTGGCCGACCGGGATCGCGCGCATGCTCGAATCGGGCAGCTCGCCGATGCGGATGCCGACGTCGATGCCCTCTTCCAGCAGGTTGGTCACGCGGTCCACGAAGACGGTGGAGACATCCATCGCCGGATAGCGCTGCAGGTAGTCCACAATGCCGGGGATCACGTACAGGCGCCCGAACAGCACCGGCGCCGTCACGCTCAGGTGGCCGCGCGGCGCGGCGTTGATGCCGGCCACCGCGTCATCCGCCTCATCGACTTCCGCGATGATGCGGCGCGCATCGTCCAGGTAGCGCTGGCCCGCCTCGGTCACCCGCACATGGCGCGTGGTGCGGTCCAGCAGCTTCACGCCCAGCCGCTGCTCCAGCGCCGCGATGGCGCGCGTCACGGCGGGCGGCGACATGCCCAGCTTGCGCGCGCCGGCCGCGAAGCCCTCCTCCTCGGCCACGGCCACATACACAGTCATCAGGTAAAGGCGGTCCATTTGCGTTTCACCATGAAGTCGATAAAGTGCCGCACGCGCTGCGGCATGCGGCTACGCTGCGGATAGTACATGTAGACGGCGGCATTCGCCGTAACGTGGGTCGGCAGCAGGTGCACCAGCCGGCCCTCGGCCAGGTCGCGCTCCACCATGTACAGCGCCAGCTGGCCGATGCCCAGGCCGGCGCGCACCGCCTCCACCTCGCCCTCCGTGGTGTTAAAGGTGGCCACGCAGGGCACGTCCTGGTAGACGGTGCCGCCTTGCCCTTTCAGCTCCCACGGCACCACGCGGCCGGTGTTCGGCTGGCGGAAGCCGGTGCAGCGGTGCTGCTGCAGCTCCTCCACCGTGCGCGGCGCGCCGTGGCGCGTGATGTAGCCGGGCGCGGCGCAGATATACAGCGGCATGCGGCCCAGTTGGCGCGCCACCAGGTTGCGCTCGGGCGGATTGCCGGCGCGGAAACCGACATCGATCTTCGACTCGATCAAATCGGTGAAATGGTCGTCGAACAGCAGGTCGAAATGCGCGCCGGGGTACAGCTCCTGGAACTCGCGCAGCAAGGGCGCCAGCAGCACCGTGCCGAGCGAGGTGGGCGCCGCGATGCGGATCATGCCATCCACCGCCTCGCGGCTGTTCTGCACATGGTCCAGCGCCTCGTCCAACAGGCGCAGGCCAGGGTTGGCCAGCTCGAACAGGCGCTGCCCCTCGTCGGTCAGGCTCAGGCTGCGCGTGGTGCGGTGAAACAGGCGCACGCCCAGGTATTCCTCCAGCTGGCGGATCGCCTTGCTGACGGCCTGCGCCGACAGGCCGGCATCCACCGCCGCCTGGCTGAAGCTACCGGCATGGACCACGCCGATAAAGAGTGTGATGACGCGCGCCTTATCCATGATTTACAACCAATAGTTGAAGATCAAACACCTTTCCCATGGCTAGTGTAGCAGCATTGGGGCGTCTAATATTCCCTTCACCAACCACCCACCTTGAAGGAGCAAGATCATGGCAAACAAAGTCTGGTTCATTACTGGCGCCTCGCGTGGCTTCGGCCTGTTGATTGCACGTGACGCCCTGGCGCGCGGCGACTCGGTCGTGGCCGCCGCCCGCAACCCGCAAACGATTGTCGACGCGCTGGGCGTGCATCCCAACTTGCTGGCCGTGCAACTGGACGTCACCCGGGAAGCCGCAGCCGTTGTCGCCGCCCAGGCGGCCATCGAGCGCTTCGGCCGTATCGACGTGCTGGTGAATAACGCCGGCTACGGCATCCTCGGCGCGGTGGAGGAAACCTCCGCCGACGAAGTGCGCCGCAATTACGAGACCAATGTCTTCGGCCTGCTGAACGTAAGCCGCGCCGTGCTGCCGCACATGCGTAAGCAGCGCAGCGGTCATGTCATCAACATCTCTTCGCTGGGCGGCTACCAGGCTTACCACGGCTGGGGCGTGTACGGCTCCACCAAGTTCGCGGTGGAAGGCTTGAGTGAAGCGATGGCGCAGGAACTGGCCCCGCTGGGCGTGCATGTCACCGTGGTGGAGCCTGGCTTCTTCCGCACCGATTTCCTGGACGCCGCCTCGCTGGTGGAAACGCAGGCCCGTATCGAGGACTACCAGGATACGGTGGGCGTCATGCGTGAATTCGCTGCCGGCGCCAACCACGCCCAACCTGGCAATCCGGCCAAACTCTCGCAAGCGCTTTTAAAACTGGTCGACGCCGCGCAACCACCGCTGCGTCTGCAATTGGGCAGCGACGCCGTCGCCCGCGCCTATGAGAAGCACCAGCAAGTCGAACGCGAACTGGCGCAGTGGAAGGAGCTGGCCCTGTCGACCGACTTCGAGCCAGCCAAACCGGCTGCTTAAGGCGCGCTTGCCGCGCGTCCCAGCAAATCGGCACGCGGCATGCCCCATGGCGGCACATCGAACGGGCAGTCAGGCTTGGGGGCCAGCATCAGCGTGGTGAAGTTACCGCGCGGCGTGCTGGCGAAACGCATATCGCTGGCCTGCTCCGCATCCACCGCAGGCATGCGCGCGAAACGCAGCCAGGCCTGCAACTGGCAATCACTGGCCGCGCGCTCACGCAAGGCCGCCACACTGCCCTTCCAGGAAGCGGATACCAGCACGCCCGGCACGGTGCCGGCCACCTCCTGCGCCACACCAGCCGACAGCGCCGCCGGGCAGGCACGCGGCGACAGCAGCGCCGGAGCCAGGCTCAGATGCCCGCGCCGCAGCAGGTACTGCTCGCCATCCGACTCAATCGACGTGAAGCTCCAGCACAAAGGCTGCGAAGGGAAAGCCGTCAACGCCACATCCAGCACGCGCGCCTGTGGATCTTTCAGCACCAGCGCCGCCGTCACTGCCTGCCGCGCCTTGTACGAAGCCGACGCCTGCACGCCAATAAAGGCCAGCACCACGCCCAGCGCCAGCAACAGCGCGCGCCGGCTATGCATATGCATGAAGCGCAGCGCCGCCACCGCCGCTCCCAGCACGCACAGCGCCGCGAACGAGAACCACGACAGGTAGCCGTGCATCGTCACATATAGCAGCACCACCGGCAGCACCGCCAGCAGCACGATGCGCCCCCTGCGCGACGGCGTTGCCATCGCCAACGGCACCCCGAACGCGACCCAGAACACCGGCTCAATAATGTAGACCAAATCGCCGAAATACCAGGTGCCGCTGAAGGGATAGAAGGGATGGACGCCGTAATTGTTCATGAAATCCATCCCCAGATGCAGCAGGAAGCCCGCCGCCAGCGCGATGCCCAGCCCGCGCCGCGCGTGTTGGCTCTCGCGCAGCAAAGCCCGCGCATTCGGCCACAGCGCCCACAGCAGCGCCAGCAACAGCAGCGCCTGCGGCAGAAGATAGAGCAAGGTATGCGTATGCCCCCGGTGATGCAGCAGATAGCCCAGCGGCGCCGGCGCCAGCCGGGTGAAGATGAGGTCCAGGTCAGGGAAATTGCTCGCCACCGCGCAAGCGGTCAACAGCAAGCGATGCCGCGTCCGCTGGCGCGCAGGATCAGCCTCCTGCGGCAGCGAGCGCTGCACCAGCTCCCCCACACCCAGCCCTACAACAGAATGAGTAATATTATCCATACGAAATGTCCGTCCTGGGGTCAGGAAGAAAAGTGGACATTGTCCACTTATCTTCCTGACCCCAGGACGGACAATTAATGCTGGACCTCAACGCCGTGCCAGAAGGCGATGCGGTCTTTGATGTTGTGGGCGGCGTCTTTCGGGCTGGGGTAGTACCAGGCGGCGTTGGGGTTGACCTTGCCGTCCACCACCACGTTGTAGTAGCTGGCCACGCCCTTCCAGGGGCAAAGCGTGCTGTGCGCGCTGTCTTGCAGGAACTCCTGCTTGACCCGCGCGGGGGGAAAGTAGATGTTGTTCTCCACGATCTCGACTTCGCTGCTTTCCGCTTCAGCGATGACCGCGCCATTCCAGATTGCCTTCGGCATGCAAACTCCCCCTGTCCTGTTCAACCTTCTACACGGTTGCGGCCGTTGGCTTTGGCGCGGTACAGCGCGGCATCGGCTTGCTTCAGCAGCATTTCGGCGTCGTCCACATCCATGTGGTTGAAGGAGCCGATGCCGAGGCTGGCCGTCACCGCGACCGTGCGCGCGCCGGCGCCGTGCACCTGGGCTTCGATCCGCGACCGCAACGATTCTGCGAACTTGCGCGCGCCTTCCGGCGGCGTGTTCGGCAACAGGATACACAATTCTTCGCCGCCGTAGCGTCCGGCGACGTCGATCACGCGCACCGTATCGCGCACCAGCTTGCCGATCGCGGCCAGCACTTCGTCGCCGACCTGGTGGCCGTGGTCGTCGTTGATGCGCTTGAAGTGGTCAACGTCGATCATCACGGCCGACAGCGGTGTGCGGAAGCGGCGCGTGCGCGCGACTTCGAAGCGCAGGCGGTTCATCAGCGAGCGGCGGTTGTGCAGGCCGGTCAGTTCGTCGGTGGTGGCGAGCATTTCCAGCTCGTCCATCGAGGCTTTCAGCGCCTTTTCATTGGCGCGCAGTTCGAGCAGGGCCATCACCTGGCGCGCCAGCTTGCGCAACATGTCGCGCTGGGCGGTGGAGAGGCAGCCGGCCTTGGTGTTCATCACGCACAGGGTGCCGATCGCGTAGCCGTCGCTGGACACCAGCGGCACGCTGCTGTACATGCGCATGAAGGGCGCCTCGGTCGTGAGCGGCATGCCGGCCGTGCGGGCGTCCTTGCTCAGGTCGCAGATCTCGGTGGCGTCGTCGCCCAGCACGGCCAGCGCGCAGTAGCACTGGCCGCGCGGGATCGAGTCGAGCGCCAGCCCGCTGAAGGATTTGACGAACACGCGTTCGGCGTCCACCAGCGAGATGAAGGCGTAGGGCACGTCGCAGACCTTGGCGGCCAACTCGGTGAGGAAGGTGAAATCATCGCCCGAGGTCGCCTCCAGGGCGTCGTAGCGGTGCAATGCGGCCAGGCGGCTGTGGTCGTCCGTTGGCCGGGGGTACAGCGTCGTGATCGTTTGTTCTGCGGCTGACATGCTATCTCTCCCTGTTACTTCCTAAAGTGTAACAAGGTTGTAACACGGATAATAGTGTTATTTTAAAGATACTATTTGCCGCAGGGCGCGTTCGAACGCTTCCGGAGGTTGCCCGCCGGAAATCAGATGGGTTTCGTTGATGATCACGGCCGGCACGGACTGGATGCCGTTGCGGTGGTAGAAGTGCTCCATATCGCGCACTTCTTGCGCGAAGCGGCCCGATGCCAGCACTTGCACGGCTTCCGCCTCGTCCAGGCCGACCTTGCCGGCCAGCTGCACCAGCAGGGTGCGCGAACTGGGGTCCAGGCCGCGCGTGAAATAGGCATCGAACAGGGCCTTTTTCAGGGCCCCTTGCTTGCCGTGCTCACCGGCCCAGTGCAACAGGCGATGGGCGTCGAAAGTGTTGTAAATCCGGCTGCGCATGCCCATGGCGAAGTTGAATCCGACCTCGGCGCCGCGCTGGCGGATCATTTCACGGGTTTGTTCCTGCTGGGCGGGGCTGGCGCCGTATTTCTGGCGCAGGTGTTCGGTGATGTCCTGCCCTTCCGGCACCATGTGCGGGTTCAGCTCGAAGGGCTGGAAGTGGATTTGCGCCTGCACGCTGTCACCCAGGCGGGCCAGCGCCACCTCCAGGCTATTCAGCCCGATCGCACACCAGGGACAGGAAACGTCGGAAACGAAGTCGATGCGGATCGGGGTGCTGGTCATGGTGGTCTAGGCCTTTTTCTTGGCTTTGCTGCCGATGCGGCTTTCTTTGCCAGCGATAAGGTTAGCAATATTTTGGGCATGGCGCCAAATCAGCAGGCCGCTCATGGCCAGCACGGCGGCCAGTTGCGGCTCGGCGCCGAACATGAGGCCGTAGCCGAACGGGGCAAAAATGGCGGCGATCAGGGCCGCCAGCGAGGAATAGCGGAAGGCATAGGCCACCACCAGCCAGGTCACCAGGGTCGCCAGGCCGAGCCAGACGTTCAGGGCCAGCAGCACGCCCAGCGCGGTGGCCACGCCTTTGCCGCCAACGAATTTGAAGAACACCGGCCACAGGTGGCCGATGAAGACCGCAATCGCCACCAGGGCAATGGCCTGGTCGACGCGATCACCCAGGCCCAGTTGCGCCTGGAAGTGGTCGACCAGGAACACCGCCAGCCAGCCTTTGAAGGCGTCGCCCACCAGGGTCCAGATGGCGGCGCCCTTGTTACCGCTGCGCAGCACATTGGTCGCGCCGGGATTGCCGGAACCATAGGTGCGCGGATCGGCCAGGCCGTAGAACTTGCTCACCACCACGGCGAAGGAAATCGAGCCGATCAGGTAAGCAGCAATAATCAGAAGCAAAGTAGTCATAATTCCCCGTGATACTCGTTGTTTTTATATGCGGCAGCGACTATACACCAGCCGCTACCGATCAGGGGGAAATGATACCCGATGCGCTTAGGCGCGGTTCCGGCGCCGGCGCAGCGCCGCAATGGCTGCCATTCCCAGGCCGAAAATTGCCAGGGACGCGGGTTCCGGGATGTCGGCATCTGGCACCACGTTATTGCGGTTGCCGCCCACCAGAACATTGGCGGAAGCGTAGAAATTGCCTTTCGTTTCGCTCCCATCCGACTCGAAAGCAATATTCAGGGTCTTGCTCACGCCACCCGTATCCAGTGAATTGACCCAGTCTTGCATCCATGCGCTGCCGCCTGCCAGCGAGCCAGCCAGGTCCGCGAAACCCCAGGATTGGATGCCATCTTTCACTTGTTCCGTGAGGGTGACATCGGCAGACACCAGCAAGCGGGTAAACGGGGTCAGCGTGAACTCCCAGCCCAAATGCGAAAGTAAGCGTGCCGACAGGCCATCCGAACCACCGCTCAAATGAATGCTCCCCTGCGGATTAATGGATCCGTTCGCGCTAACGCCGTACTGTTGATAGGCTATCGGCCCAACTTCGTTGACTTCTTCCCTTGCAATAGTCCCCCAGCTTTGCCCGGGTAATACCCCATGGATATAAAAATAATGGCCGCCGAACGCGTTGCCAAGCGTCACCGAAGGAGTGATGCCGTCGTCAGGATTCAGATCAACCAGTTGGAACTGGAAATTCGTGGCGGCGGCGGTGCCGACCACGCCTGCGTGGGCGTTACCGGCAAAGATCGCAGCGCCGGCAAGCACGGCACCCAGAATATAGGAAGGAAATTTCATTGGCACCAATCAATTGCGATAAAAACAATTACTTTATCACAATTTATTCACTCAGCCAGAGCGCATTGCACCGGCCTGGCGCCCAGCACTTCGCGCAGCGCGCCGGGCTTGATGCCGATCAGGAAACCGCGCCGACCGCCATTGATATAAATCGTTTCCAGGGCGAGGATGCTTTCCTCGACATAGACCGGCATGGCTTTCTTGGTGCCGAAGGGCGAGGTGCCGCCCACCATGTAGCCGGAATGGCGTTGCGCCACTTCGGGTTTGCAGGGCTCGACCGATTTGCAGCCAATGTTGCGCGCCAGGTTTTTGGTGGAAACTTTGCAGTCGCCGTGCATCAGCACAATCATTGGCTTGGCGGCGTCGTCCTGCATGACCAGGGTCTTGACGACGTGGTGTTCGTCCACGCCCAGTTCGCGCGAGGAAACAGATGTGCCGCCATGCTCCTCGTACTCATATGGATGTTCGGAAAATGCGACTTTGTGCTTGCGCAGCAAAGCTGTCGCGGGAGTTTCGGAAATGTGCTCTTTTTTTGCCATGCCGTGATACGCTAGTGCCATAGAGGAGCTTCTCATTATGCAGCAAGAAATCCGCTTTGCCACATTCAACGTCTGCAACCTCGCCCCGCCGGGCGCGAAACTGTACGACAACCTGCAGCCGCTGACGGCGCAGGAGTATGAGGCCAAGGCGGAGTGGACGGCGCAGCAACTGGACCAGCTCGATGCGGACGTGATCGGCTTCCAGGAAATCTTCTCGCAGCAGGCCTTGCGCGACGTCCTGTCGCGCACCCGCAAGTACCGCGACGCGGTGCATGTCGGCTTCGATCCCGACCCCAACGCAACGCGCCTGACGCCCAATGTAGCACTGGTGTCGCGCCTGCCCCTGCTCGGCGCGCCGGCGGTGTATGCCAATTTTCCGGAGGGCGTGCCGGCCGACACCGGGGTCGGCGAAACCGACCGTTTCGCGCGCGCGCCCTTGCATGCCCAGATCCTGCTGCCGAACGAGGCGCTGGTGGATGTGATCGTGGTGCACCTGAAGTCGCGCCGTCCGGATTACCGCAGCGGCGATACGGCGGAGGACCCGCTGCACCTGGCCATGGCCAGCCTGCGTTCGCTGGTCTGGCGCGGCACGGAGGCGGTGGCCTTGCGTGTGCTGCTTAGCAAGATGATGCGCGAGACGCGCCGGCCGTGCATCGTGCTGGGCGATTTCAACGATACGGCCGATGCGGTGACCACCACCATCGTGCTGGGCAACGGCGGCGGCCTGATGCCGGGCGACGAGCGGCGCGGGCGCATGTACGACGCCAACCAGATCCAGTTGCGGCAGGACCATTTGCGCCATGTGGCGTACACCAGCATCCACGAGGGCCACTACTCCACCATCGACCACGTGCTGGTGTCGGAGGAGTTCAACCCAGCCTCGCCGCGCGCGATCGGCGAGGTGCTGGATGTCAGCTATTTCAACGACCACCTGCGGCAGGAGCGGCCCGAGGTGTCCGACCACGGGCAGGTACTGGTGCGGCTGCGGCTGCGCTAGCGGGCTTCTCGTCCGCCGTCACCAACCTGATCGGCCGCTTGCCGCCCCCTCCAGCGGGAAGCGCCTGCTGTTGCGCCGTACCGCCTGCTTAAGCCCCTTGCTTGGAATACCGTACAGGTCCGCCGCGTTGGCACGGACGGTGCGCCTCTGCCCCGCTTTTTGCATTTCAGCCTGCCGTTTTTGCGCTTCATCGCATTTTCATGGCTGCTGGACTTGCGAAAACCTAGAGTGTCACCATCGCACCCCGCGCCAGCGGACAACATTATTTAAGAGGCAATAATGAGCCCACCAGCCGTATATCTAAAATCCCCGCGACGCTGGCGCCTTCCCGTGTTTGGCCTGCTGGTGCTGGGCCTGGCCGGCGGCGGGTGGACCATCATGCAATCGCAAGCCAAGCCGGCGCAAGTGCCGCAAGCGGCTGCGGCCAAGGCCCCGCCGGTGATGGAACTGGCCAGCGCCGACGTGGCGCCGATCGCTGCGCGCCAGCTGTCGGTCGGCTTGCCGCTGTCCGGCTCGCTGATCCCGGTCAGCCAGGCCACCATCAAATCCAAGGTGTCCGGCCAGGTGCAGGAAGCGGCGCTGCGCGAAGGCGTCGCCGTGCAGGAGGGCCAGGTGTTGGCCCGCCTCGACCAGGCCGACCTGAAAGCGCGCCTGCAGCAACAGCACGCCATGCTGGATGAAGCGCAGGCACGCCTGGGCATGGCCCAGAAGAACGAATACAACGCGAGCGCCCTGCTGTCGCAAAAATTCATCTCGCAAACCAGCTTCGATACCACGGCCAATGCCGTGGAGCTGGCGCGCGCCAATGTGAAATCCGCTTCCGCCATGGTCGACCTGGCACGCATCGCGCTGAACGACAGCGTGATCCGCGCCCCGATCAGCGGGATCATCTCCAAACGTCATGTGCAGGCGGGCGATAAAGTCGCGCCTGACATGCCCGTCTACACCATCGTCGGCCTGAACGAGCTGACGCTGGAAGCCCAGGTGCCCACCACCGATATCCCGCGCGTGAAAGTCGGCCAGGAAGTGCGCTTCCACGTCGATGGCTTCGCCAAGCGCGAATTCAGCGGCAAGGTGGCGCGCATCAACCCGACTACGGAAGCCGGTTCGCGCGCCATGCTGGTGTACGTGAGCGTGGCCAATGCCGACGGCGCCCTGCGCGGCGGCATGTTCGCCAAGGGCAGCCTGACCACCGAGAAAGGCCGCGAGGCGCCGGTGGTGCCGCTGGTCGCCCTGCGCGAAGAAGCGGGCAAGCAGGTGGTCTACACCGTGGTCAACGGCGCCGTGGTATCGCAGCCGGTCACGTTGGGCCTGCGCAGCGACGATGAGGGCGTGGTGGAAGTGAGCGCCGGCCTGCAGGCGGGCGCGCAAGTGCTGGTGGCCAAACTGGAAGGCCTGAAGCCGGGCGCCAGGGTCAAGTTGCCGCATGAGCAGGCGCCGGGCGCCCAGCAAGCCGCCAAGCCGGCTGCGCCAGCTGCTAGCAAGGGCTAAGGAGAGAGCGCCATGTGGATCACCAAGATCTCGATCCGCCAGCCTGTCTTTGCCACCATGGTGATGGTGGCGCTGATGGTGCTTGGCATCTTCTCGTACAAAGGCCTGGGCGTGGAAGCCATGCCGAATGTGAGTTTCCCCTTTGCGGCGATTGAAGTGAGCTACCCGGGCGCTTCGCCGGAGGCGGTGGAGAACGACATCACGCGCCCGATCGAAGATATCGTCAACACCGTCAGCGGCATCAAGAACATCCGCGCCAACTCGTGGGAAGGTAAGTCCGGCGTCTACCTCGAATTCGAGCTGTCCACCAATATGGACCGCGCCATGCAGGACGTGCGCGACAAGATCGCCCTGATCCGCCCGCGCTTCCCGCGCGAGGCGCGCGAACCCTTCATCGCCCGCGAGGAAGGCGAAAACAACCAGCCCATCGCCAACCTCGTCATGACCTCGGACACGCGCAGCCTGCGCGACCTGTCCACCATGACCGATCAGTTGATCGCCAAACGCTTCCAGGGCGTGCCGGGCGTGGGCCAGGTGCGCGTGTCCGGCACCACCAAGCGCCAGATGCTGGTCAGTCCGCGCCCATCCGATATGCGCGCCCATGGCGTGGGGGTGGATGAACTGGTGCGCGCCATCCAGTCCACCAACACCAACCTGCCGGCCGGCCGCATTTCCGCCGACGTATCGGAATCGCTGGTGCGGGTCGAGGGCAAGCTGAAACAGGCGCACGAATTCAACAAGATCATCGTGGCGCGCCGCGCCAACGGCCCGGTCTACCTGGAGCAGGTGGCCGACGTGGTGGACGGCGAGGCGGAAGAACAATCCATCGCCCGCATCAACGGCCAGCGCGGCATCTCGCTGGAAATCACCAAGGTGCAGGACGCCAACGTGGTGGAAGTGGGCAACGGCGTCGCCAAAGTCGCGGAGAACCTGAGCAAGACGCTGCCGCAGGATATCAAGCTGCGCATCCTGGAAAACCAGGCCGACCGCGTGCAGGCCCAGTTGGACAACGTGAAGCGCACCATCATCGAAGGCGCCGTGCTGACGATGGTGATCGTGTTCTTCTTCCTGCACTCGTGGCGCTCCACCGTGATCACCGGCCTCACGCTGCCGATCGCGGTGCTGGCCTCCTTCATCGCCATGAAGGCCTTCGGTTTCACGCTCAACTTCCTGACCCTGATGGCGCTGTCGCTGTGCATCGGCCTGCTGATCGACGACGCCATCGTGGTGCGCGAGAACATTGTGCGCCACCTGGGGTTCGGCAAGCACCACCGCAAGGCGGCGGAAGACGGCACCAGCGAAATCGGCGTGGCCGTCATGGCCACCACCTTTGCCATCGTTGCCGTATTCGTGCCGGTCGCCTTCATGGACGGCATCATCGGCCGCTTCTTCCTGCAGTTCGGCGTGACGGTGACGGTGGCGGTTCTGGTGTCGCTGTTCGTGTCCTTCACCCTGGACCCGATGCTGTCCTCGGTCTGGCACGACCCGGTCAAGGACCGCTTCAAATACCTGCCGTGGCTGGGCCACATCATGGAGAAGGTCGAGCATTGGGTGGAACACGTGCACCGGCTGTACGCCCGCGTGCTGGCCCTGGCCCTCAACTGGCGCAAGACCACCCTGGCAACGGCATTCGCCCTGTTCTTCGGCAGCCTGCTGCTGGTGCCCATGATCGGCGGCGAGATGTTCCCGAAAACCGACCAGGGCTGGATCAACCTGCAGTTCAAGGTGCCGGTCGGCTCCAGCCTGGAATACAACAGCGCCAAGGCGGCGCAGGTGGAACAGATCCTCAAGGAATTCCCGGAAGTCGAATCCGTGCAAACCACGGTCGGCACCTGGGAAGGCCGCCACGCCACGCGCCTGAACCTGAAGCTGTCCGACATCAATAAAACCAAGCGCCGCTCGCAGGAACAGCTGGAGCAGGCCATGCGCGCGCGCCTGGCTTCCGTATCCGGCATCACCCAGTCGTCCGGCAACAAGCCGATCTTCATCGCCATCCTCGGCACCGACGAAGCCAAGCTGGAAGCGACCGCGCAAGAGCTGATGGCCAAGATGCGCAAGATCAAAGGCGTGGCCGACCTGGAATACAGCCAGGAAGGCGCCAACCCTTCCGTTACGCTGAAAATCAACAACGAGCTGGCCAGCGACCTTGGCTTGTCGGTGCAGCAGATCGGCTCCGCCGTGCGTCCCTTTGTCGGCGGCGACACGGTCAGCTACTGGCTGGCCAACGACGGCCAGAATTATGAAGTGAATGTGCAACTGCCCAAGTCGGGCCGCCAGCGCGTGTCCGACCTGGCCGACCTGTCGCTGGCCTCCAGCAAGGTCGACGCCAACGGCAACCCGATCATGGTGCCGCTGCGCCAGGTGGTGGACTTTGTGCCCTCCTTCAGCCCGCAGGTTCTGAAGCGCCAGGCCTTGCAACGCCGCGTGGCGATCTACGGCGCGCACGAAGGGCGCCCGGGCGGCGACATCGACGCCGACGTGAAGAAAGCCATGGACTCCATGAAGCTGCCGGACGGCGTGCGCTTCGACGTGGCCGGCAACGCGCAGCAGATGGCCGAAACCATGAACGGCGCCGCGATGGCGCTGGGCATCGCCATCATCTTCATCTACCTGGTGCTGGCCTCGCAGTTCGGCAGCTACCTGCAGCCGATCGCGATCATGGTCTCGCTGCCCATGTCCCTGATCGGCGTGCTGGCCGCGCTGCTGGTGACCGGCTCCACCCTCAATGTGTTCTCCGTGATCGGCGTCATCATGCTGATGGGCCTGGTGACCAAGAACGCAATCCTGCTGGTGGACTTCACCAACCACGGGCAGCGCGAAGGCAAGTCGCAATACGAGGCCATCATGGACGCCGGCCAGGTGCGCCTGCGCCCGATCCTGATGACGACCCTGGCCATGATCTTCGGCATGCTGCCGATGGCGATCGGCCTCGGCGAAGGCGGCGAGACGCAAGCGCCGATGGGGCGCGCCGTGATCGGCGGCGTCATCACCTCCACCCTGCTGACCCTGGTGGTGGTGCCGGTGGCCTACAGCTACCTCGACAATTTAGGCAAGCGCGCCAAGCGCTGGCTGCGCCGCGGCCACCACGACGACGCCCCCGCCGCCAACCAGGTGGCCGAAGCCGCCTGACCAGTTTCGCCCGAACAGTCCCTGCGTGGCGGGGACGTGACGGCACCCCAATTCGGGGTCAGGTCTGGCAATCGGACAAAACGTGCCCAAGGGCACGTTTTGTCCGATTGCCAGACCTGACCCCGAACTTCCTGACCCCGAACTTCTTTTTCCGTGTCAAATTAACAACATGTGACTATGTGATAGTTTTTGATGTCAAAAAACCATCACACTCGTTGAGCCAGATCAAGATGGCCACGCGGCGGGCGTGCTACCTGCCACCAACGAGGAGAGCACATGCCTTACTACGCTGGCTTAAAGCGCATTGCCAATGCGCAGAAACGCAAACGCACGGTGGCCGGCCTCACGCGCCTGCGTGCGGGACTGGCCCAAGCCATACCGGCGCGGACGGCGACCGATACGCTGCTGCTCGCCACCTGGAATATCCGTGAGTTCGATTCCGGAAAATACGGTTACCGCGACGATGAATCGTACTACTACATCGCCGAAATCCTCAGCCGTTTCGACATCATCGCCATCCAGGAGGTGCGCGACAGCCTGTACCCGCTGGGCAGGCTAAAGGAACTCCTGGGCAGTTGGTGGGATTACCTGGTGACCGATATTACGCTCGGCGACTCCGGCAATTCCGAGCGGATGGCGTACCTGTACGATACCCGCAAAGTCAACTTCACCGGCTTGGCGGCGGAACTGGTCCTGCCCAAGAAACGCGGCGATGAGAACCCGCCGCTGCAGCTGGCGCGCTCACCGTATATCGCGGGCTTCCGGGCGGGCTGGGCCTATCTCACCCTGGCCACCGTTCACATCTACTATGGCAAGACCGTGGCGGTCGATGAACGCCGCCTGCAGGAGATCACCGCGCTGGGCAAAACACTGGCCGAGCAAGCCAGCCGCCTTTCGGTGGCCAAGCAATATGCGCCCGACGCGGCCCCCGCCCCCAGCAATCTGATCGCCCTGGGCGACTTCAACATCTTCAATACCAACGACGTCACCATGACGGCCTTGCGCGAGGCAGGCTTTCAGGTGCCGGAAGCGCTGAAGGAACTGCCGGGCTCCAATGTGGATAAAAACAAGCACTACGACCAGATCGCCTACCACCGCGACCTGGTGCGCTTAAAGCCGAGCGGCAAGGCTGGGGTGTTCGATTTCTACCAGCATGTCTACCGCATCGACGACGACGAGGAAGAGTATGCGCAGGACCGGGCCGAAAAACCCGGCCAGTCATTCAAAGAGTGGCGTACCTATCGGATGAGCGATCACCTGCCGATGTGGGTTGAGTTCGGCATCGACGATACGGATGGCTACCTGGCCTCGCTCGACTAACGGCACAGTACTCTGAACCAAGGAAAACGTACTATGGGAATCAAACTGGTCCAGGGCATGCTCTTGCCGGTCCTGCTGCTATCGGCTTGCAGCAACAGTCCGCTCAAGCAAGAGAAAGGCAGTACCTACGGCAAAATATTGATCGGCAGTCCCACCGTGGATACCCGCGAGCGGCTGATCAATGACCGGATGGACCAGTACTACTGGCTCTCACGCCAGCTGGATGAGGCAGATAAGGCATCGTTTGACGCGAACGGCTCACGCAACCTCAAAAGCGTACGCCAGTTCGGCGCAGGCATCAGTGCAAATATTGATCCTGCCGGCGCGGCGCTGAACCAGGCAGCCGAGCTTGCAAAGCTGACCCAACTGCGCAACCAGCAGGCGCTTGCTGAGATGGACTTCCAGATCGCTGAAGCCAAGAAAAAGCTGCTGCTGAAAGAGGCACGCGATGCCACCGAATCCGGCAAGATCACGGTCCCCGACGCCACTGTAGTCGATACCTCGAAGATCGCGTCCATCGTTCCCGATAAGACGACCTTTGCCAACCTCGAAGAGGCCAGTTCAGCCCAAACGAAACTGGCGAGCCTGATGTCGGCGGCACTCGCGCCGACCACCAGTGGCAACCCGGCCACCGGCACGCCGATCGACCTGTTCCGCGACCGGCTGGCCTTGCGCGAGGAAATCCGCAACGAAATCATCGCCAACAGCCTGGACGACCGGCACGATTTGCGCGGCAACGCACTCTACCGCTTCAGCTTTGACGCCACCGTGTTGCCCGCCGATGATACGAGTGCCTATGCGGTGATTTCGGTCTGCGTCCAGCGCAAAGATGCCACCCGCTGTGAATCTGTCCCAGGCAAAAAGACGGCCGACGCAGGCACATTTGGCGATGAAGACGCCACAGTCCTTAACCGGGCTATCGTGCGCTATTTCAATGAGCAGTTGGCCGCGATCAATGACGACTTTAACCTGAACTCGGATTCGTTCACCCAGACCGGCGACATCGACCAATTAACAAAACGCACGCAACTATTCTACGCAAAAGGGCTGCAATCGTTGGACCAGTATGTCGCCAAGAACTCGCAGAGCTTTGCTCCGGCATTTACCACCTATGCATTGAACGCCATGCGCGCGGCCAAATCCGCCCAGCAAAAAACGCTTAACCTGCAGCTGGCACCGATTGAGAAAGGCGCAGGACATAGCGTGAGCGAAGTCTTATGTGCCCCCAGCACGAAGCCCGCCTTGATCACGCTGGCCGATGGCATCATCATTTCCGATAACAGCCCCTTGCTTGCAGCCTGCGCGCTGTCCGGCAAAGAGCAGGCTGCCGCGGTGCGCCAGGTCATTGCGATGTTCGGCCTGGCGAAAACCGTGGCCGAAAGGCTTTACCAGGCAACAAAGGAAGATGTGGGCCAAAACCAGTTCCTGCGCAAATATTGCAAAGACAATTGCACCGCGCCGATTGAATTGCGCAACAGCGCTTTGCACCTCAATTTGAAACTCGCCGAACTCGTCAAAAATGGTCTTGGCCGGGGCAAGCTGGAAATCTACGCTTACGGGGCCACGCCCAAGGAAAGCGTCCAGCGTATTGCCGATGTCGTCAGCCGCCGCGAAGGCTTGCAACTGGCCTTCGGTTTGCAGGCGCTGGCAGGGAATACAGTGCTCTCCGCGTTGAGCAACTTCATGCAAGCGAACGAAGGCGTTTTCAATGCGCTCAAGCGCCAGCCGCTGGTGGTGGGCTTTGGTCATAGCAACGGACAGCATGAGAGCGTACTAGTTGGCGACGTTCCACTGGCAGATTTTGGTTGGATTATCGGCCCGCGCTTTGGCACGTCGAAGGATGGAAAGTCGGCCAACTTCCGCCACACGGTGGCCCAAAATGGCTTGTCGTCCATCGTTTCGGTGCCGGCCTGGTGGGATAACGTGGAAATGGTGGTGCGGCGCTATTGGGTAAATGAAGCCGGCGACATACTCGCCATGGCCTCGGAGGATCGTTTTAATCCTTTCAGCAACGCCAACGCCCATGCCGATAAAGAAACGATTAAATATGCCATCGCCCTGCCCGAATCGATTGAGGACAGCCTCAGTGTACTGAACTCGGGGCAACAGATGGAGCTTGAGGAAGAACAGGGAAAAGCCGTGAACTGGGAACTGAAACATGGAGGCCACGCCGAAATCGTCATTCGGGGACGCAACCTGTGGCGAAATCCGCAAGTGCGCCTGGGAAGCCAGTTTGCGAACAGGGTGCATGTCATGCCCGATATGGGCGGCGTGGTAGCCGTCTTCAATTCGGTGGACATGAAGAACCTGGGCAGCAGTACGCGCCCGTTCGGCAAACCCACGCCGGCGAACTCGGTTCCGGTGACCATTGCAACGCCGAACGGCTATGAGCTGGTGGGCTTCGCCAAGATCTCCGAAGACAAGGCGCCTGCCACCAAGCTGCGTGCCAATGGCGGTGGCGTGCTGATCGGCGGCGCCAACAATCTCCTGCTCCTGAACCAGGCACTGGATGGCTACTTCCAGCTCGCCGGGGAGTACAGGAAGGCCGGCACGGCGTTCGCCTTCGTACCCGACCGCGCCCAGATCGGCCGCAAGAAGAGCAAAGAGCTGAGCTATAAAATAGCTGGCCTGGGAAATGCGGAAACGGGAAAACCGGTGGAGCTGCAGCTGATCCTTACACGCAACAAGGGCGAAGAGCCTGACCGCCTTCCCGTGGACGGCGCACTCATCTACTATCCGAACGAGGCCTCCTGGACAGTCAAGGTTACGGCCAGCGGAAACACGAAAACGCACATCTACAACTTGCACATGACCTTTCCCAAGGGCTACGCCGACGCCCTTGAAATCAAGGGCGGCAAGGCCCGCTTTATTGTCACGGGAAGCAATAGCGACGACGCCATCAGTTGCACGATCGAAAAGGACAATACGTGCAATGCCACCCTGAAACTGGCGGCACCGTTACATATCACCGATATCGGCTTGAAGCCGGCCGAGCTCACGAGCAACACGCCCAACCCTTTCCGCGAAAAATGGCGGGTGGTGTCCACGGCGAACAGCGGCGGGCAGAGCCCGTCGCCGCCTTAATCTGAACTTGTGCTATCCGTTTCGCTAGTTTCGTAGCCCGCCTCGTCGGCCTCTTGCTCGCCGTCGGGGTGGTTTTTAGCGGCCTGTTTCTTCTGTGCCTTTTCCTCTGCCTTGCGTTTTTTCTCCAGCTCACGCTGGCGCTTTTCGTACTGGAAATTCGTTTTTGCCATTTCGGGCCCTCCTTTGATGGTGTAGAGCAATGGTGACTCCGGTGTGGGCCCGCGCGCTTGATCCATGTCAAACTCCGTCCCCCGGAACATAAATAGTTTACATGTTCCACACCAAAGGAGGAGATATGCAGAATTTCGGCACCCAGCAGGGCCAAGCGCTGGCGCCTGCGATCGACTACCTGAACCAGGTGCAACGCATCTATTTTGACTCATGGCGCCGCTTCGGCGACGCGGGTGGGCGTTGGACCCGGGACGCTATGGACGAATGCAATCGCGCCGGGCAGGACATGTTGCACCTGGTGTGCGATGCACAGTTGGCGCTGGCACGCACCTTCGGCGAGAGCACGCGCGCCAGCGCCGACACGGCGCGTGAAATGGCCGAGCACGCCGGGCAGGCGGCCGGGCCGACACGCGACCAGGCGCAAAACATGCTGCAAGCACAACATGGGCAGCACGGCAAGGGTGGGCAGGACAAGGCCGCCACCGTGCACCGGCGTGCCGGCGGCTAAACCCTGCGCCATGCCGCCCCGTCAACCGCGCGGGTGATGCAGGGCATGCAGTTGCTTCAGGCGCTCGCGCGCCACATGGGTGTAAATCTGGGTCGTGGAAATGTCGGCATGCCCGAGCAGTAATTGCACCACGCGCAAGTCGGCGCCGTGGTTCAGCAAGTGGGTGGCGAAGGCGTGGCGCAAGGTGTGCGGCGACAGCGGCACCGTGATGCCGGCCTTGGCCGCCTGCTTTTTCACCACCACCCAGAACATCTGCCGCGTCATCGGCCCGCCGCGACCGGTGACGAACAAGGCGTCGTCCTGCTGGCCATTGAGGATGACGCCGCGCGCCTCGCGCAGGTAGCGCTCGATCCACAGGCGCGCCTGCTCGCCGAACGGCACCAGGCGCGTTTTCGTGCCCTTGCCGGTGATGCGCAGCACGCCGTCGTTCATGCTCAGCTCGAGCGTTTTCAAAGCCACCAGTTCCGACACCCGCAGGCCGCTGGCATACATCAGCTCCAGCATGGTGCGGTCGCGGATGCCGAGCGGCGTGCGCAGGTCGGGCGCGGCCAGCAGGGCTTCCACCTGGCTTTCGCTCAGGGTGTGCACAAAACGCTGCGCCTGCTTGGCGGAGGCCATGCGCAGGCAGGGGTCTTCCGCAATATGGCGCTGGCGCAGCGCCAGCTGGTAGAAGCGCTTGAGCGCGGACAGGCGGCGGTTGGCGGAGCTGGCCTTGGTGTCTTCGTGGCGCGCGGCGAAATAGGCTTGCAGGTCGGCAGTTCCAGCCGCGTACAGGCCGTCCACGGCGGGGCGCGCCGCCGCCAGCCAGGTGGCGAACGCGGTCAGGTCGCGCCGGTAGGCGTCGAGCGAGTTTTTCGACAGGCCGTCCTCCAGCCACAGGCTGTCGCAGAACTCGTCGATCAGAGCAAGGTTGCTTGCTGCCATTGGTACTCTTGGTGTCCTTCGTGCGCCAGCAGCCAGCGTTTCACGCCCAGGGTGAAGCCATGCTGGTCGTCGCTGCCGGCGAAGCCGCCCAGGCCGTCGGCCGCCATCACGCGGTGGCAGGGCACCAGCGGCGGAAAGGGATTGCTGCGGCAGGCCTGGCCGACCGCGCGCGCGACCGAGTCCAGGTGGCGCGCCAGCTCGCCGTAGGTGCGCACCTGGCCGCGCGGGATTTCGCGCAGGGTTTGCCACACGCGGCGCTGGAATTCACTGCCGCGCAGCGCCAGCGGCAGGTCGAAGCGGTAGTCGGCGTCGTCGCAGTAGGCCAGCAACTGGCGCGCAGCCTGCTCGGCCAGCGCGTTGGTGGGCGCCAGCTGCGGCGTGGCGGCGGGCAGGTAAAACATTTCCGTTACCACCGCCCCGGCCGTGCCGATGCCCATCGCGCCAAACGGCAGGTGGATAATGGCGGCGAAATTCCGGCCACCTTGTTGTATTTCCGTCACGGTTGCTCCAAAAGAACTGTGGCATTCATGCTACACCAGCGCGCCAGGATAGGGCAAAAAAAAACGCACCCGAAGGTGCGTCCTGAGTACTTTTTTTCACCTCCCCGGCCATTTAACCTCGCTTATGGCGGGGCTAACAGCATACTGTCAGGCGGCGCGTCTCCTCTATGTATTCGCGGCATTGCTGCCTGCTTTTTCTTCTTCACTCCCCGCTAAAACCGTGTCCGTTGCCACTCTGGTGCATGTTGCACCGTTCAGGGGCGTCGCCATAGTAACCGATCTTTTTTCAAATATCCTTATTAATTTTGAGCAACTTGACAGGCGCGGATTTTACTTGGCGGTTTCGCGGTTGATGGCCTGGATCAGCTCTTTGCCGATGCGTTCTTCCACCTGTTTTTGCACCGGCAGCAGCGCATTGCGCCACAGCGCCTGCTCCTGCGCGCTCAGGTTGGTGATCTGCGTCTTGCCGGACTTGCGGATGGCTTCCAGCGCCATATCGTTGTCGCGCTGGGCGATCGCCTTCTCGTAGGTGGTGGCCTCCTTCATCGCGCCTTCCAACTGGTGGCGGATGTCGGCCGGCAGGCCGTCCCAGAACTTCTTGTTGACGATGACCGCGTAGCCCAGGTAGCCGTGGTTGGAGATGGTCAGGTGCGGCTGCACCTCGTGCATCTTCTGCGTGTACATATTCGAGGGCGGATTCTCGGTGCCGTCCACCACGCCGGTCTGCAGCGCCAGGTAGGCCTCGGAGAAGGCCAGCGACTGCGGTATGGCGCCCAGCGCCCGCATTTGCGCGTCCAGCACCTTGGAGGACTGGATACGCATCTTCAAGCCCTTGAAATCGGCCGGCACCCGCAACTGGCGCTTGGCCGACATGATTTTGAAGCCATTGTCCCAGTAGGCCAGCCCGGTGATGCCCTTGGCCTCCAGCTTTTTCAGCAAGCCCTTGCCGATCGGCCCCTCGGTCACGTTGTAGAGGGCGGTCTTGTTGGGGAAGATGTAGGGCAGGTCAAAGACTTCAAACTCTTTCACGCCCAGCGGGCCGAACTTGGCCAGCGAGGGCGCCAGCATCTGCACCGCGCCCAGTTGCAGGGCTTCCAGCTCTTCCTTGTCTTTATAGAGCTGGCTGTTCGGGTACACCTGCACTTTAACGCGGCCGCCGGTGGCTTTCTCCGCCAGCAGCTTAAAACGCTCGGCGGCCTGGCCCTTGGGCGTTTCCGGCGCCACCACGTGGCTGAATTTGATGACGATGGGTGCCTGCGCCAAGGCTTGGGACGCAACAAGGACGGCCGCGCCGAAGGCGGCCAGGAGGTGCTTCAGTTGCATTGGCGTCCCCCGGCGATATTTGTGCATTATTATTCTCAACATACATTGTGCTTAGTGAAATATTGGCACACAACTGTGGAAACCCACAATACAAGTGGCAACAGGATTCGCTACCCTCGGCGCATGTCTAAACGATTTTTCCTGCCCTCCTCCGTGCGCTGGCTGCTGCCGGTGGTCCTGGTATTGCTGTTTGTCGCCATCGCCTTCTGGCTGCCCTGGCAGGCGCGCCAGCTGGAAAGCACGGAGCGGCAGGAGCAGTTGATCGCCGATACCCTGTGGGTGGAGCAGTCGATCCGCTTCCAACTGGGGCGCCATGAGGAGGCGCTGCACGGCCTGGCCAACGACCTGGCCGGCGGCCGCCTGGCGCCGGGCGAGGTGCAGCAACGCATGGCGCGCATGCTGAAAAACGGCGCCGAGCTCAAAAGCGTGCTGCTGCTGGCGCCCGATGGCCGGGTGCTGGCCGCCAGCGATCCCGCGCCGGTGGCGCCCGATGCCCACATCGCGCTGAGCCAGGCCTCGCTGGTGGCGCAGGACCGCGCGCGCCGCTCGCACGCCCCGATCTACGCCGAACCCGAGCCGCGCCTGGCGGCCGGCGGCGCACCCGGCCCGCTGGAAATGGAGCTGTACTTCCCGGTCTACCGCGGCGAGGCCTGGCAGGGCAGCCTGGTCGCCACCTTCCAGCTTAGCAGCCTGTTGGACGAAATGGTGCCCTGGTGGTTCGCCCAGGACAACCAGATCAGCCTGCTCGACCGCGACGACAATGTGCTGGCGCGCCGCACCTCGGCCGGCCCGGGCCACGGCGTCTACACCCACACGCGCGCGCTCGACCTGCCGGGCGCCACCATCACCCTGATGACCGACAGCGTGAAGGCCGAACCCAAACTGCTGCCCAACCTGCTGGTCGGCTCGGTGGTGGCGCTGTCGCTGGCCCTGCTCTGGAGCCTGTTCGCGCTGTGGGGCCACATTTCGCGCCGCCTGGCGGCCGAGGGCGAACTGCGCCAGCAAATGGCCTTCCGCACGGCGATGGAGAATTCGCTGCTGACCGGCTTGCGCGCGCGCGACCTGGAGGGCCGCATCACCTACGTCAACCCGGCCTTCTGCCAGATGGTGGGCTACCCGGCGCAAGAGCTGATCGGCCGCCTGCCGCCCATGCCCTATTGGGCGCCGGACGTAATGGCCGAGTACCAGCACCGCCTGGCCGGGGTGCTGGCCGGCTCCTTCACGCCGGAGTTCGAGACCCTGTTCCAGCGCCCGGACGGCACCCGCATCCCGGTGCTGATTTTCGAGTCGCCGCTGGTGGACAAGGAAGGCCGCCACACCGGCTATATGGGCTCCATCCTCGACATTTCCGACCGCAAGCGCATGGAGGAGCTGAACCGCCAGCACCAGGAGAAGCTGCAGGCCAGCGCGCGCCTGGCCACCATGGGCGAAATCGCCTCCATGCTGGCGCATGAACTGAACCAGCCGCTGGCCGCCATTTCCAGCTACACCACGGGCGCCCTGAACGTGCTGGCGCGCGGCGGTGACGCGGCCACCCTGAAGCCGGCGCTGGAGCAGGCCGGCGCCCAGGCCCAGCGCGCCGGCGCCATCATCCGCAGCGTGCACGAATTCGTAAAGAACCGCGAATCGGAGCGGCAGGACGTGGCGCTGCAGTCCATGCTCGACAGCATCCACGCCCTGATCGAGATGCAGGCGCGCCAGCACCAGGTCTCGCTGCAGGTGGAACTGCCGGCAGCGCTGCCGCAGGTGCGCGCCGACCGCATGCTGATCGAGCAGGTGCTGCTGAACCTGACGCGCAACGCGATCGAAGCCATGGCCGGCGTGCCGCCCCTGCAGCGCGTGCTGCGCGTGGTGGCGCACCACGACGCGCCGGCGGCGCAGGTGGTGGTGCAGGTGATCGACCACGGCCACGGCATTCCGCAGGACGTGGCCGAACGCCTGTTCTCGCCCTTCTTCTCGACCAAGGCGGAGGGCATGGGCATGGGCCTGAACATCTGCCGCACCGCGATCGAATTCCACGGCGGCACGCTGACGCACCGCGCCAATCCGCCAGGCGGTACCATATTCACATTCACGCTGCCCGTGGCGGGCGGCGCATAAGGGAGACACCCCATGCTACATATCGTTGACGACGAGGCCGTGGTGCGCGACGCCCTGCTCTGGCTGGCGTCCTCGCGCGGCATCGCCGCCACCGCCTACGACGGCGCCGCGCCCTTCCTCGCCTTTGTGCAGGCGGGCGCGTTCGACGCGGAGGGCGACTGCGTTCTGCTCGACGTGCGTATGCCTGACACCAGCGGCATCGCCGTGTTCGACCAGTTGGCGGCGCGCGGGCTGACGGCGCGCCTGCCGGTCATCTTCCTGACCGGCCACGGCGACGTGCCGATGGCGGTCGACACCCTCAAGCGCGGCGCTTTCGACTTTTGCGAGAAGCCGTTCAACGACAACCAGTTGATGGACCGCGTGCAGGAAGGCCTGGCGGCCTCGCGCCAGGCCAGCGGCAAGGCGGCGGTGCAGGCGCGCCTGGCCACCCTGTCCACCCGCGAACGTGAAGTGCTGGACCTGATCCTGGCCGGCAAAATGAACAAGGTGGTGGCCGATGAACTGGGCATCTCCATGCGCACGGTGGAAGTGCACCGCGCCCACATCTTCGACAAGATGCAGGTGAAGACCGCAGTCGAGCTGGCAGGCTTGCTAAAATAATTACATAAGCGCTTATGTATATGCTATTCTGGGTCCATGAAACAAGGACTCGGAACCCAATTACGCCACCTGATCGAGCTGCTGGACGGCGCGGTGCAGGAAGCCTACGCCGAAGCCGGCCTCGAATACCGCCCGCGCTACACGCCGGTCATGCGCGCGCTGGCGGGCGGCCAGCCGCATAGCGTGAGCCAGATCGCCGAAGCCGCCGGCATCACCCAACCCGCCGCCACCCAGACCGTGGCGCTGATGCTGAAGGAAGGCTGGCTGCTGGCGCAGTCCAGCCCCACCGATGCGCGCCAAAAGCTGCTGGTCCTCAGCCCGCAAGGCAAGCGCCTGCTGCCCAAACTGCAGGCCTGCTGGCGCGCCACCGCCGCTGCCGCCGACGAGCTGGACGCCGAATTGCCGCATCCCCTGTCCGATACCCTGGCGCGCGCCATCGATGCATTGGAACAGCGCCCTTTTAGCGAACGAATCCGCCAAGCCAAGGAGTAGAACCATGCAACAAACCATCCCTGCCCTGCCGCAGTTGACGCTGCGCGCGCGCTTCACGCGCCACCCTGTCACCCGCATCGTTGCCGGCATCGCCTGCGTGCTGCTGCCGCTAGTGCTGACCATGGCGCTGGCGCAGAACCTGGTGCCAAAAGAATGGCGCCTGGCCTGGCACTACCTGCTGGCCGCCGCCCTGTGCCTGGCCGGCTACCGCTTTTTCGTACGCCGCTTTGAGCAGCGCGCGGCCAGCGAAAGCGCGCTGCAAGGCGCCGCGCCCGGCCTGCTGCGCGGGCTGGGCATCGGCGCCGCCCTGAGCGTGCTGGTGGCCGGCGTACTGGGTGCGACCGGCGCCTTCACGATTATCGGCAGCACCTCGGTCCTGGCCGCGTTCAAGCCGCTGCCGGAGCAGGTCATGGTGGCGATCATGGAGGAATTGCTGTTCCGCGCCGTCCTGTTCCGCATCACGGAGGAACGCTGGGGCACGCGCGCCGCGCTGCTGGTGAATATGCTGCTGTTCGCCCTGGCCCACCTGCCGAATGAACATGTCACCGCGCTGGCGGTGCTCAACACCGGGGTCGCCGGCCTCGGATTCTGCGCCGCATGGATGCTGACGCGCAACCTGTGGCTGCCGGTCGGCATGCACTTCGCCTGGAACTATCTGTTCGACGGCGTGTTCGGGGTGCCGGTGTCGGGCCACGCCGCGCGCGGCTGGCTGCAGGTGCAGATGTCCGGCCCGGAATGGCTGGCTGGCGGCGCCTACGGCGTGGAAGCCTCGGTCGTCACCCTGCTGGCCTGGAGCGCGGCATCGGTATGGGCACTGCGCCGCGCCGACTGGCGCGCTTAAGATGCATACGGGCGCTCAGGCGCCCAGCACGGCCTGGTTGCGGCCGCCCTGCTTGGCGCGGTACAGCGCCTGGTCGGCACGCCGCACCCAGTGCTCGTAGCTGGTTTCGCGCGCGTCGCAGACGGCGATGCCCAGGCTGACATGACAGCGGAACACCTGCCCGTCGTGGCAGATCTCGCTGGCCGCCACGCGCTCGCGCAGGCGCTCGGCGAAGACGAAAGCGCCCTCGCGCCCCGTTTCCGGCAGCACCACCAGGAATTCCTCGCCGCCGTAGCGGGCCGCCACATCCACCTCGCGCATCACGGAACGGATGCAGGCAGCCATCGCACGCAGGGCCGCATCGCCACCCGGATGGCCGTAGCTGTCGTTGACCTGCTTGAAGTGGTCGATATCCAGCAGCACCAGCGAAGATTCGTGGCCCGAGCGGCGCGCGCGTTGCCATTCGGCGTCCAGCAGGCGGTCGGCGGCGCGCCGGTTCAGCAGGCCGGTCAGAGCATCGGTGGTGGCCAGGCGTTCCAGGTCGCTGTTCATGCGCCGCAGTTCGGACAGCAGGCCGTCGGTCGAGGCCTGCCAATGCGAGAACAGTTGGTAGCCGAAGAAGGCGATGGCCACGATGATGGCGGCAAACACCCAGTAGAAAATCCACACCGTCTGGCGGAACACCGGCAGCGCGGCCGCCGCCTCGTTCTCGGCCAGGTGGATGGTGACGTAGCCGTAAATCAGCACACCCGCCGCCACCGTGGCCAGCATGCGCAGCACCGAATAGCGCGAGCCGCCGCGCCGCTTGCGCATCAACGGCTCGTGCGCTGCCTGCCAACGCGCCACGCGCGGCCACAGCAGCGCCATGGCCGGCCCGCCGATCAGCACGCATTGCAGGAAGGCGCCGATCCACCAGCCCTGCCAGATCGGCAGGTGGGCGCCGGGCGCCAGGTGGTTGGTGTAGCTCCAGATCAGCGCCCCGGCCGAACTGAAAATGCTGCCGATGAAACTGAGCTGGGCGAAGAACAGGATGGAGGTCAGGCTGCGCAGGTCGCGCCCGACGGCAATGGCGCGGTAGCCCGCCACCATCATGGCAAAGCCGAGCGGGTTGGCGCCGGCGAACAGCAGGGCCCACTGCACAGGCATGCCGGCATACAGCGCCAGCGCCAGGGTGGAGCAGTAGGCCGGCACAGCGCCCCACCACCAACCCAGGGTCAGCGCCAGCAGCAGGCACACCGGCAGCGGCGGATACAGCGTCACATAGGCGGTGACGCCGCCGATCTCGAACGGCAGGCCGGACCAGCTCCATTTGACGCTGGCCACGCCGAGCGCCATGCAGAGCAGCAGCAACAGCAGCCAGCCGCCGAAAATAGCGCGCCGTTCGGCGACGCTGCCATGGCGCCAGGCCTGCCATGGCGACAGCTCGCGGTAGCTGCGCACTGCTTCTGCAAATGGGGACACTTCAGTACTCGGACGTTGGACCAGGAACGCCCATTATGCCCGAGCGCCGGGCTAGCTGTGCTGGCCGATGCTGTGCTGGCCGATGGCCCATTCCACATGCTCGCGCACCAGCGGCGAGGGGTGGGCCAGGCGCGCCTGTAGCGCCGCCAGGATGGCGGCATCGCCCTTGGCGCCCAGGCGCGCGGCGTTGCCCAGGCCGACCGCCAGGTTGCGCAGCCAGCGCTCATGGCCGATGCGGCGGATCGGGCTACCCTCCATGCGGCGGTTGAAATCCTCTTCGCTCCAGGCGAACAACTCGATCATGCCGGCGCTGCCCAGGGCGTGGCGCTCATCAAAGTCGGGCAAGGTGGCGCGCTGGGCGAACTTGTTCCAGGGGCAGGCGGTCTGGCAATCGTCGCAGCCGTAGACGCGGTTGCCCAGCAAGGGCCGCAGCTCTTCTGGAATGGCGCCTTTCAGCTCGATGGTCAGGTAGGAGATGCAGCGGCGCGCGTCAAGCTTGCCGGGGGCGATGATGGCCTGGGTCGGGCACACGTCGATGCAGGCGCTGCACTGGCCGCAGTGGGCGCCGGTCGGCTCGTCCACCGGCAACGGCAGGTCGACCAGGATCTCGCCCATGAAGAACATGGAGCCGGCGCTGCGGTTGATCAGCAAGGTGTGCTTGCCACGCCAGCCCAGGCCCGACTTTTCCGCCAGCGGCAGCTCCATTACCGGCGCCGAGTCGGTGAACACGCGGTAGCCGAATTCGCCCACGGCGGCGCTGACCTTGTCGGCCAGTTGCTGCAGGCGCGCGCGCAGCACCTTGTGGTAGTCGCGGCCACGGGCGTAGACCGAGATCACCGCCTGCGTCGGGTCGGCCAGGCGCGCCGTCTCGCGTTCGCGCCACAGCTCGTCGGCGGCGCCGGGCAGGTAGTTCATGCGCGCGGTGATGGCGCGCACGGTGCCCGGCACCAGCTCCGCCGGGCGGGCGCGTTTCATGCCGTGGCTTGCCATATAGTCCATGTCGCCGTGCATGCCGGCGTCCAGCCAGGCTTGCAGGCCGGCTTCATTGGCGGACAGGTCGATGTCGGCGATGCGCACTTCCGCAAAGCCGAGTTCCAGCCCCCACGCCTTGATGCGGCTGGCTAATTCGTCTAAATTGGCTTGGGAAAGGGACACGGCCTTACAATGCGGGAAACTTCAAACCACCATTTTAGCCTTCTAATGAAGAAATTGACATGCGCAGCGCTGTTGCTGGCCGCCGCCATGGGCCAGGCGGCGCCCCTGCCCGATAACGCAGAGCTGATCGCCATCAACCGCGCCGACCAGGCCGACCGCAGCGGCGCCATCGATTGGACGGTGGTCAACCAGCGCGACCAGGAGCGCCGCGAGAAGGTGGCCGCCATGCTGGCCGACGGCGCGGTGCGCAGCGCGCGCGATCATTACAACGCGGCCATGGTGTTCCAGCATGGCGACACGCCAGACGACTACGCACTGGCGTTTTCGCTGGCGACCATCGCGCGCAAGCTGGCGCCCGAGCATCCGGCGCCGAAGTGGCTGGCCGCAGCGGCGTTCGACCGCTACCTGGTGTCGCGCAATATGCCGCAGTGGTATGGCACGCAAAGCAAGACCCACAGCGACGGCCGCGCGCAGCTCGACCCGGTCGACCCGCAGGCGGTCAGCGAAGAAGAGCGCGTGGCGCTGGGCGTGCCGCGCCTGCGGGATGAACTGGCGCGCATCGCCGAACAAAACAAGAACCTACAAGCGAAATAGAGAATGCTGCACTTTAAATCCCACCTCCACGACGAAGCCGGCACCGCCGCCCTGGGCGCGGCGCTGTCGCGCGCCCTGCTGCCCGGCATGGCGATCTACCTGCATGGCGACCTGGGTGCCGGCAAGACCGCCCTCACGCGCGCCCTGCTGCACGCCGCCGGCCACGTGGGCCCGGTGAAAAGCCCGACCTACACCCTGTCCGAACCGTACCGCGTGAACATTGACGGCAAGCCGACCAGCGTGGTGCACTTCGACCTGTACCGCATGGGCAGCCCGGAGGAGTTCCTCGACGCCGGCTTCCGCGAAGATTTCAACGGCGAGAACGTGTGCATCGTCGAATGGCCCGAAAAAGCGGACGGCGTGTTGCCGCCCCCGGATCTTCATGTTTTCCTCTCTGTAGCCGGGGCGGGACGTGAGGTAGAATTGCAGCCGTCTTCTGCCCTTGGTACGTCATGCCTGCAACGCCTCCACTTCGCCCCAAACATGTAAGCCGCCGCACGGTGCTCAAGGCCGGCGGCACGCTGCTGCTGTCCGTGTTCGCACCCAACGCAGCGCAGGCCGCGCAAATCCTTGCCGTGCGCGTCTGGCCGGCGGAGGACTACACGCGCGTCACGCTGGAGAACGACAGCGACCTGAAGACCACGCATTTCATGGTCAAGGATCCGACGCGCCTGGTGGTCGACATCGAAGGCCTGGAGCTGAACCCCACGCTGAAAAGCCTGGTCGCCAAGATCCAGTCCAACGACCCGTACATCAAACAGGTGCGCGTCGGCCAGAACCGCCCGAACGTGGTGCGGCTGGTGTTCGACCTGAAGGAGGAAGTCAAACCGCAGGTGTTCACGCTGGAACCGGTCGGCAACTACAAGCACCGCCTGATTTTCGACCTGTATCCGGTGAAGGCGCTCGACCCGATCGCCGCCCTGATTGAAAAAGGCGAATGGTCGCAGGACGACAAGGCGCCCGCCGCCCCGTCCACCACGCCCGCCACGACCGCGCCCCCCGCCGCGCAGCAGCCAGGCCAAGCCGCCATCGCCGGCCGCCAGCCAGCCCAGGCAGGCCAGTCCAGCGCCGCCGCCCCAGGCAGCGCGGCCGGCCAGCCAGCACGCGACAGCGCATCCGCACAGCCAGGCAACCAAGGCCAGCCCGCCATCGCCGGCCAGCCCAGCGCGCCCGGACCGGCCACCACCGGCAACGCTCCCGGCGGCAGCGGCACGGCCGCCACGCCAGGCACCACGCCACCGCAATCGCCCACCATCGCCGGCAAGCCCTCCCCTGCCGAGCCAGACCGTGAGCCCGCCGGCCACAAGCCGCCGCACAAGAACGCGCCGGACAAAATGGTGCGCATGCTCACCATCGCGCTCGACCCCGGCCACGGCGGTGAAGACCCCGGCGCCATCGGCGCGCGTGGCAGCCGCGAAAAAGACATCGTACTGGCCATCGCCAAGCGCCTGAAAGACAAGCTGGAAGACCACCCGAATATGCGCGTCATGCTGACCCGCGACGGCGACTACTTCGTCCCGCTCGGCAAGCGCGTGGAAAAGGCGCGCAAGGTCGACGCCGACCTGTTCATCTCGATCCACGCCGACGCCTTCGTCAAGCCCAGCGCGCGCGGCTCCTCGGTCTTCGTGCTGTCGGAAAAAGGCGCCACCTCCAGCGCCGCGCGCTGGCTGGCCGACAAGGAAAACCAGGCCGACCTGATTGGCGGCGCCAACTCCAAAGGCCACGACCCGCAACTGGCCAGCGTGCTGTTCGACCTCTCCACCACCGCCCAGATCAACGACAGCATGAAGGTCGGCAAAGCCGTGCTGGGCGAGATTGGCGGCATCAACAAGCTGCACAAAGGCTCGGTCGAGCAAGCCGGCTTCGCCGTGCTGAAAGCGCCCGACATCCCCTCGATCCTGATCGAGACCGCCTTCATCTCCAACCCGGAAGAGGAAGCGCGACTGATCGACAATGACTACCAGGACAAGATCGCCGACGCCATCGTCAAGGGCATCCGGCGCTACTTTGCCAAAAACCCGCCGCTCGCCAAGAACCGGCTCACCTAAGGAACGCGCATGAACGAAATCCGCATTTCCACTCCCGACGGCGCCGCAGCCACCATTTCCCTGTTCGGCGCGCACCTGATGTCGTGGCAGACTGCGGACGGCAAGGAACGCCTGTTCCTGAGCCAGCGTTCCGCGCTCGACGGCAGCGCTGCAGTGCGCGGCGGCGTGCCGGTCATCTTCCCCCAGTTCGCCACCCGCGGCGACGGCCTGCGCCACGGCTTCGCCCGCACCGCCACCTGGCGCGCGATCGGACAAGGCGAAAGCTGGGCCGAACTGGCCCTGGCGCAAAGCGACCTGCCCGCCGCCACGTTCAAGACCTGGCCGCGCGCCTTCGAACTGCGCCTGCGTTTTGAATTAAAGGACAAGGCCCTCGCCATGCGCTACAGCGTGCGCAATAGCGGCGCCCAGGACTTCCAGTGGGCCGGCGCCTTGCACAGCTACTTCGCCCTCGCCGATTTCGCGCAAGCCACGCTGGAAGGCGCGCGCTTCGACGGCGCGCTGGACGAGATCCGCCCCGCCACGCCCGTGCTGCGCCTGGACACCGGCGCCGGCACGCTGCAACTGGAACAGCAAGGTTTTTCCGAATGGGTGGTATGGAACCCGGGCGCGCAAGGCGCGGCAGCCACCGCCGATATGGACGATGGCGACTTCCGCCGCTTCGTCTGCATCGAACCGGCCCGCGTCGACAAGCAGGTGCTGGCGGCCGGCGCCGAATGGACCGGCCATCACACCATTAGTTTGATTCCTTGATCATGCGGCCCGCACCGGCCTGCACCGGGCGCGCATTGAAGGGATAGAGGCGGCTGAACAAAGCCAGTTGCGAAGGCGAGGCCTGCACCGGCTCCTTCATCACCATCCACAGCACGCCCTCGGAGCAAGGCGGCGTGGTCAGCGAACCCATGAAAGTATAGTAATCGCGGCGCTGCGGCAGCAGGTCATTCGGGTCCAGCACGATGGACGGCGTGGCCGTATCGCCCTTTTCCAGCGGCAGGTTGTTCCACACGGTCTGGATGGTCGGCTGCGGCTTGCCGCGTTCCAGCAGCAGCGCCAGCACCGCCAGCTTGCCCTCCACGTCCTTGTGCACCAGGTGCACCACCATCTCGAAGCCCTTGCCGTTGATGCGCTCCTCGGCCGGGCGATGGAAGTGGAACTGCTGCAGCTCATAGGTGCGGCCCGCCACGCTCAGGTAGTTGCCCGGCCCGACCGCCACCTGTACGGTATGGCCGTTGTCCGTCACGCTGAAGCCGGACGGGCGGTAATCGAAGGCGACCTGCTCCAGGTCCACCTTCATGCCGTCGCGGATATCGATCGGCGACTGGCGCGTGCCGGTCGAGCATTTGGCCCAGTCGGAATTGATCTTATGCCAGTTGGACGGGCCGAATTCGCCCTCATAGCTCCAATGGGTGCCATTCGCGCGCGGCGGCGGCGCCTTGGCCGCCACCACAGCGGCGGCGGCTTTGGATGCCTGCTGCTTGCGCGCCTTCTCGGCGGCGGCGAAACGGGCCGCCTGGTTGGCGCGCATTTCGGCCAGGCGCTGGGCGATCTTGTCGGACAACTCAGCCTCGGCGCGCGCCTCCTCCTCGCGCTGGGAGGCGACGTTTTTGCGCGCCGGCGGCACGTACTTCGGCTTTTCGGAGGGTTTGGCGCCCTGCTCCATCGCCGCCTTGTCCGCCGCAGCGGCAGCGGCCAGGTTCGGGCGAATATTGGGCACACCTTTCAACGGCGCCGGGGCCGCAGGATCGGCGGCGCTTGCCATCCCAAGCACAAGACAGCAAGCCGACAAGGCGATCAAGTTACGCATGTTAAATCCGGAGGAGAGAACTGTTCCTCCGGTTAACGGTTGCGCTACGGGAAAACTTGAGCGTGGCTTAACGCTTCAGCATGCGGCGGCCCATCTTCCAGGCGCCGCCCAGCGCCATCGGCACCACCGCCGCGCTGATACCGGCCAGCACGATCGCGCTCAGGTGCTTCTGCACGAAGGGATGGTTACCAAACACATAGCCCGCCACGCACAGCGACACCACCCACAGCAGCGCGCCAATCACGTTAAACAACTGGAAACGGGCATGGGTCATGTCCGACACGCCGGCCACGAAGGGCGCGAAGGTGCGCACCACCGGCACGAAGCGCGCCAGGATAATGGTCTTGCCGCCATGTTTTTCGAAGAACTCGTGGGTGCGGTTCAATGCTTCCTTATTAATCCAGCGGTAGTTCTGGGTATACACCCGCTGCCCGATGGCCTCGCCGATCCAATAATTGGTGGTATTGCCCAAAATTGCGGCAGTCGAGAGCAGGAACATCAGCACGCCCAGGTTCATGTCGCCGGTCGCGCAGAAGGCGCCCGCGATGAACAGCAGCGTATCGCCGGGGAAGAAGAACAGCACCACCAGGCCGGTCTCGCAGAAAACGATAGCGAACAGCAGGGCATAGACGTACATGCCATATTGTTCGATCAGGGTGCCCATGGCGCGGTCGACGTGGACCAGCATGTCCAGCAATTGTACGAAATCCATTATTAATCCAAAGTGGTTGCGGCGGGAATCATACCAAACAGTCCATCTTACAGGCTAAAATTGCCCGGCACCTTATAACCGGCTTAGAAACCCAGAAGGAGACAACCCAGTGAAGTCCTGTTTGACCGCCGCACTGATGCTGGCAATGCCAGTGGCCGCCATGGCCGCCCCCGTCAAGGAACTGCCACCCAAGCCCACCGTCGGCGACATCGTCAAAGCCTCCAAGCCGGCCGAATGGCGCCAGCTGGACCCGGCCAACACCCTCTACATGGATTTGCCGGCCGGCCGCGTGGTCATCGAACTGGCGCCCGCCTTCGCCCCCAACCACGCCGCCAACATCCGCACCATGGCCAGGGAAGGCTACTGGAACGGCCTGTGGGTCTACCGCGTGCAGGACAACTTCGTGGCCCAATGGGGCGACCCGCGCGACGACAAACCGAAGTCACTGGGGACGGCCAAGGCCAAGCTGGAGCAGGAATTCACAGTGCCGATGAAGAACGACACCCAGTTCACCCGCCTGATGGACAAGGACGGCTACGCCGCCGAGGTCGGCCACTCCAACGGCTTCCCCGCAGCACGCGACCCGAAAACCGGCCAGACCTGGCTGGCGCACTGCTACGGCATGGTCGGCGTGGCGCGCGGCAACGAGTCCGACAGCGGCAATGGCGGCACGCTGTACGCCGTGATCGGCAATTCGCCGCGCCAATTGGACCGCAACATCAGCGTAGTGGGACGCATTGTGAGCGGCATGCCGCTGCTGTCCGTGCTGCCGCGCGGCCCGGCGCCGATGGGCATGTACGACAAGGACGAGCAGAACGTGCAGATCAAGTCCGTCAAGCTGATGGCCGACGTGCCGGAAGCCGAACGCACCAAGTACGAAATCCTGCGCACCGACTCCGCCAGTTTCAAAGCCGTGGCCGAAGCCCAGCGCAACCGCGGCGGCCCCTGGACCAAACACGCCTTCGGCCACGTCGACCTGTGCAACGTCCCCATCCCCACCCGCGAAGTGAAGTAACGTAATTTTTGTCCGTTTTGGGGTCAGGAAGAAAAGTGGACAAAGGTGGACATTTCGTCAAGAAATGTCCACCTTTGTTCCTGACCCCAAAGTGGACATTATAATGAGGCAATGAACGCGCCTAACCCACCTCGCCCGATCCGGGCCCTTCCTGATCAACTGATTTCCCAGATCGCTGCCGGCGAGGTGGTGGAACGTCCTTCGGCTGTCGTTAAGGAGCTGCTGGAGAATGCACTGGATGCGGGGTCGACCCAAATCACCGTGCGCCTGGAGGAAGGCGGCGTTAAGCGCATTTGTATTACTGATAACGGTAAGGGCATTCCGCCCGACCAGATGCCACTGGCCCTGGCGCGCCATGCGACATCCAAAATCGCTTCGCTGGATGACCTGGAAAACGTCGGCACCCTGGGCTTCCGGGGCGAGGCGCTCGCTTCCATCGCTTCGGTGGCGGCGCTGACCCTGACTTCCCGCACCGCCGATGGCGCCCATGCCTGGGAGCTGGAAGGTTCGCACACGGGCACCGTGGTGCCGTCCTCCGGCGCGCCCGGCACCACCATCGACGTGCGCGACCTGTACTTCAATACCCCGGCGCGGCGCAAATTCCTGAAATCCGAGCAGACCGAATTCGGCCACTGCGCGGAAGTGGTGCGCCGCATCGCCCTGGCCCGTCCCGACGTGACGTTCACCCTGAGCCACAACAGCAAGACCGTCGACCATTGGATGGCCAGCGATATGGCCAAGCGCAGCGCGCAAATCCTGGGCAGCAATTTCGAGGAGGCGCGCCTGGCCTTGGACGAGGGCTCGGGCGTGCTGCGCATCCACGGTTTCGCCGGCCTGCCGACCGCTTCCAAGGGCCGCGCGGATAGCCAGTATTTCTACGTCAACGGCCGCTTCGTGCGCGACAAGCTGCTGGTGCACGCCGTGCGCGCCGCCTATGAGGACGTGCTGCATGGCGACCGCTATCCATCCTACGTGCTGGCGCTCGACCTGGACCCGGCGCTGGTGGACGTGAACGTGCACCCGTCGAAAATTGAAGTGCGCTTCCGCGATGGCCGCGCGGTGCACCAGTTCGTATTCCACGCGGTGCAGCGCGCGCTGGCGGCGACGTCGGCCACGTCGCACGGCAGCGTGCCGTCGCCGCTGCCGGCCGCCGCCGACCTGCAGGCCGCCGGCGCGTGGCGCCCGCAGCAGCAAACCAGTTTCGGCTCGATCCTGAATCCCGACTACCGCCCGACCTTCTCGCCTTCGCCATTCGGCGCGCCGGGCGCGGGCGGCGGTGTGGCGCAGAGCACGGAGCGCTATGGCGCGCTGTGGTCGCCCGAGGCGCGCGACGGCGCCATCGGCGGCGCGACCGCTGCCGATGGCGGCAACGGTTTCCGCGCCTCGGCCGATTACACGCTGCCGCAAGCGGCGCCGATCGCCGCCAGCTCGGCGCAATTGGCCGGCGAGGAGTTCCCACTCGGCTTCGCCCTGGCACAACTGCACGGCATCTACATCCTGGCGCAGAACAGCAAGGGCCTGGTGCTGGTGGATATGCACGCGGCACACGAACGCATCCTCTACGAACAACTGAAGAACGCGCTCGACGCCCAGATCGACGGCACCGATATGTCGGTGCAAAACCTGCTGATCCCGGTCACCTTCTACGCCGACGCGATCGACGTGGGCACCGTGCAGGAACACGGCGACACCCTGAAAGCGCTGGGCTTCGACATCGCCGTGATGTCGCCCACCACCCTCGCCGTGCGCGCCGTCCCGGCCCTGCTGAAAAACGCCGACGCCCAGACCCTGGCGCGCGACGTGATCCGCGATGTGCGCGAATTCGGCGGCTCGCGCGTGCTGATCGAGCGCCGCAACGAGCTGCTTGGCACCCTGGCCTGCCACACCGCCGTGCGCGCCAACCGTATCCTGTCCGTGCCGGAGATGAACGCCCTGCTGCGCCACATGGAAGCCACCGAGCGCGCCGACCAGTGCAACCACGGCCGCCCGACCTGGGTGCAGATTGATATCAGCGCGCTGGATAAACTCTTCCTGCGCGGGCAGTAAACAATGACTCAGTTGAACAAGCGCCCGCTGGCGGTCGCCATCATGGGGCCGACCGCGTCCGGCAAGACCGCCGCCGCACTCGCCATCGCCCAGCAGGTGCCGTGCGAAATCATCTCGGTCGATTCGGCCCTGGTTTATCGCGGCATGGATATCGGCACCGCCAAGCCAACCCGCGAAGAGCTGGACGCCGTACCGCACCACCTGATCGACATCATCGACCCGCTGGACTCCTACTCAGTGGCCCAGTTCCGCGCCGATACCTTGCGCCTGGTCGCAGAGATCAGCGCGCGCGGCAAAGTGCCACTGCTGGTGGGCGGCACCATGCTGTACTACAAAGGACTGGCCGATGGCCTGGACGAGCTGCCCGGCGCCGATCCTGCCGTGCGCGCGCAACTGGATGAGGAGGCGGCCCGCATCGGCTGGCCCGCCATGCATGCGCGTCTGGCTACCGTCGATCCTGAAACCGCTGCCCGCCTTAAACCGAACGACTCGCAACGCGTGCAGCGCGCGCTGGAAATCCACGCTTTGTCGGGCAAGCCGATGTCCGAGTTGCTGTCCCTGCGCGAGAAGGAGGAACTGCCGTTCGAGCTGGTTTCCTACGCGCTGGAGCCGTCCGACCGCGCCTGGCTGCACGAACGCATTGCGCGCCGCTTCGACATCATGCTGGACTCGGGCTTCCTGGACGAGGTGAAGGCCCTGCGCACGCGCGGCGACCTGCATCTCGGCCTGCCGTCGATCCGCTGCGTCGGCTATCGCCAGGCTTGGGAGTACCTGGATGGCGCTATCGATTATGCGGCCATGCGTGAGACGGGCATCATTGCTACGCGCCAGCTGTGTAAGCGCCAGCTAACCTGGCTGCGCTCCATGCCGGAACGGATTGTGGTGGATTGCTGCGCGCCGGATGCGGCGCAGCAGCTGCAGCAGATGGTGCTTGCCAAAATAGCCACTTGACAGGCTTGCCGCCAGCAACTACAATGCTGGCCTTGCGGTGATATAGCTCAGTTGGTTAGAGCATAGCATTCATAATGCTAGGGTCGGTGGTTCAAGTCCACCTATCACCACCAAAATTCAGCTACAATGTACGACCGCGGTGATATAGCTCAGTTGGTTAGAGCATAGCATTCATAATGCTAGGGTCGGTGGTTCAAGTCCACCTATCACCACCAGATTTTTATCAAGAATGGCCTGAGCCGGCAACGGTCCAGGCCATTTTTGTTTTCCACGCCGTCCGGTACGCGCAAATCCCGCACCAATCCCACGCGCTCGAGTGCATGCAATGCCCACCACCCCGGATCCCATTCGCCGTCTTTGAGACCAAGCCGTGCCGAGTAAGGGAAGGCATGGTGGTTGTTATGCCACCCTTCGCCCATCGTCAGCAAGGAAGTCCAGTGGATGTTCCTTCCCTGCACTGCCGCTCCTTCGATCTCGTACTCCAAATCACCGTGGTTATGGGCGAAATAACCAATCAGCCAATGACCGGTGACCCCGGCACAAATGCGAGCACAAACACCCCAACAAACGAAAGCCCAGCCACCCCAAAAGTAAAACAACAACGCCAGAGGCACTTGCTGCAACATCCAAGAGCGTTCCAGCAACTGGTAAAAGCGGTCATGGGCAATGCCTGGTTCGATGTGGATATCAGGTGGGGAGTCCAACACCAAGTCACAATGCAACTGCCACCAGGCATCACGCCAAAAACCTGCCCCGTGGCGAAGATAAGGGTGACAATCCGCCTGCCGTTGCGCATAGTCGCGCAATTCGTGTTGCCGCAGCAAGCCAATTGGCCCAGCCAGTCCAACCTGCACACCACACCAGACCAGAAGGTACTCGAGCCACTTAGGGCACGCAAAACTGTCGTGTATTAACTTGCGATGACTGCCCAGTGAATGCCCGAACAACAGCACCATTGCCGTCACTAGCGCAAACAGGCCAACGGCGGGCCAGGAGAAATATGCCAATAGACCTATCATGGCGCCAGCCAGCATTGTGAAGTACCACAACGACTTAGCAGGAGAGTATTGAACGCGCCCCTCGGATACCTCTGCATAATTCCCGCTCGATACCCGATGCCCGCGCACTACATTGCCGATCTTTCTCATGAATGCCTCCCTGAGGACTAAGCTTTGCCTTGTTTTTTCGCTGCAATGGCGCGCGACTCGCGCTTGAGGGGGCGGCCGACAGGGCAGACTTCAAGCGCGTATCCCGTCAATGTATTGACCAGGTTATCGCCATTAAGTTTGTACAGCACGAACTGGCCGCGGCGCTCACTCGTCACCAGGCCGGCGTTTTCAAGAACTGACAAATGCCTGGATATCGCAGGGGCACTCATTGCGAAACGCTCTGCTAGCTCACTGGTCGAAAGCTCAATCTCCGATAGATACGCCAGGATCTGGCGGCGCGGCTTGGATGCCAGCGCTTCGAATACTTTGTCGAGTTCCATAAATTCAAGAATTAACTAATTCGTTAATAGTTAAAACCTTTTGCCGGCCTGCGTCAAGTTGTTTTGAGATTTATCAGAAAGGTCGCGCAAGGCCATCGATACACTGGATTTCCCGTAGCGAGGAGATCAACATGGCAGACCTGATGCCCCCAATGGCCCGTATCGTAGCCGAGCATCGCGAGGCGATTGTGAACAAGCTGGGTGGCGAGGCGGCGCTGGTGATGGCGCTGAGCAATGAACGCGCGGTCGAGGCGGTGGCGGTGGTGTGTTATGCCCTGCTGCCGGGTGTAGTCAGGCTGGCGGTGAAGGAGCCGCAGTTCCGTGCCTTCGTGCTGGCGAACCGCGACCGGGTGTCGGCGCTGTTGCTGCCGGCCCAGGCCTAGGCAATCTGCGCGAACCCTTCGCGCAATTCGTCGGCGTCTTCCGGTCGCACCACGCGCGCGACCTCTTTCCCGTCCTTCAGGAAGATCACGGTCGGCCACAACTTCACGCGGAAGGCGCGGCCCAGCACGCGGCCAGGGCCGTCCTCCACCTTGAAGTGCGGGATGCCGCCATGCTCGCGGTAGGCCTCGGCCAGCGCCGCTTGGGCGCCGCGACAATAGCCGCACCAGTTGGTGCCGAATTCCAGCACGGCTGGCCCGGTGAGCGCGTCGATGTCAGCCCGGCTTGGCTGCTCCGCCTTATACACAGTTTCCATCATGCGCCCACCTTAGCACGCTCGCGCGGGCTTATGCGCCCGGCTGGATCGTGCCGTCGATCACGCGCGGCACTTTCTGCGGGTTGTCGTTGGCCAGGGTCGATGGCAGCGCCCATTCCGGCGCGTCCTGGTAGCACACCGGACGCAGGAAGCGGTCGATGGCGGTGGCGCCGACCGAGGTGGAGCGCGGGTCGGAGGTGGACGGGAACGGGCCGCCATGCACCATGGCGTGCGCCACTTCGACGCCGGTCGGGAAGCCGTTGAACAGGATGCGGCCGGCTTTGCGTTCCAGCGTCGGCAGCAGGCCGGCGGCGATCTCGCGGTCGTCGGCGGTGGCGTGCACGGTGGAGGTCAACTGCCCTTCCACGTGTTCGGCAACGCGGCGCAGGTCGGCTGCGTTACGGCAGCGCACCAGCACCGAGCTTGGACCGAAGTTCTCGTCTTCCAGCGCCGGGGTGGCGAGGAAGGTGTCGACGTCAGTGCTGTACAGGTGCGGTTGCGCGGCGCAGGCGGTGCTGCCGGCGCTGCCCTGGGCCAGCAGTTCCACCTTGTCCAGCGCGGACAGCTTGCCCACTCCGGCTTCGTACGATTTGTGGATGCCTGGGGTCAGCATGGTGGTCGACGGCTTGGCCTGCACAGCGGCGGAAGCTGCGGCGGTGAACTCGTTCAGCTCAGGGCCTTCCAGCGCGACCAGCAGGCCGGGGTTGGTGCAGAACTGGCCGGAGCCCATGGTCAGCGAGTCGGCGAAGCCTTGCGCGATGCGCGCGGCGCCGGCTTTCAGGGCGCCCGGCAGCAGGAACACTGGATTGATCGAGGCCATTTCGGCGTACACCGGGATCGGTTCCTTGCGCGCCTGGGCGATGCGCACCAGGGCCAGGCCACCGCCGCGCGAGCCGGTGAAACCTACGGCTTTGATGGCGGGATGCGCCACCAGGTCGCCGCCGATCTGCACGTCGCCGATCACCAGCGAGAACACGCCTTCATGCAGGCCGCAGTCGGCCACGGCTTTCTGGATCGCCTTACCCACCAGTTCGGAGGTGCCCAGGTGGGCCGGGTGCGCCTTGACGACCACCGGGCAGCCGGCAGCCAGGGCGGAGGCGGTGTCGCCGCCGGCAACCGAGAACGCCAGCGGGAAGTTGGAGGCACCGAACACGGCGACCGGACCAACGCCGATCTTGCGCATGCGCAGGTCGGAACGCGGCGGCACGCGCTCTGGCAGCGCGGAGTCCAGGGTGGCGCCCAGGAACAGGCCGTCGCGCACAACCTTGGCGAACAGGCGCAGTTGGTTGACGGTGCGGCCGCGCTCACCTTCCAGGCGCGCTTGCGGCAGGCCGGATTCCTGCATGGCGCGCTCGATCAGCAGCGGGCCGATGTCGATGATGTTCTGCGCCACCTGCTCCAGGAATTGCGCGCGCTTTTCCAGTGCGGTTTCGCGGAAGGAGTCGAAGGCTTGCGCGGCCAGCTCGCAGGCGCGCTGCAGGTCGGCGGCGGTCGCCATGCCGAATGCCGGCTCGATTTCGATATTGCGCGCCGGGTCGGTCGCCTTCATCTGGCCTGCGCTGCCTTTGACGGCGGCTTGACCGATCAACATTTCACCTGCGATCTGCATTCTTTGCTCCTGGTTGTTTGGGTTCGGCAGGGCCGAAAGTTTACTTGAATTTGGCGCAGGGATCTGTGCGCTTTTGCGCTGGAACCTTGCGGATTTCGTCATAGCTGCCCTGCAGGCTCTCCGGCTCGACAAAGCCTATGGTGCGGACATTCAGCTTGGGTTCAATAGCATTCAGCCAACGCGGCACGCCGATATCTTTGCGCACATGGCCGTTGCCGGCAATGAGGACCACGTCGCGCGGCTGCTGGGCGCGAATCAGCTTGGCCATCCAGATATCGCGCGCCACCTGGGCGTTCACCATCCCCGGCAGCATCAGGTCGGACACCATATTGCAGTGACCTTCCTGGATCGCCTTTTCCTGGGCGCGCCGCAGGTCGGGCGGCAGCGGGTCTTTCAGCTTGTAGGCGGAAACGGTGGCGGCGTCGAAGCTTAAGGCCAGGCCGTCGCGTACCACTTTCGATGCGTTGGCGCGCGACAGGTTGGCGGCGATCAGCGGCAGGTGGTGGGTCAGCGCTAGCTGGATCACGGGGTGGTAGTGCTGCCACTCCCAGCGCTTGTTTTCCATGACCTTGATGACGCAGGAGGCGTCCAGGCAGCCCTTTTGCGCCTCATCCAGCAGGCCCTGGGTTTCGCGGTCGAACTGCTCCATGGCGATGGCCGGGCGCCAGCCCGCTTCCACGCGGCGCTTCAGGTCCTCGAAGCGCAGCTTGTGGCCTTCCTTGTTGTCGTGCACCTCGCCCAGCAACAGCACTTGCGGATTGGAGGCGGTGGCGGGGGCCGTGTATTCCACGGGTTTCTTACTGCTGCTGCAGCCGGCCAGTGCCAGGGCGGCCAGCAGCAATGCGGCGGCATTTGACTTCATTGTGCTTTCCTCGAAAGCGGCTAGTCTAACAGGGCCGGCTTGGTGCCGTGCGGCTGCAGCAGGAAATCGACCAGGCTGCGCACCCGCAGCGACAGGTGGCGCGCGTGCGGGTAAATCAGGTAGAAGGGGCGCGTGGTGCCGGCATGCTGCGGCAGCACTTCCACCAGTTCGCCGCTGGCCAGTTCGCGTTCCACGCTAAAGCGGTAGGTCTGTGCCAGGCCGCCGCCGTGCAGCGCCAGCGTATTCAGGCCGAGGAAATCATCGGCGCAGACGATGGCGTCCTCCATCACCATGTCGAGCGGCTGGCCGTCGCGCAGGAAGGACCACGGCACCAGGCGCCCGGTGCTGGGCAGGACGAACTGGATGCAGTCGTGCAGCGCCAGGTCCTGCAGCGAAGGCGGCGTACCGCGCCGCGCCAGGTAGGCGGGCGAGGCCACCAGCGCCAGCGGCGCATCTTCCAGCAGGCGCGCGATCAGGGTCGAATCCTGCGGGGCGCGGCCGCGTATGGCGAGGTCGTAGCCCTCCTCGGCGAAATCGATGTTGCGGTTGCTGATATGGACTTCCACCTGCACCCCGGGATACAACTGGCGAAAGGCTGCCAGCCGCGCCAGCAGGCGGTAATGGGCGTACGGCGTGGGGGCGCTGATGCGCAGCCGCCCGGCCGGCGCGGCCTGCTGCCCGGTTACTTCGCGCTCGGCATCAACCAGTTGCGACAGGGCCTGGCGGCACTGTTCGAAATACGCGCGGCCGCCGTCGGTCAGGCGGATCTGGCGCGTGGTGCGCACGAACAGGCGCACGCCCAGGCGTTCCTCCAGGCGCGAAATGGAGCGGCTGACCGCCGCCGGCGTGACGCCCGCCACCGCCGCCGCCGCAGTGAAACTGCCCTGCTCCCCCGCCAGCACGAACAGCTCAATGCTGCCCAACTGCATATCGTCGAAATGCCGCTGCATTCATTACCCCATGTATCAAGTAAATTGCCAATAACCGGATTTATCTGCATCCGTGTCACAAGTATAGTGGCTTCACCTTAACTGAACCATGGAGTTCGAAATGAAAAAGACTGTCATCGTGACCGGCGCCTCCAGCGGCCTGGGTTTTGCCATCGCCAAGGCCTACCTGGCGCGCGGCTATAACGTGGTGGGCAATGCGCGCAGCCTGGACGGCCTGCAAACCGCCGCCGCCCAACTGGGCAATCCGGACAACTTCCTGCCGCTGGCGGGCGATATCGCGGCGCCAGCCACAGCCAAGGCCCTGTTCGAGCAGGCCAGCGCGCGCTTTGGCAAGGTCGATATCCTGGTCAACAACGCCGGCATCTTCATCGCCAAGGCGGCGGTCGATTACAGCGAGGCGGACACCGACGCCATCGTGGCGACCAACCTGAAGGGTTTCCTGTTCCCGGCGCAGGAGGCGGTGCGCCATATGGCAGCGCAGGGCGGCGGCCATATCGTCAACATCACGGCCAGCCTGGGCGTGACGCCGGCCAAGGCCACGGCCCTGCTGCCGGTGCTGATCAAGGGTGGACTGAATATGGCGACGCGCGCCCTGGCGCTGGAAGTGGCGGACAAGAACATCAAGGTCAACGCGGTGGCGCCCGGCATCATCAGCACGCCGATGCATGGCACCGACAGCGGCACCCAGAATTTCCTGAAAGGCCTGGTGCCGACCAAGCGCCTGGGCACGCCAGAAGACATCGCCGACGCGGTGCTGTATTTAACCGATTCCAATTACATCTCGGGCCATGTGCTGACCGTGGACGACGGCGCCTCGGCCGGTAACTGGTAAAACTGGTAAAGCTAGCTTACAGCCCGCACACGCTGTGGATGCTGGTGAACGATACGCCCCCGGCAATGGCGCGGCCGATGCAACTGACCTTCTGCCAGCCATTGTCGGACACGGCGAAACCACCGATCACCAGAGCCAGAACCACGCCGCCCAGAATCAGGGTGCCTCTTAACGTATCATTAATCTTCATTGCTTCTCTGACAAAATTGCGAACACCCATTCTAGTCGCCCGGAGGCCACTGCGCCAAGGTGCAAAAACGCAAAAGTCGCGTAATTCCAACTAAGTTCTGGCCAGTGCGTGCAATTTGCTGATGGTACTCCAGTTGCGCGAAGTCACCGCATCGCCCAGGGCCTTGCCCATGGCGGCGGCGGCGCGGCTGGCCAGCACCCCGTCCGGGCACCAAATATAGGCGGCGTGGCGGCCCAGGGCAAAGGCTTCCGGCTGCCAGCTCTGGTGCGCCAGCGGTTCCAATTTGCAGCGGTCTTCCTCGGGTTTATTCAGCACCGCCACCAGCAAGCGCGAATGGTCGCTGGCCACGCCTTGCAGGCTGTTTTGTGCGACGATCTCCGCCAGTTGGGCTGCCTCAAGCACGGTGACTTTGGCTGGCACGCCCAATTTCAACACCAGGGCATCTTCGATGCGCGCAGCGCTGTCGGCCACGTCGGCCGGGCTGCAGTCGAACACCGCGTTGCCGCTGTTAAGCAAGGTGCGCACGTCGCTATAGCCCATGTCGGCCAGCACCTTGCGCAGATCGGCCATGGCGATGCGTTTGGCACGTCCCACATTGATCCCGCGCATCAAGGCCACCAGGCGCAGCTTATCCATATCCATCCTCCCTGCATGGCGCCAGTATGCGGCAGCCGGCGCACTGGCGGCGCTCAGCTTGCGTTCGGTGCGTGCAGCGGGGCGTCGGGATGGCGTTCCGGGCCGGTGTCGCTCGGCGTTTCGCGCGGGATGCGCAGCACGAAGCTGGCGCCCTGGCCCTGGGTGCTGGTGACGGAAATGGTGCCGCCGAATTGCTTGACGATGAGGTTGAAGACAATGTTCAGGCCCAGGCCGGTGCCGCCCTGGCCGCGCCGCGTGGTGACGAAGGGATCGAATACCTTGTCCAGCATATCGGGCGCGATGCCCTTGCCGTTGTCGACCACCTGCATTTCGATCCAGTCGCCGTCCGGGATGACGTTGATGTCGATATTGCCGGCGCCCTCCGGCTCGAAGGCGTGCTCCACGCAGTTCAGCGTGAGGTTGGTGATGACTTGCGCCAGCGCGCCGGGATAGCTGTCGAGCATGATGTCGGCCGGGCAGTTGATCTCGACCACGATGCGGGTCTTCTTCAGCTTGGGCTGCAGGCTGGACACCACCTCGCCGATGTATTCCTTCAGTTCGAAGCGGCGGCGCGCCTCGCTCACCTGGTCCACCGCGATCTGCTTGAAGCTGTGGATCAGGTGCGCCGCGCGGTAGGCGTTGTTCATGATCAGGCGCGCGCTTTCGCCCGCCGTCTCAATGTATTTCTGGATTTCCGATTTCTTGACCTGGCCCGCCTTCATCGATTCATCGACCGCCGTGGTGGCGTCCATCAGCACCGAGGCACTGGTCAGGGCAATGCCGACCGGGGTATTGATTTCGTGCGCCACGCCCGCCACCAGGGAGCCGAGCGAAGCCAGGCGCTCGGCCTGCAACAGCGATTCCTGGGTGCGCTGCAGGTCGTCCAGCGCCTGCGCGGTTTCCTGCGCCGAGCGGCGCGCCTGGTCTTCCGCCTCACGCGTGCGTTTGATGATCGATTTCACCTTGCGCTGGATGGCATTGAAGCCGCGGATCACGTCGCCCAATTCGTCGCTGCGCTTTTCCGGCAATTCCTCCACCTCGTCGCTGCCACGCGTGGCCAGCTCGAACAACCCGTCGCGCAATTTCTTCAGCGGGTCGAACACGATGCGCAGGGAGAGTGCCAGCGCCACCACCAGGATCAGGTCCAGGGTCAGCACTTCCACCACCTTGCGCCGCACCTCGGCCGCCAGGGTGGCATCAATCTGGGCGCGGCTGAAGTTGACGACCACGCGGCCGACAATCACCGGTTTCAGCGCGCTGCCGGCGGCGCCCGCGTCGCGGTAGGCCAGGTCGGCCACGACCGGGGCGCCGGCCACCGTGGTTTCGGATTCAATGGGAACGATGCTGCCGTCTTCCTTGCGGCGTTTGCCGGAGAACAGGCCGACCGAGGTGTCGTAGACGCGGATCGCCACCAGCTCGGGCGGCAGCATTTCGGCGGCGACGATATTATCGACCTTGGCTTTATCCAGGTCCCACAGGGCGGAGGGCAAGCTGGTTTGCAGGCGGGTCAACACCCCTTCGCGCAGGCGCTGGTTGGCCACTTCCAGTTCATGGCCCAGGCTGTACTGCGCGTAGGTGCCGGAAATGCCCAGCACAACGGTGACGATCACCACGAACAGTGCAGTCAGCCGGCCTTGAATACCAAACATTAACTCCCTCCCCTTATTCCCACCAATGTACGGGAAGCAGTGTCGCTTGGCAAGATTTTAAGAGGTGATGCCACGGCTGCACTTTGGTAAGATCTGATTTGATTACCAGGGAGAAGAGAAAAATGACGGCCACCTACCGCCACCTGCCGCTGGCCGATGTCCAGCCCGGCATGGTGCTTTCCGATGAATTGCTCGACAAGCAGGGCCAGGTCCTGCTGCCGGCCGGCACCGTGCTGACTGAAAAAATGCTGGACCGCATGCCGGGCCATGGCGTGGAATCGCTGGCCATCGCCGACGACACGCCGGCCGACCCGGTGCTGCTGGCGGCCCAGCGCAGCGCCCAACTGGAGCGCATCGCCGTGCTGTTCCGCCGCCACGATCCCGGCAATGGCGAGGACTGGGCCGCCAACGCCCTGCGCGCCCTGGTGACCGATTTCCGCGTTGGCAAGGAGCCCGCATGAGCGCCGCGCTGACCTATGACGATGTGGTGAAGAACCTGGACGACCTGCCCTCGCTGCCGGCGGTGGTAATGGAGCTGCTCAACAGCATCGACCAGGAGGAAGTCGACATCGCCGTACTGGCCAAGAAGGTGTCGCACGACCAGGCGCTGACCGCCAAGACGCTGCGCCTGGCCAACTCCTCGCTGTTCGGGCTGCAGGTCAAGGTAACCACCATCCAGCAGGCCATCACCTTCCTGGGATTCCAGAGCACGCGCAACCTGATCACGGCCGCCGCCGTGACCGGCTGCTTCGCCGACAAGCTGTGTCCCGGCTTTGACCACCGCAGTTTCTGGCGCCATTCGATCGCCACGGCGGCCTGCGCCAAGGTGCTGGCGCGCCATGTGCGCTTTAACCAGGACTACGCCTTCACCGCCGGCCTGCTGCACGATATCGGGCGCCTGGTGCTGGTGTCCAGCTTCCCCGAGCTGTATGCACAAGTGATCGCGCACCAGAAGGAGCATGACAGCTATGCGCTGGAGGCGGAGCGCGCCGTGATCGGCATCGACCATGTCGAAGCCGGCCTGGCGCTGGCGGAGCATTGGAATTTTTCAGACACGATGCGGCTGGCCATTGCCGGCCACCATGAGCCGGAAAAACCGGGCGCCGGCTTCCTGGCCACGATCATCCATGTGGCCGACGCCGTCGTGCATGCGCTGGACCTGGTGCAGAAAGCGGACGACATGGTGCCGCCCGTTTCCACCGTGGCCTGGCAGGCGCTCAACCTGAGTGAGGAAACCTGCCTGCACCTGTTCCGCGAAACCGAACTGCAGTACGAGGAAATCGCGATGGTGCTGCTGGCCTGAGGCCAGCCGGCCGGCTTGGTGGGCCGGCTCAGTGGCAGACTTAGTGCGCACTGGCCTGCGGCATGCCACCCTGGGCCGCAGCGCCGGCCGGCTTGTCCTCTGGTTTCGGGCGGCCCTGGGCATCCGACAGGCGATACTTGGTGCGGCGGTCGCCCATCAGGTCGCGCAGCTCGCGAATGCTCATGCCGGTCACTTCATGCATGCGTATCAGCAGCGAAGCGCCGACCGGCAAGCGGTGATGGCGGATCTTGCTGATGACAGGCGGTGCGACTTCCAGCATACGCGAGAGCGCAGCGTCGTTCTTCAATTGCATTTTGCCCAGCAGGATGTCCAGCAGGTGGTTCGGGTTATAGCTTTCCTGCGATGCGAGAGCGTGGTGTGCCATGATGAATCCTCTCTTGACAGTGGAGTGTTGAGGAAGGGCCTTGCAGTGTTGCTAAATTCTCATGCTGCACTGCGCGACGAACCTTGTTCAACATCAAGACTTGGCGATGAATTCGCAAAAATCTTGACAACAATGCCATTTCAACACAGTCACTATTCCTGTGTCGCACGAAAGAACCCTATGGAAATAGTTACACCAGCGCCTTTTATGCCGTAACGGAAATAATGCTGCCCGGTGCTGGGGTGCCAGGCGTAGGACGGTCGGACTGCGCCTTTTGCGCCTGTAAGTCCTGGCGCGTCAGGAAGTCCTGCTGCTCGGCGGCGCGGGCCTGGTCGGCCGCCTGGGTTTCCTGGCGGCGCGTGACGGTTTGCTCGGTGCGCTGCGCCTGCTGCTCACGGATGCGTTGCTCCTCCTGGCGCAACTGGCGTTGCTCGGCAGTGCGGCGCTCGTTGGCGGTGTTATCGACCTGCTGGAAATTCGGGGTGGTCGGCCCTACTCCATTGACAGCCATGACAGTCTCTCCGGCAAAGTTGCTTCTTTTAACTCTAGGACTCGGCGGCCCTGATTTCAAGGACGGCGCCGCGATTTACGGTAAACTTGAAGGTATGCAGAAAAAAGTATTTATTAAAACCTTCGGCTGCCAGATGAACGAGTACGACTCGGACAAAATGGCCGACCTGCTCGGCGCGTCCGAGGGACTGGTACGCACCGAATCCCCGGAAGACGCCGACGTGATCCTCCTCAACACTTGCTCCGTGCGCGAAAAAGCGCAGGAGAAGGTGTTTTCGGACTTGGGTACCTTCAAAAAACTCAAGCAAGCCAAGCCTGAACTGGTGATTGGCGTGGGCGGCTGCGTTGCTTCCCAGGAGGGCGAAGCCATCGTCAAGCGCGCGCCGCTGGTGGACGTGGTGTTCGGCCCGCAAACCCTGCACCGCCTGCCCAAGATGATCGAGTTGCGCCGCCAGTCCGGCAAGCCGCAGATCGACATCAGCTTCCCCGAGATCGAGAAGTTCGACCACCTGCCGCCGGCGCGCGTGGAAGGCGCCTTCGCCTACGTCTCCATCATGGAAGGCTGCTCCAAATACTGCTCCTACTGCGTGGTGCCCTACACCCGTGGCGAGGAAGTGTCGCGCCGCTTCGAGGACGTGCTGACCGAAGTCGCCGGCCTGGCCGCCCAGGGCGTGAAGGAAATCATGCTGCTGGGCCAGAACGTGAACGCCTTTCGTGGCGAGACGGTCGATGGCAACGTCGCCGATTTCGCCATGCTGATCGAGTACGTGGCCGAGATCCCCGGCATTGAACGCATCCGCTTCGTCACCAGCCACCCGAAGGAATTCACGCAGCGCCTGATCGACTGCTACAAGAATATCCCGCAACTGGCCGACCAGCTCTACCTGCCGGCGCAGCATGGCTCGGACAAGATCCTGGGCGCCATGAAGCGCGGCTACACTGCGCTGGAATACAAATCCATCATCCGCAAGGTGCGCGCGGTGCGCCCGAACGTGGTGATCTCATCCGACTTCATCGTCGGCTTCCCGGGCGAAACCGACGAAGACTTTGACGCCATGTACAAGCTGGTGCAAGACGTCGATTTCGACAACAGCTTTAGCTTTATCTTCAGCAAGCGCCCCGGCACCCCGGCCGCCAACCTGGCCGACGACACCCCGGCCGAAGTAAAATCGGCCCGCCTGCAACGCCTGCAGGCGCTGTTCGATGAAAACACCCGCCGCCACAGCGCCGCCATGGTCGGCATGACCATGCAGGTGCTGGTGGAAGGCCCGTCCAAGCGCGGCGGCAATGAAATGCAGGGCCGCGCCAGCAATACCCGTACCGTCCACTTCGACGGCGGCGCCAATGCACAAGCACTGATCGGCCAGATGATCAGCGTGCGTATCACTGAAAGCCTGAATTACTCCCTGCGCGGAGAAGCGAACCTTTGAAAACTAAAACCCCGGTACAACCGCACTACTTCGTTCCAGAACCGCTGGACAACACCCGCCTGGCCCACTTGTGCGGCCCGCTCGATGAAAACCTGCGCCAGATTTCCGCCGCGCTGGATGTGACCATTTTCCGCCGTGGCGAACGGTTCATCGTCAGTGGCAGCAATGCCGAACGCGCCACCGCCATCCTGGAGCGCTTCTACGCCGTCGCCGACAAGGTGGTGCCGGTGGAGGAAGTGCAACTGGCCCTGGTGGAACAACGCGCCAGCGAAGCGCCGGACGATTTTGGCCCGGGTGAAGAAGAACCGCCCTTCCACGAGCCGGACATCACCAGCCCGCAGCTGAAAACGCGCCGCCACGACCTGCGTGGCCGCACGCCGCACCAGATCCGCTACCTGCGCAATATCCTCGAACACGATATCAGCTTCGGCATCGGCCCGGCCGGCACCGGCAAGACCTACCTGGCCGTGGCCTGCGCGGTCGATGCGCTGGAGCGCGATGCGGTCAAGCGCATCATCCTGACCCGCCCTGCGGTGGAAGCGGGCGAACGCCTGGGCTTCCTGCCGGGCGACCTGGCGCAGAAAGTCGACCCCTACCTGCGCCCGCTGTACGACGCGCTGTACGACCTGCTCGGCTTCGACCGCACGCAGAAGATGTTCGAAAAAGGCGTGATCGAAATCGCGCCGCTGGCCTATATGCGCGGCCGCACGCTGAACCACGCCTTCGTGATCCTGGACGAAGCGCAGAACACCACCGTCGAACAGATGAAGATGTTCCTGACCCGTATTGGCTTTGGCAGCAAGGCCGTGGTGACGGGCGACGTGACCCAGGTCGACCTGGCCAAACACCAGAAGTCCGGCCTGGTCGATGCCACGCATGTGCTGCGCAATGTGCGCGGCATCGCCTTCAGCCACTTCTCGAGCGCCGACGTGGTGCGCCACCCTCTGGTGGCGCGCATTGTCGACGCCTACGAAAAATCGCATGAAGCCGCAGCCGAAGTAGTGCCGCTGCTGCCAACCGCCAAACCTGCTGTGAAAGCCGTACGCAATGCCCGAAAAAAATAAGCTGACCCTGTCCGTCCAATACGCCGATCCACGCCTGCAGGACGCAATCACCCGCCCCATGATCCGCAAGTGGGTCAAGGCCGCCCTGTTCGCGCCGGCCGAGCTGACGATCCGCTTTGTCGCTGCGGAAGAAGGCCAGGAGCTGAACCGCGACTACCGTGGCAAGGACTACGCCACCAATGTACTGACCTTCGCCTACAACGAGGGCGAAGAAGTGGCGGAGGACGAACCGACCCGCGCCGACATCATCCTGTGCACCGACGTGCTGCAGCGCGAGGCAGCCGAGCAAAAGAAATCGGTGGAAGAACACACCGCCCACCTGATCGTACATGGCGTGCTGCACGCCCAGGGCTACGACCACGATGACGATGAAGAAGCGGCCGAGATGGAAGGCCTGGAAACCGAGATCGTGACCGGCCTGGGCTACAAAGACCCTTACTAGCAAATTAGTTGCCACGCGGACTTCAACCGTGTGGCACGAAAATTTCAGCTCTGCTACTGTTTGCGTTTTGATAATTTCTACGCAGACATATCATGAGCACCGACGTCCTGTCCCAGGTCTATGGCGCCCTTGCCCAGTTCGCCAGCGAAAGCCGGCTGTATGAACTCACCCTGGAAAAACAGGATGACTACGGCTCCGGCGGACTGCTGGTAGAAGCTTTCTTCTCCGACGATTGCCTACAGGAGATCCTGGCGCGCGACGTCATCGCCCTCTCCACCAGCGCCACCATCCGCCCCGCCGACCTGCTGGGCCAACGCGCCACCCTGCAAGCCAGCCTGGCCGACGGCAGCCGCAGCGCCTTCCACGGCCTGGTCAGCCACGCCGCTATGCTGGGCAGCGAAGGCGGCTTCGCCCGCTACCGCCTGCGTCTGTCGTCCTGGCTGTGGCTCGCCACCCAGACCCGCAACAGCCGCGTATGGCAGGACAAGAGCGTGGCCGCCATCGTCGACGCTGTCTTCGGCGACTACGCCCCCTACGCCGACTGGCAATGGAGCGACGACGCGCAAGCCCTGCTCAACGCCATCCCGCCGCGCAGCTACTGCTGCCAATACCGCGAATCCGACTACGACTTCGTGCGCCGCCTGCTGACCGAAGAAGGTATCGCCTGGCGCCATGAAGACGGCGAAGAAGGGCAAACCCTGGTGCTGTTCGCCGACAGCAGCCAGCAATCGGCCACGCCGCAAGACGCCAGCAGCGCCGCCGGCCAGGGCCTGCGCTACCACGCCGCCCGTGCCGGCGAAAAGTTCGACACCATCCAGGCCCTGCACACCACGCGCCAATTGGTGAGCGGCGCAGTCGCCGTCATCAGCTACGACTACAAAGCCAAAGCCGCCGTCAGCGCCAGCGTGCCGACCCGCATCAACGACCTGGGCAAACACGCCCAGATGCCGGAAAGCTTCGATTACCCCGGCCAATACTTCTATGCCAGCAGCGCCGAAGCCGAACGCTACGCCACCCTGCACATGCAGCTGCACGAAGCGCGCAGCCAGCAGCATCAGGGCCGCTCCACGGTACGCACCCTGCGCGCCGGCACCCGCTTCGACATGCTGCAAGGCCCACTGTCCCTTGACGGCGAAGCGCAAAGCTACGTCGTACTACGCGTGCTAGGCGTGGGCGTGAACAACCTGCCCACCGCCGCCAAGCGCGGCCTGGCAGAACTGTTCGGCCCCATCCCCGAGCTGCTGGAAGAACTGGCCGCTGCGGCCCGCGAGCTGCCCGGCGACTTCCACACCACGGTGGAGAAAGCCTCCGCCAGCGGCTACGGCAACAGCTTCGCCGCCCTCGCCGCCGACGTGCCGTGGCGCCCCGCCCACTACGGCGGCGAAGGACGCCAGCACGCCAAGCCCAGCGCCATGGGCAGCCAGAGCGCCATCGTGGTTGGCGAAGACGGCCAGGACCGCCCACAAGGCGGCAAGGAAATTCACTGCGACCATTTGGGCCGAGTTCGCATCCGCTTCCACTGGCAGGAAACGGCGGACGCCACCTGCTGGGTGCGCGTCGCCCAACGTTCCGCCGGCGGCGGCATGGGCAGCCAGTTCCTGCCTCGCATCGGACAGGAAGTGCTGGTGCAGTTCCTGGAAAACGATATCGACCGCCCCATCATCATCGGCGCCCTGTACAACGGCCAGGGCGAAAGGGGCCTCGCCCCCACGCCCGGCGGCCAGACGGCCAGCGCCGCACAGCAACCCTTCACCAGCGCGCACGACCACGCCCCGTCCGGCCAGGGCAACACCGCCGCAGGCAATAGCCCGGTGTGGCACGGCCTTGCCGCCGGCAGCGGCGACCACCGCAACACCTCCGCTCAGTGGGGCGTACGCAGTAAAGAATTCGGCGGCAGCGGCTACAACCAGCTCCTGTTCGACGACACCGACCAGCAAGGCCGCATCCAGCTGCGCAGCACGCAATCGGCCACGGAATTGAACCTGGGCCACCTGCTGCACAACGCAGACAACTTCCGCGGCAGCCTGCGCGGCCAGGGCGCCGAACTGCGCACCGATGCATATGGCACCGTGCGCGGCGGCGCGGGCCTGCTGGTCACCAGCTACAAGGTAACGCACAGCGCCGCGCAACGCGAACCAGTCGGCGACAACACCGCCGGCATCGCCATGCTGAAGCAAGCCGTGAAACTCGGCGAAGCCTTCCACGACGCCGCCACCAAACACAAGACCGTCGGCCTGACCGCCCACACCGGCCTGCCCGACGCCAAGGACGAAGAACCGCCGCTGAAAAAATTGCAGACCGCCGTCTCCGGCATGGTGGGCGCCGCCAGCCTGGACGCCGCACTGGCCGACGCCGGCGACCGCAACACCAGCACTGGCAAGGGCAAGCTGCCTCACACCGTCGACCCGATCATTGCCGTCTCCGCCAAGGAAGGCCTGGCCATGAGCGCCGCGCGTGACGTGCAGTTTTCCGTCGGCGAAGTAGCCACCGTCATTAGCGGCAGCGACACCCAGCTCACAACCGGCGGCCAACTGCGCGTGCACACCATGGAGGCCATCGGCATGCTGGGCGGCGCGGTCAAGCCAGGCGAGAAAGAGCTCGGCATGCAATTCATCGCCGCCCGCGACAACATCGACGTGCAAGCGCAAGCCGGCACACTGGATGTGATGGCGCGCGATGTCGTTAATGTGAAAAGCTCGAACGCGCACATTGACTGGGCATCGGCGAAGAAGATCAGCCTTTCCACGGCGGGCGGCGCGAACATCACCATTGATGGCGGCAATATAACAGTGCAGTGCCCGGGCAAGATTGAAATTAAGGCGGGAAAAAAGTCGTTTATTGGCCCTGCGCAGGAGGCGTACAAACTGCCGGTCATGCCACGTAGTGAAGTGAAGGACGAGCCGATCAACTTCAAACTAGTGCTCTCCGATATGCCCGGAAAATACGGTCACCCACTTGCCGAGCGCCCCTGGAAAATCGTCGAGCTAAAAAAACCCTCAGGCGATCCCTACAATCCAAAACACATCCGCAAAGAACTTGCTACCGGCACCAGTTCCGCAAGCGGCGAATGCGAAATGGATGAGGCACAGAAAAAAGCGATCTGGAGCGTAGCGAACAAAGCACAGGGTACGCTGTTCATGGTTTCTGGACCCAATGTCACTCCGTTGGCCACATCCAACATGACGGCCAGTGCCACAGACATGGACGAACGCAAGATCCTCGATGCACATAACTACGCGGTTTCCCCAGACCATTTAGATGAAGCGCACAAGCAAATATTAAAGCAATGGGCCGAAAGCGATTACGAGAATCGGCTGACAGGGAACCCAAAAAACGAAACACTTGCATGAAAGAGCACTATGAACGACCAATTACCACTTGAGGCGCAGCTTTCACTATATGGTAATACTGTCAGTCGAGATACCGGCCAGTATTTCTGCAATTCACGTCCATTCTCTAAGCCGCGTTTTGGTAACAAGGTTTCCATCCTACCGTCTGGCGAGACTGCTTTTAATGAAATTTTTCGTGCGATGAAAAGCGCGAACCATTTTATTTGGATTGCAGATTGGCAAATGTCTCATGATGTTGAGTTGCTGCGATCTGCGGATCCGAAGCGGCCTAACAGGCTACACCATGTAATTGAGCAGATCATCAAAACTAGGCCGGTGCAGGTTCGAGTATTGCTCTACGGATCGATCAACGACACTATTCCCGGTACGTATGATAATCAGGCCAAAGGGAAGCTCGAGTCCCTTAACAAAAAAGAATATCCTGGGAGCGTTGCGGTTTTTCGCCAAAAGCCGACCACCGGACAATTGGACAGCATAGACTATTCCCACCATCAGAAATTTGTTGTGGTGGATGGGATACTCGGATTTATCGGCGGAATTGATGTAGCAAACGGGCGTTGGGAAACACCGAACTATGATGTAATTGCTGATCCCGAACGTTTCGTTATTAACGAAATGTATAACCCGGGCGCCAAGAAAATTCGCGGAACTACAACGCGAGAAAAGAAACTGATTGAAGACTTCAATTTTGCCGAACCTTGGAATGGCCAACTCATAGACGAAGGCTGCCAACCCCGGATGCCATGGCAGGATGTACATATAAGAATTGAAGGGCCTTCTGTCGTCGATATCCATCGCAATTTTGTGCGACGATGGAACATGACGCGCTCAACTGCTGCACCTTGGGATTTGGATTGCTACCATGATTACATCGATAAAAAATGGCTCAAAAAATTGAAGTGTTGGAGCGTCCTGGAAGCAATGCAAGAGGCGCAAACAGGCACGGCTATCGTACAAATTGTCCGCTCTGTTTCTTCTACCCATCTTTATTTCGAAGGCACTCGCCATGATGACCTCGAACTATACCTAAACGGGGAGGAACGTGAAGTTTGGCTGCGCTGTCTTCCCGCGTGGCGGTCATCGCACCAAGACAATATATTGAATGCGTTAAAGAACTGCATACGCAGCGCGAACAATTACATCTATATTGAGACGCAGTTTTTTATAACCGGTTTTGGTAGCTGGGGGAAGCACGATTCAACAAAATTTGGCAATCAGGACAATGGAATCAAAAATGGCATCGGTGATGCGCTAGCGAGCCGAATTGGATTTCATATCAGGGCTAAAACACCCTTCCATGTTTACTTGGTTATACCGGCACACCCTGAAGGATCGCCCGATGCTGGTTCTGTTTGGAAACAACAGTGGCTTGCGATCGCCTCCATTAAGCACGGTGATAAGAGTCTGATCAACCAAGTCAAGAAAATCCTGAAAGAGGTAGGTCGTTCACCAGATGAATGGATCCAATACTTGACCATACTTAACATGCGGAACTTCGGCGCCACTATCCAGTACGCTCGTGACCCCGAGACCAATGACGAAGACTTCAAGTGTGAAATCGGTCGTTATGTCGTGAGTGAGCAAATTTACATCCATTCTAAGCTTCTCATTGTAGATGATGCGGTCGCAATTGTAGGAAGCGCTAACACCAATGATCGGAGCCTGACTGGAAATGGCGACACTGAAATTGCGGCAGTTATTGTTGACACGAACGGCGTGGAATACCGTGATCTCGGATCCCCCTTTAAGGTGCATACACGAAAATTTGCGCGGGAACTAAGAAAGCAGCTTTGGCGAAAGCACTTTGGTTTCGAGATTAAAGACACTGAGTACTTTAACGCAGGACGCCGGGCCGAGCGTGCGTCTGTACCCGTGCCGGCCCCTCTGCCTTTTCCTCCTCGCTCGAGCACCTCGGATGATCAACTACAGAAAATATCAGGTGGCACAACGATAGAACAAATATTGGAAAAGCCATGTGCGCCGGATGTCGTCCGGGCGATTCAAGCAATTGCAGCGCATAATAGGAAAACGTATGAACAGGTCTTTACACACACACCGCGGAATTTTCGACAGTTCGATACTGGATTAACTTACTACAAACTGCCGTACCCATTGTCGGTTGACCAAAATTCGCGTAACAGTTTAAACCGCCTACATGAACCATACTACAACTTATCTTCTGCCGAAGGCGCCAACGTGAAAAGGTTTGAGAAGAGCAACGGTATTCGAGTAGGCATCTATAATTTTGAAATTGCTAAGGTTAAAGAGGCAAAGAAACACTTGGGTGTTATCCCCCCGCGCTTACAGCCAGCATTCATGACAAAGAAACTGGCCCCTCACCAAACAGCTGCGGCGAAGAATATTGAGTACGGACGCCGTCAAGTTCAATACGATGACGGCACCATTCATGATGTTGATAAAGCAATGGAACATCTGAAAGAAAAGCTAGTTGGCTTCTTCCTAGAAGCTCCGTTAAATTGGGGAGTCGAGACGAAAGTCACCGGAGACCCTACCAAGCATTTATCAGTTGACGTAGCGGTGAACATGAACGTTCCTGCATATCCGACAAATCAGGCTACAACATGATGAGATCGTTTTCGTTCTTGGCACTCTTTATGCTCGCAAGCGCGAACAGTGGAGCTGCGTGCTTTCAAGCTAATCCATTGCTCCCCCCATCAAAAGGAATTAAAGCTGTTGTCGGTGACACTCCAGAGGGTATTGGATCGTTCGGCGAATCGCCATACGGTAATAGGCATAGCCCATATCCACCGCCGCCGCCGCGTGGCATCACCAATCCTGAGCTTATAAAAGTCGCAGAGGGTCAGGCAACTGTCCTAGTCTGGTATTTCGAGCCGCAGCCCGGCAAGAAAGTAGCCCGCGTCTGCAGAGTTGATTTCTGGGTACCTCGGACAGCTACCGAGCAAACCCCATCGTTCTTTAATGAAATTGTGCAGAATGTTCAAGGCGATTTACTTTCGGAGAAGCTGCTAAAGCGTGGTTTGAGTCGTTCTTATACCAAAACTTACACGTACGATAGGAAAGGACGGATTGAACGAATTGAGCGGATAGGCTTCAGGAAGGGACCTTTGATAACCTCACAGGCGTTGCATTGCCGTCGTTACGATGACCAGGACCGGGTGATATTGTGGGTCGAACCGGAGCACACGATGAAGTGTCCTCAAGGTGAACCTTCGTTAAAAGACGAGTGGCGCGAGTACCGTTTCGCTACTGTCGATGGGAAAGATGTTCAATTGCGCCAACGCTGGCATTTCCCGCATGAGAAGGACGAGTGGCGCGAAGAGTGGGCGCCGTTCCAGATCGATAGCTCCCCGGACTCAGTACGTGGACACGCCTATGTCGATGCGCGCAGAGGGGTAAAGGAAATATTCGGCTCCACATATGGAAAACTTGACAACAACGCCGCGAATACGGTGTTAGATGTATTCGGTCGGTGGCAAGGGTCAACGTATTACTTTACGAAGCCTCCGGTGCCGCTTTCCGTGCTCGAAAACCCCGACGAGATCTATAAATACGAACGCCGCCGCATGACCCGGCTGGATAATCAGTACCGCATGTTCGAACTGTTCAAGCCAAATGAACATATCTCAAGGCACCGGATCTATATGCTCGAAGGGTACGTGCTCAGGCACGAGCAACTCGACGCACAAGGCAAGATCAACAGGATCATCACTGTCAATGACTGGCGGCAGCCACGTCCTGGCTCCAAACCTGACTTCGATGATAGCCGACTAAGCTCAAAGGTAACCCGTCTGCTCGCCCATCAAATCTATCATCGTGTTTACGATGTTGATGCCAACGGAAACGCGACACTGGTAGCAGTAAGCTGGAATCGAGCCGTGTTAAATCCACTGAAAAAGACACCATTGTCAGTTGCTGATCTGGTTTTCGGTACACCCGATGGCACCCAAAAGTGGAAGAACCAAGATGAGTTCGATGCTGCTTTCAACACCAGTGGAGATGCGCGCCAAGTCTTCCCTGACATGCCAGATGATGAGCAATAAGCGTATGCAATGCCAGACACCACTCGATACGTATTCGACCAGACTCCGTTGCGTCCACTGATCGGCAGTCAGCTTAGAAACCGGAGCAGTAGCTGCAATAGTGCGCCGCCATGACCAATCAGTGCCTACGGCACCGCACACCGCTGATTGCGACAATCTTCTACGCCAATTTCCTGCTGGAGACTTTGGCAGGCGGCGTCATAGCGCGCCCCAGAGCGCCATCCTCCGTAGGCCTGCAAGTGCTGTAGCGCCGAGAGGGATGGACGCTCAATTGGAAGCGTACCTACCGCGTGTACCACGCGGCAGGCCTGATGGCTCGGCGCAGAAAGCGCCAACGCATCGCCGGGGTCGAACGCAGCGTCAGGGTGTTGGCTACGCGCGCTAGTCAAAGCTGGTCGATGGACTTTGTGTCGGATGGCTTTGTCGATGGCCGGTGGTTGCGCTGCCTAAATATCGTGGATGACTTTACGAAGGAGTGTTTGGCCATCGAAGTCGATACCTCACTGCCTGGTCGGCGTGTCGCCTCCGTGCTGGAACGTCTCGCAGAATCGCGGGGCTTACCAAGTTCGGTGACCGCCGATAACGGGCCGGAGTTTGCAGGGAAAACCTTGGACACGTGGGCATATCAGCACCAGCTCCAGCTCCAGCTGAAGTTTATTGCGCCCGGCAAGCCACGACAGAACACCTACGTCGAAAGCTTCAACGGCAAGTTTCGCGATGAGTGCTTGAACGAGCATTGGTTCCTCTCATTGCGGCATGCTCGCCAGGTGATCGAAGGCTGGCGTCGGGAGTACAACGAAGAACGGCCGCACAGTACGTTGCGGAATCTGACGCCGAAGCAGTTTGCTGAAGCGTTATTAACCGTGGACTCCAGTTCGGGGCAGTACTAAATCGGGGAGCAGGTCACGACGACATGATGAGGGCATTATCCTTAACAACAATCGCACTGGCATGCGCAAACAGCCAGGCCGGATGCTTCGAATCGAATCCGTTGCTTCCTCCTTCGAAGGAAGTAAAAGCATATGTGGGCGATACTCCAGAGGGCCTCGACGTCTTTGGCGAATCGCCCTACGGGCACGCGCACGCGCCATATCCACCGCCGCCACCGCGCGGATTGGCAAGTCCAGAGTCAATAAAGGTAGGAGCAGATCGCGCAGCGATTAAAGTTTGGTACTTCGAGCCTAACGGAGGCAAGCACGCATTCCGTATTTGCCGGGTTGATTCGTGGGTATCGAAAGGAGCAGCAGAACAGCCCCAATCTTTTCTTGATGAAATGGCGCGTAACGCGAGAGGAAATGTTCTTACTGAGAAGCTGTTAAAGCGTGGACTAACAAAACTCTACACTAATACTTACGGCTACGACGAAAAAGGACGAATCGTACGGATCGAGCAGTCAGACTTCACTAAAGGAACCCCTTCGGCCTGGAAGGCATTGCATTGCCGCCGTTACGATGAACGGGATCGAGTGATATTGTGGGTCGAACCAGAATACACGATGAAATGCCCTCTGGGTGAACCGTCCTCAAAAGACCAGTGGCGCGAGTACCGATTCGCCACTGTCGATGGAAAAGACGTTCAGTTGCGCCACCGCTGGCATTTCCCAGATGAGAAGGATCAGTGGCGCGAAGAATGGGCGCCGTTCCAGATCGACAGTACGCCGGAATCCGTACGCGGACACGCGTATGTTGATGCGCGTCGAGGTGTGAAGGAAATATTCGGTTCGACTTACGGCAAACGTGACAACAACGCTGCGAATACAGTGTTAGATGTATTCGGGCGCTGGCAAGGGTCGACGTATTACTTTACCAAGCCTCCTGTGCCGCTTTCCGTACTCGAAAACCCCGACGAGATCTATAAATACGAACGCCGCCGCATGACCCGGCTGGATAATCAATACCGCATGTACGAACTATTCAAGCCGAATGAACATATCTCAAGGCACCGGATCTATATGCTGGAAGGGTACATGCTCAGGCACGAGCAAATCGACGCACAAGGTAAGATCAACCGGATCATCACTGTAAATGACTGGCGGCAGCCTCGCCCGGGCCCGAAACCTGACTTCGACGATAGCCGACTAAGCTCAAAGGTACCCCGCCTGCTCGCCCATCAAATTTATCATCGTGTATATGACGTTGATGCCAACGGGAACCCGACGCTGGTAGCAGTAAGCTGGAACCGAGCGTTGTTAGATTCACTGAAAAGGACACCCCTGTCGATTGCGGATTTGGTATTCGGTACGGCTGATGGCACACCAAAGTGGAAAAACCAAGATGAATTCGATGCTGCGTTCAAGACTGGCAGTAATGCACGCCAGGTCTTCCCCGATATGCCAGATGATGAGCAATATGAGCAAGATGGCGCGAAAACAGTGTTAAGGCAGGTCGGCGACTAGCAGTCGCGCACCACATGATTCGCCCACTCCATGCTGGTGGTTTGGCTCGTCATCGCCGCCACCGGCGAACGGGACTTCTACTTTTTCATCTTCCTGCTCATTACCTGGACCTCGCTGCCGCTCATCGTGCAGGAGGGAATCGTCTTTGAAATTGAAGGTTCTACTGCATGAAGACGTCCCGTTTTACCGAAAGCCAGATCATCGCCATCCTGAAGCAGGCCGAGGCCGGCGCCCCTGTCCCCGAACTGTGCCGCGAGCATGGCATGAGTAGTGCCACGTTCTACAAATGGCGTTCCAAGTTCGGCGGCATGGATGCCTCGCTGATGGCGCGCATGAAGGAGCTGGAGGAGGAAAATCGCCGGCTGAAGAAGATGTACGCGGAGGAGCGCCTGAAGGCAGAGGTCGTTGCGGAGGCTCTGGCAAAAAAGTGGTGAAGCCATCTCGCCGACGTGAGATGCCACGACACTACGTCGAAGCTGGCCGCATGACCGTCAAGAGCGCCAGTGCGGCCTTCTGCATCAGCCAGACTTGCTACCGCTATCAAGCCAAGCTCAATGCCGAGAATGAGGTGATAGCCGACTGGCTCCTGACGAACAATCAGCGCAACTGGGGCTTCGGTTTGTGCTTCCTGTTCCTTCGGAACGTGAAAGGCTTCGGCTGGAACCACAAGCGGGTGTATCAAATCTATCGCAAGCTGGAGCTGAATCTGCGCATCAAGCCGCGACAGCGCATCGTGAGAGACAAGCCCGTGCCTTTGGCCGTGCCGACCGCCATCAACCAGACCTGGTCGATTGATTTCATGCACAACCAGCTTGCCGACGGTCGCAGCATCAGATTGTTCAACGTGATCGATGACTTCAACCGAGAAGGACTGGCCATCGACGTGGACTTCTCACTGCCATCGGAGCGCGTTGTGCGAGCGCTGGACCAAGCCATTGAGTGGCGTGGTAAGCCTCGAACGATACGCTGTGATAAAGGCCCGGAATACATAAGCGGCGTCACAGCGCAATGGGCGAAAAAGCACGGCATCGAGATTGCATTTATCCAGCCTGGACAGCCGCAGCAGAAGGCCTACATCGAGCGCTATAACCGCACGGTGCGCTACGACTGGCTTGCGCAGCACCTGTTTGAATCGCTGGACGAAATCCAGCACTTTGCCACCGGCTGGCTCTGGACTTACAATCACGAGCGACCCAACATGGGCTTGGGCGGAATCACACCAAAACAGAAGCTCACTCTCGCCGCCCCTACTTCTGGCGCGCATCGAAAATGGGGGAATTACCTGGGCAATTCGGAGCGCCGTTGCCTTTCCAGGATGAATTTTGGAACACATCCTCAAAATACTCCCATGCTGACGATATTGAGAAGGTTCGAGGGTACGCATGCGCTTTGCCCGTGCGCTGGACATCAGGCGAAAATATATGGATCAAATATCCGACAGCACTAATCGTGAGGAACGAGAACAACCCGAATGAAATTCCAGCGGATTCAACTGAGCAAATCGCGGCGACGTCAAAGGACGACCAATCTCACAAGGTTGCAATAGGCTAATCATGAAAATTTCAACAATAAGGCGATGCATACCGATCATTTCATTCACGATCGCCTTTACCACTTATGCGGTCCCCCCTCCTTCATGGCAGTCGGATTGCGTCGGTCGAGCGGTAATTTCTCTACCACCCAACGTAGAACTAGCGGCGGTTCCGCATAACAGCATCGCGGAAGAGATTACCGGAGCAGCTATGCTTTCGGAAGCGAAGTTCAAAGACGGGCAGGTGGCTGGGTGGTCACGTATCATCTACACCAACGGGCTCATTTTAGTTTCAACTGAACTCAATAGCGAAGAGATTGCGGATTTGCGCTCTCGCCTTAATGAACAGCCGGAACGCGAGCGAAGAGAGTTAAAACAACTCGATACTTCCAAAAGTCGCGCCATGGTCGTGTCGCGTTTAAAAACGGTATCGCCACAGATACTAGCTTGGAGCTTGGGCCCTCATATATCGTACCTTCAGCAATTGGGAAACCATGTGTTATTCACAGGAGTCTCAAGCGACAATTCCCTGGCGGCATCAACCCGCGATTTCGAGTCACTCTCGGCGAATACAACATATCGCGAGATCTTTTCTGTTCCTAGCGAAAGCGGAGTATGCTTACCATTTTCCTTTATCAAGGACAGGGGAGTTGAACCACGCTCTGTCTCCGTCACCTATAGGCTCAAATCCCACCCAGACGTAACTGTCGTGCTTACCGATGCGAATGCCTTAGTTCATAAGGATCCAATTCGAAAGCGCAATGCTGAACCTGAAGTCAAAACTGCGAATTTTTGGGCCCAGTATGAAGTGAGCCGAACTGGGAAAGAAGTAAGGACTCGTTGGTTCCCGAACTCCAAGCGCGCGATTGAAATGGATGGACGCAAAGGGATAGCATCATTCGTCAATATCGTCCGTAAAGACGACAGCAAAGACGTTGGCTTCCTTGCCATTGTACCGGGCGACCCAACTGCAAAGACGGATGCCCCTGAGCTTACATTATTCGTGGTTAGGGAGGCCAATCACGCTCGCGCAAAAGGAATTGAACCCATCACCGAAGAGGCGTTCCTGGAACTAGCAAGATCCATTGCCTCATCGGTTCAAGTGCGGAAAGCTATCACAGTCGCTAAGTAAGCTGGAACTGAGCATTGCTTTCAGCTCCACCTTCCACTGCCTGTTCAGCCACGCCACCCACGCTGGACAGCTAAGGCGGCTTCGCCAGCTATCGCGCGCCTGTCGTCCCGGCTGTGGCTCGTCACGCAATCCCGCAACAGCCACATATGGCAGGACAAGAATGTGGACGACATCGTCAACGCCGTGCTCGACGATTGCGGCCGCTACGCCGACTGGCGATGGAGCGTACCGTGGATTAGTCGCTCCGCTGCCGGATCAGCCACGCCCCGGCAACCACGGTGAACAGCATGACGATGCCGGCGATCACCCAGAAGCCGCCGGCGTCATCCGCCAACGGGATACCGCCCACATTCATGCCCAGCAAACCAGCGATGATGTTGATCGGCAACGCCAGCACGGTGACGATGGTCAGCACGTAGAGGCTGCGGTTATTGGCCTCGCTGGCGAGAGCGGCAATTTCCTCCTGCAGCAACTTGATGCGCTCTTGCAGCGCTGCCATATCGTTCAGCACCACCGCGAATTCCTCGGTTGATTCGCGCAGCTCCTGGCGGTCGGCCTCACTGGCCCAGGTGGGCGGGCGTTGCAGCAGGCGGAACAGGGCTGCGGGTTCGGGTGCCAATAGGCGCTGCAGCCGCACGAGCACGCGGCGCAGGGCGCCCAGGTCGGCGCGTTTGAGTTTGAGCTTACCGGACAGGAGGCTGTCTTCGATGCGGTCAACCTTGCCCGTGGCGTCGCGCACGATGCGGGTCAGCACGTCGGCCTGGTCGCGTAGCAGGTGGGTCAGCAGCACCACGCTGGAAGCCAGGCTTTCGCCGCCGCGCACGGCCTGGCGCAGGCGCTCAATCGCCTGCAGCGGCTTGCGGCGAGCGCTCACCACCAAGCGCCGGTCCACGCTCAGGCAGACGCTGGAAATGTCGGAGGGTTCGAAGCTGAAGTCGCGCAGCACGTCGTTGACCACCGCCACCAGGGTGTCGTCGGCCTGTTCGATGCGGGTCGAGCGCGCGCCCTCTTCGTGCAGGCTGTCGTAATATTCATTGGCCAGCGTGGCATGTTCGCGCATCCATTTTTCGCTGGCGGTGTTGGCTAGATTGAAATGCAGCCAGACGAATTCACCCGCCGGGCTGTCCGGGTCGCGCAGCCATTGTTCGGCTTCCGACGCTTCGATTGGGATCGCTTGCGCGGCGCGGCCGAACAAATAGCCGCATACCAGGCCACATTGGTCGGAGCCGTACGTGACTGCATTAATCTGCATGAAGTTTCCAATCTGACAAAAAAGCCGGGGCTCGGCGGTTTAGTGTATGCTATAGCACTTCGAAATAACGGCTTTCATGCCAATTATGCAAGAGCACTCTAGTAGCGTCAGGAATGACGCTAAACCACACCGGTCGCTGTTCGAGCGACTCACCGCCCTGATTTCCCCTGAGCCAGAGAGCCGCTCTGAGCTGCTTGAAGTCCTGCACGACGCCCATGAACGCAACCTGATCGATGCCGACGCTTTGTCGATGATCGAAGGCGTGTTCCAGGTATCGGACTTGTCGGCGCGCGACATCATGATCCCGCGTTCGCAGATGGATGTCATCGACATTACCAAACCCATCGAGGAATGGATTCCGCTGGTGCTGGAAACGGCCCACTCGCGCTTCCCTGCCATCGAAGGTGAGCGCGACAAGGTGGTCGGCATCCTGCTGGCCAAGGACTTGCTGCGCTACTACGCGGAAGAAGAGTTCGACGTGCGCGATATGTTGCGCCCGGCCATCTTCATCCCGGAATCTAAACGCCTGAACGTGCTGCTGCGCGATTTCCGCGCCAACCACAACCACATGGCCATCGTGGTCGATGAGTATTCCGGCGTGGCCGGGCTGATCACCATCGAGGACGTGCTGGAGCAGATCGTCGGCGATATCGAGGACGAGTACGATTTCGACGAGGAAGAAGACAATATCCTCTCCATCAAAGAAGGCCGCATCGGCCCGCGCTGGCGCGTCAAGGCGCTGACCGAGCTGGAACAGTTCAATGAAGAGCTGGATGCCGACCTGGCTGATGAGGATGTCGATACCATCGGCGGCCTGGTGGCCAAACACCTGGGCCGCATGCCGCACAAAGGCGACACCTTCGATATCTCCAACCTGCGCTTTGAAGTGCTGCGCGCCGATGCGCGCCAGGTCCATGTGCTGACAGTGGAACGACTGCCAGCCTCGGTGGACGAGCAGGACTGATGCGCTGGCGTAAGACCAAGGCAGGCGAGCCGCCTGCCGCGCCCCGCTCCACCCGTAGCCGTATGCTGATCGCCGCCCTCGCTGGGGCGAGCGGCGTGTTCGCGTTCGCCCCTTACGGCTGGTGGCCGCTGCAAATCCTGGCCTTGGCGGTGCTGGCTTACCAGTCCTTACGTGCGGATGGCGTGCGCGCCGCAGCGCTGGTGGGCTGGGCTTTCGGCTTTGGCTGGTGCCTGGCGGGCTTCCATTGGTTGTATATCACGCTGAACAGCTTCTTCTATTTGCCGGCGCTGCTGGCCGGCCCGGCCATTGCTCTGCTGGCGGCGGGCATGGCGCTGTATGCGGCGGCCGCCATGGGCGCCACGGCCTGGCTGCGCAAGCGCTGGCCGCTGCCGCTGCCGGCTGCCACCTTGCTGGTGCTGCCGGCTTTCTGGGCGCTGTTCGAATTGCTGCGCGGCTGGCTGTTCACCGGTTTCCCTTGGGTGACGGCGGGCTACGCCCACAATACTTCGCCGCTGGCTGGCTATGCGCCGGTGCTGGGCGTGTACGGCATCAGCTGGCTGGCGGCCATCACGGCCGGCGCCCTGCCCTTGCTGATGCATCCCTTCCGCTACAAGGCCATCGCGCTGGTGGCGGCGATCTGGATTGGCGGCTTTGCGCTCGGCCGCGTCGAATGGACCGCGCCTGCCGGCCAGCCGCTCACGGTGCGCCTGGTGCAGGGCAATGTGGCGCTCAAGAGCAAATTTAGTGTCGAACATATCGGCAATACGCTGCGCATGTACCATCAGGTGGTGACGGACACGCCGGCTGACCTGATTGCGATTCCGGAAACGGGTGTGCCGCTGTTCCAGTCCCAGCTGCCGCCGGGCTACCTGGATAGCTTCGGCCAATTCGCGCGCCGCACCGGCAGCCATATCGTGCTGGGCATGCCGATGACCAATGGCGCCGAGTACACAAACAGCGTGCTCGGCCTGGCACCGACCCTGGCCGCCAGTACCTATCGCTACGATAAGCATCACTTGGTGCCGTTCGGCGAGTTCATTCCGACCGGGTTCCGCTGGTTCACCAACCTGATGCAGATCCCGCTGGGCGACCAGACGCGCGGCGCGGCGATCCAGGCGCCGTTCGCGGTGAAGGACCAGAAGGTGCTGCCGAATATCTGCTACGAGAATGTGTTTGGCGAGGAGATCGCGGAACAAGTTTCCCTGACAGGGGCGACGATCATGCTGAATGTTTCGGAGCTGGGCTGGTATAGCGATTCGATCGCCATCCCGCAGCACTTGCAGATGTCGCAGATGCGTGCGCTGGAAATGGGGCGACCGATGCTGAGCGCCACCAATACCGGCGCCACGGTGGTGATTTCGCCGCGTGGCGAGGTGACACATGCGCTGCCGTATCGCCAGCCCGGCGTGCTGAGCGCGACGGTGCAAGGCATGTCGGGCGACACGCCTTACATCAGGCTGCAGAACAAGCTGTTCCTGGCCCTGGCTGCCCTCTCAATCGCCGCCGCCTGGCTGTGGTCGCGCATGCCTCGGAAGTAGAAAGACATCGTCGATGGTCTTGCCGGTAGCAGCGAGCAAGATCCATCGATCCAACTGCTTCAAGATCGCCATACCAATTTTCTCCTGGATGATTTCCTGGACACGCGCGTCCAAAGTGCCAAAGCGTGCTGTGAGACCTTTTGTGTGATACATATCGCTAATCATGTCAAACTCCCGAAAATCTCATTAATTCCCTTTGCTTCAATCACCGCCAACGTCCATTTCTCAAGTTCCGGCAGCGCTCCCTCGGCTATGCGCAGCCTGGTGTTTTCGTCCAACGGTCCAAACCGCAGTGCCAACTGGGACTCAAGCATGTGGCGCATTGCTGCCGTGCGCCCCTCATCCCTGCCCCTCTCAATTCCCTTCTCAATTCCCTTCTCAATTCCCTGCTCAATTCCTTTCTCAATTCCTTTCTCGATTCCCTTCTCAATTCCCTTCTTAATTCCTTTCTCGATTCCCTGCTCAATTCCCTGCTCAAGCCCCTTCTCAATTCCCTGCTCAAGCCCCTTCGCCATCCCGCGCTCGAGCCCACGTTGCTCCGCACGCTGCTCAATTAACATTACCCAGGCCATTTGATGTCTCCCCGCTAAAAGATTTTGCTGCTTCTCCAATTCCACCTGTAATGCCTCAGGCAAACTCATCATCCGATCGATCAGGTCATAGACGTTAAGGAATTTCTCCTGGCCCCAGTCGCAAGTGTTGAGTCCCGTTAGCAGACTAGCTTTGACATTGAACCTGTCCATTGGTTCCCGGCGCGTGTGCAGCGTGCATAGATGGGCGGAGACGAGCCAGGCAAAGACATTGTCGCTGAGCAGAAGTTCCGCCATGCTCCCCTCGAAATCGCGCAGCTTGACGACTTCGAATTCAAACTTCGTGTGAGTTTTACCTGCAGTCAAATCGAAGTGATCGTGCCGCCATGTCGGGCTGGGATCGCCAAGGATGGCGATGCTGCGCACAGGCAAATGAAAGTGGTCGTACAGCCGATACTGGCAAACATACATGCGCTCGGCAAACCCGCGCTGGCGGGCCACCTGGACTTCGATGTGCCACAGGCATGGCAGGCCATCGGGGCCCAATGTCCGCAGCAGTTTATCGACCCGGAATAGGCCAAGTTTGCCGTCGCGCGAACAGCGATGCAACTCCTGATCCTGACTTTCAGGCGGACCCAGGCCATCCCAGCGCTCGCGCAGGAAAAGTTCAACGAAATCAGTCCAGTAGCGTTCGATCGCCTGTTTCCAGACCGAATCAAAATCGGCATTCGTGGAGTTCATGCAGCTTGGACGCTGTGGCGGACCGTCGGTTCCCGGCCAACGCAGCAGGTTTGATATAGATCAAACCCATGCCGGGCGGGGCGAAACTCTACTGGTTCCGGGCAAAACCCGCTAAAATGAGCCGTTTTAGCGATCCGATAACGCTCGCGCCCAAGGCGCCACCAAGACCAAGATGCTGACATTTCAACAAATTATCCTGACCCTGCAATCCTACTGGGACAAGCAGGGCTGCGCACTGCTCCAGCCCTACGACATGGAAGTCGGCGCGGGCACTTTCCACACCGGCACCTTCCTGCGCGCCATCGGCCCTGAGCCTTGGCGTGCGGCCTACGTGCAGCCGTCGCGCCGCCCGAAAGATGGCCGCTACGGCGAGAACCCGAACCGCCTGCAGCACTACTACCAGTACCAGGTGGTCCTGAAGCCGGCGCCGGAAAACATCCTGGACCTGTACCTGGGCTCCCTGTCCGCGCTGGGCCTGGACCTGAAACAGAACGATGTGCGCTTCGTGGAAGATGACTGGGAAAGCCCAACCCTGGGCGCCTGGGGCCTGGGCTGGGAAGTCTGGCTGAACGGCATGGAAGTGACCCAGTTCACCTACTTCCAGCAAGTCGGCGGCCTCGATTGCAAGCCCGTGCTGGGCGAGATCACCTACGGCATTGAGCGCCTGGCCATGTACCTGCAAGGCGTGGAAAACGTCTACGACCTGGTGTGGACCGAGTGGGAAGAGGACGGGGTCAAGAAACAGCTGAAGTACGGCGACGTCTTCCACCAGAACGAAGTGGAGCAATCGACCTACAACTTCGAGCACGCCAACACTGACCTGCTGTTCGCGCAATTCGCCAACCACGAATCGGAAGCCAAGCGCCTGATCGAACTGCAACTGGTGCTGCCAGCTTACGAGCAGATCATGAAAGCCTCGCACAGCTTCAATATGCTGGATGCGCGCGGCGCCATCTCCGTGACTGAGCGCGCCGCCTATATCGGCCGCGTGCGTACCCTGTCGCGCCTGGTGGCCCAGGCCTACTACGAGTCCCGCGAACGCCTCGGCTTCCCAATGGTCGCCAAATAAAAGAATACCGAACATGAATCAGACCCTGCTCATCGAACTGCTGACCGAAGAACTGCCGCCGAAAGCCCTGTCCAAGCTGGGCGCCGCTTTCGCCACCGGCATCGTCAACGGCCTGAAAGCGCGCGACTTCCTGGAAGAAGACAGCGTCGCCACCACCTACGCCACCCCGCGCCGCCTGGCCGTGTCCATCAGCAAGGTGCGCGGCACCTCGCCGGACAAGCAAGTGCGCGAAAAAATCCTGCCGGTCGCCATCGCGCTCGACGCGGAAGGCAACGCCACCGCGCCGCTGACCAAAAAGCTGGCCGCCATGGGCCTGTCGCACATCGGCGTGGCCGATATGGAGCGCGCCCAGGACGGCAAGGCCGAGAGCTTCTTCTACACCAAGCTGGCCGCCGGCTCCGCCCTGCAAGCCGGCGCCCAGGCCGCGCTGGAAGAAACCATCACCAAGCTGCCGATCCCTAAGGTCATGAGCTACCAGCGCCCGGACGGCGAGACCGTGCAGTTCGTGCGCCCGGCCCACGCGCTGATCGCCCTGCATGGCGCCAGCGTGCTGCCACTGACCCTGCTGGGCCTGACCGCCGCCAACAAGACCGAAGGCCACCGTTTCCTGACCGAGCCGGGCAAGCGTGAAGTCACCATCACCGACGCCGAGTCCTACGCGGCCACCCTGGCCGAAGCCGGCAAAGTGGTGGCAGGCTTCGACGCGCGCAAGGATGCGATCCGCTCCGCGCTGCTGGCCAAGGCCGGCGCCGACCAGGTGCTGATGCCGGAAGCGCTGCTGGAAGAAGTGTCGTCCCTGGTCGAATGGCCAGTCGTGTACGAATGCTACTTCGAGGAAGAATTCCTGGCCGTGCCGCAGGAATGCCTGATCCTCACCATGCAGACCAACCAGAAATACTTCGCCCTGACCGACGCCAACGGCAAGCTGCGCTCGCGCTTCCTGATCGTGTCGAACATCGCGACCGACACCCCGGCTGCCATCATCGGCGGCAACGAGCGCGTGGTGCGCCCGCGCCTGTCCGACGCCAAGTTCTTCTTCGAGCAGGACAAGAAGAAAACGCTGGAATCGCGCCTGCCGCTGCTGAAAAACGTTGTGTACCACAATAAGCTGGGCACCCAGGCTGAGCGCTCCGAGCGCGTCACCGCGCTGGCAACCGCCATCGCCGGCCGCATCGGCGCCGACAAGGCATTGGCCGAGCGCGCCGCGCGCCTGTCGAAAGCCGACCTGCTGACCGATATGGTGGGCGAATTCCCTGAGCTGCAAGGCATCATGGGCACCTACTACGCGCGCCACGACGGCGAGCATGAAGAAATCGCGCTGGCCGCTTCCGAGCACTACCAGCCGCGCTTCGCCGGCGACCTCCTGCCGTCCACCGCCACCGGCACCGCCGTGGCGCTGGCCGACAAGGTGGAAACCCTGGTCGGCATCTGGGCTATCGGCCTGCAGCCAACCGGCGACAAGGACCCGTTCGCGCTGCGCCGCCACGCCCTGGGCGTGTTGCGCATGCTGGTGGAAAAGCGCCTGCCGCTGTCCATCTCCGCGCTGCTGGGCGACGCCGTCGCGCAGTTCGCGGGCGTGGCCAACTTCAAGGACCCAACCGCCGAAGTCACCGCCTTCATGCTGGACCGCCTGCGCGGCATGCTGCGTGAGCGCGGCTTCAGCGTGAACGAGATCGAGGCCGTGGTGGCGCAGAACCCGGACCGCCTGGACGACATCGTGCAGCGCCTGGAGGCCGTGCAAGCCTTCGCCGCCCTGCCGGAATCGGTCTCGCTGGCCGGTGCCAACAAGCGCATCACCAACATCCTGAAAAAGAACGAAGAAGCGCTGGCGCAAGCCACCACCGTCAAGGCAGAACTGCTGCAAGACGCAGCCGAGAAAGCCCTGCACGCCGCCATGGGCCGCGTGGCGCCGGAAGTGGATGCGGCATGGGCCAAGGGCGACTTCAGCGCCACCCTGAAGACCCTGGCGCAGTTGAAAGAAGAAGTCGACGCCTTCTTCAACGACGTGATGGTGATGGCCGAGGATATCGCGCTGCGCAACAACCGCCTGGCGCTGTTGTCCTCCCTGCACGGCATGATGAACCGCGTGGCGGACATCTCCAAGCTGGCCGCCTGATATGCCGCAAGCGCCCAAGCTGATCATCCTCGACCGCGATGGGGTCATCAACCACGACTCGCCGGACTTCATCAAGTCCCCCGAGGAGTGGATTCCCATTCCCGGTTCGCTGGAAGCGATCGCCCGCCTGAACCAGGCGGGTTACCGGGTGGTGATCGCATCGAACCAGTCGGGCATCGCCCGCCAGTACTTCGACATCAACACCCTGAACGCGATCCACCAGAAGCTGCACCGCCTGGCGCAGCAGGTTGGCGCCGATATCGACGCCATCTTCTTCTGCCCGCACGCGGCGGCCGACAATTGCGACTGCCGCAAGCCCAAGCCGGGCATGTTCACCGAGATTTCGAAGCGCTTTGAAATCTCGCTGAAAGGCGTGCCGACCGTGGGCGACTCGCTGCGCGACCTGCAGGCGGGCTTCATCAGCGGCTGCGTGCCCTTCCTGGTGTTGACCGGCAAAGGCGAGAAGACCCAGGCCACCGGCGGCCTGCCGCCCGGCACCTTGGTCTTCCCCGACCTGGCGTCCACCGTGGATCACATATTAAAATCGAGCTAAGACTTAGACTGAGACTGGAGATTGTCGTTGCGTAATTTCGTTTTGTTCCTGCGTTCCGCCCTGTTCATGCTGTTGATGGGGATTGCCACCGTCATCTGGTCCGGAGTCTGCATGCTGGCAGCTCCGCTGCCTTACAACAAACGCTATTACGTGACGTCGCGCTGGAACGTCTTCATGATCTGGTGCGCCAAGCATATCTGCGGCATCAAGTATGAATTCAAGGGCTACGAGAACTTCCCGGACGCCCCCGCCATCATCCTCTCCAAGCACCAGTCGGCATGGGAAACCATCTTCCTGCTGGCGAACCTGCCACGCCCGCTGGTGTTCGTGTTTAAAAAAGAAATCCTGTACATCCCCTTCTTCGGCTGGGGCATCGCGCTGCTGCGCATGATCCCGATCGACCGCAAGCAAGGCAAGTATGCGTTCAAATCTGTTGTTGCACACGGCAAGCGCCGCCTGAAAGACGGCCAATGGATTATCATGTTCCCGGAAGGGACCCGTATTCCGGTCGGCAAGCAGGGCAAGTACAAGAGCGGCGGCACGCGCCTGGCGGTGGAAACCGGCGCGATGGTGGTGCCAATCGCGCTGAACTCGGGCGAGTGCTGGCCGAAAAATTCCTTTATCAAGAAACCGGGCACCGTTACGGTCTCGGTGGGCAAACCGATTTCCTCCGAGGGCAGGACCCCGGATGAATTGATGGAACAGGTGGAACAGTGGATCGAATCAGAAATGCGCGTCATTTCGCCCCACGCCTACAACGCTGGCTAGCCGAAAAAGCTGAAGCGCAACAGGAGGCGCCGCCGCCAGCGGCCGCGCCTTCTTCCCCGTTTCCCGTCCCCGCTCCTGCGGCAGTGAACCTGCTGCGCCCTCCGGTGCAACTGCGCCGCCCCGACCCCATCTCCCCGCCCGTCTCCGGCGACCACGACAAGCGACAGCTGCTGGTCGGCGAATACATCCTCGAATATGTGCTGAAGCGCTCCAGCCGCCACTCGATCGGCTTCACGGTTGACGATACCGGCCTGTATGTAACCGCGCCCAAGCGCTGCACCCTGGCCGACATCGACAACGCCATCCGCGCCAAGCAGCACTGGATCCTGTCCAAGCTCGATGAACGGCGCCAGCGCCGCGCCGCGCGCCTGGAGAAGCCGCCTCTGGTGTGGGAGGACGGCGCCAAGCTGCCCTACCTGGGCGGCGAAATCACCCTGCGCCTGTACCACGCGCCGCGCAACTGCACCGAGTTCGATCCGCTGGCAATGGAACTGGCCATGGGGCTGGTGCAAGGCGCGACCGAACAGTTGCTCAAGGAGCGCGTGAAGAACTGGTACAAGGGGCAAGCCGAAGGCCTGTTCCAGCAGCGCCTGGACCTGTACGCGGCGCGCCTGGGCGTGCAGTACGCCGGCTTCTCGCTGTCTTCCGCCGACACGCGCTGGGGCTCCTGCACCGCGCAGCGCACCATCCGCCTGAACTGGAAGCTGATCCACTTCTCGCTGCCGCTGATCGACTACGTGGCGGCGCACGAACTGGCGCACATCCTGGAAATGAACCACAGTGCCCGCTTCTGGGCCAACGTCGGCCGCATCTACCCGCAATACGAAGAAGCCAAGCAGCTCCTGCGCAAACGCGCCGCCGAACTGCCGCCGCTCTTTACCTGATGCGGCGCCTGGCCACTGCCCTGGCACTACCGCCCCTGCTAGCCGCTTGCGCGCTGGTCCAGGCGGTACCGCCCCGCTATACGGTTGTCACCGTCGATCCGGCCCGCGCTCGCCTGCAGTTGTTCCTGAATGACGCGCAAGGCCGCCCATACAAGCGCCTGCAAGCTGTCGCCGCCGATATGGAGAAGCGCGGCAAGAAACTCGCATTCGCGATGAACGCCGGTATGTACCATGCCGACTTTTCGCCGGTTGGGCTGTATGTGGCGGACGGCATCGTGCATTCGCCGCTAAACCTGGCGCCCGGCAAAGGCAACTTTTTCCTGCGTCCCAATGGCGTGTTCTTCGTCGACGGCGCCACCGCCCACGTGGTGGAATCATCGGCGTTTCCGGCGCTGGCCGGCAAGGCGCGCATCGCAACCCAATCCGGCCCCATGCTGCTGACGCGTGGATTGATCAATCCTGTATTCGATCCTGCTTCGCGCTCGGTGCATATCCGGAATGGCGTTTGCACCGCGAATGGCGTGGCAAAGTTTGTGATCAGCGAAGATCCGGTCAACTTTTACCAGTTCGCCCAATATATGCGCGACACCTTGCAATGCCGCGATGCACTCTACCTGGATGGCTCGGTCTCGTCGCTGTACTCACCCGCGCACGACCGCAGCGACAGCCGGAGCGACCTGGGGCCCATCATCGGTGTGCTGGCCGATTAAAGCCAGCCGGCCTCGCGCGCCAGGCGGAAGGCTTCCACCCGGTTGCCTGCGTTGAGTTTGCTGATCGCTTCGGACAGGTAATTGCGCACGGTGCCTTCGGACAGGCTCAGTTGTTTGGCGATGTCGGCGCCGCTGCGGCCTTCGCCGGCCAGGCGCAGGACCTGGCGTTCGCGTTCGCTCAGGGGGTCTTCGCCACCGCTCCAGCTTTCCAGCGCCAGCTCGGGGGCGATGGCGCGGCCGCCCGCGTGTACGCTGCGGATGGCGGCGGCCAGCGATTCGGACGGGGCGTCTTTCAGCAGGTAGCCACGGACACCGGCGGCCATGGCGCGCCGCAAATAGCCGGAACGGGCGAAGGTGGTGACGATCACCACGCGCGCGGCGGCACCGCGTTCGGCCAGGGCGGCGGCCAGTTCCAGGCCGGTCATCAGCGGCATTTCAATATCGGTCAACACAATGTCGGGGCGCAGCGCTTCGCACAGGGCCAACGCTTGCTGTCCGTTGCGGGCCTGGCCCACCACGTCCAGGTCCGGCTCCAGCTTGAGCAGCGCGGCCAGCGCGCCCAGCACCATCGACTGGTCTTCGGCGATCAATACGCGGATCATGCGGCAGCTCCCATCGGTAAATACAGTTCCAGCACCAGCCCCTCGTTAGTGTGCAGCGCCAGCCGCCCGCCGGCGGCGGCGACGCGCTCGCGCATGCCGCGCAGGCCGTTGCCGCCCGCCAGCGCGTCGCGGTCAACCGGCGCCCGGCCGTCGTCGCGGATATGGCAGACGATCTGCCCGCCTTCCTGCCGCACGCTGACCTGGCAGCGCGTGGCCTGGGCGTGGCGCAGGATATTGGTGACCGCCTCGCGCAGGGCCAGGGCCAGCACGTTCTCCGCCGTGGCGGGCATGGCGAAAGGCTGCACCTCCGCTTCCAAGGTGACGTCGGCAGCGGCCAGCGCGGCGCGCGCCTGCGCCAGCTCCTGCGCGAAGCCAGTCTGGCGGTAGCCGGTGACGGCGCTGCGCACCTCGGCCAGCGCGTGGCGCGCGGTGGTTTCGATATCTTTGATTTCCTTCGCCGTGGCAGCGCTGTCGCGCTCCAGCAGGCGCCCCGCCAGCTCGGCCTTGATGGCGATCAGCGACAGGGTGTGGCCCAGCAAATCGTGCAGGTCGCGCGAAATGCGTTCACGCTCGGCGATGCGGGCGATGTGCTCGACCTCCTCCTGCTTGCGCAACAACTGCTGCGCCGAGCGACGCACACGCGCATCCATCACGCTGGCAATGCCGATCGGCGCGCCCACCGCCAGCGTCGGCAGCAGGAAGCTGAGCGGCAGGCCCACCACGGCCGCCAGCAGCGCTCCGGTGCCGAGGATGGCGCCGATGGCGAGGTAGGCATCGCGCTGGCGTTCCAGCGCGGCGCACATGGCGCAAGCAAAAATGAAGAAGGTGGAGGCGCCGAAGTTGTGCGGCGCCCACGCCGCGCCCATCACCACGGTGGCCAGCAGCACCGGCAGTGCGCGCCGGTTGCGCAGCCAGTAGCTGGCGAAGTACATCGGCACAAAGCTGATTACCGTCACCAGCAGCAGGCCCGCTTCCAGCGGCGTCGGGCGGATATAGAAGTACTTCCACAGCAGGAAGTTGAGCGACAGCAGCCAAAGATAGGGCGCCTTGCCCAGGTAGGCCGGTACCCACGGCCCGGCCAGCAGTCGCTGCAACTTCCCCATGCTCGTTCCCTTATTGCGGCATCAGGCGCACGTCGGCGATCTGGAACTGGTAGTCGCCCGGCTGCGGCCCTGCGTTGAAACCGATCATTGTAATCGTGCTGGTATCAACGCCCTTGAAACCGGCCAGCGGCAGGCTGACTTCGCGCCACTCGGCGCCCGCCTCGAACGGCACATTGACCGGAATCGAGCCCGCCTTGGACATGATGGCCACCGCATAGCGCTTGCCGTCGCCCTTGACGCGGAAGCGCAGCACCTTGGCGTTGCTCAGGTCCGCCGCCGCCATCGGCCCGCTGCCCGGGATGAAGGCCAGGCCGGCCCAGGGGAAGGCAAAGCCGGGCTGCACGCTGGCCGTCACGCTGACGGCCGCCTCGTCGGCATATTCCACCTTGACGGTCGATTTACCGCCCAGGAAGGCGTCGTTGGACGGAGTCCAGCCGGTGCCGAAGGGACTGGCCAACTTGTCCTTGCTGAACAGGCTGATACGGCCGTCGGCCGGCAGCGCCAGCGGCATGCTCTTGCGGCTCAATTCCTGCGCCACCAGCTCCTGCTTTTTGGCACGCGCCGGCGACACCAGCTCGCCGTCCTTCCACACTTCCACGATGCGGCGCGTGGCCAGGATGTCGCTGGTCGGGTCGCCCTCCACCAGCACCAGGTCGGCCTTATAACCCTTGGCCACCTGGCCGCGCTGGCCCAGGCGGAAGGCCTTGGCCGGCACCGAGGTGGCAGCGGCCAGCACGGCCAGCGGGCTCATACCGGCCTTGGTCATGGACAGCATTTCGTGGTGCATGCTGGCGCCGTACTGGGTGCCCGAGTTGCCGGCATCGGTGCCGGCCAGCACCGGCACACCGGCCTTGTGCAGCGCCGCCACCACCGCGTTCGGCGCCGTCATGCGCTGCGGCTTGGGCTCCGAGCCGTAGCTGGCATGCAGCGGCATCATCTGCTCCTTGTCCAGCAGCGCCGTCATCGCCTTGTCGTCGATGATGTCTTTTTCGCGCAGGCCGGCAATGCTCTCCATCACGCTGAAGGTCGGCACGATGAAGGCTTTGCGCTCGCGTGCCAGCTTGACCAGCGACTTCAGGTCGGCGTCGCTGATCGCGTCGCCGGTAAACAGGTGCACCAGGCCGTCGGCGCCGGTTTCCAGCGCGGCGCGCGCATCCTCCAGCGTAGAGATGTGCACCACCGCCAGCTTGCCGCGCTTATGCGCCGCATCCACCAGCGCCTTCACGGTCGGCATGTCCAGCGAGTTAAATTTGCGCATGCCGGTGCCGCCGCTCTCCACGATGATCTTGATGAAGTTGGAGCCTTCCGCAATGCGCGCATCGACCCAGGCTTGCGCCTCGGCCGGCGTGGTCAGGGTCGGCACCGGGATGCCGTATTCGGCGCCGTGGCCGCCCGGCGCGGTGGCCAGCATGCCGGCCGAGAAGATGTCGGTCGAAGCCTGGTTCTCACCCTTCGCCATGCGGCGCTGCACGTCCTGCATGGACGGCAAGGGCATGAACATATCGACCTGGGTCGTCACGCCGAACAGCAGCGGCAATTCGAGGAAGCGGTAGGCGTGAACGTGGGAATCGATCAGGCCCGGCATCAGGGTGCGGCCGGCGCCCTCGACCACCTTGGCGCCGGCCGGCGCCTTGCCCTTGAAATCGGCGCTGGCGATCTTGCCGCCCTCCAGCAGCACGCTGCGTTTGGCGTGCACTTTCTGGCCGTCGAACACGCGCACGTCCTTGATCAGGGTGGTTTCAGCGGCCAGGGCAGGCAGCGCGCCGGCAAGGGTGGCGGCTGCGGCGGCGATCAGCAGCTTGCGGAAGGTTTGCATTGCGGTCTCCTTGTGGTGAATGACCGCAGTATCCGGCGCGCAGGCCCTGCGCGCCAGAATGAATTGCCATGACTTGCGCATGACATTTGTCACTTCAAGTCTGGCAGCAGTGCAATCGTGCGCGCGGTCGCGCCGCGGTGGGTGTTGGCAAAGGTCAGCGCGTTGGCGCCCATGGCGGCGCGCGACTGGCTGTCGGCCAGCAGGATCGCCGCCTGGTGCATCAGGCCGTCGCTATTGTGGACGCGCACCGCGCCGCCCTGCTGCAGGCAGTCCTCGGTCGCTTGCGCAAAGTTGAAGGTGTGCTCGCCGACGATGACCGGCTTGCCCAGCGCCGCCGGCTCGATCAGGTTCTGCCCGCCCAAGGGCTGCAGGCTGCCGCCGATAAAGGCCAGGTCGCAGATCGAGTAGTAAGCGAACATCTCGCCCATCGAATCGCCCAGCAGCACCTCGGTCTGTGCCGCCACCGAGGCGCCCGGCGTATTGAGCTCGGAGCGCCGCTGTAGCGCCAGGCCGCGCTCGGCCACCATGCTAGCCACTTCATCGAAGCGCTGCGGGTGGCGCGGCACGATCAGCAGCAGCACGTCCTGCGGCATTTCGGCGCGCGAAGCCTGGAACGCTTCCAGGATCATGCCCTCCTCGCCTTCGCGCGTGCTGGCGCACAGGAAGACCGGACGGCTGCCGACCTGGCCGCGCAACACGGCGCCGGTATCCAGCGCCGCCTGCGGGATCATCACGTCGAACTTGATGCTGCCGGTCACGCTGACATTGGTCGCGCCCAGTGCGCGGATGCGCAAGGCATCGGCCTCGGTCTGCGCCGCCACCAGGGAGATGCCTTGCGCCGCGTCGCGGATCATTTTGCCAAGGCGCAGCGCCTTGGCCAGCGAACGCTCGCTCAGGCGCGCGTTGGCCAGCACCACCGGCACCTGGTCGCGCCGGCATTGCAGGACCAGGTTCGGCCACACCTCGGTCTCCATCAGGATGCAGACGCGCGGTTCGAAGTGGCGGATGAAACGGCCCACCAGCAGCGGCATGTCATACGGCAGGAAAGACTGCACCACGCGCGCGCCGTGCTTGCCGAACAGGCTCTTACCAGTAGCGCGGCCGGTCGGCGTCATGCACGTCAGCACGATGCGCGCATGCGGGTATTTTTTCAGCAGGGCGTCCAGCAGCGGCTCGGCGGCGCGCGTTTCGCCGACCGACACCGCGTGCACCCAGATCGTCATCGGTTCGTCGTTGGCTGCGCGCGGGCCGTAAAAGCCCAAGCGCTCGGCCCAGTGCTCGCGGTAGCCCGGCTCCTTGCGGCCGCGCCACCACAGGCGGCCCAGCACCAGCGGCAAGGCCAGCCACCACATGAAGGTATAGAAGATGCGCATGCTCAGAGCAGGCTCCGGGCCGCAGCCAATACTTCGGCCACGCCGGGCGGCGATCCTTTGTCGCCCAGGTTGAGGATGCGCGGCGACCAATTGCCTTCGGTCTTCCAGCGCGGCGAATCGGCGTAGATTTCCACCACCGGACGCGAGAAGGCCGCCGCGATGTGGGTCAGGCCGGTGTCCACGCCCACCGCCAGGTCGGCGCGGCGCGCCAGCATGACGGCGTCGGCCATCGACAGCCTTGGCAGCACGCGCGCATTCGGGATGCCGGCGGCCAGCGCCTCGGCTTCGGCCTTTTCCTTGTCCGAGCCCCACGGCAGCAGCACCGGCATCGGCGCCAGCGCCTTACCCAATTCGATCCAGTTGGCCAGGGCCCATTTCTTGGCGTCGCGCGCCGTGCCGTGGAAGAACACGGCATACGGCGCCTCGCCCATCCACGCAGGACGCGGCTCGCTGGCCGCCACTTCCGGCAGGCCGAAGTCGGCCGGGGTGTCGACATTAATGCCCAGCGCCGCGCCCACCACCAGGCGGCCGCGCGCCACCGCGTGCGTGCGCGGATGGGTCGGGATGCTCCTGCTGTGGAAGATGCGCGAAATGCCTTCGTAGCCCGAGCCCTCGCTGCCATTGGCCAGGCCGATCTTGTGCTTGCCGCGCGCGGCGCCCATGATCACGCCGGTCTTGAGCAAGCCCTGGGTGTCGAACACATAGTCGTAGTGGACTTCGCGCAGCTTGGTGAAGAAGGCGCCGACTTCGTCACGAACGTCCTTGCTGCGCAGGTTCTTGCGCCAGCGGCGCAGGCCCCACGGCAGGATATTGCGCACCATCGGGTTCAATCGCACCAGGCTGACATAGCCCTCCTCCACCACCCAGTCGATATTCGCCTGCGGGAAGTGGCGCTTGATGTCGGCCACGATGGGCATGTTATGCAGCACGTCTCCCAGCGAGGAGACGCGTACCAGAAGGATATTCATCAGAACGGCAGTTGTGCGTCAGGCTTGGCGGCCAGGATCACATCGCGGAACTGGCCCTGGATGCGCGCCAGCGCGGCCGGCGATTCCGCCTCAAAGCGCATCACGATCACCGGCGTGGTGTTGGACGAGCGCGCCAGGCCGAAACCGTCCGCGTATTCCACGCGCAGGCCGTCGATATCGATGATGCGTTCATGTCCCGGGAATTGGGCCTCGGCCACCAGCTTGGCCATCAGCGAGAAGTTCTCGCCTTCGTTCAGGTGCAGGTGCAGTTCCGGCGTGCTGTCCGATTTCGGCAGCGCGTTCAGCAGGGCCGACGGGTCGGCGTGTTTGGTCAGGATTTCCAGCATGCGCGCGCCGGCGTACAAGCCGTCGTCAAAACCGTACCAGCGGTCCTTGAAGAAGATGTGGCCGCTCATTTCACCGCCCAGCGGGGCGCCGGTTTCCTTCAGCTTGGCCTTCACCAGCGAGTGGCCGGTCTTGTACATCAGCGGCTTGCCGCCCGCCTTCTCGATATACGGCGCCAGGTGGCGCGTGCACTTCACGTCGTACAGGATTTGCTCGCCCGGATTGCGCGACAACACGTCCTCCGCGAACAGCATCATCTGGCGGTCCGGGAAGATGATCTGGCCGTCCTTGGTGACGATGCCCAGGCGGTCGCCGTCGCCGTCGAACGCCAGGCCGATTTCCGCGTCAGTTTCCTGCAGCGCCTTGATCAGGTCCTGCAGGTTTTCCGGGTGCGCCGGGTCCGGGTGGTGGTTGGGGAAGGTGCCATCCACTTCGCAGAACAGTTCCACCACCTCGCAGCCCATGCCGCGATACAGGTCGCCCGCGAACGCGCCGGCCACGCCGTTGCCGCAATCGACCGCGATCTTGATCGGGCGCGCGATTTTCACGTCGCCGATAATGCGCTCCAGGTACTGGGCGCGGATATCGTGCGTGCCGTACTGGCCCGGCGTAGCGGCCGGCAGCAGGCCCGCTTGAATCGCCTTGTACAGCGCCGTGATCGATTCGCCGTGGATCGCCTCACCCTTCAGCACCATCTTGAAGCCGTTGTAATCAGGCGGGTTATGGCTGCCGGTGACCATGATGCCGGAACGGGTGTCCAGCACCTGGGTGCCGAAATACACCATCGGCGTGGCCACCACGCCCAGGTCGATCACGTCCATGCCGGCGGCCTGCAGGCCCTGCGCCAGCGCGGCGATCAGTTCCGGGCCGGACAGGCGTCCGTCGCGGCCGATCACGACACTGCGCTCTCCCTTGGCGGCGGCGGCCATGCCGAACGCATGGCCGATCGAACGGGCCACGCCGGCGTCCAGCGTGTTACCGATGATGCCGCGGATATCGTAAGCTTTGAAAATGGATTGTGAGAGAGCGACCATAGAAATACTAAGACGTAAGTTGAAGATAGTGTGGGTCAGATGCGCAGGCCGTCGAGCGGCTTGCCGCCATCGACCCAGTCCTTGACCCATTTCGGCTGGCGACCGCGGCCGGTCCACAGCTCGGCAGCGTTAGCCGGATTGCGGTAGCGCGCCTCGACCTTGCCGCCCTTGTTGCGGGTGCCCGGGTAGCCGATCAGCAAATCCTTGAGCGGCAGGCCGACCTGCTGCGCAATGGCAAAGATCTGCTCGCGTGCCTTTTGCTTGTCGTGGCCTTCGCGCTGTTTTAATTCGCGTTTAATCTGCTCTTGCAGATTGCGCAATTCAGGAGACGACATATTAGACAAGTCCATATTCCTATCCTTTATTGGGTTCGATGTAATGCAATATACACGAAATCCGGTCAGTGGCTTTTCCTATGTCGAATCATCCAACGTGGCGCTTTAAATCGGACAATTCGCACATAAAGCCAGACATAACTGGCAATAAATAACAGGCAGAACAGGATCAGGACCCAGGTGTAGCGCCAGAACACGGTGGCGGGAATCACCGCCATCAGCGAAAACATCCACAGGTAAGGCGAGGTCAGGGAATTGCGCCGCACCAGGGCGCGCGCATCCTTGCGGCCCACGGCCCATTGCACCACGCGGCGGAAAATCAGGCTGTGCAAATGAATACCGTCCGGCATAGCGGGCGACTTCCCCCGGATAAACAGGCGCCGATAAACGCTGAACAGGGTTTCAAAGGCGGGATATATTAAAAGCAATACCGCGTACCATGTAGAAACTTGAGGGTTGCGCATTACCAGCAGCAGCGCTAATTCGCCCAGCATAAACCCGATAAAGTACGCACCGCCGTCGCCCAGGAAAATCAGGCCAACCGGGTAATTCCAAATCAGGAAACCGGCCGTAGCGCCTGCCACCATCAGCGCCGCCACCAGCACAAACATATCGTTTACCTGCAAGGCCACATAACCCAGCGACAGCAGCATGCAAATGGTAACCACGCTGGCCAGGCCATTGAAACCGTCGATGATATTAATGGCGTTGGCAATACCGGCCACCGCCAGCACCGTGAGTGGCAAGGTCAGCCACAAATACGGCAGCGGCCAGGCCGAGGCCAGCCAGTCGATACGGTCGATGCGCGCATCCAGCAGGAAATAGCCGAGCAAGGCGGCGAACATGGTCAGCAACAGGCGGCGCGTGGCGCTGACCTTGCCCGTGTAGTCCTCCACAATGCCGCCGGCAAAGGCGAACAGGGAACACACCATCAGCGACAGCATCCAACTGGTCATGGCCGGCACGCGCCAGACGGAAATGCAGGCGCTCAGGGCCACCGCGAGGAAGATGGAGAGGCCGCCGATACGGGCCACGTGGTGCACATGCACCTTTTGTACGCCGAGGAAATCAGTGTCCAGCGCAGGGCCATGCAGCCGCACTTCTTTGATGACCCACAGGGTCAACAGTGCAGACGCGACAAAGCTCACGAGGAAGGAAAACATTTGTTCTTATCAGTATAGGGAGCTAGCCGCTGGTTTGATCGCGGCGCAGAAAGAAAGATTGCCCGCGCGCTAACCGGGCGATTGTACCGGATTCATGCGGGCCGACGGGAAATTCTAGCCGAGGGCGTTGCGCCCCCGGCATTTACTTACGAATTGATACCTTTCTGAACTATTCAGCTTCCCATGCATAGGCGCAAGGACTCTTGCCAATTCGGCAAGTTGCAGAAACGTCCCATCAATTTGCCGGAATCCAGCACCGAGTTTTGCGGCCGTTTGGCCGGCACCGGGTACTCGGTCGAGGCGATCGGCAGCAGGCGGCAATCAATGCCAGCGTGCGCCAGGATGGCCTCGGTAAAGCCATGCCAGGTGGTTTCGCCCTGGCTGGCCAGGTGGTAGATGCCGCCATTGTCCTGCCACCAACTGTCGCTGCCGGGGCGCGCCTGCGCCAGCACCAGGGCCGTGCTGTCGGCAATGGTGCGGCTCCAGGTCGGCGCGCCGTGCTGGTCGGCCACGATGCGCAATTCCTCGCGCTCCCTGGCCAGGCGCAGCATCGTCAGCAGGAAGTTCTTACCGCGCATGCCATACACCCAGCTGGTGCGGAAAATCAGGTGCGGCACGCCGGACGCGATGATGGCCTGCTCGCCGGCCAGCTTGCTGGCGCCGTACACATTGGCCGGGCCGGTGGCATCGCCTTCACGCCGCGCGCCCGGCTGGTCGCCGGGGAAAACGTAGTCGGTCGAGTAATGTACCAGGGCCGCGCCCAGGCGCCTGGCCTCCTCCGCCATGACGGCCGGCGCTTCGGCATTGATGCGGTGCGCCAGTTGCGGCTCGCTTTCCGCCTGGTCCACCGCCGTATAGGCGGCCGGATTGACGATTAGCTGCGGCCGCACTTCGCGGATCACCTGGCGCACCTGGTCGAGCTGGTCGAGCGCCATGCGGCGCCGGTCCACGGCCACCACCTCGCCCAGGCCTTGCAAGCTGCGCTCCAGTTCATGCCCCACCTGGCCGCTGGCGCCCGTCAACAGGATTTTCATGGGAAGACGTCAGCCTCCGCCAGCGGCAGGCCAGCCTTGTCCTTGGCCGACAACAGCGGTTCGCCGTCCAGCGGCCATTCAATGCCGATGGCCGGATCGTTCCAGATCACGCTGCGCTCATGCGGCGGCGCGTAATAGTCGGTAGTCTTGTACAGGAACTCCGCCACCTCGCTGGTGACCACAAAGCCGTGCCCAAAGCCGGCCGGAATCCACAACTGGCGCTTGTTCTCGGCCGACAGTTCCAGGCCATACCACTGGCCGAAGGTCGGCGAGGACTTGCGCAAGTCCACCGCCACGTCGAACACAGCGCCGCTGGTCACGCGCACCAGCTTGCCCTGCGCCTGCTCCACCTGGTAATGCAGGCCGCGCAGCACGCCCTTGGCGGAACGCGAATGGTTGTCCTGCACGAACTCGGTGCGCACGCCGGTCAACTCCTCGAAACGGCGCGCATTGAAGCTCTCGTAGAAAAAGCCGCGATCGTCGCCGAACACGGTCGGCTCGATCACCAGCAAGCCCTCGATCGGGGTTGGCAGTACTTTCATCGGTTAATCACCTTATCTTCCAGGATGCGCAACAGGTATTGGCCGTAGCCGTTCTTTTTCAGCGGTTCGGCTAGCTGGCGCAGTTGGGCGGCGTCGATATAACCTTTGCGGAAGGCGATTTCTTCCGGGCAGGCCACCTTCAGGCCCTGGCGGCGCTCGATGGTGGCGATGAACTGCGAGGCGTCCAGCAGCGAATCGTGGGTGCCGGTGTCGAGCCAGGCCATGCCACGGCCCATCAGCTCCACCTTCAGCGAGCCCGCTTCCAGATAGGCGCGGTTGACGTCGGTGATTTCCAACTCGCCGCGCGCGGACGGCTTGATGTTGGCGGCGATATCGCACACGCCGGTGTCGTAGAAATACAGGCCGGTGACGGCGTAATTCGATTTCGGCACGGACGGCTTTTCTTCGATGGTCAGCGCGCGGCGCTCGTCGTCGAATTCCACCACGCCATAGCGTTCCGGATCGGTCACGTGGTAGGCGAACACGGTGGCGCCCTCGGTGCGCTCGGCGGCGCTGCGCAGCATGGCGTCCAGGTCGTTGCCGTAGAAGATGTTATCGCCCAGGATCAGGGCCGACGGGTTGTCGCCCACGAACTCCTTGCCGATGATGAAGGCTTGCGCCAGGCCGTCCGGCGACGGCTGCACCGCGTAGCTGAGGTTAAGGCCCCACTGGCTGCCATCGCCCAGCAGTTCCTGGAAGCGCGGCGTGTCCTGCGGCGTGGAGATGATCAGGATGTCGCGCATGCCGGCCAACATCAGCACCGTCAGCGGGTGGTAAATCATCGGCTTGTCGTGGATCGGCAGTAGCTGCTTGGAGACCGCCTTGGTGATCGGGTACAGGCGCGTGCCGGAGCCGCCGGCCAGGATAATGCCTTTGCGATTGCTGACTGGATTCATTATTGTTCCCGGTTGTTGTAGTTGGTCTCGACCCAGTTGGCGTAGGCGCCGGACTGCACATCCGCCACCCATTGCGGATTATCCAGGTACCACTGCACGGTTTTGCGGATGCCGGTTTCGAAGGTTTCGGCCGGCTTCCAGCCCAGCTCGCGCTCCAGTTTGCGCGCGTCGATGGCGTAGCGGCGGTCGTGGCCGGGACGGTCTTTCACATAGGTGATCTGGTCACGGTAGCTACCGCCGGCGGCCTTTGGCTTCAGGCTGTCGAGCATATCGCACAAGGTATGCACCACGTCCAGGTTGGCCTTCTCGTTCCAGCCGCCGATGTTGTAGGTCTCGCCCAGGCGGCCTTCGGCCAGCACGCGGCGGATCGCGGTGCAGTGGTCGCTCACGAACAGCCAGTCGCGCACCTGCTGGCCGTCGCCGTAAATCGGCAGCGGCTTGCCGGCCTGCGCGTTGGCGATGATCAGCGGGATCAGCTTTTCCGGGAAATGGTAAGGGCCGTAGTTATTCGAGCAGTTGGTGGTCAGCGTCGGGAAGCCATAGGTGTGGTGGTAGGAACGCACCAGGTGGTCCGAGGCAGCCTTGGATGCGCTGTACGGGCTATTCGGCGCATAGGAGGTGGTTTCGCTGAACGGCGCATCGTCCGGCCCCAGGGTGCCGTACACCTCGTCGGTCGACACGTGCAGGAAGCGGAAAGCGGCCTTTTCGGCATCGCCCAGCTCATTCCAGTAGGCGCGCGCCGCTTCCAACAGGCTGAAGGTGCCGTTGATATTGGTCTGGATGAATTCGCCCGGGCCGTGGATCGAGCGGTCCACATGCGATTCCGCCGCAAAGTGCACCACGGCACGCGGCTTGTGCTGACGGAACAGCGCCAGCACCTGGGCCTGGTCGCAGATATCGCCGCGCACGAAGACGTGGCGGGCGTCGCCTTGCAGCGAGGCCAGGTTCTTCAAATTGCCGGCATAGGTCAGCTTATCGTAATTCAGGACGGCTTCATCCGATTGCGCCAGCCAGTCCAGCACGAAGTTGGACCCGATAAAACCAGCACCGCCAGTGACGAATATCATGCGTTATCCTTACGAGTAAATTGACACCATGATTGTATTTGATAATCCCAAATGAAAACATATGTAGTGGGCGACCTGCAGGGCTGCCACGGCGAGACTGTAACACTGGTTGAAAATATCCTGGAAACAGAACATGCCGCAGGGAATCAACCGCCGGCCATCCTGTTCTGCGGCGACCTGATCAACCGGGGGCCTGATTCCCTGTCCACCTTGCGCTACGTGCAGGCCCTGAGCCAGGGCAGCGATGGCCGCATCGACGCCGTGCTGGGCAACCACGACCTGCATTTGCTGGCGGTGGCCAACGGTATCCGCCCCGAATCCAGCTCCGACACCATCGAACATATCCTGGCCGCCGCCGACCGTGAAGCCCTGCTGCACTGGCTGCGCCAGCGCCCCATGGCCATCCTGCGCCAGGATCACCTGCTGGTGCACGGCGGCGTGCTGCCGCAATGGACGGCGCAGCAAACCCTGGCCCTGGCCGGCGAGGTCGAGGCGGCGCTGCGCAGCGAGCAGTGGGTGGACTTCCTGCGCGATATGTACGGCAACCTGCCCGACCGCTGGGACGAGTCGCTGGCCGGCACCGCGCGCCTGCGCTGCATCGTCAACGCGCTGACGCGCATGCGCTTCTGTAATGCCGAAGGGGTGATGGATTTCAAAATGAAGGAAACGGCGATGGCCGACCCCGCCTCCGGCCTGATGCCGTGGTTCGAGGTGCCGGGCCGCCGCAGCGCCGATACCACCGTGGTGTTCGGCCACTGGTCGGCGCTGGGCTTGCAGATCAAGCCGGGCCTTATCGCGCTGGATAGCGGCTGCGTGTGGGGCGGCAAACTGTCGGCCGTCTGCCTGGACGACCGCAGCCTGCTGCAGGTGGATTGCCCGGAGTACCGGGCGCAAAAAGCGAAGTGACGGGCCGTAGCGCGCTGCGGGATCAGCGCGCCGGGGCGGTTTGCGGCGCTGCTTGCGCCTGCTGCCCGCTTGGCTTGGCTTGGGCACTGGCGGCATCGGCCGCAGCGGTCCCCTCGGCCGCAGCGGCGCCCTCGGCCGGCGCGGCGCCGTCCGTAGGGGCCGGAGTAAAGGTAGCCGCCATCAGCTCCTTATAAGCCTCGGCATTGTGCAGCGGCGCCAGGTTGGCGTTGCCCTTGATCGCTTCCTCGTCGGTGAAACCATTGGCGATGGCCGTCTCGAGCGAGGCCAGGGCGGCATTCTTGCGCCCCAGTTGCGCCTGCGCCTGCGCCAGCAGGAAGAAGCCCTCGGCATCCTTGGGCGACTTCAAGGTGGCGGCATAGGCCTTGTCGGCCGCAATGCCGTAGTTCTTTTGCGTCAGGCTATCCGTTGCCTGCGTGCGCAGGGTCTTGGCGTTGGCGAACAAATCGCCGCTGCACGCTGCCAACAGCAGGCAGGCTGCCAGCACACTGATCCTGGTCATGCTGAATGCTCCTGTAAAGTTTCCGTCTCCGGCAGGATGCCGAGCGCCGTGCCAATGGCATTATGCGCCGCCTGCGCCAGTTCGCGCCGGTGCGCACCCTCGCCTGCCATCGGCGCCAGCAGCGTCAGGCGCGCGCGCACTGGCTTGCCGTCCAGGATATTGACCACGCTTTGGGCAAAGGTCATATCGCCGATGAAGTCGACCGAGGTATGCGGCTGTCCGGCCGCATCCACATAGGATAACGCGAACGGCTGCACCTGCACCTTGCCGTCCACCGCCGCCTCGAACAGGTTGGCATGGAATGGCAGGATGGTGCCCTGCGCTGCCGTGGTGCCTTCCGGGAAGAAGGCCACGCGCTGGCCCTCCTGCAAGGCATGCACCAGGCCCTTGAAGATATTGCGCAGCTCACGCTTATTGCCGCGCGCGATGAACACGGTGCCCGCCTGCGCCGTCAGCCAGCCGGCCAGCGGCCAGTCGCGGATTTCCGACTTGGCCACGAAACGGCATGGGTAGAGCGCATTGATGACGAAGATGTCCAGCCACGAAATGTGGTTGCAGACCACCATGCCATGCTCCAGCACCTCGGCGCTGTCCGGGCTGACCTGCACGCTGACATTGCAAATGGCCAGAAGCTGGCGCGACCAGCGGCGCACATGGACATTGCGCTTCCCGGCCCCGATGAAGGGGAAGATAAACGCGCAAATCGCCATGCCCGCCAGCACGTGCAAAGTCATGCGCCCGATGCGCAGCATCAGGCGCCAGTCGAGATTGCGCCTGGCTGGCTGATTAGCGTCCATTCCGCGCATAGGCGACATGTCCCGCCACGATCGTCGCTTCCACCTGGCCCGCCAATTCATAGCCCAGGAACGGCGTGTGCTTGCCCTGGCTGGCCAGCGCGGCGCCGGTCACGGTCCAGCGCGCGGCCGGGTCAAACACCACCACGTCCGCCACGCTGCCCACGCCCAGTTGGCCGGCTTGCGCCAGGCCGGCCACGCGCGCGGCATCGGTGGTGACGCGGGCGATGGCGCGCGCCAGCGCATCATCCTTGCCCTGCGCCGCAGCGTAATCGTCGGCCCACTTGATGGCCAGCGAGAGCAGCAGTTCCAGGCCGGTGGCGCCGGGCGAGGCTTCGCCGAACGGCAACAGCTTTTCATCGTCGTCGCACGGGGTGTGGTCGGAGCACATGGCGTCGATGGTGCCGTCCAGCAGGCCGGCGCGGATCGCATCGCGGTCGCGTTGGGTGCGGAAGGGCGGGTCGACGCGCGCATTGGCGTCGAAGAAGTTGATGTCGGTATCGGTCAGGTGCACGTGGTGCACGCCCACGTCGCAGGTCACCGGCAGGCCTTCGGCCTTGGCGGCGCGCACCAGTTCCAGGCCGGCGGCGGACGACATGCGGCACAGGTGGACTTTGGCGCCGGTGGCGCGCATCAGCTCAAAGATGGTGTGCAGGGCGATGGTCTCGGCCATCACCGGCACGCCGGACAGGCCCAGGCGCGACGCCAGGGGACCGCTGTGGGCCACGCCGCCACGGCCGATGTAGGCGTCCTGCGGGCGCAGCCAGATGGTGAAGCCGAAGGTGGCGGCGTACTGCATGCAGCGCTGCAGCACAGTGGTGTCCTTGATCGGGTTTTCGGCCTGCGCGAAGCCGATGCAGCCGGCGCCGGTCAGTTCCACCAGCTCGGTCAGCGCCTCGCCTTTCAGGCCGTGGGTCAGTGCGCCCAGCGGATGCACGTGGGCCTGGCTCAGGCCGCGCGCGCGGTGCTTCAGCATTTCCACCAGGCCCGGCTCGTCCAGCACCGGGTCGGTGTCGGGCGGGCACACCAGGGAAGTCACGCCGCCCTGCACTGCCGCCTGCATTTCCGATTTCAGGGTGGCCTTGTATTCAAAGCCCGGCTCGCGCAGGCGCGCGGACAGGTCGACCAGGCCCGGCGCCACCACCATGCCGGCGGCGTCGATAGTGCGGTCGGCTGCAAAGCTGGCCGGCGCGCTGCCGATGGCGGCGACTTTGCCGTCCACGATGAACAGGTCTTGTTTGGCGTCGATCTTGTTGGCCGGATCGATCAGTCGGCCGTTTGTGATGTGGAGTTTCATGCGTGGGTGCCTGCTACGATGCTCATTACCGCCATGCGGACTGCGATGCCGAAGGTGACCTGCGACAGGATCACCGATTGCGGGCCGTCGGCCACGGCGGAATCGATTTCCACGCCGCGGTTCATCGGGCCAGGGTGCATCACGATGGCGTCCGGCGCGGCCAGCGCCAGGCGCTCCGGCGTCAGGCCGTAGGCGCGGAAGTACTCGCCGGCGGACGGCAGCAGCGCGCCGCTCATGCGCTCGTTCTGCAGGCGCAGCATGATGATCACGTCCACATCCTTCAGGCCTTCATCCATATTGGTGAAGGTGCGCACGCCCAGTTGCTCCAGGCCGCCCGGCAGCAGGGTGTGCGGGCCGATGGCGCGGATTTCCGGCACGCCCAGGGTGGTCAGGGCGTGGATGTCGGAACGCGCCACGCGGCTGTGCAGGATGTCGCCCACGATCGCCACCCGCAGGTTGGTGAAGTCCTTCTTGTAGTGGCGGATGGTGTACATGTCCAGCAGGCCCTGGGTCGGGTGCGCGTGGCGGCCGTCGCCCGCGTTCACCACGTGCACGTGGTTCTGCTTGGTGTCCTGCAGGTGCTTGGCGATCAGGTAGGGCGCGCCGGACTGCGCGTGGCGCACCACGAACATATCGGCGTGCATGGCTGACAGGTTGTCGATGGTGTCCAGCAGCGACTCGCCCTTGCTGGCGGAAGACGCCGCGATATTCAGGTTGATCACGTCCGCCGACAAGCGCTTGGCCGCGATCTCGAAGGTGGTTCGGGTGCGGGTGGAATTCTCGAAGAACAGGTTGAAAACGCTTTTGCCGCGCATCAGCGGAACCTTCTTCACTTCGCGGTCCGAGACGGACACGAAGGAGGAGGCGGTATCGAGGATCTGGTTGATGATGGCCTTGGGCAGGCCCTCGGTCGACAGCAGGTGCTGTAGCTCGCCGTGTTTGTTGAGTTGCGGATTAAGCATGGTTCTGTTCAATAGTCAGGGAAAACTTTCCGTCGCCGCCTTGCTGCAGGCGCAGCGCCTGGCCTGGCGCGCAGCGGGTGTGGGCCGCCACGCAATCGGCGGCCACCGGCAACTGGCGTTCGCCACGGTCCACCAGCGCTGCGAGCAGGATGCGCGCCGGGCGGCCGTAGTCGAACAATTCGTTGATGGCCGCGCGCGTGGTGCGGCCGGTGTAGAGCACGTCGTCCACCAGCACGATGCTGGCGCCGTTGACGTCAAAGCCGATATGGGTCGGCTTCACTTCCGCCGGCAGGCCCTTCTTCGCGTAATCGTCGCGGTAGAAGGACACGTCCAGCACGCCCAGGCGCGCAGTCAGGCCCAGGTCTTGCGCCAGGCGCTCGGCGATCCAGGCGCCGCCCGAGTGAATGCCGACGATGGCGGGATCATTGGCGCCGGCAATGGCGGCCCGGACCTGCTCCAGCAGGTTCGCATACAGCGCTTCAGCGTCCAGTTGTTGGTGATCAATGTGGGGCATATTCGTCAAAGTATTGTTGCAGGATGATGGCGGCGGCGCGGTCGTCGATGATTTCGCCACGCTTGGCCTGGATCATCACCGAGGAGTAGCGCTCGTCGACCAGCACCACAGGAAGATTGAAACGGCCGTTCAACTGGTTGGCGAATTTACGGCAGCGCGCCGTCATTTCGTGCTCTGCCCCATCCGGATGGAAAGGCAGGCCCACCACCAGTTTCGTCGGCCCCCATTTGTCGATCAGGGCCTTGATTTCGGCGAAGCGTGCATCGTTGACCGTGGATTGAATGACGGCCAGGGGAGTGGCCTGGCCGATCATCGTATTTCCCATTGCGACCCCAACGCGTTTGATGCCGAAGTCGAAGCCTAAAACAGTTTCCGGACTATGCATGACCCGCTTCAGAATTAAGCATCAGGGGATCGAAGCCCAGCAGCTTCATGGCGGCGTTGTAGCGCTCCTCGATTGGGGTGTCGAACACCACGCGCGGATCGGCGGCGACAGTCAGCCAGCCGTTGCGCGCCAGTTCGTCTTCCAACTGGCCCGGGCTCCAGCCCGCGTAGCCGATCGACACCATCATGCGTTCCGGACCATGGCCACGGGCCACGGCTTCCAGCACGTCGATCGAGGTGGTAAAGGCAACGTCGTTGGTCACCGTCAGCGAGGACGAATAGCGCGCGCCCGGCGTGTGCAAGACAAAACCGCGGTCGTCCTGCACCGGGCCGCCGAACATGATTGGTTCCGATTCCAGGTGGCGCTCGGCGGCGGACGACACTTCCAGGTCGATCCGGTCGAACAGCACTTCCATGGTCATATCGGTAGGCTTGTTGATGACGACGCCCAGCACGCCGTTTTCATTGTGTTCACATACATACACCACCGTGCCGCCGAAAATCGGATCTTGCATGGATGGCATGGCAATCAAGAAATGATTCGCCAGATTGAGCGCAGGGGCAGTCATAGGCGCCTTTAGCTCCTTCAGTTCAATAGTTTCCGGTAACAATCCCGGCACAGGCATGCTTTTGGTCAGTTTGACTTTTTTCATGATTGCTCTCTATGCAGGACTGTTAAGAGTTCTTTACTGTAATATCCGCGCTGCAACTGTCGGATGTAACGACAGTTTACTATGAATTGCCGATCCAGCCATGAAAAACGCCCTCGTCTGGTTGCGCCGCGACCTAAGGTTATTCGACCACGCCGCCTTGCACCATGCACTTGCCTCAGGTGCAACAGTTTACTGCGCCTTCGTTTTCGACCGCGCCATCCTGGATGCCCTGCCCGCCGCCGACCGCCGGGTGGAGTTCATCCACGACACCCTGGCCGCCCTTGCCGCTGAGCTGGAAGCGCTTGGCGGCCACCTGATCGTGCGGCACGACGTGGCGGAAAGCGCGATTCCGGCCTTGGCCGCCGAGCTGGATGCCGCGACAGTCTTCGCCAACCACGACTACGAACCGGCCGCCATCGCGCGCGACCAGGCCGTGGCGCGCACGCTGGCCGATGCCGGCCGGCAACTGCGCACCTTCAAGGACCAGGTGGTGTTCGAACGCGACGAGGTGCTGACCCAGGGCGGCAACCCGTTTTCCGTCTTCACCCCCTATAAAAACGCCTGGCTGCGCAAGCTGGATGCCGATCCCTCGGTGCTGGCGCCGTGGACGGTCGAGCCGGGCAGCGCGCACCAGCCGGGCCGCTTTGCGCCGGGCCAGAGCAGCCTGCCGCCGCTGGCCGAAATGGGCTTCGAGCGCACCAACCTGCATGAGCTGGGCATCGGCAGCGGGCCGCAGTTGTTTGACGACTTCCTTGGGCGCGTGGCCGATTACGGCGTGGCGCGCGACTATCCCGCCATCAAAGGGCCCTCGTATTTGTCGATGCACCTGCGCTTCGGCACCGTCTCGATCCGCCACCTGGTGCGCACCGTGATGACCATGTCGGCGCGCGGCGCGGCGGGCGAAGGCGGCGCGGTCTGGCTGTCGGAGCTGATCTGGCGCGAGTTCTACATGCAGATCCTGTTCCACAACCCGCACGTGGTGGGCGGCTCGTTCAAGCCGGCCTACGACAAGATCGAATGGGAAAGCGGGCCGGAGGCGGAGGAGCTGTTCGCCGCCTGGTGCGAGGGGCGCACTGGCTATGCGCTGGTGGACGCCGCCATGCTGCAGTTGAACCGCACGGGGTATATGCATAACCGCTTGCGCATGGTGACCGCGTCGTTCCTGTGCAAAGACCTGGGCATTGACTGGCGCTGGGGTGAGGCGTATTTCGCGCTGCACCTGAATGATTTTGACCTGTCGGCCAATAATGGCGGGTGGCAGTGGGCTTCCTCGTCGGGCTGCGACGCGCAGCCGTACTTCCGGATTTTCAATCCGGTCACGCAATCGCAGAAGTTCGACCCGGAGGGCAAGTTTATTAAGCGCTACCTGCCGCAACTGGCGGGTTTGAGCGCCAAGGAAATCCATCTGCCGCGCAAACCGATCGTTGAGCATGACGAGGCGCGCAAGCGTACGCTGGAACGGTATGCGGTGGTAAAAGCCGGCTAACGCGCAAAAACCGGAAAAACCGGGAAAACCGGGGAAACCGGGAAACCAGGGTACGACCCTTAGGGTCGGACCCTGGTTTTCCGGTTTTCCGGTTTTCCACACCCACCCAAACCCATCCCTCCCCCACCGTTGCAATGCGAATGATTCTCGTTTACAATCGCCTCACACTAACCGTTTAACTAGTTTCAACTCGCATTTGCCAGCCCCCAAGCGCTAGCCGCCGATCCGCCAGCCCGAGTGCATTCTTCCAAAAGGACCTCACGTGCTGCGCAAAACCACTTTGGCGCTGGCTATCGGTATGGCTTGGGCTTCGCTCCCAGCCGCCGTCTCTGCCCAGACCTCCCCCACCCCAGAAACCACCGTCCGCCTGGACGAAATCACGGTCAGCTCGACCCGCACCGAACGCCGCGTCGACAACGTGCCGAACACGGTCACCGTGATCACCGCCGAAAAAGCCGAGCAAGAAGGCGCGCGCGACATCAAGGACCTGTTCCGCAATGAACTGGGCGTGGACGTGCGCTCGGCGCCGACCCGCTTCTCCGCCGCTGGCGCCGCGACCGGCCGCGCCGGCAACGAGGGCATTAATATCCGTGGCCTGGAAGGCAACCAGGTCCTGATGACCATCGACGGTATCCGCGTGCCGAACGCCTTCACCTTCTCCTCCTTCTCGACCGGCCGCGGCGACTACCTCGACGTGGACGCAATTCGCTCCGCCGACGTGCTGCGCGGTCCGGCCTCGACCCAGTTCGGCAGCGATGGCCTGGCCGGTGCGGTCAGCTTCCGCACCACCGAGCCGTCCGACCTGCTGCGCGGGCGCGATGCGGCCGGCTTCGTGCGCGCCGGTGTGGCCGGTGTCGACGAGTCGTGGCATGCCACCATGGGCGCGGCCGCCCGCTCCGGCGCCTGGCAAGGCCTGGTGCAGGTGACCAAGCGCAAAGGCCACGAGGTGGACAACCAGGGCCGCAACGAGGCGCTGAACGCCAGCCGCACCGCGCCCAACCCGCTCGACTACAACAACCGCTCCGTGCTGGCCAAGGCGCAGTACAGCGCCAGCGCCGCGCACCAATTCGGCGTGACGCTGGAAACCCAGGACCGCAAGCAAGATACCGAGGTGTATTCGGCGCGCGCCGTGCCGCCGCTGACCGGCACCTCGGCCATCGACCTCGACACCCACGACCGCATCGCGCGCGACCGCGTCTCCTTCGAGCACCGCTACAGCGACCTGAATGCGCCGCTGGTGCAGCGCGCGGAAACCCGCATCTTCCGCCAGGAGGCCAAGGTGTCACAACTGTCGCTGGAAGACCGCAACACGGCGGCCGACCGCAGCCGCAACAACACCTACCGCCAGGACATCTTCGGCCTGTCGACCCAGTTGGAAACCAACCTGTCCGGCAGCGTCAACCAGCGCCTGAGCTATGGCGGCGACTGGAGCAAGACCAAGGTCAGCGGCGTGCGCGATGGCACCGTGCCGCCGTTCGGCGAAACCTTCCCGACCCGTCCTTTCCCGGACACCGACTACACCCTGGGCGGCGCCTTCCTGCAGGACGAGATCGAAGCCGGCGAGTTGAGCGTGATCCCAGGCCTGCGCTATGACCGCTACAAGCTGTCGCCATCGGCCAAGGGCTACACCGGCGCCCTGGCCACCTTGTCAGACAATGCCCTGACCCCGCGCATCGGCGTGGTGTGGCGCGCCACCCCGGCCCTGGCCCCTTACGCGCAATGGTCGAAGGGCTTCCGCGCGCCGACCCCGGACCAGGTCAACAACGGCTTCACCAACCTGGCGTCCGGCTACACCAGCATCGGCAACCCGAACCTGAAGGCGGAGCGCGCCAACAGCTTCGAGATCGGCCTGCGCGCCAAGTTCGGCGCTGTGCGCGCCTCGCTGGCGGCGTTCGACAACAGCTACGATGATTTCATCAGCCAGCAAGTGGTGCGCGGCGCGGGCACCCCGGCCGACCCGCTGGTGTTCCAGTACATTAACCTGGCCAAGGCCACCATCCGTGGCGTGGAAGGCCGCGCCGAGTGGCGCATCGACCCGTCGTGGCAAATCAACGGCGGCTTTGCCGTCGCGCGCGGCGACAGCGAGGCCGAGGGCGAGAAGACCCCGCTCGACACCGTGGCGCCAACCCGCGTGACGCTCGGCGCGCGCTACGACGCCGCCACCTGGAGCGCGCGCCTGAACCTGCAGCACAACGCCGCCAAGGACAAGGACCGCCTGCCGGCCGGCCTGTTCGCGCCGGGCAGCAGCACCGTGGCCGACCTGGGCCTGAGCTGGCGCCCGCAAACCAATATCAGCGTCAACGTCAACCTGAACAACGTTTTCGACAGCACCTACTGGCGCTGGTCCGATGTGCGCGGCGTGGCTGACAACAGCACGGTGAAAGACGCTTACACCGCCCCCGGCCGCAACCTGCAGGCTTCCGTCCGTTACGACTTCTAAGGAGATCTTCATGACCCATAGCAGCGCAAGCATCCGCCAGTCCTTCGCCCGCGAACGGCGCGAAGCCAAAGCCCGCCACCGCGACATCGCTGAGAAATTGCAACTGTCGGAGGGCGAACTGATCGCCCACCACGCCGGCGCCAGCGCCGACGGCGAAACCTGCATCCTGCAGGCCACGCGTCTGACCTCGGACTGGAGCGACATCATCGAGGCGATCGAACCGCTGGGCGAGGTCATGGCGCTGACGCGCAACCCGTCCTGCGTACACGAGAAAACCGGCGTCTATAGTGAAGCGAGCCACAACGGCAAAGTGGGCCTGGTACTGGGCGGCGAAATCGACCTGCGCGTGTTTTACCACACCTGGGCGCACGGCTTTGCCGTCAGCGAATTCGGCGTGGACAGCGCCCAGCATAGCCTGCAGTTCTTCGACGCCGCCGGCACCGCCATCCACAAGATCTTCATCAAGCCGCAAAGCAATGAGGAGGCATACCACGCCCTGGTGGCGCGCTTCCGCGCAGACGACCAGGCCAGCGGCATCGCCGTGCAAGCGCTGCCTGTCCCGGCGCCGGAAACGCCAGATGCGGACATCGATGTAGCGGGCCTGCGCCAGGCCTGGTCCTCGCTGCGCGACACGCACGAATTCTTCGGCATGCTGCGCCGATTCAAGGTGAGCCGCACCCAAGCCCTGCGCCTGGCGCAGCCCGAGTTCGTGCAGGAAGTCGAGGCCGGCGCGGCCGGCGAACTGCTGCAGGCGGCCGCGCGCGAAGGCGTGTCCATCATGGTCTTCGTCGGCAACCACGGCATGATCCAGATCCACTCCGGTCCGGTGAAAAAGATCGTCACGATGGGCCCGTGGCTCAACGTGCTCGATCCGGGCTTTAACCTGCACCTGCGCGAGGACCATATCGCACGCGCCTGGATCGTCAAGAAGCCGACCGTGGACGGCATGGTGACCTCGGTTGAGTTCTTTGATGCGGAAGGCGAAACCATCGCCATGTTCTTCGGCGAGCGCAAGCCGGGCAAGCCAGAACTGTGCGAATGGCGCGCGCTGGTCGACAAACTCCAGGACGAGGCCGCAACATGCCAGGCCTGACCAACCCCGCCCGCCGCGCCCACCTGGCGCAGCTCTCGGCCCTGCTGCTGGCAGGCCTGGTTCCGGCTGCGCATGCCGTCGCTGCCAACCGTCGCATCGTGGCGGTGGGCGGCGCGCTGACGGAAATTATGTACGCCCTGCAGGCGCAAGGTGAACTGGTTGGGGTGGACACCACCTCCCAGTTCCCGGCCGCCGCCAGCAAGCTGCCGAACGTGGGCTATGCCCGCACCCTGTCGGCGGAGGGCGTGCTGGCCCTGGCGCCGACCCATATCATCGCCAGCGAGGAAGCCGGCCCGCCAACAGTGCTGAAGCAACTAGCCGCCGCCGGCGTGCCGCTGTCGGTGCTGCCCGCCAACCACCGCTTTGAGGGGCTGATTGAACGTGTGCAGCGCGTGGGCGAGATCGTTGAGCGCAAGGCGCAGGCAGCGCAACTGGTGCAGTCGCTGCAACAGGAATGGGCACGCGTGACGGCGCAAGTGCAGGCACAACTCCAGGCGCGCGGCGGCAAAGGCCCGAAGGTGCTGTTCATCATGTCGCACGTGCCGGGCCAGGCCATGGTAAGCGGCACCGAGACCAGCGCCGACGCCATGCTGCGCTACGCCGGCGCCAGCAACGCCATCACCGGCTTCACCGGCTACAAGCCGCTGACGCCGGAAGCCGTGATCGCGGCGCAGCCGGACGTGGTGCTGCTCACTGACCAGGGCCTGCAAGTGCGCGGCGGGGTGCAGAACGTGCTGGCCATGCCCGGCATCGGCCAGACCCCGGCCGGCCGCGCGCGGCGCGTGGTGGCGCTGGAGGCGATGCAGTTGCTCGGCTTCGGACCACGCCTGCCGTCCGCCCTGGCGGCGCTCGATGCGGCGCTGGCGAAAGCGATGAGCGCATGATGGCGGCCGTGCACGCGGCAGCCCTGCCCACGCGACGGGGCTGGCTGCCGCCGGCGGCATTGCTGGCAACCCTGCTGGCCTTGGCCGCCGTGGCAGCGGTGACATTCGGCGCGGTGCAGGTGCTGCTGGACGACTGGCTGTCCCTGTTGTCCGGTGGCGAGCTGACCGGCGGCAGCTATGTGCTGTGGCATATCCGCCTGCCGCGCGCCGTGTTCGCCATCCTGGTCGGCGTGGCGCTCGCCATGTCCGGCGCGCTGACGCAAGGCCTGTTCCGCAATCCGCTGGCCGACCCCACCCTGCTCGGCGTGAGCAGCGGCGCCACCTGCGCCGCCGCGCTGACCATCGTCGTACTGGCCAACCTGGCCATGCCACCGTCGCTGCGCCTTTGGCTGCTGCCGCTGATGGCAATGCTGGGCGCTTTCACCATCTGCATCGCGCTTGATCGCGGCGCGCGCTGGCTGACGCCCGGCTCAATTACCGGCCTGCTGCTGGCGGGCATGGCCTTCAATGCGATCGCCATGTCGATCGTCGGACTGTGCACCTACCTGGCCAATGACGAACAGTTACGCAGCCTGTCCTTCTGGACCCTGGGCTCGCTGGCCGGCGGCGGCTGGCTGCAATGCGGCATCCTGGCCGCAGTGGTGGCGCTCGCGCTGTGGCGCGTCAGCCGCCTGGCGCGCACGCTGAACGCCCTGGCGCTGGGCGAAGCGGCCGCCGTCCATGTCGGTGTGAATGTCGCCGCACTGCGCACGCAGCTGGTGCTGATGGTGGCGCTGCTGACCGGCGTGGCCGTGGCCTGGAGTGGCCTGATCAGTTTTATCGGCCTGGTGGCGCCGCACATCGTGCGCAGTTGGCAAGGCGCTGACCAGCGCGTGCTGGTGCCCTTGTCCGGCCTGCTGGGCGCCTTGCTGATGCTGGTGGCAGACACCATCGCGCGCACCGCGATGATCCCTGCCGAAGCGCCGGTGGGCATTTTTACCGCGCTGCTCGGCGCGCCGGTTTTCCTGGCCATGCTGCGCAATGCGCGCGGCCGCCTGGCCTGAACGGGAGCTAGCATGCATCAAATCCTTCCCCCTCCCCTGCTGCAACTGGATGACGCGACAGCGCGCCTGGGCGCCAAGCACTTCGGCCCCTTCAAGCTGTCGTTGCGCGCTGGTGAACGCGTTGCAGTGCTGGGCCCATCCGGCGCCGGCAAATCGACCTTGCTGCGCATGATGACGGGCGACCTGCCCTGCGCCCAGGGCGCCATCAGCTTTGAACAGCAAAGCCTGCGCCATTGGCCCAAGGCTGCATTGGCGCGCCGCCGCGCGGTGCTGCCGCAGGCTTCGGACGTGGCATACGGCCTGCTGGTGGAGCTGGTGATCGGCCTGGGCCGCGTAGCCCTGGCCAGCGACCCGCAGGGCGAGCGCATTGTGCACGAGGCAGCCGCCCTGGCGCGCGCCGAGCATCTGCTGGGCCGCACCTACGACACCCTGTCCGGCGGCGAACGGGCGCGCGTGCAACTGGCGCGCATCTTCGCTCAGTTGTGGGACGCCGAGGCCGGCCTGGTGCTGGTGGACGAGCCCCTGGCCGCGCTCGACCCGGGCCTGCAGTTCGACCTGCTGGAAAGCATGGACGCCTTTGCGTCGCAGCGCGGGCATGCGGTGCTCGCCATCCTGCACGACATCAACCACGCCATGCTGGCTTTCGACCGCTTGCTGCTGGTGGCGGATGGTCAACTGGTGGGCGATATGGCGGCCGACATTGGCGCCTTGCCGGCGCTGGAGGCGTTGTACGGCATTGGCCTGGGCAGCGCGCTGAATGACGCAGGCGAGCTGGTGGTCACGCCGCGCCGCCCGGTGCCGCGCGCCATGCCGCGCACGACGGCGCGCCTGCAGGCATGAACTTCCCTGGACGCCGCCATCCCGGTGCCGCAGTGCTATGCGTGCTGCTGCACGCGGCGTTGCTAGCGGCCTTCCTGCAGCAGAAGCCGCGCGGCCACGCTGCGCAGCAGGAAGCGGCGGCCATCATGTTGGTTCTGCCGGCCCTGGCGCGTCCGGTTCAGGCGCTGCCGTCCAAGCCCGAGACGCAGCGCGCCAAGCCGCTGCCGGCAGCTTCCGCCAAGCCAGCACCGTTGCTGGCGCCCACCGCAATGGCGGCCACCGCGGCCCCGGCCGCGCCGACCGCACCGGCCCTGCCCCCTGCGGTCACGGCGGATGCTGGCGCTCCGGCACCGGCCGCGCCACAGCTTGCGCTGCAAGCTGCCGTGGTGGCAGCAACGGTCGCAAAACCGGAACCCGCTCCGGTGCAGATGGCGCGGCCCGACCACGCCCATAGTCCGCAGCCGGAATACCCGATAGCGCTGCGCGAGCTGGGCGTGCAAGGCACGGTGCTGCTGCGCGTATGGGTTGAACCCGATGGTCGTCCCGGCGACATCCGCCTGGCGCGCAGCAGCGGCCAACGCCTGTTTGACGACGCCGCCTTGCGCGCCGTGCGTAACTGGCGCTTCCTGCCGGCACGGACCGGCGAGCAGGCCATCGCCAGCTGGGTGGAATTCCCGATTCGTTTTAACCTCATCTGACAGAAAGCCCCCCGACCTATATGAACCGTTCGCTTCCACTGCTGTTCCCCCTGCTCCTGCTGGCCGGCTGCGCCGCGAGCAGCTCGCAACCACCGGCCGCACCGGCGATCTATCTGCTGGGTGAAGTCCACGACAACCCGGCCGGCCATGAACGCCGCTTATCCTTCATCCGCAGCAAGGTGGAAGCGGGCTGGCGCCCGGCGATGGCCATGGAGCAGTTCGACCGCGAGCACCAGGCGGCGCTGGACGGCGCCATGGTGAGCTGCAAGGATGCCGATTGCGTGATCAAGGCGGCTTCGGGCAATGCGCGCTGGGAGTGGAAGCTGTACAAGCCTGTGATTGAACTGGCGCTGGAATTCAAGCTGCCGCTGCTGGCCGCGAATTTGTCGCGCGCGGATGCGGGTAAGGTGATGCGCGATGGTTTTGCGGCGGCGCTGGATGGAGCGACTATCCAGTCCTACCGTTTGGATCAGCCGCTACCGGCTGCGCTGGTCAGCGGGCAGGTGCAGGCGATCAAGGATGGGCATTGCAATATGCTGCCGGAGGCGATGGCGCCGGGCATGGTGCGGGCACAGGTGGCGCGGGATGTGGTGATGGCGCAGGTGGTGGCGGCGCACGCCCAGCGCGGTGTGGTGCTGTTGGCGGGGAATGGGCACGTGCGGAATGATGTGGGGGTGCCGCAGTGGTTGGGGGTGAAGGCGGTTAGTATCGGGTATACCGAGGCGGCGGCTGGGCAGTTTGATAAGAATGAGGTGGTGGCAGCACAGGCGCGGCCGGATCAGTGCGCGCAGTTTAAAGCTGGTTGAGGAACTGCGGACCGGGAAATCGTGAAACCGGAAAACCAGAAAACCAGAAAACCAGGGTACGACCCTTAGGGTCGGACCCTGGTTTTCTGGTTTTCCGGTTTTCTGTTATTACGGTTTCCCCGGTTCTCTCGCTACCGCTTTAGCGGTCCTGCGGCAGCAACCCGGCAATCGCGCCCAGCAGGATATCTTCCTGGAACGGTTTGCCAAAGTAGGCATTCACACCCAGCTGCAACGCATAGTTGCGGTGCTTATCTGCCGAGCGTGAGGTGATCATGATGATCGGAATCTCACGCGTCGCTTCAACACCGCGCACGTTGCGCGTCAAGTCGAAGCCGTCCATGCGCGGCATCTCAATATCCACCAGCATCAGCTCCGGCAGGCGATCCTGCATCTGCTCCAGCGCGTCCACGCCGTCCTTCGCCAGCATCACGTGGTAGCCCTCGCGCTCCAGCAAGCGCTGGGTCACTTTGCGCACGGTCAGCGAATCGTCCACCACCATCACCGTGCCATGGGCACGGGTCGGGGCAGCCGGCTCGGCACCTGCCGCGCCACCCGCCGGCGCCGGGGCCGGCGTGGCGGCGGTGCGCGGCGCCAGTTCCGGATGCTGCGCCACATGCAACTGCAGCGCCACCGGATTCAGGATCAACACGATCTCGCCCGAACCCAGCACGGTTGCACCGGCAATGCCCGGCATGCGTGACAACTGCGGGCCGATGTTCTTAATCACGACCTCGCGGTTGCCGACAATTTCATCGACGTGCAGCGCGACGCGGTCGGCGCCGTTGCGCAGCATCATGACCGGCGAGGAGCGTTGCAGCAGCGGGCGCGCCTGCGTGTCGCCCAGCAGGGTTGCCAGGTAACGCAGCGCGATGTGCTGGCCATGGTGCACCACGGCGCCCTTGGAGGTCGCTTCCGCCAGCGCGCCCTCTTTCATCTGCAGCACCTGCTCCACCATCAGCGCCGGCACCGCGAAGGTGCGGCCGCCGGCGGCGATCAGCACCACCTGGGTGACGGCCAGCGTCAGCGGCAGGCGGATGGTGAAGCGCGTGCCCTTGCCAGGCTCGCTGAAGGTTTCCACGCGGCCGCCCAGGGCTTGCGCCTCGGACAGCACAATGTCCATCCCCACGCCGCGGCCGGCCAGTTCGGTCAGCGTATCGGCGGTGGAGAAGCCGGGCTGGAAGATCAGGTTGGCCGTTTCGGCGTCGGTGACTTCCTGGGTTGCGGCCAGCAGGCCGATGCTGCGCGCCTTGCTGCGGATGCGGTCCAGGTCGAGGCCGGCGCCGTCGTCACTGAACTCCAGCACCACTTCGTTACCTTGCTGGCTGACCTGCACCAGCAGTTCGCCGGTCTCGCCTTTGCCATGCTCGACGCGGCGCTCGCGTTGTTCGATGCCGTGCACGATGGCGTTGCGCAGCAGGTGTTCGAATGGCGCGGCCATGCGTTCCAGCACGCTGCGGTCCATTTCCACGCCGCCGCCGCGAATGTCGAGGTTGACGCGCTTGTCGGTTTCTTTCGCGCCCTGGCGCGCGACGCGGAACAGGCGTTCGGAGATGCTGTTGAACGGCACCATGCGCACGCGCATCAGGTCGCGCTGCAGGTCGCGCGTCATACGGGCTTGCTGGCCCAGGTCGCCGGAGGCGCTGTCGATGGAGCGGATCAGGCCTTCGTGGAAGGAGGCCACGTCGTTCACCGATTCGGCCATCATGCGGGTCAGTTCCTGCAGGCGGGTGAAGCGGTCGAACTCGAGCGGGTCGAATTCGCGTTCGCCGGCGATCGACATGCGGGAGGCGATCTGCGATTCGGCTTGCATTTCGACTTCGCGCAGCTGGCGCCGCAGGCGGTTCAAGTTTTCGTTGAAGTCGGAGACTGCGGTGCGCAGGGAGCCTACTTCGTTTTCCAGGCGCGAGCGGGTGATCGACACTTCACCGGCCTGGTTCACCAGGCGGTCGAGGATGTCGGCGCGCACGCGCACCAGCGGCGATTTAGCGGCGCTGTCGGTGTCGTCGGCTTTCGCGGGCAGCGGCTTGGAGGCCAGGCGCGCGGCCAGGGCGGCCAGCGACTGCGGTGCGGCTGGCGCACCTTCCACGGCTTGCGGCAGCGGTTCGCCGGCTTCTTGTGCGGCGGCTGCGGCTTGCGCGGCGGCCATTGCTGCGGCGTAGGCTTCCGGGTTTTGCAGTTGTTCGAACAGCAGCAGGGCGTGGTCGTAGTGCGCCATCAGCTCGTCGAACGAGTGCTGGGAGGCGCTGCCTGCGTGCACCATGTTTTCGATGTGCGTTTCGATTTCGTGGGCGTGCTGGCCGAGGCGCATTGCGCCGGCCATCCTTGCACTGCCTTTTACGGTGTGCAGTACGCGCTGCAGGCTGTGGGCGTGGCTGAAATCGGTCGGCTTGGCGTGCCAGGCGCGCAGGGTTTCGCCAATCTGCGGCAGCAGGTCGGCGCCTTCTTCCAGGAAGACCGGCAGCAGGTCGGGGTCGAGCTCGTCGTGCAGGTCGGTTTGGCTGGCGCCCAGCAGGTGCGGGCTTTCTTCCAGTTCAACGATCTGGACTTCGCTGGCGGGGGCGTGGTCGAGGTCGACGGCGTCGTCGATCGCTTCGCCGGCGGCTGCTGCGGTGGCGTCGATGGCGTCGATTTCCATCGCTGCTTCGGCGGCTGCGGCGTCTTCCTCGGCTTGCAGGGCGGTTGCTTCGGCGTGCGCTGCCTCGCTGGCGTTTGGTGGTGTGCTGGCGAAGGCGTCGGCAGGAGTGTCGATGGTCGCGTCGGTGTCGGCGGCTTGGTCGGCGGTGGCTGCTTCGGCGTGGAGTGCGTCGTCGGCGGCGATCGCTTCGGCGCGGGTGGCGTCGGCGGCGTCGGCCGGAGCGGCGATGCTTGCTTCGGCGGCGGCGTGGCCGGCGTCGTCGGCTTGGTCGGCGGTAATGGCTTCGGCGTGGGTGGCGTCGGCGGCGTCGGCCGGAGCGGCGATGCTTTCGTCGGCGGCGTCGGCGTCGTCGGCAGCGGCAGCGTCGTTGGCGGCGGGTTCGACGAGGGCGGAAACGGCATCGGCAGACGCAGATTGGGCTTCGGCGGCAGCGTCGACGACGTCGGACGCAGCGGCAGATTCGGCTTCGGCGCCTGCGGCGACGTCGGACGCGGCGGCGGCTTCGCTGGCGACGGCATCGGCGGTAGCGGCGGCGGCAGCATCGGCTGGGGCATCGGCATCGGCATCGGCTGCGACGGCTTCGGCGGTGGCTGCGACGGCTTCGGCGTCGCTTGGCGGCACGAGGTGCAGCGGTTCGGCGGCGGGGGCGGCTTGTTGCAGCTCGGGCGCGTCGAAGGCGTCGTCAAAGGCGGTGTCGAACAGGTTGTCGATGTTCGCGTCCTGCGTGACGACTTCCTGCTTCGGCTTCTCCGTGCGCTCCGGGGCGGGCGGCGGGTCGGCCAGCAGGCTGTGGTAGGTGTCGCTGAACAAGGCGTCCAGGCGTTCCTCCAGCACTTCCGTCGCCGGTTCGCCGACGATGCTGTCGAGGCGCGCGTCCAGCGCGTGGCCGGCTTCCGGCGGGTGCGCCAGGGTGTCGCGCAGCTTGTGCAGGGCGTCGATCAGCTCCGGTTGCTCGGGCGGCAGTTCGCCGGTGGCGAAGCTTTGCAGCATTTGCCGGATGCGTTCGATGGCGAAGTCGAACAGGTCGTGCTGGGCCTCGTCCAGGTGCGGGGCCGGGGCTTGCAGTTGCTGCAGCGTGGTCTCGAGCGCATAAGACAGTTCGCGCAGCGGCTTGAAGCCAACCGTGCCGGAGGTGCCGGTCAGGGTGTGTACGGCTTGCAGCGCTTCGGCGTTGACCGGGCGCTGTTCGTGGCGCCATTCGCCGAAATCGCGCGCGAGCAGGCGTACCAGCTCGTCGGTTTCGGCCATGTAGATGTTGTACAGCGGGAGCGGGATCGCGAGGCGGCCCACGAACTTCATGTTGTCGTCCGCCGGCGGGGCGGGTGGGACCGGCGCGGTGGCGCTCGGGAATTCGATGACGTTCGTTGGGCGCGCTGCAGGCGCTGCGTCTTCCTCGGACTCCGCTGGCAGGGCGTCGAGGGTTAGTTCTTCAAGGATGAATGCAGAGGCGTCGGCGGACTGCAGCGCGTGGGCGTCGGATGGTGCGGCATCGGCGGCCGCGTCGGACGGCACGGCGTCGGCGTCGGATGGCGCGGCGCCAGCATCAGCGGCAAGTGGCTCGGCGTCGACGGACGGCGCGGCGGCGGCTTGTGCAGTGGAGCCGGGATGCTCGAACGCCCCGCCCTCCTGCACGCGCGCGGCGGCAGCGACGATTGGCGCTTCGCTGCGGGCCGAGTGGCCGGTGCTTGCCAGCTCCTCAACCCATGCCGACATTTCCGCGCTTGCGTAGTCGAGCAGTGCAAACAAGGTTTCATTGCCGGCGCGTTCCTCGGCCAGCCACAGGTTCATCACCTTCTCGACCGCATGGCCGCCATCGCCGAAGCGGTTCAGGCCCACCATGCGACTGCTGCCCTTCAGCGTGTGGAAGGAACGGCGCAGCATGGTCAGCGTGTCGACGCTGGATATCTCGCCGTGCGGACGGGCCAGGGTCTCGCCGACGAAGGCCAGCACTTCCTGCGCCTCGCCGATGAAGATCTCGAGCAGTTCGGCTTCCACCGCTTCGTCGCCGGCGGCGGTGGCCTCCGGCACGGGTGCGGTCAGCACCGGCTCCGGCGCCGCTTCCGGCTCGGGCAGGGCTTCTTCCAACACCGGGATCGACTCGGGGCCGGAGATTTTCTTGAACGGCACGGCGCGGAAAGTGCCATGCTCCGGATCGAAGGTGAAGCGCTCGCGCGCGCCAGCCGGGTTCTGCGCCAGCATGTCGACAAAGAAGCCCAGCGCGCCTACGTTCTGCGCGATCTCGTCCAGCGCTTTCGCTTCGTGCGCCGGATCGGCGTTGCCAGCCGCCAGGCGCCCGATCTCGATCCGCACATGGGCCGCCGCGTTCATCGCGTCGTCCTGGTCCAGGATGGCGCAGGCGCCATGCAACTGGTGCAGCACCTTGTCCAGGTCCGCCAGTGCGGCGCGGTGCGCCGGATCGGTGTAGTACTCGTCCAGCACCTTTTCCACCTGGCGCAGGCCGGTCTTCATTTCCAGCGCCAGCGCCACCACGGTATCGTCCTCGTGCAGCTGGCGCGCCAGGCTGCCCTGCCACTGCGACGCTTCCGGCACCGCGCCGCCAGCCTGCAAGGCCTGCAGGCGCGCGGCGATGGTATCGGCGTGGGCGTTGAAGTCATCCGGCAGGTGGCGGATCTGGGCGATGCCATGCTCGGCGAACAGCAGCGAAGTAGCCATCTCCAGGCCCAGCGCCTCGCTGCGGCCGGCGCCGGCGACATTGCGCGCCGACTCCGCCAGTTGGCGCATCAGCGCCGCCAGCGCGCCCAGGCCCAGCTTGTCGCTGGCCACGGCCACCCTCGCCAGCGCCTGGCCGAATTCGTTCTCCAGCTCCGCGCTGGCGTCCTGGCCCTCCATGCGCTGCCAGGTCGAACGCGCCTGCGCAATGCCTTCGCGCGCCGTGGCCAGGGCCGCGTCGTCGATGCGGCCGTAGCGGCGCCCTTCAAAATCATGCGGCACCATGCCGTCCAGCGCATAGCCGGCGCGCAGCTGGCGCGCCAGCGGCGGCAGGGTGGCCGGGTCGTTGGAGGCGATGAAGAACAACGCCTCGCGCAGCACATGGTCCGGCAGTCCGGGCTCGCCGGCCGACAAGCGGCGCAGCTGCAGGTTGATCAGGCCAAACAACTGTTTGACGTAACGGTTGCTTTCCTGCTGGCCGCCCACCACCAGCTCGGAGAAGGCCTGCATGGCGCGCCAGAACACGCGCGCCTTCTGCTCGCCCTGCTGGTCCGCCACGTCGGTGATGGCCGCTTGCAGCGCCGCCGCATGGATCGCCTGGCTGGCCGGGTCGCCCGCCTTCAGGTAAGGCAGCAGCGCGCGCTCGTAGCGCTGGCGCAGGGCTTTGTAATCAGGTTTACCGCTCGGAGCACCAGCCGCAGGCAAGGCCGCCGGCAGCTCCGGCACGTGCGACACGTCCGGGAAGAACAGGTCGGCCGGGTGCACCCGGTCGATGCCCAGCAAATCCTGCACGTCGCGGAAGAAGGGGAACAGGCGCACCGGCTGGAACGGCGCACCGGCCAGCAGCTCCTCCAGGAATTCCACCAGCGCCTGGTACATATTGGCCAGCAGCTGCACGTGGTCCGGCGTGCACTTCAGTGTGCCGTCGCGCATGCGGTCCAGCACCACTTCGGCCAGTTGGGTGAGCAGCGCGATGCCGTCCACGTCCACCATCTGCAGCGCGCCGTGCGCCTGGTGCAGGTGGGACTTGGCGTGCATCAGCGCCGTCGTCTGATCTTCCGGATCGCGCCCGCCGGCCTCGAACAAGGCGGTGCGGGAGCGCGCCAGCGCTTCACGGATTTCCCCCATGACCCAGGACAGCGGCCCGGTGTCGTATTGCGGCAAGGCGGTGAAGGAAAAATCAGGTTTGCTCATAGATTCAATAATTTAAACCACAACTTAGGCGCCAATGCGGAAGCGCGACACGGAGTTCTTCAGCTCCGAGGCCAGCACGGTCAGCTTACGCACAGACGACGCGGTTTGCTGGGTACCGTCCTGGGTTTGCTGCGTCACCTGCAGGATGTGCTGCATATTATGCGCAACACCGTTGGCCGACGTCGCCTGCATGCCGGTGGCGTAGGAAATGCCCTGGATCAGCTCCGCCAGGCGGTCCGAAACCTGCGAGATGTCCTGCAGCGCGCTGCCGGCCGCGTCGGACAGCTTGGCACCTTCCACTACACCCTGGGTGGATTTTTCCATTGCCGCCACCGCGTCGTGGGTGTCGGTCTGAATGGTTTTCACCAGCGCGCCGATCTGCTTGGCCGCTTCCGCCGAACGTTCCGCCAGGCGCTGCACCTCCTCCGCAACCACCGAGAAGCCGCGCCCCGCCTCGCCCGCCGATGCCGCCTGGATCGCCGCGTTCAGCGCCAGCACGTTGGTCTGCTCGGTAATGTCGGAAATCAGCTCGGTGATCTCGCCAATCTCCTGCGACGATTCGCCCAGGCGTTTGATGCGCTTCGAGGTTTCCTGGATCTGCTCACGGATCTCGTCCATACCCTTGATCGCGTTCTGCACCGCCGTCGCGCCCTGGCGTGCCGCCGCCACCGACTGGCGCGCCACGTCGGCCGATTCGGCCGCGCTGCGCGACACGTCGGTAATCTCGTTGGCCATTTTCACCACGGTGTTGGACGCGTCCTGAATCTCTTTCGACTGTGCCTGCGATGCGCTCAGCAGGTCGTTCGAAATGCCTTGCGCGTGGGTCGAAGCGGACGTCACCTGCTCCGCCGTCACCGTCACGCGGCCCACCAGGCCGCGCAGCTCTTCCACGGTGTAGTTAACCGAGTCGGCGATGGCGCCGGTAATGTCTTCCGACACGGTGGCCTGCACCGTCAAGTCGCCGTCCGCCACTTCCTGCAGCTCGTTCATCAGGCGCAAAATCGCGGCCTGGTTCTGCTCATTCATGGCTTTCGCTTCTTCTTCCTGCTGCTGCGCTTTCTGGCGCATGGCTTCCGCTTCCTGGCGGCGGCGCTCGGAAGCGCGGCCACGGTTTTGCGAATCGAGCAGCAGCACGCGGCCAATCGCGCCAGCGGACACCAGCGTCATCAGCAGACCCACCACCATCAGCCAGAAGGCGATACCCAGCGAGTCCTGTTCCTCGCGCAGCTTGCCTTGCAAGGTGGCGAAGCTGGCACGCACCTGCTCATTCTCGGCGAACAGCAGTCGTTCCGCGCTCTTCGCAGCGGAGAATTTTTCCAGACGGTCCAGAATGAACTTGACCAGCTTGTCGTAGTCCTCGAAGCCCTTCTTTAGCGCCTGCAGGTTTTCGCGGGTTTCGCTGTCGCTTACCGCCGGCAGGCCGAGCGTCGTGCTACCGCTCAGGAAGCCGTCCACGGTCTGGCGGAACACGGTGGCGTCGCGTCCCAACTGGAACGCGGTCTCGGACGAGGAAATGCCGCCCTCGGTCAGGAAGGTCGATGCGCTGCGGCTCATGCGCTGGGTCAGCATGCCCAGCTTGCCCAGGGCCGCCAGCTCTTTCGGGCTGCCGCCCTGGCGCAGGCGCGCTTGCGTCACTTCTTCGGTCAGCGACAGCAGGTCGGGCGACATGGCGTTCAGTTTTTGCAGGGTCTCGTCGAGGCCGGCCAAGTCCCACTTGTACTTGGCGATGGTGGCGGCGGCCTTGTCGGACGCCGACCATTTTTTGCGCGCGTCGTTCAGCACCGGCAGCACCGAGCCGGGCGCCGAAATGATCGAGCGGCCGCCGTAACGGCCGCCGTCGGCCAGCACCAGCAAGGCGCGGTTCAGCTCATTGCGCGAATCCTCCAACTGCGCGGTGGCGTCCTTATTGCCTTTAATCGCATTTGGCGCCGCCTTGCCGATCCGCTGCGAGTGCATCAGCACGTCGGACGCGATCTGGGTACGGGTCGAGGACACGCCGCTGTTGTAGGCGTTCCACGCCACGAACAGCACCGACAGCATGATCGACACGCCCAGGGTGCTGGTCAGCAAGCTCAGTTGGCGCTGGCTCGGCAAGTGGCCGATCAGGGGCAGCTTGACGTTGGCCGCGCTCTCGCCCACCGCACTGCTGCGCAGGCGCTGCAGCAGGCCGCGTACGCCGCCGGCGGCGTCGGCCGCGTCAGCCGCAGTCGCCACCTCCGCTTCGGCGACGGCTTCCGCCACCGCGGTGTTGCCATATTGCGAGTGGCTGAAACTGGAGAACTCCGAATTGGAGCCCAGCTCGGTGCTGGACTCCGGTGCGGAGCGCGAGAACCATTTAATTGCCATTACTACGTCCCCCGATAGCTTTTGATATTTTGGCAGCCGCTTGCTAGCGCTGCGCGTTACAGGCCGATTTGCAGGAATCGTGCTTCGCGCACCAGTTCGGCCAGGTCAAGCCTGGTCCACACCTGCGCGTCACGGTCTAGGAATTGCTGGATACCCCACAGGGGCAGCCGGCTGTCTGGTGCTTGTTGCTCCATCTCGTCCGGATTGCGCAGGCCGAGCACGCGCCCGGCCAGGATGGCGCAATTGAAGCCGAGATGGCCGGCAAAAGTCACCAGGCGGCTATCCGCCGCTGGAACGCTGCCGGTTTCGCCCATATAGCGGGCCAGGTCGACCACACCGACCAGGTTGCCGCGAATATTGGCCAGTCCGCGATACCAGTCCTGTGCCAGCGGTACCGCCGTCACCGCCTGGTAAGGCACGATTTCGCCGACCTGGGTCAGGTCCAGCAGGCAGCGCTGGCCGCCCAACAGCACGCCCAGCTCGCGCCCGGCATTACCCGTGCCGGCCTTGGCGGCCTGCATGCGTTCGAGCAGCGTCACCTGGTACTGGCGCAGGCGGCTGCGGCGTTCCGCGCCGGTCGGCGCCTGCTGGTCGATGGCCATGGCTTAACCGAGTGCGGCGATTTTCGCCAGCAGCTCGGCCGCATCGACCGGCTTGACCAGGTAATCCTTGGCGCCCTGGCGCATGCCCCAGATGCGGTCGGTTTCCTGGTTCTTGGACGAGCAGATAAAAATCGGTACGTCCGCCAGCTCCGGGTCCTTGGCGATGGCGCGCGTGACCTGGAAGCCGTTCTGGCCCGGCATCACCACATCCATCAAAATCAGTTGCGGTTTGTCGGCCTTGATCTTGGCCAGGGCTTCTTCGCCGTTTTCAGCGGTGGACACGGTAAAACCGCTGCGCACCAGGATATCGGTCAGGTAGTAACGCTCGGTTGGGGAGTCGTCGACGATCAGGATTCGTTGAATGGCCATGCTTTGCCTCTAGTAATGCGATGTATGTTTCAGGCGCTGGCGGCTGCGGTGTGCTCGCGCACGGCAGCCAGCAGGCTATCTTTGGTGAAGGGTTTGGTCAGGTAGGCGGCCGAGCCGACCATGGCGCCGCGCGCGCGGTCGAACAAGCCATCCTTGGAGGACAGCATCAGGACCGGGGTGGAGTGGAACTTGGCGCTTTTCTTGATCAGCGCGCACGTCTGGTAGCCGTCCAGGCGCGGCATCAGGATGTCGCAGAAAATCAGGGCTGGCTGGTGGTCGTTGATCTTGGCCAGCGCGTCGAAACCGTCCTCGGCCAGCACCACCTGGTAACCAGCCTGGGTCAGGAAAATTTCAGCGGACCGACGAATCGTGCTGCTATCGTCGATCACCATGATTTTCAGTCCAGTTCCTTGGGGCGTTGTCGTCATTTGGCAGAAGTTAACCTTTAATCTCTCGCTACGATAGCACAGGGGATTGGCCTGTGGCGGGATCTGCTGCTTAAAAGAAACACTTATTTAAATGACTACTTTGAAACACCTATTAGGTTAATGGAAACTCAATTGACACAAAGGCAATTTTAGATGGCGACCATCTCGAAATCATCCTTGCGCGCGCCGCACTCGGGGCAAGTCCAGTTCATGGGCACGTCGGCCCAGCGGGTACCGGGCGCAATGCCCTCTTCCGGCAAGCCGGCGGCTTCGTCATAAATCCAGCCGCAGATCAGGCACATCCAGCTTTGGAATTCCTGGCTTGGTTCAATGCTGCTCACGTTGAGTCATCCTCTAATAAAGTAAAATGCTGAATTAGGTATCTTAATCTACCCGCCGTGCAAAACCAAACATCTCCCTTGATCCTGACCTTTGGCGTGGCCGACCCGGTCGGCGCGGTCGGCGTGCATGCCGACCTGGCCGTCTTCAACGCCCTTGGCTGCCGTGGCCTGGCCGTCACCACCGCCCTGCTGGTGGGTGACAGCGCGCGCGTCGAGGAGCAGCAGCACGTCGATCCCGACATGGTGGCCGACCAGGCGCGCATGGTGCTGGAGGACGTGCCGGTGCAAGCCTTCAAGGTGGGCGCCGTGGACCATCTGGAACACGTCTCCACCATCGCCGAAATCATGTCCGACTACCCGGACGCGCCGCTGGTGCTGGACCCCTTCGGCAGCCAGTTGCCGGAGCACAGCGACGAGGAAGACCCGGAAGAACTGCTGACCGTGCTGCGCCAGTTGCTGGTGCCGCAGGGCACCCTGCTGATGCTGTCCGAAGTCGAGCTGACGCGCATGGCCGAAACCTGGCGCGACCTGGGCAATGGCGAAACCATGGCCGACGACGCCGAGCACCTGATCGACCTCGGTTGCGAATACCTGCTGGTGACCGGCAGCAATGCCGGCGGCGGCCAGCGCGCCAACACCCTGTTCAGCGCCGACGGAGTGCTGCGCCATGACAAATGGCAGCATCTGCCGGGCCCCTTCGTTGGCGCCGGCGGCACCCTGTCGGCCGCCATTGCGGCCTACCTGGCGCTTGGCCTGAACGTGCCGGAGGCGGTGGAACGCGCCGAGCACTACACCCATTTAACCCTGCTCCATGCCCAGCGCTATGGCATGGGCCGATTCGTCCCTAATCGATTCTTCAAGCCATGACTACCTCGAAAAACGACATCCTGTTTGAACGCGCCCAGAAAACCACTCCGGGCGGCGTCAATTCGCCAGTGCGCGCCTTCCGCTCCGTGGGCGGCACGCCGCGCTTCATCACCCGCGCCGAAGGCCCTTACTTCTGGGACGCGGACGGCAAGCGCTATATCGACTACATCGGCTCCTGGGGCCCGGCCATCGTCGGCCACGCCCACCCGCAGGTAGTGCAGGCGGTGCAGGAAGCGGCCACGCGCGGCCTGTCCTTCGGCGCCCCGACCGAGGCGGAAATCGAGATGGCGGAAGAAATCTGCCGCCTGGTGCCGTCCATCGAGCAGGTGCGCCTGGTCTCCTCCGGCACCGAAGCGACCATGAGCGCCCTGCGCCTGGCGCGCGGCGCCACCGGGCGCGACAAGATCGTCAAATTCGAGGGCTGCTACCACGGCCACGCCGACTCCCTGCTGGTGAAAGCCGGCAGCGGCCTGCTCACCTTCGGCAACCCGACCTCGGCCGGCGTGCCGGAAGACTTCGTCAAGCACACCATGGTGCTGGACTATAACAACGTGGCAGCGATCCGCGCCGCGTTTGAACAGTATGGCGACGAGATCGCCTGCGTCATCGTGGAACCGGTGGCCGGCAATATGAACCTGATCAAGGGCACCCCGGAATTCCTGGGCGCGCTGCGCGAGCTGTGCACCAAGCATGGCGCGGTCCTGATCTTCGACGAAGTGATGTGCGGCTTCCGCGTCGGCCTGGGCGGCGCCCAGGAACTGTACGGCATCAAGCCGGACCTGACGGCACTCGGCAAAGTAATTGGTGGCGGCCTGCCCGTTGCCGCCTTTGGCGGCTCGAAAGAGCTGATGTCGAAGATGTCGCCAGTGGGCGCGGTGTACCAGGCCGGCACCCTGTCCGGCAACCCGGTCGCGGTGGCGGCCGGCATGACCACCCTGAAACTGATCCAGCAACCCGGCTTCTACGAAGGCCTGGCACGCAGCGCGCGCCGCCTGGCCGACGGCCTGACCGCCGCCGCGCAGGAAGCCGGCGTGACCTTCTGCGCTGATGCCGAAGGCGGCATGTTTGGCCTGTACTTCAGCACCACCCCGCCCAACAACTACGCCGAGATGATGGCCGGCGACCGCGAGAAGTTCAACGTCTTCTTCCACAAGATGCTGGATGAAGGCGTCTACTTCGCCCCGGCCGCCTTCGAAGCCGGCTTCGTCAGCGCCCAGCACGACGACGCCGTGATCGACGCCACCATCGCCGCCGCCAAGAAAGTCTTCGCCACCCTCTAATAAAAAAAATGGGGACGTACCCTACTTTTCCGCTTCACGGAAAAATGGGGTACGTCCCCATTTTTTTCAGGCCTGACCCCGAATTTCACTACTGAACGGCCGCGCGTCCAGGGGGATGTCGATCAGGAAGGTGGTGCCCTGCCCTGCCGTACTGGTGACGACAATGCTGCCGCCGTGGCTCTCCGCCACGCGGCGCGCATAGGGCAGGCCGACACCCCAGCCATCCTTGGTGCATTTGCCGCCGCGCGCGCGGCGGTAGACCTGGAAAATCGATTCCAGCTCTGCGGCCGGTATCGGCTCGCCCTCGTTGTGCACCGCCATTTGCGCGCGGTGCTGCTGATGGCCCACTTTGAGCCGGATCGGCGTGCCTGGCGCGCGGTATTTAATGGCGTTCCCCAACAGGTTCTCCAAGGCCCGCTGCAGTGAGGCGCGGCACCAGTGGCCGACCACCGATTCGAATTCCACCTGCACCTTGACGCTGCCGCACTCCATGGTCTGCTGTGCTACTTCGTAAGCCAGCAAGGCCAGGTCGAACTCCTCCACATGCAGCGGCAGGCGCTCGCCGCCCTCGAACACCATGCAGTCGAGCAGGTCGCGCGTCATCGCTTCGATCCGGCGCGCATTGACAATAATGCGCTCGGCCAGCTTGCGGATATCCTCATTCGGGGCTTTGCCCTCGATCACCTGGGCCGCCACGCTCACCGTGGAGAGCGGCGTGCGCAAGTCGTGCGTCAGGGCGGCGATGAACTGCTCGCGCAGGGCCGACTGGATCAGGGCAAAGGCGGTGACGCTTTCGCGGATGGCGCTGTCGATCGAGGTGGCGATGGCTTCGCGCTGCTCATGGCTCAACACCACACCGCCCTGGTGCAGCATCTTGAACAGCACTTGCCGGAACAGCTGATATTCACGGATCAGGGTGGTGGTGTCGTAGCCGCTCAGGCGGGCGCGCTCGCCGCCATGCTCCTGCGCGATGACGACCACGTCCACGCCACAGGCCTGGTAGTGCTCATGCGTCAGCAAACGCGCCAGGCGCTCGTAGAAGGTCGGTAGGGTATTCAACAGGATAGGGTCAGGCAGGTCGCCCGCCTTGCCTAAGGTATCCCGGGCCAGCTGGCACCAGGATTCGATCACCCGCTCGCGCAATTCCAGCATCGCCTGCGACGAAGGAGACAAGCCGACCTCAGTCATTGCAGCCTCCGGAAAAGAAAATGTGAAACGAAAGAATGTGCCGCCCAATCCTTACTGTCAAGCTGTTAGGGACAAAGCGTGGCGTGGAATACAGATGTACAATTGTCAAGATAAATAAGGAAACAACCACATGTTTCAAAGACTCAGCAGAGAGCAATGGTTTACCGGTCTGTTACTACTGGCCCTGCTCGGGCACGTCGCCATTTACCGCTGGCAACCAGCGGGCGCCGCGCTACCCGAATGGCCACTACTGTTCGACCTGTGCCTCACTTTGCCCCTCGCCTACGCCCTGCTCTGCCGCCCCGGCTGGAAGCAATTCTTCAAGCGCTGGGCCAGCATGCTCCTGTTGGGCATGGCAGTCGGCAGCTTTGCCATCCCCGATGCCTCGAAACAGGTTTGGCTGTATATCGACCGCCTGCGGCTAGTCCTGCCGGCCCTGTTCGCCGTGGCGGAATTGGCGCTGCTGGTCTGGGTCGCCATCGGCCTGCGCCGCGCGCTACGCTCGGACCCGCACATCGATCGCCTGCTGGCGGCCAGCGCGCAGCGTTACTTCGGCAACGGCATCACGGCACGCCTGACGGAGTTCGAGGCGCGCGTCTGGTATTACGGCTTGCTGCTGCGGCGCGCGCCGCAGTTCGAGGGAGAGCAGCATTTCCTGACCGCCAAGGCGGGCGGCAATGCCAGCAACCAGGTGGCCTGGATTGCGCTGATGGTGATCGATATCCCGCTGGCCCACCTGCTGCTGCACTATGTCTGGTCGCCCACTGCGGCCTGGGTGGCGACAGCGCTGACCGTGTGGGGCCTGCTCTACCTGGTGGCCGATTACCGCGCCACACTGGTGCGGCCGGTGTCGCTGGCGGCCGATGCACTCTTGGTGCGCTGCGGCGCGCTATCCGCCGATGTGGCGATTCCCTATGCAATGATCGAATCGGTGCAGCGCGTGCCGCATCCCGAGCGGCGCTTGAAGGAGAAGCGCTACTTCCGCCACCAGGGCGAGATGAATGTGGAGATTACCTTGCGCGCAGGCGCCACGCTGACCACCCTGCTGGGCGGCGCAAAACCGGCCACCCACGCGGTGCTGGGCGTGGATGATCCGGCAGGTTTGGTACAAGCGCTGGCGGCGCGAATTACTTGAGCCAGCCGCGCCGGCGGAAGTACATGAGCGGTGCGGCGGCGCTAACGATCATCAGGCCCCAGGCCCAGACGTAGCCATAGCCCCACTTCAACTCCGGCATGAAGTCGAAGTTCATGCCGTAGATGCTGGCGAACAGGGTCGGCGGCAGGAAGGCGACCGAGGCCACCGAGAAGATCTTGATGATCTTATTCTGGTTAATGTTGATGAAGCCGACGGTGGCGTCCATCAGGAAGTTGATCTTATCGAACAGGAAGGATGTGTGGCCATCCAGCGATTCGATATCGCGCAGGATCTGGCGCGCTTCTTCGAACTGGTCGGAATTGAGCAGGCGGCCGCGCATCAGGAATGACACCGCGCGGCGCGTATCCATCATGTTGCGGCGGATGCGGCCGTTCAAGTCTTCCTCGTGCGCGATGGCGCTCAGGGTGTCGGCTGCGTCCTTGTCGGTGAACTCTTCCTGCAGCACGCGGCCGGAGACTTCTTCCAATTTTTGGTAGATGCCTTCCAGCGCGTCCGCCGAATACTCGGCGTCGGTGGCGTACAGGTCCAGCAGCACATCCATATAATCTTCGATCGAGCCGGGGCGCGAACGGGCGCGCATGCGCACCAGGCGGAATACCGGCAGGTCGTCGGTGTGCACCGAGAACAGCATTTTCTTGGCCAGGATGAACGCCACCGTGACCACGCGCGACGGGCCTTCGTCCTCTTCCAGCAGGAAGTCGGTGCGCAGGTGCAGGTCGCCGTTTTCCGCTTCGTAGTAACGGGCGGAAGCTTCGATGTCTTTGACTTCGTCTTCGCCAGGCAGGATCACGCCGTAGATCGACTTGACCCAGGCGCGCTCGTCTTCCGTGGGATCGGTCAGGTCGACCCAGACCGGTGCCGCCTGCTCAAGGTCTTCGCGCGTGTCAATAGGCACCTGGTTGAGCCGGCCATTTTGTAAAACGAAAACATTGATCATAGGCAATCTCAGCCGGACAGGGTGTGGGTAGAGCGCGGGTTCTAAAAAACTTCGCAAGTGTACCCGCAAAGGGGTAGTGGCTGCCAGCCCTGGGATGGCATTTTTTTAAAACCGGGAAACCGGAAAACCAGGGTCCGGCCCTGAGGGCCGTACCCTGGTTTTCCGGTTTCCCGGTTTCCCGGCTTTCACGGTTTCCCGCTTTAGCGGGTTGCCTGCTCGATGGCGCGGTCGGTCGCGCCCTGCGGCGCTGGCGGCGCCGGCTTGGGCGGCGCCTTGGGCGCTTCGATGCCGCGCGTGTCGTGGATCTGGATCACCTTGCCCTGCTCGGCGCATTCGGTGTTGGATATGACAGTCTTGCCATCAATAACACACTTGCGCAAAGGCGCCGCTGCCGGCGTGACCGGGGCCGCCACCTCCGCCGCCTTGGTTTTAGCCTTGTTGAGACCTTCGGCGAACAGGTTACGGTCATTGCGCATGGAGATCAGGGCGAACGCCACCACCGCCCCCAAAGCCGCCATAATCACCGCCACGGCAATCAGGCTGATTCCCTTTTGTCTTTTCATGGCAGCTCCGCAGAACTCATTCGTTGCATGATGGTGCCGGTGCGGCGCGCCAGGTAGGCCGACTCGCGGTGCGCATCGAAATATTTGGGCCGTGGCAGCATGACGGCCAGGCGGGCCGCCTGCTCGGCGCCCAGTTTGGCGGCGGGAATGCGGTAGTAATGCCGCGCCGCCGCTTCCGCGCCGTAGATGCCGCGCCCGAACTCCGCCACGTTCAGGTAAATCTCGAAGATGCGGCGCTTATCCATCAGCATCTCCAGCATATAGGCGATGATCAGCTCCTGCCCCTTGCGCAGGTAGCTGCGCGAGCCGGACAGGAACAGGTTCTTGGCCAGTTGCTGGGTGATGGTCGAGCCACCGCGCACCTTCTTCTTGCCCTTCTTTTCCTGGTTGTGCTCGTAGGCCTTCTGCATCGCTTCCCAATCCACGCCTTCGTGGTCGGCAAAGTTGGCGTCTTCCGAGGCGATGATGGCGCGCTTCAAATTCGGCGAGATGGCGCTGTAGTCCACCCACATCTGCTTTACGCGCGCTTTCGGGTTCTTCTCCTGCATCGCATCCTGCTGCTCGCGCATGAAGGCCGTCATGGTCGGATTATGGTCCACCCACCACCAGATCTGCACGAAGAAATACAGCTGCACCGCGAGGAAAATCGCAACCGGCACAATGATGAACCACTTCAGCTTCTTGATCATAGCTTGGCGCGCAACTGCTGCAGCACCGGGCCTGTCTGCGGGCGCACGCCGCGCCAGAGGTGGAAGGCTTCGGCGGCTTGTTCGACCAGCATGCCCAGGCCGTCGCGGGCGACGGTGCCGTGGCTGGCGGCGAACTGCAGGAAGACGGTGGGCTGGGCGCCGTACATCATGTCCAGCGCCAGCGCGCCGGGGGCGAAGGCGGCGGCCGGTACCGGCGGCAGTTCGGCGCTCAGGCTGGCGGAGGTGGCGTTGATGATGATGTCGTAGGCGCCCCGCACGTCGGCGAAGCCGCAGGCGGACAACACGCCGGGCCCGGCCAGGGCGCCGAACTGTTCGACCAGAGCTTCGGCGGTGGCGACGGTGCGGTTGGCAATCACCAGCGCGGCGGGACGGTGCTCCAGGATCGGGAGCACGACGCCGCGCGCGGCGCCGCCGGCGCCCAGCAGCAGCACGCGCTTGCCGGTGATCGGCACACCGGCGTTCTGCACGATGTCGGCGACCAGGCCGGCGCCGTCGGTGTTGTCGCCGGTGATGCTGCCGTCGTCGCCGAACAGCAGAGTGTTGACGGCGCCTGCGGCCTGGGCGCGCACGGTCAGGGCAGTGGCCAGCTTGTGCGCTTCGAGCTTGAAGGGCACGGTGACGTTGGCGCCCTTGCCGCCGGCGGCGATGAAGGCGTGCACGGTGGCGGCGAAGCCGTCCAGCGGCGCCAGCCACTTCTCGTAGGCCAGTTGCTGGCCGGTCTGCGCGGCGTAGGCGGCGTGGATCTCAGGCGACTTGCTGTGGGCAATCGGATTGCCGATGACGCAGTATTTGTCCATCAGTTTCCGCTTCCGTAGGTGACTTGGACTTTCTCTTCGCGGGTGAAGTTGAACTTCTGGACGATCACCCACAGGTCGTCGCGCTCCTGCGACAGCATATTCGGCGGGAATTTGCCGAACGGTGCGGCGCGCCGCACGATGCTGATGGCCGCAGCGTCCAGGTCCGGGTTGCCCGAGCTGCGCTCAACCACCGTGCCGCCCTCTTTCAGGTAGACGCTGCCGTCCTGGTAAATCGGAATGCTGAGCACCACCACGCCGTACAGCTTGCGGCCGTTCTTTTGCGGGAAGTTCAGGGTGCCGATTTCCTCCACGCGGCGACGGAAGGAGTTGTAATACATGGCGTAGCCCACCCCTTGCGTACTCGGCGAGAGGAAGGTCTTTTTCGGGCGCTTGTTCTGGTCTTCGATGGTTTGCGTGATTTCGGCCACGCTGCGCGCCATCGCTTTGCTGCTTTCGATCAGGTCGGCGCCGGTGCGCAGTGGGTCGGTTTGTTTCTTTTCCGTCACAGGGGGCGCGGCGAGGTCGCTTTTGCGGGCCTGGGTCAGCAGGTTTTTCTGGCGTTCTTCGAGTTGCTGGATGTAGCGCTGGGCGGCCTGGATACTTTCCCCGGTTTCCATGCGGCGCATATCGGGCAGCGGGGATTTGGCGCGGCCGGCGTCGGCATTGCCGCCGCCATCCAGGTTGGCTTGCGCCAGGGCGTCGGCCTTGAGCGGCTTGGCGGCGTGCTTGGCGTTGACCAGGATGACTTCCAGGCCGGGATCGGTGGGCTCGACTTTGAACGCTTTGGGGGCGACGAAATGCACCATCAACGCCGTGGCGTGCACCGCTACGGAGACGGCGGTGGCGATGACAAGGAACTGGTTTTCTTTGAAATACTTCACGCGCAAGGTCTGATGATGCTTTTGGGAATTTGCATTCTACGTCAAACCTGCAAAACCGGAAAACCAGGGTACGGCCCATAGGGCCGGACCCTGGCTATTTAAGGGTCCGGCCTTGCGGGCCGTACCCTGGTTTCCCGGTTTCGCGGTTTTACTGCGGACCAGGTTCCGTCACCACCGTCTCACTGGCCAGCGACGCTTCCTCGGCATCCACCTCGGTCGGCTGGGCCGGGTCGGCTGGTGTTTCCTCTTCGTCCACCTCGGGCTCCGGCTCGGCCGGCAAGGTAATCGAGCCTTCCTGCAGGCGCGTTTCGATGGTCAGATCCACCTCGTCCCAGCGCAGCACATCAAGCTTGACGTGTGCCCCGCGCGCAACAGCCGGCATGCCCGGCATGCGCACGATCAGCGGAATCTCGGCCAGGCGCAGCACTTCATCCTTCAGTACCACCGCCTCCACCGACTTGGCATCCTCCTGCCCCAGCCAGCGCAGGCACCAGTAGCGCTCCATATTCGACTGGAAGTCCGCATACGCCGCATACGCTGCATCAAACGCCGATACGATCGCGAACAGGTTGGAATCCTTGTGCTTGAACGGCGCCACCATCGGCGCGGTCACGCCGTGCGAGGCGCAGGCCAGGATCTGCCACTGGTTCACCAGGTCGGTGTAGCGGCGCAGCGGCGAGGTCGACCACGCGTACTGGTCCACGCCCAGGCCCTGGTGCGGCGCGGCCTGCGTCATCATGCGCACTTGCATCTTGGCGGCCCAGCCGCCGGCGCCCTGGCCCTGGGTGCGGTAAATACCCGGCACGCCATGGTCATGCATCAGCTTGCCCCAAGTGCTGTTGGCGAAGATCATCAGCTCGGCCACGATCTTGTCCAGCGGCGCGCCGCGCTTGCGGCGGGAAATGGTGACCACGTCATCTTCCACATAGAAGTTGAAGTCGACACGGTTATTCTGTTCCGGTTTCAGGCCGAACGCTTCGCGCTTGACCATGCGGCCCGCTTCCAGGTGCTGGGCCCAGCCCCACAGCAAGGTCAGTTCGGCCTTGCGCGGGTAGTCGCCGGCGCCGCTGGCCAGGGTTTCCTCGTTGACCAGGTCGTCCAGCGTGTTGTGGCGCAGGTTGTTGGCGATCGGGACCAGTTCGGCCTTGGTTTCGGTGGCAACCACCGACCAGTCGCTTGGGTCCAGCAAGGCATACAGCGAGAGCGCCGGGCAGGTCTTGCCCTCGGCCAGGGTGAAGGCGTCGACGATGCTGTCCGGCAGCATGGTGATCTTGTCGCCCGGCATATACACGGTCGACATGCGGCCGCGCGCGAGCTTGTCGATGGCGTCGTCCGGCTTGATGCCAAGGCCCGGGGCGGCGATGTGGATGCCGACGCGCACCTTGCCGTCCGGCTGGTGCACGACCGAGAAGGCGTCGTCGATCTCGGTGGTGGTCACGTCGTCGATCGAGAACGCCTCCACCGCCGCCAGCGGCAGGCCGGCTGGGGCACTTGGCACCGCCAGCTCGGGGAAGCCATGGCCTTTCGGGAAGTTCTCGAACAAGAACTTCGACATATGCAGGTCTTTCGGCGACTTGATGCCGCCGGTCGACAGCATCATGCGCGCCGGGGTGGTATGCGCCTCATTGGCGGCCTGTTCCAGCGCCTTGTATTCAATGGTGTTCTTGTCCGGCTTGAACAGCAACTGCTGCACGATGTTTTGCATCGCGGCGGGCAGGGTGCCCGCCTTCAGCTCGTCGGCGTACTGGCCCTGGATGATGGCTTGCTGTTTCTTCTTCTCGATGCCAGCCAGCGCCGCTTTCAGGGTTTGTTCCGGCGCCTTCTTATAGCGGCCACGGCCCTTCTTGTGGAAGTAGATCGGCGCGGCGTGCAGGCTCAGGATCAGGCCGGCCGCTTCCGCCGGCTGCGGGGCGTGGCCGAAGTACTCGGCGCCCAGTTCGGCGAAACCGAATTCCTCCTCGCCCGCTACTTCCCACAGGAAGTCCAGGTCGACGTCGGCGGCAATCGCCTTGGCCTGCTCCAGCAGCTCAGCCGGGGCCGGCTTGTCGAACTGCAGCATCACGTCCTTGGTTTTCACCTTGTTGCGCTTGCCGCTGGCCATTTCGACCTGGTAGGCCTCGCCAGCTTGCGACAGCACGCTGCCTACTTTGAAATCGCCCGATTCTTCAAAAAATACATTCATTTCACGTTATTCCAGTGGAGCTTGAGCACCGGCGGCAGGAAAACCTCGGTCACAAGCAAAGTTCCTTCGTGGCGCTGGTACAGACAGCGCCGTGCATACAGTAAAGCTTCCGCCGGCACCTCGGCACCTTGCGCCGCCAAAGCGGTGCGGGCGCGCATGGCCAGCGGATGGGTCGCGCGCAGGCGCGCATATTGCAGTTCGCCGCGCCGAACGCGCGGGTCGCCGAACAGGGTGCTGCCGAGTGAGCGTTCGCCCAGGGCACTGAACAGCGGCCAGTCCGAGGCGTCGGCCGACATCGGCACCACGGTGTGGGCGAAGACGACAGGCGTATTATCACACCGCAGCAGGACTTCCCTCTGCCAAACGCGGCCGGGGCGGTGGTAACCGATGACGTTGGCTTCGTCGGCCAGGCAGATCGCCGTGTCCTGGCGCAGCAGCTGCACACGGAAAGCCGCGCTATGCCCCTTCAGCTTGGCGGTCAGCGAACCGCCGCCGGTCAGCCAGTGGCGGTAAGGGTGCGGGGCGTTCGTCGCGAGCACGTGACCGTGCCAGTTGGCCTGGCGCAGCGATTGTCCTTTCATCGAGTTTCGCCCGTGGCCCCGCAATACTCGAGGACCTCGTCGAGGTAGCCGGCGTACTCGCTGATGGCGTGGTCGCTGCCCTGCACCACTTTCTGCCGCGCGCCGGCGTAGTGGGCCACCATGTCGCGGTAGTCCAGCACGTCGTCGCCGGTGCAGGCGATCAGGAAGTAGCGCTCCGGGCGGGTCACCTGCGGCACAGCCAGCGCGCGCAGTTCGTCTATATATTCACGCTTGAATTCAAACGGCTGGTCCGAGTGGTAAGCGGTAGTGACGCCGACGTGCTGCTCCAGGTTGAGCATGGGCACCACGGCGGGGTTCAGCAGGACTGCGCGGCAGCCCAGCTTTTCCGCCATCCAGGTGGCGTAGTAGCCGCCCAGCGAGGAGCCGATAATGCTCAGTTCGGCAGGGTCGACGCCGGCCACCAGACCGAAGGCCAGCTCCATCGCCAGTTTCGGGCTGGCGGGTAGCTGCGGACAGATGAACTCCGCCGCACGGCCGAGTTCGGCCATACGCTGCCCCGTCACCCGCGCCTTCATGGAGGATGGCGAGGAACGGAAGCCATGCAGGTACAAAATCATTGCGCCAGCGCCTCCAGCAGCTTCTGGTGGACGCCGCCGAAGCCGCCGTTGCTCATCACAATAATATGGTCGCCCGGCTTGGCCGCCGCGACGATGGCCTGCACCATCAGATCCAGGTCGTCGTAGGCGGAGGCGATGTCGCCCATGGTCTTGAGCGCATCGCCCAGCTTCCAGCCCAGGGCTTTTTCGCTGCCGAAGCCGAAGACCAGGTCGGCGTCTTTCAGGCTGCCCGGCAGCGCGTCCTTCATGGTGCCCAGCTTCATGGTGTTCGAGCGCGGCTCCAGCACGGCCAGGATGCGCCCCGCCGCGTCGCTGCCGCGCAGCTTCTGGCGCAGGCCGCCGACCGTGGTTTCAATTGCGGTCGGGTGGTGGGCGAAGTCGTCGTACACGGTGATGCCGTTGACGGTACCGCGCACTTCCATGCGGCGCTTGACGCTCTGGAAGCCGGCCAGGGCCTGGGCCGCGATCTCGATCGGCACGCCGACGTGGCGCGCGGCGGCGATGGCGGCCAGGGCGTTGCAGCGATTGTGTTTGCCGGTCAGTTGCCAGCTCACGGTGGCGGCTTTCCCGCCTTTGAAAATGACATCGAAGCTGCCGTCGGCATGTTCGGTCATGGCCCAATCGGCGCCGTCGGCGCTGCCGAAGCTTTCCTGCTCGCTCCAGCAGCCGCGTTTCAGCACGCGCTGCAGGCTGGCTTCGTCGGCATTGGCGATCACGCGGCCGATACCCGGCACGGTGCGCACCAGGTGGTGGAACTGGGTTTCGATGGCACCGATGTCGGGGAAGATGTCGGCGTGGTCGTATTCCAGGTTGTTCAGGATGGCGGTCTTCGAGTGGTAGTGCACGAACTTGCTGCGCTTGTCGAAGAAGGCGGTGTCGTATTCGTCGGCTTCGATCACGAAGAACTCCGATTGCGCGCCGGGGCCGGTCAGGCGGGCCGAGATGCCGAAGTTTTGCGGAATGCCGCCGATCAGGAAGCCGGGCGCGTAGCCGGCGTGCTCCAGGATCCAGGCCACCATGGCCGAGGTGGTGGTCTTGCCGTGCGTGCCAGCGACCGACAACACCCATTTGTCTTTGAGGATATGGTCGCCGATCCATTGCGGGCCCGAGACCATGGGCAGGTTGCGGTTCATGATCGCTTCGATCAGGGGATTACCGCGCGAAACCACGTTGCCGATGACGTATAAATCGGGGTTCAGTTCCATCTGCTCGGGGCCGAAGCCCTGGATCAACTCGATTCCCTGGGCTTCCAGCTGGGTGCTCATCGGGGGGTAGACGTTGGCGTCGCAACCCGTTACACGATGGCCGGCTTCTTTTGCCAGGACGGCAAGTCCGCCCATGAAGGTGCCGCAGATGCCGAGGATGTGGATGTGCATGGTGATGATAGAAATGAATCAAGAGCAGGATTTTACCTGACAAAACCGGGAAACCAGGGTACGGCCCAAGGGCCGGACCCTGTCGGCGGCCGACGAGCTGGCAGGGTCCGACCCTGCGGGTCGTACCCTGGTTTCCCGGTTTAGGTATGATGCAGCTATGACCACCGAAGTAAAAACCACCATCGCCGCCGCCGCCGCCCGCATAATTGCCCAGGACGGCTCCGACTACGGCAGCGCCAAACGCAAGGCCGCACGCCAGGTGCTGGGCGAGGCGCAAGCACGCGAGCTGTCCGACATCCTGCCCGACAACGAGCAAATCGAGGAAGAAGTCCGCCTCTACCACGCTTTATATAATGCCGACACCCACCCCGCGCATGTCTTCCGCCTGCGCACGCTGGCTTTGCAAGTGATGGAAATGCTGGAACAATACCAGCCGTTCCTGACCGGCTCCGTCCTCAGCGGCAGCGCCGGCATGCACGACGACATCCACCTGCAACTGTTCGCGGACAGCGCCAAGGAAGTCCAGATTTATCTATTGAACAAGAACCTGCAAATCGAAATCTCGCAATCGCCCCATTTCCGCGGCCCCCGTTTTGAAGACGTGGAAACCGTCAGCTTCATGTGGAAAAACGAAGGCGTGCACGTCGAACTGTACGAACAGGACGACCTGCGCGGCGCGAAAAAGAAAAGCGGCGACAAGCTGCTGCGCGCCGATATTGCCGAATTACGTAGCATCCTTAATAACAGCAGCCACCCATCGCAATAATGAAAAAGAATCTGATTTACCTCGCCGCCGCCATCGCGTTTGCCGGCGCCGGCGCCTGGTACGGCATCCACACCAAACAAGCCCCGAACCCGGTCACCGCCACCGCCCCGGCCGGCGTCACCGGCCCGGTGGCCGCCATGCTGAAGGAATCATTGCCGAACGATAAAGGCGTCAAGGAAGCGCTGTCGAAATGGCAAGGCAAGAACCTGCTGGTAAACTTCTGGGCGCCCTGGTGCGCGCCCTGCGTAGAGGAAATGCCGGAATTGTCGGAATTGCAAAATTCGGAGCTGGGCAAAAAAGTCCAGGTGATCGGCATCGGCATCGATTCGCCGTCCAATATTGCAGAATTCACACAGAAAGTGAAGGTCGCTTACCCCATCTACGTGGCCGGCATGAGCGGCACCGAGCTGGCGCGACAATTCGGCAACAACTCGGGCGGCCTGCCCTTTACCGTGTTGATTGGCGCCGATGGCACGGTCAAGAAAACCTACCTGGCGCGCCTGAAATTCGAGGACCTGAAGGCCGACCTGGCAAACTTAAACTAGGCTTATTTGGTCGGCGAACGACCGTTCTATTCACTTCCTTGCAGCTATTTTCTCTTGCCAATGCTCGGAGTTGGCGGCAAAATGCGGAACTTTCGCGGAAAATGGTCAGGGAATCATGGCAAAGAAGCTGCTGCTCCTTAACGGCCCCAACCTGAATTTGTTGGGGACGCGCGAGCCTGAAACGTATGGCGCCAGCACGCTGGCGGACATCGAACAGGCGGCGCAGGCACAAGCCAAGGCAGCCGGCGCGCAGCTCGCCTGTTACCAAAGCAACCACGAAGGAGGTTTGATTGACCGCATCCACGCGGCCCGTACCGAGGGCGTGGATTTCATCGTCATCAATCCGGGTGGCTATACCCACACCAGCGTCGCCTTGCGCGATGCACTGGCAGGCGTGGCCATCCCTTTTATTGAAGTACACATTACGAATATTTATCGGCGGGAAGAGTTCCGCCACCATTCCTATCTCAGCGCAATCGCACAGGGGACGATCTGCGGGCTTGGTATCGAGGGATACCGTCTCGCCATCGACTTTGCTTTAAAAAGCAGTTAATCTACCGCGAACTGCGCACATCTAACGCGATGCCACCCACAAGGAGGCTTCGCAGAAACCATCAACATAACAAGATAGACACAGGGAGCCAACAACATGGATCTACGCAAGCTGAAGACGCTGATCGACCTGGTAGCAGAGTCGGACATCGCTGAACTGGAAGTGACTGAAGGCGAGAGCAAGGTTCGCATCGTCAAATCCGGTGGCGTGGCGCAAAACCACGTCATGATGATGCCGCCGCAAGTACCAACCCATTACGCGCCAGCTGCTGCTCCAGTTGCTGCCCCGGTTGCCGCTCCTGCCGCCCCTGCGGCCGCCGAGCCGACCGGCCACGTTGTGAAGTCGCCAATGGTCGGTACTTTCTACCGCGCTTCGGCGCCGGGCAATCCAGCCTTCGTCGAAGTGGGCGCCACCGTCAAGGAAGGCGATACCCTGTGCATCATCGAAGCGATGAAGCTGCTGAACGAAATCGACGCCGACAAGGGCGGCGTGATTACCCAGATCCTGGTCGAGAACGGCCAACCGGTCGAATTCGGCCAGCCGCTGTTTGTGATCGGCTAAAGCCGGGCCATGGCCGCTGCGGAAATCCCGGCGGCCAGCACATCCTCTCCTCCCTTCACAAACATAGAAGCTGCCATGTTTGAAAAAATCCTTATTGCCAATCGCGGTGAAATCGCCCTGCGCATCCAGCGCGCGTGCCGTGAACTGGGCATCAAGACTGTGGTCGTGCACTCCGAAGCCGACCGTGAAGCCAAGTACGTCAAGCTGGCAGACGAATCCGTCTGCATCGGCCCGGCGCCTTCGGCCCAGTCCTACCTGAATATGCCGGCCATTATTTCCGCGGCCGAAGTGACCGACGCGGAAGCGATCCACCCGGGCTACGGTTTCCTGTCCGAGAATGCGGACTTTGCCGAGCGCGTGGAAAAATCCGGTTTCGTCTTTATCGGCCCGCGCGCCGAATCGATCCGCATGATGGGCGACAAAGTGTCGGCCAAGCACGCCATGATCAAAGCCGGCGTGCCTTGCGTGCCGGGTTCCGAAGGCGCCCTGCCGGATGATCCGAAAGCCATCGTGCAAATTGCACGCAAAGTTGGCTATCCGGTCATCATCAAGGCGGCTGGCGGCGGCGGTGGCCGTGGCATGCGCGTCGTGCATACCGAAGCTGCGCTGCTGAACGCGGTCACCATGACCAAGTCGGAAGCCGGCGCTGCATTCGGCAATCCGGAAGTCTATATGGAGAAGTACCTGGAGAATCCACGCCACGTGGAAATCCAGATCCTGGCGGACGAACACAAAAACGCCGTCTGGCTGGGCGAACGTGACTGCTCCATGCAGCGCCGCCACCAGAAGGTGATCGAGGAAGCGCCGGCGCCGGGCATCCCGCGCAAGCTGATCGAAAAGATCGGCGACCGTTGCGCCGAGGCGTGCCGCCGGATCGGTTACCGTGGTGCGGGTACCTTCGAGTTCCTGTACGAAAACGGCGAGTTCTATTTCATTGAAATGAACACCCGCGTGCAGGTGGAGCACCCGGTGACCGAAATGATCACCGGTATCGACATCGTGCAGGAGCAGATCCGCATTGCTGCCGGCGAGAAGCTGCGCTTCCGCCAGCGCGACGTGATGCTGTCCGGCCATTCGATCGAGTGCCGCATCAACGCCGAAGACCCGTTCAAGTTCACCCCGTCGCCTGGCCGCATCACCGCCTGGCACACCCCGGGTGGTCCTGGCGTGCGTGTTGACTCGCATGCCTACGCGGGTTACTTTGTACCGCCGAACTACGATTCGATGATCGGCAAGGTCATTACTTACGGCGCAACCCGCGAGCAGGCCATCCGCCGCATGCAGATCGCACTGTCGGAAATGGTAGTCGAGGGCATTTCGACCAACATCCCGTTGCACCGCGAGCTGATGGTGGACGCCCGCTTCATCGAAGGCGGCACCAACATCCATTATTTGGAACAACGACTGGCAGAAATGCCAAAAGCAGGTAAATAACAGGGTCCGACCCTCTGGGTCGTACCCTGGTTTCCCGGTTCCAAGGTTAAAAAAAAACCCAGGAACCCGGCCGGATGGCCACCCCGTCAGACCCAAGGGCCTGACCCCGAACACGCACAAAGGCAGGTAAGTAATAATGAGCTGGACTGAAATCGTCATCGAAGTAGCACGTGAACACGCCGAGGCACTGTCCGAGGCGCTGATGGACGCGGGCGCGCTGTCGGTGTCGGTGGAGGATGCCGATGAAGGCACCGACGCCGAAAAACCCCTGTTCGGCGAGCCGGGCATGGAGCCGACCGAAGCGGCATGGGATCATAGCCGCGTGGTCGCGCTGACCGATGACGAGGACGACCAGGCCCTGATCGTGGCGGCAGCTGCCGGCGCGGTCGGGCTGGCTCACCTGCCCAAGTTCACCACCCGCGCGGTGGCGGACGCAGACTGGGTGCGTTTGACCCAGTCGCAGTTTGAACCTATCCATATCGGCAAGAATATCTGGGTCGTGCCGAGCTGGCACGAGGCGCCGGATCCGTCCGCGCTGATCCTCGAACTGGACCCGGGCCTGGCCTTCGGTACCGGTTCGCACCCGACCACCAAGCTGTGCATGGAGTGGCTGGAAGCGCATCCTGCGCCGGGTAAGTCGGTGCTGGATTACGGTTGCGGTTCCGGCATCCTGGCCATGGTGGCGCGCAAGCTGGGCGCTTCGACCGTGGCGGGTGTGGATATCGATCCACAGGCGATCATTTCGGCGCGCGACAATGCGGTGCGCAACCGCGTGGAAGAGATCCAGTACTTCGTGCCGGATGATTTCGCCGAGTCCTCGTTCGCGACGCAGCGTTTCGATACCGTGGTGGCGAATATCCTGTCTTCGCCGTTGAAGCTGATGGCGCCGATGCTGTCCGGCCGCGTGGCCGATGGCGGTTCGCTGGTGCTGTCCGGCGTACTGGCGCGCCAGGCGGAGGAAGTTGCTGCGGCCTACGCGCCGTTCATCAAGCTCACCGTTTGGGCCGAGCATGAAGGCTGGGTGTGCCTGTCGGGCACGCTGGGCGCAAGGTAATTTTACGTACTGATGGCGCTCGCCACTAAATGCCCCCATTGCAATACGATCTTCCGGGTCGCGGCTGACCAGCTGAAACTGCGCGGGGGCATTGTTCGTTGTGGCTCCTGCCACGAGGTTTTCGACGGCAACGCCGCGCTGGTTGAACCGGCGCCGAAGCCGACCACCGTTATTCCGGATGTTCCTGCGGTGGCGCCTGCCGCCACTGCTTCTGCTGCTTCTGCTGCTTCTGCTGCTTCTGCTGCTTCTGCTGCTTCTGCTGCTTCTGCTTCTGCTTCTGCCGCTGCTGCTGCGGCGGCCACGGCTGCGGCTGCTGCTGCGGCCGGGCCGGCGGCACCGGCAATCTCCAACTACGTGCAAGGCGCGGCGGTCGATTTCGAAATCGATTTCGCGCAAGATGCGGCACCGGCTGCCGCTGCCGCACCCGCACCCGCACCCGCCGTCGCCACCGCGCCCGCCGTTTGGCGTACCAGCGGCCCGGCAATCCCCGCTCACCCCACCCCGGAAGAGCAAGCCGAAGCCGCCGTCGCCCGCGCCTTTGCCGCTGTCGCTGCACCAGCAGCCGTCGCCAAGTCCACGCTGCCGTGGGACGACGCGCCGACCGGCGATACCGCCACCGCCCTGCCAGAAGCACCACTGCCCGTCACCGACAGCGACCTGCCCGCCAACGCAGCGCGCCAGCCAGCCGCCGACGACGCCACGTCCTCCGACGACACGGCCGCCCCCGCCGATTTCGCCGCGTTGATCGGCGACGACACAGTTCTGCCGATCGCTGATGCAGCATTGGCCGCCGATGAAGCCACCCTGGCCACCGACGACACGGCTTTGATCGCCGATGAAGCCGCCCCGCCCATCGCCGAAGCAGCATTGGCCGCCGATGAAGCTGCCCTGCTCGCCGACCACTTGGCTTTGACCGCCGATGACGCTACCTTGCCCTCCGCTGACGCAGCATTGCCCGCCGACGAAGCCACGCTGACGAACGACGACGCGGCTTTGGCCGACGACGAAGTCATTCTGGCCGACGAAGACTTGGTTTTGACCGCCGATGACGCTACCCCGCCCGCCGCTGATACCGCGCTGGCCGCCGACGACGCAGCGTTGATCGCCGATAACGCCGCCCTGCACGCCGCTGACGCAGCATTGCCCGCCGACGAAGCCACCCTGACGGACGACGACGCTGCTTTGGCCGACGACGAAGTCATTCTGGCCGACGACGACTTGGCTCTGACCGCCGATGACGCTACCCTGCCCGCCGCTGATGCCACGCTGGCCGCCGACGACGCAGCGTTGATCTCCGATAACGCCGCACTGCCCGCCGCTGACGCAGCATTGCCCGCCGACGAAGCCACTCTGACGGACGACGACGCGGCTTTGGCCGACGACGAAGTCACTCTGGCCGACGACGACGCTGCGCTGACAGCCGCTGAAGCCCACCTGCCCGTCGCTAACGCGGCACTGGCCGTCGATGAAGCCGACCTGCCAGCCGACGATGCGGCGTTGACAGCAGATGACGCCTCCCGCCACGCCGACGCGGCGCTGCCCGCTATTGAAGCCGCCCAACCCGTCGATGACGCGGCTTCGACCGCCGCCGACGCTATCCTGCCAGCCGACGACACGCCCGCCGCCACCGAAGCGCAACAAGACGGCGGCGCGGAGTCGGAGGCGCATGAAAGCGCGCTGCCGGCGGAAGCCACCAACGCCGCCTCCGCGACGCCAGAACCCGACTTCGTACCAGCCTTCCTGCGCGCACGGCCTGCGGCAAGCGCAGACAACCAGCACCCGGACGGCCGCATCGAGCCCACGCTCGACACCCCGCAAGAACACATCGTGGCCGCCGCCCTCGACGAGGCGCACCATTTTGAAGACATCCCGCCAGGCGAGCAGCCCGCAGCGGAAACGGCACCACGCGCCGCCGACGAGCCCTGGAGCCTCGCCGAACCAGAGCAGGAGCGCGACGACACCGCCCTGCACGCCGTCGCCGCAGTCAACACCGACGCCCCCGACGACGGCGCCTCCCTGCCCGACGACGAAGCCGCCAGCGACAATGGCAGCGACAGCGACAGTGAGAACGACAACCCCGACGACCGCCGCGAGCGCGCCCTCGAACGCGCGCAAGACCGCGAAGCCGCCGAAGCCCGCATGCGCGCCCTGGCCGGCGTCGACGACACCGCCAGCGAAGACCTCGACCACTCCGACCTAAGCTTCGTCAAGCGCCACGACCGCAGCCAGAAATACGGCAAAGCGATCAAGGTCGCCATGGCCCTCAGCATCCCCCTGCTGCTGGCCGGCCTGGTGCTGCAAGCCGCCACCACCTTCCGTGACACCCTGGCCGCCAGCTACCCGCAGCTCAAGCCCGCACTGGCCGCCGTCTGCCAGCCGCTCGGCTGCAAAGTCGGACTCCCAACCCAGCTCGACGCCCTCAGCATCGAGCAAGGCGAACTGGCCAGCATGGCCGAAAGCACCTTCAGCTTCAGCACCGTGCTGCGCAACCAGTCCAAGACCGCCCAGGCCTGGCCGCACATCGAACTGACCCTGAACGACAACGCCGACAAGCCGGTAGTGCGCCGCGTGTTCGCGCCGCGCGAATACCTGCCGTCGACGACCGAGGCTGACAAAGGCTTCCTCCCGCGCAGTGAGCAAAGCATTAAACTGTACTTTGAGCTGAAAGAGCTCAAAGCCTCCGGCTATCACATCGCCATTTTCTACCCATAAAAATACTATGACTAAAACCGCCCTGGTCTGTGGCTCGCTGGCCATCGACATCATCATGCAATACGAAGGCCGCTTCGGCGACACCCTGCTGGCCGACCAGCTGCACAAGGTGAACGTGTCTTTCCTGGTGCCGACCATGCGCACCGAGTTTGGCGGTTGCTCCGGCAATATCGCCTACTCGCTGAAGATGCTGGGCGGCGAGCCGCGCATCGTGGGCGTGCTGGGCCAGGATTGCGCGGCTTACCTGGAGCGTTTCCAGAAGCTGGGCCTGTCCACCGAGAATATCCTGATCAAGAAGGATGCCTACAACGCGCAGTGCTTCGTCACCGCCGATGCGGACCATAACCAGATTAACGCCTTCCACCCGGGCGCCATGTCGTTCGCGCATGAGAACCCGATCGAGAAGGCGGGCCCGGCGCGCATCGCGATCATTTCGCCGGATGGCCACCTGGGTATGCTCAAGCATGCCGAAGACCTGGCGCGCCTGGGTATCCCGTTCGTCTTCGATCCGGGTCAGCAGATGCCGATGTTTACGCCGGAGCAGTTGATCGGGTTCATTGAGAAGGCCACTTATGTGACCTGCAATGATTATGAGATTGAGCTGCTGATGGATCGTACCGGGCTGACTATTCCGGAAATCGCGGCCAAGCTGGAGGCGCTGATCGTGACCCGTGGCGAGAAGGGGTCGGAGATTTATACCGGCGGCAAGCGGATTGATATTCCGGCGGTGGCGGTGGATCCGGCGCTGGACCTGGATCCGACCGGTTGCGGCGATGCGTACCGCGCGGGCTTGTTGTTTGGCCTGGTCAATGAGCTGGGCTGGGAGTCGACCGGACGCCTGGCGAGCTTGCTGGGGGCGATCAAGATTGTGACCAAGGGCGCGCAGAACCATGTGTTCACGCCGGCCGAGATTGCGGATAAGTTTGAGGCGGCGTTCGGGTATCGTTTCTAACACCGCTGAAACCGGGAAACCAGGGTACGGCCCACAGGGCCGGACCCCGCAGGGTCCGGCCCTGTGGGCCGTACCCTGGTTTCCCGGTTCTAAGGGTTTAAGAGCCGCACAACATCCTCCAGCCCCACCCCCGCCACCACCAACAACTTCTTCTTATTGGTCTGCCCATGCGTCAGCGTCACCGCGCTGCGCGATACACCCAGGGCGCCGGCCAGCCACTTCACCAGCGCCTCGTTCGCCTTCCCTTCGATGGGTTGCGCGGCCAGTTTGATCTTCAGCGCGTCATCCAGCACCCCGACCACTTCGGACTTCTTCGCGTTCGGCTGGATCTGGACGGCCAGGCGCACGCCGCCCGGCACCGACGAACACCAGCTTCGGCTCATCAGCTAAACAGCATGCCGAGCAGGATCTGGCAAATCTGCAGCAGGATCAGGGCCACCAGCAGGGACAAATCCAGGTTGCCGACCAGCGGCACCACCTTGCGGATCGGCGTCAGCAGCGGCTCGTTCAGGGCCCGCACAAAGGGCGCCAGCGGCGCATGCGGGTTGACCCAGGAGAAGATCGCTTCGATGATCAGCAGCGCCATGAAGCCAAACAGGATCCACTCCAGGAAGCGCTGCAAGGCTGCCAGCAGCACCACCTCCACCGTGGCGCCGACCAGGAACAGCACCGAGGTCGCCAGGATCACAATCAGGAAAGCGCCAATCAGGCTGGCCCAGTCATAGCCCCCCATGCCGGGGACGATGCGGCGCAGCGGGCGCACCAGCCAGTCTGTTAGCTGAAAAGTAAACTGTGCCACCGACGAAGGCGGACGGACGCGGATAGCCTGCATCCAGAATCGCAACAACAGCACGCCACCGAGCAAGCCGGCAGCGACATCGACGATCAGCTTGAGGATACTAATCACTGGTTAACTCCAAATAAAAAAAACCGCTGTGCGATTGTCTCACACAGCGGTGCTTTCGCCATCCGGCTCTAAGCGCTTAAACGCTTAGGAAGGACGGGTGCTGGTCGGGAACGGCCAGGCGGCTGCCGGGGCGATCACGGTTTTTGCTGCCGGAGCGGCGGCTGGAGCTGGGGCTGCAGCAGCAGGTGCTGGTGCGGCGGCTGGCTTCGCAGCTTCCTTCTTAGGAGCAGCAGGCTTCTTCGGAGCAGCGGCCTTTTTAGGGGCAGCAGGTTTTGCAGCAGGAGCTGCAGCCGGTGCAACGGCTACTGGCGCAACAGCTGGCTTGGCTGCTGGCTTAGCCGAGGCTTTTTTTGGGGCGGCCTTTTTAGCTGCAGGCTTGGCAGCTGGTTTTGCGGCGGCTTTAGGGGCTGCTTTTTTAGCAGCTGGCTTGGCGGCTGGTTTGGCAGCGGCTTTAGGAGCGGCTTTCTTGGCAGCTGGTTTAGCAGCTGGTTTAGCAGCAGCTTTAGGAGCGGCCTTCTTCACTGCTGGTTTAGCGGCAGCTTTCTTGGCGGCTGGTTTAGCAGCAGCTTTTTTCGCGGCTGGCTTGGCAGCTGCTTTAGCTACGGTCTTTTTCGCTGCTGGTTTAGCGGCGGCTTTTTTCGCTACTGGCTTAGCGGCTGCTTTTTTAGCGGCTGGCTTGGCAGCTGCTTTTTTCGCTACTGGCTTAGCGGCGACTTTTTTAGCAACGGCTTTTTTCGCTGCTGGTTTAGCGGCGGCTTTTTTAGCTGCTGGTTTAGCGGCTGCTTTAGCGACGGTTTTCTTCGCTGCTGGCTTAGCTGCTGCTTTCTTAGCGGCTGGTTTTGCTGCTGGCTTAGCTGCGGCTTTCTTCGCTACTGGCTTCGCTGCGGCTTTTTTCACTGCTGGTTTTGCTGCTGGTTTAGCTGCAGCTTTTTTCGCTACTGGCTTAGCTGCTACTTTCTTAGCGGCTGGTTTTGCAGCTGGCTTAGCGGCGACTTTCTTGGCTGCTGGTTTAGCGGCTGGCTTGGCAGCGGCTTTCTTCACAGCTGGTTTTGCAGCTGGCTTGGCAGCGGCTTTAACGGCCGGCTTTGCAGCGGCCTTCTTTGCTGGGGCAGCTGCTTTAGCGGCTGCAGGTTTCTTCTTAGCGGCGGTTGCCATTTTTATTTCTCCTTCATCTGGGATGGGAAAATTCACGCACATGATTAAAACCCGTCCGGCCCTGCGCTGGACCAGGCGAATTATTCATCGGCGCAAACAGGATTGCGGTTTGCGCTAATGAATTCGGCACCCAGCTGAACTGCTGCACCTCCTCACAAGTGCAGCGCTTCAGCCATCGATTCCTACGCCGGTGCTTTTCAGCGCAGGATTCAAATTCTTTGTCGCGACGATTGCGCGGGTGGGGCGTATCTTCAGCTCCTCGACCCTCGTCACGGCCACGTGTTACGACCAGCGTTCAAAGAAAAAAACCGCCCGGACCTGATCGTGGGATCAGGTGAGCGGCTTCGCTGTCGTCGTGTGGTCTTTAAGCATACTTATGCGTTTTGAGTTCCCATTATTCTTCGACTTTTGCGGTAACAACACACTCGAAAAAACAGTGCTTGCAAATTCACGCTCTTTCAAGTTCGCAAAGTACACGAAAGCTTGTTGATGCGCAACTAGCACGAATGATTTTCTTCTTCTTTTTTTGTATTGATCTGCGAGTTCACGCACATTGATGTGCGCCGCGCCGCCTGTTCGCGCACACCGATCCGCCCACAACGCATTGCACACCTTCGCATAACGCCTTTAGGTAAAGGCTGTATGAAAAACAAAACGCCCCGGCCTGCGAATCATCGCGAGACCGGGGCGCTGCAAGGCGCGCTTCAAAAAAAATTTTCGTCGCGATTAAACGACATGCGCGATTCGTGCAATCACGCGCTCCAGATCAAGCAGGCAGGTGCTGTGCGTGCTGCCATCCGCTTGCGGCAATTCGAGCACCTCGTTCGATTCTGCCGACAGGCATTGCTCGCCTGGCTTCTTCATCAGCGAGGGCGTGGCGTAGCGTTTGCCATCGTCGACCGTGACGATGTCGCACACCGCGTCGACCAGCAAGCCGTAGCGCTCTTCGCCACGCTCGATCACCAGCACCTTGCCGGCGCCCTCGCCCGGCGCCATGCCGTACAGGCGGCGCAGGTCGACCAGGCTGATGAGCTGCTGACGCAGGTTCAACACGCCGCACAGGTAGTCCGGCATGCCGGGCGGGTGGCTGATGTCGCCCGCATGGTCGATGATCTCGCGCACCTGTTTCAGCTCCAGCGCAAACAGCTCGCCCACGTTGAAGCTCAGGTAGACCTTGCGCCCGGTCCGCTGGCGCGCGCCGCCGCCTTCCCCTGCCGCTGTGGCGTCGACCGGATACAGGTTGCGGTGGCCCAGGTCCATCTCGCCGATCTCGCTGCGCGAGAAGATGCCGGCGTGATCGAGCAGGATCACGTCCTCCTCGCCGCCGCGCGCCACGCAGCCGGCGAACATGCCGCTGCGCGCTTTGCTCAGCAATGGGATCGGCAGTACTTCCTCATTGGTGAAATGCAGGATGCTCTCCACCGCATCGACCAGGAAGCCGACGGTGGCCTCGCCGATGTGGGCCACCAGGACCCGCTGTTCGCCCGCGCCCTCTCCGGCCGTTCCCGCCGCTCCGGCCTCGCCAGCGACAGCCCGGCCGCCAGCCAGCGCGGTAAAGTCCACCACCGGCACCTGATGGCCGCGGAAATGCATACGGCCGCGGCACAGCGGGCCGGTGAGCACGGTCTGGTTCAGTTCCGGCACGCGGACGATTTCCTGGATCGCCTTCATCTCCATGGCAAAGCGGGCGCCGGCCGCGCGGAAGCTGATCGCATGGCGCCGCTCACCCACCACGCGCAACTGGCGCCGCGTTTCCGCCCCCGCCGCGCGCATCGATTGCACTTGCGGCACGTTCTCGATCTGCACCAGGCGGTCGATGTCGAGCACCTGCACCAGGCGTCGTCCCTCGTCCAACAAGATGGTGCCGGCTACTACCCCTTGTGTTGAATCCTCCGCATAACGCAACCGGCTGCGTTGTTCGGGCCGCACGCGCAGGATTTCACCGGTGGCGTGCACCAGCAAACCGACCTGCACATCCTGGTAATCGATGATGGCGATCTTCTGCGTCGGCTCCGCCGCCGGCGCCGCCGGATCGAACAGGCGCGCCAGGCTGACCACCGGGATCACGCTGCCGCGCAAGGTGAACATGCCGGCCAGGTAGGGCGGCGCCAGCGGCACGCTGGTGATCCGCTCCGGGAAGTTGACCACCTCGCGGATGGCCAGGGCCGGCAACGCAAACTCGTCGCCGCCCAGGATGAAGGAGCCAAACATCTCGGCGGCCGGCGCACTCGCCGCCGCCGGCGCGACAACCCGCAGGGCATCCATGGCTTACACCACGAAGCCGGCGACGATCTTGTTCAACTCGCCCGCCCGGGTGTTCAGGTTGGCGGTGGAGGCGGCAATGCTGTCGCAGCTACCAGCCGACTGCTCCGCCGCCTCGGCGATATGGTTGATGGCCACGCTCACCTCGCGCGCCGCCAGCAGCTCTTCGCGCGCCTCGTGCGAGATGTGGGCAATCGCCTCGCTGGTCTTGCCGACGCCCTTGACGATGCGGTCAAAGGCCTCGCTGGCCTGGTGCGAGATGGCGGTGCCGGTATTGACCCGCTTGACCGACTCGTTGATCAGTTTGGAGATCTCCTTGGTGGCTTGCGAGGAGCGCTCGGCCAGCTTGCGCACCTCGTCCGCCACCACCGAGAAGCCCAGGCCATGCTCGCCGGCGCGCGCCGCTTCGATGGCGGCGTTGAAGGCCAGCATATTGGTCTGGTTGGCAATGTCGGAAATCACCTTAACGATTTCACCAATATCTTCCGAGGAGCGGTTGATCAAGTCCATGGCCTCGATCGAGCGTGCCACGGCCTTGGCGCCCGCCTCCGCCTCGTCCTGGGTGGCCGTGGCCAGGTCGTTGGCATGCGCGGTGCTGGTGGCAATGGCGTCGATGGAGCGCGTCAGGCCGTCCACCGAGGCGTTCATTTCCTCCACCGTGGCGCCCAGCTCCTGCGAGCCGCCCGCCACCACGCTGGCGCGGCTGGCGATCGATTCGGCATCGTCGGCGAAGGCGGTGGCGGACATCACCACCTGCCCGATCACGCCGCGCAGGTCGCCCATCATCTTGCCGATGCCGGCGCCCAACTGGTCCAGCGGATCGTCGCCGTGCACCGGCACTTCCGCAGTCAGGTCACCCTTGCTGGCGCGCGCCACGGCGTCCAGCAGGCGCTCGATCTTGGCCGCGTCGCAGGCGGCTTTATCCTTGACGCCCTGCTCCAGCATGACCTGCTCGGTGATGTCGGTGGCGAACTTGACGATCTTGAAAGGCTTGCCGTTCAAGTCCAGGATCGGGTTGTAGGTGGCCTGGATCCAGATCTGCTTGCCGCCATTGCCGACCCGCTTGTAACGGCCGCTGTCGTATTCGCCCCGGTTCAGCTTTTGCCAGAAGCGCTTGTAGTCCATGCTGGCCGCATATTCGGTTTCGCAAAACATGCGGTGGTGTTCGCCCTGGATGTCCTCCAGCGAGTAACCCATGGTGTCGAGGAAGTTGGCGTTGGCGCTCAGCACATGGCCGCTCATATCGAACTCGATCACCGCCTGCGCCTTGTCCATGGCGCTGACCTTGCCTTCGTATTCGGCGTTGCGCAATTTGGCCGAGGTGACGTCGGTGGCGAACTTGATGACCTTGTAAGGCCGCCCTTCCGCATCGAACACCGGGTTATAGGAGGCATTGATCCAGATCTCGCGCCCACCTTTGCCGACCCGTTTGTACTCACCGTACTCAATATGGCCGCCGCGCAAGCGCTCCCAGAACTGTTTATATTCAGCGCTGGCAGCGAACGCACTTTCGCAAAACATGGAATGGTGGCGCCCCTGGATTTCATCGAGCGTGTAGCCAACCGCATTCAGGAAGTTCGCGTTAGCGTGCAGGATGGTGCCGTCCAACTGGAATTCAATCACGGCTTGCACACGGTTCAAGGCGGCGTTGATCGCCTGCAGTTCGACTTCCTGCAACTGGCTTTCCTGTACGGCTGGGCTGTTCATGGGAGCTCCTGTAGGGGGGGGTGTTGCCACTGGGAATTTCAGTATAGACGGCACCTGACCATCATTTCTAACAGTTTGTCACGCTGTGGCCCAATCGTTTCAATAGTTAAAACCTTGCCAAAGGAAAGTCACACTTAACGTTGTCGGCCCGCAACGAAGCTCAAGCCCTGGGTGCTCCATTTAGGCTCGGCGTAGTACTGGCGCACCAGCCGGCTGTACTCGCCGCGCCCCACCAGGGCGCTGATCGCGTCCGCCAGGCGCGCCTGGTCGGCGGCCGACAACGCTTGGCGATTCAGGTAGATGCCGACCTGTGCTGGCTGCATGCCGTTGACCTGGGTGATCGCCAGCTTGTCGCTCAGGCCGGCACGTTGCGCCGCTTCGACGAACACCGAAGGGCCGGACAGCACGGCATCAAAACGACCGCCGGCCAGCATGCGCGCCGCCGTGTCCGGATCGGGTACCAGGGACAGGCGCGGCAGGCTGCCGGCCTCCTCCACCAGGCGCAGGTATTCGGGGCCGTAGTTGTTGCCACGCACCGCACCCAGGCTCAGGCCACGCCGGCTGACCTCGTCCAGCCCGAGTTCGGGCGGCAGTTTGCCCGCCAGTGCGATCAGCATGGCGCGCGAGTTATACATATGGACGAAGAAGCCGAGCTTGTCGCGCTCGTCGGTGCGGGTGGTGCCGGGGATCAGGTCCACCTCGCCGTTTTCAAACAGCACGTGGGCCCGGGCGCGCGGCACGGTGATGAATTCAAACTGGCAGCCAGTGCGGCTGGCCACCAGCTTGAGGAAGTCGGGAACAACACCGCCGATGCTGCCGTCCGCCTCGACCATCATATTACGCCCCATGGGGCTGATGACGACCTTGACGGGACGGATGCAGGCAGCCTGCGCCGTTGCCGCCAGGACCTGCAGCGACAACAGCAACAGGACTAGCAGGCGGCGCAGGATGTTCATTCCTCGTGGAAGGCCTCTTCCCGCTTTTTGCGCAGGGCCGGCGACAGCACCACGGCCAGGGCGATTGCCGCCAGCGCCAGCAAGGTGGCGCTGATCGGACGGTGGAGGAAGACCATGCCATCGCCATGCGACAGCAGCAGGGCGCGCCGCAGGTACTCCTCCAGCATCGGGCCGATGATGAAACCAAGCAGCATGGGCGCCGGCTCCGCATCCAGCTTGGCGCAGAGGTAGCCGAACAGGCCGAAGATCGCCATCAGCCAGACGTCGAACTGGGCGTTGTTCAGGCTGAACACGCCGATCGCACAGAACAGCAGGATGGCCGGGAACAGGCGCTGGTACGGCACGGTGATCATCTTCACCCACAGGCCGATCATCGGCAGGTTCAGCACCACCAGGAACAGGTTGCCGAACCACATCGACACGATCAGGCCCCAGAACAGGTCCGGCTTCTCCGTCATCACCGCCGGGCCCGGCGTGATGCCCTGGATGATCATGGCGCCGATCATCAGCGCCATCACCGGGTTGGACGGGATGCCCAGCGTCAGCATCGGGATGAAGGAGGTCTGCGCGCCGGCGTTGTTGGCCGCTTCCGGCGCTGCCACCCCTTCGATGGCGCCATGGCCGAACTCTTTCGAATTGGGCGACACCTTCTTCTCGATCGAGTAGGCGGCGAAAGAGGCCAGCATGGCGCCGCCGCCCGGCAGGATGCCGAGCAGGGAACCGAGCGCGGTGCCGCGCAGCACCGGCGCCACGATGCGCTTGAAGTCTTCCTTGTTCAACATCAGGCCCGACACCTTCTTCATCAGCAGGTGGCGCTCCTCGTCGTGCTCCAGGTTGCGCACGATTTCGCCGATACCGAACATGCCCATCGCCACGATCACGAAACTGATGCCGTCGGCCAGCTCGGGGAAGTCGAAGGTATAGCGCTGTTGGCCGGAGTTGACGTCGGTACCGATCAGGCCAAGCAGCAGGCCCAGCAGCACCATGCCCACCGCGTTCAGCAGCGAACCGCTGGCCAGCACCACGGCCGCGACCAGGCCCAGCACCATCAGCGAGAAGTAGTCGGCCGGGCCGAACTGCAGCGCCAGGTCGGCCAGCGGCGGCGCGAAGCACGCCACCACCACCGTCGCCACCGAACCGGCGAAGAAGGAGCCCAGCGCGGCGGTAGCCAGGGCCTTGCCGGCGTGGCCCTTGCGCGCCATCTGGTAGCCGTCGATGGCGGTCACCACTGAGGATGACTCGCCCGGCAGGTTGACCAGGATGGCGGTGGTGGAGCCGCCATACTGGGCGCCGTAATAAATACCGGCCAGCATGATCAGCGCCGCGATCGGCGGCAGGCCGAAGGTGGCCGGCAGCAGCATGGCGATGGTGGCGATCGGACCCAGGCCCGGCAGCACGCCGACGGCGGTGCCAATGAAGACACCGAGCAGGCAGTACATCAGGTTAGTCAGGGTGAAGGCCGCCTCGAAACCAAGGCTCAGGTTACTCAGGATTTCCATTGTGGCCTCCTAGAAACCAAGCCAGGGGCCGAGCGCGGGGATCGGCAAGCCCAGGAGTTTAATGAACAGCAGGTAGGAGAAGCCGGCCAGGCCAATAGCCAGCAGCGCCCCCTCCTTCCAGTTGAAGCGGGGATGGGCGTAAAAGCTGACCAGCACCAGCACGGCGGCGGCCGGCACCAGGCCGGCGCCGCGCATCAGGACGCCAAACAGCACCACGGCCAGCAAGACCAGGGCCAGCGGACGCAGGTGCAGCTTCTCCATCGGCGTGCCATGGCGGAAGAAGGAGCGCGCGACGCCGGCGGCGCCGATCACGGTCAGCAGGATGCCGAGCACGACCGGGAAGTAGGCCGGCCCCATGCGGCCGCCGCTGCCCATCTCCAGGTCGCCGCGCAGGAACACGGCGCCCAGGCCAAAGGCAATGAAGATCGCCCCGATCCAGAAATCCTTCGGGTGGCGGATTGCAGACATGCAGCTCTCCTTAGTCGGCGTAGACGCCGGCTTTGCTGATGATCGGCGACCAGCGGTCGATGTCGGCTTTCAGGTGGGCGCGCAGCGCTTCCGGCGTGGCGCGTTTTTCTTCCACCGGCTCGGTGCCCAGGTCGGCGAAGCGCTGCTTCACGGCCGGGTCCTTCAGCGCCACTTGCAGGGCGCCGACCAGGGAGTCGATGACCGGCTTCGGCGTGCCTTTCGGCGCGTACATGCCGTGCCACACGGCCACTTCAAAGCCCGGCAGGCCGGCTTCGTTCAGGGTCGGCACGTCCGGCATCGACGGCACGCGCTTCTTGGTGGTCACGCCGTACACCTTGATCTTGCCGCCTTTGATCTGGCTGGTGGTGTTGGTGGTCTGGTCGCACATGAAGTCCACCTGGCCGCCCAGCAAGTCGTTCATGGCCGGGCCGGTACCTTTATATGGCACGGTGGTCAGGTCGGTGGCGATGGCGGACATGAACAGCATGCCGCACAGGTGGGAGGCCGAACCCAGGCCGGCGTTGGCATAGGTCACCTTGGTGTTGTTGGCCTTGACGTAAGCCAGCAGCTCCTTGAAGTCCTTGGCCGGGAAGTCCTTGCGCGCCACCAGGGTCATCGGCACATCGGTCACCAGGCCGATCGGGTCGAAGCTGTCGATGGCGTTATAGCTGAGCTTGCGGTACAGGGCCGGCGCGGTCGAGTGGCCGATGTGGTGCAGGAAGATGGTGTAGCCATCCGGCGTGGCCTTGGCCGCGCGCGCCGCGCCGATGGTGCCGCCGGCGCCGCCGACGTTCTCCACGATGATCTGCTGTTTCAGTTTGGTGCCCATGGACTGCGCCAGCAGGCGCGCCACGGTATCGGTCGGGCCGCCGGCCGCGAATGGCACGATCATGGTGATCGGCTTGGTCGGATAGCTCTGGGCATAGGCGTTCGATGCGCCGAAGAATACAACGCCAGCCAGTGCTGGCAGCATAAAGCGTTTCATGGATGTCTCCCGTCCAATAGATGTTTGTAATGTTTGATTGGTACTACCTGCTGATGTTTTACCAGCAATTTTTATGCGACACAAGTAAGGCTTTCTACGTAGATTGACATTGTGCGGCAACACGCAGAAGATGGGTGTGCCATGGTCCCCAAGCTGCTTATCGCGCTGCCCGTCCTGACGCTGCCATTGGCGGCGCCGGCGGGATCGCTGCAGCTGTTCACCGAGTACACACCGCCCGACATCATGCGCGATGGCGCGCGAATATACGGCATATCTCCCGACAAGGTCAAAGAGATTATGTCGCGTGCGGGCATCAGTTACACCATCGAGATCATGGCCTGGCGGCGCGCCTACGAAATGACCTTGCGCACGCCGGATGCCTGTGTCTTTTCCACCTCGCGCACACCGGAGCGCGAGGCGCTGTTTAAATGGATCGGCCCCTTGCGCGAAGTGGACTGGACGCTGTACGGACTGGCCAACCCGCCCTTCCGCCTGGCCACGCTGGAAGACGCCAAGGGTTTGCGCATCGGCGGCTATGCCGGCGACGTGCGTGCCAACTACCTGCAAGCGCGCGGCTTCACCGTGGACACGGCCGGCGATAACTTTTCCAATCCACGCAAGCTGGTCGGGCGGCGCATTGATTTATGGGTGGCCAGCATCCCGCTGGCCACCGGCGTGCTGCAGAACGAAGGCCTGAGCGGCAAGATCGTGCCCCTGCTTACCTTTCACACCTCGCGCGCCTACCTGGCCTGCAACAAGTCGGTGCCGGATGCCCAGGTTGCGGCGCTGGGCGCGGCCATGAGCGAGATTGTGAAAGACGGCACCGCCGCCGCCATCGATCGCAAGTACGCCAACTGGCGGCCGCAACCGGAATCCCCGCGCAATTGACTTCCAGCCGGCGCCACCAGCGAGCCGGTAATGCTTGCGTGCACCTACGCCAGCTCCTGGACCTGAATGCCGTCAGCTATTAATAAGAGGCCCACTTTTCCGCGATCTGTTTCAGCTCGCCACGTTCGTTCAGCTTGCTCAATGCCTGGGCGATCCTGGCCTCGGTTTCTTTGGGAATATGCGGGCCGAGCATCATATAAAACACGCGGGCATCGAATGTCGTCGGCAGCACGCGCACTTTCCCTTCATGGCCGGATTTCCTGAGTTCCGAATTCAAACCCGGTTGGCGGTAATAGAAAAAGCGGCCCCTGCCGGCCAATAATTTCTCAATATTGCCGCCAGTCGAACTGGCGGAGCTGTCGATTTTCAGGTTGCCGGCACTTTTAAGAAAACTGAGCGCCCCGCTGCCGCCATTGACCAGGATAACGCCATCGCCTTTCAATTGCCGCACATCGCCCAGTGTTTTCACGTTGACCGAATCATCAGCGCGCACCAGGAAATGGTAAGTAACGATAAATAACGGAGTATCCGCAATTCGATAAGTTGATGCGCGCTCTTCGTTTCTAATCAAACCACAAATCGCATCGAGTTGCCCCGCCGCCGTCATCGCTTCAATTCTTTTCAACGGAAGCCAGCGCTGCTCGCCCGTGAATTTAATTCCCGGGTCGACTTTTTCAATCGCACGGAATATATCCACGCAATTACCGGCAACGATATTACCTTGCGCCACAAACTTGGGTTCGGAATCCAATTGCGCGGCCACGCGAACGGGCGGCAATTCGGTTGCACGGGCCTGCGAGGCAATGCCGGAGATTAAGTGGGCGCCGGTCAACAGCAGAATGAAAAGCAAATGCCGGCTTCCATGGATATTCATGCAGTGCCCTCGATACGCGCCATGAATTCATTCTACACATTTTCCGGCCCCTGGTGCCGGTTCGCCGGACTTAAGCTAGATGTTGGCTTGATTACACCAAGCCGTGGCGTGCTTCGGGGCAGCGTTTCATAGGGGAGCGCCTTAGAGCCCGGCGTTACGCACCTCTTCCGGCAGCAGGTAGGTGAAGCTCTTTGGATCGAAGATAACCTTCCACGTTTTGGCTGGCGTTGAAACACCCTCCTCCATCCCCGCTTTGCGCGTGATATGTAGAGGAGTAAATGTCGAATCGGTTACCGGATCGGTGCGATAAGTCCAGCGTAATTTGGTGCAGCGTGGTGGCTCAAAATCCTCGCCTTCATACTCCCCACCTTCCGCAGGCTTTTTCTCCGCCTGGGCTTTTCTCCATTCCGAATATTGGCGCTCGGTTTCCTCGCAACCGCCGCCACCGAGCACAGAGCTTGCCGCGCTAAATTCAGCCAATACCGCGATTTGATTTTTTCGTGGCGCCAGAAGAACGTTACGGGTGCTGGTAATTTCTGCGCCATCACCAGTTTCGATATCGGTGATTTTCACCACCCAGCCCCAGACATCCGCGCTTAATTTCTCGAAGTACACATGCTCGGGTTTTACTTCATGCGCGCCGGATGATCGGCGCGGATCACTATATTCGTATAATTCACCATTATTACTGCGCAGTTGGAATACGCCATAAAAAGTGTCGTCGCCCGAATTAGAGTCAATTGCGTGGCCGCTAGTGATGAAATACAGCTCGTCGCCGCCTTTGCCGCTCACCTTTTTCTTCTGCACCACGTTCACCAGATAGCTTAATTTGCTCTGCTCATCGATATATAGCCAGCCGCGTTTATTGGCCGAGTATTTGCCGTAGTTGGTGCTCATGACGCCTTCGATGGCCGCGTCGGTATCGTAAGTAAGGTAGGTATTTTTCTTGCTTTGGAACGCCAGGACGGCGAGCCAAATCGAAAATATCAAGCCAAGGGCGGCAAAAAAGTAGATGGCGTAGCGCCGCCATTTGGGCGCCCGCTGTACCGGGATAGGTGTTGTTACTTCTTCCATGTGATCTTCGCTATTACGGTTCGGCAACATTGCCAAAACCATAAATTATACAAAGACTAAGGAATTCGGGTTTCAATCGTGCGCGCGAGGCTCCCGCAGCCTGATGCCCTTGATGAATTTTTTGACGGCGGCCACCGCAGCCCGCTTGGGGCGAGCAGCCATTCTCGGCAGCGTGGTAGCGCCACAGAAGTAGGCCTCCCTACGGATAAAACAGAAATCCATCGAGCGCGTTCCCTCTTCCGGCGTCTCCATCATCAGGATGTTAACATTCTGGCCATCAGCCCGCACAGACTCCTCCCACGCTTCCGGAGGCGGTCTTTCAATGCCGGTAAGCGAGCCAGAGGGAATGCAACTCAAATGAAGCACATGCGATGCCTGGGGGCTGCCTTTGGGCAGTGGCAGCTCACAGCTCTTCGCCGAGCATTGCCCGGGCGCCACCGGCAGCGTTACAACGCACGCCGCATGACCGTCGAGCATATTGGGGATGGTCAGTGTCACCTCAGGCGCAGCAGCCAACACGGGCGGCATCGGCCAAGCGGCCAATATGCCGGCCAACATCCAAGCGCCGCGCACGCCCCCGGTCACGCCGCCACGTCCTTCAACTCCTTGGGCAGCAAGTAGGTATGGCTCTTGGGATCGAACAAGACTTTCCACGTTTTCGCCGCGACCGGGTCGCCATTGCGCATGCCCGCCTTGCGCGTGATGTACAGAGGAGTGAACGACAAGTCGGCCGGCGGATCGGTGCGGTAAGTCCACTGCAGCCTGGTGCAGCGTGGCGGCTCGATATTGTCGTCCGCCTGCTCTTCCGGCGACATGGCGTTCGCCTCGCCCTCTGCCGGGGCGCTCTTGGGCTGCCCCTGTGCCTGCTTCCAGCTTGCGTGCAGACGCTCGGTCTCTTCGCAGCTGCCTGCGCCAACGATATTGAAGGCGCCATAGAACTCTGCCAGCACCGCAATGCCGTTATCGTACGGCGCCAGCACCACGTTACTGGTGGAGTCCAGCACCGAGCCGTCGCTGATTTCAAGATCCTTCACCTTCACCACCCAACCCCACACATCCGCGCTCAACGCTTCAAACAGCACACGATCCGGGGTCACGGGATTTACACCTGAGGGACGGCGCGCATCGCCAAATTCGAGAAGCTGGCCATTGTTCCAGCTAACCTGAAATACGCCATAGAATGAATCGGTCTCGTTCGGCGAGTTGAGGGAGCGACCGCTGGTAACGAAATATAGCTCCTCGCCATCGTTGCCATCAACTTTCTTCTGTTGCACCACCGTGACCAGGTAAGTCAGCTTGGTCGCCTCATCGACGTACAACCAGCCGCGCTCCGACTCCGAATACTTGCCGTAATTGCGCGCCATGACTTTCTCAATGATCTCGCCCTGGTCAAAGCTCAGCACCGGCGGCGCGCTCTTCCCACCGAGCGCGGCCACGCCAATCAGCACCGAAAGCAGCAGGCCCACGGCTGCAAAAAAGTAAATCGCGTAGCGCCGCCACTTGGGCGCGCGCTTTGGGTCGACAGGCGTCGTCACTTCTTCCATATGATCTTATCTAATTCAATGCGGCAATATTGCCAAATCACAAATTATACAAAGACCAAGGAACTTTGAGTTCAATCGTGCGCGCTTTACAGCCTTATACCGCTCCCAACCTAACCGTCGCCATCAATCGGAATAACCTTGCGGCTGCGGCCCCGCATCGTGGCGCAGCCCCCACCATGGCAGGAATGCGCTGCCGCCGCCCCGGGCACGGAACCATGGCGCGTTCGGATCGATCGGCCGCACCTTGGCGGGTGGGCTCACCACTACCGCCGTTGGCTGCTCGGCGTTGGTGGTGCCAGCCACCAGCACGTTCTTGCCAAAGTGATTGGCATAGGCGATGCCAAGTGCAACGTTGGTCAGCGCGGTACCGGCCCCCATCTCGCCCAGCAAAGCTGGCGTATTGAAGGTCTGCTTCTTGAAGTCGAAGTCCACCAGTTCGGTTGTCAGCGTTTGTGCCAGGGCACCGATGCGTTCGGACGACGCAGAATGCGTGTTGTTGGCATCGTGGATGACGTAGCCAATGTCGCTATCCTGCTTGCCCGCGTTTTGTGCGGCACTTTCCACGGCAGCTTTCCATGCCTGGATCTGGCGCGGCGGCAGCCCTTTCTGGGCTTCGAAGTCAGCAACTTTCTTAGTCGCGGGATAGCCAATCCACGCCAACGGTGCGCGCTCCGTGTTGTAGTTCGGGCCAGCCAGCACCAGCAGCACCATGTTCTCGTTGATTTGCGCGTCCTTCGGCGGGAAGCTTGGCGCATCCCAGTTCATCACCCAGACAGTTTCGCTGGGGTGGGCCTGCAGGTAGTCCAGCCCTGCCGCCAGCGAAGTGAAGCCAGCATTGGCGCCACCCGTCGTCACGCGCACGTCAGGCAATGTGGAACGACTCCATGCATTAGGTAAATTTGGATTACCAATAGAGAAGGTTTTACGAATCACGTCTTGTGTGTGATTGGCCGCCTCGACTTTGTCAAGTCTACCCTCTGGAAGAGCATATTCGATATGGATGCCTGCTAATTCGCGCCACGTTTTTTTGTCTTTCAACGAATGGGCATTGTAGAAATACTTTGGGCTTGAAAAGTACACATCGTGAAATCGCGTGATGAGCTCTTCGGCATATTTATAGTGATAGCCTGTGAAACTCTCTCTGCCGCTGTTTCCATTAGCAATAATTCCGATTGCCTGAAGCTTGGAGTACTTCATAGGCTTCAATTTGACCATATCGTCATCTTTATTGGGCTGCGCCAATCCGAGAGTCCAGAGCAGTTGCCACTCCGTCGGATAGTCGCGTCGCTGCAGCGGGTTGAGCCACTGCAGCCCGACGACCTGCGCTTGGAATGGTTTGGCTTCGTGCGGCACGGCCACCGCAGCAGCGGATTCAGGCCGGGGCGAACTGCAGCCGCTCAGACTAAACAGTGCCATCGCACCCGCCGCATAGAGGACCGGATAAGTTAAGAACCGAATCATTGTTTAACATCAGATAACGAGTAACGAAGCACCACGGCTGAAAGAATTGCTGGTGCGCTTATGACCATGCCGCCCTGGCTGGTGCGGTCGTTCAGGCGGATTACGCCTCGCATATGCCAGCCCCACTCATCGCGAATATCCTTGCGATGCCGGCTTGGCGTCATGCCGCAGCCCCCACCACGGCAGGAATGCGCTGCCACCGCCCCGCGCACGGAACCAGGGAGCGTTCGGATCGATTGGCCGCACCTTGGCGGGTGGGCTCACGACCACTGCCGTAGGCTGATCCGAGTCGGTCGTACCTGCCACAAGCACGTGTTTGCCAATATGATTGGCATAGGCGATGCCAAGTGCAACGTTGGTTAGCGCTGTCCCTGCGCCCATTTCGCCAAGCAAAGCTGGCGTATTGAAGGTCTGCTTCTTGACCAGCAACACCATGTTCTCGTTGATTTGCCCACTCTTTGGTGGGAAGCTTGGTGCGTCCCAATTCATTACCCAAACGGTTTCGTTCGGGTGCGATTGCAGATAATCGAGGCCAGCCGCCAGCGAAATGAAACCGGCATTCGCACCACCTGTGGTCACTCGCACATCAGGCGGCGTTGCCCGACTCCAAGCTTTTGGAATGGCCTTATTCCCGATATTAAAAGTTCCGACAAGATCGTCTCTTAAATAATTTCCCGCTTCAACGGGGTCGAGCCTTCCTTCTGGTATCGCATATTCAATATGAATTCCCGCCAGCTCGCGCCAGGTTTTCTTGTCCGTGAGCGAATGGGCATTGTAGAAGTATGTTGAGCTTGAGAAGTAGATATCGTGGTAAAGCTCCGTCAGTGCTTCGACATACTTGTGATGATATCCCTTAAAGGTTTCTGCCCCATCGTTACCGCTGGCGATGATGCCTATCGCCTGGAGCTTGGAGTACTTCTCAGGTTTCAGTTTAACCATATCGTCGTCCTTGTTGGGCTGAGCCAGCCCCAAGGTCCACAGCAACTGCCATTCGGTCGGGTAGTCGCGTCGTTGCAATGGATTGAGCCACTGCAACCCGACGACCTGTGCCTGGAAGGATTTAGCCTCTTGCGGCACGGCCACCGCAGTAGCGGAAACTGGCCGGGCCGACATGCACCCGCTCAGACTAAACAGTGCCATCGCACCCGCTGCATAGAAAACCGGATAGATTAAGAACCGAATCATTGCTCAACATTTGATAACGAGTAACGAAGCACCACGGTTAAAAGCCCTAACTATCCACGCGCACTCTTCGGGGCTGTGGTGATAAGGCTCGCACCACAGCTGGTCTTGTGGCCATCAAAAGCAACGGGCACTCCGTCGATCAGCACCTTAGGGTCGCCTTCTACAATCACGCATACGCCATGACCAGGCACCGGGCAGGTGCAGCTGTCACCCTTGCGGGCGACAGCAATGCCGTGGACTTTGGAATTCGGTGAAGCGCTGATGACCATGCCGCCGTGGCTGGTGGGATCGTTCAGGCGGATTACGCCTCGCATATGGCTTCCTTGCGCATGCTGTTCACCTCAATCGGAATAGCCTTGCGGCTGCGGCCCCGCATCGTGGCGCAGCCCCCACCATGGCAGGAATGCGCTGCCGCCGCCCCGGGCACGGAACCACGGCGCGTTCGGATCGATCGGCCGCACCTTGACGGGTGAGCTCACCACTACTGCCGTTGGCTGTTCGGCGTTGGTGGTGCCCGCCACCAGCACGTTCTTGCCAAAGTGATTGGCATAGGCGACGCCAAGTGCAACGTTGGTCAGCGCAGTACCGGCCCCCATCTCGCCCAGCAAAGCTGGCGTGTTGAAGGTCTGCTTCTTGAAGTCGAAGTCCACCAGTTCGGTTGTCAGCGTTTGTGCCAGGGCACCGATGCGCTCGGACGACGCCGAATGCGTGTTGTTGGCATCGTGGATGACGTAGCCAATATCGCTATCCTGCTTGCCCGCGTTTTGTGCAGCACTTTCCACAGCAGCTTTCCATGCCTGGATCTGGCGCGGCGGCAGCCCTTTCTGGGCTTCGAAGTCAGCAACGTTCTTAGTCGCTGGATAGCCAATCCACGCCAACGGTGCGCGCTCCGTATTGTAGTTCGGGCCAGCCAGCACCAACAGCACCATGTTCTCGTTGATTTGCGCGTCCTTCGGCGGGAAGCTTGGCGCATCCCAGTTCATCACCCAGACAGTTTCGTTGGGGTGGGCCTGCAGGTAGTCCAGCCCTGCCGCCAGCGAAGTGAAGCCTGCGTTGGCGCCACCCATCGTTACGCGCACGTCAGGAGGGGTGCTCCGGCTCCACGCCTTCGGAAAATTGGGATTTCCAATATCAAACGTGTCAATGATGCGATCTCGCGTATAGCGTGCTGCCTCGACTGGATCTAAGCGTCCCTCTGGCAACGCGTACTCAACGTGGATACCCGCCAATTCGCGCCAGGTCTTCTTGTCCTTGAGCGAGTGAGCATTGTAAAAGTATGTCGAGCTCGAAAAGTAAACGTCGTGAAAACGTACTGTCAGTGCATTGATAAATTTTTCATGGAACCCACCGAAACTTTCCTTGCCACTGTTTCCGTTAGCAATGATTCCTATCGCCCGGAGCTTCGAATATTTCTCTGGATTTTGTTTGACCATATCGTCGTCCTTATTGGGCTGCACCAATCCCAGAGTCCAAAGCAATTGCCACTCTGTGGGATAGTCACGCCGTTGAAGCGGATTGAGCCATTGAAGACCAACAATTTGGGCCTGAAATGGTTTAGCTCCTTGCGACAACGCTGGAGCCGCAACCACTTGGACTGTCTGTGCCGATGCCCGTGCTCCGAAGCTAAGCAGTGCCAGCACACTCGCAGCAAGCAAGGAAGGGAACAGCAGAAAACGATTCATAATTTCACCATCCGATAGCAAATAAGGCGACAATTGATTGGAAGCCCTAGTAGTCAAAAAGGCTGTGATAACGGCTATAAGGAAGCCGAACAAGGCCCAGGCAATACGACGCGGACGCGTCTCAATTAGAAAGCTCATTGTGCCTCCCCTGAAGCCTTAGCGAAAAAGCCGCGTTGATCGACGATCTTAGCTGGCATGCTGCCTTCAGTCTTCTTAATCGTCCATTCAAGTACCGACATTTTTCTAAACTTGCCAAACTCAAAATACTCGCTGAAATCCTTGTTATTGTCATTCTTGTCGAGTCCATCAAGGAAGCGCCAATCTGCAGCCATTCTAAGGGTGGCAAACTCCGCCTCTTTGATGAAGCAAGCACCAACCGCGATGTCATAGGCCAGCGCCTTCTTCGCATGCATGCCATTTGTCATAATCGTTGAGTGATCTGTCGCATGACTATCGATGCAAGCGGCAAGATTCTGCATTATCTTTTTATTGCGCCAAGTATTGTATGCTGCACTAGCAGAAGATGGATTGTCCTCTTCCATCACTTTTTTATCGTTAGAGTACATCCCCTCTCTCTTTGCCTGCATGCGAAGCATGGCATGGTGTTCGTAGCGCAACCCTGCCTCGGAAGTAGCATCACCCGCCGCCGCGTCAGTGCGCTTTCGTTTGCTTCCTTCGGTACCGCCGTGAGGAATGGCTCGGTCACCTGCATATGGATCCTCTTCATCACGCTGACGTTGCAGGTCACGCGATTCGCCAGGTGGATCGTAGTCCTGATCGAAATCGGCACATGCCTGACCGAATCGCATTGCTACAGGCAGGAATATTTCGGGCAGGTTCGGTGCCGTCAGCGGCGTCTTCCAGCCTTTGGGCGGGTCGCCGTTAATACGGGTACGCGCAACGGTCGTTGCCACAATCATCAATGGTGCACTGACTACGGTCAAAACCTTCCCGAAGAAACGCTTGTTGGCTGCCAGCCCCTTGGAAATCGAATACTTAGCTACTGGCGAGGGCGGGTGCCAGAATTCCGTAACGCCGCGCTCTTTCATTGCCTGCGCAAAATCGTAGTGCCCCTGCTCGCCAACTTTAAAGCCTTGCGCGAAAACCCGCTGGCTGAATACGCCGTGACCATTCGTGGCATTGATTTCCTGCTGGCTCAAACCGCGCCAGCCTATGCCCTGAATGGTTGTAGATGAAATTACCTGGTCGTGCGGATTGAAATATAGAGTCACCCGACCGAGCGTGGAGAGCTTGTCGCCGTATCCGTACTTATTGCGATCACTCCGCGCGTCGAAACCGTGCGCTTCATTCTTCATTAGTTCGTCGATCGTCGCAGCTGGCTGCGCGAATGCCGATTGCTTGCGGATGATGTCGAAGAACGCGGCCATTGTCTTGTAACGAGCCTCACCGCTGACGCGGCCATTACGCCCTTCGGGGTCTTCCATGCCACGCTCGGCCCATGACTGGGTGCCGTTCTTCTGCAACAGGCTGTATGGTGGGTTGCACAGCACATACGTATCGGCCACACAGTTACCGGTTTTCCCAGTGGAGTCGGTCACAGGGTCGAGGCGATCACCGAGGAAGGCGGCAGCAATTCCGATCATGTTCCCCTGGCTATGACAGACAATGGTAATGGGCGTATCCGCTCGCTTCTTACGAATCGATTCAACCAGTTTCGCTAGACGCAGCGCTGCCAAAACGTAGTAAGGACGGGGCGGGCACGAATAAACCAAGCGGTCATTGGTCGGGTTCATGTGCTGGACGTGCAGCCACAGGAACAGGGTGTCATCGACGCCGCTGCCCCACAGGTCGGGCAGCGAGGTGCAGCCATTGGCAAAGGGACCTCCACCCCAATAATTTTGCTCATTGAGGTAAATGCCGTCACCGTATTCCTGCAACTCTTCACTGCTTGCCTTATAACCCCAGCGGAAATGAATCACCGGGGAGAAGCTGCCTGCAGCATCGACAAATGTACCCGAATTCATATCGGGATTAATGAACCCATCCGGCGTCAATTCGTCAATGTAGCTAGCCGCCTTCAACTGCCCGCCCTCCGGCGAGGCGTGCACAATCTGCCCCTTGTTGCGCTTCAGGCGGTCGTTCAGGCCGTTGCAGATGCCTTCCTCCGTTTGTTTATACCACTCGCCATCGGAATTCACTCCGTGGACGAAGATGGTGATGCCCGGCAGCGGCATCTGCGCGATGACATCGAGGTGTTTGGGGTCGACCAGGCAGACGCCGCTCTTGGCGCCGACGATCAGGTTGCATGGGTCTTCGAACGGGCTATCGAAAGATAAGGGCTTCGTCATTGATGCGGTTTCCAAGCTAAGACAGGAGGCGCTTTATTTGCGCGGACGATAGAAAATGGCCTTGATCTGCTGCAGGCGGTCGGCGACGATTTTTTCGCCCGTGCCGGCGCCGTCGCTCTGTCCTGACAGCGGGCTGTCGCCGGCGCGCTCGACGTGCAGCTGCATGCCTTCCACCGGTTTGCCGTCGGTGGCGCGCAGCAGGCGCGGCACGCGGCCGAAGTCGCCCGACTCAAACTTTGGCAGCTCGGTCGTTGCGCTGGCCGGACCGTTCCAGTGGTGGCCGTCAGTCTTCACCGTGAGCGGGCCGGGGCCGCCGATTTCGGCGTTGCCGCCTTTTAGCGTGAGATAGGCGCCGCCGCTGACCATCAGGGTCACCTCGTCTTCGGCCATGATGATCAGGCGCTTGGCGGCGGTGACCTTGATGTCCTTGGCGGAGTTGATCTGCATATCATCGAGCTGGCTTTGCAGCAGGAATTTGCCCTTGTGCGCCACCTGGGTAATGCCGTCCATGTGCGAAAACAGGGAGATGCCCTTGCCCGCGTTGAGGTTGAAGCGCTGGCCGCTGGTGAACTGCATGTGCTGTTGGGCCACCGTATCGACGTTCACGCCGGCGTAGCTGACCAGCGTTTTGGGCGTGCTGAGCGCAATGCCGGCCGGCGCCGTCATGCTCAGCGTGGGCTTGCCGCCGGCGCCTTGGCGGTCGGTGTTGCTGCCGCCAGCAGCCGCGCCCACATCGTCCTTGAGTGCGGCCTGCGGCTCCGCGTCCAGCGCCAGGCCCTGGTGCTCGGCGGCGTACTGGCCAAGGGATTTGAACAGGTCCAGGCAATCCTGCATCAAGGCCAGGTGTTCGTCGCCGCTTAGCTGGTTGCCGCAGGCGTCGAGCCGCTTCCAGGCCGAAATCAGCAGCGACTTGGCGGTGCGAATCGCGCCGCTGTCGTTGGTGGCCAGCTCGAAGCCCTCGCCGCGCGGTTCCGCTTCGCCATCGCAGCGTGGGTGGGTCAGGTAGCCGAGGTTCAACTGGCTGTGGCCATGCTCGCTGGCCAACTGGGCGCTGATCTGGCCCGGCGTATCGTCCATACGCAGCTGGTTGAAGCGCTGCGCTTTGACTTCCTTGCTCTTGATGCCGGACAGGTAGCGGTCGCCGGGCAGGCGGCTGCGGTGGCTGAACGAGGGTGGCGTTGTTTTGCCGCCATGCACCCGGCCGATGATCAGTGGCTTGTCCGGGTCGCCGCCCAGGAAGACGCAAATTACCTCGTCGCCTGCGCGCGGCAGTGAGATCGCGCCGTACTGCGCACTGGCCCAGCCGCTGGCAACCCGCACCCAGGCCGAATCGCGTTCGCTGTCGGAGGCGCCTGCGCCGTTGGCGTGGGTGTGGTCTTCGTCGCGGCAGCCGGCGAAACGGATCTTGACGCGGCCCAGCGCATCGCAATGGATTTCCTCGTTGACGGGGCCGACCACGGTGACGCTTTGCGCTTCGGTGCGCGGCAGGTCAAGGCGCGGGTCATAGCGTGGCACGATGGGAATGCCGCGCCGCACGCAGGTGAAGCGGTTGGTATAGCGCACGCCGCGTTCGGCGCTGGCGTGGGCCAGGCCATTGCTGTCGTTGCGCCAGTGGTTGAGCGCGAACAGCCGCAGCACGCGGTCATCGAAGGCCTTGGGCAGATTGTTTTCCGCCTCCACGCGCAGTTCGGTGATGACGAACTGGCGCTCCTCTTCCGGATGGGACTCAAGCTCCGGATGACCGCTCACGCTATTCCACTGGCCGACGCACATATTGCGATCGCTGCCCTCGCCCTGGAAAAACTTGGATTCGTACTCGTGGCGCTGCATGCGCAGGGTGGCCAGGCTGCGGTAATCGGCGTCGTCGTCGCCGGCGTGCGGCACATCGACCAGGTAGTCATCCAGGCCACGGGCGAACTGGTTGCCGAATTTGCCCTGGTCAGCTTCGCTCACGCTCTGGCCACCCATGGACCAGGCCTGCGCGTAGTCCCAGCTGCGGCGGCTAACGCTGCCCGGCACCAGTTGCCGCACGCCGTGCCATGCCGTGATGGTATCGCGCTGCTCGGTGCCATCGTCGCGGTGGAAGCGAATGGTGCCGGCCGCGTTTTCCGCCAGCGACATCGCATCGTCGAACAGCACCAGGGTATGGGCCGGCACATCGCCGCTGCCATGCTCGCTGGAGGTGCCGGGGCGGATAAACCAGGCGATGCCGCGGCGCTTCCATAGGCGTCGCAGGAAGGCGGCGTTGGATTCGTTGTACTGCATGGTGAATTCGCGCGCCGGGTAAGTCTTCAGCTGCCCCAGGTCGAACTCGAATGCGCGCGCTACGGCAGGATTGGCTTCGCGCCATTCGCGCAAGAGGGTGTTGGTGATGTCGGTTTCGCTGGCGTTGCGGAAAACGCGCGTATTGCTGGTTTTTTCAAGCAGCGACAGCGCGTCGCGCACGATCAGCTGGTAGGTCGCCAGGCCGCCGTCGCCCTGTCCTTCAATGGCCGAGGCGACGATGCCGCACACCGAACGCAGGCCGCCGGTATCGGTAACGAACTGCAGCTCCACCGGGTTGGCGATGAACTGTTTGAGCGGCAGGCCGGCTTCGGACGATACGCAAAGCAGGCTGTATTCGATGCCGCCGCACATGGTTTCCACACCGCTGACGTGCTTGACCAGCAATTTGTCGTCGGCGCTTCCTTCGCCCCGGAACAGGCGCAGGCGGATCGGACGATTGGCTTCGGTGAGCAGCATGCGTGCACTCCTGAAAAACAGAAAATTCGGAGGCGGGATTATATTTTATTTAACAATTCAGTGATGCACGATTGAAACTTTTTACATTTATAGAAACAAAAAAGCCCGGCAATGCCGGGCTTTCTGGTTGCGAGGCGGGAGATTAGTCCCAGCTCAGCGCACCGCCAGTCTGGTACTCGGTGACGCGGGTTTCGAAGAAGTTACGCTCTTTCTTCAGGTCGATCATTTCCGACATCCATGGGAATGGATTCTCGTCCTGGTCGAACAGGGTTTCCAGGCCGATCTGGGTGGCGCGGCGGTTGGCGATGAAGCGCAGGTAGCCTTTGAACATGGCCGCGTTCAGGCCCAGCACGCCACGCGGCATGGTGTCTTCGGCGTAGCGGTATTCCAGGTCCACGGCTTCCAGGAACAGGGCTTTGATCTCTTCCTTGAAGGCCGGGGTCCACAGGTGCGGGTTTTCCAGCTTGATGGTGTTGATCAGGTCGATACCGAAGTTGCAATGCATCGATTCGTCACGCAGGATGTACTGGTACTGCTCGGCGGCGCCCATCATCTTGTTCTGGCGGCCCAGCGCCAGGATCTGGGTGAAGCCGACGTAGAAGAACAGGCCTTCCATCAGGCAGGCGAACACGATCAGGGACTTCAGCAGTTGCTGGTCGGTCTCGACGGTGCCGGTCTTGAAGGTCGGCTCGGTCAGCACGTTGATGAACGGGATCAGGAACTGGTCCTTGTCGCGGATCGACGCCACTTCGTTGTAGGCGTTGAAGATCTCTTGCTCGTCCAGGCCCAGCGATTCCACGATGTACTGGTAAGCGTGGGTGTGGATCGCCTCTTCGAACGCCTGGCGCAGCAGGTACTGGCGGCACTCAGGCGCGGTGATGTGGCGGTAGGTGCCCAGCACGATGTTGTTGGCGGCCAGGGAGTCGGCGGTGACGAAGAAGCCCAGGTTACGCTTGACCAGGCGGCGCTCGTCTTCGGACAGGCCGTTCGGGTTCTTCCACAGCTCGATGTCGCGCTGCATGTTCACTTCCTGCGGCATCCAGTGGTTGGCGCAGCCGGCCAGGTATTTGTCCCAGGCCCATTTGTACTTGAATGGCACCAGCTGGTTGACGTCGGTTTGGCCGTTGATCACGCGCTTGTCGTCGGCGTTGACGCGCAGGGCGACTTGCTCGGCGGTGGCTTCGGTGTTGGCACCGAGTGGTGGGGTCATGCGCGGAGCGGCCGCGGCTTCATCGTCCCAGGAGAGCATTCTTTGGTTCCTTCTTTCTTCGTTTACTTTTTAAACCGGGAAACCGGGGTACGGCCCAAAGGGCCGGACCCCGGCTGTGCTAAGGGGTCCGGCCCTTGGGCCGTACCCCGGTTTCCCGGTTTTTCCGGTTATACAGATTGTATTACTGGCAGGCTTCGCATTCCTCGAAACCGTCGTCACCAGGACGCAGGTAGCAGGCGGCGCCGTCTGCCTCGGCCGTAACCGCTGCCGGGGCGACTGGTACTGCCGACGATACCGCGTTCAGGGCGCCGGTGCGGGTGGTGGATTTCTCCATGTGCGAGGCGGCGATGGTGCGCAGGTAGTAGGTGGTCTTCAAGCCACGCAGCCATGCCAGCTTGTAGGTTTCGTCCAGGGTCTTGCCGGAGGCGCCTGCCATGTAGATGTTCAGCGACTGGGCCTGGTCGATCCACTTCTGGCGGCGCGATGCGGCTTCCACCAGCCAGCTTGGCGACACTTCGAACGCGGTGGCGTAGATGTCGCGCAGGTCTTGCGGGGCGCGATCGATCTTGCTCAGCGAGCCGTCGAAGTATTTCAGGTCGGCGATCATCACTTCGTCCCACAGGTCACGTGCCTTCAGGTCACGCACCAGGTAGGCGTTGATCTCGGTGAACTCGCCGGACAGGTTGGACTTCACGTACAGGTTCTGGAAGGTCGGTTCGATACAAGCCGACACGCCGATAATGTTCGAGATGGTGGCGGTCGGAGCGATCGCGACGCAGTTCGAGTTACGCATGCCAAACTTGGCGATACGCTCACGCACCGGGGTCCAGTCCATCGCAGACGACAGGTCCTGCTCCAGGTAGCCGCCGCGCTGTTCCGCCAGCAGGCGCACGGAGTCTTGCGGCAGGATGCCACGCGACCACAGGGAGCCTTCGTACGACTCGTACTTGCCGCGTTCTTCGGCCAGTTCGGTCGACGCCAGGTAGGCGTAGTAGCACACCGCTTCCATCGAGGTGTCGGCGAATTGCACCGCTTCCATCGAGGCGTACGGTACGCGCATCATGTGCAGGCAGTCCTGGAAGCCCATCACGCCCATGCCGACCGGACGGTGGCGCATATTGGCGTTGCGTGCTTTCTCAACTGCGTAGTAGTTGATGTCGATCACGTTATCCAGCATGCGCATTGCGGTGCGGATGGTCTTTTGCAGCTTGACGTGGTCGATCTTGCCCTCTTTCATGTGGGCAGGCATGTTCACGGAACCCAGGTTGCAGACGGCGATTTCGTCTGCATTGGTGTTCAGGGTGATCTCGGTGCACAGGTTCGAGGAGTGCACCACGCCCACGTGCTGCTGTGGCGAACGGATGTTGCACGGATCTTTGAAGGTGATCCATGGGTGGCCGGTTTCGAACAGCATCGACAGCATCTTGCGCCACAGGTCGAGCGCTTCGATCTTCTTGAAGACGCGGATTTCGCCGGCAGCGGCCTTGGCTTCGTAGCCGACGTAGGCTTCTTCGAAGGCCTTGCCGACCAGGTCGTGCAGGTCCGGCGTTTCGGATGGCGAGAACAGGGTCCAGTGCGACTTTTCCATCACGCGCTTCATGAACAGGTCGGGAATCCAGTTCGCCGTGTTCATGTCGTGGGTGCGGCGGCGGTCATCGCCGGTGTTCTTGCGCAGGTCGAGGAATTCCTCGATGTCCATGTGCCAGGTTTCCAGGTAGGCGCAGACTGCACCTTTACGCTTGCCGCCCTGGTTCACTGCCACGGCGGTGTCGTTCACCACTTTCAGGAACGGCACCACGCCTTGCGATTTGCCGTTGGTGCCCTTGATGTGGGCGCCCAGTGCGCGCACCGGAGTCCAGTCGTTGCCCAGGCCGCCGGCGAACTTGGCCAGCAGTGCGTTTTCCTTGATGGCGTCGTAGATGCCTTCCAGGTCGTCGGACACGGTGGTCAGGTAGCAGGAGGACAGCTGCGAACGCTGGGTGCCGGAGTTGAACAGGGTCGGGGTCGACGACATGAAGTCGAAGGTCGACAGCAGGTTGTAGAACTCGATGGCGCGCGCTTCGCGGTCCGCTTCGTTCAGGGCCAGGCCCATGGCGACACGCATGTAGAAGGCCTGTGGCATTTCAATGCGCACATCGCGCACGTGCAGGAAGTAGCGGTCGTACAGGGTTTGCAGGCCGATGTAGCCGAACTGCAGGTCGCGGTCGGCCACCAGGGCCTTGGCCAGCTTGGCCAGGTCGAACTTGCCCAGTTCTTCGTTCAGCAATTCAGCGGCGATGCCTTTGGCGATGTACTGTGGGAAGTACTCGATGTAGGCAGCGGCGGCGCCGGCTTGCGGCACTTCCTTGCCGAACACTTCCTTGCGGATGGTGTGCAGCAGGATGCGGGCGGTCACTTGCGAGTAGGCCGGGTCCTTTTCCATCAGCGCGCGGGCGGCCAGGATGGCGGACTTGTGCAGTTCCTCGACCGGCACGCCGTCGTACAGGTTCTTCACGGTTTCGGCCAGGATGGCGTCGGCATCGACGTGCTTTTCCAGGCCTTTGCAGGCGGCAGCGATCAGGTCGCGCACTTCCTGCATCACCAGCGGACGGGCTACGCCGTTTTCAGTGACGTTGATTTGCGGTTCAGCAGCGGCGGAAGCGCCGGCCGCTTCTTTCTTCAGGCGGCGTTCTTCCATGTGCTTGGCGCGGTACAGCACGTAGGAACGCGCCACATCGTGTTCGCCGGAGCGCATCAGGGCCAGTTCAACCTGGTCCTGCACGTCTTCGATATGGAAGGTGCCGCCGGCTGGCTGGCGGCGCATCAGGGCGGCCACCACGTCGTTGGTCAGTTGTTCCACCAGTTCACGGATGCGGGCGGAGGCCGCACCCTGGCCGCCGTTCACCGCCAGGAACGCCTTGGTCATGGCCACGGCGATCTTGGATGGCTCGAACGCAACCACGGCGCCGTTGCGGCGGATGATGCGGTAATCGGCCATCTGGGCGGAGGTCACAGCGACGCCGCCGGCGGTTTCACCAGCGGAAACGGGCACTTGTGGTGCCTGGGTGATGGAAATGTCTTGAGTAGATTGCATTTATGCTCCGCGTATTCAGTATTTGTTTATGACCACTAGATCTAGTGAACCATCGAATTCCGTCCACTAATTGTAGTGACGCGATTCGATCCGCACAAGATGAAATTTTTTCGTTTTTGCCACGATTCTTATTGACTTTTGGATTCGCCGATCAACACAAGCGATCGGCGGTGAGCGAGTACTAACACTGCTTTTTTATTATGCAATGTTGCGATGCAGCATGAGCTTGTGCATTGGCAAAAACGCTACAACAATGAAGCGCTTTTTCGCGGCGGAGCGGGATTATAGTCGAAACTGCGGACCCGGGTCGCGCCGCGCTGCGGCGGCGGTCGGCGCGACCCCGGAGCTGGCTAGTCGGGGTCCTGGATGTTCAGTTTCTGCATCTGGTAGCGCAACTGGCGGAAGCTGATGCCCAGCAGTTGCGCGGCCTGGGTGCGGTTGTAATTGGTCTGCACCAGGGCGCGCGTGAGGATGTCGCGCTCCACCGCCTCCAGGTAGGCTGGCAGGTTGCTGGGCAGGACGTCGAACACCGGCAGCGGCGGCATGGCCGGGCCGACGTCGGCCTCGGCCTGACCCACCGTATCCGGCGCGGACTCTGCAGCCGGGGCCGCCGCAACCGGGGCGCCGGCCGCCGGTGCCAACGGGGCGCTGGCGGCCGGCGCTGGCGTCGCCACAGCGGCTGGCGGCGGCACATAGCCGCCCTTCAGCGCCAGGTCCTCGGCCGAAATCACGCCATCGTTGGAAAACGCCAGTGCCCGTTCCAGGATGTTTTCCAGTTCGCGCACATTGCCCGGGAAGCCATAGCCCTTCAGGACATCCAGCACGCCCGGCCCCAGCACCGCCTTGTGCTCGAAGGTGCCCAGGCGGCCCAGGATGGCGTCGATCAGTTCATCCAGGTCGTCCAGCCGTTCGCGCAGCGGCGCCAGGCGCAGCTCAATCACGTTCAGGCGATAGAACAAATCCTGCCGGAACTGGCCGTCCGCCACCAGTTTTTCCAGGTTCTTGTGGGTGGCGCTGATCAGGCGCACGTCGACCGGCTCCTCCGCCGTGGCGCCGATCTTGCGCACGCGCCGCTCCTGGATCGCGCGCAGCAGCTTGACCTGCATGGCCAGCGGCAGGTCAGCCACCTCGTCCAGCATCAGGGTGCCGCCGTTGGCGGCCTGGAAGAAGCCATCGCGCTCGTCCACGGCGCCGGTGAAGGCGCCCTTGCGGTAGCCGAAGAACTCGGCCTCCATCAGCGCCTCCGGAATCGCGCCGCAGTTGACCGCGATGAAAGGCTGGTCGGCGCGCGAGCTTTGCGCGTGGATTTCGCGTGCCGCCAGCTCCTTGCCGCTGCCCGATTCGCCGCTGATGGCAATCGGCGCCATGGAGCGCGCCAGGCGCCCGATCTGCGCCCGCAGCGACTGGATCGCCGCCGACGTGCCGCGCAGGCGGCTAGCCGGCTGGTCGCGCACCGGCGCCGCGGCGGGCGCCCGCTCGGCCAGCCTGAGTGCCGACTGCACCAGCACCCGCAGCTGGTCCAGCTGCACCGGCTTGCTCACGTAGTCAAAGGCGCCGGCCTTCAAGGCCACCACCGCGTTGTCGGCGCTGCCAAAGGCGGTCACCACCGCGATCGGCACGTTCTTGCCGCTGGCCGTCACTTCGCGCACCAGCTCCAGGCCCAGGCCGTCGGGCAAGCGCATATCGGTCAGCACTAGCTGGTACTCGTTTTCGGCGAACAACTGGCGCGCATGCTGCAGCGTTTCCGAGCTGTCCACGTCCAGCCCCATCTTCAGCAGGGTAATTTCCAGCAGTTCGCGCAGGTCGGCTTCGTCATCTACGACCAGGACACGTGGTGAGCTCATGTATTTTTAGCAAAGGTAATCACGAAGCGGCCGCTCGACTTGCGCGCGCCGCCCTCTGTCATGCCGGCGTCGAAACGGTGTTCGTAATCCAGCATGGCATCGTTATTCAAGCACAATTCGCGCGCCAGATACAGGCCCAGGCCCGTCCCCTTGCTCGACGTGGTGTAAAACGGCTCAAACAGGTGGGCCCGCACCTCGGGCGAAATGCCTGGACCGTCGTCCTGCACGTGCAGCTCCAACTGGCCGCCGGGCGTGTTCACCATGAACACGCGGATGCTGGACGGGGTGCCGCTGGCGTAGCGCACCGCATTGTTCAGCAGGTTGATCAGCACCTCGCGCAGGTGCAGCGGGTCGAAGCGCACCGAGGCCTGGCGCAGGCCGCCCAGGCACAGGATCTGGGGGTCCAGCTTATGGGTTTCGTCGAACTCCGCCTTCAACTCGTTGAGGAAGGCCTCCAGCTCCATCGGCTCGTGGTGGCTTTGCGCCTTGCGCGAGAGCTGCAGGATGTCCTCCACCATGCGGTTTACGCGCGCCACATTGTCGCCGATGATCTTCAGCAGGCGCTTGTGCACCGGCGCCTGCAAGTCCTCCTCCAGCAGCGCGTTGGCGTGGCCGATGGCCGACAGCGGGTTGCGCACCTCGTGCGCGATGCTGGCGGTCAGGCGCCCCATGGAGGCCAGTTTCAGTTGCTGCGCCTTTTCCTCGATGCTGGTCACGTCCTCCAGGAAGAGCACATTGCGCTCCACATCCAGGCCGGCCGTATCGGCCGGGGCGAAGCGCAGCTTCAGGTGCAGGGCGACGTCGCGCCGCGCGCTCCAGGCGGCGCTCAGCCCTTCCCGCGCCGGATCGGCGTAGGGCTTGATGGTGATGAAGCAGGTGGACTGCACCGGGTCGGCGCGCCAGGCCTCGTAGGCCGCTGCCACCGGCTGCAGCACGGCGCCTTCCAGCGTGGGCAGCGGGCCACCCAGCATGTACTGCGCCGCCGGGTTGCTCATGTACACCGTGCCATCCGGTCCCACCACCAGGATGCCGTCGGCCGAATGCGAAATCACCAGGCGGTTGACGGCCTGCTGCACCCCGATCTCGATGCCGCGCTGGGCCGCCAGTTCCTCCTGCCCGATCAGGCGCGCCGCCATGCGGTTCACCACCAGCACCGCCGCGAACCAGGCAATGCCATACAGGCCGGCCTGCACCATCTGCGACTCGTCCGACGCGGTATAGGCCAGGTAGCTGCTGTGGGCCAGCATGAACAGGGTGGCCAACGAGGCGCAGAACAGCGCCAGCACCAGCGGCGCCAGGATGGCGCAGCCGGCCAGCGGGAACAGGTAGAGGATGGCAAAGCCGGAGCGCATGCCGCCGGTGCTCATATACAGCAGGGAAATCACGCTCAGGTCGCAGGCCACCTGCGACATCAGCTGCAGCATGAAATGGCGGCGCCAACGGCTGGCCAGCGCTTGCAGGCCGGCGGCGGCCAGCAGGTAGGCGCCGCAGATCTCCACCGTGGTTTCGCGCGTCACCACCTGGCCGGCGTTGAAATACAACAGCAGCACGATGGCGATGACGATGCGGGTGGCGCCGAGCGCCAGCAGCGAGCGCCAGAAGGTGTCGCGCGATGCGGCCGACAGGGAATGGAGGCGGGCGAACACGCGGTGGCGGCCTTATTGCGGGGCGTGCGCCGCGCAGCAGTAATCGCGGCCGGCGGCCGGCACGTTTTCCGAGGACGGGAAATGCACGCCGCAGTGCGCGCATTGCAGCATCTTCTCGGTGGCCGGCGGCGCCGGGCGCTGCGGCTGGCGCGGCGCCGGCTGGCCGCCCTGGCCAGTAGGGGGTGGAGCACCCATCTTGCGCAATTTGCTGCGGATGGCGGCGATTACCAGGATCACCAGCGCAATCCAGAACAGGAGACGGGTCATGCCAAACCTCGATGTAACACTACTTCCATGACAAAACGGCTGCCGACATAGGCCAGCAGCAGGGTCGCAAAGCCGGCCAGCGTGAAGCTGAGGGCGGTCTTGCCGCGCCAGCCACGGAACTGGCGGCCCGCCAGCAAGGCGGCGAACAGGACCCAGGACAACAGGGTGAAGATGGACTTATGGTCCCATTTCAGCGCGCGGCCGAACAACTCCTCGGTAAATACGATGCCCGACAGCACGGTCAGGCTGAGCAGCACGAACCCCATGGCGATCAGGCGGAACAGCAGCTTTTCCATGGTCAGCAGGGCCGGCAGCTGGTCCAGCGCCGTGGCCAGGAAGCCGGGCCGGTCGCTGCGCGTATGCAGGCGCGACTCCTGCAGCGCCATCAGCACGGCATGGAAGGCGGCGATGGTCAGCGTGCTGTAGGCCAGGGTGGCCACCGCGATATGCCAGCCCAGCATGGGCGAGCGGCCGGCGGTCGGGATCAGCGCGCCCGGGAAGCCCGCCTGCAGCGCCACCGCCAGCGCCGCCACCGGCAGCACGATGCGGCGCAAGCCATCCAGCGGGAAGTTGCGGTTCTCCAGCCAATAGGCGCCGACCGAGATCCACAGCGCCGACGACAGCATGGTGGCAAAACCTATGCGCAGCGAGCCCGGCACCATGACATCGCTCCACAGCGCGACGCCATGCAGCAGCCAGGCCCCGGCCGTCAACGCGGCGATCGGCACGGCCTTGCGGGAGGGAAGGAAGCCACAAACCAGGTAAAGCAGCGTTGCTGCAATCAGAAAGTAAATTTGCATCCAGTAAGTTTAACTGCAAATTCCAGAAAAAATGGGGACGTACCCCATTTTCGCTGCGCGAAAATGGGGTACGTCCCCATTTTTTCTGGAATTTTCTTAACGGGCGGCGCGCTCGCGCAGGTGGGCCAGGCGTTCGCCGCTCAGGGGGTGCAGGGCCAGGTGGGGGTGGTGCATGCCGCCTTGGGCGTGCAGCGCTTGCGGCGCTTCCTGCAGGCTGCGCAGGGACAGGCCGTTGTGCTCCAGCAGGTCGGCGGCGTAGGCGTCGGCTTCCACTTCGGCCTGCTGCGCCCAGGCCAGTTGCGGCGCCAGGGCGGCGCTGCTGGCCACGGCCCAGTCCATGTCGCCGCCCAGCATGCCGGCGGCGGCCGGCAGCATGGCTTCCTGCACCAGGCGCTTCAGCATGTGGCGCCGTTGCAGGTGGCCCAGTTCGTGCGCCAGCACGGCCAGCACGGCGGCATCGTCCGGCAGCGCTTGCACCAGGGCGTCGTCGATGATGATGTCGCCCGACGGCAGGGCAAAGGCGACGGCGCGCGCGTGGCCGGAGCGGAACAGCAGGCGGTGCGGCGGCGCACCTTCGTGCGGCGCCTGCAGGCCGGCGAAGGCGCTGCCCAGGCGCTGCTGCAGCAGCAGCGGCAGCTTGCTCGGCTGCAGGGTGTGGATGTCCAGCTCGCGCAGCATGCCCTGCCCCAGGCGCGCTTCCTGCGCCGGGGCCATGGCCTCGGCTAGCTGCTCGGCCAGCAAGGGGCGCGCCAGTTGCCAGCCGGCCAGGCAGGCGCCCGCCGCCAGCAGCGCCAGCGCCAGGCGCCGCCACGGGCGCAGACCCCGCTGCCGCTTCGGCGCGGGGACGTCGATCATCTCGGGGACCGCCAGCGTTTGCACAAAGACACCTCAAAAATTAACTTAACAACAAGATGCATTGTGGCCGCACGTCTTGTCAATAAGAAACTTTGTAAAAAGCATAAATATGTGCACGGCGGTGACAATGTGTGAGAGAAGGCCGGCGCGCGCAGCACCCTGCCGCCAGGCGCGCCGCCTAAGGTAGAATGGCGGGATTTTCCGCTTCTATCTGATTAGTAGGCTACCCATGCTAGACAACCTGACCCAGCGCCTTGCCAAAGTCGTCAAGACGATGCGCGGCGAGGCCCGCCTGACCGAGTCCAACACCGCCGAAATGCTGCGCGAGGTGCGCATGGCGCTGCTGGAGGCCGACGTCGCCCTGCCGGCCGTGCGCGAATTCATCGCCAAGGTCAAGGAGAAAGCCCTGGGCGAAGAAGTAATTTCCTCGCTCAGCCCGGGCCAGGCCCTGGTGGGCGTGGTGCAGCGCGAACTGGGCGCCCTGATGGGTGCCGACCTGGGCCCGGAAGCGTCCCAGCTCTCGTTCGCGCAGCAGCCGCCGGCCATTATCCTGATGGCGGGCTTGCAGGGTGTGGGTAAGACCACCACCGTCGGCAAGCTGGCCAAGTACCTGAAAGAACAGAAGAAAAAGAAAGTGCTGACGGTGTCGGCCGACGTTTACCGTCCGGCCGCGATCGCCCAGCTACAATCGGTGACGCAGCAGGTGGGCGCCGACTTCTTCCCGTCCACGGCGCAGGACAAGCCGGTCGATATCGCCCTGGCCGCGCTCGACTGGGCCAAGAAGCACCACCACGAAGTGCTGATCATCGACACCGCCGGCCGCCTCGGTATCGACGAAGAGATGATGAAAGAGATCGCCGCCGTGCACGGCGCGGTCAAGCCGATTGAAACCCTGTTCGTGGTCGACGCCATGCTGGGCCAGGATGCGATCAACACCGCCAAGGCCTTCAACGACGCCCTGCCCCTGACCGGCGTGGTGCTGACCAAGCTGGACGGCGATTCGCGCGGCGGCGCGGCGCTCTCGGTGCGCCACATCACCGGCAAGCCGATCAAGTTCGCCGGTGTCTCGGAAAAATTGGACGGCCTGGAAGCCTTCGACGCCCAGCGCATGGCCAACCGCATCCTCGGCATGGGCGACATCCTGGCCCTGGTGGAGGAAGCGCGCAAGGGCGTCGACGAGAAGGCGGCGGCGGAACTGGCGGCCAAGGTCAAGTCGGGCGGCAAGTTCGACATGAATGACTTCAAGTCGCAGCTGGCGCAGATGAAAAAGATGGGCGGCATGGCCGGCCTGATGGACAAGCTGCCGGCCCAGTTCCAGCAAGCGGCGGCCGGCGCCAATATGGACCAGGCGGAGAAGCAGGTGCGGCGCATGGTCGGCATGATCGACTCGATGACGCCGCAGGAACGCGCCAAGCCGGAACTGATCAAGGCGGCCCGCAAGCGCCGCATCGCGACCGGCGCCGGTGTCCAGGTGCAGGAGGTCAACCGCATGCTGACCCAGTTCGAACAGATGCAGACCATGATGAAAAAACTGTCCGGCGGTGGCATGATGAAGATGATGCGCTCTATGAAAGGCATGATGCCGGGCATGCGCTAATTGCCTGCCACGCCACGCAAAAGCCTCCCTCGGGAGGCTTTTTTGCTTACTAAGCCATGTTTCCCCTAAAAAACGCCACAAAACACTTGCATAAGCTGCAAATCCCCACCAATATTAGCCGTGCGATTGTAGTCCGCAATTTTCTATTGTGTATGTTAAGGAGGCTCGAATATGGCAACAGCCAAGAAAGCAGCACCAGCAGCAGCAAAGAAAGCCGCCGCCAAGCCAGCAGCTAAAAAAGCAGCACCGGCAAAAGCAGCAGCCAAACCAGCAGCAAAGAAAGCCGCAGCACCAGCAGCACGCAAGCCTAACGCCGCCTTCATGAAGGCCATGACCCCATCGAGCGCACTGTCCGCCGTGGTTGGTTCCGCTCCGCTGCCACGCACCGAAGTGACCAAGAAAGTCTGGGACTACATCAAAAAGCTGAACCTGCAGGACGCCGCCAACCGCCGCATGATCAACGCGGACGACAAGCTGAAAGCTGTCTTCGGCGGCAAAGCCCAGGTCTCCATGTTTGAAATGACCAAGCTGATTTCCGACCACCTGAAGTAAGCTGCTTCCGGCTGTTGCAGCCATGCGAGAAAGCCCCGACGCACCAGCGCGGGGCTTTTTTTACGTCCCCGCCCCGCCATGAATCCTGCCCACCGCCTTGCCATTGCGCTTGCCAGCCTGACGGCCCTGGGCTTGCTGGCCTCCGACCTGTACCTGCCGGCGCTTCCCCGCATGCGCGCCGAGCTGGGCGCCTCCATCACCTCGGCCCAGGCCACCATGGCGCTCTTCATGGCGGCGCTGGCGCTGTCGCAACTGGCCTGGGGCTGGGCCGCCGACCGCTTCGGCGACCGCCGCACCATCGTCGCCGGCACCGTGCTGCTGGGCGGCGGCAGCCTGCTGTGCGCGCTGGCACCGGACATTGAAAGCATGCTGGCCGGGCGCCTGGTGCAGGGCCTGGGCGCGGGCGCCGCCACGGTGGCGGTGCCGGCCCTGATCCGGCGCCGCTTCGACGCCGCCGATGCGGTCAAGGCGCTGGCGCTGGTGGCCATGGTGGAGTCCGCCATCCCGGCCTTGGGCCCGGTGGCGGGCACCGCCATCGTGCTGCACGCTAGCTGGCGCAGCACTTTCTGGCTGATCGCGGTGCTGGCCTTGCTGCTCTTGCCGCTGGTGGCGCGCATCGTCGGCGCGGCGCCGGCTGCGCCAGCGGCCGGCGCCAACGCCACCGGCGCTGCCGGCGGCGGTTACCTGGCGCTGCTGCGCAACCGCCTTTACCTGCGCTACGCCCTGAGCTACGCCGCCATGTTCGGCGCCTTGCTGATGTACGTCGCCAGCGCGCCGGTCCTGGTCACGCAGGCGCTAGGCTTGGGCATCGAAGCCTTCGCCGCGCTGCAGATCTTCGGCGTACTGGCCTTCATGCTGGGCGCGGCGGTGGCGGTGCGCATGGTGAAAAGCCTGGGCGAGCGCTGGCTGATGCGCAGCGGCATGCTGCTGCAATACCTGGCGGGGGCGGGACTGGTGGGGATTGCGCTGGCCGGCTTGAGCGGCGCGGCGGGTCTGGTGGCCCTGGCCGGGGCGGCGGCCCTGTTTTGCGGTGGTTTGGGCTTGCGCGGCGCCGCCACCATGGGCGGTGCGCTGCAGGCCGCTGGCGACAGCGCCGGCAAAGGAGCGGGTCTGTTGATGTTCCTCTCCTTTGCCGCCGTCGCCGGCGCCACGCAACTGGTGGCGCCGTTCCTGCATGCCGGCTTGCTGCCGGTCGGGGTGCTGCTGTTCGCGCTGGTCACGGCCAGCGCGCTGCTGCTGCCCCGCAGCTAATTACTTCTGTTGCTTGCGGCGACGGGCGCCGGCCAGTGCCAGCAGGCCCAGGCCGAACACGGCGGTCGATGCCGGCTCCGGTACGAACTGCGCTGCGCCGCCGGTCGCGTCCTGCAGGTAATCCAGGTAGGCCTTCAGCACCATGCCGCCGAAGTAGGAGCCGAAGGCGCCTTCTTTGTAGCCGTGGGCGTTGGTGAAGGTGTTGGTGGCGATCAGCATCAGCTCGCCGTACATTTCAACGAAGGATGGGCCACCCGAGTCGCCGCCGCCGATGCCCGATTCCACATCGTTGGCCAGGGTCGGGGTGCACATGCCGTAGCGGGTGCAGAAGGAGTCGATGCCATTGCCGTCGAAGTCGGCGTACCAGATTTCCTTGCCGCTCTGGCGATTGGTCTCGTCATCGGCCGCGAACAGGTCGATGTAGTTCTGGCCGCTGCGCTTGACGCGCCAGGCTGGCGGCACGTTGAAGCCGTTCACGCCGTCGCCGGAAGTGCCGTAGCCGGCCATGATGATGCGCGAGCCTTCCACCAGTTCGGTGGTGGCGATCTTGTAGATCTTGGCTTCGGCCGGAGCGTCCTGGCCCAGGGTGACCACGGCCACGTCATCGTTGGTGCAGAAGCCGCTCACGCCGGCCGGGCACTTGCCGAAACCGGCGTAGTCAGCGTGCATCGAGACGGCGGTGGCCTGGATCGCGCTGCGACCGGCACCGGAAGTGGTGGCGTTGAAGATCGCGTGCACCGAGTTGCCCGGGGCTTTCGGATCGATCACGGCGCCGTTGCCGTTGGTGTCCACGCAGTGGCCGGCGGTGACTACGGAGCGCTTGCCGACCAGGGTGCCGGTACAGATGAAGACTTCGTTGTTCTTAACGATTTGCAGGCTGACCACGCCCGAGAAGCGCGACGTTGCAACGTTCGGGTCGACGCGGTTGCCCGGCGAGTCCGGCAGCGCGCCGGCGGTGATGGCCGCAGTTTGCGGGCCGAGGAAACCAGCGCTCGGGTTGGCCGATGCGGTACCGATTGCGCCGATTGCCAGGGCGATGCCGAGCAGCTTTTTAAATGCAGTGTGCGCCAAGATGAAATGCTCCCTATTCATGATTTTGAAAGTTGTATTTAACTGCTACAACATTTCCTAGCGAGAACCATGCCAAGAGGAAAACTTCCATTACTTTCAGTCACTTACCTTTTTTACAAATGTCTAATTTTAAACAAATGTAAAGATTTCCGACAATTTAATACAATTTTCCACAATCGCGGCACCGGCCGGCCGGTGCCGCGCTCATGCTTACTGCAGTTGCTTGCGGCGACGCGCGCCGGCCAGCGCCAGCAGACCCAGGCCGAACATGGCGGTCGACGCCGGCTCAGGGACGAATTGCACGGCACCGCCGGTGGCCTGGTACAAGTAGTCGAGGTAGCTCTTCAGTACCATGCCGCCGAAGTAGGTGCCAAAGGTGCCTTCCGTCAGGCCGGCGCTGTTGCCAAAGGTATTGGTGGCGATCAGCATCAACTCACCATACATTTCCACGAAGGATGGGCCGCCCGAGTCGCCGCCGCCGATACCGGCTTCCACATCGTTCGCCAGCACCGGCGAGCAGGCCACGCCCCAGTCGCAGAAGGTGTCGATGCCATTGCCATCAAAGTCCGCGTACCAGACTTCCGGATGTCGGCCCTTCTTCTCATCGTCCGATGCGAAAGCGTCCACGTAGTTCTGGCCGCTGCGCTTGACGAAGAAGTCCGGATCAACGTAGTAGCCTTTGACGCCGTCGCCGGAGGTGCCGTAGCCGGCCATGATGATGCGGGTGCCGGCTTGCAGCTCGCCGCTGGCGACCTTGTAGATCTTGGCGTTGGCCGGCGCATCCTTGCTCAGGGTTACCACCGCCAGGTCATCGTTCAGGCAGCCACGGCTGCCGTTCGGGCAGTAGTTAAAACCGTTGTAGTCGGCGTGCATCGACACCTGGCTGGCGCGGATGATGTCGCTACCCGGGCCGCTGTCGGTGGCGTTGAAGATCACGTGCACCGAGCTGCCTGGCTTTTTCAGATCGATCAGGGCGCCCTTGTTATTGGTGTCCACGCAGTGGCCGGCAGTGACCACCTGGCGCTTGCCGACCAGGGTGCCGGAGCAGATAAAAGTGCCGCCGTCGTACTGGACTGCCAGGCTGACCACGCCGGAGAAACGCGACGATGGCAGGTTCGGGTCAATGCGGTTATCGGGTGAATCCGGCGCGGCGCCCGAGCTGATCATCGGTTTCGCGCCCGGCAGCATGTGCATGTCCGCAGCAGAGGCGCTGCCGATTGCGCCCAGCGCCAGGACAAGGCCCAGCAGTTTCTTGATAACAGGATTAGCCAAGATGAGTTTCCTTATTCATGATTTGAAAGTTGTATTTAACCACTACAACATTTCCAAGCGAAAATCATGCCACAAGGAAAACTTTTATAGATATCAATTACTTACTAAATTGATAACGATACAACATTAATGAAATGTAAAAATTTTCGACAGTACAACAGCCTCAATCGCCCATGGCAATGCTGGCGCGCAGGATGAAATGCAAGCGCTCCTGCTCACGGGCGCCGGCAATGCGGCCGGCATTGCGCTCGGTCGCGATCGTCGCGACGATCGGTTTGCCGGCCAGCTTGGGATTCAGTTTCACCGCCGCCCCGGCCCCGGCCGGAATGAACCAATTGCCGCAATGCGTGCCGCAATAGGCATTGAATTGGTGGCGCCGGTCAAGGCGAATGGTCAGGAAGCGGTGCTGCGTGCCACCGCCCGCCAGCACATGGCCGGTGACCAGCGCGTTGGAAGTCAATGCCGCCGGCGGCAGGAGATAGGCGTTGCAGAAAGCGGGCGCCGGGTCGGGCTCCAGGCTGCAACCGCGCTTGATATCGGCTTCGATTTTCTCGCAGCTGTTGGCGCCCTTGCAGGCCGGCCAGCCGATCGCATTCACCTTGACGCACTGTTCGACCAGCGCGGCGGCTTCCTGCTGGCCGACTTGTTCCATGCAGGCGGCAGCGCTTGCGCTGCCCGTAAAGGCCATGGCTGCCACAGCGGCCAGGGCCGGCCACAGGCGTCGCATCATAATTTCCATTTATTCCAGGCAGCAAGCACGGCGTTCGGGTATTCCGGCCGGCCACGGCTGCCGTTATAGCGGCCCAGGGCGAGGTAGAGGTTGCCCTGCTCCATATCGATATACATGCGCAGGATGGAGCAGCCGTAACGCAGGTTGGTCTGCATATTGAACAGCTTGGAGCGGTCGCGGTCGCCGATCACATTGGTCCAGAACGGCATCACCTGCATATAGCCGCGCGCACCGACGATCGAGACGGCGTACTTGCGGTAGGCCGACTCGACCTGGATCAGGCCCAGCACCAGGCTCGGGTCCAGGCCGGCGCGGCGCGCCTCGTACCAGGCGGTTTCCAGGAATTCGCGGCGCGTGAGTTCGTCCGCCAGCTTGCGCTTGAGGCGTTCGGACATGGCCGCGTGCCACACCTCGAATTGCTGCTTGTCCGCCGCCACCGGCTTGGGCGGGCGCGCATCGTGGATGGCGTTGGACAGCGCCACCCGCACGCCGTCGGCCAGCGCCTCCTCTTTCTGGTTGCCGGCGAAACCGAGCGGGGCGCACAGCACCCCGCCGGCCAGCGCCAGCGTATGCCACCAGCGCAAGGGACGCGCCCACCAGCGGCGGCGTTCGCGTCCTTGCTTTAGTGTTGGCCCAGCCATGGCGCTCACTGCGCCAGCTTGCCCTTGATGAAGGCCAGGGCTTCGGCCACTGGTACAGCGGTGGCTTCGGTATCGCGGCGGCCCTGGTATTCCAGGTTGCCTTCCTTCAGGCCACGGTCGCCGATCACCACACGGTGCGGCACGCCGATCAGTTCCCAGTCGGCGAACATGGCGCCAGGACGCTGGCCACGGTCATCCAGGATGACGTCAATGCCGGCTTCCAGGGCCGCGTTGTACAGCTTCTCGGTCTCGGCTTTCACCAGTTCCGAGCGGTCCATGCCCATTGGGCACAGCACCAACTGGAACGGCGCCAGCGCGGTCGGCCAGATGATGCCCTTGTCGTCGAAGTTCTGCTCGATGGCGGCGCCCAGGATGCGGGTGATGCCGATGCCGTAGCAGCCCATTTGCAGCGGGGCCGGCTTCTGGTTCTCGTCCAGGAAGGTGGCTTGCATGGACTCGGAGTAAGCGGTGCCCAGTTGGAACACGTGGCCCACTTCGATGCCGCGCTCGATCGCCAGCACGCCTTTGCCGTCCGGTGAAGCATCGCCTTCGACCACGTTGCGCAGGTCAGCCACCAGCGCTGGCTCGGCCATGTCGCGGCCCCAGTTGGCGCCGGTGAAGTGGAAGTCCACTTCATTTGCGCCAGTGACGAAGTCGGACATCAGCGCCACGGTGCGGTCAGCCACCACGGTGACCGGCGCTTTGGTGCCGATCGGGCCCAGGTAGCCTGGCTTGCAACCGTAGACTTCCAGGATCTCAGCTTCGGTCGAGAAGCGGTTCTTGGCCAGGCCCGGCACTTTGCTGGCCTTGATTTCGTTCAGTTCATGGTCGCCGCGCAGCAGCAGCATGAAGTACTGTTTCGAGCCGTCCTCTTCCTCTGCGGTCAGGGCGATGGTCTTCAGGGTTTGCTTCAGGTCGATGCCCAGCAGCTTGGCCACGTCTTCGCACTTGGCCGCTTTCGGGGTGGAAGTCTTTGTCAGCGCAGCGCCGGCAGCGGCACGGGCGCCGCTCGCCACCGCTTCCGCCGCTTCCATATTGGCCGCGTAGTCGGAAGTTGGGCAGTACACGACCGCGTCTTCGCCGGTGGAGGCGATGACGTGGAATTCATGCGAGCCGGTGCCGCCGATGGCGCCGTTGTCGGCTGCCACCGCGCGGAACTTCAGGCCGAAGCGGGTGAAGATCTGGGTGTAGGCGTCGAACATGATTTTGTACGACTTTTGCATGCCCTCCACATCGCGGTCGAAGGAGTAAGCATCCTTCATGGTGAACTCGCGGCCGCGCATCAGGCCGAAACGCGGACGGCGTTCATCACGGAATTTGGTCTGAATGTGGTAAAAATTCAACGGAATTTGGCGATAGGATTTAATCTCGCTACGCACCACATCGGTGATCACTTCTTCGGAAGTTGGCTGGATCGCGAAGTCGCGGCCGTGGCGGTCTTTCACGCGCAGCAGTTCCGGACCCATTTTGTCCCAGCGGCCGGTTTCCTGCCACAGCTCCGCAGGCTGTACCAACGGCATCAACAGCTCAATAGCGCCGGCTTTATTCATTTCTTCGCGCACGATCGCCTCGACCTTGCGGATTACTTTCAAGCCCATCGGCATATACGTATAAATGCCGGAACCGAGGCGTTTAATCATGCCCGCGCGCATCATCAACTGGTGGCTGACGATCTCCGCATCAGATGGAGCTTCCTTGAGGGTAGAAATAAAAAAACGGGATGCACGCATAATCGGTGAATTCTTTTTAAAAAGAGAGAGTTATAATCGACCTAATTTTAAAGGATTAGCTGGCCCGATGCGTCCAAACTTTATACAAAGAGCGCTATTGCAGTTGGATTTGTAGTCAAAAATATAAGAGGACGCCTCGGCCACGGAAAGTTTGAGGTGCAATATGCTCGATCGTGAAGGGTTCCGCCCCAACGTCGGCATCATCCTGCTCAACTCGCACAACGAGGTGTGGTGGGGCAAACGGGTGCGCGAGCACTCGTGGCAGTTCCCGCAGGGCGGGATCAAGTATGGTGAGACGCCAGAGCAAGCAATGTACCGCGAGCTCGAAGAGGAGATCGGACTGCGTCCGGAGCACGTCAAGATTATCGGCCGCACGCGCGACTGGTTGCGTTACGAAGTGCCAGATCACTTCATCAAGCGGGAAATCCGCGGCCACTACCGTGGCCAGAAGCAGATCTGGTTCCTGTTACGCATGTGCGCGCGCGACAACGACGTGAACTTGCGCCTGACCGACCATCCGGAGTTCGATGCCTGGCGTTGGCATGATTACTGGGTTCCGCTGGACGTGGTGATTGAATTCAAGCGCGAAGTCTATCAGCGCGCCTTGCAGGAGTTATCGCGCTTCCTGACCTGGCCGCCGAATGGTGAGCGCCGCCACGCATCGCGCTACCTGCGCCAGCCGCATGGACAGCGCGGCCAGCGCAGCACGGATAAGCCGCAGCAGCCTGCGGTCACGCCACCGGCGCCGGAAACTGAGTTGCTGACGAAAGAATGACAAACCGCCCTTCGGGGCGGTTTTTTTATGGCTGCGACGCACGCAGGGCCCAGCGCTGCGAGACGTAATCGAGCACCAGCACCTTGCCCAGCAGGTGGTGCAGCCCCACCACGCCAGCCAGCGGCGCGTCGGGCTTGAAGCCCAGGCCCTCGCAATAGGCGACGCGGAAGGCCGGCAGCGCCGGTGCCGCGCCGATTTGCAGGCTGCGCGGCACGGTCCCCATCACGCACGGTAGCTGCTTGCCCCAGGAATTGGCGCTGAAACGCTGCACACCCTGCAGCGTGCTGCCGTCGCGCGGGGCGCCGCCAGTCAGGCCGTCCCAGGCCCGGGCATCGTGGGCGTTGATGCCGAAGGCGGCGGAGCCGGTGTCGAGCAGCGCCGGCTGCGGCAAGCCGCCCGCCACCCGCACCGATACCAGCGGATGCCCGCCCGGGCCGCCCCAGCGCACGTATTGCATCGGCTGCGCATCGGCCGCCGCTTGCAAGCCGGCGCCCTGCTGCCATTGGTAGCGCGCAGCGGCCAGGTCCAGGGTCAGGGTGCCCTGCTCGAAGAATTCATTGCCGATGGTGGCGATCAGGTCCTGCTGGCAGCGCCCCGGCTGCAGCAGGGCCAAGTTGGCGGCATCGGCCTCGACGCTGCGGCGTTGCCCGGCCAGTTCCACCGTGACGCTCTTGCGCGGTGCGCCCTCCGGGCCGCGCTGGTGCCAGATCACGGCCTTGGGCGCGCCGGTATCGAGCTGGGCGTAACATTCGATGCCGTCCACCGTGACCGGCAGCACGATCGCGGCGGGAACCTTGGGCGCGCCCTCGTACAGGGCGTGGTCGACAAACAGGAAAGGCAGCATTAGCAAAAAATTACGAGAAAAGGGGCGCAGGGTACACCTTTACGCGGCACGGTACAATGGCGGCATGTTTACCCCGTCTTCCCATGACGTGCGCCGCTTCTTCTGCGACGTCTTCCGCAAAGCCAATGCCAACGAAATCATGGACCCGATCGAGCTGATCGCCCGGGACTGGATCATGGCGCACCCCGAATACCACGACCAGTTGAAGGACGTGGAAGCAGCCATCGCCCGCGACTACTCGGTGGACGGTAGCGAAGCCAACCCCTTCCTGCACCTGTCGATGCACTTGTCGATCACCGAACAGCTATCGATCGACCAGCCGCGCGGCATCCGCGCCGCCTTTGTGGCCTTGGCGCGCAAGCTCGGCACCGAGCACGATGCGCACCATGAAATCATGGAATGCCTGGGCGAGATGATCTGGAATTCCCAGCGCCGTGGCGTGCCGCCTGACGGCGCCGCCTACGTGGAAGCGGTCAAGCGCCGCCTTTAAGCCTGCGGTTCGGCCTTCTCCGCCGGTTCGTCCACGCGGACGATGGGCAAGTACCAGATCAGCGCGAACACGACCGGGCTGGCAATGGCGGCAAAGAGGATGGCACGCGGCAGGTGGCCCGATCCGGTGGCCAGCGCCGGCGCCACATTGATCAGCCATGGCAGGGTCGCCGCCAACAGGGCCTGGGTCTTGCGCCCCAGGCGGCCTATCAGGCACAGCAGCAGTACTGCGACACCGGCCAACAGCGCCGTTAGCAAATACACCATTTTTCGCACCTCCGCGATTGCCCGATACAGCCATCATAGACCAGTAGTTCCGCGTGGAAACTATCCAATTATCGCGCAGGTGCAAAAAATTCAGGCAAGCGTGAAGCCAGCTTTGGAGAATGGCAGCTCATTCACCCGCTTGCCGGTCGCGGCAAACAAGGCATTCGCCACCGCCGGCGCCAGCGGCCCAACCGCCTCTTCACCGATGCCCCCGGGCGGCTCGCTGCTCTCGACCAGTGTGATATCCATGCGCGGCGTTTCGGCCAGCGGCAGCAAGCGATAATCGGTGAAATTGGATTGCTCCACCGCCCCCTCCTTCACCGTGATCTCGCCGTAGAAAGCCGCCGTCAGCGCAAAGATATTCCCGCCCTCTACCTGGCCGCGCACATTGCGCGGGTTGACCGCGATGCCGCAATCAACCACGGTGGTGATGCGATGCAGCTTGACGCGCGCGGCCTGGTCCACCGACAGCTCCACCACCTGGCCAATATAGCTGCCGTTGGCCCAGGTGAAAGCCATGCCGAGGTGGCGGTGCGGCTGCCGGTCGCCGCGCCAGCCGGAGCGCGCTTCCAGCAAATCCAGCACGGCCCGTTCGCGGCTGCCCGCCTTCATCATGGCGCGGCGGTAGTCGAAAGCATCTTGCTCCGACATACGCGCCAGCTCATCGACGAAGGACTCGGACGCAAACACATTCTGCGAACCGGCCACCGAACGCCAGTAGCCGAGCGGCACACCCGCCTCCACCGTCGTCACGCGGCGCAGCGGCACGGGGATGGTGTAGTACTGGCTCATGGGCACGCCGAGCGGGCTGCGGTCGAAGGGCTTGGCGCCAGCATTGTCGGCGCCGAAACGCGAGTAATTAAAGATGGAATCGCAAGCCCAGTCCACGCGCATGGCCTGGATGGCGTGCCTGCCGTCGACATGGGCGCGCAGGCGCTGCACGACGGCGGGGCGGTGGTAGCCGTGGCGCATATCCTCTTCGCGGCTCCAGGTCAGCTTGACCGGCACTCCGGCTTCGCGCGCGATGAGCGCAGCCTGCACGGCGAAATCAGCCTCAATGCGGCGCCCAAATCCGCCGCCGCTCAGGGTGGTATTGATGGTGACTGCTTGCGGCGGCAGGCCGAGCGCCTTGCACACATTCTCCTGCGCGGTTTGCTGGGTCTGGGTCGGCAGCCAGAGTTCGGCCTTGCCGTCCTTGACGTGGGCGGTGCCGTTCATCGGCTCCATGGTGGCATGCGCCAGCAAGGGCACGGCGTAGGTGCGCTCCACCACCTTGCCGCCTTTGGCTGACGCCGCGCTGTAGTCGGCCAGCACGTCCTCCGCCTTTTTGGTGCGCGGCACCACCAGCTCGCCGTCCTCTTTCAGCGCCTCGTGCAGGCTGGCCATGTAGGTGGCGCTGGTGTGCTTGCTGGCCGTGGCCAGGTCCCATTCGGGCTTGAGCGCATTGACCGCCTGTTGCGCGCGCCAGGTGCTGTCAGCCACCACGGCAACCGCGTCCGGCAGGCGCACCACGCGCTTCACGCCGGGCTTGGCCAGCGCCGGCTGCGGATCGACCGTGGCCAGCTTGCCGCCAAAATGCGGGCATTGCATGATCGCGGCGTACAGCATGCCGGGCAGTTTGACGTCGATGCCGTAGATCGCGCTGCCATCGACCTTGCCCGGCAAGTCGAGGCGCTGCTGGTCCTTGCCGATGAAGCGCCAGCGCTCCTTCGGCATCAGCGGCGGCTCGGCCGGCACAGGCTGCGTGGCGGCGCGCGCGGCCAGTTTGCCGTAGGCGATGCGGCGTTTGCTGGCGCGGTGCACCACGTGGCTGGCATCGGTATCGCATTCCGCTGCGGGCACCTGCCATTCGGCTGCCGCCGCGCCCACCAGCATGGAGCGCAGCTGGGCGCCGGCTGTCCGCAGGGGCGTGAACTGGTGCGAGACGCCGCCGCTGCCGTAGGTGGAGAATTCCTGCCAGCCGGGATTGGCAAAGCGTTTTTCCAGCGGCGCCATTTCGACACGGATGGTTTTCCAGTCCAGGTCCAGCTCATTGGCCAGCATCTGGGCGATGGCGGTGCCGGTGCCCTGCCCGATCTCGCTGGTGTTGGACAGCACGGTAGCCGCGCCGTTGGGCGCAATGCGCACCCAACCCGGCACAGGGAGGGGTTCGGCTGCTGCAGCGGCCCCACCGGCGTCGGCTTGGCCGGCGGCGTAGGCGCGCCCTGCCGGTGCGATGGCCACTAGCACGCCGCCAGCCGCCAGGGTCTTGAGGAAGTCGCGGCGGCCGCTCATGCTGCGTCCTCCACCTTCATGCCCGCCGCGCGGCGGATCGCGCGCCGCACGCGCGGATAGGTGCCGCAGCGACACAGGTTGGTCATGGCGGCGTCGATCTGGGCATCACTCGGCTTGGGGTGGGACTTGAGCAGCGCGGCCGCCGCCATCAGCATGCCCGACTGGCAGTAACCGCATTGCGGCACCTGCTCCGCGATCCATGCCTTCTGCAGGGCGTGCGAGCGATCCGGCGAGAGCGATTCGATGGTGCGCACCTTGCCCTTGCCGACCGCGCTGACCGGCATCACGCAACTGCGTACCAGTTGTCCGTCGATATGCACGGTGCAGGCGCCGCACGCGCCGGCGCCGCAGCCGTATTTGGTGCCGGTCAGGCCCAGGGTGTCGCGCAGGACCCACAGCAGGGGCGTGTCGCCCTCGACGTCCGCCGAACGGGCAGCGCCATTGATATGTAGTTTATAAATCATTGTCTCCCCCATAAGGTCGGGCTAGGTTAGCACCGCCGGGGGAGACTGGGTTAAGGCAAGCTTAAGCGCGCTGCGCGGTGTCAGCTTTCGGGCACATACACGATGGAACCGTCTTTCATGCGGTAAGCCGTGCCGGCCTTGTCGCCCTCGCCCTGGCCGATCTTGCCGGTGCTTTTATAGTGCTCAATCTTCTCACCCTTCTTCACCACGACTTCCATGCCGGGCTTGCCGGCGTCGGTAATCACGGTCACGTCCTGTTTGCTGAAGGCGTTCAGCAGCGGGTTCTTGGCCACCACGATCAGCAGGGCCGCGATGATGACCAGGAAAACGTCGATCAAGTTGACCACCGACAGGATCGGGTCTTCGGTTTCCGGTTCGTGCAGCAGCTTCATTGCGCGGCCTCCTGGCGCTTGGTGCTGATCTCAAGGATTTCCTCCGCCAGCCAGCGGCGGCGCACGTTCACCACCAAGAAGGTAATGGAGGCTGCGATCAGGGCCAGGATCACGGCGGAGAAAGCGACCATCAGGTTCTGCGACACGGCACCCAGGTTGCCGTCCGAGAGCGACTTCATGGCGGGTCCCATGGGGATCATGGTCGCGACCAGGCCAAGCATGGGCGCGACGCGGGTGGCGATGCGGGCGGCTTCCAGCTCCTTGTGGGCACGCACGTCGAGTTCATCGTCGCTGGCGTGTGTATTGGCCTGCCACCAGGCCAGCAGGGCACGGCCCTGGCCACGGCGGCGCTGCCAGCCTTGCACGGCGAAGCTGCCCAGGCTATAAAAACTGTACAGGAACAGGATGGCGATCAAGGCCAGCGTGGGCAGCAGGAAGACCTGGCCGAGCTGGTACATCAGGGTTTCAATCAAAGTTTGCATGGTGTGTCTTTCAACGAGGTTGCGGGAGTAGGGTTGCCTGGCGCATGGCGCCGGCCAGCAGGGCGCCGAACATGACGAGCAGTGCGACGGCGAGCGGTGGCGCAGGTGTTGGCTGCGGCGCTTCGACTTTGGTCAACTGCAGGCCGCGCACGGGCGGCGGTGCGGGTGGTGCGGCGGGCGGCTCCGGCGGCGGCACGGCGGGCTTTGCGGGCGTGGCGGCGCGCGACGCTGGCGCTGGCGATGGCGGCGGCATTGCGCTTTGCGCGCCGGGTGGCGGGGCTGCGCCTTGCGTGCCGAAGCCGGGTGCGACGAAAGCCTGGAACTGCGCGTTGTCGGTGCGCACGTCGTGGCGCGCCGACAGTTCGCGCCAGCGCTCCTTCAGCTCCTGCACGGTGTCGGCATCGGCCTGCCAATAGCCCTTGCGCGCCGCTTCCAGCATGCGCTCGATGGTCTGCGCCATGGCGTGCGGGTTATCGCGTTCGAACCAGTCACGCACGCCCAGCTTGTGCTTGTCGCGCACATAGACATCGACAAACTCCTGCCACTGGTCGTCGCGCACGGTTTCGCGTGCCACGGCTTGCCAACCCCAGAAGTTGTTGACGGAGTCGAGCACCTGCAAGGTGCCGGAATAGCCTTCCGCCATCAGGCCTTTGATATAGCCGGGGTGGAAATTGCGCGTTGCCAGTTCCTTGGCCAGGAAGCCGGCTGCGCTTTCCACGCGACCGCCCGACTGGCTGTTGTCGCGCAGGTTGGAGATGTACAGCTCGGGCGCCTTGCCATCCAGGCGGCGCACCGCCAGCGACAGGCCGCCCAGGTACTGGAAGGGGTCGTCGGTGGTCAGCATGCCATACAGGTTGGAGGTACGCGACAGCACCGCGCCTTCGGTGCCGCGCAGCGCTTCCGCGTACAGGTTCACCTTGCCGCCCGGCTGGCCCCAGCGCGACTCGTCCGGGCCGTAGGCGAACTGCATGCGCGCCAGGTACAGGTCGGCCAGCTTGCGGTCGCCCTCCTCCTTGCCCTTCCAGGTATCAGTGGCCAGGGTGGCGTCATCCAGGCCGCTGCCGTAGTGGCCCGACTCGGACGAAAAGATGCGCGTCAGCGCCGCATTCTGGCGCTCGGCCTGCGGCACGCCGGCCTTGGCCAGTGCCACCGCCATGGCACGCGTGTTGGTGCGCACCGGGTTGTCGTCTTCTTCCGCCTCGGCCGCAAGGCGCACGGCTTTCGCCAACTGCCGCATGGCGTTCGGGAAGTGGTCGCGATACAGGCCGGTGGCCGACAGCACCACGTCCACCCGTGGCCGTCCAAGCTTGTCGCGTGGGATCAGCTTCACGTCCGTGACGCGGCCGCCGGCATCCCATACCGGCTCCACACCAAGCGCCCACAAGGCCTGTGCTTCCAGGATGCCCTGGTGGCGCATGGTTTCCACCGACCAGAGCGAGAAGGCCAGCTTCTTCGGCGGCTGGCCCTTGGCCTTGCGGTGCGCGGCCAGCAAGGCGTCCAGCGCGTCCTTGGCGGCGCTCCAGGCTTGCGGCGTCGGCACGCGCGAGGGATCGAAGCCGTACAGGTTGCGGCCGGTGGGCAGCGCGTCGGGATTCTTGATCGGGTCGCCGCCGTAGGAGGTGGCGATATGGCGGCCGTCCAGCGCCGCCAGCATGCCCGCCATTTCGCCGCCCGCGCCCAGCGCCGCGTAATAGGCCTGGCCGCGCTGCAGCAGCTCCGCCAGGCGCGCATTGCCCCGCGTGCCGGCTGGCAGCGGCTCGCCGTCGACGGCGTGGCGCCGCAGCAGGCGGTAGGGGGCCGATTCGGCCAGCTTGCTGTAATCCTCGACAAAGACTTCGTCCGGCTCGTCGCCCGGCGCGGCGGCCAGTTGCCAGTACTCGCGGCCCAGCATCAGCAGCACGGTGCCGAGGCGATGCTGTTCCTGCGGCGCCTTGCCAAACGTGTGCAAGCCAAGCGGCTGCGCTGTTTGCGCCAGCTCGTGCAACTGGCTGTGCAGCGCTTCCACGAAGCCGGGGAAATCGGCGGCGATGCGCTGCGCGTCCCAGGCCATATCCTTGTCGATATGTTGCGCGCGCGCGCCTTGCAGCAGGTCGGCCGCCAGTTTGTCCTTGACGGCGCCGCTGTCCTGCGCAATCCAGGCGTGCAGCAAGTCGTGCAGGCGCGACAGGGCTTGGTGCAGGCCGGCCGGGGCGAAGGGCGGCGTCTGGTGCGTGATGGTGACGGCGCGTCCACGGCGCTTGGCCTGCAGCGCTTCGCCGATATTGTCCACAATGTAGGGGTACACCACCGGCACGTCGCCTACCGCCAGCAAGGGGTAGTCGTAGACCGACAGGCCGCGCTCCTTACCCGGCAACCATTCCTGCGAACCGTGGGTGCCATAATGGACCAGGGCGTCCGCCCGCAAGCCCTGGCGCGCCCACAGGTAGGCCGCCAGGTAGAAGTGCGATGGATCGGCTTTCGGGCTGTGGTACAGGGCCTTCTCCTTATCCTCCCACTTCTCGCCGCGCGGCGGCTGCGGCAGGATGGCCAGGTTGCCGAATTTGGCGCGCGGGATCACAAAGAAGGCCTCGCCGTCGCGCCGCAGCACCATGGCCGAGCGCTCGGGGTCGCCCCAGCGCGCGTGCAGGGTTTGCTGCACCGCCTGCGGCAGGGTCGCCAGCCAGGCGCGGTAAGCAGGCAGCGGCAGTTTTTCGGCCAGTCCATCGCGCAGCAAATCGTCCAGCGTATTGTCGCGGTAGAACGGCGCCAGCAGGCGCTGCAAGGTGGCGGTCAGCACTTCCTCATCCTGCGGCTGGGTGCTGTAGCCGGCGGCATGCAGCGCGGCCAGCGTGCCGGCCAGGCTGCGCGGCAGGTTCAGGTAGGAAGCCGACAGGTTTTTTTCGCCCGGCGGATAGTTCCAGAAAAAGAGCGCCAGGCGCTTGTCGCGGTTCGGCGTGCGCTGCAACTGCACCAGCTTGCGCGCCTTCTCCACGATGGCCTGCGCCTGTGCGGCGATCGGCACAATCTGGTCGTCGCTGGCGCGCGCGGCGCCGGTCACCATGGCGTCCACGATGCCGGCATACTCGCCCTGCGCCAGGTAGAACGGCACATCCACCAGTTGCACGCCCTGCGGGTCAGCGGCCCAGGCGGCGGCATCGCCCTTGCGGTAAGGCGTGGCTTGCACCACCGGGATGCCGAGCGCCTCGAATTCCTGCTTGCGTCCTTCCGGGTTCAGCATGATCTGGGTATTGATGATGACGTCCGGCAGCGGCTTGCCCGCCACGCTCATGACCGGCGCCATGGGCGCCATGGCCGGCCCGTAGAACGGCAGCGCCAGCGCGCCCGTCGCCTCGATGCGCGCGATCAGGTCGTCGATAAAGGCGGTCTGCTCGGCCGCGATATACGACTGGTGCAGGGCGATGCCGATCACCACCGGCTTGCGTTCCAGTTGCACGCCCTTCCAGCGCAGGTAGTCCGTCGGCGATGCGAAGATCTTGCCCGGCGCCTGCGGGTGGTACAGCGCCGCCTTGGGGAAGACGATGGGTGGCGCGATGCCGTCCGTGGCGCGACCGGCCAGGTGCGCCGCCAGTGTGCGCAGGAAGCCGCTGTAGTTGGCGCTGGAGCCGTTCACGTAGTAGCTGAGAAGCCGGCGCGCCAACGGTTCCGGCATGCCTTGCCACTCGGGGCGCTGCTCATGCAGCCAGAGCGCCGGCTTTTTCAAGCCGGGCAAGGCAGCCGCCAGGCGCGCCTTGCCGAATTCGCGCATATGGTCGCGCGGCAGGTCGAACAGCACCGCGTCGTAGCCCTGGAACAGCGACGCGCCAGGCTGCGGCGGCAACTGCTCCAGGTAGCGCACCTCGACACTCGCGCCGGCCGGCTTGCCCAGCTGCGCCAGCAGCTGGAATTTGCCGCTCGGCGTGGGGCCGGTGGTGACGAACAGCAGCTTGGCCGCATAGGCGGGCGACCAAGCGCCCGCCAGCAGCAGCGCGCATGCCAGCAGGCAGCGCGAAATCAGGCTTTGCATGGATCGGCCTTAGAACTGGTATGCCAGGCTGGCCGACAACTTGCGGCCCGGCTGCGTGTAGAAGTCGACACCGGTCGGCATGCGCGCATCGGCCTGGCGGATATCGCTCCACAGCCAGTACTTCTTGTCGAACAGGTTGTTGACCGACAGGTTAAGCTGCGCGCCCTTCGCTGGACGCCACCATAGCGACAGGTCGCTCACGCCATAGCCGGCGGGACGGAACCAGGCGCCATCGCGATCGTCGGTGCGGGTCACGGCTTTGGCCGCGCGCAAGCGCAGCTCCGCGCCCCACTCGCCGGCATCGCGCAGCAGGCCCGCGCTCAGGCGCTGCGGCTCCACCGTGTTGATGGGCGCACCGTTGGCGCGGTTCTCACCGCGCGCCATGGCTACCGCGCCATCCAGCTTCCAACCCGGCGCCAGGTCCCACACGGCGCGCGCCTCGGCGCCGTAGATGCGCACGCGCGACAGGTTCTGGTACATGCTGGTCATGCGGATCGGCAGCGCCACGCAACGCGGATCGCTCGGGCAATTCAGCTGCACGCTGGCGATAAAGTCGCGGTAGCGATTGTCATACACGGCGAACTGGCTGCGCACTTTATCGCTGCGCAGTTTCAGGCCCAGTTCCAGGCCGGTGCTCGATTCCGGCTTCAGGTCCGGATTGGGCACGATGCCGTACATCTGCGAGTTGTTGCGGAAGGCGCCGTTCACCTCCTCGTAGTTCGGGGCGCGGAAGCCGCGCGCCAGTTGGGCGTAGCCCGACAGGTCCGGGCTGAAGGCCCACATGGCCGCCAGTTTGGGCGACAGCGCGCCATCGCTCTGGCGCACCACCTTGCGGCCAATCCCGTCCAGCACGGCCTGGGCCAGCGCATCGACCTTCGGCGACAGGCGGCGCCAGTCATAGCGCAGGTTCGGCGTCAGGGTCAGGGCGCCGCCGGCCAGGCCGCTGATCTCGTCCTGCGCGAAGAAGGCGACGGTGTCGGTGTTACCGATGGCGAAGTCGCGCAGCGGGAAGACATCCCCCGCCAGGTTCTTGCCCACCGTGCCGGTGGTCAGGTTGCGCACGGTGGCGTCGCGCCTCTCTTCCGTCTTGACGCGCGAAGTGTCCAGGCCGTAGGTCAGGAAATGGTCCTGGCCCGCCAGCTTCAGCGCGCTGTCGAATTGCAGGCTGCCGCCGGTGGCGGTTTGCGAGAACAGGAACTCCTGCGCGATCAGGCAGTTGTTCACGCCCACCGGGCCGGAAGCGGCACAGGTGGCGCTGGTCGCGTCGCGCTTCTGGTGGTTGTTGTTGCGGGTGTCGGCATCCTGGCGGTACAGGCGCGCTGTCAGGCGGTCGTACCATGCGCCTTTCGGCATATGCTGCCATTCCGCCGTGGCGCGCAGGCGCTTGCTGTGGTCATCGCCCCACATGGCGCTGACCTTGGGCAGCGACGCCGCCAGGCGCAGGATCTCGACATCACTATCGAGCTTGCGGCCCTCGACGGTCAGCGCCAGCTTGTGGCCAGCGGCCGGGCGGTGGCCGAACTTCAGCAACAGTCCCTGGTCGCGCACGTCCTGTGGATTGGGCAGGCTGCGGCTGGCGTTGCGCGTATCGAGCGAGCCCATATTTTCAAATGCCTGCGCGGTCGCGCGCGAATAGCCGAACAGCATTTCGCTCGTCTCGCTGCGCCAGGCCCCCAGCAGGCTATGGCGCAGCGCATCGTTAGCGCCGATATGGCCCACGCGATAGCGCAACGCCGTGTTCTCGCCCGCCGCCAGCATGTCGGCCGGGTCCAGCGTGAGGTAGCCAACCACGCCGCCGATGGCGTCTGAGCCGTACAGGCTGGAGGCCGCGCCGCGCAGGATTTCCACGCGCTTGAGGAAGTCGGGCGAGACGCCACCCGGCGCATTCATGGTGAAGTTGGTGGGGCCGCCGCCGTTGTAGAAATCGGGCAGGCGCACGCCGTCCACCATCTGCGTCACGCGGTTATCTTCGATGCCGCGAATGTTCACACGTGTGGCGCCGAAGCGACGCAGGTCGCGCGCCAGGGCCACATCGGGCTCGTCGCGCAGCAGATCGGCGCCGTCGGCCGGCTGGCGCCGCTCGATATCAGCGCGCTCCACCACGCTGACGGTGGCGGCCAGTTTCTCGCCCGCCGTTTCGGTGCGGGTCGCGGTGACAGTGATGGTGGACAGGGTCTGGTCGGCCTGCGCGTGCGGCGCGCCGAGGGCGAGCAGCAGTGCGGCGGCGAGGGGTTTAAGCGGGAACATTGAGCCTCCGGTAAGTGGAACCGTGCGGGGCTGGCTGTTCGGAAAACCGAGGGCTGACAATGACGGGAAAGGAATGCTGCTAGGTTAATTGCAAATGAGAACCATTCGCATTGATCTAGATCAAGAACTTCCCCGCGCGCGGAAAACAAAAAGCCCGCACGCGGCGGGCTTTTTGCTGGGAGGCGCTGGCTTAGCGCTTCAGTACCAGGGTGCCTGGCAGCGAATGCAGGTAAGCCGAGATGTCGGCGATGTCCTTGTTCGACAGCGGTTTGACCTGGCCAACCATGATGGCGTTGGAGCGGCCATTCGGCGCGTCGCCGCGCTTGTAAGCGGTCAGCGCATGCGCCAGGTAGTCCTTGTGCTGGCCGGCCAGCTTAGGGTAGCTCGGGTCGATCGGGGAGTTGTAATCCTTGCCGTGGCAGGCAGCGCAGCTGTACTTCTCAGCCAGGGCCTTGCCGTTGGCGACATTGCCGCCGGCAGTGGCGCTGAACGAAACGGCGGAGCAGAACAAAGCGATAATCAGTTTTTTCATGGTTCCAGGCCTCATTTCTGCTGGGAGTAGTAAGCGGCGATGTCGGCGATGTCCTGGTCGGACAGGCTCACGGCGATACCCTTCATGGACGGGTGCTTACGCTCGCCCTTCTGGTAGCCCTTCAACGCGTTTTCAATGTACTTGGCAGACTGGCCGCCGATCTTCGGCACCTGGAACACTTCTGGGAAAGTCGCTTTATAGCCGGGGATTGCGTGGCAACCGATGCACATCTCGATCTTGCCTTTAGCGTTCTTGGCGTCGCCGACGATGTCCGCGGCTACGGCAGCCTGCGCTACGGCGGCCAGCGCGAGGAGTGCGAAGATTTTTTTCATAGTGTGGGCTTTAATCAGTTGTAATCGAATACTGCCAAGCGCAAAAAAGATGGCCATCGCGCCCTCAACCTGCGATTTTACCTTACAAGTTGGGCAATCGTCCATAATCTGGATCTAGCTTATACTCAATAAGTACACATTTACCAGGAACACCCATGCAAGCCCCACAGCGTTTCGAAGGCTCGGACAACTACGTCGCCACCAATGACCTGAAACTGGCCGTCAATGCGGCCCTGACCCTGCAACGTCCCCTGCTGATCAAAGGCGAGCCGGGCACCGGCAAGACCATGCTGGCTGAGGAGGTCGCGGCCGCCCTCGACATGCCGCTCATGCAGTGGCATATCAAATCAACAACCAAGGCCCAGCAAGGCCTGTACGAATATGACGCCGTGTCGCGCCTGCGCGACTCCCAACTGGGCGACGAGCGTGTGCGCGACATCCACAACTACATCGTCAAAGGCGTGCTGTGGCAAGCCTTCACCGCGCCGGAGCCGGTGGTGCTGTTGATCGACGAGATCGACAAGGCCGATATCGAATTCCCGAACGACCTGCTGCGCGAACTCGATCGCATGGAGTTCTACGTCTACGAGACGCGCGAGATGGTGCAGGCCAAGCACCGCCCGCTGGTGATCATCACCTCCAATAACGAGAAGGAACTGCCGGACGCCTTCCTGCGCCGCTGCTTCTTCCACTACATCAAATTCCCGGACAAGGACACGATGGAAGCCATCGTCAAGGTCCACTACCCGCACCTGAAACAGGAGCTGCTGGCCACCGCCCTGCAATCGTTCTACGAAGTGCGCGACGTGCCGGGCCTGAAGAAGAAGCCATCCACCAGCGAATTCCTCGACTGGCTCAAGCTGCTGATGGCGGAGGACATTCCAGCCGAAGCCCTGCGCAGCAAAGACCAGAAAGCCATTGTCCCGCCGCTGCACGGCGCCCTGCTGAAAAACGAGCAGGACGTGAGCCTGTTCGAACGCCTGGTCTACATGTCGAGGACTAACCGCTGATGGATGCACCAAGCCCGGTCACGCTGGAGCTGAACGGCCTGCGCCTGGAGCCGCTCGGCCCGCAGCACGCCGACGCCCTGCGCGACGCCGCCCGCGACGGTGATCTATGGACGCTGCGCATCACCTCCGTGCCCGAACCGCAGGACGTGGAAGCCTACATCGCCAGCGCGCTCGACATGCGCCCTTCCCGCCTCGCCTTCGCCGTAGTGGAAGCGGTGAGCGGACGCGTGCTCGGCACCACCAGCTACCACGACATCGTGCCCGCCATCGACCGCGTGGAAATCGGCTACACCTGGTACCGCCGCAGCGCCCAACGCACGCATGTGAACACCAACTGCAAGCTGCTGTTGCTGGCGCACGCTTTTGAAACCCTGGGCTGCGCCGTGGTCGGCTTCCGCACCGACAATTTCAACCATGCCTCGCAAGCCGCCATCGAACGCCTGGGCGCCAAGAAGGACGGCGTGCTGCGCCACCACGCGGTGCGGCGGGACGGCACCGTGCGCGACACGGTCATGTACAGCATCGTGCGCGGCGAATGGCCGGAAGTGAAGGCCCAGCTGCTTTACCTGCTGGCGCGGAGGGCATGAGATGCTGATCGACTTTTTCTTCACACTGAAAGACGCCAAGATCCCGGTCACGATCAAGGAATTCCTCACCCTGCTGGAAGCGATGGAAAAGCAGGTGCTGGAGCCCTCGTTGGACGACTTCTACTACATGAGCCGCCTGTGCCTGGTGAAGGACGAAGCCAACTACGACAAGTTTGACCGTGCGTTTGGCCAGTACTTCAAAGGCATCAATGCCGTCTTCGACACCACCAAAGAGATTCCGCTCGACTGGCTGCTGCAGCGCATGAAGCGCGAGCTCACGCCCGAGCAGATCGCCGCGCTGGAAAAATTCGGCTACGACAAGCTGATGGACCGCCTGAACGAGCTGCTGAAAGAGCAGAAGGAACGCCACGAAGGCGGCAACAAGTGGATCGGCAGCGGCGGCACCTCACCGTTCGGCAACGGCGGCACTAATCCGGAAGGCATCCGCATCGGCGGCAAGGGTGGCAACCGCACCGCAGTCAAAGTGTGGGAGCAGCGCACCTACAAAGACTACGACGGCGAACGCGAACTGGGCACGCGCAACATCAAGGTCGCCCTGCGCCGCCTGCGCAAATTCGCGCGCCAGGGCGTGGCGGAAGAACTGGCGCTGGATCAGACCATCCGTGCCACCGCCAATAACGCCGGCTACCTCGACATCAAAATGCAGCCCGAGCGTAAGAACAACGTCAAGGTATTGATGCTGATGGACGTGGGCGGCACCATGGACGACCACATCGAACGCGCGGAAGAACTGTTCTCGGCCGCCAAGACCGAGTTCAAGAACATGGAGTTCTACTACTTCCACAACTGCGTGTACGACTACCTGTGGCGCAGTAACCGCCGCCGCAACGCCGAACGCTTCGCCACCTGGGACGTGCTGCGCAAATACCCGCCCGACACCAAGTTGATTTTCGTCGGCGACGCCACCATGAGTCCTTACGAAGTGTTGCAACCGGGCGGCTCGGTCGAATACAACAACGAAGAAGCCGGCGCCGAATGGCTGCAACGCTTCACGACCCACTTCCCCAAGTTCATCTGGCTCAATCCCGAGCCGGAAGGCCTATGGCAATACCGCCAATCGATCAGCGTGATCAAGCAACTCATGAACCACCGCATGTTCCCCATCACCATCGAAGGCCTCGAACGCGCCATGCGCACGCTCAGCAAGTAGCCCGCAAAATGTCCGATATGGGGTCAGGAACGAAAGTGGACATTTCCTTCAGAAATGTCCACTTCTGTTCCTGACCCCATATCGGACATTTTGCGGATTGTTCAGCTGAGCTGGAGGCGGTAGCCGACGGCGGTTTCGGTCAGCAGGTGTTGCGGCTGGGCGGGGGCGTTTTCGAGTTTGTGGCGCAGGTGGCCCATGTAGATGCGCAGGTAGTGGCTGTTGTCGGATTGGGCGGGACCCCAGACGGCGCGCAGCAGCTGCGGGGCGGTCATGACGCGGCCGGCGTTGGCGACCAGTACCGACAGCAGGCGATATTCGGTCGGTGTCAGGTGGACGTGCTCGCCCTTCTTGGTCACGCGGCGATTCGGCAGGTCCACCACCACATCGCTGAATTGCACCTGGCCGGCCAGGTCTGCTTGCGGCTGCCGCTGGCGGCGTAAGGTGGCGCGCACGCGGGCCAGCAATTCGCCCACGCCGAAGGGCTTGGCCAGGTAGTCGTCGGCGCCAGCGTCCAAAGCTTTGATCTTGTCGGATTCATTCACCCGGGCGGATAGCACGATCACCGGCACGTTCGACCATTTGCGCAAGTCGGCGATGAAGTCGTTGCCGTCGCCATCCGGCAGGCCCAGGTCGAGAATCACCAGGTCCGGCATGCGCGTGCCGGCATCAATCAAGCCGCGCTGCATGCTGGCCGCTTCGTGCACATGCCAGCCCTCCTCTTCCAGCGCGGCGCGCACGAAACGGCGGATCTGCGGCTCGTCCTCGACCAGCAAGGCGGTGGGCGCGATTTCGGTCTGCTGCATACTCATAGTTCCTCAATTTCCGGCACCGGCGGCGGCGTGCCGAGCGGCAGCGTGAAGACCACGGCGGCGCCGCCCAGCGGCGATTTGTCGGCCGCGATGGTGCCGCCATGCGCTTCCACGATGGCGCGGCAGATCGCCAGGCCCAGTCCCACGCCCGACTTTGCCGATTCCTTTTCGCCGCGCGTGAATTTTTCGAAAATGGCTTCTTCACGCCCGCGCGGCAGGCCGGGGCCGTTATCGTACACCATGACGCGCGCGAATTCGCCGCGCTGCACAGCGTAGATCACGATCGACGAACCATCCGGCGTGTACTTGGCGGCATTCTCCAGCAGGTTGCACAGCACGCGCTCCACCAGCACGGCATCGAAGCGCAGTAGCGGCAATTCGAGCGCAAGCTGGGTGCTGACTTTGTGCCCGGCCAGCGCCAAGCGGCTGGCGCGCAGCGCGCTGCCGACCACCTCTTCCAGCGGCTGCCATTGCAGGTTAAATTTCAGACCGCCGCTTTCAATGCGCGCCATATCCAGCAGGTTGGCAACCAGGGCGCTCATGCGCAGCGATTCTTCGTGCAGCGAGTGCGCCATGTCCGCCTGCGATGCGGAGAGCGGTGGGCGCGATTGCGCCAGCGATTCGGATAGGCCGACCAGCGCAGTCAGCGGCGTGCGTAAGTCATGCGACAAGGCCGCCAGCAGCGAGTTGCGCAGGCGTTCGGATTCCATATTCACCAGCGCTTCCTGCGCCACTTCGACGTAATGCACGCGCTCCAGCGCAATGGCGGCTAGCGCGGCGAAGGTGTCCAGGTGCTGTCGCTGCTCGGGAATCAGGATCCAGCGCCGCTGCACCGGCTCGATGGCCAGCACGCCGCGCGTGCGCATTGGCGCCACCAGCGGCATGTAGTACAGCGCGCTGGCGGGCAGCGTGTCGGTGCCCAGCCCCGCACTTTCCGCGTGGTCGAAGGCCCATTGCGCCACGCCCTGGTCCAGCGCATCCGGCGCGCTGGCGCCAGGCGGCAGTTGCAGCCGGCCGTCGTTGTCGGGCACCAGCAGGGTCGCCTTGGCGTTGAAGGTCGCTTGCAGGAAGCGCGCGGTGGTGTCGAAGACCTGCTCCGTTTGCAGGGCGCCGGAAAGCTCGCGGGCAAATTCGAACAGTGCGCGCGCCCGCGCTTCGCGGTGGGAGGCGATCCGTGCCTGGAAGCGCAAGCCGGCGGTCAGGTGGCCGGTGATCAGGCCTACCGCCAGCATCACGCCAAAGGTGATGATGTACTCCAGGTCGGAGACGGCAAAGCTGAAACGCGGCGTGACGAAGAAGAAGTCGAAACAGGCCACGCTGACGCAGGTGGCCAGCACCGACGGGCCGCGTCCGTAGCGCACCGCCACCAGCAGCACCACCAGCAGGAACAGCATGGCGATATTGGCCAGGTCAAAGTATGGCAGTAGCGGCGTGGCCAGCAGCGCCATGCCGATGCTGGCGGCTGCGGCGACCGCGTAGCCAGTGGCGCGCACCTTCGTCGCGCGCGCATCCTCGTCCTCGTCGCTCGCGGCAGGGGGAGGTGGCGCGGCTTCGCGCTCGCTGGCCGGCACTTCGATCAGGTCGATGTCTGGCGCGCAGGCGGCCAGGCGGCGGATATGCGGGCGACGCCATGGCCAGGTGGCCAGGCTGCGCCCGAGCGTAATCTTGGACAGGTTATGGCTGCGCGCGTAGTCGGCCGCAGCGGCGGCGATGTCACTGCCCGACAGCACGGCGGTGGTGGCGCCCAGGTCCTGCGCCAGCTTCAGCGTGCGCAGGATGTGTTCGCGTTCGTGCGCGGACAGGCGCTGCAAGGCCGGCGTTTCAACGTAGATGGCATGCCAGTCGGTACCAAGCTGCCCGGCCAGGCGCGCCGCGCTGCGCACTACCTGCTCGCTGCCGGGGCGCGGCCCCACCAGCGCCAGCACCGAAGCGCCGGTTTTCCAGATGGTGTCGATCGACTGTTCGACGCGGTAGGCGCGCACGTCGTCTTCGATGCGGTCAGCGGTGCGGCGCAAGGCCAGTTCGCGCAGGGCGATCAGGTTACCTTTGCGGAAAAAATTGCGGGCGGCGCGTTCGGCCTGCTGCGCGTGGTACACCTTGCCGCCCTTCAGGCGCGCCAGCAGTTCGTCGGCGGGAATATCGACCAGCACCACTTCGTCGGCGGCGTCGAACACGGTGTCCGGCACGGTCTCGTTGACCTGGATGCCGGTGATGCCACCCACCACGTCGTTCAGGCTTTCCAGGTGCTGCACGTTGACGGTGCTGAAGACGTCGATGCCCGCTTCCAGCAATTCCTCCACGTCCTGCCAGCGTTTGGGGTGGCGCGAGCCGGGCGCATTGGAATGCGCCAGTTCGTCGATCAGGATCAGTGGCGGACGCAGGGCGAGCGCAGCGTCGATGTCGAACTCATTCAGCGTCTTGTCGCGATAGGCGACCGCCCGCAGCGGCAGCAATGGCAAGCCCTCCACCAAAGCCGCCGTTTCGCTGCGGCCGTGCGTCTCGATGACGCCCACCAGCACCGGCTGTCCAGCGGCCTGCAATTTGCGGGCTGCCGACAGCATGGCGTAGGTCTTGCCAACGCCGGCCGATGCGCCGAAGTAGATGCGCAGCTTGCCGCGCGCTGCCTTGCGCTCCTGGGCTTTTACTTGCGCCAGCAGCGCGTCTGGATCGGGCCGGGCGTCGTCGAGTGGAATCATATCAGCGAGTATGCGGTGTTTTGCCATCCAGCGCCAGATTCAGGGCCAGGACGTTCACGCGCGATTCGCCGAAGATGCCGAAGTACTGCCTGCTTGCGTGCAGCTCGATCAGCGCCTGCACTTGTCCAGGCGCCAGGCGGCGTGCCGACGCCACCCGTTGCAACTGGTACTGCGCGGCGGCCAGGCTGATTTCCGGATCGAGTCCGCTGCCCGATGCAGTCACCAGGTCGACCGGGATCGGCGCCTGGTTGCCGGGATCGGCGGCGCGCAACGCTTCCACGCGGCCTTTCACGGCCTCGGTGAAGGCCGGGTTCAATGGCCCCAGGTTGGAGGCGGACGAACCGTTGGCGTTGTAGGGCATGGGACTGGTGGCCGATGGACGGCCCCAGAAATAGCCGGCGGAGGTGAACTGCTGGCCGATCAGCGCAGATCCGATCGCCTTGCCGTCCACTTCGATGATGGAACCGGCCGCCTGGTGCGGGAACAGGGCCTGGCCGGCGCTGGTCACGGCCAGCGGATAGAGCACGCCGGTGGCGACGGTCAGCGCGGCGAACAGCACGAGGGCTGGGCGGAGTGTGGAAATCATAGGGTTCTCCAGCTTAAACAAGGTTGAACGCGACCAGCAGCAGGTCGATCAGCTTGATGCCGACGAAGGGCAGCAACAGGCCGCCCAGGCCATACACCAGCAGGTTGCGGCGCAGCAGAGCGGTGGCGCCGATGGCGCGATAGCGCACGCCCTTCAACGCCAGCGGGATCAGGAACATGATGATCAGCGCATTGAAAATCACGGCCGACATGATGGCCGAATTCGGGCTGGCCAGTTGCATGATGTCCAGCGCCTTCAGCTGCGGATAAGTGCCGACGAAGGCGGCCGGGATGATGGCGAAGTATTTGGCCACGTCGTTGGCGATGGAGAAGGTGGTTAGCGAACCGCGCGTCATCAGCATCTGCTTGCCGATTTCCACGATCTCCAGCAGCTTGGTCGGATTGGAATCCAGGTCCACCATATTGCCTGCCTCTTTCGCAGCCTGGGTGCCGGAGCTCATGGCCACCGCCACGTCGGCCTGGGCCAGCGCCGGGGCATCATTAGTGCCGTCGCCCGTCATGGCCACCAGGCGGCCATCGGCCTGGTAGCTGCGGATAAGTTTCAACTTATCCTCAGGCGTCGCCTCCGCCAGGAAGTCGTCCACGCCCGCCTCGGCGGCGATGGCGGCGGCGGTTACCTTGTTGTCGCCGGTGATCATCACGGTTTTGATCCCCATGCGGCGCAGTTCAGCGAAGCGCTCCTTGATGCCGCCCTTGACGATATCCTTCAGCTCCACCACGCCCATCACGCGGCCCGAATCGGCCACCACCAGCGGCGTGCTGCCGCGGCGCGACACATCGTCCACCGCGCGCGCCACTTCCGCAGGCCATGGCTGGCCGGCCTCCTCCACGTGCCGGCGCACTGCTTGCGCCGCGCCTTTGCGCACCTGGCGGCCATCCATATCCACCCCGCTCATGCGGGTGTTGGCGGAGAACGGGATAAAAACAGCATGCAGCGGCGACATCTCGCGCTCGCGGATATCGAACTTCTGCTTGGCCAGCACCACGATGCTGCGCCCTTCCGGCGTTTCGTCGGCCAGGGACGCCAGCTGCGCCACATCCGCCAGTTCGCGTTCGGTCACGCCCGGCGCGGCGAAGAAGGCCGACGCTTGGCGGTTGCCGAGGGTGATGGTGCCCGTTTTATCCAGCAGCAGCACGTCGACATCGCCCGCCGCCTCCACCGCGCGGCCGGAAGTGGCGATCACATTAGCCTGCATCATGCGGCTCATGCCCGCCACGCCGATGGCCGACAGCAGGCCGCCGATGGTGGTCGGGATCAGGCACACCAGCAGCGCAATCAGCACGGTGATGGTGATCGGCGTTCCCGCCTGCGCTGCCGCAACCGAGAACAGCGAAAACGGCAGCAAGGTCGCCGTCACGATCAGGAACACGATGGTGAGCGCCACCAGCAGGATGGTGAGCGCGATCTCGTTCGGCGTCTTCTTGCGCTTGGCGCCTTCCACCATGGCGATCATACGGTCGAGGAAGGTCTCGCCCGGGTTGGCGCTGACCTGCACCACCAGCCAGTCCGACAACACGCGGGTGCCGCCGGTCACGGACGAGAAGTCGCCGCCCGATTCGCGGATCACCGGCGCCGATTCGCCCGTGATCGCGCTCTCATCGACCGAGGCCACGCCCTCGACCACGGTGCCGTCAATCGGGATCACGTCGCCGGCTTCCACCAGCACGTAGTTCCCCTTGCGCAGGTCGTTGGCCGGGCATGGCAGCCATCCCGTGCCATGCTTTGGCGTGACCAGCTTCTTGGCGGTGACGCTCTGTTTCAGGCTGCGCAGCGAAGCGGCTTGCGCCTTGCTGCGACCCTCGGCCAGCGCTTCGGCGAAGTTCGCGAACAAGACGGTGAACCACAGCCAGACTGCGGTAGCCAGGATAAAGCCCGGGCTGGACTCGCCCTGGCCGAATAGGGCCTGGATATACAGCAGCGTGGTGATGATGCTGCCGACATAAACCACGAACATCACGGGGCTACGCAACTGCACCGCAGGGTTCAGCTTTTTGAAGGAATCAACAATGGCCGGCAGCACCAGGCTGGATTCGAACAGCTTGAGGCGTTGGCCAGCTTGGGCGACCGGGATCACCTGGGATTGCGACATGATGTGCGCTCCTTATTTATACAGTTGCAGGTGTTCGATGACCGGGCCGAGCGCCAGGGCAGGAACATAGTTCAGGACACCGACCAGCAGCACCACCGCGACCAGCAGGAACACGAACATCAGGCTGTGGGTCGGCATGGTGCCGGCGTTGGCTTGCAGGCGCTGCTTTCCGGCCAGCGATCCGGCAATGGCCAGCACCGGCACGATCATGGCGAAGCGGCCAAACCACATGGCGATGCCCAGCATGATGTTGTAGAACGGCGTATTGGCCGAGATGCCGGCGAAGGCGCTGCCGTTGTTATTGGCTGCGGAGCTGAAGGCGTACAGGATTTCGGTGAAGCCGTGCGCGCCGGGATTGGCGACCGCCATCCTGCCCGCATCCGTCATCACGGCGATGGCCGTCCCCACCAGCACCAGGGTGGGCGTGACCAGGATGGCGATGGAAGTCATCTTCATCTCATACGACTGGATCTTTTTGCCCAGATATTCCGGCGTGCGGCCGATCATCAGACCGGCGATGAACACCGCCATGATGGCGAAAACCAGCATGCCGTACAGGCCGGAGCCGACGCCGCCGAACACCACCTCGCCCAGTTGCATCAGCAGGGTCGGCCCCATGCCGCCCAGCGGCGTGAAGGAATCGTGGAAGCTGTTCACCGCACCGCACGATGCCGCCGTGGTGACGGCAGTGAACAGGCCCGATGCAGCAATGCCGAAACGGCTTTCCTTGCCCTCCATATTGCCGCCTGCCTGCAGCGCATTGGCCGACTGGTCGATGCCCATTGCCTGCAAGGCCGGATGGCTGGACTGCTCGGCTGCCATGATGCCGCTGGCGGCCACCACGAACATGATGGACATGGCGCCCAGCACCGCCCACCCCTGGCGGCGGTCCCCCACCAGGCGGCCGAAGGCGAAGCATAAACCGGCCGGGATCAGGAAAATCGCCAGCATCTGCGCGAAGTTGGTCAGCGGTGTCGGGTTTTCAAAGGGGTGCGCCGAATTGGCGTTGAAGAAGCCGCCGCCGTTCGTGCCCAGCATCTTGATCGCCTCCTGCGACGCGACCGGGCCCATGGCGATGGACTGCTGCGCGCCCTGCAGCGTGGTCACCTCCTGGTAAGTGGAGAAGTTCTGGATCACGCCCTGCCCCACCAGGAAAACAGCAAAGACAAGGGCGAGCGGCAGCAGCACGTACAGCGTTATGCGCGTGAGATCGACCCAGAAGTTACCGATCGATTTGGTGGAGCGCGCGGCAAAGCCTCGGATCAGCGCGAAGGCGACCGCGATGCCGGTGGCGGCGGAGAGGAAATTCTGCGGCGCCAGCGCCAGCATCTGGCTCAGGTAGCTCATAGTCTGCTCACCGACGTAGCCCTGCCAGTTGGTGTTGGCGACAAAGCTGATCGCGGTGTTGAAGGAGGAGTCCGGACTGACATTGCCCAACCCCTGGGGATTCAGCGGCAGCCATTGCTGCATACGCTGCACGGCATAGACGAACAGCGCGCCCACGGTATTGAAGACCAGCAGCGCGAGGGCGTAGGCCTTCCAGCCCATGCCCTGTTTTTCGGCAGCCAGCGGAACCCCGGCGGCGTGGTACAGCAGGTCTTCCAGCGCGCCCAGCCAACCAAGGCCCGGCAGGTTACGGCCATCCGCGACGCGCGCCAGCCAGCCGCCAAGGGGCCAGGCAGCGGCGAACAAAACCACCATGAAGGCCGCCAGCAGCAACAAGGATTGAGTGGTCATATTAAAGATCCTCCGCTTTCAGCAGGGCTACCAGCAGGTAGACCAGCAAGCCGGCCGTGGCGACCGAACCGATCAGGTAAAAGATGTTCATTGCCGGTCCCCCAGCTTGTCGCAGGCGGCAGCCATGCCGGCCACCAGCGCGAAAAAGGCGACGAGTGCGCCGATATATAGGATGTCCATTGGCTTGTTTGCTTCAGAAGGTTTTGCTGAGGGTCAGCTGCACGGCGTTTTTGCCGGTGAATTTGCCGTTCGCTGGGGAGGCGTATGCCGCTTTGCTGGCATTGGTGCCGACGGCCGCCAGTTGCAGGCTGGCGACGCCAAGGTCTTTGGTGACGCCGATTTTCCAGTCGGTGTAGTCGGAAACGCGGTTATTGCGGACTTTTTGGTGGCCCGCATGCAGGTTGATGGTGTAGCCGCTGCCCGCATCGAGATTGGCGCCAAAGTCCAGGTAGCCGGAGTTTTTGCTATCGACGAAGCCAAACAGATTGGTCACCGCGTGGGAATACTTCAAGGTCGCCGGCCCGTAGCCAAGCTGCGCGTAGATTTCGGTGGTATCGGCGTTGGCAAAGCCCGCCACATGTTTCAGGCCATTGTTGGCGTAGACATAGGTCAGCACACCCACGTCGTAGCTGATGTCTGCGGAAATCTGGCCGCGCTTCCCGCCATAGACATCCAGCTCGACACTGCCGCCACCGCCCGCATCCCCGGTCCACTTGATGCTGGAAGCCCAGGCGCCCGCATAGAGTCCGCTCGCGGCATCGACATAATCAACGCCGCCCTGCAATGCCGGCTGCAAACGGGTTTGCGAGATGCCGCGATAACGGTAGTCCGAAGTAAGCGCCGCATTAAAGCTGGTTTCCGCCGAAGCGCCAAAAGACGCCAACATCGCGGCAGCAAAGATCAGTTTTTTCATCATTCATCGAAAGGGTTAAGGTCCAACCACTCTATCGATCAACGCGTAAAAACAGCCTTAAAACACCGCCCGCCCCTGTAAACAAACCGTAAAAAAAGAAAATGTCCGCTTTGGGGTCAGGAAGAAATGTGGACATTTCCTCGAAATGTCCACATTTCTTCCTGACCCCAAAGCGGACATTTTTTCAGAGGCGCATGTATTTGCGGAGGGCGGATTGGACTTGGTGCTCGGCGAGGGGTTTGTCGAGCATGCCGGCGGCGCCGGCGGCGCGGGCGCGGGTGCTGTCGTAGTCGTGGGCGCTTTGGGCGAGGAAGATCACTTCGGGCTGCGCGGGTTCGCTGCGCAGTTGGGCGCACAGTAAATAGTGGTCGATGATGGGGGCGGCGAAATCAAGCAGCACGACGGCGACCGTTTGTTGGCGGCAGAGCGCCAGCGCGCCGACGCCGTCCACCGCCCATAAGACAGCGGTGCCGAACTGCTTCAACGATTTGCCGAGTTGCTCGCTGAAGTGGGCGTTGGCGTCGACGCATAGCACGGCGCCTTCGCGGCGCGGTTTGCGCATCCTTGCGTAGACGGCGGGGTCGGTCAGGTCGAGGTCGAGCCGTTCGCGGCGGCGGCGTTCGGGCACCAGCGGCTGGCCGGAGGCCGACAGGCCGGCCAGTACTTCGGCGCGGCGCGCCAGCAGGCGCTCCAATTCGGCGCGCAGCGCGCTCCATTGCACGGGCAGCGGCAGATTGGGGTAAGGCAGGGCCACGCCGGTCGCGCCCAGCACCAGGGCGGGCCGGATGTCGCCTGCCGCCAACGAGGCGATCACGGCCAGCGCTTTCAGTTCGCTGCCGTTGGCAATGTACAGGTCGGGGTCGCGCAGGCTGTCTTCGGACAGGATCAAATAGCCCACGCCCTCGGTCGATAGCCGCGCCAGCCCCTGCGCAAGGGCCCGTTCGGCGTCCGGGGGGAAGCCGACCAGCCTGACTGCGAACGGGTGCCGATCTGTGGTCATAAACCCATTTTACCGCCGCGTTTCCCTTGCGCGACCGGCTGTTGCGGATAGAATGCGCAGGCAAGAGCCCCGTCAAGACGGAAAATACTGTATATAATCACAGCACTTTGCACTACCAAGAACACGTATGGCCACTAAAAAACCAGTTTCCGACTACAGCGAATCATCCATCCGCGTCCTGAAAGGACTGGAACCCGTCAAGCAGCGTCCGGGCATGTACACCCGCACCGAGAACCCGCTGCACATCATCCAGGAGGTGATCGACAATGCTTCCGATGAAGCTTTGGGCGGCCATTGCAAGAACATTATCGTGACGCAGAATGCGGACGGTTCCATCACGGTGGAGGACGACGGCCGCGGCATTCCGGTCGGCCTGCACCCTGAGGAAAACGTGCCGACCGTGGAAATCGTCTTCACCCGCCTGCACGCGGGTGGTAAGTTCGACAAGGGTTCGGGCGGTGCTTATGCCTTCTCCGGTGGCCTGCACGGCGTCGGCGTTTCGGTCACCAACGCGCTGTCCAAGCGCCTGGAGATCTCGGTGTGGCGAAAAGACGACGCCGGCAACGGTTTCCACCACCTGGCGTTCGAGCACGGTGACCTGGTCGAGCCGCTGAAGTCCCAGCCTGCGCCGAAGGACGGCAAAAAGTCCGGCACCCGCGTGACCGCCTGGCCGGATGGGAAGTATTTCGACTCCCCGTTGATTTCGCAAGTTGAACTGCAACGCCTGCTGCGCTCCAAGGCGGTGCTGCTGCCGGGCGTGACGGTCACGCTGAAGAACGCCAAGAACGGCGACGAGCAGACCTGGATGTATAAGGACGGCCTGCGCGGCTACCTGAACGAGCAGTTGGCGCAAACCTCCAACGGCGAGACCTTGATTCCCCTGTTCGAGGGCGAGCAGTTCGCCACCCCGGATGCGGAAGGCTTTGCCGAGGGCGAAGGCGCGTCGTGGGTGGTGGCGTGGACCGAGGAAGGCGGCGTGGTGCGCGAGTCCTACGTCAACCTGATCCCGACCCCGAACGGCGGCACCCACGAATCGGGCCTGCGCGAGGGCCTGTTCGGTGCGATGAAAAACTTCGTCGAGCTGCATTCGCTGCTTCCAAAAGGCGTGAAGCTGCTGCCGGAAGACGTGTTTGCGCGCGCTTCCTTCGTGCTGTCGGCCAAGGTGCTGGACCCGCAGTTCCAGGGCCAGATCAAGGAACGCCTGAATTCGCGCGATGCGGTGCGCCTGGTGTCCACCTTCTCCAAGCCTGCGCTGGAGCTGTGGCTGAACCAGCACATCGACTACGGCAAGAAGCTGGCGGAGCTGGTGATCAAGCAAGCGCAATCGCGCCTGCGTTCGGCGCAGAAGGTCGAGAAGAAGAAGTCTTCCGGCGTGGCCGTGTTGCCGGGCAAGCTGACCGATTGCGAATCGGATGAAGTGAGCCGCACGGAGATCTTCCTGGTCGAGGGTGACTCGGCGGGCGGTTCGGCCAAGATGGGCCGCGACAAGGAATACCAGGCCATTCTGCCGCTGCGCGGCAAGGTGCTGAACTCGTGGGAAACCGATCGGGACCGCTTGTTCGCCAATAACGAGATCCACGATATCGCGGTGGCGATCGGCGTTGATCCGCATAGCTACGGCGATTCGCCGGATGTGAGCGGTCTGCGTTACGGGAAGATCTGCATCCTGTCCGATGCGGACGTGGACGGCTCGCACATCCAGGTGCTGCTGCTTACCCTGTTCTTCCGCCATTTCCCGAAACTGATCGAGAACGGCAATATCTGCATCGCCCGTCCGCCGCTGTACCGCGTGGATGCGCCGGCGCGCGGTAAGAAGCCGATCCAGAAACTGTATGCGCTGGATGATGGTGAGCTGGTGGCGATTGAGGATAAGCTGCGCAAGGATGGGCTGAAGGAAGGCTCCTGGACTATCTCTCGCTTCAAGGGTCTGGGCGAGATGAATGCGGAGCAGCTGTGGGAAACCACCATGAATCCGGATACCCGTCGTTTGCTGCCTGTGTCGCTGGGCGACTTTGACCATAGCTATTCGTCTTCGCGTTTCAATATGTTGATGGGTAAGGGCGAGGCTGCGGCACGCCGTGCCTGGATTGAGGAACACGGGAACGAAGTGGAAGCGGATATCTAAAACCAGGAAACCAGGAAACCAGGGTACGGCTCACAGGGCCGGACCCTGCCGGCGACCGCCGCGTGACGGGGTCCGGCCCTGTGGGCCGTACCCCGGTTTCCCGGTTCTAAGACAAGTAAAACTATGACTCAAGCAAATCTCTTTGAAGAGCCGACTCCGGAGCTGCCGGAAGGCGGCAACAATAACGGCGGCGGTGACGACGGCGGCGAAACCCTGACCCTGTCCACCTTCGCCGAACGCGCCTATCTGGATTACGCCATCTCCGTGGTCAAGGGCCGCGCCCTGCCGGACGTGTGCGACGGCCAGAAGCCGGTACAGCGCCGCATCCTGTACTCGATGAATGAACTGGGCCTGGGTCCAACCGCCAAGCCGCGTAAATCCGCCACCGTGGTGGGTGACGTGCTGGGTAAGCTGCACCCGCACGGCGACCAGTCGGTCTACGACGCGCTGGTGCGCATGGCGCAGGACTTCTCGCTGCGCTATCCGTTGATCGACGGCCAGGGTAACTTCGGCTCGCGCGACGGCGACGGCGCTGCGGCAATGCGATACACCGAAGCCCGCTTGACCCCGATCTCGCGCCTGCTGCTGGACGAAATCGACCAGGGCACCGTGGACTTCATCCCGAACTACGACGGTTCGTATGAGGAACCTGCCCTGCTGACGGCGCGCCTGCCGATGGTGCTGCTGAACGGCGCCTCCGGTATCGCGGTGGGCCTGGCGACGGAAATCCCTTCGCACAACCTGACCGAAGTGGCGAAGGCCGCCGTGGCGATGATCCGCAATCCGAAGATCACCCATGCGGAACTGATGGAGCTGATCCCCGGTCCGGACTTCCCGGGCGGCGGCCAACTGATCACCCCGCGCGCGCAGCTGGACGATATGTATGCTTCGGGCCGTGGCTCGATGAAGGTGCGCGCCCGCTGGAAGATTGAAGAACTGGCGCGCGGCCAGTGGCAGGCGGTGGTGTACGAACTGCCGCCGGGCACCTCGTCGCAGAAGGTGCTGGAAGAAATCGAAGAGCTGACCAATCCCAAGGTCAAACTGGGCAAGAAAGCCCTGTCGCCGGAACAGGTGGCGCTGAAAGGCCTGCTGCTTGGCCAACTGGATAAAGTGCGCGATGAATCGGGCCGCGAGGCTGCGGTGCGCCTGGTGTTCGAGCCGAAATCGAAGAACCAGAACCAGACTGAGTTCATGCACATGCTGCTGGCGCATACATCGCTGGAGACGTCGGCTTCCATGAACCTGGTGATGATCGGCGGCGATGGCCGTCCGCGCCAGAAGGGCATCAGCGATATCCTGGCTGAGTGGATCGAGTTCCGCTTCACCACCGTGACCCGCCGTACCCAGTTCCGCCTGAACCAGGTCGATGAGCGCATCCATATCCTGGAAGGCCGCCAGATCGTCCTGCTGAACATCGATGAAGTGATCGCCATCATCCGCAATTCGGACGAACCGAAAGCGGCCCTGATCGAGCGCTTCAAACTGTCGGACCGCCAGGCGGAAGACATCCTTGAGATCCGCCTGCGCCAACTGGCGCGCCTGGAAGCGATCAAGATCGAACAACAACTGGCCGAGCTGCGCAAGGAGCGTGAAGGCCTGCTGGATGTGCTCGAGAATCCGTCCACCCTACGCCGTCTGGTCATCAAAGAAATCGACAGCGATACCAAAGCTTACGGCGACGCGCGCCGCACCCTGATCGAGGAAGCGCAGAAAGCTGTCGTTGAACAGAAGGTGGCGGACGAGCCGGTGACCGTGATCATTTCGGAAAAAGGCTGGGTGCGTGCGCGTACCGGTATTGGCCACGATCCGGCGCAATTCACCTTCAAGGCGGGCGATTCGCTGCATGGCGCGTTCGAGTGCCGTACCGTGGACACCCTGCTGGGCTTCGGCGATAACGGCAAGGTGTATTCGGTGCCGGTGGCGGCCCTGCCGAATGCGCGCGGCGATGGTGTGCCGATTACCACGCTGGTGGACCTGTCGGGTGGCGCGCGTTTGCTGCACTACTACGCGGGCACTGGCGATAAGCAGCTGCTGATTGCTTCGGATGCGGGGTATGGCTTTATCGCCAAGGCTGGCGATATGGTATCGCGACTGAAGGGTGGTAAGGCCTTCATCACCCTGGATGAAGGCGACAAGCCGCTGCCGCCGACGGTGGTGACGGAGAATGCCAGCGCGGTAGCCGTGATCTCGGAGAAGGCTAACCTGCTGGTGTTCGGCATGGACGAGATGAAGGTGCTGTCCAATGGCGGCCGTGGCGTGATCCTGATGGATCTGGCGGATAAGGAGAAGCTGGTGGCTGCTTGCGCGATTACCGATAAGGGCGTGACTGTGCTAGGTATTGGTAATGCGCAGAAGGCTAAGGAGGATCGCATGGGGCCTACCGTGCTGGCGCCGCACTTTGGCAAGCGGGCGCGTAAGGGTAAGCCGATGCCGGTGCGGATTAAGCCGACTGGGTTGGTGCCTAACTCTTAATTCGGGATCTTGGGAAACCGGGAAACCGGAAAACCGGAAAACCGGAAAACCAGGGTACGACCCTTAGGGTCGGACCCTGGTTTTCCGGTTCTCCGGTTTTCCGGTTTTCCGGTTTCCCGGTTCTATTTGAGCTAGCGCGGTGCGTACAGGTCGATCGTCTCCTGCACCGCTTCATTGCAAACCACGCAGAACGCTTCGCTGCGGTCAAACATCAGGCATTGCTGCTGCGAGCGGTAGTAGCCGGTGGCCTCATAGTTCGCCCCTTCAAACGCCCCCACCGCTTTCCGGTTCGGCGCCGTGGAGAACAGCTTGTTCGTCCACGCCAAATCCTCCTTGAACAACTTGCTCATCTCCGATTCCGGGCGATTGTCCTTGCGCAGTTGCGCGCGGATTTTCTGGTACTCGCGCGAGTGCGCCTCATACTCCGCCTTCGGCCAAGCCGTCGGCAGCGCCGCACCCGGCGTCACATGCTTCTTCCATTTCACATTCGCAGGATCCAGCAAAGCCGTCACATTCGGCTCCCACGGTTCCATGCGCGCGCCGCCCGTCGCATAAGCCACGGGCGAGGTGTAATACTCGTCCGCCAGGCCCGCAAAGTGGTGGCCAAATTCATGCACGAACAAGTAGTTGGCCCAGTCGTTATCCGCCGCCGCAGTGCTGAACTGGCCATAAATACCGCCACCGCCATAGGTGTCGTTATTGACCAGGATCTCAATGAACTCATACGGTGCATGCTGCGAGATCTCGCGCAGGGCGCGGTTGTCCAGCGTCAGCACGTAACGCTCGCTGCCGAAGATGTCGTAGCGCGTGCCCAGCTTGGATGCTTTGTGCGCGCCGGTCGATGGGCGCGATGCCCCCGATTCCGGCGTCGCCACGGCCATCGCCCACACGTTGAAGTCTTTAGCGCGTTCTTTGAACGGCGACACGCTGAACAGGTAGTCGGACAACTTGCGCGCGCGCGCTTCGAACTTGGCCATGTCGGCCTGCGTGTAGCCATCGCCCAGGATCAGCAGGTCGACCTTTTTCTCGCTTGGACCGTTGACGCGAATGGCGATCGGCTTGGCCGGCGCCGGGTCCTGCTTGCGCACCACATCCATCGCGTCGGTATCGACTTCCACGCTCCAGGCCACGGAGAACTCGTTACGCTCGTCGCGCTTCAAAATGCGCACTTTGACCGGACGATCCGGTTTGGGGAAGCGCACCGATTCATGGAAACCGCGCGTCAGTTTGGCCGCTTCCTCGGTCGACTTCCATTCACCGAAAATGGTGGAGAAGGTGCGGGTATAGAGGACCTTGCCGGTTTTGGCATCGGCCACTTCCACCTTGTTCACGCCGCGGTTGGTGGTGTCGATGGTCTTGGCCATATCGCCCGGCCATGGCAGCGGCTCAATCACAACTTGCTCGATGGCGTAGCTTTCGTTTAGCGCATTACCGGTGTGCATATAGTCGAGGCGCACAGTGGCTGGCTGCGCGGCCAGGGCCTGGCTGGCGGCAACGCACAGGGCGGCGCCGGCCAGCAGCTTGTTCAGGTGGGACATGGAATCTCCGGGTGGTTGTTTGCCCGGTATTCTACTTATATTTGTACAGTGGCCGCGTGATCTCGATCGGCCGGATATCAAGCCGGATATTCAGTACCGAATAAGCCTCGCCCACGGTCGACACAAAGCCCACGCTATCCGGCGTTTTGGTGAAGCGGAATTCGAAGCCGACTTCGGTGCCGCTGGCGCGCGGGTTGCCGCTGGCGATGCCGATCGCTTCTTCCTGGTTGCTGTCGATCAGGCGCTCCATCAAATCGATCACCGCGCTATTGCCCAGCACATCGTTGCTGAACACCGCGCCACGCCCCAGGGTGCGGGTGGGGTCGATGCGCCCGCCGGCTTTATCGGTGGCGGGCGTGAACATATGGGTGGCGATATTGAACTTGTCGCCGCGATCCAGGTAGCTGATGACCGCATTGCGCACGCCGAAGTGCGGGTTGACCTTGTCCCACTCGGCGCGCGACAGGTCGATCAGCAGCGCGCCCTTGTAGCCGATGACTTCCACCTCGCGCTGGGCGTTGACCACCATCGCGCTGTCCTCGTCGATGCCAAGGCCGATCTGGTAGCCCTTGGCCAGCATGGCGGGGATCATGCGCGCAAAGCGCCCGCGCACCAGCAGGTGCTGGTCGACAAACACGTCGTCGCCGATGAAGCCCAGGCCCGGCCCCAGCTCGCGCCCGTCCGCAATACCGGTTTGCAGCATGGATAGCACCGCTTTCGGATTGGCGAACATGGTACTGCTCATGATGGCCGCGCCGGCCGACGTGCCGGCGATCACGCCGCCCCGACGGTACACATCCCACACGGCTTCCAGCACGGCGGTCTGCGAGCCGTCCTCGCGCACCAGGGCCTTGGTGATGCGCCCCTGGTCGCCGCCGGCGAAATAGATGCCGTCCGACTCGCGGATTTTTTTCGCCAGCGCCGCATCGTCCGCATTCTTCTTGTAGTCGCTGCCCGCCAGGCGCACGGCAACCGGCACCAGGAAAGCGTCCGCGCCCCATTTGCGCAGGTAGCCAATGATGGTCTGGGCCGAGCCCTCGGGATTACCTGCCGCCGAAGGGAAGACGGCGATGCGCGCGCCCTTGCCCCCGGCCAGCTTCACCACGCGCTGCCACACATCGGCATTGTCGCCGCGCAGGCCGCCGCCGATGATGACCAGGGAGCCCTGGTGCGCCGCCACCGGCGACGGCGCAATCGCCGCCGAACCGCCGCTGAGCGTGGCGCTGGCGCCCGCCACAATGCGCACCGGCGCAGTTGCATCGGGCGCGGGTGCGGGCGGCACCAGTGGCTGGGAAGATGGCTTGGCGGACACCGGCGGCGCCTTGGCCGGAGTCTCCGGCGGCGGCGTGGTGCTGGTGCGCCCGCTGGCGGCGGGAACGGGTTTCTTGGGCGGCGCTTCCTTGGCTTGCACGGGAAGGCCGCAGGCGGCTAGCAAGGCCAGACCCAATCGGGCCAGGCCGGCGCGGGAATTCAGCTTCACGATGATCTCCTCCTCGACTTGCTCACTAGCATCGCTGGTAGACATCTGGGTAATACCTTTCCATCAGTGTAGCTGGACGCGACGGAGGAGTAAAACCAAATTGCGCATATAGGCCGTGCGCATCGCCCGTGGCCAGCGTAAACCGCCGCAAACCCTGCAGATCCGGGTGAGCAAGCACTGACTCCATCAGGCGCTTGCTGTAGCCAAGGCCGCGAAAGGCGGGCAGCACGAATACATCCACCATATTAGCGAAGGTTGCCCGGTCTGTGATGATACGGGCAAACGCCACCTGATTTCCCTCAAGGTAGCCGCCAAAGCACAGCGAGTTGGCCATTGCGCGTTCGACAAGTTCGCGCGGGATGCCGCGCGCCCAGGCCGACTCCTGCGAAAGGAAGCGGTGCACCAGTTCCACGTCGAGGCGGCCGGCGTCGCTGCTGACCTCAAAACCGTCCATCAGCGCGGCTTCAGGTAGCGCTCCGGCAGCGGCGTTTTCTCACCCTCCGGTTGCCACAGCAATTGCGAAATCCACCAGCGCTGGCCGTCGTTCACCAACTGGATCGAATTGATGCCGCGCACAAAGGGCTTGTCGCCCGGTGCGTGGCGCGCCTCATAGGTGGTGAACACGTGGGCAATCTGGCCGAAATGCTCGCTGGTGCGCGCCAGTTCGGATTCGTAGAAACCGTCCTTGGCAAACACCGGCGTGGTGCGCGTGATGTAGTCCTCGATGCTCAGCACGCGGGTATTCAGCACGCCCTCCTTGTTCGGGCTATGCACCACCATGCGGCCGTCGGGACGGAACAGGGAACGCAGGCGGTCCCAGTCGCGCACCTTGCCGGCCGGGCCGGAAATCGTGTCGTACAGCGCGGCCACGATGCTGTCCACGGAGGCCACGTCGGCCGGCCGCGCGCCCTGGGCGAAAGCACTGCCGGCGGCCAGCGCCAACAGTAGCAAACTTGCTAACTTCTTCATTCAATCTCCTACTTGTTTATAATCTTCCGACTCTTACCGGAAAACCTACTATGACAGATCAATTCTCCAAGAAGGCGGAAGCCTGGTCCGCACGCTTCTCCGAACCCGTTTCCGACCTTGTGAAACGTTACACCGCCTCCGTGTTTTTTGACAAGCGCATGGCCAAAGCCGACATCCAGGGCTCGCTGGCGCACGCCGACATGCTGGCCGCGCAAGGCATTATCGCCGCCAGCGACCTGGCCGCGATCCAGAAAGGCATGGCCCAGATCAGCGGCGAAATCGACGCCGGCCAATTCGAATGGCAGCTCGACCTGGAAGACGTGCACCTGAATATCGAAAAGCGCCTGACCGAGCTGGTTGGTGACGCCGGCAAGCGCCTGCACACCGGCCGTTCGCGCAACGACCAGGTAGCAACCGACATCCGCCTCTACGTGCGCGCCGCCATCGACGATATCACCGGCCTGCTGCAGCAACTGCGCGGCGCCCTGGTCGACCTGGCCGAGAAGAACGCCGACGTGATCCTGCCCGGCTTCACCCACATGCAAGTGGCGCAGCCGATCACCTTCGGCCACCACATGCTGGCCTATGTGGAAATGTTCGGCCGCGACGTGGAGCGCATGCAGGATTGCCGCAAGCGCGTGAACCGCCTGCCGCTGGGCGCCGCCGCGCTGGCCGGCACCACCTTCCCGATCGACCGCCCGCGCGTGGCGCAGTCGCTGGGCTTCGACGACGTGTGCCACAACTCGCTGGACGCCGTGTCCGACCGCGACTTCGCGATCGAATTCACCGCCGCCGCCTCGCTGCTGATGATGCACGTATCGCGCATGTCGGAAGAACTGATCATCTGGATGAGCCCACGCGTCGGCTTTATCGACATCGCCGACCGCTTCTGCACCGGCTCCTCCATCATGCCGCAGAAGAAAAACCCGGACGTGCCGGAACTGGCGCGCGGCAAGACCGGCCGCGTGTACGGCCACCTGATGGGCCTCCTGACCCTGATGAAAGGCCAGCCGCTGGCCTACAACAAGGACAACCAGGAAGACAAGGAACCGCTGTTCGACACCGTCGACACCGTGGTCGACACCCTGCGCATCTTCGCCGACATGGCCGGCGGCATCACCGTCAAGCCGGAAGCCATGCGTGCGGCCGCGCTGCAAGGCTACGCCACCGCCACCGACCTGGCCGACTACCTGGTCAAGAAAGGCCTGCCATTCCGCGACGCGCACGAAGCCGTGGCGCATGCGGTGCGCGCCTGCGACGACCTGAAGATCGACCTGTCCGAGATGTCGCTGGAACAGCTGCGCGCCTTCTCGCCGCTGGTGGGCGACGACGTATTCGCCGTGCTGACGCTGGAAGGCTCGGTCGCCGCGCGCGACCACGTGGGCGGCACCGCGCCGAACCAGGTGCGTGCAGCGATTGCCCGCGTGCGCCAGCAGTTGGCTGGCTGACGCCTCCCATCCTCCCGGGGCCGCCTGCGCTGGATACCTGATTCCAGCGCGGCGCCCCGCTCTCCTTCGATGCGCTAGCATGCGCCACCGCCCGGCACCGGGCATCTTCGAAGGAAGCGTCTTGCAGTCCCCAATTCCCCGCCAGCGTGCCGCATGGCATGCCGCGCTCCTCGGCGCCGTCATGGCGCTCGCCCTCGTATTCGCCATTGGCTACGCTGCCCTGGAATGGGCCGATACCCGGCCGGACAAAGCCTACTACGGCATGACTATCATCTTCGGCGGCCTGTTCGCGGGTATTGGCGCCCTGTTCGTCGGCCCGCTCTCCGGCTTCAGCTTCCTGCGCACGCGACGCAAGTTCTGGCAAGAATGGGGCATCATGATCGGCATGCTGACCGTCAGCGGCATCATCCCCGGTTACGTCTTCTTCCTCGCCACACCGTTCCTTTGATGCGACATCAACCACAACCGTAGACCCTTATGGCGTGCCGCATTCTTCATCGCGCCACCTTTTTTGTGCTTGTAGGGATGGATAAGCGTTAATCAAAAATGCCTGAAAAACGCCCGCTCTACGCCATCGCGCTGACGTTTTTACCTTCGGGTCCCGCGCGCGACAAGAGCGTGCTGTCGCCGCCTGCGTAGACCTTCCTGTAACGCAGGTAGCCTCCCTTAACAGCAAAGCCAAGGAGGCTGTCGCCCTCCCGACCGGCATTCGTCATACGTGGGATTTTCCCAGTGCGCTCAAACTCATCAAGGGCCTTATGTTCTTCCGGCGACAGGGCATCAGACATAGGGGCGGGGTGAAAGCGCTGCGTCGTAAGGCCACCCGATTCCGATAGCATCTGAATGCGTTCGTTGTGCCTTTTGACGCGCTTTCGCATCTCCAGCTTTTTATGAAGCTTTGCGAGTAGATCCTCTTCGTTGTCAATCCCACTTACCTTGAACCATGCGCGCGAATCATGCACAAACTCATCAAAGAAATTGAGCACAGCCGCTGGTGCGGTCGTCTCCTTGTCCCACCATGTACTGATCTCCTCCCACTCTTTCTCGTGATCGTCTTTGAAGCCTGGCTTTTGGCTAGCAGGTTTGAAGTCCTTTCCCTGCTTTTTTCGCCATTCATCAAATACCTTCACCTCGTTCACCATCTCAAGGTGTGCGGATTGCAAGTCGTTCTTGTCGAAGTTGGTGGCGCGCTTAAATGAGGCTGTCGCCTCAATCGGTGTGGCAGAATTGGGCAACCTGTTTCTGTGCCAGTTCATGTGGAGTTTCGCTTGCTCACGCATGATGTCAGTAAGGCGCCCCTTCTTCACCTTACAGTGAGTCAGATACTCCTTCAGTCCGGCAATCACTCGGGGTGCGACCTTGAACTTGTTCTGTACGTTACCAGCAGCGATCTCCAAGTGCAGCGGAACGCCCGCGAGCTTTGCGGCTTTATACATAGCGATAAGAGGGATTCGCGGGAGCATATCTGAGCCATCAGGATCGGTTCCCTTTCCTTGTTCACCCGGCGAGTAACCACAACCTACATCAGAGTGCACGCCTGGGAACACGATTTCCTCGCAGCCTACAGGTAAGGATTCACCCACCGCGATGGAATCCACAGGAAAGCTCCGACGCACTTCGTGTGCAGCAATGAAGTGGACGCACTTCTTAATTCCCTCTGGAATGCGCAAACTTCTATCGCTGTCGGCCCACCATCCGTGCCCGTCAAATGCGAAGGCCACCTTACTGTTACCCAATGTGTTACTGATTCCAACGGAAGCCACGGTATCAAACAGGCCCATAAAATCAAAACTAACCGGGAAGCCACCGAGGGTTTCTTTACTGGGCGAATAGCAAAGCGATGCATCCAGTGCGCAGAGAGCCTTGAACCAATTGGCGAAAACACGCGCCTGGGTCGCCCCCCGCGAGAAGCCAAAGACCGAGACACGAATTTCCGTGACAATGCCAGGATCTTTCTTGGTTGGCTGGCCAGTTTTCTTATTTGGCATGTGCAAACGAATCGCTTCATGCAAGCGCGTCAAGATCTTCTCAAACTCGACTCGAGGTCGTTCGGCCTTGGTCTTGCCTTTCCGATTAAAGCCGTCCAAATACTCTAACGGACGCATTTCATACAAGGAATCGCTATCCAACTTGAACTTAACCAAGAGGTCTTTCGTCTCGTTCGGCGATATTAATGGCTTATCACCCATGAAGTAACGGTGGACATTGTTGATGGTCTGAATGAGCATCCAGAAGATGCGCTCTTGCCCGCCAATGCCTGCGATGGCACCTGAATCTCCATCCCCGGCGTTGTTCACCTCCTCGAATGGCGATGAGACCCCAGGTGCGTAAACACGGAAGAAATGCTTGTACTTGTCCGCATTAATATCCCATTTGCTTTTCTTGGGAAGAACACCATCTACACTATTGCCAGGAAAGGTATCGTACAGCCGCGCCACATTCGATTGGCTCTTGGTCGCCTCGTTCTTCTCGTAGTTGTTTTTCGTACCGTCAAAGAACAAACCAAAGTACAGCGGAGTGTGACATGACTGGCTAGGGCAAGCCGATACAGTACGTTCACGAGCAACCAGCTTCGCAACCTTATCTAACTCTTGAGCAGAGAAAATTCCATTCCCTGGCGATAAAGTGAAATCACCGAGTGCGACTGAACATAAATCAGCCATTATGGAAGCTCCTTCTTCAATTTAGAAATTCTGTCTTTGGCGTACGAGACCATTTCATCGGCCTCAGATTTCAGGAAATCCACAAAACGCTTATCGTTCGGCCCTGAATATGCAGCGAGGAGCGACGATTCGCCTTGGTCTTTTCTAAAATTCCAATTCTCCTTGGCGTAAGGAATCGGATTGGTATCAAGTTCCAGCTTCAATTTACTGAATCTATGAAGAACATCTTCAGCTTCAGAAAGGTCACGTCGAATCAACTTCTCGCGATAAGATTTGGACGCGATAGGCATACCCTTGATCTTCCCCGGCCACTTTTCGTGGGAGGGGCCACAATTACATGCGACTAGATCAAACGTTCCGTCAGGGTTGCGAATTACCCAGAGTTCATTTGGCTTATCATCGACAGGCTTAGGGAGGTCCACGGTTACGGTCTGCTTTTCTCTCTTCGGACTTCCATCTTGACCATTCGGTTGCGAGGTAATCCAGAGCTCAACTTGCAGTTCAACCTTAATGCCAGGCTGCCACTTCTCAGGAACCGTATAGCAGCACATCAGGCCTCCAGCACCATACGAGTTGATCGTCTCGCCGCCGGCACGGTTCTCGGCGTCTTTGGGATCGACAATCCTGTAGGTGATCTCATCCTCGGTGTAGTTGACGGCATGTACTGGAACCCCAATTGGCTCCGACTGACATGCTGAGATCAAAAAGCTGACGCTAAGTGCGACATATGTAACGATACGCTTGAACCTCATTCCTCAATCCCTTCTTGGGCAAGAGCCAGCTCCTCGGCTGCCCACATTACAAACAACTCTTCTAACGTTTTACTGTCGGCTACGGAAGCCGCCTCAAGGCACCAGTTACACCAGAATAGTGCGTCGTCTTGCAACTGATTTTTGATCGCAATTGCCATCGCCGTCTCAGTGATTGCGTATTGAGTTGACTTAAGTGGCGCCTTGGGTTGACAGCCAATACTCGCTGCTCTAGCGAGCATGACATCCACATCGCCTCTGGCAACCAGTGCGCTGAATTGTTCTGATTCCAGCTTAGGATCGACACTCGGTGCGCATTGCGACGGTGTGAGCGTAACCGTTACCCACTCACCCGCTCGGCCTATGTAACGCCATTCCATTGCAGTGCCGGCGAATTCTGATGACTGCTCCGCATTAAGGATAATGAAAATATCCGGCAGTCTGCGGGTGTCGGGGAATCGGAAATTCAGGTATTGACCATCAACTTCGACCACGCACCACGCTGTCAGGCGTTTCGCCAACTCTTTGGCGCTTTCGGTGGTGGTAATGGCGCTTACCATTGGCCAACCGCTGCAAGCCGTAAGCATTGCACGGAGCTTGTGGTCTCCGGGGGCGTAGGCAACCACGAATGGCGAGACATCGCGAGTAGCTTCGTTAAAGCCTGGAAGTCCTGCGAACAGCATGTGGACTTCATTGGTGGCAACGGAATTATGATGGCCAGGCCGGAAAGCGCCATCGATCAGGAGATGGATGAACGTCCCCTCGGGGCGAGTTCGGTACGCCGCGTCAAGCGCTTGCAACCAATCGGCGGTAAAAGTGTCTATCAGCATCCGATCACTCCACGAGGGTAAATGCCGGGCCTGCGGCTAAAGCCTTCTTCAGGCACTCGACACAGATACTGCGTGGCATGGCTGGCAGATCGTACGGCGCCCTGGCTGGCCCTACGAACGACTTCTTGCCCGCCTTGATCTCAATCTTGCCCGGGCACTGCACGGTGATATTGCCGCCGTCGATGGTGATGTTGGCGCCGCCGGCGGTGGAGAGGCTGATCTTCTTGGCGGACGCCCAATCGATGTGGGCGTTGGAACTTTTCACGTTGATCACGTCGCGCGCCTGCACTTGCAGCTCGCCGGCCTGCGCCTGCACGTCGATCGGGTCGCGGGCGGCGATGAACTGCATTCCCAAATCCTGTTCGCCTGGCTTGACCGCGCCGCCCAGCATGCCGATCGCCTGCTGCGTATGAATGCGCAATTGCGCGCCGGTGGCGAGTTGCGTGTCGGCGCCGGACATCGCGATAGCGGTCTCGCCGACGACCACTTGCAAATCGCGCGCGGCCGTCATGGCCAAGCCGTCCTTGGCGCTGATGGCGATGACCGGATCGGCGCTATGCGGCAGGCTGCCCGCGCCGGGCCTTGTCTTGCGCTCGCCGGCATCGGCTTGGGCGGCGTCCAGGCTGGCGCCGCCGACCATGCCGGATACGGCGGTCAGCAACGATTGCAGCGGTGCCTCCTTCTCATCGAGCACGCTGGCCTTGGGCTTGCGCGCTCCCATATGCGATGCCAGGCCGATGGTGCCGTGCTTGACTGCGGCATCGCTGAAGGTCTCGCCCAGCTTGACCGCTTGCTTCAGCATGGCGATGCCGGCGGCGTTGTCGCCGGCCGGATCGCGTTGGGCGGCACTGTGCGCGGCCTTGTAGCTGGAAACCAGCAGGCCGGCGCCGGCACGCACGGCGCCGTAGGCGTCGGTGCGCAGTTCGGCGCCCTGGCCGCGCAGGCTGCCGCGATAGTTGTCGGCGTTGTGGAGCAGGTGGCCCAGGTTCAGTTCCGTGGCGGATTGCGTGGTGCGCAGCTGCACGCGGCCTTGGTTGTCGGTGTCGTCGAACAGCAGCTGGTTGTAGCCGCTGCCATTGAATTCCTTGCTGCGCAGGCCCCACATGGCGGAACCATTGTGGTGCGCGCCGCTGCTGGCGCCTGCGCCGTGCCATACCGGGGCGTGGCCGCCTGCCAGGTTGCCCTGTGCCGATGACGCGTGGTCGTGCGCCTGGGCGTAGTGGTCGCCTGCCTGCTGGGTGGTCGCGCCGGCCGGGGTGGGCGCGGTGCCGCTTTCGCCTTGGCCGTTGTACAGCGCGCCGACGATGATGGGGCGGTCGATGTCGTTTTCAATGAACTGCACCAGCACTTCCTGGCCGATGCGCGGCAGGAACTGGCTGCCCATGCCGCCGCCAGCCAGACGCTGGGCAACGCGCACCCAGCAGGTGGCGGCGCCCTCCTCTTGCCAGTGGAAGCGGATGCGCACGCGGCCCAGGCGGTCGCAAAAGATCTCGCCTGCGGCGCCGGGACGATCGTTGCCGTCAGCATCGACCACGATGGCGCTTTGGCTGCCATGCGCGGTCGGCTTGGCGTGCTGGCGGCCGTCGCTGCTTTCCAGCATGGGGCGCCATGGAATGGTGGCGGGAAGCGCCTGGCAGCTGTTGGCGTAGCCGGTGCCGCTGGCTTGCTTGAGCAAAGCGGGCAAGTCGGCGACCGCACCGGCCAGGGGAACGGCAAGTTGTTCGAGCAGCTCCGGCACGGGGCCGAACAACTCTGCGAGGCCTTGCCGTGCGGCGGCGGGAAGGTTGTTGACGCCGACACTGCAGACGCGCGTGAGCAGGTATTCGTTGCCGCCATCGGGCAGCTCCAGCGGGGCGTTGCAAAGTTTGATGCGGGTGCCGGCGCGCAGCGTGCGCACGGTGCTGCGCAACTCCCACGGTTGGCTGGCCGCTTCGCGCGCCTGCATCTGCAGGGTGGCGTAGCGCAGTGCGTCGTCGCTGTCGGCAAATGCATATTGGCCGGGATAGTCGAAACTCTCTGGAAGTTGGGCATGGCGGCCAAAGTCGCTGATGCAGGTTGGCACGGTGCTGCCGACCAGGCTCTTGGCCTTGTAATCGTAGCTGTAAACGCTGACGCTGCCTGGCAGCATGCGCCGCTCCCGGCGCAGCGACTGCACCGCGTCCGCCTGTTCCAGCGCGCGCGCGGCGTGGTAGCGCAGGCCGGCGTCAGCTTTGCTGCTGGCATCTTCCGGGGTGGCGCTTTGTTCGCGGCTGTCGGCAAACAACATCAGGGTCTGGCCTTCTTCGCCGTCTTGCAGGCGCCAGGTGATGCCTTCCTCCGTCAGCAGGCGGCGCACAAAATCGTAGTCCGATTCGCGGTATTGGCAGCAGTAGCTGCGCGGCGGGATTTCGGCCAGGACGGCGCGCGCGTCTTCGCTCCACTGCCATTGTGCATAGGGAGCGTGGGCTTCAAATACCGCGTCCACGATGTCGGCGATGGATTTGTCCTGCCATACACGGCTGTTGCGCACTTGCGTGAGCAGCCAAAGCCAGGACGAGATGCGCACGCGGTAGCGGGCAAAACCGCCCTCGCTGCCCAGCATGCCGGCCTGGCTGATGTAGCCGTGGAAGGCGCTGCGGCTGCCGTCGGCCAGGCTGGCGAGCAAGGTGGCCGGCTGGCCCAGCAAGCCGCGCAGGTTGACGGCGGCACTGGTCGACAGGGCGATCACTTCGCGCGCGGCCAGCTCCTGCAAGCCGTCGTCGGCCAGGAAGGCTTCGACCAGCAGGCCGCTGTCGCTTGTTTCGTCCGCCTTGGGCAAGCGCAGTTCATAGAGCCGGCTGGCACTGGTGAACTGCGCCAGGGCGGCATATACCTGTTGTTGAAGGGCTTCCAGCATGAAAGTTTCTCTGGCGCAACAATTATCAAATCGGCATACAATAGCAGAGTTACAAATTCTGCGGCGTACGTGATTAGGCCTCGGAAGGCTGATATCCTTGCAACAACGAATCTAATAATCAGGAGATGCAATGCAGGGCTTACTCAAGCTGTCGCATTGGCTGGACCGCATTGGCTATCGTAGCGGGCAACTGGCCAATGTGATGATCCTCGCCTCGTGCTTTATCAGCGCCAGCAACGCCATGATTCGCTATGGCTTTGACTGGAGCTCGAACGCCCTGCTGGAAATGCAGTGGTACCTGTTTGGTGCCGCCGTCATGCTGGGCGCCAGCTATACCTTCCAGCGCAATGAGCATGTGCGCGTCGACCTGATCTACGGCCATGTCTCGGAACGCGCGCAGCTATGGATCGACGTGTTCGGCATCATCTTCTTCCTGTTCCCGGCCTGCATCCTGTTTGCCTGGCTGTCTTGGGAGTCGCTGTTCCTGCCTTCCTGGGCCATCATGGAGCAGTCGAGCAATGCCGGCGGCCTGCCGCGCTGGCCGATCAAATTCATCGTGCCGATCGGCTTCGCCCTGCTCACGCTGCAAGGCGTGTCGGAGCTGGTCAAGCGCATCGCCCACCTGGCCGGACAGGCTCGCCTGGACAGCAAATACGAAAGGCCGGTGCAATGATTCCTTTGGAGCTGATGCCGCCGCTGATGTTCGGCGGCCTGGTGGTGTTCATGCTGGTTGGTTTCCCGGTCGCGTTCTCGCTGCTGGCGGTGGGCCTGTTCTTCGGCGTGATCGCGATTTTGCAGGGCTTCTTCGGCGTGCCCTTCATGCAGGCAGTGCCGCAGCGGATTTTCGGCAGCGTGCTGGCCAATGATCTGCTGTTGGCGATTCCCTTCTTTACCTTCATGGGCGCGGTGCTGGAAAAGTGCCGGCTAGCGGAGGATATGCTGGACTCGATGGGCCGCCTGTTCGGCGGCGTGCGCGGGGGCCTGGGCTATTCGGTGATCATTGTCGGCTTTATCCTGGGCGCCATCACCGGCACGGTGGCGGCGCAGGTGATCGCCATGGCCATGATTTCGCTGCCGGTGATGATGCGCTACGGCTACCACATGCGCTATGCCACCGGCGTGCTGGCCGCATCCGGCACGATTACCCAATTGGTGCCGCCGTCCCTGGTGCTGGTGGTGCTGGCGGACCAACTGAAAACCCCGACCGCTTCGGCCGACGTGGGCAGCATGTACCTGGGCGCTTGGGGGCCGTCGCTGATCCAGATTGCGCTGTTCGCGCTGTACACCTTCATCCTGTCGCGCGTGAAGCCGGAATGGCTGCCAGCGGCGCCGGAACATGAGCAGGGGCCGCGTGGCTGGGCGCTGTGGAAGCAATGCCTGCAAGGCATCATCCCGGCGGCGGTGCTGATCTTCATGGTGCTGGGCACCATGATGCTGGGCGTGGCCACGCCGACCGAATCGGGCGCCATGGGCGCGCTGGGCGCGGTGATCCTGGCGGTGATCCGCCATCCGGAATTCAGCGGGCGCGATAAGCTGGTGTTCCGCGCCGGCATGGTGGCGCTGGGGCTGGCCGCCGTGATCGGCACCTTCTACTTCAAGGCGCAAGTGGGCATCGACGCTGCGGCCAAGCCGTACGTGCAGGCCTCGCTCGGCGTGTTGTACCTGGCCGTGGCCTGGATGCTGGTCCGCGCCAGCCGCATCAAGCCGCTGCGCGAGCTGATCGTGCAAAGCTACCAGTCCACCATGCGCCTGACCGCCATGGTGGTGTTCATCCTGATCGGCTCCACCTGCTTCTCGGTGGTGTTCCAGGGCGTGGACGGCGGCATGTGGGTCGAGCACCTGTTCACCGGCATCCCGGGCGGCTGGATCGGCTTCCTGCTGGTGGTGAACCTGTTCGTGTTCTTCCTGGCCTTCTTCCTCGACTTCTTCGAGATCGCCTTCATCGTGGTGCCGATGCTGGCGCCGGTGGCGCAAAAGATCCTGGCTCCGGAGCTGGAGCCGATGATGGGCAGCCCGGAGGCGGCGGCATCGGCGGCGCTGGTGTGGTTCGGCGTGATGCTGTGCGTGAATATGCAGACCTCCTTCATGCACCCGCCGTTCGGCTTTGCGCTGTTCTACCTGCGCGGCGTGGCGCCGAAGGAAGTGAAGTCCTCGGATATCTACTGGGGCGCGCTGCCGTGGGTCGGCTTGCAGATGCTGATGGTACTGCTGGTGGCGGCGCTACCGCAGACGGTGACCTACTTCCTGGACCGGGGCGTGGCGGGCAAGGTGGAGTCGGGCGACCTGCACATCGAGCAGCCGGCCATACCGGACGCGCTGCCGGCGCAAAAGCAGGACGATGAACCGCAGCCGGAATTGAACTTCTCGCAGCCGGAACAGGAAAAGAAATGAGTTCCGCCGCCGGCGCCGGCTACTCCGGCACGCCGCTGGCGAAAAAGCTGGGGATAGGTGCCGGCGCGTGCGTGCTGGCGCGCCATGCGCCGGAAAACTATACGGCGCTGCTGGCGCCCTTGCCGCAAGGGGTGCAATTCGCGGCGCGGCTCTCCGCCGCGGTCGATGTGCTGCACATCTTTACCGACCGGCGCGCGCTGCTGGAGCGGGAACTGGAGGCCGCGCGCAAAGGCACGCGCGCGGATGCAGCAGTCTGGGTGTCGTGGCCGAAAAAGGCGTCCAAAGTGCCGACCGACATCACCGAGGACACCATCCGCGAACTGGCGCTGCCGCTTGGCTTGGTCGACGTGAAGGTATGCGCCGTGAGCGAAGTCTGGTCCGGCCTCAAGCTGGTACTGCGCAAGGAACTGCGTTAGTCCAGCGGGCCGCAAGCGGCCTTGGTGTAATCGCTTTCCAGCTTGTCGATCGACTTTTGCGTTTCGCCCATCGCGCCCAGGTTGCCGGCGCGGCGGTTGTCGTTGCGCTGGCCGTACAACTCCTCGCGCTGGCTGCGCAGCTTGTCGCAGTCGGCCTTGGCGGGTGGCTTGTTGGCCGCCGCCGTTTTGCCGTCCGCCTCCTCCGCCTTGGCGTTTTGCTCGCGCTGGGCGCGATTGCGCGCGGCCAGTTGCTCCATGCGTTCGCGGTCTTCCTGCGCGCGCGTCTGCGCCGCTTTCACTTGCGCGGCGGTTGGCGGCGGCGGCACGTCGAGCGTTTCGCCACCCTTGGCGCACGCCATGGATTGGTAGGTCACTTTGCCGTCCACGGTGCATTTGAACAGGCTTTGCGCACCGGCCTGGGTTGCGGCGGCCAGCCACAAGGCTGCGATTAACGGCGCTTTAGTCATCGAATACTTACTCCCAATGGGTCTGGGTCAGGAATTTAAGCCGGTTCTTGTCCGGGTCTAGGACGGACATCACGCGCAGGTCGGGCCCCAGGCCGTTGTTCGGCGCATTTTCGACCGTCACGCCGTACTCCAGGAAATCATCGAACAGCGCGTCCACGTCCGCTACGTAGAAGTGTACCAGTCCGCCAGGCTGGCAATCGCCCGTATGCTCGCTCAGGAAAATCTCCATGCCGTCGAAGGCCAGCGCCGCGAAAAGCGGCAGGCCCGAGTCGAACTGGTGCGTCCACTGCTCGCGGAAACCTAGCGACTCATAAAACGGCTTGCTGGAGGCGTAACTCGCCACCCGCAACGCCGGCACCACGCGCTGCATATCGCGCTGCATTTCGCGCTTCACGCCCATGCATTTCTCCCTGTAGGTCAGCCCTGCAGGGAGTGTACCTCAATGCTTGTGCGCGATCATGTTCGAGAGGACGCTGAAGGCGGCGCCTGTGTGTTCCTTCTCGATCAGCAGGGTGAGCTCGGTGTGGGTCGAGATCAGGTTGATCAGGTTGACCTTGTCCCATGCCAGCTTTTTCAGGATGGCGTGGTAAATGCCGGGCGTGCGCCAGGAGTCGGCGGTCAGTTGCAGCGTTACCGCGTTCAGGTTCTCCAGGCGCGCCAGCAGGCGCTCGTTGGCGAACAACTGCTCGACGATGCCGATGAACGGGCGGCTGCACACCACCATTACCTCCTCGCTGCCGCGCGTCACGGTCAGGTACAGGCCGTGGCCGGTGCCGGCCCGCTCCAGCAGCAGCCGGTGGCAGTCGTCGATGCGGTCCGAACGGCGGAAGGTGAATTCCACCAGGTCCGTGCGCGCGGTCAGTTGGCCCGATTGCTGGGCCAGCACCAGTTCCTGCGACTCCTTATCGGGCAGGCGTTCGGCCACGCGGCGCAAGGCCATGACCACGGCGGCCTGGCCGACCGGCTTCCACAGGTCGTTCTGGAGCTGCGGTTGCAGCTGGCGCGCCAGTTCCGACAAATTGATCAGGCCACGGCGCAGCCCTTCGCTCAGGAAGGGCGACTCCGTGACGATCCTTTCGACTTTGGTAGATATGGACAACATGAGTGATTGCGCCCTCACTGAGTGGTACGTCAAACATTGGACGGCTAGTGTAAAACGCGAAATTCAACTAGTGCAACTTCGACGTGACAATTTGATACATATTTGTGTTGCGTCAAACACGAAACTAGAAATATCCCTCTATTTCGTTGCAAGTACCCGACATTTCCCGCCTATCGTGCGCCATCTTTATGCAAGTCACGCTAGCTCAACAGCTAGCAAAATGTAATCAAATGTCTAGAAATGGACAAAATTTGTAAATCTGACTTTTTTCATAAGTTTTTTGACTCGCCCAAAAAATGGGCATAACTTCCGCTCTCCAATCCACCCCACACAGCTCAAGGAGAGCCGATGAAACTTCGCAAAAGCCTGCTGGCCGCAGCCATTGCTGCCCTGCCCTTCGCCCACGCCGTCGCCGGTCCGCTGCCCGACACCCTGATGGCCGCGCCAGCGCAGCCAATGAGCGTTGAAGCCAAGGCCGGCCTGACCGCGCGCCTGGACGCCCGCCGCGCCTCGGCCGGCCTGGATAGCGAACATGGCTACGCGCTGCGCGACCAGCACCCTGGCGCCAACGGCCAGCGCATTGCGCGCGCCGCCCACACCTTCCAGGGCCTGCGCGTGTTCGGCTCCGAGTCGGTGGTGGTCACCGACGACAACGGCGACATCGTCAGCGAATCGGCCTCCGACCGCCGCAATGGCCTGGATGCCTCGCGCGCCGCCAAGGCCGCAGGTAAAGGCGCCCCGGACACCACGCCGGCCTTCAACGCGGAAGAAGCAATCCGCATCGCCGCCTCGCGCGCCGGCGCCAGCGGCGGCGTGCACCGCTGGAAGCCGGAAGCGGAACTGCTGATCTGGCCTGTGATGAAAACCGTGCGCACTAAGGAAGCGGCCAACAAAGCGGAAAGCAAGCTGAATGCGCTCGACCTGGAAGATGTGGTGGACCACTACGAGCTGGCCTACCTGGTCAAGACCCGTATGTCGAAGGACAAAAAACCGGTCTATCGCGACACCGTGATCAACGCCACCACCGGCGCCGTGATCAAGCAGTGGGACGCGCTGCAAACCGTGGTCGGCACTGGCAACAGCCAGTACAACGGCCAGGTGCCGATCAGCACCTCGCTGTCCGGTTCCACCTACCGCATGCTGGACTCGACCCGCGGCACCGGCGGCCAGTTCGGCGGCATGGCCATCACCAACGCCAACCACGCGCCGGAATCCAACCCGACCCCGGGCCAGATCTACACCAATAGCAGCAACACCTGGGGCGACGGCCAGCAGTACGTCAGCGGCGGCAGCACCACCAACGCCAACGGCCAGACCGCCGCCGTGAATGCGCTGTGGGGCCTGATGAATACCTACGACACGATGAAGAACGTGCTGGGCTGGTCCTCGCTGGACGGCAACAACACCGCCACCTACATCGCGGTCCACGTCGACAACAACTACGACAACGCCTTCTTCGATCCAGGCTGCAAGTGCATGTACATCGGCGACGGCGGCTCGATGTTCTACAACCTGGGCTCGATCGACGTGATCGGCCACGAAATGGGCCACGGCGTGATCGACGCCACCTCCAACCTGACCTACTCCGGCGAATCGGGCGGCCTGAACGAATCGAACTCGGACATCCTGGGCGAAGTGGTGGAAGCCTACGCGCGCGCCGGCGGCACCGGCACCAGCATCCCGGCCACCGGCAACGACTGGATGATGGGCAAGGAGATCGGCCGCAGCGGCAACCCGCTGCGCTGGATGTGGAAACCGTCCAAGGACGGCGCATCCAAGGACGCCTGGAGCAGCACCCTCGGCAACCTGAACGTGCACTACTCCTCGGGCCCGAACAACCGCATGTTCTACTTCCTGTCGAAGGGCTCCAACTCCTCCTCGTCGAGCGAGATGTACAGCTCCTACCTGAACAAGCAGCCGCTGGCCATGACCGGTATCGGCATCGACAAGGCCTTCCGCATCTGGTTCAAGGCGGCCACCACCAAGTTCACCTCGTCCACCAACTACGCCACCGCCCGCACCAAGGTGCTGGAAGCGGCGGAACAACTGTACGGCGTGAACAGCCCGGAAGCGGTGGCGGTCAAGCGCGCCTACGCGGCGATCAACGTCGGCACCGACGTCGATGAAGGCGGCGTGGCCGGCGGCGTGACCATCACCACCCAGCCAAACAACGTCAACGTGGCAGCCGGCGGCACCGCGTCGTTCAGCGTGGCGGCATCGGGCGGCACCGCGCCTTACAGCTACAAGTGGTACCGCAACGGCAGCCAGGTCAGCGGCGCCACCTCGGCCACCTACTCCTTCACCGCGCAGGCGGCGGATTCCGGCGCCGTCTTCAACGCCGTGGTCAGCGACTCCTCCTCGCCGGTGAAAACCGCCACCTCCAACAACGCCACCCTGACCGTGGGCAGCACGCCGCAGAACCAGTTGGTGGTGAACGGCGGCTTCGAGTCGGGCACCGCGCCATGGGCTGGCAGCACCGGCGTGATCGGCAACTACAGCGGCCAGACCGCGTACGAAGGCACGCGCTTCGCCTGGCTGGGCGGCAACGGCAGCACCACCACCGAAACGCTGTACCAGACCGTCGCCATCCCGGCCTCCGCAACGTCGGCCAACTACTCGTTCGCGCTGCACATCGACACGGCGGAAAGCGGCAGCACCGCATACGACAAGCTGGTGGTCACCGTGAAGAACAGCGCCGGCACTACCCTCGGCACGCTGGCGACCTATAGCAATGTGAACGCGGCTTCCGGCTACCAGGTGCGCAGCTTCAACCTGCTGCCGTACAAGGGCCAGAGCGTGCGCCTGCACTTCAACATGACGGAAGACTCGTCCCTGCAGACCTCCTTCGTGGTCGATAAGGTCAGCCTGCAAGTGCAATAAGCTGCAATAAGCTTCAGCAAGCCTTACTCCGCGCCGGATATGCGGCTATCGTCATCCTCCATTACGATAGCTGCATAGCCGGCTTTTTTCCGTCCCTGCGGTGCTATGATTGCCCCCTTGTTTTATAAGGAGGCGGTATGGGCGTGGGTATTGGCGGCAAGACAATGGAAGAGGCACTGGCAACCCTGTCGGACATGACAGCGGGCGCCACACCGATCACGAAAGAAGAACACCTGGCCCGCATCGCCAGGGCGCAAACCTATATGCGCCAGCACGGCATTGCCGCCATTTACCTGAACGCCGGCTCCAGCCTGCTCTACTTCACCGGCACCAAGTGGTACCCGAGCGAACGCATGGTGGGCGCCATCCTGCCGGCCAGCGGCGCCGTGGAGTACATCGCCCCCGCCTTCGAGGAAGACACGCTGAACGACTTCATGCTGGTGGAAGGCGCCGTCAACTGCTGGCACGAGCATGAAAGCCCGTTCGCCCTGTTCATCGCCGTGCTGAAGAAAATGGGCATCGCGCCCAACAGCGCGCAGGCGCCGCGCATCGGCATCGACGAAAGCGCCGCCTTCTTCATTTTCGACGGCATCCGCCCGCTGGCCGAAGGCTATGCGCTGGAGAATGCCAAGCCGGTGACCGCGCACTGCCGCACCCGCAAATCGAAGGCGGAAATCGCCCTCATGCAGCGCGCCAAGGACATGACCCTGGCGGTGCACATCGCCACCGCCAGCATCCTGCGCGAAGGCATCAGCACCACCGAGGTGGCGGCCTTCATCGACCAGGCGCACCGCAAGGTGGGCGCGCCGGCCGGCTCCTATTTCGTGATCGTGCTGTTCGGCGTGGCCAGCTCCTTCCCGCACGGCGTGAGCTATGTGCAGACGCTGAAGCAAGGCGACACGGTGCTGATCGACACCGGCTGCAAACTGCACAACTACATCTCCGACATCACCCGCACCTATGTGTACGGCGAGCCGAGCGAGCGCCAGCGCGCCGTGTGGAACGCGGAGAAGGCGGCGCAGCTAGCCGCCTTCGATGCCGCCCAACTGGGAGTGCCGTGCGAAGAGGTGGATATGGCGGCGCGCCGCTCGCTGCAGGCGGCCGGCTTCGGCCCGGAATACAAGCTGCCAGGCCTGCCGCACCGCACCGGCCACGGCATCGGCCTGGATATCCATGAGTGGCCCTACCTGGTGGGCGGCGACAAAACCCCGCTGGAAGTGGGCATGACCTTCTCCAACGAGCCGATGATCGTGGTGCCAGGCGAATTCGGCGTGCGCCACGAGGACCACTTCTACATGTCGGAACAGGGACCGCGCTGGTTCACCCAGCCGTCCCATTCGCTCGACGACCCGTTCGGCCTGCAGGCCTGATCAGTTCTTGGCTGCGCCGGTGAAGCTCAGGGAAGGCAGTTCCTTCTGGGCTTCGTCCGCGCTCACCAGTTCAGGGACCGCGTGGCCAACCAGCAGGCCCATTTGCACCTTGGTGCGCACGTATTTGGTTTCGCCCTTATCCAGCACGAAGGTCACCTTGTTGGTGGCTTCGGTGCTGGTGCTCGCCTCGTGCTTGCCGGCGCCGGCATCGACGTAGAAGTAGCCGCCCGGGGTCGAATCACCGACCACGGCGCCATCCAGTTTGATGGATGGGCGCACGGCGCCGCCGACAAAGCTGTCAACACGGTAGAAGTACACGCGGCCCTGCTCGGCCGCCAGCTTCGGCGTGGCCGCTTCCTGTTGCGCGAATTTAGGGCCGGTAGCGGCGCAACCAGTCAATACGATAGCTGCGGCAAGCGCCGCCATGGATGCAAATTTCATTGTAAACCCTTAGGGGTTGAAAGAAAGCGGGACCGGCTTTTGTGGCGAGAATGCACCCTCCGCCGGCAGGTAGAAGCCAACCAGCTTGCCGTCATTGACGACCAGCCAGGCTTCGTGGATATGGCTGCCCTCCACCGTCAGCACATGCTGGTATGGCCGCAGCACGTCGCCTTGCGCAACCTGGCCGACGCGGGTCCATTGGCTGCCTTGCAGGAGCGTGCGCTGGTAGCCAGTCTCCAGGCGCAACGGCACCGTAGCGGCCAGCGTCAGGCGGCTCTCGGCCACAACAGGGGTCATGCTGGTCGGCTGATGGACGACCGCGCAGCCGCACAGCAAAGCGGCCGACAGCAGAAATGTGGTGAGCTTGAATGTCATGGTGGCGGCATGATACCCGCTGCTGCCCCTGCCAACTCTCACACATTTTCACCATTAGACGGAACGCTCGAATTCCGAAAGGCACTGTGCTATTGTTGGGCGCTTCCAACTGACCAGACGCCAAGATGTTCCGATTCTCCCCTGGGCGCCAAGCTATCCGCCTGGCATTTGCGGCCGCCCTGTGCGCCGCGCCTTTTACCCATATCGCCGCCAGCGCCCAGGCACAGCCCCAGGCAATATCACAAGCCGAACGCGCCTTCCAGCGTGGCGCGCCGCTGCCGGCCTGGGTCGAGCGCCTGGCCGTGCTGCCGGCGCCGGTCAAGGGCGAAACCGCCAGCATGCGCTTCTCCGACCTGCAGATCCACGTCGCGGACAGCACCAGCTACTACGTGCGGCGCGCCGCCATTGCGCACCAGCCGTCCGGCCTGGAAGGACTGGCCCAGATTCCGATCGACTTCCAGCCCGAGTACCAGCGCCTGTACCTGCATAAGGTGTCGATCCATCGCGGCGGGCAGGTGATCGACAAGACCGCCGGCGCCGACATCCGCTTCCTGCAACGCGAGCGCAACCTGGAAAACGGCATCTACGACGGCAGCGTCACCGCGCAAATCGTGGTGGGCGACCTGCGCGTCGACGACACCCTGGAGTACGAATACACGACCGTCGGCCAGAACCCGGTGTTCGGCCAGCACGTGCTACAGGACGGCCACTGGGACAATGGCTTCCCCAACGCCTACCGCCGCATCATCCTCGACATGCCGGCCGAGCGCTTCATCAATTACCGCCTGGTGGGTTCCGCCGAAGGCCATATGCCGCGCCAGTCGGCGCAGTACAAGGATGGCCGCCGCATCATGCGCTTCGAGGAAAGCAACCTGGAGCCCCTGCTGCTGGAGCAGTACGCGCCGGACGACGTGGAGCAGGCGCGCTGGATGCAGTTCTCCGACTTCCAGGACTGGGGCGCCGTGAACACCTGGGCGCAGGAACTGTTTGCCGCGCGCACCGCGCCCGGCGTGCTCGATGCGCCGCTGCGCGCCGCCCGCGCCGCCAAGAGCCGGGAAGAGCAGGTTGCCAAAGTCCTGGACTATGTGCAGAACGAGATCCGCTACCTGTCGGTTTCCATGGGCGAAAACTCGCACCGCCCGTTCCCGCCAGCCACGGTGCTGGAGCGCCGCTACGGCGATTGCAAGGACAAGAGCCTGCTGGCCGTATCGATGCTGCGCGCGCTCGGCATCGAAGCCTATCCGGTGCTGGTGTCGACCACCACACACAAAGGGCTGGCCAAGCTGCTGCCATCGCCGCTGGTGTTCAACCACGCCATCGTCCAGGTGGTGCTGGACGGACAAACCTACTACCTGGACCCGACGCGGCGCGGCCAGTACGGCAAGCTGCAAGCGATGGGCCAGTCGCACGCCGGGCGCCAGGTGCTGGTGGTGAAGCCGGGCACGCAAGGCCTCGACACCATCCCCGACGCCGCCCCGCACACGCTGCTGAACCGGCGCAGCGAGCGTTTCAACGTGGCGTCTTTCGATAAGCCGGCCGAACTGGTACAGCGCAGCGAAATGTCCGGCGTGATGGCGGAGGAAATGCGCGTCGCGGTGGCCGCCATGAGCAAGCAGGAGCTGCGCAAAGCCTACGAATCGGGCATGGCGCGGCGTTATGCGGAAGCGCAGCTGCAAGGGGAGCTGAAATTCGAGGACGACCGCGTCAACAACACTTACGCGGTGGAGGTGCGCTACAGCGTGCCCAACCTGTTCGGCGACATGCGCAACGGCGAAGGCTGGACCATGCAGTACGCGCCCGGCAATATGACGGAGGTATTTGCCCCGCCCGGCGCGCCCAAGCGCAAGCACGCGCTGGCCGTGCCGGCCTATCCGGGCAACGCGGAATACGACCTGGTGCTGCGCCTGCCCGATGCCTTCAACATCACGCCCGGCAAAGTACAACGCGACCTGGACGACAGCGTTTTCAGCCTGCAGCGCAAGCTGGAGGTGGCGCGCAACAATGTGCACGTCAAGCTGCTGCTGGCCACCAAGGCGGACCGCGTGCAGCCGGCCGACGTGACGCAGCATGCGCGCAACCTGCAGCAGTATGGCGAACTGGTGTCCGGCTCACTGAACGCCTTCAAGTCCGACATGCTGGGCGCGGCGCCAGCGCCGGCGCACCCTGTGGCAGCGGCGCCGGCCGTCGCCGCGCCAAGCGAGGCGGAACGCATTGGCGCCCTGGTCAACAGCACCACGCGCGCCATCGCCAACGCCGAAGCCGGTGGACGCGACCCGGTGCCGGCCTTGTGCGAACGGGCGGTGGCCCTGGCCTGGCTGGGGCGGCGCGACGAGGCGCTGGGCGATGCCAACCGCGCCGTGCAACTGCAGCCCAGCTCCAGCCTGGCTTTGCGCTGCCGCGCCGAGGTGAATTTCACGCTGGGGCGCTTCAAGGAAAGCGAAGCCGATTACAGCAAAGTCATTGCGCGCGGCGCCGAGGAGGCCGACGTCTTCCAGGCGCGCGGCATCGCCAGCCTGTACCAGGCCAAGCCGGCGCAGGCACAGGCGGACTTCCGCTATGCGATGGCGCACCACGAGGACCGCACCGAGCAGGCGCGCGCCGCCGTCTGGCTGCAACTGGCCGGCGGCCAGCCGGCGGCGGCCAGCCCTGGCCCAGCAGCCGATACGGTGTGGCTGCGCGAGGTGCGCGCCATGCTCGATGGTAAAACCGATCCGGAACAGCTGCTGACACAGGCCACGCGCAATGTCGCCAGCGGCATCGACGCGCGGCTGGTGGAAACCTACTTCTATATCGGCCGCCACTTGCTCGCCAACGGACAAAAGATCAAGGCGAAGACCTACTTCCAGCGCGCCGTCAACAAACGTTTGCTGGATAACCCCTATCACGTGGCAGCGCAGCACGAGCTGTCGCGCCTTTAAACAACGAGAAAAAAGTGAAACTGAACCAGATTTCCAGCGCGCTGCTGTTGGCGCTCGCCGCCACCGCAGCCGCTGCGCCGCACGCCGTTGCAGCAGCGGCCGGAGAACCCCAGGCCGCCGCCAACGCTGCCTGGCAAGCACCATCCTACGATCAGGACCTGTACGACATCCTGCTCGGGCTGCCCTTCTATGAAGGCCTGGTCCATGCCAAGCTGCCGGAGGGCACGGGCGCCTTGCGCGACTACTATGTGCGCCAGGTGTCCAAGCAGGAGCTGACCAAGCGCATGGTGCCGGGCATGTACGCCATCGTGCCGCCGCTCCTGGCGGCGCAGGTGGCGGCCTCCATGCGCGAGCCGGCCCACCGCAAACGCATGCGTATCCAGGTTGCTGCGCAGACTGGCAAAGGCCAGGGCAGCGAACAGCTCAGCGCTGGTGAAATTGCAGTCCTGGCGCGCATCGACAATGCGCAGTCCAGCAAGGACTTTCTCGCGCTGATGCCGAAAATTTCCGAACTGGTGCGCAGCAATATGGCCGCGTCGCGCGAAGAGATCGAACTCAAACTGTCGCGCGATGCCCTGGCGGCCATCGTGCAAACGCAGGCCGACATCGAGAAAGTCAGCGAAACCGGACAACCGGTGGCGATCCGCACCATCGGCTTCGAGCCCTGGGACCAGATCATCCGCGGCATCGGCAACAGCACGCTCGGCATGGCGCTGACCTTCTACCGCTTCAACCAGCAGCTGGATAAGATCGATTACCACCAGCAGCTCAAAGCCTCCAACCTGGTCAAGCGCCACAACTATGGCGAGGCTGCGGCCCTGGTCAACCAGGCGGAGGACGCGCTGACCATCGCCTTGAAGGAACTGGACCAGACTATCCGGCAACGCGAGGCCGATATCGGCAAAAGCGAATACGCCGCACAATCCAAGTTCCGCGCCAAGCTGGACGAAGCCACGGCCACGCTGTACACCTTTGCCGGCGATGTGGGCGAGAGCTATCGCGCCATGTTCGCCACCCAGCGGCAAATGATCGCCTTCCTGCAAGAGCGCAAGGGCGCGGCGCGGACGGAGGGGGAGACCATCGTCTTTGACGACGACGCCAGCGCCGCCGCCATGAATGACATTTTCCAGCGCATCATCAAATCGGCCCAGCAGGTACAGGCGATCGTCGACCGCCAGACGACGCGCGAAAATGCCGAATTGGACAAAGCACGCAACAGCCTGAAAAATCCCGGCTAAAGCTGTCGGCTTCACCGCCGCTGCATACGGCCCGCATAGTAGCCCGCTACTGTGCGGGCCATGGACAACTTCATCTCCCTCCCGCGCGCCCTGGGCGCCTACCTGGCGGCGGTCAGCATCGCCGCCCTGATCTTCACCCTGCCGCGCTTCACGCCCGCCACCCTGGTGCTGGCGTGGCTGCTGGCCTTTGTGGCGGCCTTGCTGCCCTACGCGGCGGGCATTGCGTATGCCAACTGGCGCTGCATCCGCAGTTGGCGCTTCTTCCTGGGTGGCGGTGCGGCGACGGCGCTGCTGTATGCGCCGCTGCTGGCGGCGATCCACCGGCCGGCGCATTTCTTCGGCCTGCTGCCATGGCTGCTGCTGTCCGGACTGGCCGCCGGGGCGGTGGCGCGCCGGCTTGTGCTAAAGTCGCGGCACAATGAAGATACTGATCCTGTTATTCAGCGCCCTGCTGGTGATCGCGCTGCTCGGCGACCGGCTGCGCCAGTGGCGCGGGTCGCGCCGCAATGAACGCGGCGCGTGCGCTCTGTGCGCGGCTGAAATCAAATGGAATACCTACGAGGAGCTGCCGCTCGCCAGCGGCGGCGGGGCGAAAATGCGTGTGTGCCAGCGCTGCCATGCGCGCCATTACCGGCTGAAGTGGAGCGCCGTGCTGCTGGTTGTGCTGGGCTTTGCGGCCGTGGCCTATCTGCTGACCGCAACTTCACACTGAACGCACATTGGCCCGCTACAGTGCGGGCCATGAAAAACACCATCACCCTTCGCCGCGCTGGCCCCGCATTCCTGGCCGCCGTCACGGCTGCCGCAGCGTGCAGCACGTCCATCTTCCTGCTGGACGGTCCACCGCCTGTCGCGACTACCGCCATCATCTTCGGCATGTCGTGGCTGATCGCCCTGGGCGGGGGCATCCTGCCCTTCGCGCTGGGCATCCGCCTGGCCAACCGGCTGGGCATACGCAACTGGGCCTTCTTCACGGGCGGCGGCACGGCCGCCGCGCTGCTGGTATTCGGCTTGATCCTGGGGGCCGATGCCTATGCTTGCGAAGACTCCGACGATGAAAGCGCCTTTGCCTTCGTGCTTTTCGCAGCAAGCGGCGCCTGTGCCGGCACCGCCTGCTGGTACGTGCTACGCCGTCAGGAACGCTTGCAGACCAGCGTCAGGATGTCGTAGCTGGCCACCAGCTCGTCGTTCTGGTTGGTCACCTGCACGTCCCACGCCACCACACCCTGGCCCCGTCCCTGGTCGTCGGTGCGGTTGCGGTCCACCTTGCGCTTGCAGGTCAGGCGCGCGCGGATGGTGTCGCCGATCGCCACCGGGGTGATGAAGCGCAGGTTGTCCAGGCCGTAGTTAGCCAGCACCGGGCCCGGCGCCGGGGACACGAACAAGCCCGCCGCAGCGGACAGCACAAAGTAGCCGTGCGCGATGCGTTTGCCAAACTGGGTGTCCCTGGCTGCAATCTCGTCGAAGTGCATGTAGAAGTAATCGCCCGATATGCCGCCGAAATTGACGATGTCGGCCTCGCTCACGGTACGGCGATGGGTCAGCAGGGAGTCACCCATCTGCAGGTCCTCGAAGCACTTGCGGAACGGGTGCACATCGCTCTCGCGCACGGCACCGCCGCGCACATACTCGCCGGTGATGGCGGACAGCATGGTCGGCGAGCCTTGCACCGCCGCGCGTTGCAGGAAGTGGCGCACCGCGCGGATGCCGCCCAGCTCTTCGCCGCCGCCGGCGCGGCCAGGCCCGCCGTGCTTCAGCTGCGGCAGCGGCGAGCCGTGGCCGGTGGAGTCGACCGCCGATTCGCGGTCCAGCACGTGCACGCGGCCGTGCGAGGCGGCCGCGATCGGCACCGCGTAGGCGGCGATCGCGGGGTCCTTGGTGATCAGGGACGACACCAGCGAACCCTTGCCGCGCGCCGCCAGTTCCAGCGCCTCGTCAATGCCGTCGTAGGTCATCATGGTGCTGACCGGGCCGAAGGCCTCGACGTCGTGCACCGCGTCGTTGCTCAAGGCATTACGGCACAGCAGTAGGGTCGGCGCGAAGAAGGCGCCGTTTTCCACGCCCTCGCCCACCAGTTTCAGCGCGCCCGCGCCGCCGAACAGGATCTCATTGCCCTGCGCCAGTTGCGCCACGCGCTCGGCGACATCGCGCTGCTGGTCCTTGGAGGCCAGCGCGCCCATGCGCACGCCTTCCACCGACGGGTCGCCCACCACCACCTTGGCCAGGCGCTCGCGCAGCTTCTCGGCCACCGCGTCGGCATGCTGGCGCGGCACAATGATGCGGCGCACGGCGGTACATTTCTGGCCGGCCTTGGTGGTCATTTCGCGCTGCACTTCTTTCACGAACAGGTCGAACTCAGGATCGTCCGGCGTGACGTCCGGCGCCAGGATGGCGCAGTTGAGCGAGTCGGCTTCGGCGGTGAAGGGCACCGAATTGGCGATCAGGTTGCGGTTGGCGCGCAGCTTGGCGGCGGTGTCTGCGGAACCGGTGAAGGTCACCGCGTCAGCACCGCCCAAGCGGTCCAGCAGGTCACCGGTGCTGCCGATCACCAGTTGCAGCGCGCCGTCCGGCAGCAGGCCGGATTCGTTGACCATGCGGATCAGGGCTTCGGTCAGGTAGGACGTGGCGCTGGCCGGCTTGCCGATGCAAGGCATGGCAGCCAGGAAGGACGGCGCGAACTTTTCCAGCAAGCCCCAGATGGGGAAATTGAAAGCGTTGATATGCACCGCGATGCCGCCGCGCGGCACCAGGATGTGGGTGCCGGAGAAGCCGCCGCGCTTGCCAAGCGCCATGGCCGGGCCTTCGTGCAGCACGTTCGAGGACGGCAGTTCGCGGCTGCCCATGCTGGCATAGGCGAACAGGGTGCCGATGCCGCCCTCCACGTCGACCCAGCTATCGGCGCGGGTGGCGCCGGTCAGGTGCGAGATTGCGTACAGTTCCTCCTTGCGCTCCATCAGGTAGGTCGCCAGGGCTTTCAGGCGCTGGGCGCGGGTCTGGAAGTCCAGCTTCATCAGCGCCGGGACGCCGGTCTTGCGGCCGTAATGCACCGCCTCGGCGAAGTCGATCTGCTCCGCGTGGGTGTGGTAGATGACGCGGTTATCCAGCGCGCTATGCAGCGCGGTCGCGGCTTCCTTGCCTTGCCAGCGGCCGCCGATGAAGCTTTGCAGGGTGTGTACCATTTCCTAGTCTCCGTTATTTATTCTCGAATGCTTGCTTGTGCAGGTGCATGGGCAGCGAGCTGTCCCACGCCATGCGTGCGCGGTCGGGCGCCGCCTCGCTGTCCGGCTGGCACTCGCGCATGGTCTGCGTCGAACGCACCGCCAGCTCGTGGTACTGGTGGGTTCCCGAGCCTTTCCATTTCAGTTCCGTATCCGTCACCTCGCGCAGGATGCGCGCCGGGGCGCCGACCACCATGCTGCGCGGCGGGATTTCCATGCCGGCCTTGACGAAGGCCGTGGCGCCGATGATGCTCTCGGCGCCGACCACGGCGCCATCCATCACCACCGCGTTCATGCCGACCAGCGCATTGCGGCCGATACGGCAGCCGTGCAGCACGGCGCCGTGGCCGATATGGCCGTCCTGCTCCACCACGGTGTCGCCGCCGGGAAAGCCGTGCATCACGCAGGTGTCCTGCACATTGGCGCCCTCTTCCAGGATCAGGCGGCCAAAGTCGCCGCGCAGCGACGCCAGCGGGGCGACGTAGCAGCGCGGGCCAACGATCACGTCGCCGATCAGCACAGCGGTCGGGTGCACGTAGGCGCTTGGATGGACCACCGGGCGCACACCGTTAATCTCGTAGCACGGCATAGTCAGACCCGTTCAATCACAAGGGCAATGCCCTGGCCAACGCCGATGCACATGGTGCACAGCGCGTAGCGGCCGCCGGTGCGTTCCAACTGGTTCAGCGCGGTGGTCACCAGGCGCGCGCCGGATGCGCCGAGCGGGTGGCCGATGGCGATGGCGCCGCCGTTCGGGTTCACGCGCGCGTCGTCGTCCGCCAGGCCCAGGTCGCGCGTGACCGCCAGGCCCTGCGCGGCAAAGGCTTCATTCAGTTCGATCACGTCCATTTGTTCGATGCTCAGGCCCAGTTGCGCCAGCAGCTTTTTGCTGGCCGGCGAAGGGCCGAAGCCCATGATGCGCGGCGCCAGGCCGGCGGTGGCCATGCCCAGCACCTTGGCGCGCGGCTTGAGGCCGAACTTGTCGACGGCGGCGGCGGACGCCAGCAGCAGCGCGCAGGCGCCGTCGTTGACGCCGGAGGCATTGCCGGCGGTGACCGAACCATCCGGCTTGACCACGCCTTTCAGCTTGGCCAGCGCCTCGATGGTGGTGTCCGGGCGCGGATGCTCGTCGGTGTCGATCACCTTCGCTTCACCTTTTTTCTGCGGGATGGTGACCGGCACGATCTCGCCCTTAAAGAACCCGGCCGCATGGGCGGCGGCCCAGCGCTGTTGGCTGCGGATGGCGAAGGCGTCCTGGTCGGCGCGCGCCACGGACCACTGCTCGGCCACGTTCTCCGCCGTCTCCGGCATGGAGTCGATGCCGTGCTGCGCCTTCATCAGCGGATTGACGAAGCGCCAGCCGATGGTGGTGTCCTCGATCTTGGCGGCGCGCGAGAAAGCGCTGTCGGCCTTGCCCATCACGAAGGGCGCGCGGGTCATGCTCTCCACGCCGCCGGCGATCACCAGTTGCACCTCGCCGGCCTTGATGGCGCGCGCCGCCATGCCCACCGCGTCCAGCGAGGAGCCGCACAGGCGGTTGATGGTGGTGCCCGGCACTTCCACCGGCAGGCCGGCCAGCAGGCCCGCCATGCGGCCCACGTTACGGTTGTCTTCACCTGCGCCGTTGGCGCAGCCGTAGTAGACATCGTCGACCTGCTTCCAGTCCACGGAAGGGTTGCGCGCGATCAGGGCCGCGATCGGGATCGCCGCCAGGTCGTCGGCCCGCACGCCGGCCAGGGCGCCGCCGTAGCGGCCGAAGGGGGTGCGCACGGCGTCGCAGATGAATGCTTCAGTCATTTCTGTTCCTTAGGTCGTTTGTCTACTACACGTTTGGCTTTGCCGGTCGCGGTGCGTTCGATGCCGCCCACGCCCAGCAGGGTGACGGTCGTGCTCACGCCGACGTTGGTCTTGATGCGTTGTTCCAGTTCGCGCGCCACGTCGCTGGCATCGGTGCGCGCCAGGCCGGCGCGTAGCTCCACCAGCACTTCCAGCTTGTCCAGGTGGCCGTCGCGCGTCACCACCAGTTGGTACTGCGGTTCGAGCTTGGGCAGCTTGCAGATTTGCTCCTCGATCTGGGTCGGGAAGACGTTCACGCCCCGGATGATCAGCATATCGTCCGAGCGACCGGTGATCTTGCCGATGCGGCGCATGGAGCGCGAGGTCGGCGGCAGCAGGCGCGTGAGGTCGCGCGTGCGGTAGCGCACCACCGGCATGGCTTCTTTGCTGAGGGAAGTAAATACCAGCTCGCCCTCCTCGCCATCGGGCAGCACCTCGCCGGTTTCGGGGTCGATGATCTCGGGGTAGAAATGGTCTTCCCAGATCACCGGGCCGTCTTTCGATTCGATGCACTCGCTGGCCACGCCGGGGCCGATCACTTCCGACAGGCCATAGATATCCACCGCGTCGATGCCGGCGCGCTGCTCGATCTCGGCGCGCATGGCATTGGTCCACGGCTCGGCGCCGAAGATGCCGACCTGCAGCGAGGACTTGGCGCAATCCAGGCCCTGGCGCTGGAACTCCTCGACGATGTTCAGCATATAGGACGGCGTGACCATGATGATGGACGGCTTGAAGTCCTGGATCAGTTGCACCTGCTTTTCCGTCTGGCCGCCCGACATCGGGATCACGGTGCAGCCCAGGCGCTCCGCGCCATAGTGCGCGCCCAGGCCGCCGGTGAACAGGCCGTAACCGTAGGAGATATGCACCATATCGCCCGCGCGGCCGCCGGCGGCGCGGATGGAGCGCGCCACCACATCGGCCCACATATCGACATCGCGCTGGGTGTAGCCAACCACGGTCGGCTTGCCGGTGGTGCCGCTGGAAGCGTGCACCCGCACCACTTTCTCGCGCGGCACGGCGAACAGGCCGAAGGGATAGTTGTCGCGCAGGGTCTGCTTGCCCGTGAACGGGAATTTGGCCAGGTCGGCCAGCGTTTTCAGGTCGCTCGGATGGACGCCTTTGGCGTCAAACGCTTCGCGGTAGTGCGCAACATTGTCGTAAGCGTGCTGCAGCGACCATTTCAGCCGCTCCAACTGCAAGGCTTGCAGCTCGTCGCGGCTGGCGCGCTCGATCGGCTCCAGGTCGTTTGGTGCGGGGATGCGTTGAACCATTACAAAACACTCCTTCAGCTATGCGTCGGAACCACCTCTCCTGACACGCGGTGCGATTTGCCACGGAAGGTGGCGATCATCTTGCCCTCCTGGTTGGTGACGTTGACATCGTAGATGCCGGTCTTGCCTGACAGCGCGCGTTCCAGCGCCTCCGCCACCAGCACGTCATCCAGGCGCCCGGGGGCCAGGTAGTCGATCGTGCAGCCCGCGCCTACCGTCGTGTGGTTATGGCTGTTGCACGCAAAAGCGAAGGCGCTGTCGGCCAACGCAAAGATAAAGCCGCCGTGGCAGGTCTGGTGCCCGTTCAGCATATCGGCCCGCACCGGCATGCTCATACGCGCATAGCCGGGGCGGATTTCCAACAACTGCATACCCAGGCCCTGGCTGGCGGGGTCGCGCGAAAACATCGCCGCGCCGGCCGCTTCCGCCAGGGCCTGTGGATTCATCTTGGGGTTATGCATGGATCGTCTTCCCGCTTTGCTGGCGGCGGCGCAGCAGAGGCGATACGCGGTAGCGGTCCTCGCCGTAGCTCGCCGCCAGGTTCTCCAGCACGGTGACGATATGCGGCACGCCCACCAGGTCGGCCCAGGCCAATGGCCCGCGCGGATAGTTGACGCCCTTCTGCATCGCCAGGTCGGCCGCCTGCGCGCTGCAAACGCCCTGGTGGACGGTATCGGCCGCCTCGTTGGCCAGCATGGCAACGGTGCGCATCACGGCCAGGCCTGGCACGTCGTCCAGGCGGGTCACGCTGAAACCGGCGGCCTGGAACATGCCGATGGCGGCCGTCACGGCGCGCTCGCTGCACTGGTCGGCGCAGCTAATGGCGATGCGCGGCGATGCACCGTAATCGAACACCAGGTCGTACAACACCATGTCGTCGTGCTTGTCGTCGCGCGCGCGCTGGGTGGCGCTGCGGCCGTCGGTCAGGTAGATGGCGGCGCCGTTGCAGTGGAAGGCCGGCGCCTCGTGCGAACGGTGGCCCTCGGCCGAGGCGCGCTTGGTGACATTCACGCCGCGCGCTTTCAGGCGCTCCGTGATGGCGGTGGCAATGCCGGTGTGCTGCTCGCCCGGCTCAAAGCTGTAGCCGATGTACTCCGGCAGCGGCTGCGGCGCTTCGGCGCGCGGCTGCGGCGCGGCGGCGCCTTCGCTGTAGTCATAGAAGCCGCGCCCCGTCTTGCGGCCGAGGAAGCCGGCGTTCACCATCTCCTGCTGCAGCACGGAGGGCGTGAAGCGCGGGTCGTTGAAATAGGCGCGGAAGACCGATTCGGTGACGGAGTAGTTCACATCGTGGCCGATCAGGTCCATCAACTCGAAGGGGCCCATGCGGAAGCCGCCCCCTTCGCGCATCACCGCGTCGATGGTGGCGGCATCGGCGGCCTGCTCGTTCAGCAGGCGCCAGGCTTCTGCGTAGTAAGGGCGCGCCACGCGGTTGACGATGAAGCCCGGCGTGGACTTGGCGTGCACCGGGTTCTTGCCCCAGGCGATGGCGGTGTCGTAGACGGTGGCCGCCACGGCGGCGTCGGTCGCCAGGCCGCTGATTACTTCCACCAGTGCCATCAAGGGCACCGGGTTGAAGAAGTGCATGCCGACCACGCGTTGCGGCTTGCGCAGCTTGGCGGCGATGGCGGTAACGGAGATCGAGGAAGTGTTGGTGGCCAGGATGGCGTCGTCGGCGACGATGCCTTCCAGGTCGGCGAACAGGCTGCGTTTCACGTCCAGGTTTTCAACAATGGCTTCGAGCACCAACTGGGCGTCGGCCACGTCGCCCAGGCCGGCCACGCCGTGCAGGCGCGCGCGCGCCGCGTCGGCGTCGGCGGCGCTCATCTTGCCCTTTTCAACCAGCTTGCCGTACACCTTGCCGATATCGGCGATCGCCTTGTCCACCGCTTCGGCGCGGGTGTCGAACAGCTTGACCGTGTAGCCGGAAGCGGCCGCGACCTGCGCGATACCAGAACCCATTGCCCCGCTGCCGATAACGGCAACGACGCTGCCTTTCGCCAGTGCCGTCATGCTTATTCCCCTTTGAAGTTTGGAGCGCGCTTGTTGATGAAGGCGTCCACACCTTCGCGGTAATCGTGGCTGTAGCCAAGCTCGCGCATCATTTCGCCCTCCAGTTTGAGCTGGTCGGCCAGGCTGTTGCCGTAGCTCGCTTGCAGCGCGCGCTTGGTGAAGGCCAGGCCCTTGGTGGGCGCGCTGGCGAAGTGTTGGGCCATGGCCATGGCTTCGTTCATCAGTTCTTCGTCCGGCACGGCTTTCCAGATCAGGCCCCATTGCTCGGCGCGTTCGGCGGACAGCTTTTCGCCCAGCATGGCGAGGCCGGTGGCGCGCGCGTGGCCGATCAGGCGTGGCAGGTGCCAGGTGCCGCCGGTGTCCGGGATCAGGCCCAGTTTGCAGAAGGCTTCGATGAAGCTGGCGGATTTCGCGGCCAGGACGATGTCGCAGGCCAGGGCCAGGTTGGCGCCGGCGCCGGCGGCCACGCCGTTCACGGCGCAGATGACGGGCATGGGGAGTTCGCGCAGGGCGAGGACCAGCGGGGCGTAGAATTTTTCGACGGATGCGCCGAGGTCGACGGCGTCGCCGCCGGGGGCGACGGCGCGGTCGCCCAGGTCTTGGCCGGCGCAGAAGCCGCGGCCGGCGCCGGTGAGGACCAGGACGCGGACGGTTTTGTCGGCGCGCAGTTGTTGCAGGGCTTCGCGCACTTCCAGGTGCATGGCTTGGGTGAAGCTGTTCAGCTTATCGGGGCGGTTCAGGGTCAGGGTGGCGACGCCTTCGGCGATTTCAAACTTGATGTTCTCGTAGGTCAATTTTGTCTCCTTTATTTGCAAAACCGGGAAACCGGGAAACCAGGGTACGGCCCAAAGGGCCGGACCCTGGTACGCGGCGGCCGCAGGCCGGGGTCCGGCCCTCGGGGCCGTACCCTGGTTTCCCGGTTTTCGGTTTATTCAGCCTGGTCGAAATCAACCACCACTTTATCCGTAACCGGAAACGCCTGGCAGCTCAATACAAACCCGCGCGCGATCTCGTAGTCTTCCAGCGCGTAGTTGACGTCCATATCCACCTTCCCCTCCACCATCTTGCAGCGGCAGGTCGAGCACACGCCTCCTTTGCACGAGTAGCGCATATCCAGCCCCGCGCGCAGGCCCGCGTCCAGGATCGACTCCTTATCCTTCTCCATGGTGAAGGAAGCCGCATTCCCATCCATAATCACCGTCACCTCAGTCAGGTGCGGCGCCGCATCCACCACCGCGCGCGTCTTATGCTGGTGCTTCGGAATACTCGCCGCGAACAGCTCGATCTTGATCGCAGCCTTCGGCATGCCCGCCTCCTGCAGCGCCGCCGAGACGCCCAGCATCATGTCCTCCGGCCCGCAGATAAAGGCATTGTCGTAATCACGGATATCCACCCAATGCTGCAGGAACTGCTGCGTCTTCTCCTTGGTGATACGGCCATTGAACAGCTCAATATCCTGCTGCTCGCGCGACATCACATACACGATGTTCAAGCGTTCCAGGTAGGTATCCTTCAGCTCCATCAGCTCCGTCTTGAAGATCACCGACGACGACGCCCGGTTGCCATAGAACAGCGTAAAGCGGCTGTTCGGCTCCGTCAGCAGCGTGGTCTTGATGATCGACAGGATTGGCGTGATACCGCTGCCCGACGCAAACGCCAGGTAATTCTTGCTATGGCCAGCATCCAGCGGCACGTTGAAATGCCCCATCGGCGGCATCACCTCGATGGTGGCGCCGGGTCTCAGCGTATCGTTGGCCCAGGTCGAGAACTGCCCACCCGGCGTGCGCTTGATCGCCACGCGCAGCGCGCCATCCTGTACCGCCGAACAGATCGAATACGAACGGCGCAAGTCTTCATCATTGATGGTCGCGCGCAGGGTCAGGTGCTGGCCCTGCTGGTACTTGAAGCTGTCCTGCAATTCCGCCGGCACGGCGAAGGTCACGGCGATACAGTCGCGCGTCTCCTGCTGCACTTTGGCGACGGACAGTGGATAGAATTTGCTCATGGTGTCAGTGGCACTTGAAATAGTCGAAAGGTTCGCGGCAATCGAGGCACTTGTACAGCGCCTTGCACGGAGTGGAGCCGAACTGGCTGGTGATTTCGGTATGGCTGGAACCGCAGTGCGGGCAAACGACCTTCGGCGCCGGCACCGCGCCGCGCGCCACGCCCGCGCGCAACGCGTCAAGCTGCGTGGTTGCCGCAGTTGGCGCGGTGCGCGGCGAGCGCAAGCCGCTGATATCGATGACGCTCTGCGCCGGCGGCGCAATGCCATAGCCTTTCAGCTTGGCCTTGCCGGAAGTGCTCATCCAGTCCGTGGTCCAGGCCGGCGACAGGCGCGTGATGATGTCCACCTGGCCGATGCCGGCATCGCGCAAGGCGCCCTGCACCGCATCGGCAATCACCTGCATGGCCGGGCAGCCGGAGTAAGTCGGCGTAATCGTCACCGCGCACGAAGAAGGCCCGGTCACCTGCACATCGCGCACGATGCCCAGGTCCACCACCGAGATCACTGGAATCTCAGGATCGGAAACCTGTTCCAGCAACTCCCACACGCGGCCGGCGTCCATCACCACTCCGAGCCAGGATAGGCGCGCTGCAGGAACTGCATCTCGGCCAGCAGGAAGCCCAGGTGCTCCGAATGGCGGCCTTGTTTGCCGCCCTTCTGCATCCACGCATCCGCCGGTGGCATGGTCAGCGTCGCCTCGCCCAGGATATCCGACACGTGCGACAGCCACTGCTCGCGCAGCGCAGCGCTGGCAGGCGCCACGCCCTGCGCCACCATGGCCTCGTCCACCGCGTCGTAGTTGAATACCTCGCCGGTGTACATCCACAGCTCGTCGACCGCAGTCTGGGTGAAGCGCTTGCTGACCTCTGTGCCATCCCCCAGGCGCACCATCAGGTCGCCGCTGCGGCGCAGGTGGTACGTCACCTCCTTCAGCGACTTCTCAGCGATTTCCGCAATGCGCGGGTCGGCAGAACGCGTCAGGGAGCCGATCAGGAAGTAATGCCAGGTATCAAAGAAGAACTGGCGCACCAGCGTGTGCGCGTAGTTCCCGTTCGGCTGTTCCACCAGCAGCACGTTCTTGAAATCGTGCGCATCGCGCAGGTAAGCCAGCTTGTCCTCATCGCGGCCCATGCCCTCCAGTTCCGCCGCATAGGAGTACCACATGCGGGTCTGGCCGAGCAGGTCCAGCGACACATTGGACAGCGCCATATCCTCTTCCAGCGCCGGGCCCTTGCCGCACAACTCGCACAAGCGCTGGCTCAGCACCATGGCGTTATCGCCCAGGCGCAGCAGGTAATTGACCTTGTTATCCATCGCCGCCCCGCCTTACAGGTTCTTCACTTCTTCCGGCATCGGGAAGAAGGTCGGGTGGCGATACACCTTGCTGTTGGAAGGCTCGAACAGCGGCCCCTTGTCGCCCGGCGCGCTGGAGACGATATCGGCCGCGCGCACCACCCAGATGCTAACGCCCTCATTGCGGCGCGTGTAGACATCGCGCGCATTGTTGATCGCCATCTCCGCATCCGGCGCATGCAGGCTGCCCACATGCTTGTGCGCCAGGCCGTGCTGGCTACGGATGAATACTTCCCACAGTGGCCATTCTTTGCTCATCTTGTCTCCCCTCAGGCCGCAGCCTGCTCCTTATTGTGTTTATCGGCGTAGGCCACCAGCGCATCGCGGAACCACTCGCCGTCTTCGTAGGCCTTGACGCGCGTGCGCAGGCGCTCGCGGTTGCACGGGCCGTTGCCTTTCAGGACTTCATGGAATTCAGCCCAATCGATTTCGCCGAAATCGTAGGAACCGCGCTCCTCGTTCCACTTCAGGTCCGGATCGGGCACCGTCAGGCCCAGGAACTCCGCCTGCGGCACGGTTTGATCGACCATGCGCTGGCGCAGTTCATCGTTCGAGAACAGCTTGATGCGCCAGGCGGTCGATTGCGCGCTATTCACGGAAGCCGCGTCGGACGGGCCAAACATCATCAGCGACGGCCACCACCAGCGGTTCAACGCATCCTGCGCCATCGCCTTCTGCTCCGGCGTGCCCTTGGCCAGCGACATCATGATGTCGTAGCCCTGGCGCGCATGGAAGGACTCCTCCTTGCAGACGCGGATCATGGCGCGCGAGTAAGGCCCGTACGAGCAGCGGCACAGCGGAATCTGGTTGATGATGGCCGAGCCATCCACCAGCCAGCCGATGGCGCCCATGTCGGCCCAGCTCAAGGTCGGGTAGTTGAAGATCGACGAGTACTTGGCCTTGCCGCTATGCAGGGCCGCCAGCAGCTCATCGCGCGACACGCCCAGGGTTTCGGCGGCGCTGTAGAGATAGAGGCCGTGGCCAGCCTCGTCCTGGATCTTGGCCAGCAGGATCGACTTGCGCTTCAGGGTCGGCGCGCGGGTCACCCAGTTACCCTCTGGCAACTGGCCGACGATTTCGGAGTGGGCGTGCTGGGAGATCTGGCGGATCAAGGTCTTGCGGTAGGCCTCCGGCATCCAATCCTTCGGCTCGATCTTGATGCCGGCGTCGATGCGCGCCTGGAACTCGCACTCCTGCGCGTCCATATCTTCTGCGGTCTGGACCTTCTTCAGGCCGGTTTCCACCATTTGTGCGTACATAAGGAGGGCCTCCTTGTTCGGGATAGACTCATAATACGATACAAAAACGCCTTTGCAAACGAATTTTGTGTGTCATTTAAAAAATCTGTATCCAGATCAATGACAAGTATAGAATTAGTTCTATGCAAAAAAACCAGAACATCAATAGCTGGATAGAACAATTCCTGGCCGCCGAGCCGCCGCGCTCGAAATCGCTGGTGATGACCATTTTTGGCGACGCCATTGTGCCGCACGGTGGCATGGTGTGGACCGGCAGCCTGATCGAGCTGCTGGCCCCCTTCGGCGTGAACGACCGCCTGCTGCGCACCTCCGTCTTCCGCCTGGCGCAGGAAGGCTGGCTGGGCGCCCAGCGCGACGGCCGCCGCAGCTCCTACGCCATCACGCCCGACGCCATGCGCCGCTTCAGCCGCGCCTTCCGCCGCATTTACGCCCCGCTGACCGCACACTGGAACGGCCAATGGACCCTGGTGCTGGCCGCCGACGGCCTGGACGCCCCCGCCCGCAGCCAGTTGCGCAAGGAACTGCTGTGGGAAGGCTACAGCGTGATCGCGCCCGGCATCGCCGGCCACCCCGCCGGCGATATGGAAGCGCTGGAAGCCCTGCTCACGCGCCTGGGCCTGCTGTCGAAAGTGTACGTGGTGCAAGCCACCGAAGTGCCCGGCCTGCGCGCCCGTCCGCTGGGCGATATGGTGGCCGAAGGCTGGGACCTGAGCGAGGTTATCGCCGGCTACGAAAAATTCGCCGCCCAGTTTGAAGGCCTGCCCGCCCTGCTGGCCGAAGCCGGCGCCGGCGCGATCGAACCCGAGCAAGCCTTCGTGTTGCGTACCCTGCTGATCCACGCCTACCGCCGCGTGCAACTGCACGACCCGCAACTACCGGTCGAGCTGCTGCCCGAGCCTTGGCCCGGCGCCCGCGCCTACGAGCTGGCCAGCCAGCTCTACCGCCAGCTATCCGCCAGCGCCGAGCAGCACATCCTCACCGTCCTCCAGCGCGAAGACCCCCGCGCGCCCCAGCCCGAGTCCAGCTTCTACCACCGCTTCGGCGGCCTCGGCTAAATTCGGGGTCAGGTCTGGCATTCGGACACGGCCACAGCCGTAGGCGTCGCCTACGGCTGTGGCCGTGTCCGAATGCCAGACCTGACCCCGAATTTGTCACTGGTGTATCATTCCAGCTTTTCCGACAGGACACACAATGTCTATCAAGATCAGCAGCCAGTTCGATGCTGGCGCCATCGATGTGGTCAGCGTTACCTCCGCTGGCGATGTCGACCTGAACATCCGCAAGGACTCGCATGCGGACATCACCCAATGGTTCTATTTCCGTGTGCAGGGCGCCAATGCGGTGCCGCTGACCATCCGTTTCCTGAACGCTGGCAAGGCGGCCTACGCTGAGGGCTGGAAGGGCTATAACGCGGTCGCTTCGTATGACCGCGATACCTGGTTCCGCGTCCCGACTTCCTTCGATGGCGAAGTGATGACCATCGAGCACGCGCCGGAACATGATTCCGTGTACTACGCGTACTTCGAGCCGTATTCCTGGGAACGCCACCTGTCGCTGCTGGATTCGGCGCAGCAGCATCCTTACGCTGAACTGGTGGACCTGGGCAGCACCGTGGAGGGCCGCGATATGAATCTGCTGGTCATCGGTGACCAGCAGGCGGAGAAGAAGGTGTGGGTCATCGCGCGCCAACACCCGGGCGAGACCATGGCGGAGTGGTTCGTGGAAGGCATGATCGAGGCGCTGCTGGATGCGTCCAACCCGTACGCGCGCCAGTGCCTGCAGGATGCTTGCTTCTATGTGGTGCCGAATATGAATCCGGATGGTTCGGTGCGCGGCAACCTGCGTACCAACGCGGCCGGCGCCAACCTGAACCGCGAGTGGAACGAGCCGACCATGGAGCGTTCGCCGGAAGTCTTCCTGGTGAAAGAGAAGATGAAGGAGATCGGTTGCGACCTGTTCCTGGACGTGCACGGTGACGAAGGCCTGCCTTACGTCTTCGTGGCCGGTAGCGATGCGCTGCCGAACTTCACCAAGGAGCAGAAGGCGGCGCAGGATAAGTTCATCGCCGACTTCAAGCTGGCATCGCCTGACTTCCAGTCGGAATTCGGTTACGGCGAGTCGCCGTACACGCCGGAAGTGCTGACCATGGGTTCGCCGCACATCACCCATCTGTTCGGCTGCCTGTCGCTGACCCTGGAACTGCCGTTCAAGGACAATGCCAACGATCCGGACGAGATCAACGGCTGGAGCGGCGCGCGTTCGGCCAAGCTGGGCGCGGACGTGCTGCAGCCGGTCCTGCGTAACCTGCGCGACTTCTAAGCTTTACCTGCGCGGCGCCGGTCTTCCGGCTGCCGCGCAGAATTGCCTTACAGCGTATCGGGGAAGTAGCTGCATATCTGGCGGCAAAATTTCTCGTGCGCTGCTTCGAACTTTTCGACTTCCGCTTCTTCCGCCTCCGTTAGTTCCTTGAGCTTTTGCGGATCCGTGACGCCTTCTTTTTTGGCGCGGATATTCTTCAGCCTTTGCTGGTGCGCAACCGTCTTCTCCGAAGTACCATCATAAATCATCGGCAGGCATTTGCCTTCGCACTGGGCTTTGGTCTGCATCTTTTCTCCCGCAACTGCGGTGGCCGACATGGCGAGCAGCGCCAGCGCCAGTAAAGTCTTCTTCATTCGCTTAATTTCCTAGTGTGGTGTCCAGTGATACCCGTACCCGTGTATTCGATTCCCGCTCGCTGTAGCCCGTGAGTAGCAGGCCTTGCGCGCTGTATTCTTCGATCTGGCGGCCTTTGCGTTTGACCAGGTTGTCGACGTTGAAAACGAGTCTCGTCTTTGCATCGACCTTCCATGCGGCGCTGGTATTCAGCGTGAATCGGCTGGACTGGTAGGCGCGCTCCACGAGGTTCTGGCGCGTCCAGTCGGACGGCAGCCAGTTGGCGTCGGCGTTCAGCTTGAGCGGCATGCCTGGCACGGAGTAGGACAAGCCAAGCTTGGCGCGCCACGGTAGTTGGCCGGAGATGCGGTTGTCGGGGCCGGGCAAGTCGCGCAGGTGCGAACGGGAGATGCCCAGGCTGCCGTTCAGGTCGAGCGCGGGGGCGTTCTTCCAGAAGTCTTTGGCGCTGGTGCGGCCTTCGAAGCTGATGCCGTAGATGTCGGCTTCGCCCAAGTTTTCGGGGCGCGAGACGTAGCGTGGCACATTGGCCCAGGCCACGTTCTCCAGCGCCAGCCTGGTGCCGATCTTGTTGTCGATGCGGCGCGAATACAGTTCCGTGGCGAATTCGCTGCCCGATCCGAAGCCGTGCGAGTAGCGCAGGTTCAGGCCCAGTGCGCGTTCCGGCTGCAGCTTGGGGTTGCCGGCGCTGTCGCTGGTGTCCGGCGTGTTGGCACCGCACTGGCCGGCGGCATTGCAGGGGGCCAGGTCGTTGATGGAGGGCCGCAGCATAAGCTGGTTTTCGCTCGGCGCCTGGAAGGTGCGCGCGAGCGATGCCCGCAATTGGCGCTTCCTGTCGCTGCCAATCTTGTGGGCGAAGTGCAGCGTGGGGGACCAGATGCGGTAGGTACTGCGGTTCTGGTACGGACCTTCGCGCAGGTCCATTTTGCGTTCCTCGGTGGACAGGCCAAAGCCCAGTGCGTTGGCGCGGTCCAGGCGCCAGTCGTCCTGCGCGAAGAAGCGGGTGGTGGTGGTACGCTCCGCCACATTGTTGCCCAACACACCGTAGCTCAGGTCGGGCATGCCGTTCACCTGGTTCACGTGGTTGATGTCGCCGCTGTTGCGAGCGAACTTCAGCCCAGCGGAGACGTCGTGGCCGCCTTTGAACTCGGTGTTGTACGTCAAGTCGACGAAGTGATTGAGACCGTCCCTCTGCGAACCGTCGAATCGCGTGCGCGGCTGGCCTGGCGTCCATTGCTCGAAGCGCTGTTCAGCACTATCCATGCTCATCGCCAGGGAGCGCAGCGCAAGCTCCAGCCGGCTCTCCTCGTCGATGTTCCAGTTCCATTTGACATCCGCCGAACGTGAGGTCATCGGGGTCCGGCCCTTTTTGTCAGCAACGAGGCGGCGCGCATCTGGCCAGGAGCGCTGTTCGGTCGCGCCGCTGCTTTGCACAACACGGCCTGCATCGACGCTGAAGCGCAGTTTGTGCGCGGCGCTCAGGCGAAGCTCCGCGTTGGCTTCAGCGCTGAAAATGTCGAAGCGGCTGGTGGACGCGTCCGCCCCCTGGTAGAGCACGCGCTGTTGGCCGCCAATTGTTTCCTCCTGCCGATACTGTCGCAGTCCGGGCGTGTTGCGCCGGTCGGCCATCAAGGTGTAGTTGTAGCTCCACGGCGATTCGTCCGGCACCTGGTTGCTGGACAAGGTGACGCCGCCGCCACCCTGGCCGCCCGCCATATTGCCGTTGGCCCGCAACTGCGTCATGGTTTTGCGCTCGACCTTGCGGCGAACGATATTGATGGTGCCGGCAATGCCGTATGGGCCGCTTTCGGCGGTGGCGGATTTGATGATCTCGATGCGTTCGATCTGCAGCGCGTCCAACTGCATGGGGTCGCCCGTGGTGTGCGACTGGCCGTCGACCAGCACTTGGGTATAGCCGGGCAGCCCCATCAAGCCAATCTGGCCATTCTTGCCGACGGTGATGGCGGGCTCGCGCCGCAGCACCTCGCCGGCATTCTGCGCGCCGCTTTCCGTAATCGCTTTTTTGCCGATAACCAGCTTGCCGGCCACGAAGTCGCGCTCCGCTTCGCCATTCACCACCACCTGTGCCGGTGTCGGGGCCGCTGCGCCCTTGTCCTGCGCCACCGCCACCGTCGGCGCCAACGCCAGCAACAGCCATCCGTAACTTTTCATTCGCAAGTAGTTAATTTATTGATAATATTAACTATATTAACTATAAGTTACTTTTAACGCAACAAAGCCTTGAATGCTGTCGGCATCCAGGGCCGCGCCGCCAGCATGATGGTGACGGCGCGCCGCTGCTCGAACGGCAGCCGGGCGTCATCCTGGTGTTGCAGCGAGAATTCGTCGGCCACCTGCTTCAGGCGGTCCAGCAGCGCGCGCGTCGATTGCTGCGACAGCATCACGCTCACCAGGCGCTGCACCTCGTGGTGGCCGTCGAAACGGCTGTCGAAGTAGTCGCCATACGCTTCGTCGCGGAAGAAGCTCTGGATCGGCCCGTTCGGCAGCCAGCTGAAGGTGCGCGATACCAGCAGCTTGATGCGGTTGTTCGGCTTGAGCATCAGGAAGCCGATCCGGTCCAGCCGCAGCAGGCAGGCGGTGGCTTCGGCGGCGCTGATCTTATAGCTCGCCACCACTTCTTCGATCGGCACCTGGTTCAGCGCCAGCACCGCCACCACCAACAGCTTGGTGTCACTGATGATTTCCTTCTCCTGCGCGTAGGTGAGCTGGGAAATCAATTGCGGCGCGTCGGCCGCCGATTGCGCCAGTTCGGCGAAGTCCATTTCCAGCACGGCCAGCACCTGTTCCAGCCGGTCCAGGGTGAAATTGCGGGCGGCGAACATGCGCTTGATGCTGGGCTCCGAGAGTCCGATTTTCTGGCCCAGCTCGGCGTAGGTGATGCCGCGTGCTTTGAGCTGGCGTTTGATGGCGTCCACCAGGCGGGTGACATTGGACATGCATGCTTCTCCGGCAATAAAGTATCGAAATATGATACCACTGGCTCGCCCAGGCGCGACAGTGCGCGCCGCGATTGCGGCAGTAACGGCGCCGCAGCAAGATGGCGCCTCCCATGACTTATGGAGCACAACAGAAATGAAACGCACCCTGATCGCAACCCTGCTGGCCCTGGCCTGCGCCAGCAGCCAGGCGGCCGACGGCTCGCAGGCGTCGCTGCACGGCTTGAGCGACTTGACCGCCTCGGTGGCAGCCGGCTCGATCCTGACCGTGTTCGCCGCCGGCTCGCTGGTGGTGGAGTCGGTGGAGACGGTCGGCGACGGCGTGTCGGTGGTGCTGAAAAGCGCCGCCGATGGCAGCAAGGCCACCGTGCAGTTCAGCGGTAAGGCGCTGGAAGGCATGTCGGTGGCTGCCGGCACGGCGGTGAGCGCGGTGGCCATGTCGGCCGGCCATGCACTGGTCATTTCCGGCAAGGTGATCGCCTTCCTGCCGAATGAGGCGGGCAAGGCCCTGCTGCATCACAGCCGCGTGAACTAAGCCATGCGGCGCCTGCTAACCACCCTGCTGGCCGCTGCGGCCTTTGCCACCGGCGCCGCCCACGCCGGCCAGCACTGCGAACACAAGCCGCTGTCGCTGAACGATGTCGAACGATCGCTGGACCTGGCCCAGCGCAGCGCGCAAGCGCTGGACGCCAGCGGCGCGCAGGTGGCACTCATTGCGCGCGCCGGGCAGGACTTGTCGGATTACGGCCTGCGCTTCTCGCACGTGGGCCTGGCCTGGCGCGACCATCCGGCCGGACGCTGGGTGGTGGTGCATTTATTGAACGACTGTGGCACGGCGCGCTCGGGGCTGTACAACGATGGCCTGGGCCGCTTCTTCCTGACCGACCTGTACCAGTACAAGGCGCAGTTGATCCTGCCGGCGCCGGCGGTGCAGCAAAGGCTGGCGCAGTTGCTGGCCACACGCACGCCGGTGCGCATGCACGAGCCGCGCTACAACATGCTGGCCTACGCCTGGTCCACGCGCTACCAGAACTCCAACCAGTGGGTGCTGGAAACCCTGGCCGCCGCCAGCGCCGAAGCGGGACGGGTGGAAACGCGCGCCGAGGCGCAGCAATGGCTGGGCGGCGCCGGCTACGACCCGGGATCGGTGCATATCAACGCCATGAAGCGCCTGGGCGGGCGCATGTTCCGCGCCAACGTGGCCTTCGACGACCATCCAATGGGGCGCCGCATGCGCGGTGATATCGCTACGGTGACGGTGGACGGCATTGAACAATTCGTGCGCCGCCAGGATGGCGGGGCGCGGGTGCTGGAACTTGATTAGCGGCGCTTGAGTTTTCGGATGCGCGTTACATGCTGGTGCCGCAGGCGCTCGATCGCGCGCGCTTGCAGGTAGCCGGGCTGGCCGGGAACGCGCTCGCGCGGCGCGGCCATTACCAGGGGTTCTGGCTCCGGGCACAGTGCCGGCAGGCGTTCGATTTGTCGTTTGCTGCTCATGCTTCATGTTAGGCGGGCGCCGCTAAAGTTGCCAGCTTTGCGGCGCCGCAAAGGCCGTGCTGCCATCTGCGCCGATCATGGGGCTTTATGGAGGCGATCATGAAGCTAATTCTCGCGGTGCTGGCTTGCGCCATGCTCGTTGGCTGCACATCCATGCCCTACCGCCCGGCGCAGGCGGATGGGGCTTTCCCCGGCCTGGTGGACTTTGTGGCGTCGGCGCCGGGGCGCAGCGTGGACGTGCTACTGGTGCATGGCATGTGTACGCACGATGTGCGCTGGGTCGATGCAACGGTGGCCCAACTCAGCAGCGCTCTGCGGGCGCAGACGCAAGCGCCGGCCGCAGCGCCGGCGGCGATGGCAGCGGCCGAAGGCATCCAGCTTGTCGAGCGCAGAATCACCCTGCGCCAGGGCGAACTGCGCATCAAGGCCCTGGTCTGGTCGCCGCTGACCACACCCCTCAAGCACCAACTGGACTACGACCATAGCGACCGCCTGCCGGTGGTGCGCGCCAAACTGAACGCGCGCGCCAAGGACCTGCTGATGGATGATTGCATCCCGGATGCCCTGATCTACCAGGGCGTCTCGCGCGACGCCATCCAGCAGCGCATGGCGCAAGCCGTGCTGCGCGCCACCGAGGGTGCGGCGCCGGACGCGCCGCTGCTGGTGCTGTCGGCCAGCCTTGGCAGCAAGATCCTGTTCGATACCCTGCTGCGTATGGACGCGGCGGCGCAGCGCACCATCGACCGCATCGCCTACCTGGTGATGGCGGCCAACCAGATTCCCCTGCTCACGCTGGCCGACCAGCAGGCAGTGGCGGCAGCGCCGGTGCCGGGGCCGGGGCCGGGGTCGGGGCCGGGCGCAACGCCGACCGCATCAGGCGCATCAGGCGCTCCGGCCGCATCAACCGCTTCCGCCGCGCAGTCCGGCGACAGCCTGCAAGCCTTACTGCGCAAACGCCGCGCCGCCGCCACGCCACGCACGGCACGCAAGCTGACGCTGGTCGCCTTCAGCGACCCGAACGACTTGCTGACCTACACGCTGGAACGCGAGCGCTACGCACCGCTGGGAGTAGAGGTGGTGAATGTACTGGTCTCCAACGCGCCCACCTGGTTCGGCCTGCTGGAGCGGCCCGACCATGCGCACGGCAACTACCTGCTCAACCCAGACGTTGCCCGAATGGCCGCGTGTGGCCAGCCGCGTAGTGCGCGTTGCGAATGATCTCGTACACCTTGCGCGCACTGGCAATGGAATCGAAACGCGGCACGCCTTCCACGCCGGGCCAGGAGGCCAGGCCGCTGAACACATCGCCCGCCGACGATACGCCGAAAGTAATGGTGCCCTCGCCCTTGCTGTTTTCCGTCAGCGAAAAATCGGCCAGCTCGCGCAAGTCCAGGATCTGCTCGCGGCGCTTGAAAATGCCGGAGCGGATGGTGATGCGCTCGCTGCTGACCTTGTATTCCGTTTTAGCACGCTGCCACGCGTCGACAAAGAAGCGGCCGGCGATCATGTGCAGGCCGACCAGCACGAAGGGAATGCCCCACACGCGAAATAGCAGCGGCGCGTCGGCGCTGACCACCGAGTATTGCCAGTACAGGGCGAAGCCGCCCCACAGCAGGCTGAATGGAACCATCAGGATATCGGCGCCGCGCAGCATCAGACCCTGGCGCGGGCGGCCACGCCACAAAGTGCGTTCATTGTTCATGGCGCCATCTTAACCGCTGCTGACCACAAAAATTCTGGCAGATTGTCACTTGAAGATAGAAAGCAAGCGCTGCCACCAGTTGCGGCGCGGCAGCGGCGCGCTGTGAACGGCGGGCAGGACGCCGAAATCGGTCACCAATGCCACCACGCGGCCGGCGCTGTCGTAACCGAAGTAAGAGGCATGGCGCGCTTCGCTCGGGGTGGCGGCGAAGCTGACGGTATTGCCATCGCTGGCAAAGCAGGCGCTCCCCGATTGCACGGCGTAGCCGAAGGTTTCGCCCGGCTGCAGCGTGCGCGCATCCTGGTCGGCGGTCAGCGCCGGGTACCAGTGGACGGCATCGGCGGCGGCGTCGATCAGCACGCGCGCATAGGCCAGGCGTTCGTTGGCCATGGCCAGCGTGACGGAATACTCGCCTTGCGGCACGCATTGGGTGAATGGCGCCAAGGGCTCTTCCGACTGAGGGTCGCCGGCGGCGACCTTGCCGCTGCCGACGGCAAGCCGCCCGGCTTCGACCAGCGTGAATTGCAGTGGGGTTTCTTCTGACGTGAAGCGCTCCGCGTGAAAGGCGGAGCGCAGTCCTTCTGGATGGGGCGCATAGCTCATGCGCCCATCATATTACTTTTGAAGGCGAACCAGCAATTCCTTGCCCACCAGCGGCGCGGAAGCTGGGTTCTGGCCAGTGATCAGTTCGCGGTCGGTGACGACATTGCCTTCCCAGTTGGCGGCCTTGGAGAATTTCAGGCCGGCCTTGACCAGCGCGGTCTCCGGATAGAACTTCATCTCGCCGCCGCCCAGTTGGGCCTTGGACGCTTCTTCTTCCGCGTTAGTGAACACGGTGACCTTGTAACCAGAGTAGATCCACTTCGGTTGGGTCGGGGTGGCGCCTTGCGCCAGCTTCATGGTGAAGCCTTTCGCGTCCGGCATGGCCGACAACAGGGCGATCGGGCCGTGGCAGACCAGGGCGGTTGGCTTGCCGTCTTTGTGGAAGGCGCTCAGCACCTTGCCCAGTGCAGCGCTGGTCAGCAAATCCTGCATCGGCGCGTGGCCACCCGGCACGTAGACGGCGTCGTAACGGGCGTAACCCTGCTGCTCCACGCGCGCCAGGCTGACCACGGGCGAGTTGTCCTTGTCGGTCAGGCGCAGTTGTTCCAGCAGCTTCGCATGCGCGTCCAGCGCGGCCTGGTCGCCGCCGAAGAACATCGGGTTGACCGAGCCTTTGTCCAGCGTCGGCGCCTTGCCTTGCGGCGTGGCGAAGGTGATGGTGTGGCCGGCATCCATCAGCATTTTCACCGGCTGCATCAGCTCGTTCAGGTAAAAGCCGGTTTGGAAGGTTTTGCCGGCCTTCAGGTCCAGCGTGGCTTCGTCGGACAAGACGACCAGCACATTGCCGGCGCTGGCGGAGGTGGCGGCGAAGGCGGCGGCGGCCAGGGCGATGGCGGTGAGTTTCTTGATCATGGTTTGCTCCAAAAGAAGTTGATGTCGCTACTTTATTCGAATCTCTAACGGCGATAAACTACCGAAAAATCAAACCATTTTTCCCTTAAAGGCAATAATGAGCCGGAAATACGATCACCTGGGCGATGTGGAAACCTTCGTCACCGTCGTCGAGCGCGGCTCGCTGACGGCGGCGGCCGTCGCACTATCAACCACGCCCTCGGTCATCAGCCGCGCGCTGGCCCGGCTGGAGGCACGCCTCGGCACACAACTGCTGCGCCGGACCACGCGCAGCCTGGGCCTGACCGATGCCGGCCGCCTCTACCTGGATCAGACCCGCGCCGCCCTGTCGCTGATCGACGACGCCGAGCGCGCGGTGCAGGCCGAGGGCGGCGAAGTGACGGGCCGCATCCGCCTTAGCGCGCCGACCACGTTTGGCCACTATCGCCTGCCTGCCTTGCTGCAGCGCTTTGCCGAGCGCTATCCCGCCGTGCGCGTGGAACTGAATATCAGCAACCGCAATGTCGACCTGGCGGCGGACAATTTCGACTTCGCCATCCGCCAGGGCTTCCTGAAGGACAGCAGCATGATTGCGCGCAAGCTGGAGGACGCGGAACTGGTGCTGGTGTGCGCGCCTTCGTATGCCAAGCGGCGCGGCCTGCCGCGCGACCTGGACGCGCTGGCAGCGCACGATTGCCTGTCCTTCCTGCTGCCCAGCACAGGGCGGCCCTTCCCCTGGCAATTCATGCAGGACGGCGCAGAGCTGGACTGGCCGGTGGAACCATCGCTGCAGGTGACCGATGACGCCTTGGGGACGGTATCGCTGGCCGAGGCGGGCCTCGGCATCTGCCAAACCTTCCGCTTTATCGCGCAGGACCGGCTGGAGCGCGGCGTACTGGTGGAGGTGCTGCCGGAACTAAAAGGCCGCAGCCGGCCCTTCTCCCTGATCTACACGCCACAGCGCCGGATGACGGCGGCGGCGCGTGCGTTCACGACTTGCCTGCTCGACTAGCGCTAATCCAGCAACAAATCTTCCTGCCGGCGGTAGCCTTTGCGGCGATCCGATGGTTCGAGCATTTCCTTGACTGCGGCTGCCCGCGCATGAGCATCGGGCTGAAGTCGCGCTTGCGTTGGAATTGGGGGCACGCGCGGAAGGCGTTGGGTGGGCGGCGGCAGCACACTGGAAAACGTGGGCGCTGGCTGTGCGGCCGGCAGGGCAGCGGGGGCCGGTGCGGGCGCCGGTGCCGGAGCGGCCTGCGGCGCTGGGAGGCGGGCCAATTCGCGCCGCTGCGTGGTGGCGCGTTTCCACTGGTTCTCATCAGGGAATAGCAGGGATACTTCTGCCCAGGCGCTGCGCGAAATGCCTTTGCAGCGGCAGATGAATTCGTGCGGCGATACCGGCTCGTTCAGATGCATGATCGCGTCGCCGATGACTTCGGCGTATGCGAAGCCGGAACGGTTCCATGCACGCAATTGTGTGCCTTCTGGCAGGAATACTGTTTTCCATTGGTAGCCGCGCAGGCGGATGCCAGGTTTGCCGCCCCCGGCGGCGCGGGCAAGCCACTCCTCAATTGCCAGGGCCGCTAGTTCGCCGGCGCTGCGCTCCGACTGATGGGCATCGGCATATTGAAGCAGCCGGCACAAGGTGGCGGTGGGTATCGCCAGAGTCGCTATGTCTTTCATGCTGTTTTCCTCCGCTGTTTTGCGCTGTTTCGCGCTGTTTTCTGCTGTTTTTCTTAGACCGCCGTGCGTGCACGATGGTTCCCCAAAAAACAGCGGAAAACAGCGCGAAACAGCAGAAAACAGCGAGTCATTTCAGCGGAAACGCCATACGCAGTTGGAAGGCCTCCCGTTCACCCTACCCTGAAAAATTGACCCCCATGCGAATTGCAGATAACATTTTCGCAAGTTGATGCCTGCGCCTACGCGCAAGTGCCTTGTTCAGAACGGTATGCGCGCGGTTCAACCTGGCGAAGTACTGATAGCGAGGAACTTTGCTACAGCTTAGAAAATCCCTACGCTCAATATACTGTGATGCAAGCCCAAGACTTACCTTCACTTCAAGCACTCCGCGCTATCACTCAATCATTGGCAATGCTGGATGCCATCCTTTGCCCCGAATGGGAATACCGCTACTACAGCTTCAACTGCAACTGGGCACCGGGCGAGCAAATGGCCTCCATGCGTGACGGCTGCGGGGATGACTGGTTCTTGCATTTCAATTCAGTTGGCGCAGCGCTAAAAGGCTTCGCTCACGAACTGGCGGAGGGCAAATCCTTTGGCGCAACCATCCAAGCCCAGGTTCCTTGTGAGTTTTCGGCGTTCCTGAACGAGCCGGCGTTCTCCATGCAGGACGCTACCTTTTGCTTCTGGCGAAAGGCGGATGATTCGATTTGGCAGAAGGTCCAAGGCTCGCTGACCGAAGATGGTTCCGACAAAATGCTCGCCGTGCTAATCGCAGGACCAGCCGGTTATGCTGCCTGGGCCGAGGCCTATTATGAGGTTGCCGTAAGCATTCAAGCCGTGACTGCGGTGTTTGAGCACGTTCCGCTCACCGACGAAACTATCCGCATGCTCAATCCAGATGCGAACCTGGACTTTACGTATGGAGAGGCCGCCGAAATCGGCTACCCGCGCCACGCCGCATGACTTACAGATATAGCGGGGGCGTCGATCAGGCAGGAGTGCGCTATGTTCAAGAACGGTATGCGCCCGGTTCACCCGGGCGAAATCCTGATGGACGATTGCATTAAACCCATGGGTGTAAGGGTACGAGCGGTAGCAATTGCGCTAAGCGTTTCCTGTTCGCGCCTGAGCGAAATCACCAAGGGTCAGCGGGGCATCAGTGCAGATACGGCCCTTCGCCTGAAGCGATATTTTGGTAGCGAAGCGCAACGCTGGCTGAGCCTGCAAAGCGCATTTGACTTGCGCGTCGCCGAAAGCGCAGCAGGCAAGAAAATCGCCAACAAAATGAAGCCCCTTTCGGTGACAGATTAACTATGACGCCTCGCTGGCATTACAAGGTAAAACCGTGACTCCGAAATCCGAATTTAAGCGTCGAGTGCACGCTGAGTGGTTGCAACCCTTTTGTATAGCTCGCGAATATGCCATGGGCGGATTTGTTGACGAGTCCATTGACAATTTGGAGCCACAAGATGCCAGTGACTTCATGGCGGCAGTGGATGCGGCGGTGGTGCAGCATCAGAAAGGAACATTTCTCGTTGCGCGGAGCTGCGCCAAAGAACAAATTTTCTGGGAGCACGAAAAAAGCACGATACCGCGCAGGATTACACTCTGGCTTGAACCCATCATTACAATGTCAGGCTTGATGCGTTTGCATCGCGATTTTGGTTGGCCTATTCATAGGCTTGGCCTTCAATCGAAGACGTGGGCTTTCGATCTGGTGGGCTATGCCAATGATGGGACGGAGCAACTGGTGTGCGAGGTAAAAAAGACCCGCAAGGAAGTGGACAGGTTAATTGAATTTATGATGCTCCACAGAGCCACACCGAACGATGCCAATCTCGGTCTGAAGGGGGCTGAGCTCAATGCAATGCGCAAAGTTATTGGCCTCCGAAAGTGTGCCGCTCCCATATTTTGGGTATTGGGTCCAGGTCGATACGAGCAGGTGTTTGGAGTGACGTACACCCCGAATGGACACGTAACACTAACTCCAATCGATGTGGGTGCCCTCCAGGAAGCGGATGGGGCAGCGAATGCTTCGAGTGTAGACTGGATTCAGTGACTCAAGTGTGACTGAGCGCATCATTAAGCGCTGAAGACGTGTATCGCAAGGCTCGAGCAGACGGCTTTGAAAAGCATGAATGCCGGGCTCTTATTCGTCTGCTTCACATTTGGGTTCAACCGATGCGTGTTTCGCCAGACGAGAGTTGACAACCATGCGTATAGCCACTTGGAATTTGGAGCGCCCGAAACTGAACGGGCATATCAAGAATGCCCGACGCATTGAAAAGATTAAGGAGATAAACGCGGACCTTTGGGTTCTGACAGAAACCCACTCAGTCATCGCCCTGGATGGATATACTTGCTTAGCCGCACCACATCAACCCGGTTATCACACCAATGGCGAGAGTTTTGCCACAATATGGTCGCGGTGGCCAATACGTCGAGCCGTGCCCACATTCGATCCGTACTTTGCCGTCTGCGCCGAAGTGATTTCTCCTGCCGGCCCAATGCTCGTATTCGGCACTGTCATCACTTACGCGAATGACCGGGGCTTGGATGGAAATGCGCGCCGATGGGAGGAACATCGAAAGTCCATATCAAGCCACGCCGCTGATTGGCTACGGCTTCGAGCCGAATTTCCGAGTCATCTGCTGTGCGTTGCGGGCGATTTTAACCAGAGTCGCGATGGGACTGGTTGGTATGAAGACGCCGACTCCGTGGCAAAGCTCTCATTCGCCCTCGATCAGTCATCGCTCAAATGTGTATCCGAGCTTGACATGCGGGCAAACGGCTTGTCACGGGCAACCATTGACCACATCTGCATTTCTCGGTCGCTTGCCAATGACGTTCGCGCTATAGGTGCTTGGGAGGGCAGTGCGCGCGACGGCTTCAGAATGAGTGATCACAACGGTGTATTCATCGACCTAGATGCCCAGCTAGGAGATCAACCTGACTGCTCGTACTCGACCATCTGCAATCACGGGAAATTGTTTTCAATAGTTTGAGCATCAGATATTCTCGGTATTGCTAATGCGGTGCGCCTTACGTACAGGTGATTTCGGCCAACAGCTGCCCTTACTACTGGGAGATCCAATAGAATGTGGAGGCACGCAATGAACGAATGGTTGTTGTTGCGCTGGCCCACCTTCTGACAAACGAAGCGCTGTCGCTCGGACGTTGGCGTCGATTGGGGGATATTTTTAAGGCTTTTGGTTGGGCCCTGATTTGCTTTACGTTTTTACGTACTACAGTGCCGCCACTTTAGTCGCAACTTCTTTTCGTCCCGCTGGCAGGCGGCGTCTGCGTTGGACTCCGAGTATGGTTTTCCTGATTCGCGACCCAATGGCCTAGTCTCTGCCTTTATAGGTCGCGCGGCAGTAGAAAGTCGTGCCCGTGAACTAAGCAACTAAGCTGCACCGGACGTTAAGCTGCACGCCGCAGCGTCGTGTGACAGCTGCGGCGTGCTACGGAATTACTTCCCGCCCCGACCAGCCTTGATCAGGAAGTTCTGCATGGTCGATTCCGCCACCGAGGCCCACTGGTTCTGATCGTTGCGGAAGCGCTTCCACGGCTCGTAGATCTTGGCGAACTTGGCGTTCTTGGCCGCTTCCTCGTTCATCAACTCATTGGACGCCTTGTAGGCCGCCTCCATGATGTCGTTCGAGTAGTTGCGCAGCTTGACGCCGTTCTTCATCAGGCGGCCCAGCGCGGTCGGGTTCTTGAAGTCATACTCGGCCTGCATCACCACGTGCGCTTCGTAGGAGGCGCATTCGAGCGCGGCCTGGTATTCCTTCGGCAGCTTTTCCCACTCCTTGATGTTCACGTACAGCGAGAACGACGCGCCCGGCTCCCACCAGCCGGGGTAGTAGTAGAACGGCGCCACCTTGTAGAAGCCCAGCTTCTCATCATCGTAGGGGCCGACCCATTCCGCCGCGTCGATGGTGCCCTTTTCCAGCGCGGGATAGATGTCGCCGCCGGCCAGCTGTTGCGGCACTGCGCCCAGGCGCTCCATCACCTTGCCGGCCAGGCCGGCGATGCGCATCTTGGCGCCTTTCAGGTCGGCCACGGATTTGACTTCCTTGCGGAACCAGCCGCCCATCTGGGTGCCCGAGTTACCGGCGATGAAGTTGATCACGCCGTAGTCTTTGAAGAAGTTACGCAGCAGCTCCTTGCCACCGCCCTGGTCGTACCAGGCGGTGTGCTGGCGCGAGGTCAGGCCGAACGGCACGGCGCAGTCGAGCGAGAAGGTGGCGTCCTTGCCGTAGTAGTAGTACGAGGCGCTATGGCCGCATTCCACGGTACCGGCCTGCACCGCGTCCAGCACCTGCAGGCCGGGCACGATTTCGCCGGCGGCGAAGACTTTGATATTGAATTTGCCCCCGGTCAGCTGCGACACGCGTTTGGTGAACGTGTCGGCCGCGCCATAGATGGTGTCGAGGGATTTGGGGAAGCTGGATGCCAGGCGCCAGGTGACGGCGGGCAGTTCGGCAGCGATGGCCGGCGCGGCGATAACACCTGCGCCCGCGCCAGCGGCTGCCTTCTTGATAAACGAACGGCGTTCCATACGTTCTGTCTCCTTTAGGGGTGTAGTTCTCGAGACAGTGTATGGAAATATTTAATTTCCGGCAACCACCATCTTTTCAATCAAAATCGAGCCGGTGTGCTTGGTGCCGCGCACCAGGGTATCGGTGCCGATGCCGACGATATCCTGGAACATTTCCTTCATATTGCCGGCGATGGTGATCTCCTCCACCGGGTATTGGATCACGCCATTCTCGACCCAGTAACCGGAGGCGCCGCGGCTGTAATCGCCGGTGACGTAGTTAGTGCCCTGCCCCATCAGCTCCGTGACCAGCAGGCCGGTGCCCATCTTGCGCAGCATGGCGGCGAAGTCGTCGGCCTTCTTGGTCAGCGAGGAGGTGATGCTCAGGTTGTGCGAGCCGCCGGCGTTACCGGTGGTTTGCATGCCCAGCTTGCGCGCCGAGTAGGTGGACAGGAAGTAGCCTTGCAGCACGCCGTTTTTGACCACGTCGCGCTTGTGGGTGCGCACGCCTTCCTCGTCAAACGGGGCGGAACCGATGCCGCCCACCACGTGCGGGTCTTCCTTGACCTGGATGTGGGAAGGGAACACCGGCTTGCCCAGCGTATCGAGCAAGAAGGTCGATTTGCGGTACAGCGCGCCGCCCGAGGTGGCCTGCACGAATGCGCCCAGCAGGCCGGCCGCCAGCGGTGCTTCGAACAACACCGGGCAGGTGCGGGTACCCAGCTTGCGCGCGTTCAGGCGCGCCAGCGCGCGCTCGGCGGCGTAGCGGCCGACCGCTTCCGGGCTGGCCATTTTTTTCGGGTCGCGCACCGAGGTGTACCAGTCGTCGCGCTGCATCTTGGCGCCCTTGCCGGCAATCGGCGACACCGACAAGGTGTGGCGCGAGTACGGGTAGCCGCCGATGAAGCCGCGCGAGTTGGCGGAGACGAAGTGCGACTGCTGCACGTGCACGCCGGCGCCTTCGCTATTGGTCACGCGCGGGTCGACCGCGAAGGCGGCCGCTTCGGCGCGCTGCGCCAGCACCACCGCTTCCTCGGCGCTGATGGCCCATGGGTAGAACAGTTTCAGGTCCTGCGGATTCTTTTCCAGCAGCTCTTCTTCTGCCAGGCCGGCGCAATCGTCATCCGCCGTGAAGCGGGCGATGTTGTAGGCCGCCTCCACCGTGGCCTTCAGTGAGGCGCTGGAGAAATCGGAGGTGCTGGCGTTGCCGCGCTTCTGGCCGATGAAGACCGTGACGCCGATGCCCTTGTCGCGGTTTTGCTCGATGGTTTCGATTTTGCTCTTGCGGACCGACACCGAGAGCCCGCTGCCTTCGCTGATTTCAACGGCGGCATCGCTGCCGCCCTGCTCGCGCGCGTACTGCAAAACATCACGTGCAAGCTGTTTCAACTGGTCCTGCGAATAGGAGAAGGCGGAGTCGCTCATGGGGTCTTTTTAGGGGTCGTAGCGTTAAAACAGTTATCATAGCAGCCGTTTACCGATTTTTCGCCCTATCATGCCTAATCCAAACCGCGGCTCCGTCGGCTTCCAGTCCAACGAGTTCGAACAAGAATACGATCGCCCCTCCAAAACCGAGCTGAAACGCCTGTCCGACGCCCTGCAAGCACTGGGCAAGGAACTGGTCGAAGCGCCGCGCGACCGCGTCAAGCGCGTGCCGATGCCAGACGATGTGCGTGATGTTATTTTGGAATGCCAAAATATCAACAATCACGAAGGTCGCCGCCGCCAGATGCAATTCGTCGGCAAGAAGATGCGCACCCTCAGTGACGAGGAAGTGGCGATCATCAAGCGCACCATCGAAGGCTGGAAAGGCGCCTCCAAGGCCGATACCGCCGCCCTGCACGCGCTGGAGCGCCGCCGCGACAAGCTGCTGGTCGACGACAAGGCCTTGACCGTGCTGCTGGAAGAAGCGCCGCACCTGGACGTGCAGCACCTGCGCACCCTGATCCGCAACGCGCGCAAGGAGCAGGCTGAGAACAAGCCGCCGAAGGCCTACCGCGAGATCTTCCAGATCCTGAAGGATTTGAACAAGGCCGCCGCCGCGCCGTCGCCGGGTGAAGATGTCGACGTCGACGCGCCGGAAGGCGAAGACGATGAGTGAGGAAACGCTGCTCGTTGGCCTGGTCTCGATTTCCGACCGTGCCAGCGGCGGCGTGTACCTCGATCAGGGCATTCCAGCCCTGGAAGAGTGGCTGCGCAGTGCACTGGCCACGCCGGTGCGCTTTGAAACCCGCCTGATTCCCGATGAACGGGCGCAGATCGAGGCCACCCTGGTGGACCTGATCGACAACGTGCGCTGCCATCTGGTACTGACCACCGGCGGCACCGGCCCGGCGCGGCGCGATGTCACGCCCGAGGCCACGCTGGCCATCGCCAGCAAGGAAATGCCGGGCTTCGGCGAGCAAATGCGCCAGGTCAGCCTGGCCTTCGTGCCGACCGCGATCCTGTCGCGCCAGGTAGCGGTGATCCGCGAAACGCCTGACCACGCGGCCCTGGTGATCAACCTGCCGGGCCAGCCGAAAGCCATCAAGGAAACGCTGGAGGGCTTGAAGGATGCCGAGGGCAAGCAGATTGTTGGTGGCGTGTTCGCCGCCGTCCCTTACTGCATCGACCTGATCGGCGGCCCGTACGCTGAAACCAATGACGCGGTATGCAAGGCATTCCGCCCTAAATCCGCCATCCGCAAGAAGGACAACGCATGACCCACCTGCTTGACTCCATCGTCATCGACACCGCGCCGTATCCGCAATTTTCCGTGATCTGGATGCACGGCCTGGGCGACAGCGGCGAGGGCTGGGCGCCGATCGTCAATGAGCTGGACCTGCAAGGCCTGCCGGGCATCCGCTTCATCTTCCCGCATGCGAACCAGATGCCGGTGACCATTAACGGCGGCTATGTCATGCGTTCGTGGTACGACATTGTGCATACGGACCTGGGCCGGCAGGAGGATGAGAAGGGCTTGCGCGAGTCGCAGATCCTGGTCGAGGCGTTGATCGCGCGCGAAATCGCGCGCGGCGTGCCGGCGAATCGCATTGTGCTGGGTGGGTTCTCGCAGGGCTGCGCCATGACTTTGCAGGCGGGCTTGCGCTATGGGCAGAAGCTGGCGGGGTTGATGTGCTTGTCGGGCTATGTGCCGCTGGCGGAGAAGGTGGCGACCGAGCGCCATCCTGCGAACCAGGAGACGCCGATCTTTATGGTGCATGGCACGATGGATCCGGTGATTCCGTTCGGCCGCGCGACTGCTTCGCGCGATCTGCTGGCGCAGCTGGGTTACCAGATCGAGTGGCATGAGTATCCGATGCAGCACTCGGCTTGTGCTGAGGAGGTGCAGGATGTTTCGGCTTGGTTGAAGAAAGTGCTGCTCTAAAAAACCGGGGAACCGGAAAACCAGGGTACGGCCCAAAGGGCCGGACCCTGCTGGGGTCCGGCCCTTTGGGCCGGACCCCGGTCTCCCGGTTTAGCGGTTCTCCAGGTTGCGATTCAACTTCGCCAACCCCGCCGCCAAACCCTCCACATCCTCCAGCGTAATCGCGCAAGCATGCGCGATCTGCTCGCTAACCTTCAATCCATCCGCGCGCAACAGGCGCCCCTTCTCGGTCAAAGTCAGCACCAGGTTGCGCTCATCCTGCGGCGCACGCCCGCGCGTGACATAGCCCTCCGCCTCCAACCGCTTGACCAGCGGCGTGATCGAACCAGGATCCTGCTGCAGCCGCTCGGCCACCCCCTTAATCCCCAACCCTTCCTCCTGCCACAGCACCACCATCACCAGGTACTGCGGATAGGTCAGGTTAAGAGGCGCCAGCAGCGGCTTATACAACTGCGTCATCTTCAGCGAAGTCGAATACAGCTTGAAGCAGAGGTGCTGGTCCAGCGTAGGGGGCGTGCGGTTTTCCATGGCGCGTACTGTAACACGCCCTCCCATGCTCAGCGCTTGACCGCCGCCAGGATCACCTTGGCCACCGCCTCCGGCTGCGACGCCATCGGCACGTGGCTGGCCGCCAGGGTGGTGGTGGTCGCGCCCAGCTTGGCGGCGAAGGCTTTTTGCAGGCCCGGGTCGATCATGCGGTCCTTGTCGGCCACGATGTAGTAGCTAGGCTTGTTCTTCCACGCCGCGTAAGTCACCTTGTCGCCGAAAGCGCTGGCCTTGATCGGGCCCTGGGTGGCGCTCATCAGGCGATGCTCGGCCGGCTTCAGGTCTTGCGCAAAGTTGAGCGCCATCGACTCCGGCGACAGGTAGATGAAGCCATTCGCATCCGGCTTCAGGGAAGCGATGCCCGGTGGCAGCGGGAAGTCCTTGCCCACTTCGCCAACCACCTCGCCTTCCGAAGGCGCGAACGCCGCCACGTACACCAGCGCCTTGACCTTGTCACTGCCGCCGGCCTGGGTGATCACCGCGCCGCCCCAGGAGTGACCGACCAACACCACCTTGCCGGTCTGGGTGTCGATTACGCGCTGGGCAAAAGCCACGTCATCGGCCAGCGACGTCAACGGGTTCTGCACCGACACCACTTTCACGCCCTGCTTTTGCAACAGCGGGATCACCTTGTTCCAGGCGCTGCCATCGGCGAAGGCGCCGTGCACCAGCACCACGGTGGTGTCTTCGGCGGCATGGGCCGGTACCAGGGCGGCGCCGGCGAGCAGGGAAGCGGCGAACAGGGCGGATTTGATGGTCGATTTCATGGCGTCATTCCTTAAAGTGATTACGTTAATGGTTAGCGCGCTAAGCGCATGACTGAAATATAGCGCACAAATAATTAGTGTGCAAATTAAATTTTATTTTTTTCCCGCTGCGGTCGTCCATACTAGGCAAATGACCCGCGAAAAAACAACTACGCTGAGGCGCCGGCTGCTGTGCGCCGCGCTACTGGCCAGCTGCCTGCCAACCGCCGGCGCCGCGCCCCAGCCGGCCACGGACGCCCCCTGGTGCGAACGCCTGGCCGTGCGCCTGCCCAATATCTCGGCCGCCGAATGCCGCCAGAGCGCGTTGGCGCCGAGCGGCGTCAAATCGCACCGTGGCTTCCCCATCCTGGAGCGCGACATCGCGCCGGCCAAGGCCAACGCCCCGCGCGTGCTGCTGCTGGGCGGCATCCACGGCGACGAGCTGACCGCCTCCGCCCTGGTGTTCGAGTGGCTCAAGCAGATGGACACGCCGGCCGCGCAGGGCATGCACTGGAAAGTGGCGCCGCTGCTCAATCCGGACGGCCTGCTGGCCGCCAAGCCGCAGCGGGTCAATGCGCGCGGCGTGGACCTGAACCGCAACTTCCCCACGCCCGGCTGGCAGCAGGAAGCGCCGCGCTACTGGGCCAAAGTGACGCGCAGCGACCCGCGCCGCTACCCCGGCAAGAAGCCGCTGTCGGAACCGGAAAGCCGCTGGATCAACAACACCATCGAACGCTTCCGTCCCGACCTGATCGTATCGGTCCATGCGCCGTTCGGCGTGCTCGATTTCGACGGCCATATCGACCCGCCCAGCAAGTTCGGACGCCTGGTGTACCGCAGCGTCGGCGTGTATCCGGGCTCGCTGGGCAATTACAGCGGGCGCCACAAACAGGTGCCGGTGATCACCATCGAATTGCCGCATGCGCTGGCCATGCCGCCAGACGCAGAGGTGCGCCGCATTTGGCAAGATATGCTGCACTGGATCGGGCACAACCTGTAAACGCCCAGGAGGCTATGGCAGCGGCGCTGCCGTCGATGCGGGTGGCGCCGACTGCGCCGCATTCATCACCATGGCCAGCAAGGTGTAATAGCCATTCAGCCCCACCAGGTCGGTCACGCCATGCTCGCCAAACAGCGCGATGGCGCGCTGCCAGGTGGCGTCGCCGACACGCTTATGGGTGTGCAGCTCGATGCAAAAATCGTAGACCGCCTGTTCGTCTTCCGCCAGCCCACCTGGCGCGCGGCGCTGGGCGATGGCGTCGATGGTCGCTGGCGTGATGCCTTCCTGCGCCGCGATGGGGGCGTGGATTGCCCACTCCACCTGCTGGTCCCACTGGCGCGCCGTGACCAGGATGGCCAGCTCCGACAAGCGCGTGCCGAGCGCGCTGCGGTAGCGCAGGTATTCGCCCATGCGCTGCGCGCTCGCCAGCAGTTCCGGGCTGCGCAACAGCGGCACGAAAGGCCCGTACAAGGCGCCGCGCGGGCCGTCGATCACGGCCTGCGCCGCGGCGCGCTGCTCGGGCGTCATTTCCACTACGGGGATCGGGCCAAGTCGCTCTGTCATGACGGCCGATGGTCGCACAGGATGCGACAAAAATCAAAACGCCGGCGCAAGGTGCGCGCTAATGTCGCTGAACCACCAATCCAGCCAGGAGCCGCCATGCACCAGCCCACCCACCTGATCCACCGCGACCTGCGCCGCACGCCGCCCCTCGCCGTCTGCGCCTTCGGCATGCACGTACGCGACAGCGCCGGTAACACCTATCTCGACGCCAGTGGCGGCGCCGCCGTATCCTCGCTGGGCCACGGCCATCCGGACGTGCTGGCCGCCATGCAGGCGCAATTGAAAGTGGCGGCCTACGCGCACACTTCCTTCTTCACCACCGAGGTGGCGGAGGAGCTGGGCGACCGGCTGGCGCAGGACGCGCCGGGCGACTTGAACCACGCTTACCTGGTGTCGGGCGGCTCGGAGGCGGTGGAGGCGGCGCTCAAGCTGGCGCGCCAATACTTCGTCGAGAACGGCGAGACGCAGCGGCGCGTCTTCATCGCGCGCCGCCAGAGCTACCACGGCAACACGCTGGGCGCGCTGGCCCTGGGCGGCAACGAGTACCGGCGCCGCCACTTCGAGCCGCTGCTGATGGACGTGGCGCGCGTTTCTCCCTGCTTTGAATACCGCGAGCGGCGCGCCGGGCAGGACGTGCATGAATATACCGCCAACCTGCTGCAGGAGCTGGAGACCAAGATCATCGACCTGGGGCCGCAGCATGTGATCGGCTTTTGCGCGGAAACCGTGGTGGGCGCCACCAGCGGCGCGGTACCGCCCACGCCCGGCTACTTCAAGGGCGTGCGCGCGCTGTGCGACAAGTACGGCATCCTGATGATCACCGATGAAGTGATGTGCGGCATGGGGCGCACCGGCACCCTGTACGCGTTCGAGCAGGACGGCGTGGTGCCGGACCTGGTGGCGCTGGGCAAGGGCCTGGGCGCGGGCTACCAGCCGATCGGCGCGGTCATCGCGCGCGACCATGTGGTGCAGCGCCTGCGTTCCGGCAGCGGCGTGTTCCAGCATGGGCACACTTATGTCGGCCATCCGGTGGCGGCGGCGGCGGCGCTGGCGGTGCAGAAGGTGATCCGGCGCGATTGCCTGCTGGGGGCGGTGACGGTACGCGGGGCAGCCTTCCGGCGCATGCTGCGCGAGGCCTTCGCCATGCATCCGCATGTGGGGGATATTCGCGGGCGTGGCATGCTGCTGGCCCTGGAGCTGGTGCAGGAGCGGGACGGCAAGCATCCTTTCGATCCTGATTTGCAGGTGCATGCGGTGGTGAAGGAGGCTTGCCTGGAGTGCGGGCTGATGGTGTATCCGACGGGCGGCACCATCGACGGCCGGCGCGGCGACCACGTGCTGCTGGCGCCGCCGTTCATTGCGACGGAGGCGGATTTGCAGCAGATTGTGGCAAGGCTGGCCGATGGATTGGAGCGGGCCCTGGTTCGGGTGCGGCCGGGGTGATTGCGTTGGGGCCTTGGAACTGGAAAAACCGGGAAAACCCGGTAAAACCGGAAAACCGGGAAACCAGGGTACGACCCTTAGGGTCGGACCCTGGTTTTCTGGTTTCCCGGTTTCAAAAAGACTTAAAACTCCTGATACCCAATCACATCCTGCTGCTGCTCGCCCAACCCTGCAATCCCCAAACGCACAAAATCGCCCTTCTTCAGATAACGCTTGCGCGCCATCCCAACACCCGGCGGGGTGCCGGTGGCGATGATGTCGCCCGGCTCCAGCGTCATGAAGCGCGAAATATAAGCCACCAGCTGCGGCACCTTAAAGATCATGGTCTCCGTGCTGCCGGTCTGCATGCGCTTGTCGTTGACCTCCAGGTACAGGTCCAGATCATTGACATCCCACACCTCATCGCGCGTCACCAGCCACGGGCCGACTGGGCCGAACGTATCGCAACCCTTGCCCTTGTCCCAGGTGCCGCCCTTCTCCAGTTGGAATTCGCGCTCGGACACGTCGTTCACCACGCAGTAGCCGGCGATATGTTTTTCCGCATCCTTCTCGCTGACATTGCGCGCGCGGGTGCCGATCACCACGCCCAGCTCCACTTCCCAATCGGTCTTCTTGGAGCCTTTCGGCAGCATGATCGGGTCGTCCGCGCCGGACAGGCAGGTAATGGCCTTCATGAAGATGATCGGTTCCGCCGGAATCGGCAGGCCCGCCTCCGCCGCGTGGTCGGCGTAGTTCAGGCCCACGCCGATAAACTTGCCCACCTTGGCCACCGGCACGCCGAAGCGTGGATTGCCGCGCACCACGGGCAGGGTTTCGGGATCGATCCTGGCCAGCTTGCGCAGCACCTTGTCGGACAGGTTGTCGCCGTCGAAATCGCTGATTTCAGCGGACAGGTCGCGCAGCTTGCCGAATTCATCGATCAGGCCGGGTTTTTCTTTGCCGATACGGCCATAACGAACCAGTTTCATTTCATCTTCCTTCTTGTCGAAGGCGATATTTTACCGGAAGCGTCGGAGCAGGTAGCGGCACAGGCCCGGCAACTGAATCAGCAGCAGCAGGCCGAAGGCGCATTGGTAGGCGGCGGCGGGAGAATGCCCCTGCGGCGAGGCTGGCCACAAAGCGATCACCTGGCCGAAGCCGGCCTGCACAGCGAAGGCGCCGGCGAAGATCAAAAGGTTCAGGCAAGTGGAAGCGCGCCCCGTCAATGCTGGCGGCATGGCTTGCGCGATGATCGCGTACTCGATGCCGGTGATGCAGCCGACCAGCATGAACAGCACCGGCAGCAGTTGCTGCGGCGGGCGCCAGCCGCTGGCGAACACGCCTTGCAGCAGCACGAACAGCAGCACCCCGGCGGCCGCCACGTCAAGCGCGCGCCAGCCGCGCCGGGCGGCCCATTCGCCCAGCATGCCGACCGCGATCGAGCCGAAGATTACGGCCGCCATGCCAAGGTAGAGCAGCCAGGCGATGGCTTCTTCGCCGTAGCGCGGCACGTCGGCCATCCAGCGCGCGAGCCACAGGCCCTGCACGCCGAAGAACACGGCGTGCGACGGCAGCACCAGCAGCGCGGTTTCACGCAACACCGGGTGGGTGAAGGTTTCCGCCAGCGCGCTGCGGCTGAAGGGGCGCGGCGCGCTGGCCGGCGGCGTCGGCGCCAGCAGCAGCACCAGCAGCGCCACCGCGATGCAGCAGGCGGCCAGTGCGATCATCAGCCACTGCCAGCTAGTGTGGTGCAGGGCCAGGCGCACCGGCAAGGTGGCGCTGGCGGCGCCCAGGCCACCGGCGGCGATCAGGTAGCCCTGCACCGAGGGCGTCTTGTGCGCCGGCAGCCAGGTGGTGAGCGCCTTGATGGCGGCCATGAAGCAGCCGGCCATGCCGAGCCCCATCAGCGCACGCGCCAGCGCCATGCCGGCGAAGTCGCGGCTGCCGGCGAAGGCCAGCGTGCCCAATGCCGCCACCAGCAGCAGGCAGAATTGCACGCGGCGCGGCCCGTAGCGGTCCAGCGCCATGCCGACCGGCAGTTGTGCCAGCGCAAAGGCGAGGAAGTAGGTGCTGGTGAGCAGGCCCAGTTCGGCCGAACTCAGTCCGGCCTGCGCCACCAGTTGCGGCGCCAGCATGGCGTTCACGCTGCGCAGCAGCCAGGACAGGTAGTGGCCCAGCGCGAAGGGGATGAAGACCAGCAACAGCGCGGCCGGCCCGGACAAGCTGCCCGGCACCCGCTCCCGCCCGCGCCACCAGCGCCCCGGCGCCGCCAGCCAGCGCCCGCGCCAGTCGCCGCGCACCGGCACCGACACCGCCAACGCGCCCGGCAGCAGAAGCGGTACGAATGCCGCCACAGATGCGGGCACAGATGCGGACACAGATGCGGACACAAAAACTGGAGCACCGTGCACCGCCAGCGCCGCAGACGGCTCCCCAGCCGTAGCCGTCATTGCCGGCACGCAGCCCAAAGACGCGGGCGCCGTAGCGCGGGCACCGCAGGCCGCCGACGCGGTACCAGATTCGCTGCCGGCAGGCCGAAGCGCGGTCCGAGGCGCCAACGCGCGGGCGCCGTGCGGCGTCAGCGTGGCGACGGACTCGCTAGCCGCAGGCCGGGCCGCAGCCCCAGGCGCAAGCGCGTTGACACCGAGCGTTGCCGACGCGACGTGAATCGCGCCGTCCGCATGCGTGGGTGCTGACGCGCGGACGCCGTGTGCTGCCGGCGCAGCGGGCGGTTCGCCGCTTGCGGGGCGAGACGTGGGCGCAGGCGTGGGCGCGGGCATGTCGCGGCCTCAGGCCACCAGCGGGATCACGCGGCGCGGCAGCACCGTCACCAGCGGCGCGCCCGGCGCCGGCGGCGCCTCCTGCCCTTCCTCCTCGAAGAAAAACTTCTCGCGCCCGAAGGCGGGCCGCAACTGGTCGAACCAGGTCGCCTCCGGATCGTACCTGGCATAAAAAGGCTTACGCACCCAGTCTGCATTGCGCGCCTGCAGGAACTGCAAGGCGAACACCTTCTCCCCGCCAATCTGCGCCACCCCGTCAATCACCACCTTGCCCGGGAAGGCACTCATGGAAGGCCCGCGCACCGTGCGCGCCAGTCCCGACACCATCTGGTACGCCTGCTGGAACACCTCATGCGCGCGCGCCAGCGGCAGTTGGAAGTACTCGCGCGGCCCGGTATCGCGCTCCACGAACATGTAGTACGGGATCGCCCCCAGCCGCACCCCGGTGCGCCACAGCTCGGCCCAACTGGCCGGGTCCTCATTGATATGCCGGATCAAGGGCCCCTGCATGCGCAAGGTGGCGCCGCTGCCCACGATGCGTTTAACCGCCTGCTGCGCCACCTCCTGTCGCAGCTCCACCGCATGGTTGTAGTGTCCCATGATGGCCATGTTCTTGCCCGCCGCCACCACCCGCTCGAACAGGCGCAGCAAATCGTCCGCGTCGCGGTCGCTGACAAAGCGCTGCGGCCAGTACGACACCGACTTGGTGCCGATGCGGATGTTCTGGATATGCTCCAGCCCAGCCCCCAGCAGGGGCGCAATGATCTCCTCCATCGAGCGCGTGTTCATGATCAGCGGATCGCCACCCGTGATCAGCACGTCCGTCACATCGCGGTGCGCCTTCAGGTATTCCACCAGCTCGCCCGTCTCGCGCGCGTCGAACTTCATGTCGTCCATGCCGACGAACTGCGGCCAGCGGAAGCAGAAGGTGCAGTAAGCGTGGCAGGTCTGCCCCGCGCTTGGGAAAAACAACACCGTCTCCTTGTACTTGTGCTGCAAGCCCTTGAGCGGCGCGTCGTTCACGCGCGGCACGTTATGCGTCATCTGCCCGGCCGGATGGGGATTCATGCGCAGGCGGATCTGCCGCACCAACTGTTGCGCCGCCGCCTCATCCCGCTTCACCAGCAGCAGGTCGCGCAGTTGCCAATACTCGTGCGCAGGCAGCATGTCGCGCTGCGGGAACACCAGCCGGTAGATCGGATCGTCCGGAATGTTCGACCAGTCGATCAGCTGCTCCAGCACATATTGGTTGGTGCGGAACGGCAGCACATGCGACAGCACCTGCACCGCCTCCTGCTGCTCCGGCGCCAGCAAGTCCCACTGCGGGGCATGGCAAATCGTCTGGCGGGTGTAGGGCTTGAACTTGGGCTGGATCGTGGGCTGCAAAGCGGCGCTCATGGCGTACTCCTGAAGAGGTGGGCTAGGACTTCATGATGGTCCGCTTCAGAAAGCGCCTATTGCCGTATCTCAATACTTGCCCGGAAAAATCCTACGAGCTTGCGTTTGCGCAATTCCCCCCTGCGCGCGCGGACGTACATTGGCATCTCCATCCCCCACCAAGGAGTCCGGCAATGAAACGCATCCTGAGTGCACCATTGATCGTGCTGGCCATGGCCGCCGCCACCGCACATGCCAGCAACGACCCGACCGAGAAAGACGCCATCGCCATGGTGGAAAAAGGCGCCGCCTACATCAAGCAGCACGGCAAGGACAAATTCATCGACAAGATCGCGGCCAAGGACCCGGAATTCATCCAGGGCGCGCTGTACGTCGATATCCGCGACCTGGCCACCGGCATCGTGCTGGCGCATCCGGTCAACCCCACCATCGTCGGCAAGGACCTGACCGATGTGCCGGACGCCAGCGGCAAGAAGTACCGGCGCGAGATCATCGACCTGGCCGCGAAAAAGGGCAAGGGCTGGGTCGACTACATGTACAAGAACCCGACCACCGGCAAGATCGAGCCGAAAACCACCTATATCCTGCGCGTCGGCGACGCCGTGCTGGAAGCGGGCATTTACAAAAAATAGGGGGGCGCCATGCTGAACCGACTGCGGATTGGACCGAAGCTGCTGCTGGCGCCGGGCGTGGTGCTGGCGCTGTTGCTGGCGACGGCGGCCTGCGCCTGGTTCGGCATGGTGCGGCAGAACGCATCGATGGAAAACCTGGTGCAGTTGCGCGCCGCGCGCCTGCAGGCGGTGGCCGACGTGGCGGCCGAGGCACGCATGGCGCACGCCAACATCTACCAGTTGCTGGCCTGGATCAACGGCAGCTTCGCGCAGGCGCGGCTGGATGCGCTGGCGGCCCAGATCCGCCACCACCACGGCGCGGTCGGCAACCGGCTGGAGCAGCTGGCCGGCGGCGCCGAGGCGGATGAAAAAGGCCTGCTGGCCGGTTCGCAGCAGGCGCTGGCCACCTACCGCAAGGCGGTGCAGGAGACCATGGAGCTGGCGGCGGTGGACCAGTCGATCGCCACCAACGCCATGGCCAAGGCGGAGCGCCACTTCGCGGCGCTGGACGTGCAACTGGCGCAACTGGCGGCGCTGGAAAAAGCGCTGAGCGAGGCGGCCTATGCCCAGGCACGGCAGGAGTTCCGCCTGTTGGGCATGACCATGGCGGGCTTGCTGCTGTTGTCGGTGGCCTTATCGCTGGCGGTGTCGATGCTGGTGCGGCGCGCGCTGCTGCGCGATATCCAGGCCATCGGCGACGGCGTGCGCTGCCTGGCGGCGGGCCAACTGGCGCCGCGCCCGCCGGCGCGCGGGCGCGACGAGATCGCCGACACCGCGCGCGCGCTCGATAGCAGCGTGGCACAGTTGAACGGCACCATCGGCGCCATTCGCGGCGCGGTGCAGCAGATCGACGTGGCGTCGCGCGAAATCGCCAGCGGCAATATGGACCTGTCGGCGCGCACCGAGCTGCAGGCCAGCTCGCTGGAGGAAACCGCCAGCGCGGTCGACGCCTTGGCCTCGGCGGTGCGCGGCAATGCCGACCACGCGCGCGAGGCGTGCCAGTTGGCCGATAACGCCAACCAGTTGGCCGCGCGCGGCGGCACGGCGGTGGCGCAGGCGGTGCAAACCATGGAGGCGGTCCGCGCCTCCGCGCGCAAGATCGTGGAAATCATCGGCGTGATCGACGGCATCGCGTTCCAGACCAACATCCTGGCCCTGAACGCGGCGGTGGAGGCGGCGCGCGCCGGCGAGCAGGGGCGCGGCTTCGCGGTGGTGGCGGCGGAGGTGCGCACCCTGGCGCAGCGCAGCGCCACGGCGGCGCACGAGATCAAGACGCTGATCAGCGCTTCGGTCGCCACCATCGACAGCGGCGCCGGCTCGGTCGGCGTGGCCGGCGGCAGCATGGGCGATATCGTGGCGGCAGTGCAGCAGGTGGGGCGCATCATCCAGCGCATCAGCGAGGCCAGCGCCGAGCAGGCGCGCGGCATCATGGAGGTCAACCAGGCGGTGGCGCAGATCGACGATGTGACGCAGCAGAACGCGGCGCTGGTGGAGCAGGCGGCAGCGGCGGCGGCCAGCCTGCAGCAGCAGGCGACCGGCCTGGCGCAGGCAGTGGCTGTGTTTCAGCTTGGTGCCGCCGGCGATGTTGCCGGTCACGGCGCGCCAGGCCGGCTGGTGGATGGCGCCAGTGGCGCCGGCGCGCTGGCTGGCGGCAGCGATGGCGCCGACGCTTGGCGCGCGCAGGGTGACGCCGGCGACGCCTCCGCCGACGAGCAGCGCAGCGCGCCGAGGCCGGGCCGGATGGCAGCGCGGCCCGGCGCCAGCGGGGCACGCAACCGGGCGGGCGGACGGGCCGGCGGTCCGGCCGGCAGCCCTGGCGACGGCGCAGCACGTGGCGAGCGGCGGGCGGCGCAAAGCGCGATGCGCGGCGGGCGGCGCTGACACGCTAGCGGAACGGCCGGCTGAGGTAGGGCGAGCCGGCCAGGCCGAAGCGCCACGGCACCTCGACCGCTTTGGAAATGCCGATGCGCGGCCCGACCGCCACCTGCACCCGCCCCTTGCGCGGCAGCAGTTCAAACGGCGCCGCGCCCAGCGCCATGCCATTCAGTTCGCGCGTCACGCCCAGCGCCTGTGCCAGCCGGCCCGGCCCGGAGCACAGCAGGCGCGCCGCAGCCAGCCCGCGCCGCGCCGCCATCTGCTCCAGGCCCGCCAGCGGCTCCAGCGCGCGGATCAGCACCCCGGCGCCGTGCCCCTCCTCCCGGCACACAAAATTCAGGCACCAGTGGATGCCGTGCGACAGGTAGACATACGCATGGCCGGGCGGCCCGAACATGGCGAAATTGCGCGCCGTCTTGCCGGAAAAGCTATGCGACGCCGGGTCCGTGCGGTCGTATGCCTCCACCTCGACAATGCGCCCGCCCACGCCATTGACGAGCAACGTGACGCCGATCAGGCGCCGCGCCACCTGCGGCGACGGGGCGCTGAAGTCGATACCGGCCAGGATGTGACAAGACATGCTACCGATTGTAGCAATGCTGCCATTTCGGCATGAAAAAAAACTCACGCCGCCCCCCGGCAAAGCGCACAAAACAGGCGATAATGACGAGGCGCGCCTCAGCAGAACAACCCACGAAGCAAAATGACAACAGCAGCAGCCCGGCTCCCGGCAGAAAACACGACCGCAGAAGACGCGCTGTTGCGCTCCATCCGCATTCCCCCGCGTCCCAGCCTGCTGGTCGACCTGCAGCGCGAACTGGCGCAGCAAGACCCGTCGCCGCGCGCCATCGCGCGCATCATCGGCAACGACGTCGGCATGTCGGGCGCCCTGCTCAAGCTGGCCAACTCGCCGTTCTACGGCGCCGCGCGCAAGGCCAAGTCGGTCGAGCAAGCCATCAACTTCCTCGGCATTAACCAGTGCGCCGCCATGCTGACCGGCATCCTGGTGCGCGACACCGTCGGCGGCGGCAACGCCGCCCTGAACCAGTTCTGGGAAGTGTCGTCCTGCCGGGCCCAGGCCCTGGTCTTCATCGCCCGCAAGCTGCGCCTGGCGCCGCCCGACATCGCCCACACCTTCGGCCTGTTCTGCGATATCGGCATCCCGATCCTGCTCGATCGCTTCGCCGACTACCAGCAAACGCTGGACCTGTGCAACAGCACCGTCGAGCGCAAGTTCACCGAGATCGAAGACGCGCGCCACACCACCAACCACGCCGCCATCGGTTGCCTGCTGGCGCGCAACTGGGGCCTGTCGCCGGACGTGTCCTGGGCCATCCTGCACCACCACGATTACGAAGTGCTGAGCGACGACGCCACCGACGACGCGATCCGCTCGCTGGTGGCGGGCTCGGTGCTGGCGGAACGCGCCATCCAGCGCTACCACGGCAACAGCGCCTCGCTGGAGTGGGAAAAAGGCGGCGAGGCCGCCTGCCGCCACCTGGGCCTGAACGAGGATGAAAGCGCCGACCTGCTCGACGAGCTGCACGAAACCTTCCACATTGAACATTGATCTTCACTGAGCCGAATGCAAAAGAACAAGCGCCCAGCACCCCGCAAATCGCCCGCCCCCACCCTCGACAAAGATGAAACCCTGAGCCAGGAACTGTGCAGCCTCGCGCTGGCGCAGGAACCCGAGCTGCGCCACACGGTGCGCCGCTACCTGCGCCAGGGCAAAGACAACGTGCTGTACGGCGCCATCGAACTGGCGCGCGGCGAGGATGTGGAAGCCTACCGCCTGCTCAAGGAAACCGTCGAGGAAGACGCCGGCACCGTCCTGCTGCGCAAGGGCGAGGGTCCGGAAATGGAAATCAACGCCTTCGCCATTCCGCTCTTCGTGCACAGCCAGGGCGGCCTGCGCGAAGCGGACGGTTTCCAGGACGAAGAAGCCTACGCCGCCCTGCTGGAGAGCTTTACCAGCGCCGGCCTGGAAGGCCCGAAGGCCAAAGTGGTGCTGGTGCAGCATGCCTACGACCTGGCTGAAATGGACGCCATTCGCCCCAGCCAGCTAAACGCCATGGTGAACGAGGCGGCGGCCGCCCTGCTGGAGAAGAAAGTGGCCGACGCGCCCGCCCTGCTGCGCAGCATCGCCGGCTGGCAGCCATCGTCCTTCGGCGCCGGCGACGAGGCGGTGGAACTGCGCTTCCTGCTCGGCTTCGCCCTGAAGCGCGCCGACGACCCGTTCTACAGCGTGCCGCCGGCCGGCAAAAAACAGGACGCCTGGTTCGCGGCGCGCATGCAGCGCTACCAGGACTGGACCGTGGCCGCCGCGCCGCTGCTGCAGCGCTGCCTGGCCGGCACCGCCCAGGCCCCGGCCCTGCGCATCAACTTCCTCTACCAGGACCTGTTCTACGGCGCGCTGCAGCAAGGCCGCTCCGAGCACTGGATGCTGGCCATGATGGCTGATTTCGGCGCCGCGCTGGCGACCGATGGCGCTGCGCGCGCCGTGATCACCCTGGTGGAAGGCGAGGAGGACGCCGCGATCGGCGTGCAACTGCTCGGCAGCAGCGGCGAACTGGCACACGCCGACCGCGGCCTCGATGTCGGCGACGACGTGGAAGCGCAGATCGACGACCTGCGCGATGCCCTGGCCACCCTCGGCATCACCGACATTACGGTTGAATTGACAGCCCCCTGAGACGCGCACATACTAGTTTCATACAGGGGGAGGAGACGCCGCCATGAAACTACTGTCAACATTGATTTTCGCCGCGCTGCTGGCCGGTTGCGCCAGCGCGCCGCCAGCGCCACCCATCGCGGTCGAGCGCGCGCTGTTCAACGACAGCGCGTTCCGCAAGCCGGACAGCATCATGGCGCCCGAGCAGATCTTTGCCCTGACGCCGGAGATGAAGGCCTACGTCGGCAAGATCATGCAAAGCCACCGCGCCACCAATGACCTGCACCAGGCGCTGATCGCGGCGCTTTACCAGCGCGACCAGCTGCGCCTGGAATACGACTCCGAAATGACGCGCAGCGCGGCCCAGGCCTTCGACGCGCGCTCCGGCAACTGCCTGTCGCTGGTCATCATGACCGCCGCCTTCGCGCACGAGCTGGGACTGAGGGTCAAGTTCCAGCGTGTGACCAGCGAAGACACCTGGAGCCGCAGCGGCTCGCTGTATTTCAGCAGCGGCCACGTCAACCTGGTGCTGACCAGGCCCCCCGGCCAGGGCTATAGCCTGATGGACAGCAAACAGTCCGTGACGATCGATTTCCTGCCGCCGCCGGACGCGGAAATGATGCCGACCGAAGAAATTTCGCAACGCGCCATCGTGGCCCTGTTCATGAACAACCGCGCCGCCGAAAACCTGGTGCAGGGCAAACTGGACGAGGCCTACTGGTGGGCCCGCGCCGCCATCGAATACGACAACACCTTCCTGCTCGGGTATAACACCCTGTCCACCATCTACCAGCGGCGCGGCGACGTCGACCGCGCCGAACAGGTCTTGCGTTTCGCGCACCGCCACGATCCGAACAATACCGTGATCCTGTTCAACCTGGCCGAAGTGGCGACCACCCAGGGCAAGCTGGAGGACGCAGCCCGCTTCAAAGCCATGCTGGCGCGCCTGGAGCCCTACCCGCCGTTCCACTTCTTCAACCAGGGCCAGCAAGCCATGAACGAGGGCGATTACAAGAAGGCGCGCGCCATGTTCGTGCGCGAGGTGCAGCGCGCGCCCTACTACCACGAGTTCCACTTCTGGCTGGCCAAGGCCGCATTCGCCCTGGGCAACCTGAAGGAGGCCGACAAGCATATGTCGCTGGCCCTGAACAACAGCACCACCCGCAGCGAGACCGCGATCTACGCCGGCAAACTCGCCAACCTGCGCCTGTATGAGGCGCGGGCCCGTCTTCGACAAGGATTCTAAAAAATAGCCAAGGACCATGCTGGACAAATTTAGCCCCCTGCCCCTTTCCCTTGCCCTGACCCTGGCCTTGGCCGGCGCCGCCCACGCGGCGCCGGACGACAAGCCGGACCTGCGCTCCGCCTACACCAAGTACGAATTCCGCATCCCCATGCGCGACGGCGTGCGCCTGTTCACGTCCGTCTACGTGCCCAAGGACAGCAGCAAGAGCTACCCCTTCCTGGTCGAACGCACGCCCTACAGCGCGGGCGTGAACGTCGACGGCCAGCTGCGCTACGGGGTGGACTTCTACCCGCGCCGCCTGGGCCCATCGGCCGACTTCAGCGAGGCCGGCTACATTTTCGTGCGGCAGGACGTGCGCGGCCGCTATATGTCGGAAGGCAAATGGCAGGAAATGACGCCGCACGCCAAGAGCGCGCTGGCGCCGGGCGAGGGCAACGAGAGCCGCGACATGCACGACACCGTCGACTGGCTGCTCAAGCACGTGGCCAACAACAACGGCAAGGTCGGCATCCACGGCATCAGCTATCCCGGCTTCTACACGGCGGCCAGCATCATCGACGCGCACCCGGCGATCAAGGCTGCCTCGCCGCAGGCGCCGATCAGCGACCTGTATATGGGCGACGACTCCTACCATGGCGGCGCCTTCATGCTGGCGGCGAACTACGATTTCTACGCCGCCTTCACGGAAGAAAAGAACCCGACCCCGCTGCCCAAGACCTGGAGCGATTTCGACTACGGCACCACCAGCGGCTACGACTACTTCCTGCAGCGCCTGACGCTGTCGAACATCCTGGCCGGCCTGGAGCCCAAGCAGCAGGCCTACCTCAAGCCGACCATCGAGCACGACACCTACGACGAGTTCTGGAAAACGCGCAACCTGGCGCCGCACCTGAAGAACGTCAAGGCCGCCGTGCTGACGGTGGGCGGCTGGTTCGACGCGGAAGACCCGGCCGGCCCCTTCGCCACCTACCGCGCCATCGGCAAGCACAACCCGGGCATCTTCAACGGCCTGGTGGTTGGTCCGTGGGTGCACGGCGGCTGGGCCAGCGGCGACGGCAAGCGCCTGGGCCATGTAAAATTCGACAGCAAGACCAGCGAGCATTTCAACAAGAAGCTGCTGTTCCCCTTCTTCGAAGAACAGTTGAAAGGCGTGAAACCGGCGCAGCCGATTGCCGCCGTCAACTCTTTCGAGACCGGCACCAATGTCTGGCGCCAGTACAGCGCCTGGCCGCCAGCGCCAGCCAAAGCCAAAATGCTGTACCTGGGGCCGAACGGCACCCTGAGCTGGCAGCAGCCGGCGCAGGCCAACGCCTTCGACGAGTACGTGAGCGACCCGCGCAAGCCGGTGCCCTTCATCGGCTACCCGGCCACCGGTGTGCCGCGTGAATACATGGTGTCGGACCAGCGCTTCGCCTCCAGCCGTCCCGACGTGCTGGTATACCAGAGCGAGGTGCTGGAGGAGGATGTGACCATCGCCGGCCCGGTGACGCCGAAACTATTCGTCTCCACCACCGGCACCGACAGCGATTTCGTGGTCAAGCTGATCGACGTCTACCCGGCCGCTTATCCGGAGAGCGCGGAAGAAGCCCCCGCGCGCGACGTGGCTCCGCCCGCGATGAAGATGGGCGGCTACCAGCAACTGGTGCGCGGCAATCCGCTGCGCGGCAAGTTCCGCAACAGCTTTGAGAAGCCCGAGCCTTTCGTGCCCGGCAAGGTGGAGCCGCTCAGCTACCAGTTGGGCGACGTGCAGCACACCTTCCGCCGCGGCCACCGCATCATGGTGCATGTGCAGAGCAGTTGGTTCCCGCTGGTGGACCTGAATCCGCAGACCTTCACCAGCATCCCGCAAGCCAAGCCGGAGGACTTTGTCAAAGCCACCCAGCGCGTGTACCGCGCGCCGGGCAACGCCTCCGGCCTGCAACTGATGGTGATGCCGTAAAGGCCGGGGCGGTCAGCAGTTCTCGTACTTCCAGTGCCGCTTCTTGCCCTCGGCAATCCACTCGAGCGCCTGGGCCATGCGTTTGTCGCGCGTGGCCTCGGTCTTGGCCTCGGTCAGCCAGTCGCAGTAATCGCGTTTGGCGCTGCTTGAAAAACCGTTGAACACTTCATACGCGGCAGGATTGTCCTCCAGCGCCGCAATGAAATAATCCGGCACCACCAGTTCGCGCGGCGCCGCCTTGGGCCGCGCGACTTTCACACCTTCCTCATTTAGCTGCATGGCCTTCTTGATGTAGGCCGCCAGCACTTTCTTCGATGGCAAGTCCTGCACCGACGTGATGCGGCCGAACTGGCCCATTGCCTCCTTGCCCTTGTCGTCCGCCGCCGCCAGCAGCAGCTCGCCCTTCCAGAATCCGAACGCGCAATGCTGCTTGAAGCTGGCAAAGTTGCATAGCAAACCATGGTGTTCAAAGTTCGGCATACTCCATTTGATGGTCTCCGTCACCTCCGGACAGGCAGCGTGGATCACCGCGCGCAAATGGGCCAGGATGGGCTGCGCGAATTCGGCGGAGTTGGCAATGTAGGCGTCAACGCGCGGATCAATGGTGGGCATGGTTATCCTTACAAGATGCTGTTGCCGTAATCGGACATCAGTGCGTTGCTTAACGCTGTTTACTCAGCATTAGGAGCATACTAGACCTCATGAGCAATTCACGCAAAATGGCAGCTGCCGCAGGCGCTATTGGCTTTGCATGGGCCGGTTTAACGGCCCTGCTCATGGCCGGCCAGCGCAAGCTGCTGTTCAATCCCACCATCAAGCGCGAGGTTGAAAAACCGCGCAGCAGCGGCCACCGCACGCGCGCGATCGTGCTGCGCGGCGGCGACGGCACGCGCCTGGCGGGATGGCTGATGACGCCGCGCGAACCGGGCATGCGGCCGGCCGTGGTGTACTTCGGCGGACGTTCGGAAGAAGTGTCCTGGCTGGTGCGCGACGCCGGCAACCTGTTCCCCGGCATGGCGGTACTGGCGCTGAACTATCGCGGCTACGGCGAATCGCACGGCGAACCAGGCGAGGACTTGCTGGTCTCGGACGCCTGCATGCAACTGGACTGGATGTGCAAGCACCACAAGGTCGATCCGACCCGCATGGCGGTGGTCGGGCGCAGCCTGGGTTCCGGCGTGGCGGTGCAGGTGGCCATGCAGCGCCCGGTGCAGGCCACTGTGCTGATCACGCCTTACGATTCGATCCTGGCGCTGGCGCAGCGCCGCTTCCCGGCCCTGCCGGTGTCGATGCTGCTGCAGCACCGCTTTGAATCGGTCAAGCACGCCACCTTGGTGGCGGCGCCGACCTACGTGCTGCGCGCCGCCAGCGACGATATCGTGCCGCACTCGCACACCAATGAACTGGTGAGCAAGCTGGCCTGCCTGCACCACGACGAAATCATCCCCGACTCCGACCACCTGAACATCCCTTACCTGCCGACCACGCAGGAGAAGATCGCGACCTTCCTCCAGGCGCAGTTCACGCGGCCGGCTTGAACACCGTGCGGAAGGCCCGCATGGCGCCGGGGTGGCCGATGGTCATATGCGTTTCGTCCAGCATGGGCGCCATCTGCCAGCGCAAGCCATCCACCTTCACGCCCGACAAAGCGTCCTCCAGCTGTTTGGCCAGTTCCGGCTGGCCCTTCTCGCCGCTGGTGGCGACGAACAGCGTCTTGTCCAGGCGCTTGCGCGCACCGAGCAGGCCGCCCGCCGTTTTCAGGATGTGGCGATTGTTCCACCACAGCGTAGGGTCGATGGCGATGAAGGTATCGAACATCTCCGGCGCGTGCAGGAAGGTCTCCAGCACGAACATGCCGGCCAGCGACTCGCCGATCAGCGCGCTCTCGCCGGTGGTGTTGTAGCGCGCCTTCACTAGCGGCATCAGCTCCTCGCGGATGAACCGGCGGAAGGCCGCAGAGCCGCCCACCACGGGAGCGATTTTCTTATCCTCCGCGCTCTCGGTCGGCGCCGTCATATCGCGCCGGCGCACAGTGTTCTCGATCCCCACCAGCATGAAGGAACGCATGGTCAGGTTGGCCACCGACACTTGCAGCAGTCCGGCCGTGTGCACGAAGTCCTCCGCCACTCCGCCGTCCAGCATGAACAGCACCGGCAGCGGCGCATCCGGCTTCACATCCCAGGCCCGCGCCGAATACACATTGATGCGGCGCGTCTCGCCCAGCACCCTGGACACCAGGGTAAACGTCTCCCCAATCGCCAGCGGAGCAGCCGGCGACGCCGCCGGGGCCCCATCGCCCGCGTGGCCCGCCCCGGCGCCGCGCGCAACGCCCTGCGCCTGGCCAGCCGCCCGCGCCAATCCTGCCACGCCAGCCGCGAACGCGCCCGCCGCCAATCCCAAAACCTGCCTCCTGCTCGCCATACCCGACTCCTAAAAGCTCAAACAACCGCGATAAGCCCGCGGCGCCAGCACCGACAAATACCCATGCACCGCCTGCCGCACCAGCGCCCGCAAGGCCGCCGCATCCGGCCGCTCGCTGCGCGCCATCAATGTCTGCGACACCAGGCTATACGCGATGGAATGCGCCGCGAATGCCGCATCCCCCAGCGCCACCCCGGCCGGCCAATCGCCGCCAGCGCCAAGCCCGCGCTCCCATAAGGCCACAAACTCCCGATACAGCTCACGGAAAGCCTGCGGCTTCGACACCTGTCGCTCCAGGTGGAACAAGGCGGCCCACTGTTCGGGGTGCGCCAGTGGCGCTTGTAGTTGCGCCGCCAGCAAAGCATCCACCCGCTCCGGCAAGGTCGCCGCAGCCGACGCCAGCACAGCCTCCTGCAGCGCCTGCGCAATCGCCCGCACCCGCAAGCGGATGCACACCGCCGCCAGCGCCTCCTTGCTGGCAAAGTACTCATAAAAGCTCCCCGCCCCCACGCCAGCCAGCGCCAGCACCTGGCGGATGCTCACCTGCGCATAGCCCTTCTCCACCAACAACTGCACGAAAGCCTGCTCAATAGCCTGCGCCGTCGCACGCGCGCGCGACTGCGTCGGTTTTCGCCGCTTCGGCGCGGCGGGAAGTGATGCCTGCATGGTCAAAATCCGAACACCCGGGAAAGCGCCGAGCATTACACTTTCTTTCACAATAATCAAGGAGGCATGATGGACAACCTGACCCGCGAACTGACCGGCTACAACCTCTACACCACCGACCTCGCCCTGCAGGAAGGCGTTTGCCGCGCCGGCGCCGGCGCGCACGAAGCGGAACTGGAAGCCTACGGCGCCCTGCTCGGCAGCGAGTCCACCATCCGCCTGGCCGAAGAAGCCAACCACCACAAACCCGAACTGCACACTTTCGACCGCCAGGGCCGCCGCATCGACCGCGTCGAATTCCACCCCGCCTGGCACGGCATGATGCGCATGGCGCGCGAGCACGGCATGATCACCCAGCCCTTTGCCGACGACCGCCCCGGCGCCTGGGCCGCCTACGCCGCCGCCTTCTCCATGCACCACCAGATCGAATCCGGCTCGCAATGCCCGCACTCCATGACGCTGGCCAGCGTGCCCGTCCTGTGCCAGGACCCCGAACTGTTCGAAGCACTCGCACCCAAGCTGTTCTCGCGCCGCTACGACCCGCGCGACATCCCGCTTGAACAGAAGGACTCCATCCTGATCGGCATGGGCATGACCGAGAAACAGGGCGGCTCCGACCTGCGCAGCAACACCACGCGCGCCGAGCCGGTGGCAGGCGGCTACCAGTTGACCGGCCACAAATGGTTCCTCTCCGCCCCCATGTGCGACGCCCACCTGGTGCTGGCGCGCACCGACGGCGGCCTGTCCTGCTTCTTCGTGCCGCGCTACCGTCCGGACGGCAGCAAGAACGCGGTGCAGATCCAGCGCCTGAAAGACAAAATCGGCAACCGCTCCAACGCCAGCAGCGAGGTCGAATTCCACGGCGCCTGGGGCCGCATGGTCGGCAAGGAAGGACGCGGCATCCCCACCATCATTGAAATGGCCAACATCACGCGCCTGAACTGCGTGATGGGCGCGGCCAGCCTGATGCGCCAATGCGTCACGCAAGCCATCCACCACACGCGCCAGCGCCACGCCTTTGGCAAGCGCCTGGTCGAACAACCCTTGATGCAAAACGTGCTGGCCGACATGGCGCTGGAAAGCGAAGCCGCCACCCAGCTCATGCTGCGCATGGCAGAAGCTTTCGAACGCGACGACAGCCCGCTGGAGCGCGCCTACCAGCGCATCGTCACCCCGGCCGGCAAGCTGTGGACCACCAAACGCTCGATCGAACTGTCGGCGGAAGCGATGGAAGTCTTCGGCGGCAACGGCTATATGGACGAAGGCCCGATGGGCCGCCTGTACCGCGAAACCCCGGTGCTGTCGATCTGGGAAGGCTCCGGCAACGTCATGGCGCTCGACCTGCTGCGCGCCATCGCCCGCGAACCGGAAGCCATGCTGGCCCTGCGCGACGACTTGCGCCAGGGCTGCACCGGCGACGCCGTGCTGCGCCCGCACCTGGACGCCCTCGACGCCCTGCTGGCGCCGAGCGCCGATCCCTACTTGCAGGAAGCCCAGGCGCGCCGCCACGCCCAGCTGCTGGCCACCCTGATCCAGGCTCGCCTGCTGCGCGAACGCGCGCCGAGCGTAGTGGCCGACGCCTTCATCACCAGCCGCTTCGACCACGGCCACGGCCGCATCTACGGCACCCTGCCCGCCAGCGCCGCCCTGCCCGCCATCATCGACCGCGCCTGGCCGGTATAGCTGGTGCCAGGATGGGCCTATGTGTGAAACGCCGCGCCCGGACCCACACGATGGGCTCATCCTAACGGCTTCCGGTATAATCTTGCCCCATGAACGATACTACCCGCCCAGACCTCCCGGACCATCTGTCGATCGACCCACGCAGCCCGCACCACGTGGCAGCCGTGTTCGAGCATGACATTGGCATCACTTTCAACGACAAAGAGCGCTTTGACGTTGAGGAATACTGCATCAGCGAAGGCTGGATCAAAGTCCAGCACGCGTCGGCCAAAGACCGCCGCGGCCAGCCGATGCTGATCAAGCTGAAAGGCACGGTAGCAGCTTTCTACCGCTAAGCGCTCCGAGGCCAGCTTTCGCTGGCCTTTTTCATGGCCAGCAGGCCATGCCCCACCGCCGCCCCCGCCCGCAGCGCCGCTGCAATAAACACCACTTCCGCAATTTCTTCCCGCGTGGCGCCCGCCTCCAGCGCATTCTTGGTGTGTACATCAATGCAATAACTGCATTGCGTCGTCAGCGCCACCCCGATCGATACCAGTTCGCGGTACTTGGCCGGAATCGCCCCATCCTCGCGCTCCGCCGCCGCTTTCAAGCCGAGAAAGGCTTTCGCCTCCAGCGGCGCCAGTGCGATCAGGTCCTGCGCGTATTTCATATCGTCCATCACGTCTCCTAAGTTGGTTGCCTCCCGCATAAGAGGGACAGAACCGCCAAAAGGATTCGCCGCGTCACAAATAAATATTTGCACAAAACACAACTTCAGGGCCACCAGTCCTGATACGGGCTCCCGGCCGGCCTGCCGGCGGAATCGGTCCAGATATCGTCGGGTTGCGACCGGTCCCGATGCAGGACGCGGTCATGGTCTGGATAGGTGATCCGGTCAACCTGCGCGCGCGTGCCGACGATCATGCACTTGGCCGGCAAGGCGCTCTTATTCCAAAGGTAGTGCCCAAGCGGGCCGCCTTGGGGGAACGCCGCCGCATCGCCTGGACCAAGCAAGTGCTCGGCCTCGCCTTCGACCAGCGTAACTTCGCCCTCAAGCACAAAGGCAAGTTCGTCCTCCGACGCGTGCCAATGCTTGATGCTTGAACGCGTGCCCGGCGCGAGAACGTGGATGAAGGCGCCAAACTGGGTCAAACCAGCCGGCTCGCTAATCCACTCCTCCCGATTCACCACACCTGGCTGCGAAGTCTCATTCGTTTCCACCTGCCTTTGCGCTGCGCGAATTACTGGCATTTCAGCTCTCCTATACTCGCATCCCAACCCAAATCACGGCCTCGGTGGAGGCAGCGACTACTAGCGACAACAATTTTGACCAGAACCCTTCCGATGCGATATGGGAAGCCGATTGGTCGTGGTGTTGCCGCTCCTCTGCAACGATTGAAGCAATCGCCCTGCAGGCTTCTTCATCCTTGCCGTCCAAGACCTTGAGCTGATGCTCCAGGTGCCGCAACACGACGCGCTCCACCGCCACCGTCGTCGCCGCAATTGCCCGGCGGCCGAGCAAGCCCGTCACCAGCCCGAGCGCAAAGCCGCCCAAACCACATAGCCAATAGCTCCGACAGCGCAGCCGATCACGCCTTTGCAGTTCGGCCCAGAAAATGGCGCGATGCCGCTCTTCATGCAATTTGAACTCCGCCAGTTCGGCAACCATGGACGGCGCCGTGAAGCGGGCAAAAAAGATCTGGCCCGCGTAGATGTTCACAGCCCCGTTCTCGCCAGCGTGGTTCACCTTCAAGATGCGCGACGCCATCGTACTCACGTTTCTCTGCCTTCCTCTGCAATCAACTGGCATCATGCCACAAGAGGCTAGCGCGAACGATGTGCTGAGACCACCGATTAACGGTGCGCCGCTTCGGCGCCGAAATGGACCATGTGCTCGACATGCACCTTGATCTTGCCATCCAGGCTGGCGAAATCGCGGCGCAGCTCGCGCGCCGAATCGTCGCCGATGCCGTCCACGGTAATACAGTGCTCGTAACAACCGCCACGGCGCGAAATGACCCATTTGTCGACGTGCGCGTTGGCGTTCTTCAGGGTCGATTCCAACTGGCCGGTGGTCAGCTCATTCGAACCCAGCACGATATGGAAAGTATGCGTAAGGCGGAACTGCTCGCGCCAGGCGCTGAGATCTTGGGAAGGGGTGTAGGACGCTTGCGTTGTCATGGTCTCTCCAGAGAGCTTGGCCCGATTCGGAGCAAACCATGTCGCGCCCGCTTCGTTGCCGTTAATAGGCCGCATCGCCGTGATGGCTTCCACCTTGCCCGGGTAGGCAGGTTGGCGTCGGTTAAACCGACTCTTGATGCTAAGTTGATAACTCTTACTCGTTGTACGAATTTCGTTATACAGAACTTATGTTCAATATATCGGAAATTCGCCGGCCGTGCAATAGGCCGGCACTGCTTAATTAACGGGCAATAGCACCGTCACCGCCAGTCCAGCGCCATCCAACCCTGGCCCGAGCAGCACCTGCGCCCGGTGCAGTTCTGCCACGCGCGCGACGATCGACAACCCCAGCCCGCTGCCCGGCAAGGTCGCCCCCGACAGGCGGAAGAAGCGCTCAAACACACGCTCACGCATCTCCGGCGGAATGCCCGGTCCCGAATCCGCCACGCGCAAGAAGCTGCGCCCCTCCTCCCGCCCGCAACTGACGACGATGCGGCCGCCCGCCGGCGTGTAGCGGATGGCATTCTCGACCAGGTTGCGCAAGAGCATACGCATGCTGTCCGCGTGCAGCGCACACGGCGCGCCGGCGAGATCCAGCTGCAGGCGCAAGTCCTTCTGCGCGCAGCTAGCCTGCCAGTGCGCCGCCTGCTCGCGCAGTAGTTCGGCCAGGTCGCCCTGGTCCGGCGTGGTGACGGTGCCGGACTGCGGATCCATCTTCTCCAGCATCAGCAGCTGGTCGACCAGGCGCGTGGCGCGCTCCACGCTGGCGCCCAGGCCGCTGATGAACTCATCCCGCTCCGCGCTGCTGCGCGCGCGTTGCAGCACCTGCAGGTTGGTCTTGATGGCCGCCAGCGGCGTGCGCAGTTCATGCGCCGCATCGGCGGTAAAGCGCTGCTGGTGCTCGATGGTGTGGCGCACGCGCCCGAACAGGCGATTCACCGACAGCAGCAGCGGATGCACCTCGCTCGGCACGCCGCTCAGGCTAACCTCCGCCAGGTCATTCGGCGTGCGCGCCGCCACCTCGTCCGCCGACACCTGCAAGGCGCGCACCACGCGGCTGACGCTCCACCAGATCGCCGCCGTGGCCAGCACCGCCAGCAAGCTGCCAAAGATCACGATCTTGTAGAAGAAGCGGCTGCTGATGTCCTCGCGGTGGCTGGTGGGTTCCGCCACCACCAGCGCCAGCTCGTGCCGCTCATCCCACAGGGTAAACAGGCGCCAGCGCTTGCCGTCGATCAGGGTCCAGGACAGGCCATCCGGCGCGTCCGGCGCCAGCGCCACTTCGCCGGCGCCGTCGTTCTTGTACAGCACACGGTGCTTCGCGTCGCGCACCTGGAACAGCAGGTAGCGGTGCGAGTTGGGATGCCCCTTCATCGACAGGACAATCGGCTGCCCCAGGCCGTGCTCACGCACCTCATTCTCCACCAGCGACAACAGCAAATGCGCAGTCTCCGTCAGCGACTGGTCGAACAGTTCATCACTCTCCTGCTGCGCCTCGACATACACGATGGCGGCGCTGCTGGCCCACAGCGTCAGGGTCAGTCCAAGCAGGGAGGCGAGCAAGGTGCGTTTGAGCGACCATTGCGGCCCGAATACACCGCGGATCATGCCGGCACCGCCTTGTCGATGCAGTAGCCCACCGCATGCACGGTACGGATCACATCGCGCCCCAGCTTGCGGCGCAGGTGGTGGATATGCACTTGCACCGCGTTGCTTTCCACCTCCTCGCCCCAGCTATACAGGTTCTTTTCCAGCTGTTCGCGGCTCAGCACACGGCCAGCTTGCTCCAGCAGCAGGAGCAGGATACGGAACTCCTTGGTGGTCAGGGTCACCGGCTGGCCGGCCAGCGTCACGCTGCGGTCGGCGATGTCCAGCACCAGGTCGCCGTGCACCAATTGTTCGCGCAAGCGGCCCGCGCTGCGCCGGCTGGCGCTGCGGATGCGCGCCGCCAGTTCATCCAGGTCGAAGGGCTTGATGACGAAATCGTCGGCGCCAGCATCCAGGCCGGCGATGCGCTCGCGAATCTGGTCGCGCGCCGTCACCACCAGCACGGCGCCCTGGTAGCCGCCGTCGCGCAGGCTGGCGAGCGCCTGCATGCCATCCTGGTCCGGCAAGCCCAGGTCAAGCAGGATGCAGCCGTAGTCGTGCAGGCGCACCGCCGTGTGCGCGTGCGCGGCCGAGGTGACCCAGTCGACCGCGTAGCCATTCTGCTCCAGGCCGATCTGGGTGGCGCGGCCAAGTTGCGGGTCATCTTCAACGAGCAGGATACGCATAAGGGTCGTCAGGAAAAGGGATGCCTGGATGGTAAGGAGCACTTGTTAAGAACCTCTTAAGAACTTCTGCGCACCATCGGCGCCACCTCCCCAGCCAAAGAATCCACCATGTTGAATGCCCTTCTCATTGTATCCGCCGCCGTCGTGGCCCCGGCCAGCGCGCCGGAACAGGTGCTGATTAGCCAGGAACAGATCCAGCGCGCCGGCATCGCCACCAGCCCGGCGCTGGCCGCGCTAGCGGATGACGGCATTGCCGGCGGCGATGCCGTGGTGCTGGCCGGTACCGTGGTGGCGCCGGCCACCGCGCTGGTCGTCAGCGGCACGCCCTGGGCTGGCATGGTACAGGAAGTACACGTGACAACTTTGCAAAAAGTGAAAGCCGGTGCGCCCCTGCTTACCCTGTTCAGCCCAGCGTGGCTGGACTTGCAGCGCGAGTACGTTGAACTGTCGGCACGGGCGCGCCTGGCCACGGAACAACTGGCGCGCAGCGAAAGCTTATACGCCGACGGCATCATCGCGCGCGTGCGTCTCGACGAAGCGCGCGCCGCCGCGCAACTGGCGCAGCTGGCCGCGAGCCAGCGCGCGCAGGCCCTGCGCGCCGGCGGCATGGACCAGGCCAGGCTGGTCCGGCTGCCTGGCGAGTCCCGCTTGAGCCCCTTGCATACGGTGCGCGCGCAGGCCGCCGGCACGGTGCTCGAACTACCACTGGTGCCGGGCCAGCAAGTGGAAGCCGGTAGCAGCGTTGCCAAGATCGTGCGCGACGCCCCGCTGTGGGTGGAGTTGCAGGCATCGCGCCAGCAGCTGGCATCGATCACGCTGGGCGACAAGCTGACCGTGGCGCCGGGCTGCCAGTTGAAAGTCAACGCCATTTCGCCGCTGCTGAACGGCGCCAACCAGACCGCCCTGGTGCGCGCCGAGCAAACGGAGCGCAACGCCTGCCTGCAATTGAACGCCTTCGTCGAAGCCCGCCTGGCACGTCCGCGCAGCCAGGCCGGCGCGCTGGCGGTGCCGGCCGCCGCCCTGGTGCGGCGCGGCGCGGCCAGCTATGTCTTCGTGCGCAATGACAAAGGCTTCCAGGCGGTGCCGGTGCAGCCTGGTGCCGCCGCCGGCGAGCAGGTCTGGGTGCGCGGCGCACTCAGTGCCGGTGCGCTGGTGGCGTCGCGTGGCGTGGCCGCGATCAAGGGCGCCTGGAGCGGCCTGGGCGAACCGACAGCCGGCACGAAAGGACAGCCATAATGCTGGGCCGCCTGATTGCCATGTCGCTGGCGCAGCGCCTGCTGGTGCTGGTGCTGACCGTGATGATGGTGCTGGCCGGCGCCCAGGCGCTGGGCGCGCTGTCGATCGACGCCTTCCCCGACGTCTCCAGCACCCAGGTCAAAATCATCATGAAGGCGCCCGGCATGACGCCGGAGGAAGTGGAAAGCCGCATCGTGGCGCCGATCGAGCAAGAGCTGCTGGGCATACCCCGGCAAGCGGTGCTGCGCTCGCAGTCCAAGTACGCGATTGCCGACATCACCCTGAACTTCCAGGAAGGCACCGACATGTACTGGGCGCGCCAGCAAGCCGCCGAACGCCTGGCAGCAGTGCTCAAAGACCTGCCCGAATCGGCCAGCGGCGGCCTGGCCCCCATCACCACGCCGCTGGGCGATGTCTTCATGTTCACCATCGAGGGTCCGCTATCGCTGATGGAAAAGCGCACCTTGCTGGAATGGACCATCCGTCCGCAGCTACGCGGCATCCCCGGCGTGGCCGACGTCAACTCGCTGGGCGGCGCCGTGCGCAGCTTCGAAGTGATCCCCGACCTGGCCGCGCTGGCCGCGCGCAAGGTATCGCTGTCCCAGTTGGAACAGGCACTGCAAGCCAACAACCGCAGCGATGGCGCCGGCCGCCTCGCCAGCGGCGAAGAATCCTTCCTGATCCGCAGCGACGCCAGCGTGCGCACGCTGGCGGACGTGGCGGCCATCAGCATCACCAGCCACGACGGCATGGCGGTGACCGTGGGACAAGTGGCGCAGGTGCGCATCGGCGCGTTGACCCGTTATGGCAGCGTCACCCAAAACGGCGAAGGCGAAGCGGTGCAAGGCCTGGTGTTGGCCATGCGCGGCGCCAACGCCTTGCAGGTGGTGGACCAGGTGCGCCAGCGCCTGGACGACATCGGCAAATCGCTGCCGGCCGGCACCAGCATCAGCACCTTCTACGATCGCGGCCACCTGGTCGAACGCGCGGTGCAGACGGTCGGCAAGGCGCTGCTGGAAGCGACCGTGCTGGTGGTGGTGCTGTTGTACGTCTTCCTTGGCAACGTGCGCGCCGCCGTGGTGGTGGCCTGCATCCTGCCGCTGTCGGCCCTGGGCACCTTCCTGCTGATGCAGCAGTTCGGCCTGAGCGCCAACCTGATGTCGCTCGGCGGCCTGGCCATTGCCATCGGCATGCTGGTCGATGCCGCCGTGGTGGTGGTGGAGAATATCGAGGCGCACAGCAACAAGGCGCAATCCGGCATGTCCTGGCTGCACGTGATCTACCGCGCCGTGCGCGAGGTGGCGGTGCCGGTGACGGCCGGCATGGTGGTGATCATGGTGGTCTTCATCCCCCTGCTGACGCTGCAGGGCCTGGAGGGCAAAATGTTTGCCCCGGTGGCGATGACGATCATCTTCGCCCTCGGCGCCTCGCTGCTGCTGTCCCTGACCGTCATCCCGGTACTCTCCTCCTTCCTGTTGAAAGCACAGCACGGCCCGGCGCCGCGCATTGTGGTGTGGCTGGAATCGGTCTACCAGGCGCTGCTCCAGCGCGCCCTGGGCAAGGAACGGCTGGTGGTCGGCACGGCGGCGGCCGCGCTTGTGGTGGCCCTGGGGCTGTTCACCGTGGTTGGCAAATCCTTCATGCCGGTGCTGGAAGAAGGTGACCTGATCATGCAGTCGGAAAAACTGCCGTCGGTCAGCCTGGAAGAATCGACGGCGCAGGACCTAGCCATCCAGCGCCGCATCCTGGAGCAGGTGCCCGAGGTAACCCGCATTGTGGCCCGCCTCGGCACCGACGAACTGGGGCTGGACCCGATGGGGCCGAACGAGAGCGACGCCTTCCTGGTGCTGAAACCGCGCGCCGAATGGCGCAGCCCGGACAAGGAAGACCTGGTTGAAGCGCTGCGCAAGGCCACGGCGGACTTCCCCGGCATTAACTTCAGCTTCACGCAACCGATCGAGATGCGCACCTCGGAAATGCTGTCCGGCGTACGCGGCGACCTGGCGCTCAAGATCTTCGGCCCCGACACGCAAAAGCTGGGCGAACTGGCCGAGCAAGTGGTCGGCGTGCTGCACGCCATCCCGGGCAGCGAAGACGTCCTCACGGTCAAGAACGAAGGCGTGCAGTATCTGCAGGTCGACATCGACCGTGTCGCCGCCGGCCGCCTGGGCCTGAGCGCCGAGCAGGTGCAAAACGATTTGCGCACCATGATCGAAGGGCGCAGCGCCGGCATCGTCATCGATGGCGTGCAGCGCCTGCCCCTGCTGCTGCGCGGCGGCGATGCAACGCGCATGTCGCCCGAACTGTTCCAGCAACTGCGCCTGCCGCTGGCCGACGGCCAGGCGGTTCCCCTCAGCCAGCTGGCCACCTTGCGCATGGTGGACGGCCCGGTCAAGGTCGAACGCGAGAACAGCAGCCGCCTGTCCGTGGTGCGCGCCAATGTGCGCGGGCGCGACCTGGTCGGCTTTGTGGAAGAGGCCAAGGCCGCCGTGGCGCAAAAAGTGAAGCTGCCGGCCGGCTATCGCCTGTCGTGGGGCGGACAGTTCGAAAACCAGCAGCGCGCCGCCGCACGGCTGGCGATGGTGGTGCCGGCCGCCCTGGCGCTGATCTTCCTGCTGCTGTTCACCACCCTGGGCAGCGTGCGCCAATCCATCCTGGTGTTCGTCAACATCCCGTTCGCACTGATTGGCGGCGTCGTGGCGCTGGCGGTGACAGGAGAGTATCTGTCGGTGCCGGCCTCGGTCGGCTTCATCGCCTTGATGGGCATCGCCGTGCTGAACGGCCTGGTGATGATCACCTGCTTCAACCAGATGGTGGCGCGCGGCGTGCCGCTGGCAGAGGTGGTGGTGCAAGGCGCCTTGCGCCGCCTGCGCCCGGTGCTGATGACCGCCAGCATTACCGGCCTTGGCCTGGTGCCGCTGCTGTTGGCCACCGGTCCCGGCTCGGAGATCCAGAAGCCGCTCGCCATCGTGGTGATCGGCGGCCTGCTCAGCGCCACCTTGCTGACACTGATCCTGCTGCCGCTGCTGTTCCGCCGCTTCGGCGTGCCAGGCAATACCACAACGGAAACCGCATGAAGAGCTTACCCAACGACACCTTGCTGACACTGGTGATTCCCGTCAGCCTGGAAGAAGACATCCTGGACTTCCTGCTGCTGCACCCGCAGTTGGCCAGCGGCTTCTCCATCCTCGCCGCGCAAGGCATGGGCCAGGGCGCGCCGCTGCAATCGGCAATGGAGCTGGTGCAGGGCCGCAGCGCGCGCAAGCTGGTCCTGATTGCCGGCGGCCTGGAGCCGCTGCAGCAACTGGTGCAACTGCTTGGCGCAGAAATGCCGACGCCGGACGTCGCCTACTGGATGACGCCTTTGCTGGCAAGCGGGAGGCTGGCATGAAGCGCACACCCGCCATCCTCGCCCTGGTCGCAGCGTTCTGCGCCTGCGCACCCGGCGCGCACGCCACCACGCTGCCGCTGGCCGGTGACGCCCTGTACGCGCTGCCGCCGGAAGCGGCGGTGCGGCGCGCGCTGCAAGCCATGCCGCAGCTGCGGATCGGCGCCATGAACGAAGAACTGGCCGCCACCGAACAAGCCAGGCTGAATGCCGGCCCCTACGAATGGATCGCACGCGCCGGCACAGCGCAACGCCGCGTGCACGGGACAGACCGCTTCCGCGAACAGGAATGGGGCTTGGAGCGCGGCATACGCTGGTTCGGCAAAGCCGGGCAGGACCGCGCCATCGGCGAACAAGGCCTGGCGCTGGCCGCCGCCCAGCGCGCCGACCTTTGGCACGAAAGCTGCCGTACCCTGATGCAGGACTGGTACAGCGCCCTGCGCGCGCAAGCAGTCCTGCAACGCCTGGACGAAGAGCACGCGCTGGTGCAGCAATTGAAAGCCGTGGCCGAACGCCGCGTCAAAGCCGGTGACAGCCCGGCGCTGGAGCTACTGCAGGCCGACACCGAACTGCGCCGCTCGGAAGCGCTGGTCGAGCAAGCCAGGCAAGAGGTCGCGCAAGCGCTCGCCCTGCTCAGCGCCACCTACCAGCAGCTACCGACACCCGCGCACACAAGCTTGCCCGAGCCGCGCGCAGCCAGCGCCCCCCTACCGGTGCAAATGGACCGCATCACGCAAGACAACCACGAGCTGGAACTGGCACAAACGGAGTCGCATCTCTACCAGCTAAAAGCGCGGCGCGCCGCCAGCGACCGCACGCCCGATCCCACCATCACCCTGCGCGCCACGCGCGAGCGCGACGGACAAGAGCGCACCCTGGGCCTGAGCGTATCGATACCCCTGCCCGGCCAGGTGCGCGCCAGCGAAGCCGGCGCCGCCACGATACGGGCGCGCATGGCCGAGGAACGCGCCAGGCAGGTCGAGGCCAAAGTGCGCTTGGACGCGCAACGCGTGGTCGCCGAAGAACGGCACAGCTACCAGGTCTGGAGCAGCCTGCGCGCAGTCGCCGAGCAAAGTGCGCGGCAAGCGCAGTTAATGGAACGCGCCTACCAGTCCGGCGAAACCAGCCTGAGCGACGCCCTGCTCAACCGCCGCCAAGCACTGGAAGCCGCCCTCGCCGCCCAAACCGCGCAAATCAACGCCCTCGCCGCCAGCGCCCGCGTGCAACTCGACGCCCACGCCCTCTGGTCCATCGACTAGTTACCACCCGCCAATGTCCACTTTGGGGTCAGGAAGAAAAGCGGACATTCCCGAAGAAATGTCCACTTTTCTTCCTGACCCCAAAGTGGACATTTGCTTTAGAAGAACTCGTCGAGCATGAGGTGGAAGTTGAGCTTGTCGCGGTCGGGATGCGGGATGCCGTATTGCTTGAGGAATTCCTCTTGCAGTGGTGCGCCGAACTCCTCCAGGCAATTCCACGCGATTGCAATGTCCTGGTAACGGTCCGCTATACCGGCGCGGCCGACGTCGATGCAGCCCGCCACCTCACCGTCGCAAATCAGGATGTTGTCGAGCGAGTAGTCGCCGTGCGTGACCACGGGATCAGGGGCCAGTGGCAGCAAGGCTTGCGCCGCATCCCAGACTTGCTCGCCCGTCCAGCCGGCGCGCGCGTCGTCAAAGTCATCCTCATCGACCAGCTTGGCATCAAGGCGTTCACGAGCGCGGGCCAGGCGGTAGTCGTGACGGCTGTTGAAAGGGCAGGCGCTGGCCGGGATAGAGTGGATGCGGCGTAAGAACAGTGCGATGGCCGCAACCACCGCAACGCGCAGGTCGGGAAGCTGCTCCATAAGCTGGTATGCCGTCTTCCCCGGCAGTGCTGTCATCAACAAGCTGGCTTCATCGGCGTTGCGGGTGAAACGCACGCACGCCGGCACGGGAAGGTAAGTGCTCAGCCAGCGCAGCCTCACCATCTCGTCCGTGATGTCATCGGCCACTGAATCTTTGCCACGCTTCAGGAACAAGTCGGCGCCACCTGCCCGGTGGTGCAGGCGATACACCGCGCCGCCGGACTCGCCGACCGTGTCGCGGCGCCACTCGAACCCTTCCAGTTCCAAGTCATTCATTCCTGGTTCCCACGCTTTGTGCCCACCACCATGAACTCCGCAATCGCACTGCCGACACCCGGCGCCAGCGGAAGGCTTGGATCAGCGTAGCTGGCCAAGTTGGCGCGCATAGCATCCGACTGGACCTGCTTCAGTACGTGGTTGACATTCGGGAGCAACACCAACGTTCCATTCGGTACGGCCTGCTTGAGCAAAAGCGCATCGCGTTCGCCAACCTGGATATCGCGCTGGCCCTGGAGAATTAGTACCGGCTTGGCATAGCGCGCCAGCATGCGCGCCGGGTCGTATGCAAACGCGCTCACCAGGAACCCCTGCACTTGCGGTGCGAACAAGCCTTTGAGTGCCGGATGCATATCCGCTGTATCGACCCGACGCCCCTGTTCCAGCGCATCGATTGCCGACATCGCCTGCGTCAGCAACGGTGCATTGGCAGGATTGGCCTTGATCTGCTCCCGCAGCACGGTTCCCATGGGCCGACCGGCTGTCGCGACCAGGACAAGGCCGCAGATGCCAGGTTCGGCGTCCGCAGCAGCCATGGCCACCAGGCCGCCTTCGCTGTGGCCGATCAGCCAAATGCAATCAACGCCGGTGCGCTTTCGAATGACACCAACCCACGAACGCACATCCGCCGCGTAGTCTGCGATGGTAACGGCGTTGGCGTCAGGCACGGCTGCAGCGCTGGTGAACATGCCGCGCTTATCGATTCGAACAGTTGCGACACTGCGCGCCGCCAGATCGTGGGCCAGCAGCTTATAGGTGGACGCCTGGACGCCGAGCCGATTATTGCCATCGCGATCCGTAGGTCCCGAGCCAGGAATGATGAGGGCGACCCGCTTCGCGCCGCCTTCCGCCTCAAGCAGGACACCTTTCAACGGCCCCGCAGGCCCCGGCGCATCAATAGCAACTTCCGGCACCGGCAGTTGCGCCGCAGCGAGCGTGCTAATCATCAACGACACGACGAAGCTTACGCATTTTTGCATTCACGTTCCTTTAAAGAATGGAATGTCCACTTCGGGGTCAGGAAGAAAGGTGGACATTTCGAGGATGTGGCGCAAGGCCTGCCAGCGGACGGACTTTTCTGCAAATGCCAGGGTGTAGGCTGGGCTGCTCGATGGCAGTTCCACAATTTGATAGGCGGCAGCCTGGGCGCCGAGGACTTTGATTCCTAGCCGCCCTGCCGTTCCGCCATTGAAAGCGATGGCCTGGATGTTAGGGTGGCGGGCGAGCAGGCCGGGCAAATCATTGTCGTCGCGCTGGCGGATGCTGCTGTCCAGGCTGCCCGGGCGATGCGCCTGCGCCACCACGTCCCACAGGCCTATGCCATGCGCCAGCAAGGTGGCCAGGCGCGCGTCGTAGGGCATGGCGCGCAGGTCGGCGTCGATCACCGAGCCCACCAGCTCCCAGAATTTGTTCTGGCGATTGCCGTAGTACTCCTGCACCGCGAGCGATTTGTCGCCGGGCAGGCTGCCCAGCACCAGCAACCGGGTGCGGTCGTCCACCACGGGATCAAAACAGCGCTTCAAGGTCATGGCGTGACGATGGGGATTTCTTCGAGGCCGTGGTAGACCAGCAGGCCGCGCTGCCGCGCCACAGCCACCATGGCGTCGGCGCCGGCGGAGGCGCCGCCTATGCGCAGCACGGCGTTGCAGTGCGCCAGCAGGCGCTCGCAATGGGGGTGGAAGATTTGCTCGTACACGGCGTCGCCCACCTTCTGCGAGCCGGCGGCATGCAGCACAGGCAGTGCCAACCATTCGCCCAGCACCGGCGTGTGACCGCGCTCATAGAGCGGCAGCACGAACGCCTCCATCGCCGCCACATTGGCGGCCATGCGCGCCGGGTCGTCGCCGGTGCCGGAACGGTATGGGCCGGCGATCAGGATCATCATACTGCGCGGGGGCAGCACATGCAGGTGCAGGTATTGCAGCAGCATGATGGTCTTGCCGTCCATGATTTCGCCGCTGGCGGTCATGGCCAGGGCCTGGTCGGCATCGAGTTCGATCACTTCGATATCTTCGCCTTCATGTTCCAGGCCGCCGCCGCTGCCGACCTGTGACTCGGCGTCGTATTCGCCGACGAAGAAGTGCAGCCTTTCGGTGACCGAGCCGGGGCTCATGAACACGTCGAACACTTGCTGCAGTTTGGCGACCTTGTGGCCGGTCTCCTCTTCCAGTTCGGCGTGCATGCGTTCTTCGGGATGGGCATCATCCAGCATGCCAGCCGGGGCTTCGATCAGGTAGCCGTTGTGCTGGTTGACGTAGGCCGGAAAACGGAACTGGCGTGTCAGCAGCACGGTGCGGCGGGCGCGGTTATACAGCAGGGCAACCGCGCCGTTGCCACGGTCGTATGTCTCACGCGTCATGGTTTGCCAGCGGCCATCGCGCCGGCGCAGGTCAAACGTGGTCTTTTTCAGGACATACCAATCGTCCGATAGCAGTTGCACTGCCTTGACGCGGACATACTCTTGCATGGGTCTTCTCAGTTGTGGATGTACTTGGTGAAGACATCGCTGAAGTCACGCTTGGTGTGCGTGTCCAGGATGGCCGTGTTCACGGCAGCCAGCAACTCGCCGAACTGACCGGCAACGGTACTGCCAGGCTGCACGCCGTTCAGCTTATACAGGGAGGCGGTGGCGTCCAGCGCGCGCACGGCGTTTTCACGGCCGACCGCATCTTTGTACTGCTGCTTGCCGATCGAGATCAACGCCTTGTAGATGTCTTTCAGCTGCTCGATATGGGATTTCTTGACGTCGATGCTGAAGACGGTGTCGCCTGCGGTGAACTTGAGTTCAACGTCCATGTCCAGGGTGCCTGCGGTTTCGATGCTGACGTGCGAGATCACGGTCGAGCTGTAGTCGTAGCGCTTGATCGAGCGCTTGGACGACACCGCCGAATCGCCGTCCACGTGGATGATGGCCAGGTTGGTGAAGCAATATTCGTCTTTCTTGCTCTTGATCAGGAAGAAGATCTGTTCGCCATCTTCCGAGAACAGGTAGTCGTCTGCATCGACCTTGTCGTAATCGTTCGGCGAAACGATCACGCCGATATCGCTGATACCCAGGGCCTCTGCGGCCAGTCTCTTAAACATGTCTTGTCTCCATCGGCAACCGGCCGGGACGGGGTGCATTGCGCAGGGCAAGATTAGCATTTAAGCAAATGTGCGTCCAGACCGATCGCGTGTAGAATCGAACGGTAGTGCTATACAAATAATCACACGGAGACTGACATAATGCCCGATGCGCGTGCCATCGATACCCTGCTGGCCAAGTACAGCGAAAGCCATCTCGATCCGACCAACGAGGCGATCCACTGCGCCTGCGTGCCGCTGATCGTGTTCAGCCTGCTGGGCCTGATCTGGGCCATCCACCCGCTGCTGGCCCTGGCCGGCGTTGCGGCGTCCATGGTGTACTACTTTAAGCTGTCGCGCAATTTTGCGCTGGGCATGCTGCTGATGGCGGCGTTCATGCTGACCGTGCTGGCTGCCCTGCCGCCGGGCGCGGTGCTGCCGCTGAGTATTATGATCTTTGTGCTGTCCTGGATCGGCCAGTTCATCGGCCACAAGATCGAGGGCAAGAAACCCTCGTTTTTCGATGATTTGCGTTTCCTGCTGATCGGCCCCTTGTTCGTGCTGGGCGTGCTGTACCGCCGCCTGAAACTGGCGTACTGAGACACCGGGGGCGGCGCCCTGCGCTGCCCCAAAGAAACACTTATACTGGCGGGATGCCTTCTTCCTTTCTCTTTGTCGTTGCCTGCCTGATCTGGGGTTCCACTTTCTGGGCCATCACCCTGCAACTGGGCCAAGTCGCCCCGACCGTTTCCATCGTTTATCGTTTTGCCATGGCCTCCAGCGTGCTGTTCGCCTGGTGCCTGCTGCGCGGGGACAAGCTACGCCTGCCGTGGGCGGCGCAACGCTGGACCATCCTGCAGGGCTGCTGCAGCTTTGGCCTGAGCTATATCGGTACCTATTTCGCGGAGCAGCACGTGGTGTCGGCCCTAGTGGCGGTGCTGTTCGCGCTGATGGTGTTCTGGAACCCTCTCCTGAGCCGCATTGCCTTCGGCACGCCGCTGACCTGGCGCACCTGGGCCGCTGGCAGCGTGGCCGTGGGGGGCGTGATCCTGCTGTTCTACCATGCCATCGCCGAGTCGCTGCGCGAGGTGCTGGCGGGTGGCGAGGGGCATTTCATCCTTGGCCTGGTCCTGGCGCTGGGCGCGACGATTGCGAGTACGGTGGGCAATACCCTAGTGGTCAAAGTGCGCCAGCATGACTCGAATGTGCTGCTGACCATGGCCTGGGGCATGTTGTGGGGCACCTTGCTGGTAGGCCTGTTTGCCGTGGTGCGGGGCGATGCCTTTACGCTGCCAAGCTCGGCGTCTTATTGGGGCGGGCTGATCTACCTGTCGCTGTTCGGCTCGGTGATTGCGTTTGCCTGCTATTTCACGCTGATTGACCGGATTGGCACGCAAAAGGCGGTGTATATCGGCGTGGTGACGCCGGTGCTGTCGGTGCTGATGAGCATTCAGCTGGAGAACTTCCGTCCCGGCTGGATGGAGGTGGCGGGCATGGTGCTGTGCATTGCCAGCGTGGCGTGGGCGCTGAAAGCCCCTTCTGTGCCGGCGCGTCCGGCGGTTGTTGAACCTGAACCTTTAGAGAAAGCTGTATGAGCAATTTGATTATCCGCCCTGCCCGTCAGGATGACGTGGGGGCCATCATGGCCATGATCCGCGAGCTGGCCGTTTTCGAGAAACTGGAACACCTGGTGGTGGCTGACGAGGCCATGCTGCTGGAGGAAATGTTCGGCGCCAAACCCGGCGTGGAGGGCATTGTGGGTGAGGAGGCGGGCGAGGTGGTGAGCTATGCCCTGTTCTTCCATAACTTCTCCACCTTCTTGTGCAAGAAGGGCTTGTACCTGGAGGACTTGTATGTGAAGCAGGATCGGCGTGGCGCGGGCTATGGCAAGCAGATGCTGGCGGCGCTGGCAAAGATCGCTGTGGAGCGTCAGTGCGGGCGCTTTGAGTGGTCGGTGCTGGATTGGAATGTGAATGCCATCAAGTTCTATGAGCAGATGGGGGCGGATGTGCTGCCGGATTGGCGCGTATGCCGCGTCACCGGGCCGGCGCTGACGGCACTGGCGGACGCCTAAAGCATAAGCAGGCGAACAGCGATGGCTGTCAGCCCGGCGATTACGGCCCCCAAAGTACTCATCACAATTTTGAACTGAAAGTCCACACGCCCTTCCAGTCGAGTAAATCGTTGATCAACATATTCGGTAACTCGTTCGAACCGTTGATCAACGTACTCCTTCATCCTCATTTCCGACTCCAGAATTGCGGTTCGAAACTCCGACCGTAGATTTTCGGGGGCTTGTGCCATCGCTTCCACTTTCAGTTCCAACTGACGAACTCTCTCTTCATAACGTTCTGATTTTGTAGTGTCCATGACCTGCTCCTGAGGTAGTCATGCCATTCTTCGCTTTTTGGAGATAAGCGCTTTGACCTGCCGCAGCAAGCAGAGTTCCCGCTTGGGCAAAAAAAATCCCTCGCGGCTCGTGTGTGGTCGGGCGAGGGAGTAGAAACCCAGGTGTCAGTTGGGGAGGGGAGATGAATCGACGGTTTCAATATAGTCCCCGTCTCCCGGCCTTGCCTTGTCACTTACAAATTTTTACCGACAGGCGATATCTTCTTACATTTGATATTGCGCAAGATGTGCCGTTGGGAAATTTGCAGAATAGATAGTCCCGCTTCTTTGCCGGAGACTAATCATGATGAAAGCCGTCCATCGGGCGTACTTGCATTTTCTGCTGGGTCACTACATGCGGGAGCTGCAGGTGCTGGCTGCGCAGCGGGCGAACGATGCGCTGGCGGAGCAGCTTCTTACGCGCGAAGCCGAGCAGGTGCGCGTGCGGCTGCTGATGCTTTGAATCCCCTCTCCATCCATTCGAACAGCCCTTGCGTGAGCAGGGCGAGGACGGCTGCCGGTAGCGCGCCGGCCAGCATGAGAGTGTTGTCGTTCAGGGCGAGGCCGGTGGTGATGCGTTCGCCGTAGCCGCCGGCGCCGATGAAGGCGGCAATGGTGGCGGTGCCGACGCTCATGACTGCAGCGGTTTTGATGCCGGCCAGGATGGTCGGCGCGGCCAGCGGTAATTCCACATATCGCAGTCTTTGCGCGGGGCGCAGGCCAATGGCCTGGGCGGCTTGCTTTTGGCCTGGGGGGATGCCGCTCAGGCCAGTGCAGGTGTTGCGGACGATGGGGAGCAGTGCGTATACGAATAATGCGCACAGGGCGGGTAGCGTGCCGATGCTGCCGAGCAGCGGGATCAGGATTGCCAGCAGGGCGAGCGAGGGGATGGTTTGTAGGATGCCGGCAGCGGCCATCACCGGTTCGCGCCAGGCCGGGCGGTAGGCGGCGAGGATGCCGAGGGGGATGGCGATCAGGCTGGCCAGCGCGACGGACAACACAACCAGGAGGATGTGTTGGCGGGTCAGCGGCCAGAAGTCGTCTGCAAAAATGCGTTGCCATAGGCTTGGACTGGCCTGGGTGGCGGCGGTGCTGGGCTGCGGCGTGGCGGCGGGCTGGGAGTTGGCGGTGCTGGGCAGAGGCGTCGCGGCGGCGGACTGCGTGCTGGCGGTGCTGTGCTGCGGCGTCACGGCGGCGGACTGGGGGCTGGCTGGGCTGGGCTGCGGCGTCGCGGCTGCGGACTGGGGGCTGGCGGTGCTCGGCTGCGGCGTCGCGGCGGCGGACTGGGGGCTGGCGGTGCTGGGCTGCGGCGTCGCGGAGGCGGACTGGGGGCTGGCGGTGCTGGGCTGCGGCGTCACGGCGGCGGACTGCGGGCTGGCGGTGCTGGGCTGCGGCGTGGCGGCGGCGGACTGCGGGCTGGCGGTGCTGGGCTGCGGCGTCGCGGCGGGGGACTGGGTGCTGGCGGTGCTGGGCTGCGGCGTTACGGCGGCGGGCCGGTGGCGGGTGAGCCAGTCGCGGGCGATGCTGGCGAAGGGTTGGCGGCGTAGTTCGGCGGCGGCATTCATGGCGATCATGTCGGCGGCGCTGATGCGGCCTTCCAGCGCGCGGATGGCTTGCCAGGCGGCGGGGAAACGCTGGGCGGCGTCCAGGCGATAGAGCAGCACGGCGTCGTAGCGCGGGAAGTAACCTTGGTCGTCTTCCAGCACGCGCAGGCCGTATTGGCTGATTTTGGCGTCGGTGGAGTAGATGTCGATCACGTCCACCTGCTTGCCCAACAGCGCTTCGTAAGCGATGCCGTGGTCCAGGCCGCGCGGCGTGCTGCGGATGCCGTAGCGCTTTGCCAGACCTGGCCAGCCATCCGCGCGGCCGATGAATTCGTGCGACAGGCCATAGCGCAGCCCACGCTGGGCAGCCAGCTCGCTCAGGCGCTGCGGGCCACCGGCATCGCCCCGCACCGCCAGCGCATAGGTATTGTTGAAGCCGAGCGGCACCGCGATCCCCAGCCCTTGCGCGGCCAGCTCGCGCCGCATCTGGTCGAGCGTGGCGGGTTGGGCGTGCTTCAGGATTTCCAGGCTGATGGTGCCGCTGTATTCGGGATAGATGTCGATGCTGCCGGACTTCAGCGCGGCCAGCACGATGGCCGTGTTGCCCAGGCCCTGCTTGTGCTCCACCCGCGCGTGCGGCGCGGCGCTTTGCGCGAGCAGTTCGCCCAGGATGTAAGACTCGGTGAAGCGCTTGGAGCCGACGCGCAGCACCGCATCCGACGCCGCAGCAGGCGCCGCAGCAAAAGCAGCAGAAGCAGCAGCAGCAGCGGCCGAGGCAAGCAACACGGCCAGCGCCGCCAGGGCCAGTAAGGCGGTGGCGGCGCGGCGAATCAAATCAGGCGCCCGCGCCCGGCAGCGGCGCAACGCCGACCACCGGATCGCGCCACACGCCGCGATTCACCACCGCGACGCACGGGTTGAAGCCGAAGGCATACGACAAGTCAGCCGGACGCGCAATCTGCCACAGCGCGAAATCGGCCCGCTTGCCCACTTCCAGCGTACCCACCTCGCCCTGCAGGCCAAGCGCGCGCGCGGCGTGCACGGTGCAACCGGCCAGCGCTTCGAGCGGCGTCAGGCGCCACAAGGTGCACACCATATTCATGGCCAGCAGCAGGGAAGTCATCGGCGATGTGCCGGGATTGTTGTCGGTGGCAACCGCCATCGGCACCCCGGCCGCGCGCAAGGCGGCCACCGGCGGCGGCGTCGTGTCGCGCAGGAAGTAGTAAGCACCCGGCAGCAGCACCGCCACAGTGCCCGCACCAGCCATGGCGGCAATGCCGTCCGCCGTCAAATGTTCCAGGTGGTCGGCCGACAGGCCCCGGTAGCGCGCCACCAGCGCCGCGCCGCCCTGGTCGGACAGCTGCTCGGCATGTAGTTTGACCGGCAAGCCATGCGCGCGCGCGGCGGCGAAAATGCGCTCGGTCTGCGCGGCGCTGAAGCCGATCCGCTCGCAAAAGGCATCCACCGCATCCACCAATCCTTCGCCCGCCAGCGCGGGGATCATGGCGATCACCGCGTCCACATAGTCGTCGGCGCGGTCCTTGAATTCAGGCGGCAAGGCGTGCGCGCCGAGGAAGGTGGTGGCCACCGACACCGGCATCACATCGCCCACGCGGCGCGCCACGCGCAGCATCTTGGCCTCCGACTCCAGCGACAGGCCGTAGCCGGACTTGATCTCCAGCGTCGTCACGCCCTCCGCCAGCAGCGCCGCGATGCGCGGCAAGGACTGGCGCAGCAGCTCCTCGTCGGACGCGGCACGGGTCGCGCGCACGGTCGACATGATGCCGCCGCCGGCACGCGCGATATCCTCGTAGGTGGCGCCGTTCAGGCGCGCTTCGAATTCGTCGCTGCGGTTGCCTGCGTGGACCACGTGCGTGTGGCAATCGATCAGGCCCGGCGTCAGCCAGCAACCGCCGGCATCATGCTCCAGCTCCGCGCTGCCCGCCGCAGCCGCATCCTCGCGGCGGCCGATCCAGGCGATGCGGCCGTTGTCGACCGCGATCGCCGCGTCGCGGATCTCGCCATAGCCCTCGCCCACCATGCTGGCCAGGTGCACATTGGTGATCAACAGATCCCACTCTACTGCCATGTTTTTACTCTTCGTTCGGGAAAATATCGACAATGAACACGGTGGCGTGGCCCGCTTCCAGCGTCCACACATCATCCTTGTCCAGAACCACCGCATCATAGCGCACCAGGGAAATGCGCTCACTGACGCTGGCCAGGTTCAGGCTCTCGCCTTCGGCCAGGAACAGCACGGTGGTCGGGCTGCGCCGCTCCAGCGTGGAGAAGTCGCGCACCACGCGCCGTTCCAACTGGTGGTTGCAGATGGAGCGCCGCGTCATCACGTTGAAATCGGTGGTCGGCGCGCCTTCCACCGTGGCGCTGACCACGCTCTCGCCCGGGAAGGCGATCACCGGCTCGCGCTCGGACAAGGCCACGCGCCGCTCGTTGCCCACGTCCAGCACCACGCCGCCGCCCTCGACCAGGGTCAGGGTGCGGTCGATGCCGGGGAAGACGGAAAACGGGCCGCTATGCGCGATGGTGGCCAGCGAGATGCGCCACTCGAACGCGTCGAAGCTGGCGCCGGGCGGCATCACGCACAGTTCCGTGGTGCTGCCGCCGCCGTTTTTCCAGGGCGTGGAATGCAGGCTTGCATACTGGATGATTTGGGTCATGTTCGTAGCTCGCGCAGTTCGGCCAGTGTCTTTTTGAAGCGCGCGGTGATGGCCTGTTGCGCCGCGTGCTCCCGGTCGCGCACCACCCATTGGCCGCCGACCATCACATCCCTGACAAGATTATCATTTCCGCTGAAAACGAAGCACCCCAATACGTCGGCGGCGTCGATTCCGTCCAGATTCGGGTGGTCATCATCCAACACTATCAGGTCGGCGCGCTTGCCGGCAGCCAGCGCCCCCACCGGACGGCCCGCCGCCTGCGCCCCGCCCTGCAAGGCCGCTTGCCACAGGAAGTCGCCGACACGACGCTCGCTGCCGGAGACGGCGATATTGCGGCGCTGGTGTAACAGGCGCTGGCCGTATTCCAGCCAGCGCAGCTCCTCCACCGCGCTTTGCGACACGTGGCTGTCGCTGCCCACGCCGATCCGGCCGCCCTGCTCCAGGAAGCTTTCGAGCGGGAACAGGCCGTCGCCCAGGTTGGCCTCGGTGGTCGGGCACAGGCCCGCCACGGCGCCGCTCTGCGCGATGGCGCTGACTTCATCCGGCGTCAGGTGCGTTGCGTGCACCAGGCACCAGCGCGCATCGACCGGCAATTGCTCGTACAGGTACTGCACCGGGCGCTTGCCGCTGAAATCGAGCGACTGCTGCACCTCGCCCTGCTGCTCGGCGATGTGGATGTGCACCGGGCGCGCCTTCGGCAAGTGTGCCAGCACCTCCTTGATCTGCGCCACGGAGGCGGCGCGCAGCGAATGCGGCGCGACGCCCACTTCCACCTGCGCGTCGCGCAGCGGCTCCAGTTCGCCGATGATCTTCAGCACGTCGCGCGCATCGGTGCGGAAGCGCGCCTGCTCCGGCTTCAAAGGCTGCTCGCCGAAGCCGGCGTAGGTGTACAGCACCGGCAGCATGGTGATGCCGATGCCGGTATGGCGCGCGGCGGCGATGACACGCTGCGCCGTTTCCGACGCCTGCGGGTACATGCTGCCATCCGGCGCGCGCTGCACATAGTGGAATTCGCACATCGCGGTATAGCCGTGGCGCAGGCACTCGGAGTACAACTGGGCGGCGATCGCCTCCATCTGCTCCGGCGTGATATTGCGCGCAAAGCGGTACATCAGGTCGCGCCAGGTCCAGAAGCTGTCCTTGGTCTCGCCAGCGAACTCGGTCAGCCCGCCGAGCGCGCGCTGGAAGGCGTGCGAATGCAGGTTGACCATGCCCGGCATAACCAGGCGCGCGGTGGGAATGCCCGCCGCCGCCACGGCATCAGCCTGCACGGCGCTGAAGTTGCCGCGATCATCCCACTGCAGCAGGACGTTCTTGCGCCAGCCTTCCGGCAGCAGCGCGTTGTATGCGTAGAGCGCCTTCATTTTTGCACCCAGTCGGCGGCAACTTGCACCATCCGGCGCAGCAGCGGCTGCACCGCGCCAGCCAGGTCTTGGCGGTAGCCGAATGGCGCCGTTTCGTCCATATAGGTCGATTGGCACATCTCCAGTTGGATCGCATGCACGCCCTGCTCCGGCTTGCCGTAGAAGCGCGTGATGTGGCCGCCCTTGAAGCGGCCGTTGACGGCCACCGTATAGCGCTCGTTGCTGCGCGCCACGCTGTTGATGGCCTCGGTCATCGCCGCATCGCAGGTGACGCCGTCGGCAGTGCCGAAATTCAGGTCCGGCAGCTTGCCTTCGAAAAAGCGCGGCACGATGGAGGCGATGGAGTGGGCGTCCCACAGCACCACCTTGCCGTGGATCGACAGCAAACGATCTAGTTCGGCGCGCAGTTGCGTGTGGTAAGGCTGCCAGTAGGCGGCCAGGCGGCGCTGCACCTCGGCCTGGTCCGGCTGGCGGCCCTCCAGGTAAAGTGGTTCGCGGTGGAAGGTGTCTAGCGGGCACAGGCCCGTTGTGTCCTGGCCCGGATACAGGTTGGTGTTTTCCGGCGGACGATTCAGGTCGATCACATAGCGCGACCAGCGCGCCGACAGCGTGGACGCGCCGAGCGCGCCCAGGAAGTCGTACAGCTCGACCAGGTGCCAGTCGGTGTCGGCCTTTTCGGTCGCAGCCGGCGCCATGCCGGCGGCGATATCGTCCGGGATGTCGGTGCCCACGTGGGGCATCGACACCAGCAAGGGAATACTGCCTGCTTGGAAGCGGTAATCCATGAAACCCTCCTTACGGATGCAGGGCGCTGAACAGGCTCTTGCAGGATGCGCTCAGGTCGCCATTCACCACCATCTGCTTGGCTGCCTCGATATCCGGCGCGAAGAAGCGGTCGGCATCGAAGAATGATACCTTGGAACGCAGCTGGGCGTGCACATGCTCCAGTTGTGCCGAAGTTTTCAGCGGACGGTGGAAGTCGATGCCCTGGGCAGCGGCCAGCAGTTCAATGCCGAGGATGACGGCGGTATTCTGCGCCATATCGTGCAGGCGGCGCGCGCCATAGGTGGCCATCGAGACGTGGTCTTCCTGGTTGGCCGAGGTCGGGATGGTGTCGACCGAGGCTGGATGCGCGATCGATTTGTTCTCCGACGCCAGCGCGGCGGCGGTCACGTGGGCGATCATGAAGCCGGAGTTCACGCCCGGGTCGCGCACCAGGAACGGCGGCAGGCCGGACAGGGTGGCGTCGATCAGCAGCGAAATGCGGCGCTCCGAGATGGAACCGATTTCCGCAATCGCCAGCGCCAGGGTGTCGGCAGCGAAGGCCACCGGCTCGGCGTGGAAGTTACCGCCCGAAACCACCACCGGACCGTCGGCGTTCTGGAAGATCAGCGGGTTGTCGGTGACGGCATTGGCTTCGATCAGCAAGGTGCGGCCGGCGTTGGCGATGATGTCCCAGCAGGCGCCCATCACTTGCGGCTGGCAGCGCAGGCAGTACGGGTCCTGCACGCGCTCGTCGCCCACCAGGTGCGAGGCGCGGATCGCGCTGCCCGACACCAGTTCGCGGTAGATGCCGGCGGCGGCGATCTGGCCCGGCTGGCCGCGCACTTCGTGGATGCGCGCGTCGAACGGCGAATCGGAGCCCTTGGCCGCGTCCAGCGACAGGGAACCGGTCACCATGCCCGCTTCCAGCAGGCGTTCAGCCATGAACAGGCCGTGCAGCGCCAGCGCGGTGGAGGCCTGGGTGCCGTTGATCAGGGCCAGGCCCTCTTTCGCGGCCAGCACCACCGGCGCGATGCCGGCAGCTTTCAGCGCGTCGGCGGCGGGTACCAGCTCGCCCTTCACGCGCACCTCGCCCACGCCCAGGATGGCCAGGGTCATATGCGACAGCGGCGCCAGGTCGCCGGAAGCGCCGACCGAGCCCTTGGCTGGGATGGCCGGCACGATGCCGGCGTTGTACAGCGCGATCAGGGTGTCGATCACGATCGGGCGGATGCCGGAGAAACCGCGCGCCAGCGAGCTCAGTTTTGTCAGCATCAGCAGGCGCACGACTTGGTCCGACATCAGGTCGCCGGTGCCCACCGAGTGCGACAGGATCAGGTTGCGCTGCAGTTGTTCCAGCTTGTCGTCCGGGATGCGGGTCTTGGCCAGCAGGCCGAAACCGGTGTTGATGCCGTAGGCGGCGTCGCCCTTGGCGACGATGTCCTGCACGGCTTTGCAGGAGGCTTCCACGGCGGTATAGGCTTCTTTCGCCAGCGCGATCGGGGTGTGGGCAGTCCACACGACGCGCAGGTCGGTCAGGGTCAGTTTGCCAGGGTTCAGGGTCAGTTGGGTCATGGTTGTATTCTCGTTCGTTCTTGAAACCGGGAAACCGGGAAACCGGGGTCCGACCCTTTCGGGTCGTACCCCGGTTTCCCGGTTTCAGCGGTTTTACTTAATCATCGGCAGGTTCAGGTTATTACGCTTAGCGCATTCAATCGCAGTCTCATACCCCGCATCTGCATGGCGCATCACCCCCGAACCGCAGTCGTTGACCAGCACGCGCGCCAGGCGCTTGGCCGCCGCCTCGGTACCGTCAGCCACAATCACCACACCCGAGTGCTGCGAATACCCCATACCCACGCCGCCACCATGGTGCAGCGACACCCAAGTCGCGCCACCGGCAGTATTCAGCATAGCATTCAGCAGCGGCCAGTCCGACACCGCATCGGTACCATCGCGCATGCCTTCGGTTTCACGGTTGGGCGAAGCCACCGAGCCGGTATCCAGGTGGTCACGGCCGATCACGATCGGCGCCTTCAGCTCACCATTCTTCACCATCTCATTGAACGCCAGGCCAGCGATATGGCGCTCGCCCAGGCCCAGCCAGCAGATACGCGCCGGCAGGCCCTGGAAAGCGATACGCTCACGCGCCATGTCCAGCCAGCGGTGCACGTTCGCATGGTGCGGGAACAGCTCCTTGATCTTGGCATCGGTTTTGTAGATATCCTCCGGATCGCCCGACAGCGCCACCCAGCGGAACGGGCCACGGCCCTCGCAGAATTGCGGACGGATGTAAGCCGGCACGAAGCCAGGGAAATCAAACGCGTTCTTCACGCCCTTGTCGAACGCCACCTGGCGGATATTGTTACCGTAATCGACCACCTTGGCGCCCAGCGCCTGGAAGTCCAGCATGGCTTGCACGTGCACCGCGCATGAAGCCGCCGCTGCATCCACCAGCTTGGCGTGCTGCGCCGCGTCGGCCTGCGCCGCCTTCCACTGTTCCACGCTCCAGCCCTGCGGCAGGTAGCCGTTCACCAGATCGTGCGCCGAGGTCTGGTCAGTCACCAGGTCCGGCATGATGCCGCCGGCCTTGGCGCGCTGCACCAGCTCCGGCAGCACATCGGCCGCATTGCCCAGCAGGCCGATGGAGATCGCATCGCCGCGTTCAGTGTGGAACTTCACCAGTTCCAGCGCCTCATCGATATTGGCGGCTTGCTTGTCCAGGTACTTGGTGCGCAGGCGGAAGTCGATCGACGACTGCTGGCACTCGATATTCAGCGACACCGCGCCGGCGAAGGTCGCCGCCAGCGGCTGCGCACCGCCCATTCCACCCAGGCCCGCAGTCAGCACGAAGCGGCCTTTCAGGTCGCCGCCAAAGTGCTGGCGGCCCGCTTCGGCGAAGGTCTCGTAAGTGCCCTGCACAATGCCCTGGGTGCCGATGTAAATCCAGGAACCGGCCGTCATCTGGCCGTACATGAACAGGCCCTGGCGGTCCAGCTCATTGAAATGCTCCCAGTTGCCCCACTTCGGCACCAGGTTCGAATTCGCCAGCAGCACGCGCGGCGCATCCTCATGGGTCTGGAACACGCCGACCGGCTTACCGGACTGGATCAAGAGGGTTTCATTGGCTTCCAGCTTTTTCAGGGAAGCGAGGATCTGGTCATAGCACTCCCAGTTGCGCGCCGCGCGGCCGATACCACCGTACACCACCAGGTGCTTCGGATTCTCCGCCACTTCCTTATCCAGGTTGTTCTGCAGCATACGGTAGGCCGCCTCGGCGCCCCAGGTCTTGCAGCTCATTTCCGTGCCGCGCGGGGCGCGGATATCGCGGGTGGCGTCGTAGCGGGGATCGTTGTCCAGGTGCTGGGTGCTCATGTCATCTCCTCAAGTTGGTGATAGCAGGCCTGCACTGGCCCGCGCATCTTCACAGCTTAAGTTGTATAGACAACTCAGTCAATAAAAAAATCGGGGTCAGGTCTGGCAATCGGACAAATCTTGCGCTGCGCGCAAGATTTGTCCGATTGCCAGACCTGACCCCGAATCTTACTTACGGAAGACTTGCTTGCCGCCGACCCAGGTTTCCAGCACACCGATCTTGCCGATGTCTTCGGCGGGGATCTTGAACAGGTCCTTGTCGGTGACGATGAAGTCGGCCCACTTACCCTTTTCCAGCGAGCCGACGGCGTGCTCCTGATGCGCGGCCCAGGCGGCGTCCAGGGTGAAGCAGCGGAAGGCTTCGGTCAGTGTCATGGCCTGCTCCTTGTACCAGCCGCCGCTCGGTACGTTCTGCATGTCCTGGCGCGTGACGGCGGCGTGGATGCCTTGCAGCGGGTTGGGCGATTCGATCGGGAAGTCGGAACCGCAGGCGATACGGCTGCCTTGCTTCAGGAAGGTGTGCCAGGCGTAAGCGCCCTTGATGCGCTGTGGGCCAACGCGTTGTTCGGCCATGTTCTGGTCGGAAGTGGCGTGCGTCGGCTGCATCGATGGCACAATGGCCAGTTGCTTGAAGCGCGGGATGTCAGATAGTTGCACCACCTGCGCATGCTCGATGCGGTGGCGGCGCGCGGCCAGCGGGTATTGCTTGCCCAGCTTCTCGAAGCTGTCCAGGATCTGCTTGTTTCCGGCGTCGCCAATGGCGTGCACATTGACCTGGTAGCCGGCCTTCATCGCCTTCTCGATCTTGCTGCCGATGGCGGCATCGGTGTTGAACAGCAGGCCGCGCGTGTGCGGGGCGTCGCTGTACGGATGCACCAGCGCGGCACCACGGCTGCCCAGTGCACCGTCGGAGTACAGCTTGACGGCGGACAGCGCGTAGCGGTCGCCGCCATAAGTTGTCAGCGGGCCGCCCTTGGCCAACTGGTCGAAGTCGGCGCCCACGTCGCCGATCATGGCGTACACGCGGGTCGACAGCTTACCCTGGTCAGCATACTCGCGGAACAGGCGGTCGGAGCCAACGTCGATGCCGGCATCGTGCACGCTGGTCAGGCCAACGCTGGACAGGATGCCCAAGGCGCCATCCAGCATGGCGCGCGCCTCGGCCTCGGTGGGTTTGGGCAGGATCTTGTAGACATAGTCCATCGCGGTATCGACCAGGATGCCGGTAGCATTGCCCTGCGCGTCGCGCTCGATCTTGCCGCCTTCCGGGTCCTTGGTATCGCGCGTGATGCCTGCCGCCTCCAGCGCCTTGCTGTTGACCCACATGGCGTGACCATCGATGCGCTCCATCGCGGCCGGACGGTCGCCCACCACCGCGTCCAGCTCGGCCACCGTCGGGAAGCGGCCCAGCTTCCAGATCTCCTGGTTCCAGCCCTTGCCAATCACCCATTTGCGCTGCGGGTTGGCGGCGGCGAATTTGGCGATGGAAGCCTGTGCCGCCGGCAGCGAAGCGGGCGAATACAGGTCGGCGCTGGTGGCCACTTCGCCCAGGCCGAATACGTGGCCATGGGCGTCGATCAGGCCAGGCAGCACGGTCTTGCCCTGCACGTCCACCCGCTTGAAGCCTTTGGCTTTGGCGGCCACCTCCTTCACACCACCAACGGCGACCAGCTTGCCGCTATCGTCGAAGGCCAGCGCCTTGAACCGCACCAACTGGCCTTTGGCGTTCAGCGTATAGCCATTGGCATTCTCGATCATGGTACCGGCATTGGCGGTAGCGGCGACGGCCAGGGCGGCGGCGGCCAGCAGGGTGCGGCGGAAGTGCATGGGTCCAGTCCTTTCGAATTCAAAAGCAAGAATTTTCAGAGTGTACCCGTTGACTCGTCCATTTACACGTGTAATCATTCGCCATCGATTACAAGCGTAAATGATCATGACCATCCAGATCAGTGAAGCCGAGGCACAGGTGATGCAAGTGCTGTGGGAGCGCCATCCACAAACAGCGGAAGACGTGTGTGCGGCGCTGGCGGGCCAGGGCTGGCAGGACGCCACCATCAAGACCCTGTTGAACCGCCTGCTGAACAAAGCTGCCATCAGCGCCAGCAAGGACGGCCGGCGCTACCTGTACGCGCCGCTGCTGGCGCGCGAGGACTGGCTGGCGACCGAAAGCCAAGGCTTCCTCGACCGCATGTTCAACGGCCGCCTGGCGCCGCTGGTGGCGCACTTCAGCCAGCACAAAGCACTAAGCAAGGCCGATATCGCGGAACTAAAGAAACTCGTCAAGGAGCTGGAAAATGACAAGTGACTGGCTGCTGCGCTTCCTGTTGGCCAGCGCAGCCTCAAGCGCGCTGGTACTGCTTTTGCGCCCGGCATTGCGCCGCCTGTGCGGCGCCGGCAGTGCCTACCTGTTATGGGCTTGCGTGCCCGCCTGCATGCTGGCGGCCCTGGTGCCGCAAGGCAGCCGCATCGAGTTCGCCGCGCTGCCACTGGCAGCACCTGCTGCTGCCTCTGGTCTGGCCTCGCAAATTACCCGCGTCTCGGTGACAGACTGGAGTCCCATCCTGTTGGCCGCCTGGCTGGCCGGCGCCCTGCTCATGGCCGGCTGGATGACCTGGCGCCAGTGGTCCTTCCAACGCAGCTTGCAGCGCACGCCGTGGCAAGGCGGCCCGCTGTTACTGGGCGTTTGGCGCGCCCGGCTGGTGCTGCCGGCCAGCTTCCGGCGCGATTACGACAAGGCTGAGCGGCGCCTGGTGCTGGCGCATGAACGTATCCACGCCGAGCGCGGTGACTTGCTGGCCAACGCCGCGTGCGCCCTGCTGCAATGCCTGGCCTGGTGCAATCCCCTGATTCATCTCGCGGCGGCACGCTTCCGGCTTGACCAGGAGCTGTCTTGCGACGAGGCAGTCCTGCGCCGGCATGGGCAGGCCGCCACCTACGCCAACGCCATGCTGAAAACGCAGCTAGCCGCGCAGGGGCTTCCCCTGGCCTGCCAATGGCAGGCTATCCATCCACTGAAGGAGAGAATCATGCAGTTGAAATCAACCGTATCCCCTGCCCGCCGCCTGGGTGGCAAGCTGGCGGCCGCATTGCTGCTGGCCGTTTCCAGCATGGCTGGCCTGTCAGCCCATGCCGACACCGCTGCCGCAAGACGCTACTACATCCAACTGGAAGTGGGCGGCGCGACGCCAGCCATCCTGGTCGATGCGGGCGTGCCGGGAAGCGTGAAGGTGGGCCAGGGCGCGGAGGCCTGGAGCGCCAGCTTTGTGGTGGAGCCGAAAGGGACCGAGGTGCGGGTAAAGACCAAAGTCAGCGTGGGCGATAAGGAGTTGGACAGCTTCACCCTGGGCATGGCGAACGGCGAGCGTGGCAGCTTCCGCGTGTCGGATGGCGCGGGCAAGAATTTTGAGGGCGCCATGCGCGTGACGGAGGCCAAGTAAGCGCAAGAAGCGGAGTGTCTAGATGCGTGGCAGCTGGTCCAATCGGTGTTTTCACCAAAGGAGTCCTGCCATGATGACGCTTTACGATTACTTGCCTTCCCAAAACGCCTATAAGGTGCGGCTGCTGCTGTCGCATCTCGACCTGCCGTATCGCACCGAGTTGGTCAGCATCTTTGAAGGCGCTGGGCAGGATCCGGACTACCTGGCCATCAATCCCACCGGCGCCGTGCCGGCACTGCGGCTCGACGATGGGCGGGTGCTGGCGGAATCCAACGCCATCCTCACCTACCTGGCGACTGGCACGCCTTACCTGCCCGCCGACGCCTTTGCTGCCGCCAAGGTGCAGCAGTGGATGTCGTTTGAGCAGGACTATGTGCTGAACATCGCCTCGCTGCGCCACTGGACCATGACGGGCAAGCTGGCGCGCCGCCCGGCGGCACTGGTGGAAATGCGGCGCGCGGGTAGCCTGCGCGCGCTGCAGATCCTGGAGCGCGAACTGGCGCAGCGGCCTTTCATTTGCGGCGACAGCTACACCATCGCCGATATCTCGCTGTTCGCCTACACCCACCGCGCGGACGAGGCGGGCCTGCCACTGCGCGAGTTCCCACATGTCTGCGCATGGCTGGACCGCGTTCGCGCGCAACCTGGCTTCTTCGCTGAGCACCACCCCTACTCCGTCGACCCACATTCGTCGGCTGAACTCCCGTAAGAACACAGGGAAAGGGGCCTCGATCTGGGGGCCCTAGCAAACCCACAGAAAGTTTCACTGAAATCCCCTGGAACACTTAGTCGTCCGGGAGGACATCGGTACGTCTTTCCAGTTTGCCATGCCGATGAATGGCGGCCTTCTCGACCAGGGCCAGTGCATTGCGCAGACTCTGAGGGGATTTCAGCGGCATTTCAGGCCTTTTCAGTGAAACTGTCTGCGGGTTTGTTAGGCCCTATAAAACGAGACACCCGCCCCGCCACCTCAAGCGGCATCGTGGAAGATGATGCCGAGGGTATGCCGGTGGCCAGCACGCAGGCGGCTGACGCCGTGGCGCATGTTGACGCGGTAGGTGCCGCGCATGCCGGCCACCGGGCGGTGGAAGACCGGGAAAATAACGCAGTCTCCCTGCAACAGTGGCACGACTTCTACCCGCGATTGCATGCGCGGGCGCTGCTCTGTCAGCACAAACTCGCCGCCCTCGAAATCCTTGCCCGGTTGGGAAAGCAGGAATGCGGCCTGCAGGGGGAAGACGTGCTCGCCGTACAAGTCTTGATGCAGGCAGTTGTAATCGCCGGCGCCGTATTGGAGTAGCAGCGGCGTGGGACGTAGCTGGCCGGCGGCGTGGCAGCGGGCGATGAAATCTTCATGCTGCGCTGGGAAGCGCGGGTCGAGGCCCATCGCGGCGTACCAGCGGTTGGCGATGACTGCCAGCGGCGGATACATCGCCGTGCGCAACTCGTCCACCAGGCTTGGCAGGGGATAGCGGAAGTATTGATACTCGCCTTTGCCGAAGCCGTGGCGCTGCATAAGGACGCGGCTGCGGTAAAGCTCCTGGCGCTGGTAGCCGGCCGCCAGGTGCGCGCATTCTTGGGGCGACAGCACGCCTCGCACGAGCGCGCAGCCAAATTCGTCCAAGTCGGAGGCGATAGGCGCCCAGTCGAAGGTATCCCAGCGGGAAGCCGGCGTGACCGTGGCCGAGGCCACAAACGACGCTGCGGCGGCGGGTGGCGCGAAAAGATCGCGCATCGGCGTCATGCCGCAGCCTCGGCCGGGTCCTCGACGACGGCGCCCGCAGCGGCCGAAGCATGAGCATCGGCTTCACGTCCCAGCAAGGCCGCCTTGCGCTCAACGCCCCAGCGATAGCCCGAAATCGAACCATCATTGCGCACCACGCGGTGGCAGGGAATCGCCACCGCGATCGCATTCGCGGCGCAAGCACCGGCCACGGCACGCGCCCCGTTGGGCGCCCCGACGCGCGCCGCCAGTTCGGCATAGCTGACCGTGGCCCCCGCAGGAATCTCGCGCAAGGCCTGCCACACGCGCTGTTGGAACGCGGTGCCGCGCACATCAAGCGGCAGGTCGAGCCCGATCTGCGGCGCCTCCACGAACGCGATCACGCGCGCCACCACCTGCTCATAGTCCGCCTGCGCCCCCAGCAATTCGGCCTGCGGGAAGCGGTCCTGCAAATCATGCGCCAAGGCCTGCGGGTCGTCGCCCAACAGGATGCAGCAAATGCCGCGTTCCGTGCTCGCCACCAGGATCGCCCCCAGCGAGCACTGGGCGATGGCAAAGCGGATCTGCGCCCCGCGCCCGCCGGCGCGCCAGGCCGACGGCGTCATGCCCAGCGCGCCCGGCGTGGTGGCGTAAAAGCGCCCGGAGGAATTGAAGCCCGCCGCATAAATCGCATCGGTCACCGAAGCCTCCGCCGCCAGCCCGGTCTGCAGGCGCCGCGCACGCGCCGCCGCCGCATAGGCTTTCGGCGTCAAGCCGGTCTGCGCCTTGAAAACGCGATGGAAATGGAAACGGCTCATGCCACCGGCCGCCGCCAGCGCGTCCAGGTCGGGCGCCACCTCGGCCGCGTCGATCAGGCGGCACACCTCGGCCACCATGGCGGCGTGGCGCTCGGCCAGCGGCGGCTGCTCCGGCTTGCAGCGCTTGCAGGGGCGGAAACCGGCCGCCTGCGCCGCCGCGATCGAGGCGTGGAAGGCGACGTTCTCGCGCAAGGCCGGGCGCGCGCCGCAGGACGGTCGGCAGAACACGCCGGTGGTGCGCACGGAATAGTAAAACTGGCCGTCGGCCGCGCTGTCGCGCGCCTGCACGGCGGCCCAGCGCTCGTTGTCGGTCGGGTAAGGGTTCATGTCAGGCTCCACTCGGTAGTATGCCACCATGCTAGGCGGCCCGCCCGGCCGCCGCACTCCGCCGCTTGCTATTGAATTCCCCGGTGCTACAATCGCCACACCTATTGCATGGGGCACAAGCCCGGAGCCCGGTTTGGACGAACAACAACAAAACGATACCCCCATTTTTCAGCGCATCAAGGACCACCTGCTGGCGCAAATCGCCGCCGGCGCCTGGCAGGAAGGCGACGTGATCCCTTCCGAGCAAGCCCTGGTCAAGCAGTTCGGCGTCTCGCGCATGACGGTCAACCGCGCCGTGCGCGAGCTGACGGCGGAAGGCGTGCTGACGCGGCGCCAGGGCGCCGGCACCTACGTCGCGCCGCAGAAATACCAGGCCACCCTGCTGGAAATCAAGAGCATCGCCGACGAGGTGCGGGCGCGCGGCCACGCCCACCGCAGCGTGCTGCAGTTGCTGGAGCGGGCCAAGGCCAACGACTTGCTGGCCAAGGCCTTCGAGCTGGCGCCCGGCCACGAGCTGTACCACTCGGTCATCGTGCACTACGAGAACGGGGTGCCGATCCAGGTCGAGGACCGCTGGGTCAACCCGCTCTGCGCGCCGGCCTATATGGAGCAGGACTTCGCTCACACCACACCCAATGAATACCTGGTGCGGGCGGCGCCGCTGCAGGCCGCCACTTACAGCATAGAAGCCTTGGCGCCGCCGCGCGAAGTGGCCGAAATGCTGGCGATGGACGCGCGCCAGCCCTGCCTGGTGCTGAAGCGCCAGACCCAATCGGCCGGCCGCATCGCCTCGCTCGCTACCATGTGGCACCCGGGCCATCGCTACCAATTTGGTGGGACCGTCCCCGCCTGAGCAATGCTATAGTTGACCGCACACGCCAGCGGCCACGCTGGCCAGAAAGGGATGCCTTGCCGCCACCGAGCCTGACCGCCACCCCGCCCGTCCGCCCGCGCCGCCGCGCGCGCCGGGCCGCATTGCGCGGGATTCCGCGCGGGCTCGGGCGCGCGCTGGCCACGCTGCTCGGCGCCCTGCTGGCGGCGGGCGCGGTCCAGGCCAACGAGGCTGTCACCCTGCAACTCAAATGGCGCCACCAGTTCGCCTTCGCCGGCTACTACGCGGCGCAGGCCAAGGGCTATTACCGCGAGGCCGGGCTCGACGTCACCCTGCGCGAAGCGGTGCCGGGCCAGGACCCGGTGCAGCACGTGCTCGACGGCGACGCGCAATACGGCATCAGCAACAGCTCCCTCCTGTTACGGCGCGGCGCCGGAGCGCCGGTGGTGGTGCTGGCCACCATTTTCCAGCACTCGCCGCTGGCCCTGGCGGTGCGCCTGGAGCCGGACGGCCAGCGCCGGCCCTGGCCCGGCAGCCGCATCGCGCTCGGCACCGAAAGCGAAGAGCTGCGCATCCTCCTGCAACGCAGCGGCGTGCCGCTGGACCAGGTCAGCCTGGTACCGGGCAAGAACAATGTGGACGAACTGATCGCCGGCCGGCTGGACGCCATCGCCACCTATGCCAGCTCGGGCCCGTTCGTCCTGGCGCGCAGCAGCCTGCGTTACGAGCTGCTCAGCCCGCGCAGCGTCGGCATCGATTTTTACGGCGACAACCTGTTCACCACCGAAGCCGAGCTACGCGCCCATCCGGAACGCGCGCGCGCCCTGCGCGCCGCCACCCTGAAAGGCTGGCACTACGCGCTGCAGCACCCGCAGGAAATCGTCGACCTGATCCGCGCCCGCTACCCCGAGCGCAAATCGCGCGAAGCGCTGCTGTTCGAGGCGCAGCACCTGTTGCCCCTGCTCGAGCAGCACCTGATCGAACTCGGTTACAGCAACCCGCAGCGCTGGAAGGCCATCGCCGACACCTACGCCGGCGCCGGCATGCTGCCGGCCGGCTTCCGCCTGGACGGCTTCCTCTACCGCGACACGGCGCGCCTGCCGGGCTGGCTGCTGGCCCTGGGCGTGGCGCTGGCCCTGCTGGCCGGGGCCGCCCTATGGCGCCTGGTGCGCGTGTCGCGCGCGCTGAAAGGGGCCGAAGGCCGGGTCGACGACGCCGAGCGCATCGCCAGCTTCGCACTGGAAGGCGCCGGCGAAGGCTACTGGGACTGGCAGCCGCAGGTGCCGGCGCTGCACCTGTCGCAGCGCTACGGCGAAATCCTCGGCTATCCGGCCGGCACCCTGCATCCGGCCACGCTGGAGCAGTGGCTGGCCCTGGTGCATCCGGACGACCGCGCCCGCATCGCCGGCGACCTGGCGGCGCTGGACGACCCGGGCGCCGGGCGCGCCCCCTTCACCATGGAATTCCGCATGCAATGCCGCGACGACAGCTGGACCTGGGTGCTGGCGCGCGGCATGGTGCTGGCGCGCGACAGCGCCGGCCGGCCGCTGCGCATGTCCGGCACCCTGGGCGATATTTCCGACCGCACCGCAGCCGACCTGGCGCGCCTGGCCGCCATGCTGGCCGCCCTGCCCGGCGCCCTGCTGGTGGCCGACCGCAGCGGGCGCGTGCGCCAGGCCAACGCGGCCGGCGACGCCGTCTTCGCCGCCGAGGCCGGGCAACTGAGCGGCGCCTCGATGGAGCAGTTGATCCCGGACGTGATGCGCGACACGCCCGGCCGCCCGCGCGAACTGTTCGCCCGCCCGCACATGCCGGGCCGGGTGCTGACCGCGCGCCGCCTGGACGGCGGCCACTTCCCGGCCATGGTGCACCTGGCGCCGATCCAGTTGGCCGGGCAAGGCCTGGTGGTGCTGTCGCTGCGCGACATGACGCAGCGCCAGCGCGCCGAAGAGGCGCTGCAAGCCTCCTCCGAACGCTACCGCCTGATCGTGCAAACGGCGGCCGAGGGCATCTGGATGTGCGACGCGGCCGACCTGACCAGCTTCGTCAACCCGAGCATGGCGCAGATGCTGGGCTACGAGGTCGAGCACATGCTGGGGCGCCCGATGGCCGACTTCATGGACCCCGACTGCGCCGCCCTGCGCCAGCGCCTGGCCGCCGGCCAGGGCCACGGCGGCCGGCCCGAGCCGGCCGAAGGCCGCTTCTACCGCCAGGACGGCTCGGCGCTGTGGGCCCTGCTGGCCACCAGCCAGGTCAACGCCGACAACGGCAGCTACGCCGGCACCCTGACCATGGTCACCGACATCAGCGACCGCCGCCTGGCCGAACTGGCGCTGCGCCACTCCAACCAGCGCCTGGCCTCGGTCTTTAACGCCGTCACCAACGGCCTGGTGGTGTTCGACGCCGCCGGCAACATCGTCGAATGCAATGCCGCCGCCAGCCGCATGCTGGGGCGCGCCGCCGCGCGCGGCGCCGGCCAGTGGGACGGCGTGCACGAGGACGGGCGCCGCTTTGAAGCGCCGGCGCACCCGGTGGCGCAGGCCCTGGCCAGCGGCCAGCCGGTGCGCGACGTGGTGATGGGGGTGGCGGCGCCGGCCGGCGCCGCCGAGGAGCGCTGCTGGCTGTCGGTCAATGTGGAGCCGCTGCGCGACGAGTTCGGCCCCGGCAGCATGGTGGTGGCCAGCCTGACCGACATCACCTACCGCAAGAAGAGCGAGGACGCGCTGCGCCAGGGCGAGCAGCGGCTGCAGGAAATCATCCAGATGATGCCGATCGGCCTGTTCATCAAGGACAAGGACAGCCGCCTGATCCTGATGAACCGCGCCTGCGAGCAGCAATTCGGCTACACCTTCGCCGAATTGAACAACGGCGACTACACCGTGTTCCACGCGCCGGAGGAGGCGGCCGCCTTCCGCGCCAAGGACCTGGAAGCGTTCGCCGGGCGCAGCCTGATCGACTTCGAGGAAACCATCTGGAACCCGGCCCTGGGCACCCAGCGCCAGTTGCGCACCTTCAAGAAACCGGTGTACGACGCGCACGGCGCGCCGGCCTACCTGATCGGCATGGCGATCGATATCTCCGACAGCAAGGCCACCGAACGCGCGCTGCGCGAACTGAACGAGCACCTGGAGGAGCGCGTGGCGCAGCGCACCATGCAACTGGAGGAGGCGCGCCAGCAGGCGGTCGAAGCGTCGGCCGCCAAGGGCCAGTTCCTGGCCAAGATGAGCCACGAGATCCGCACCCCGATGAACGGCGTGATCGGCATGGCCTACCTGGCGCTGAAAACCGAGCTGGCGCCGCGCCAGCGCGACTACCTGGAAAAGATCCGCTTCGCCGGCGAGCACCTGCTGCGCATCATCGACGACATCCTCGACATTTCCAAGATCGAGGCCGGCAAGCTGGAAATCGACGAGGTCGACTTCTCGCTCGACCATGTGATCCAGACCCTGACCACGGTGGTGGCGCCGAAGGCGGCCAGCCGCGGCCTGCGCCTGACCTTCACGCTCGACCCGGCGCTGCCGCCGGTGCTGCGCGGCGACCCGCTGCGCCTGGGCCAGGTCCTGATCAACTACGTCAACAACGCCATCAAGTTCTCCGAGCAGGGCAGCATCGACGTCAGCGTGCGCCAGTTGCTGGCCGACGACGCCGCCTGCCTGCTGCGCTTCGAGGTGCGCGACCACGGCATCGGCCTGTCGGAAGCGGAGCAGGGCAAGCTGTTCCAGGCCTTCCAGCAGGCCGACACGGCCATCACGCGCGAGTATGGCGGCACCGGCCTCGGCCTGGCGATCTGCAAGCAGCTGGCGCAACTGATGGGCGGCGAGGTGGGCGTGCAGAGTGCGCCCGGCGCCGGCTCCACCTTCTGGTTCACGGCCCGGCTGGCGCCGTCGGCGCGCCGCGTGCCCGAGCTGATCAACGAAGTCAACGCCGCCGCCGCCGCCCTGCTCGACAGCGCGCGCAGCGCCGCCGCCATGCAGGCCCTGAAGGACGCCCGCATCCTGCTGGTCGAAGACAACACCTTCAACCAGCAAATCGCGCTGGAAATGCTGGAGGAAGCCGGCTCCTCGGTGTGCCTGGCCAACAACGGCGCCGAAGCGCTCGACCTGCTGCACCAGGCCGACTTCGACTGCGTGCTGATGGATGTGCAAATGCCGCTGATGGACGGCCTGGAAGCGACGCGCCGCATCCGCGCCGACCCGGCCCTGGCCGCCACCCGCGTGCTGGCCATGACCGCCACCGCCACCAAGGACGACCGCGCGCGCTGCCTGCAGGCCGGCATGGACGACTTCATCGCCAAGCCGATCCAGCCGGCCCTGATGTACCAGACCATCGCCAGCTGGCTGCCCGCGCGCAGCGCCGCCGACGCCGACGCGGCGGCGGCCGACCCGGCGCGCACCGCCCGCCCCGCCGGGCGCGCCGCCTTCCGCCCCACCCTGGTGGGCGACCCGGCCATCATCGACCTCTCGGTGCTGGCCCAGCTGCTGGGCTACCACCCGCACAAGATCCGCAAGTTCGCCTTCAAGTTCCTGCAAACCACCGAAGCCGGCTTCACTGAGATGGAAACCGCGCTGGCCGCCGCCGAGCTGCAAAAGGTGCGCGAGCTGGGCCACCGCATCAAGAGCAGCGCGCGCGCCGTGGGCGCGCTCGGCATGGCCGAGCTGTGCCTGCAGCTAGAGCAATTGCCGGCCGGCGCCAGCGGCGACGACGCGCGCCGCCTGCTCGACCAGTTGTGGAGCCTGCTGCACCAGGTGAGCGAGCACATCATGACCAACACCACTTTCGCCGACGATGACTGATATTTCGCACCCGCCCAGCCCCCCCTTGCGCATCCTCCTGGTGGATGACGACCCCTTCATGCTGAGTATGCTGGCCGACATGCTGGAAGACCTGGGCCAGCTCAATGTGCGCAGCGAAAGCGACGCCCGGCAAGCCCTGCTCGCCCTGCCGCAGTTTCGCCCCGACCTGTTGATTTGCGACCTGTCCATGCCCGAACTGGACGGCATTGAATTCCTGCAGAAAGCCGCCGACAGCCATTTCGCCGGCGCCGTGGTGCTGCTGTCCGGCATGGACGCCAGCGTGCGCCAGGCCGCCGACACCCTGGCCCGCGCCCACGGCCTGGCGCTGCTGGGCACCCTGGCCAAGCCCGCCACGCCGGTTGCGTTGGGGGAGCTGCTGGCAAAAATTCGGGGTCAAAATCGGGGTCAGGTCTGACAATCGGACATTTTGCTGCGCAAAATGTCCGATTGACAGACCTGACCCCCAATTAAAAAATCGGGTATTATTTGGGCCATTCCCGCCCTGATTCCCTGTTCACCTCCCAGTATTGAATTAGTGCAGTTCGTCGCCAGATGGGCGATAACAGCAAGGGATTTTCCCGGGCGAACTATTCAATTAAGGAAAAACAATGAGCGACCTGATCAAACACATTACCGATGCTTCCTTTGACAGCGACGTGCTGAAGGCCGACCGCCCTGTGCTGGTGGACTTCTGGGCCGAATGGTGCGGTCCGTGCAAGAGCATCGCCCCGATCCTGGAAGAAGTGGCCAAGGAATACGATGGTAAGATCACCATCGCCAAAATGGACGTGGACAGCAACCAGCAAGTGCCGGGCAAGTTCGGCATCCGTGGCATTCCAACCCTGATCCTGTTCAAAAATGGCGTGCCAGCGGCCCAAAAAGTGGGCGCCATGGCAAAAGGTCAACTGACCTCTTTCATTGACAGCAATATTTGATGTAAGATAGGCGGTGCTGCGCCCGCAGCCCGCCTGATTGGCGGGGAAAGTGCCCAAAAACCTTTCCCTTTAATATAGAGATCCACGTAGTCCCCTCCCCTACCCTTACTTTCCCGTCACGGGACACTCAAACAGCTATGCACCTTTCTGAACTTAAGGCTATGCACGTTTCAGCTTTGCTGGAAATGGCAATCAGCCTCGATATCGACAATGCGGCCCGCCTGCGCAAGCAGGAACTGATGTTCGCGATCCTGAAAAAACGCGCCAAGGCCGGCGAACAAATCTTCGGCGACGGCGCCCTGGAAGTGCTGCCGGACGGCTTCGGCTTCCTGCGCTCGCCAGACGCGTCGTATATGGCGTCGACCGACGACATCTACATCAGCCCGTCGCAAATCCGCCGCTTCAACCTGCACACCGGCGACTCGATCGAAGGCGAAGTGCGCACCCCGAAAGACGGCGAGCGCTATTTCGCGCTGGTCAAGGTGGACAAGGTCAACGGCGAATCGCCGGAAGCCTCCAAGCACCGCATCCTGTTTGAGAACCTGACACCGCTGCACCCGACCGTGCCGCTGCGCCTTGAGCGCGACATGGCCGGCACCGAGAACATCACCGGCCGTATCATCGACCTGGTGGCGCCGATCGGCAAAGGCCAGCGCGGCCTGCTGGTCGCGTCGCCGAAGTCCGGTAAATCCGTGATGCTGCAGCATATTGCGCACGCCATCACCACCAACCACCCGGACGTGACCCTGATCGTGCTGCTGATCGACGAGCGCCCAGAGGAAGTGACCGAGATGCAGCGCTCCGTGCGCGGCGAAGTGGTGGCCTCCACCTTCGACGAACCGGCCACCCGCCACGTGCAGGTCGCCGAGATGGTGCTGGAAAAAGCCAAGCGCCTGGTCGAGATGAAAAAAGACGTGGTGATCCTGCTGGACTCGATCACCCGCCTGGCGCGCGCCTACAACACCGTGATCCCTGCCTCCGGCAAGGTGCTGACCGGTGGTGTCGACGCCAACGCGCTGCAGCGTCCGAAGCGCTTCTTCGGCGCCGCCCGTAACGTGGAAGAAGGCGGCTCGCTGACCATCGTCGCCACCGCGCTGATCGAAACCGGTTCGCGCATGGACGATGTGATTTACGAGGAATTCAAGGGTACCGGCAATATGGAGGTGCACCTGGAGCGCCGCCTGGCCGAGAAGCGCGTCTACCCGTCGATCAACCTGAACAAGTCCGGCACCCGCCGCGAAGAGTTGCTGATCAAAGCCGACCAGCTGCAGAAGATCTGGATCCTGCGCAAGCTGCTGTACTCGATGGACGAGATCGAAGCGATGGAGTTCATCCTCGACAAAATGCGCGCCACCAAGAACAACGGTGAGTTCTTCGAGATGATGCGCCGCGGCGGCTAAAAAAAAATGGGGACGTACCCCATTTATTGTTAGCCACCGCAAAAGTGGGGACGTCCCGGAAAATGGGGTACGTCCCCATTTTTTTTTGCTATAATCGTGAGTTCATTTTTAACCACCGGCAAGTGGATAGCAATCGGGTCGAGAGGCAGTAGTGACCGACGAAGTGCTGTTTGGCTACCAATATTGAGAGAAAAGCATGAAAGCTGAAATTCATCCAGATTACCGCGAAGTTCTGTTCCACGACGTGTCCTGCGACTTCAAGTTCGTGACCCGTTCGACCATCCAGACCCGCGAAACCATGAACCACGAAGGTAAAGACTACCCTCTGATCAAGATCGAGGTTTCGTCTGAATCGCACCCGTTCTTCACCGGCCAGCACAAGATCGTCGACACCGCCGGTCGCGTGGAAAAATTCCGCCAGAAGTTCGGCAAAGTCGGTTCCAAGACCGCCGTCGCCAACGCCTAATAGCGTCCGCTTCGAAAAAAAGGCAGCTGCGGCTGCCTTTTTTGTTATTTGCCCGTCATACTCCTGCTTTCCTAAGAATAAAGTCGACCGATGAAGCCAGTCCGTCTTCCCGCCGCCGCCACGCGCACCCTGCCGCGCTGGGCCATTTTCGCCCTCGGCCTGCTGTATATCCTGCCGGGCCTGATCGGGCGCGAACCGTGGAAGAACGACGATGCGGCCAGCTTCGGCGTCATGTGGACCATGGCGCACGGCAGCTGGCAGGACTGGCTGTGGCCGAATGTCGCCGGCCTCTCCATCACCGACGAAGGCCCGCTGGCCTTCTGGCTGGGCGCCCTGAGCATCAAGCTGTTCGGCTGGGCGCTGGGCGATGTCTTTGCCGCGCGCGTCGCCACCCTGGGTGTCTTCCTGCTGGGGGTGAGCGCGCTGTGGTACACCACGTTCAACCTGGGCCGCCGGCCCGAGGCGCAACCGCTGCGCCTGGCCTTTGGCGGCCAGCCCGAACCGGATGATTTCGGCCGCACCCTGGCCGACGCCGCCGCCCTGATCTACCTCGGCTGCCTGGGCCTGCTGGTGCACAGCCATGAAACCACGGCCGAACCGCTGCAGGTGGCGCTGCTGGCGCTCACCCTGTACCGCAGCGTGCGCTATATGGAGCTGCCCTCGCTGCGCAACGCCGCCCTGGCCGGCATGGCGCTCGGCCTGCTGACCCTGACGCGCGGCTGGGTGGTCCCGGCCGCCCTGCTGCTGGCCCTGTTCGCCTGCACCCGCTTCCTGTCCATGCCGGCCGGCCGCTCGCTGCGCGACCTCGGCCTGGCCCTGCTGGTGGCGGCCGGCGTCACCGCCCTATGGGCCGTGCCGGCCCTGCTGGCGCGCCCCTACGGCCAGGAGCCGCTGGCGGCCTGGCTGGCCTGGAATGCGGCCCAGCTGAAGGTGAGCGGCTTCGACGGCTTGCGCAATTTCTTCCGCGTCGGGGTCTGGTTCTTCTGGCCGGCCTGGCCGTTCGCCGCCTGGGCCGTGTGGGCCTGGCGCCGCCAGAGCAACCTGCTGCACATCGTGGTGCCGATCACCTTCGTCACCGCCGCCGCCATCCTGGTGCTGCTCAACCCGCTGCCCGAACAAAGCCACCTGCTGATGCTGCTGCCGCCGCTGGCCATCATGGCCGCCTTCGGCCTGCTGACCATGCAGCGCGGCGCCATCAACGCCATCGACTGGTTCAGCGTCATGGTGCTGACCCTGTGCGCCGCCGTGCTGTGGATCTTCTACTATGCCCAACTGACCGGCTGGCCGGTCAAGCCGGCCCACAATGTGCTCAAGCTGATCCCCGGCTTCACGCCGGAAGTGCGCTGGCCGGCCCTGCTGGTGGGCCTGTGCGCCACCGCCGGCTGGTTCATGCTGGTGCACTGGCGCATCTCGCGCCGCCCGGCGGTGTTGTGGCGCGCCGTGGTGCTGTCGTCAGGCGGCCTGATCCTGATCTGGATCCTGCTGATGACCCTGTTCCTGCCGAACGTCAATTACAGCAAGAGCTACGCCGCCGTGGCGCGCCAGGCCGCCGCCGTACTGCCGGCCGGTACCGATTGCGTGCAAACCAATGTCACGCCGGCCCAGCGCGCCTCCTTCGCCTATTTCGGCCACCTGCCCTTCACCGGCGTCAACGGCGGCCAATGCCGGGTCATGTTGTTGCAAGATAGCATCAAAAATCGTTCCCATCAGCAACAGCCCGGCGCCGAATGGCAACTGCTGTGGGAAGGCCGCCGGGCCTCCGATCGTAGCGAGCGTTTCCGCCTGTTCCAGCGCGCACCGTAATTGTCGCCGCGCCGCCCTTGCTGCTATCCTGTAATCGGATGGGGCAATGAGGGCGGCATGGCAACAGCACTAAGTTACTGCGCAATATTGCTGGCGACCAGTGCCGCAGCGCTGGCGGCCGCGCCCGGCGTACCGCCGCTGGTCATCACCGCCGAGCACGCGCCGCCCGCCAGCATGAAGGTGGGCCAGGAGGTCATGGGGCGCGAGAGCGAAAAAATCCGCGAAATGCTGGCCCGCAGCGGCTACCGCTACAGCATCGACCTGCTGCCCTGGAAGCGCGCCTACACCATGGCCCAGCGCGACCCTTACACCTGCGTCTACTCCACCTCGCGCACGCCGGAGCGCGAGCAACAGTTCAAATGGGTCGGCCCCACCGACGAGGCGGAGTGGATACTGATAGGGCGTGCCGGCCGCGACTACCAGCTGCACACCCTGGACGACGCCCGCAAGCTGCGCATCGGCACCTACAACGGCGATGCGCGCGACGAATTCCTGCGCGCACGCGGCTTCGACGTCGACCCGGCGCAGAGCGACGCCTCCAACCCGAAAAAGCTCCTGCTGGGCCGCATCGACCTGTGGGCGGTGGGCGTGCGCAACAACGATCTCAGCGCGCTGGCCCAGTTCGCCGGGCCGGAGCAGCTGGTGCCGGTGTTGGTCTTCCACCGCGTCAAGGTCTACCTGGCCTGCAACCGCTCAGTGCCCGACGCCATGATCGAACGCATGAACAGCGCCCTCGACGGCATGCGCAAGGACGGCAGCTTCACCCGCCTGGAAAAGAAGTACGAGCAGTGGCAAGCTGTCAAATAGCTCCGGAAAAATTGCTCACCCCTCGCTGCTGCCAGCCCACCCAAACAGGGCCATTTCGACATCCGCAGCACGCCATTGAGAACTACGCTGGCCGGCAGGGAGACCGCATGGCGGTCGCAGAATAGTCCCTTTCTCAAGCTGATCGATGATTGTCTGCAGGTGATCTAAAAAGGCCATATAGCCACCAACCATGCTCGCTTGCGAAGAGTCATAAATTCGCGGCAAGGTACCCGGCGCCTTTTCCTGCAAGGCATTCCGGATTCGGCTGTCGAGTGCACCGTAGCGCTCCGGGTCAAGAAAACGCAGGAGCTTAGACGCATAGGTTAGGCCCATTCCAGGGAGCGACAGGGCCGTTGTGATGGCCCTGTCGGGATTGTGAAGATTGGAAATGATCTCCAGCATAATTTGCTGAAGATTCACCTCGCCCACGCCCTCCTCGAACTTCTGCAACGTGCCGTTTTGACTACCACCCCATTGAATCATCTCGCGGATCAGATAAATCGATGCCGTCCCCTGGCTTTCACAGTTCGCACGCAACCAGGCAAAGCGCTGTTCGAGCGAGGCGATCCAGGAAAACTGAGGGTATGCATCCCCCGGATAGCCGTAAAGCTGGTGCTTCGCGTCCCAGTTGTAGGCCCTGAAGTGATTTGCAAAGTTAGCGATATCCGCCATAGCGCTCCACCCATCTAAATGAAAAAGAAATATATATTACCTGATGGAAACAATATACCTCAAGACGCTTGCGCAACAACTAAGACCCGTGGCAATCCCGCAAATAACTTGCCATTTCTTACTGTTGCGCAACTAAAGTTTTTTTGCTGAACAGGCGACACAAGGCTGGCATACCTCGCTATAGTCCCCATATGCGGAATGTTGCCGTACAGCATTTCGATCACAGGGCCAGCCGAGGCGTATGCCACCGGCCATAGGCCCACCCGAAACCTCAGCGTTTTCCAGGCCTATGTTTAATTTCTACAAGCTCCAACTCGCCCTCAAAAACCCCCTGGTGCGCATCACCCTGGTGCTGCTGGCCACCGCCGCCCTGGCCTTTGCGCTGCTGCGCGGGGAAGTGGCGCAGGATGCGGCGCCGGTCATGCGCTCGCAGAATATCGGCGAAATCACGGCCCTGGTGGCGCAGCGCGACAAGCTCGATTACCTGCTGATCGCGCGCCCGCTGGCCGATTCGCCGCGCTATATCTACAAGTACAAGAACGAGGCCACCCTGCACGTGGTGGTGGTGCCCAGCACTTCGCACCAGAGCCTGGAACGCGAAGTCCTGCTGCGCAATAACATCCCCTACGCCATCGCCAAGGACGACTACCTGGCCGCGCACAAGGGCGTGCTGCTGGACGACGGCGGCCAGTGGGCCTCGGTGCAAGCTTTCCTGAAACGCCATGCTTTCGACATCTTCGTGGTGGGCCTGGTGCTGTTCGTGCTGAAGTGGGGCATCCCCGGCATGGGCCCGAACGCTTCCGTCATCACGCCCGACAAGCTGAAAGGTTCGATGGACGACCTGATCGGCATGGAAGACATCAAGCAGGAAGTGCTGCACCTGGAAGACATGATCCGCAACCGCGAAGTCTATAAGCAGCACAATATCGACAAGCCCTTCAACGTGATGCTGACCGGCCCGGCCGGCACCGGCAAAACCAAGCTGGCCGGCTACCTGGCCAAGAAACTCGGCTACCCGCTGATCCAGGCCTCCGGCTCGGCGCTGGAGTCGGGCTATGTGGGCGGCGGCTCGAAAGCCCTGAACGCGCTGTACAAAAAGGCCTGCGCGCGCGGCAACTGCATCATCTTCCTGGACGAGGCGCAGGCGCTGTTCATGCCGCGCGGCCGGGGCGAAAAGAAGTGGGAAGACGACACCGCCAACACCCTGCTGGGTCTGCTGGACGGCGTGAAGAGCGAGCAAGGCCAGGGCGTGATCTGGATCGTCGCCTCCAACTTCGACGACAATTCAAGCGCCATGGATGAAGCCATGCTGCGCCGCTTCTCGGTGAAGATCAACTTCCGCCTGCCCAATAAGGGCGAGCGCCGCGCCCTGCTGGACGCCATGTTGAAGCGCAAGCAGGAGGGCCTGGTGGATTGGGCCGATATGGACCTGGACCAGGTGGCCGAGATCACCGCCAACCTCAGCCCGGCCCTGCTGGAAACCGTGGTCGATCGCGCCTCCATGCTGTCGATCCAGGAAAAACACGTGATCAACACCGACCTGATGTTCCGCGCCTTCGAGCGCGCCACCATCGGCCTGACCGACCGCGCCACCACCGCCGAGAAAACGCGCCAGCGCGAACGCATCGCGCTGCACGAGCTGGGCCACTTCTTCATGCAGATCGACCCCTACCTGCGCGCCGGCCTGCCGCTGGCCGAGGTCAAAGAGAAGTCGCACCTGCTGAAGATTTCCACCGAGGCGGTGTCGAAGATGAACGCGCTGGGCTATGTGCTGAGCGCGGGCGACGATATGTCGCTGCGCACGCTGGAGGAGATGGAGCGCGACGTGATGCAGCTATACGGCGGCGTGGCGGCGGAAGAACTGTTCTACGGCGCGCGCGGCATTTCCGTGGGCAGCCAGAACGACATCGAAAAAGCCACCAAGATGCTGAACATGATGGTCAACCGCCTCTCCATGTATTCACGCTCCAAGCTCGATTACAGCCAGCTACGCGGCGATACCGGCGACGAGCACACCCTGTTGCAGGTGGAGGCCAAGGCCGACGAGTTGTACAGCACCACCCTGGCCGCCATGCGCGACTACCGCGCCGTGATGGACTCCATCAAGGATGAACTGATGGAGCGCTATGTGCTGTCGAAGGATGCCATCTTTGCCTTGTTGGAGGAGCGCCTGGACACGGCGCCCCTGCGGCTGGCCGCCTGAACCGGGCGTGGCGCGCCGCCTGGCTGCGCCACGACCGCTGGCTTCACCGGCTCAACGGGCAGCAACCATGCGCACCTGGGTCGCGCCCAGGGTGGCCGCCAATGGCAGGCGTTCGAAGTTATCGATCGCCACTTGCTCGCCCTGCTCCGTGAACTCCACGCGGGCGCCGGCCGCCGTCATGAACACATTGGCGCCGATCGGATACAGCTCCACCTTGCCCGCGCCGCCCAGGCTGGCCCAATAGCGCCGGCCGGTCTGCGTGAAGCGGATTGCCTGCGTGTTGGCCAGCACATAGGTGTAGGCGAAGTCGCTGAATTCCTGCGCCTGCAGCTTATAGCTCGCTTGCGGTGCATGGATCCGGACCGATGGCTCGTCCGGCCCTGCGGCCAGGGCGCTGCCCCCGGCCAGAAGTGCCGCCACGGCACCCAACATCATCAGTTTTTTCATGTTCATCTCCGTTTGGTTTAGCCTGCGACCCCGCCGTGAAAAGTGGGAGGGATCCGTTTCAAGTTAGCAAAGAGCTTGCGGTCAGGCGGGCGGCCAGCGACAGGCGGCATGTTCCGGGGGACAGGCTGCATGACGCATGGACGAACCGCAGGCCGGCTGGGCGGGGTGGGGCCGGAACGGATGGCTACATCCGCTCCGGCTGACCAAACCTGGTACCGACGCCGCCGGCTGGGCGGGGCGCGCGGGGGTGGCGGATCCGCTGGAAAGGCTGGTCCGGCACGCTTATTTGGCGATTTCCCTCCGCTTCCGCTACCGCGCATTGCATAAATTGCGCGCCAGGGTTGCCGCTGGGGGGTAAATCGGTAATAATGCTGGTCGCGTTATGTGGCCCGAGTGGTGAAATTGGTAGACGCAGCGGACTCAAAATCCGCCGCCGCAAGGCGTGCCGGTTCGATTCCGGCCTCGGGCACCACCTAACGATCTCGTAACGATCTCTCCTATGCTTACCTTCACTATATGCTGCGGCCTGCGCCGCCGCCATTGGTAGCCCTACCCAGATTCCCGCTGTTCCCTACCCATTTTTTGCTGCTGCAGGCGCATCAGTTCGCAACGGTTGCTGGCGCCCAGTTTGTCGAGCAAGGCCGAGACATGGTGTTCCACCGTGCGCGGCGAACGCACTAGCTGGCGCGCGATCTCGGCATTGCTGCGGCCCGCCAGCAGCAAGTCCAGGACCTGCGCCTCGCGCCGCGTCAAGCCGGCCGGATGGCAGCGCGCCGCCTGGTAGGGGCCGCGCCGCGCCGGCGGCAGCACCGGGCCCGGGCCCAGGGCGCTGGCCAGCGCGCGCGCGCGCGTGGCGGCGCTGCGGGCGCCGATTTGCTCGAACAGCGCCACCGCCCGCGCCACGCCGGCGCCGCCGCTGCGCAGCAGGGCCAGGCCGGCTTCGAACGGCAGGCCCAGGGCCAGCCACAGCGCGCTGGCGGCCTGGCCGTCGCCGGCCAGCTCGGCCGCGATCGGCGGCGGTAGCGTTACCCCTTCCACCGCAGCCAGCACTGGCAAGCCGGCGCGGTGCTGCCATAGTGCCAGCTCGCCGCGCTCCCACAGGTTGACACCGGCCACATCGTGCCGCACCAGCGCCGCCAGGGCGGCGCGGCAGGCGGCCAGGTCGCCCGCGACCCAGGCCGTCTCCACCAGGCCCAGGCTGGCCGCCACGATACGTTGCGGCTCACCGATGGCCAAGGCGCCTTGCAAGGCTTGCTCCAGGAAGTCGCGGCCATCGGGCTGGCCCAGGCGGGCGCGCACGCGGCCCAGCACCGTCAGCGCCGGCAGGCGCATGAGCAGGGTCAATTGCGGCAGCGCCAGCACGCCCTGGGCGATCTGCTCGGCCTCCGCCAGCCGGCCCTGGGCCATGCGCAACTGCGCCTGCCAGCCCACCAGGTAGTGGGTCCAGGCATCCAGGTCATGCTCGCTGTCGAAGGCGATGCCCTGCGCCAGCACGCGCTCGGCCAGCGCGAAGCGCTTGGCCGTGACGGCGCATTCGCCCAGGTTGGTATAGCAGCGCGCCGCGTGCTCGTGGTAGCCGTGCTGCAGGGCCAGGTGCAGGCTCTGCTCCAACATGGCCTGCCCTTCGGCTTGGCCGGCGCACAGGCGCGCCGTGCCGATATTGTTCAGCGCATGCACGCGCGTTTCGGTATCGCCCAATTCCTCCGCCAGCGCCAGCGCGCGCTCGCCCCAGGCGATGGCGGCGGCCGGGCGGTCGCGCAGCATCTCGTGCTGCGAGCGCAGGCTGTACGCCATGGCCAGCTCGCTGCTGTGCGGCAGCTGCTCCAGGGTGGCGATGGCCTCCATGCCGTAGCGCTCCGCCAGTTCTGCCTCGCCCCGGTACCAGTGCAGGCGCGACAGCCAGCGCAGGTTGAAGCCCACCTTGTCGGCCCGCCCCAGGCTGCGCCACAAAGTGATGGCGCGCTGGCGCGCATCCAGTACGGCATCGTCGATACGCACCAGGCCGGCCTCGTACGACCAGTCCTCGTACAGTTGGGCCGCCTGCGGCGCCGGCGTGGCGTCCGACACGAAGCGCAGCGCCGCCGCCAGGTGGGCGGCGGCCTGGCGGTGCGCGCCCAAGCCGGCCGCTTCGCGCGCCGCGGGCGGCGCCAGGTGCAGCACGCGCAGTGCATCGTGCGCGGCCGCCGCGTGGTGCACCAGGCGCGCCAGCTCGGGCGGCTGCTCGGCCGGCGCGTGCGCGCTGAGCGCCTGGCACAGGCTGTCGTGCAGCGCGCGCAGGCGCGCTGGGGCAATCTGCTCCAGCACGGCGCGGCGCGCCAGTTCATGGCGGAATACGTAATGGCCGGCGGGCGTGGCGCACAGCAGGCCGCGTGCCAGGCCGCTGTCGCAGGCGGCCATCACCTGCGGCCCCAGCACGCCGGCCAGCAGCCAGTCCTCGCAGGCCACCGGGCTTGCGCTCAGCACTTCCAGCAGGGCGCGCTCGGCCGGGGCCAGGCGCGCCACGCGGGTCCAGACCGCGTCGCGCACCGACAGGGGCAGTTGCGCGTCCTGGCCGCTGCCGGCGCCGGCCAGCAATTCGGTGACGAAGAAGGGATTGCCGGCGCTGATGCGGTACAGTTCACCGGCATCGTGGCCGGCGCCCAGCGCCAGCGCCAGCGTCGCCACCGCCTGCGGCGACAAGGGCGCCAGCGCCAGGCGCACGGTGCGCTCCGGCGGCAAATCGCCGACCCAGCGCCAGAAGTCATGCTCGGCCGGCAGCTCGTCGCTGCGCACGCTGGCCAGCAGCAGCACGCGCAGGCCGGCCAGGCGCCGCGCCAGGTATTTCAGCAGGTCGAGTGTGGCCTGGTCGGCCCAGTGCAGGTCCTCCACCAGCAGCACGGTGGTGCCGGGCGCGTCGTCCAGCCAGGCCAGCAAGCCGGGGAACAGGCGCGCGCTGCCGGCTGCGCCGTCGAGCAGGGCCGCCAACTGCGGGCCGAGGCGGGGCGCCATATCGCGCCAGGGGCCCAGCACGCGCGGTGTGAACAGGTCTTCACAGCCGCCTTGCAGGACGTGATAGCCGGCGCCTAAGCTGGCCGTGAACTCCTTCAGTAAACACGATTTGCCGATGCCCGCCTCGCCGCTCACCAGGGCGACGCCGCCCTGCCCCGTGGCGGCCTGCCGGGCCATCTCTTGTAGTCGCCGCCAGGGCGTTTCGCGTTCGAGTAGCATATGCTTACTTTCGGCCACACCTCTCCATTAAAGCAAAGAGGCGTTCGATTGCAAGCATCCATTCGGAGGATTTCAACCCCGCGCGGGAAGGTCCTTAGGCCAGCAGTGTGCGGTACAGGGCGGCGTAGTTCTCGGCCATTTTCTCAGCCGTAAACAATTCCCAGTAGCGGGCTTCAGCGCGCCGGCCCATGTCGGCCGCCAGTTGCGGGTTGTCCCACAAGGTGCGCATGGCCTGCTCGAAGGCGGCCGGGTCGCTGGGCGGGACCACCAGCCCGGTTTCGTTGTCGATGTTGATGTAGGTGGTGCCGGTGCCGATCTCGCTCGAGATCATCGGCTTGCCGTACATGGCGCCTTCCAGCAGCGAGATGCCGAAGGCTTCCGAGCGTAGGTGCGAGGGGAAGGCCATGGCGTAGCACAGCTTGAGCAGGGCCACCTTGTCTTCCTCATCCACCGCGCCGACGAACTGCACATGGTGCAGGCCGAGGCGCTCGGCGTGCGCTTTCAATTCCTGCTCGATCGGGCCGGCGCCCACGATCACCACCGGGTAATCGGTCTTGGCCACCGCGTCCAGCAGGATGTGCAGGCCCTTGTAATAGCGCAGCACGCCGACGAACAGGAAGAAGCGCTGGCCGTTGGTGCGCGCGCGCCATTTCTCCAGTATTTCCGGGCGCGGTTCGATATAGGTGCTGCGGTCCAGGCCGAACGGGATGACGCTGACCTTGTCGCGGTAGCGGCCCAGCACTTCGGACGAGGCGAAGTAATTGGGCGAGGTGGCGACGATGGCGTCCACGTCGTTCAGGAAACGGCGCTTGAGCGGGGCGTACACGCGCAGCAGGGTTTTCTGGCGCACGATGTCGGAGTGGTAGGTCACCACACTCGGCTTGCCGGAGCGCGCCATGAAGTGCGCCAGGTCCATGAAGGGCCAGGGGAAATGGTAGTGGATCACGTCCGCCTCGCGCGCCAGGCGCGCCAGCTTGCGGATCGCCGAGAAAGAGAAGGCGTTGGAGGCGATCTCGAAATCGAGCGGCACGCGGTGCACCGTGTGGCCTTCGATCTGTATGGTCTGCGGCCCGCCGTTGCGGGTCAGGGTCAGCACCTCGTTGTTCACGCCCAGGCGCCCGGTACCGACGCACATCTGGCGGATCACCTGTTCGATGCCGCCCCACGAATCCGGGTAATAAGTCTTGTAAAAATGGAGTACGCGCATGGTGGATCTACAGCTCTAAAAAACTCACGCCTCGTACATCCAACGCAAGGTCCGCTCCAGGGGCAGCGGGTCGATGGCGCCCACTACGCCAGCCAGGCGGCGGTTATCACCGGTCAGGCGCAGCACTTCATTGGTGCGCACGAAGGCCGGGTTGACGTGGACATTGATCTGGTAGCCGGCGATGTCCTCCATCATGCGCAGCGCCTCGCCCAGCGAGTACGCCTTGCCGGAGCTGACGTTGAACACCTGGCCGGCCGGCGCAGCGGCCAGCAGGGCGCGGTAGGATGCAGCCACCACGCGCACATCGGAGAAGTCACGCCACACGTGCAGGTTACCCAGCTCGATGTCGGCCGCGCGGCGGCGGAAATGCGACACGATCTTCGGCAGCAGGAAATTCTCGGCCTGGCCGACGCCGGTGTAGTTGAACGGGCGCACCATGATGATGGGCAGCTTGTCCATCCACAGCCGCGCCGCGTATTCCATGGCCAGCTTGGAGACGGCGTAGTCGTTGGCGGGCGAAGGCGGCACGTCTTCGTGCAGCACTTCGAGCTCGGAATTACCGTAAATATTCGCGCTGGAGGCCAGCAGCACGGCGGACGGTTTCTGGTCCAGCGCGGCCAGGGCTTCCAGCAGGTGGCGCGTGGCCACCACATTCACTTTATAAATTTGCTCGACATCGCTGTGCGCCACGAAGGCGATGGCGGCCAGGTGCACCACCACGTCCGGCTGCACTTCGCGCACCACGGCGGCCAGCGCCACACGGTCGGTCAGGTCCACTTCTATCGTGCGCGCGCCCGCCATGGCATGCGCATGGCCCGGCGCCGCCGTGCCGACCACCTCGTAGCCGGCCGCCAGCAACTCGGCCAGCACATAATGGCCGGTAAAGCCGTGCAGGCCGGTCACCAGGGCGCGCTTGCCCGCGCCTTCGCGCGCCGGCGCCAGCAATGCCAGGCTGTGCGTCATCAGAGCGATACGCCCGCGGTGTTGCGGCGCAGGTCGGCGTCCACCATCATCTGGCACAGTTCTTCCAGCGTGGTGTTCGGCTGCCAGCCCAGTTCCTTGTGCGCCTTGGCCGGGTTGCCGATCAAGAGCTCGACTTCGGCCGGACGGTAGAACTTCGGCGACACGCGCACCAGCACCTGGCCGGTGGCGGCGTCATGCCCGGTCTCGTTCTCGGCGCTGCCCTGCCATTCGATGGCGATGCCGACCGCCTTGAAGGCCATGGCCACGAAATCGCGCACGGTCTCGGTGCGGTTGGTGGCCAGCACATAGGTGTCCGGCTGGTCGGCCTGCAGCATGCGCCACATGCCTTCCACGTATTCCTTGGCGAAGCCCCAGTCGCGCTTGGCGTCCAGGTTACCCAGTTCCAGCACTTCCAGCTTGCCCAGCTTGATCTTGGCCACCGAGTCGGTGATCTTGCGCGTGACGAATTCGCGGCCGCGCAGCGGCGACTCATGGTTGAACAGGATGCCGGAGGCGGCGAACATGCCGTAGGACTCGCGGTAGTTCACCGTCATCCAGTGCGCGTACAGCTTGGCCACGCCATACGGGCTGCGCGGGTAGAACGGCGTGTCTTCCTGCTGCGGAATGGCCTGCACCTTGCCGAACATCTCGGAAGTGGAAGCCTGGTAGAAGCGGATCTTGGGGTTGATGATGCGGATCGCTTCCAGCAGGTTGGTGACGCCGATGCCGGTGATTTCGCCGGTGGTGACGGGCTGCTCGAAGGACACGCCGACGAAGGATTGCGCCGCCAGGTTGTAGACCTCGTCGAAATTACCTTGCTGCAGCAGGCGCAGGATGCAGCCCATGTCCGTCAGGTCGAACTCGACCAGTTTCAGGTACGGGTGGTCCTGGATGCCCAGTTCCTCGATACGCCAGAAATTGACCGAGCTGGTGCGGCGGAACGTACCGGTGACTGCATAGCCTTTTTCCAGCAGCAGTTGTGCAAGATAGGCGCCGTCCTGGCCGGTGATGCCCGTGATCAGGGCGCGTTTCGTGGTTTGCATTGACTTATCCAAACTGCAGCATTTTCAAACGAAGTATTGTAGCAGAGGGCTTCCTGCCGCCCGGTTCGGGCGGCAGGGCCTTACAACAGTTACATCTTGTTACGTGGAAACTTTTTGACGCGCGTCAGACGTAGCCGATACCGCGCGCCATGGCGGCGGCGGCGAAGGGCAGGAGCGCAAAGATGTGGATTTCGATCATCAGGGCCTTGCGGATGGCGCGCACTTCCACCTCTTCCGGGGCGTAGCCCGCGTCCGAGGCTTGCGCCTTGCGCCAGCGCAGGAAGGCGCGCGTCGGCTTGATCGAGTACAGGGCCATGAGGCCGAACAGCACCACCTTGGACCAGAACACGTGGTTGTGGAAGTAGAACTCCGAGCCCTTGGCGCCGAAGAACACGCGCAAAAAGCCGATCGCCAGTAGCGACACGGCCATGACGCCCAGGGCAATATCGTACTTGGCGGCCAACTGCACGGCCGACGGCTGCATGCCCGGCCGCACCAGCACCAGCTGCGCGGTGATGGCGGCGGCGATGCCGAAGGCCAGCAGGTGGTGCACGATCGCGAGCGACAGGTCGAGCATGGCCGCCCCGCCTTACGCGCGTTCCGACACCGCGTCCACCACGCACAGCGCCGTCATGTTGACGATGCGGCGCACGGTGGCCGATGGGGTCAGGATGTGCACGGGCGCTGCGCAACCGAGCAGGATCGGGCCGATCGCGATGCCGTTGCCGGCCGCCGTCTTGACCAGGTTGTAGGCGATGTTGGCGGCGTCGATGTTCGGCATCACCAGCAGGTTGGCGTCCTGTTTCAGGGTGGTGCCCGGCATCAGCTTGTGGCGGAACTTGGAGTCCAGCGCGGTGTCGCCGTGCATTTCGCCGTCCACTTCCAGGTCCGGCGCGCGTTCGCGCACCAGCTCCAGCGCGGCGCGCATCTTCTGCGCCGATTCGCTGTTGTGCGAGCCGAAGTTCGAGTGCGACAGCAGGGCCGCGCGCGGCACCAGGCCGAAACGCTTCATTTCTTCCGCCGCCATGATGGTGATGGCGGCCAGCTCGTTGGCGTTCGGGTTTTCGTTGACGTGGGTGTCGACCATGGCCAGCTGGCGCTCAGGCAGCACCAGGATGTTCATGGCGGCGTACACGCAGGCGCCCGGACGGCGGCCCAGCACCTGGTCGATATACTTCAGGTGCAGGTCGGTGGTGCCGAAGGTGCCGCAGATCATGCCGTCGGCGTCGCCCTTCTTGATCATCATGGCGCCGATCAGCGAGTGGCGGCGGCGCATTTCCAGCTTGGCGTATTCCTGCGTCACGCCCTTGCGCGCGGTCAGCTCGTAATAGGCCTTCCAGTACTCGCGGTAACGCTCGTCGAAGTCCGGGTTGATCACGTCGTAGTCCACGCCCTGCTTCAGGCGCAGGCCGAATTTCTGCACGCGCGCGTCCAGCACGGCCGGGCGGCCGACCAGGATCGGGCGCGCCAGCTTCTCGTCCACGATCACCTGCACCGCGCGCAGCACGCGCTCTTCTTCGCCCTCGGCGTAGACGATGCGCTTCATTTCCGGCGGGGTCTTCTTGGCCACCGAGAACACCGGCTTCATGAAGGTGCCGGAACGGTAGACGAATTGCTGCAGGCTGTCGGCGTAGGCTTCCAGGTCCTTGATTGGGCGGGTGGCGACGCCGGATTCCTCGGCCGCTTTCGCCACCGCCGGCGCGATCTTGGTCAGCAGGCGCGGGTCGAACGGCATCGGGATCAGGTATTCCGGGCCAAAGGCCAGGTTGGCGATGCCGTAGGTGGTGGCGACGATGTCCGACTGCTCGGCGTGCGCCAGGTCGGCAATCGCGTGCACCACGGCGATTTCCATTTCACGCGTGATGGTGGAGGCGCCGGAGTCCAGCGCGCCGCGGAAGATGTACGGGAAGCACAGCACGTTGTTGACCTGGTTCGGATAGTCCGAACGGCCGGTGCAGATGATGGCGTCGCCGCGCACCGCTTTCACGTCTTCCGGCAGGATTTCCGGATTCGGGTTGGCCAGCGCCAGGATCAGCGGATTCGGCGCCATGCGCTTGACCATGTCCTGTTTCAGCACGCCGCCGGCGGACAGGCCGAGGAAGATGTCGGCGCCTTCGATGCATTCATTCAGGCTGCGGTGCGGGGTGTCGCGCGCGAAGCGTTCCTTGTCCGGGTCCATCAGCTCGGTGCGGCCCTGGTAGACCACGCCGGCCAGGTCGGTGACCAGGATGTTTTCGATCGGGAAGCCGAGGTCGACGATCAGGTCGAGGCAGGCCAGCGCCGCCGCGCCCGCGCCGGACACCACCAGCTTGACGTTCTTGATGTCCTTGCCGATGTATTTCAGGCCGTTCAGGATGGCCGCGCCGACGATGATGGCGGTGCCGTGCTGGTCGTCGTGGAACACCGGAATCTTCATCTTCTCGCGCAGCTTGCGCTCGATGTAGAAGCACTCCGGCGCCTTGATGTCTTCCAGGTTGATGCCGCCAAAGGTCGGCTCCAGCGAGGCGATGATGTCGACCAGCTTGTCCGGGTCGTTCTCGTTGATTTCGATGTCGAATACGTCGACGCCGGCGAACTTCTTGAACAGCACGCCCTTGCCTTCCATCACCGGCTTGGACGCCAGCGCGCCGATATTGCCCAGCCCCAGCACGGCGGTGCCGTTGGAAATCACGGCCACCAGGTTGCCGCGCGCGGTGTACTTATAGGAGTTGGCGGGATCGATCACGATCTCTTCGCACGGTGCGGCCACCCCGGGCGAATAGGCCAGGGCCAGGTCGCGCTGGTTGGTCAGTTGCTTGGTGGGGGTGACGCTGATTTTGCCCGGCCTAGGGCACTCGTGGTATTCAAGTGCTGCCGCGCGCAGCTGTTGGCGAAGTTCTTCTTTCTTGTCGGATCCCGAATCCATGCTGTACTGCCCCTTCTCTTATGCTGTCCCGAAAGTAACCGATTCTAGCAGACGAAAAGAATACGCAAACCTAGGTATTTTCACGAATGCCGAATTTTCGTCGGTTTTCCGGCTTGGCGCCCGCCAGTCATTTCCATAAGGCAACGCAATTTTCCGCTTCCACACTCTGTCGCCGGGACGACAATGCTGACTTGCGGCACGAAACCCTAAAATCTTGTTGCGCCAAATCTCAAATAGTTGGAATATTCGTCGATAACAACTTTACATATAGCATTTCTGTTCCTAGACTGAGTTTATTGGTACTTTACGGAAGGAAAATACCATGCGTCACGCACTCTGGCATTCCTGGTCCCGCATGTCCGGCGTCCTGTTTCCCCTGAGCGTCGCTGCCCTTTTCTTTACCCCGCACGACTCCAGCTATGTTGTCATGCTGGCCATGGCCGCCCTGGCCTCCGGCGGCACCTGGGTCTACCTGCGCGATAAGCACGAGTAAAAACCACCTAAGGACGAAGCCGGGCCGCCCCGCTAGAATGGCGGGATGCTCTCCGAATTCGACCTGATCAAACATTACTTCGACCGCCCCCTGCCGGGGCGCGCGACCCTTGGCATCGGCGACGACTGCGCCCTGCTGACCCCGGCTCCCGGGATGCAGACTGCCATTTCTTCCGACATGCTGGTCGAGGGCCGGCATTTCTTTGCGGGCGAAGATGCCCAGCGCCTGGGGCACAAGAGCCTCGCCGTCAACTTGTCCGACCTGGCCGCCATGGGCGCGCGTCCGGTCGCCTTCACCCTGGCACTGGCTTTGCCCGCCGCCGACCGCGCCTGGCTGGAAGGCTTTTCGCGCGGCCTGTTCGCGCTGGCCGATGCGCATGGCTGTGAACTGATCGGCGGCGATACTACCAAGGGTCCCCTGAATATCTGCATCACCGTGTTTGGCGAAGTGGCGCCGGGACGCGCCCTGCGCCGCAGCGCCGCCGTGGCGGGCGACGATGTCTGGGTCTCCGGCACCTTGGGCGACGCGCGCTTGGCGCTGGCAGGCTACAGGAACGAGCCGCTATCGGGCCAGGGCGCGGGCATCGGCGCTGGCCTGACGCCGGCGGCGCTGGCCGCTGCGGGCGTCCGCATGCATACACCGACGCCGCGCGTGGCGCTGGGTGTGCTGCTGGCCGAGCGCGGCCTGGCGCATGCGGCGATCGATATCTCCGATGGGCTGGTGGGCGACCTGGGGCATATCCTGGAAAAATCCGGCGTCGGCGCCACGCTGGACGCGGACGCGCTGCCTGCCGGGCCGGTGCTGGCCGGACAGCCGCTCGCCTTGCGCCGCGCCTTCAGCGCCGCCGGCGGCGACGATTACGAAATCTGCTTCACCGCGCCGCAAGTTTCACGCGCGGCGATCATCACCGCCGCCGCCGACAGCGGCACGCCGGTGACCCGCATCGGGCGCATCGAAGCCGCGCCCGGCCTGCGCTGGACCGACGCCCAAGGCGCCCCCCTCACACTCGAACTGGCCAGCTTCGACCACTTCAAGTAAGGGCCCGGCGGTACTCGCCGGGCGGCCTGCCGACCAGCGCCGTGAATTCGCGGATGAAATGGGCCTGGTCGTAATAGCCCAGGCCCAATGCCAAATCCGTCAAATCCGCCAAACTCGCCTGCTCCGGCACTGCGCCCGCCTGCAGCCGCGCCACCGCCTCGTGCATGCGATAGCGCTTGATGACCCATTTCGGGCCCACACCCACGTATTGCTGGAATAAGCGCTGCAGGGCGCGCCGGTTCATACCGGCCTGCTGCGCCAGCGCCTCCACCGTCAGCAGCGCCGGATCGCCCGCAATGGCCGCCACCAGTTGCGCCGCCAGCTCCGCGTCCGCATCCGGCGGCGGCAGCCGCGCCAGCAAGAACGCCCGCGCCACCTCCGCCATTGCACCCGGCAGCGCCGCCGCAGCGTCTGCCGCGCCATTCACGCCACAAGCGCCGTCATCAGCGCCACTGCGCTGCGCGTCGGTCGCCGCCAGCGCCCTCAGCTCCCGCACCAGGTCCATGCCCGACGCGCCGAACAGGCTGGCCAGCGGCACGCGCTGGTCCGCGATCTGCGCCACCGGACGCCCGAGGAAAGGCCGGAAACCGCCCGGCCGGAACTTGACCCCGAATGCAAAACCCTTCCCCGCCAGCGTCTTGGTATAGCGTGCCGTATGCACCCCGTACACGCCTTCTGCGTCGTGTTCAACCACCAGATGCACATTCGGATGCGGCAAAGTCTCCTGCTGCTGCGGCGGCTGCCCCGCCATATCCCAGCCCACGAACCAGTAATGCTCCACCAGCCGCGCCAGCGCAGCGCAAGGCGCCACCCGCTCGTGGCAGAATGAACCAGTCGCAAAATGCGGTACCAGAATGCCGCGCGGCTCAGAATCGATTTGTCGCGTTTTTCCAATCATAAGGGTGAGCAATCTAGCACACTGCCCAACTTGACGTCCCCCCCGCCCTAAAGGACGGGGATTCCTGCTTCCAGCGTCGCACGTCCGCGACGGAGAATGTTGATCGCAGCATTGAGATCACGATCATGTACAACGCCACAATCGCTGCAAGTCCATTCTCTTATTCCAAGGCCTGCGATACCTCTCGGCCTCGAGTCGGGCAATGCGCCACAGTTCGAGCAGGTCTGGGTGGTAAATCGTTCGTCCACTTCCACATACCGCGCGCCATGCCTAATGGCCTTGTACGCCAGCATTCTCCGAAAGGACGACCAGCCTGCATCATGCACGGACTTCGCCAGGCTGGTTTGGGCGAGTCCGGCCGCATTGACGTTGCCGACGGCGATATGGTCAAAAGCGCGTGCAATGTTCAGCGATGCCTTGTGCAAGTAGTCCCGGCGGCAAGACGCCGTGTAAGCATGGATAGCCTTCACCCTGAGTCGCTTATGAGCGCGTTCCGCCACCGCCAGCGCCGCTTCGGCTTTACGGTAGAAGCCGGGGGCTTCTATCCTGCTGGCATCAGACAGCGCGGCAAGCTCTTTCAATCCAAGGTCGATACCAACGCCATGTTCAAGCGGGCGCACAGGAGGCTCCGGCACCTCGATCACAACGTTGAGAAACCAATTACCCCTGCTGTCTTGGGAAAAGCATGTCCCATCCTTGATCTTGCCTTCCGGCAGAGGGCGCGAGGAAAACACGCGAAAGGCATGGTCCGCAAAGCGGAACGCATCGCCTTCGCGGTGCAGGTCGCGTCCCTTAAGTGGCACCCAACCCAGCGCTTTATTGCCGCGATAGCGCAGGAAAGGCCGACGATGTTGACTGCGCGATTTGGCAAACTGCTCGCATACCGCATTGATGGTGCCGGAGTGCAGTCCAAGTTCTTTGCTGCTGCCCGTGGTCAAGCCGTTCAAGTCAAAGCCGGTCAACCATGGGCGGTCAAACCGCAAGGCATCTTTCTGCCGATCGTTGCAATAGTTCCAGACGAAATTCACCTTGCGGGCCAACTGGTTAAGCAGCCCGTTCAACGACTTAATACGGTAGCGGTAAACGATCACCATACTGTAATTTTATACAGCACTTATAATCTGGAGCGCACGACTGCTTCGCAGTCGGCTCCTTTCCTCCCCGTCGTAAACGACGGGGAGGAAAGGAGCAAAATCTGATGAAAACACTGATCCCCGTATTATTCGCCTTGGCCGCATCCGTGGCACAAGCAGGAGACAAACCCATGCAAATCGAAGGCAGTTTCGAAGTCAAACTCACGCCGCAACCGGCAGCGGAAGGCCAGGCCTGGGGCCGGCAAAGCATCGAGAAGACATTCCACGGCGCGCTGGCCGGCAGCAGCCGCGGCGAAATGCTCGCCGTGCGCACCGCCGTAACAGGCTCCGCCGGCTACGTCGCGCTGGAAGAAGTCAAAGCCACGCTGGAGGGCCGCAGCGGCAGCTTCTTCCTGCAGCACTTCGGCCTGATGGACAAAGGCACGCCAACGCTGACCGTCAGCGTGGTGCCCGACTCCGCCACCGGCGCGCTCAGCGGCCTGCAAGGCACCATGAAGATCGACATCACCGGCGGCCAGCACCGCTACACCTTCACCTATCAGCTGCCGCCGCGCTGACCTGCCTCAACACCGCCCTCCCTCCCGCCGCTTAAGCTTGCCATGAGCGGTGCAGCGGAGGCGGCAATGTCTATTCTGTCCGAAGAAGAAGCACGAGCATTGGTCGCGGTGCGCGGCCACTGCGATGACCTTGATTGCTGGAAGGAAGATCCGGCACATCCAGGCGCCTGGGAAATCGAATGCGGCGTTGAAGACGAGTACGGCGAGAGACATGACCAGTACATCAACTTGCGCGTGACGCGGTCGCCGCTGACAGGCAACAATATGCGCTTCACTTTCACGCTGTTCCGCAAGACACATTTCGAACAGAGTCGCCTCTACCAGCTGGAGCTGATTTGCTCCAGCCGCGCCGCAACGGCCTGGCATCAACGGTCGCATGAACACTTGGGATCTTCGCGATGCCAAAAGTCCTCCGACTGGAAGAACTGGGGCTACGAACAAGCGCTTGCGCATTTCTGCACAATGTCTAACATTTACCTTGATCCTATCCCTCCTGCACCGACGAGTCTGAAAAAGGAGAAGGGCCATGCTCGCAAACATCATTGAGTCGGCAACCGGGTTTCGCTGCCAGCCAATTGACGAAATCGGCAATTGTGTTGTACTCGCCCCTCGTCCCTTTAAGGATGAACCTGAAGTCTTTCTCTACGTCATCAAGATAAAAGACAAACTATTATTGACTGACGACGCGGAAGTCTATCTCCACCATGCCTATTGCAAGGAAGCGGTTGACGCGATCGCCGGCATCGTCCGCGCATCCGGGCTGGAATTCAAAGACGCGAGCGTCCAGCTTCGCTGTGAATTGAAGGATCTTAAACCGGCGCTCGACAAGTTCCTCGCCACCATGGCGGAGCTGGCCGCGCACGAGCGCGACTTCAACCGCATGTCGGCCCAAGCCTGGGATGCGGATGTCATGAGGCGGTAATACTGGCGGCTTAAGATACCGCCTGTCTCAACATTCAGTACCAACTCCCTACGAATGTCTTTAGGGGCTAGGTTCGGGGTCAGGTCTGGCAATCGGACAAATTGCGCAGCAATTTGTCCGATTGCCAGACCTGACCCCGAATTTAGCCCCTCTTTTTTTATCCGGTGAGGGCGGTGTGGTCTTCGCCCGGTTCGCCGGCGCGGCGGCCGCTGCCGTGCATCAGCCAGTAGTGGTGGAAGGCGAGGCGGATGTTGTCGCGTAGCTGGGTGTCGTCCCAGGGCTTGGTGTAGAAGCGGTAAATGGCGCCACGGTTGATCGAGTCCAGCACCGCTTCCAGCCCGGTGTAGCCGGACAGGATGATGCGGATGGTGTCGGGGTACATCTCCTTCACCTTGGCCAGGAATTCGGTGCCGCTCAAAATCGGCATGCGCTGGTCGCACACGATCACCTGTACCGGGTACAGCGCCAGCAGGTCGAAGCCTTCGGCCGGCGAGACCGCCGTCAGGATGCGGTAGCCGTCGCGCCGGAACAGGCGGTGCAGCGAGGACAGCACGTTCACGTCGTCATCCACCAGCAACAGGGTTTGCGGCGGCTCGGCCGCCACGTTCGGGTCGGGCGGCAGGGACTTGCCCGATTCCGCCAGTACCCCCATCTCGGCTGCCGCAAGTGGGCGGGAGAAGAAATAGCCCTGGATTTCGTCGCAGCGGTTACGCCGCAGGTATTCCAGTTGCGGCCGCGTTTCCACGCCTTCCGCGATCACGCGCAGCTTCAGGCTGTGCGCCATGCTGATGATGGCCAGCGCAATCGCCGCGTCGTTGGGATTGGTGGTGATGTCGCGCACGAAGGCGATATCGATTTTCAGCTTGTCGATCGGGAAGCGCTGCAGGTAGGCCAGCGAGGAATAGCCGGTGCCGAAGTCGTCGATCGCCACCTTGATGCCGAGGTCCTTCAATACCGTCAGCACCTGGATGGTGCGCTCGGCGTTCGACATCAGGGCCGTTTCCGTCAGCTCCAGCTCCAGCAATTCCGGCGGTACCTGATGCCGTTCCAGCGCTTGCCGCACGTCGTTCTCCAGGTCGCCCTCCACGAACTGGCGGCTGGAGACGTTGACCGCCACATGCACCCCGCCCACCGGCGTGCGTAGCCAGGCCGCGATCTGGCGGCAGGCGGCGTCGATGATCCAGCTGCCGACGCGCACAATCAGCCCGGTATCCTCCAGCACGCCGATGAATTCGGCCGGATACACCAGCCCGTAGCCCGGCCGGTTCCAGCGCAGCAGCGCCTCCGCCCCGCTGATGCGGCCCGTGGTCAGGTTCACCTTGGGCTGGTAGTGCAGCTCCAGCTCCTGGTTCTCCAGCGCGCGGCGCAGCGCCATCTCCAGGTCCAGCCGCGCCAGCACCTGCACGTTCATGCCGGCCGTGAAGAAGCGGTAGCCGTCGCCGCCGGCGTCCTTGGCGCGCGCCATCGCCGTGTTGGCGTACTTGACCAGGGTCTCGGGATCGTTGGCGTCGTCCGGATACATGGCGATGCCGATGGAGGCGGTCAGCGTGGCCTGGTGGTCTTCCAGTTGGAAAGGATGGCGCAGGGCTTCGCGCACCTCGTTCGCCACCAGCACCGCATCCTGCTGGTCGCGCGTCATGCTCAGGATCAGCGCGAACTCGTCGCCGCCAAGCCGCCCCACCGTGTCGCGCAGGCGCACGCACTGCACCAGGCGGTTGCTGAACTCGTGCAGCAGGCGGTCGCCCATGGCGGCGCCCATTGAATCGTTCACCTTGCGGAAGCGGTCCAGGCCGATGAACAGCACCACGATGCGCCACTCCTTGTCCTGCGCCAGCTCGATCGACTCGCCCAGGGTCTGGAAGAACAAGGTGCGGTTCGGCAGGCCGGTCAGCGCGTCGTAGTGCGCCATGTGGCGCAGGCGTTCTTCCGCCACGCGCCGCTCGCTGATGTCGCGCGCCACGCAGATCAGGGTGCGGTGCGCCGACTCGCCCTCGCTGTGCAGCAGCCAGTACACCTCCACCGGCACCGCCGCGCCGTCGCTGCGCAGCAGCTCCCCTTCCGCCAGTTCCGGCGCGCGGTGCGGCGCGCTGGCGGCCTGGCCGGCGCGCCCGGCCTGCTGCGCCAATTCGTCGTGCCCGCCCAGGCCCAGCCGGCCCGGGGCCTGCGCCAGCAGCTGCGCGCGCGGGTAGCCCAGCATGCGGCAGGCGCCCTCGCTGGCGTCCACCAGCGCCAGGCTGCCGCTGTCGATCAGGAAGATGGCGTCGGCGGTGGCGTCCATCGCGCTGCGAAAGCGCTGCAGGTCGGCGGTGCGGGCGCGCACGGTCTGCTCCAGCACTTCGTTGTGGGCGCGCGCCTGGCGATGCAGCAGGCGCACTTCCAGCATATTGTGGATGCGCGTCAGCACTTCCACCGGGTCGAAGGGCTTGCTGACGAAGTCGCGCGCACCGGCGTCCAGCGCCGCCAGCTTCTGGTCCGGCTGCGCCGTCACCACCAGCACCGGCAGGTATTCCGGCTCCAGCGGCTTGAGCGCCTCCATCACATCGAAGCCGCTCATGCCGGGCATGTGCAGGTCGAGGATGATCAGGTCATAGCGGTGCTCTTCGTGCCAGGGTGCCACCACGCGCGGGTCGGTGCTGGAGCTGACCCGGGCATAGCCGCTGGTTTGCAGCAGGTACTCCAGTAGCTGCACATTGACCGGCTGGTCATCCACAATCAGGATGTTGGCATTCAGGATATCGTCGCGGCTGATCACTTGGACGTACTCCCTTCCTCTTCCCGGCGCGCCAGGAAGGACATGGTGCTATTGATCGCATCCGTGAACTCGTCGATGTTGATCGGCTTGATCAGGTAGCGGAAGAACCCGGCGGCCAAACCTTTTTCCACGTCGCGCGGCATGGCGTTGGCGGTCAGGGCGATCACCGGGATGTGGGCGGTGCGCGGATCGGTGTGCAGCAGCTTGACGGCGTCGATGCCGTTCATACCCGGCAGGTTGACGTCCATCAGGATAATGTCCGGCTGGTGGGCGCGCGCCAGCTCGATGCCCAGGTGGCCATCCGGCGCCGACAGCAGTTTCAGGTCGGGGCGGAAGGTGATGATTTCTTCCACCAGCTTCAGGTTAGCCGGATTGTCCTCCACATACAAGATGGTGGCCGGTTCGCCTTGCGCCTGGCATTGCGGCGGCGCGGCGCGCTCCGCGCTCGGGTCGATGCGCAACGCTATCGGCTCGGTCGGCTCCAGCTCGATCCAGAACATGCTGCCCACGCCCTGGCTGCTGGTGACGCCGATGGTGCCGCCCATCAGCTCCACCAGGCGCTTGGTCACCACCAGGCCGATGCCGGTGCCCTCTTCCGCGCCGCTCTCCTGTCCCAGGCGGTTGAAGGGTTGGAACAACTGCTTGACCTGTTCCGGCTTCAGGCCCATGCCGGTGTCCTGCACCGAGACCCGCACCTGCCCCGGCCCGCTCGGGCTGCAATCGACCACCACCGCGCCGGCCTCGCGGTTGTACTTGATGGCGTTGGACAGCAGGTTGAGCAGGATCTGCTTCAGGCGCGTGCGGTCGGCCGTGACATTCACCGCGCACGCTTCCGGGAACAGCAGGCGGATGCCGCGCTGGCCCGCCAGCGGCGCCACCATGCTCTCGCACTCCTGCAGGATTTCATGCAGCGCCACCGGCTCCAGCGACAAGGCCACCGCGCCCGACTCGATCTTGGCCAGGTCGAGGATTTCGTTGATCAGGGTCAGCAGGTGGCGCCCCGACTTCAGGATATGGTTGGCGAACTCGCGTTTTTGCGCCAGGGTGGAAGGCAGCTTTTCCGAGGTGAGGATTTGCGCGAAGCCCAGGATCGCATTGAGCGGCGTGCGCAGCTCGTGGCTCATGGAGGAGAGGAAGGCCGACTTGGCCTGGTTGGCGCTCTTGGCCTCCTGCATGGCCATGGCCAGCTCGCTGTTGGCCTGCTCCAGCTGCAAGGTGCGCTCGTGCACGCGCTGCTCCAGCTCCTCGTTCAGGCGCATGACTTCCTGCTGCGCTTTGCTGCGCTGCTCGGCCTCGCGCGCGATTTCGCTGCTGGAGGTTTCCAGCTCGCGCGTGCGGGTCTCGATCACGCTCAGCATCTTGTTGAAGGACGCCGCCAGCTCCGCCACTTCGTCGTTGCTGGTGCTGGGCGCGCGGCGCGAATAGTCGCCCGTTTCCACCACTTCGCGCGCGACGTCGGCTATGGCCAGCACCGGCTGCGTCACCACCTTGTTCAGGGGCCGCATCAGCAGATAGGCGATGCCCATCGCCAGCAGGGTGGCGATGATGGAAATCAAGGCATAGTCGGCGAAGCGGCCGAGGATTTCGTAATCGGCCTGCAGGTAGACGGTGCCCAGCAGTTCGCCATTGTCGCGGATGCGGCGGAACAGCAGCATTTTGCCGTCCACGAAGGCCACCCCGTCGGCACGCGGCACCTGCGGCACGGCGCTATCGAAGCCGGGCGCGACATAAGTGGCGAACAACTGGCCGCGCGCATTGTAGATGGCGCCCGCATGCACCTTGGGGCGCAGGCGCAGCAGGGCCAGGTTTTCCTTGGCCAGGCGCTGGTCGTCGAAGGTCAGGGCCGGTGCGCTCATATGGCCCAGCAGCTCGGCCTGGGTGGTCATGTCGGCGGTCAGCGCCTGGTGGTAGGCGCGCAGGTCGTAGGCCAGGATGGTGCCGAGCGACACCAGCAGCGCCGCCAGCGTCACCAGCATGACCACGCCCAGGAGCTTCTGCGGCAGGGAGCGGCGGCGCGCCATCATCCCGCCACCTGCTGCACGCGATAGGCCGCCGACAGCATGCGCGCACTGATTTTCAGGCGCGCCGCCTGGGCCGGCTTGAGCGACACTTCAAAGCGCAGGCGCTCCTCGGCAATGACGAAGTTGATCATGCTGCCCAGGCCAAAGGTTTCGTCGGCGTCGGTCACGGTCAGCACCGGCTGGCCGCGACTGGCGCTGAGCAGGTCCTGCGCCAGCGTTTTATCCTGCGCCGCCACGAACAGCATATGCACGCCGGCCAGGCCGTCGCCGCGGCGGATGCGGCGCACCTGCAACGGGCGGCCGTTGGCGGTGTGGCCGGCCACGATCTGCTCAAGCTGCTCGGCCAGCGCGTCGGCGCCGGCTACGCCGATCACCACCGCGCTGTCGGGACGGGTGAAACTGCCATCGGGCCATTCGACAAAACCGGCAAACTTGTACAGGTAGGCGGCCTTCACCTGGCGTTCCAGCCCGCTATTGGTCTGGGCATGGGCAAGCAGCGGCCACAGCGCTGCTAACAGCACCAAGAGCCAGACACTGGGACATCTTCCTGGGAGCGTCCTCACCACCTTGCCTCGCGAACAGGGGACTGCGCCATTCTATCGCTGAGTCCCAAAGCCTGGCGCATTTCTTGATTTGCCGCACCACTGCGGCCCTTCCCGACTTGCAAGTTAGTCGTGATGCCACATTATTGCGCTGCAGCGTGGTCAAGTTGCATGGCAGCGCGCTAGAATGGGGTCAACCGCTTTTGTTTGCTAAAGGAGCCACAAGTGAGTACCGATATCAACGAATTGGCCGCCCAGGTGGGCAAGGCCCTGCAGGACAAAGGCTTGCTGTTGGCAACCGCAGAATCGTGCACCGGCGGCGGCATCTCCACCGCCATCACGGAAATCGCCGGCTCCACCGGCTGGTTCGATTGCGGCTTTGTGTGTTACTCGAACGCCTCCAAGACCGAGATGCTGGACGTGCCGGCGGCCATGATGGCGCAATTCGGCTCCGTCAGCGAAGAGGTGGCGGCGGCCATGGCACAAGGCGCCATCGGCAGCAGCAATGCCCATGTGGCGGTATCCGTGACCGGGATCGCCGGGCCGACCGGCGCCGTGCCGGGCAAGCCGGTCGGCACCGTCTGTTTTGGCTGGGCCAATGGCGACACCATGCACACCGAACGCCTGGTGTTCGGCGGCGACCGCCACGCGGTGCGCCAGCAGACCATCGCGCATGCGCTGAAAGGCCTGCTGCGCTTTATCAACTGAGCTGGTTAATTCACTGAGTTGAGCAGCCGGCTGCGCTGCGCCGCGTGCGCCGCGTCCGGCTCGAACAGGGTCAGCCCCGCGATCGCGCGGCTGATCGCCACGTACAGGTAGCGCCGCTCCTCGGCGAATTCCTCCGCATTGCGCGTCACGCGCGGGAACTGGCCCTCCTCCATATACGGCAGCAGCACCTGCTGCCATTCCCTTCCTTTTGCCGACTGCACTGTGGCCAGCGCCAGCGCCTTGCCAGGGCCGCCCTTGCCGCCCTTGCCGCTCTTGCCGCGCGTGGCCACCTGGCGCCGGCGCAACTCCTCCAGGAAGGCAGGCGCTTTGGCCTCGCCCTGGCGCTGGGCAAAGTCGAGGAAAGCGCGCAAGGTGCGCAGCACCGAATCGGCATGGGCGCGGTTGACGAAGGTACGGCGGGTGGCGGCCGGCAGGTCCAGGCCATCGCTGGCCAACTGCAGTAATTGCGCCGCGCTGGCGCTGGAGGCCTGCGCCTTCATCTCCGCCAGCACATTGGCCAGGCGCTGCTTCCAGCGCCGCGTGGTACCGGTGTCGTAAGGCTGCTCAACGCACAGCAAGCCGCTGAACATGAACTCCAGCGTTTCCGGATCGCGCACCACGGCATCCTTCTGCTGCTGGTAGGCGTCGCCCGAACCGTAGATCGCATGGTCGGCAGCGTAGTCGCTGCGCTCGCCCGACACCGCGAAATAAGTCTGCAGCCCGTCCACCATCAGCTCGCAGCTCTCCTTATCCGCCTTCAGCGTGCTGTAATCGCCGCTGGCCACGTGCAGCAACGCGCGCAGCGCCATGATCTCCGGCCGCTGCAGGTAGGAGGCAAAGCCATCGCAGTTGTACGGCAGGCCGGCGTCCAGCAAGGCGTTCTCGATCTCCACGCTCTGGTCCACCTCGCGCAGGATGATGGCCAGGTCCGGCCCCTTCGCCAGTTCCTTCGCGCGCGCCACCACGGCGCGGGCGCAAGCTTGCGGATCGGCCGGATCGTACTCCGCATGCCGCACTTCCGAATAAGTGTCCGGATGCGACTCGAAGCCGCACTTGGGCAGGGCGCGCTCCAGCAGCTTTTTCAGCGACACGCCGCAACGGCGCGACTGCGACAGCGGCAAGCGCTCCGCGTCCGGGAAAGCCAGCTCGAAGCCGCCACCCGAAAAGCGCGGATCGGCGCCGCGTTCCGCGTTGATGACCTGGTGACGGTCGCCCACCACCACCAGGCGTGCCTGGCGGCGGAACATTTGCAAGAGCTCGAACTCCGCCGCGTTCACATCGTGCCACTCATCGACCAGCAGCAGGCTGGCCTGCGGCATATCGTGCACCGCTTCCGGGAAGCGGCGCAGGATCGACACCAGGTCGGTCGCATAATCGACCGGCGCCTGCCACAGGATGTGGCCCGCCTGCGGCTGGCGGCGACGCTCGAACTCATGGAAGATTTCCACGATCTCACGATCATCCAGCTCGAACTGGCTGCACAGCTCATCGAAGGTGAAGTCGTCGAACACTTCATCCTCGAAACGCAAGGTGGCCAGGGTCGCCTTCATCTGCGCCAGCAACTGCAGCATCATTTCCACCCGCTGCGTGCTGCGCTCGAAATCGAAATCGAACTCCGTGTAGCGGCCGGCATGGCGCTGCCACACCGAGTTAGCCGCCGCCACCAGCATGGGACGCATCTGCTCCAGGCTGGACCAGCGCTGCGGCAAATCGAGCCAATTGCCATGCTCCGCGATGCGCGTGAGCTGCGAACGCGCCAGCGCCTCCACCGTCAGCACCTGCACCTTGCGGCCCGGGCACTCCAGCGCCAGCTTCTCATAGAAGCGCAGGCGCGCGCCCTCCGAAAAGCACAAACCCAGGACCACGCCCGGTTCCTGTGCCGCCAGCATGGCCAGCGTGGTAGTCTTGCCAGTCCCGGCGCGCGCCTCGATCATCAAGGTCTGGGCGCGGGATTTCAGGATCGCTTCCTGCTCGCTGGATGGTAAAACTCGCATGCCTGTTCAATGGTGCCAATGAAAACACGCATTCTACCTTGGCCGGCCCTGGCCGCCCTCGCCCTCGTAAGCATCGCGCGCGCCGCGCCGCCGCCCGCCGCAGGTGCTGGCGCCGACCCCGCACCGCTCGTGGTATATACCGCCGGCGACATTGCTGACTGCCGCTACACGCACGCCGCCAACTCCGGCGCCGCCGAAACCGCCGCCCTGATCGCCAAGGGCGACCCCAAGGCCCTGGTGCTGTCCCTGGGCGACCACACTTACCCCAATGGCGCCGCCGCCGAATTCCGCGACTGCTACGCCCCCACCTGGGGCCAGTTCAAGGACCGCACCCGGCCCGCACCCGGCAACCACGAATACAGCAGCGGCAACGCCAACGGCTACTTCGACTACTTCGGCGAACTGGCCGGCCCGCGCGGGCGCGGCTATTACAGTTTCGACAAGGGCGGCTGGCACTTCATTTCTCTGAACAGCCACCTCAACCCCGCCGACCACCAGCGCCAGCTCCTGTGGCTGAAAGACGACCTGGCCGCCAGCCAGGCACGCTGCACCCTCGCCTACTGGCACGCGCCCATGTATAGTTCTGGCGGGCACACCCCAAGCAAGAAGATGCAGGACGTCTGGCGCGCGCTGCACGGCGCAGGCGTCGAGCTGGTGCTGTCCGGGCATGACCACGACTACGAGCGCCTGGCGCCGATGGATGCCGAGGCCCGGCCCGACGCCGCGCGCGGCGTGCGCCAGTTCGTGGTCGGCACCGGCGGCGCCTACCTCACGCCCTACCTCTGGATCCACGACCAGAGCGAGGCGCGCATCAACTGGCGCACCGGTGTGCTGAAACTGAAGTTGAAAGAGAACGGCTACGAATGGGCGTTCCTGGCGGTCGCACCCAGGACCACACCGGAGCACCCGAAGCAGGAAGCCAGCGACAGCGGCGCGGCCGACTGCCACAGATAACAGGAGCATCAATGCAAAACACGGTTCACTTCGTCCTGCAAGGCAAGGGCGGCATCGGCAAGACCTTCGTCTCGACCATCCTCGCGCAATGGCTGCAGGGGAAGAGCGAAACCCCGCTGCGCTGCTACGACACCGACCAGGAGAACACCACCTTCTCGCGCTACAAATCGCTGAATGTGAAGCACGTGCCGGTGATGACCGAAGCGCGCACCATCGACCCCAAGCGCTTCGACGCCCTGATGATCGACATCCTCGAACAGGACGGCAACTGCGTGATCGACAACGGCGCCAACACCTTCTCCCCGCTGATGGCGTATTTGATCGAGAACGACTGTTTCACCCTGCTCGAAGAATCCGGCCGCAAGGTGTACATCCACACCATTGTGGGCGGCGGCGACACCTTGCACGACACCGCCATGGGCTTCGTCACCACCGCCAAATCGACCCAGGTACCGCTGGTACTGTGGGAAAACGAGCATTTCGGCCTGCTGCAATCGGCCTCCGGCAAATCCTTCCTCGAATCGCAGACCTACTCCGACAACTCGCAGCGCGTGCGTGGCCGCATCGTGCTGAGCGCGCGCAACGCCGACACCTTCGGCGCCGACGTCAAGAAAATGAACACCGGCCGCCTGACGATCGACGAAGTGAAAGCCAGCGACAAATTCAATGTGATGGAAAAGCAGCGCATCAAGGTCGTATTCCGCGACCTGTTCGAACAACTCGACCTGGTGAACTGGTAATGGCCCTCGACCCGCACAAGCTGCGCCTGCACGTCTTCGAAAAGACCGGCATCAAGGTGGATGTCGACGACCCCATCTTCGCCCTGGTCGCGCTGAACGAAGCGGTGCTGGACGAAGCGGTCGAGCGCCAACTGGCGCGGCTGGACGGGGCCCGCCCCGCCGGCGCCGCGCCGGTTAGCGCCAGTAGCGGCGCCGCCTACGTCCCGCCGCCTGGCGTGCGCCCCATTCCCACCTCGCACGAACCGTTCTCCCGCCGCGAGCTCCGGCTACTGGCCGCCGCCGCCGGCGTCGCCGTACTGACCGCCACCCTGGTGCTGATCGGCCAAGCCATCTTCAGCAAGCCCCCCGGCATCCCCCCCGCCAAGCTCGAGCGCGCCCTGCAAACCCTCGACGCCCCCACCCGCACCAAATTCGAAGCCGAGCTCGCCAAATAAGAGATTCGGGGTCAGGTCTGGCAATCGGACAAAAGCTGCCCAAAGGCAGCTTTTGTCCGATTGCCAGACCTGACCCCGAATTTTCATGCTAACATGTGAATACCTATTCATATGTTTGCTATGGCGATCTATTCTGATAACGATGCTTCCGTGGCGGAGCTGGCGGATTTGTTTCATTTGCTGGGGGATCCGACCCGGCTGCGTATCGTGCTGGCTTGCCTGGAGCGGCCGATCGCGGTGAGCGATATCGCCAGCTCGCTGCAATTGAGCTCGTCGCTGGTGAGCCACCACCTGCGCTTGCTGCGTGCGGCGCGTATCGTGAAGTCGGAGCGCCAGGGCAAGCAAGTCTTCTATTCCACCGCCGATGCCCACATCAGCGGTGTCCTGCGCGATATGCTGGAGCATATTGCCGAACCTTCCAACGGGAATTAGCTATGGGCGCGCACCATCACCACGGGCATGGCCACGATCACGGCCACCATCACCACCACGGCGATCCGGGCCACGGCCGTGCTTTCGCCATCGCCATCACCCTCAATGCGTTTTTCGTCGGGATCGAGTTCTTCTACGGTTTCCTGGCGAACTCGACGGCGCTGATGGCCGATGCGGGCCATAACCTGTCGGATGTGCTGAGCCTGATGCTGGCCTGGGGCGCGGCGATCCTGGCCAAGCGGGAACCGTCGGGGCGTTACACCTATGGCTTGCGCAGCAGCTCGATCCTGGCGGCGCTGTTCAATGGCATGCTGCTGATGGCCGCGACCGGGGCCATCGCCTGGGGTGCGGTGCAGCAGTTGATGGAGCCGCGTCCGGTGCAGGGTTTGACCGTGTCCATTGTGGCGGGCATCGGCATCGCGGTGAACGGTATCTCGGCCTGGCTGTTCATGAAGGGCAGCAAGGATGACTTGAATATCCGCGGCGCTTACCTGCACCTGGCGGCGGACGCGGCGATCTCGCTGGGCGTGCTGATTGCGGGCTTGCTGGTCATGTACACGGGCTGGGCCTGGCTCGATCCGGCGGTGAGCCTGGTGATCGTGGTGCTGATCATGAAGAGCACCTGGTCGCTGCTGCGCGAGGCGCTGGATATGACCCTGGGCGCGGTGCCGGGGAATATCAATGCGGTGGAGGTGGAGCAGTTCCTGCTGGCGCGTCCGGGCGTGACGGGCATGCATGACCTGCATATCTGGTCGATGAGCACGACCGATGTGGCACTGACCTGCCATCTGGTGATGCCAGGCGGCTACCCGGGCGATGTGGCGATCGATGAGATTGCGTGGGGCTTGAAGGAGCAGTTCGGCATCCGGCATACGACCTTGCAAACCGAACAGGGCACCACGCAGCATGCGTGCAGCCTGCATGACCACAGCCATGCATCGGGCGGCAGCGATGGCACGCCCGGACACGATGATGGGCACGGCCACGGCTGCGGCCATGCCCACTAAGCTTATTTGACGTCCATCAGTTCGACGTCGAAAATCAGGGCGGAGTTGGCTGGAATGCCGCCCATCGAGCGCGCGCCGTAGGCCAGCTCGGCGGGGATGATCAGGGTGCGCTTGCCGCCCACTTTCATGCCGACGATGCCCTGGTCCCAGCCTTTGATGACTTTGCCGCTGCCCAGTTTGAAGTCGAGCGGTTCGCCGCGCGGGATGGAGCTGTCGAATTGGCGGCCGCGCTGGTTCTTGGCCAGCGGGCGGTACAGCCAGCCGGTGTAGTGCATGTAGACGGTGGCGCCAACGGTCGCTTCGGCGCCTTTGCCGATCTTGTTGTCGGTGACGATCAGTTGCTCGGCGGCGGGGCCGGGCTGGGCCGAACCAGGCACGATCGGTTCCGGTTTGGCCGGGGCGGCCGCTTCCGCCTGCACGGTGGTGGTCGGTTCTGGTTGGGTTGGCTGCTGCGCTTGCGCCAGGCCGGCTGCGGCGCACAGGATGGCGAACAGGATCGAGGTGCGTTTCATGTGGTTTCTTTACAGAGTGTTAAGGCGGCTGCAATGATAGCAAAACAAGCCGCGCACAAACTGTTTTTTGCGCTTTGGCCGGACGCGTCGGTGCGGCAAGCCCTCGTGCGCTTGCAACAGCCGGTGCGCGGGCGCTTGATTGCGCCGGAGCAGCTGCACCTGACCATGGCGTTCCTGGGTCAGCAGCCGGCTGAGGCGTTGCCCGCCTTGCAGGCCATCCTGGCGGCGAGCGCCCTGCCGGCGCTGGACTTGTCGATCGACTGCTATGGCTATTTCACGCGGCCGCGCATCGCCTGGGCGGGCCTGCGCGCGCCTCCAGCGGCGCTGTTGCAGGCGCAGGCGGATTTGATGGCACGGCTGGAAGCGGCGGGCTTCAGCGCGGCGACGCATGGCGAATTCAAGCCGCACATCACGCTGGCGCGCGAGGCAAACGCGGCGCCCGCCGTGTTCGACGCGGCGCCGGTCTTGTGGCGGGTGGGCGGACTGGCGCTGGTGGAGTCGATGCCGGGCGGCGCTTACGTGCCGCTGTCGGTGGCCGGTGCGGGGGCCGGTTCGGCCACCTGATCGGCCAGCTTGCGCAGCAGGTGGCCGGCGGCCACCATGCCGAAGGTCGCGGTCACCACCATGGCCGAGCCGAAGCCGGCGCAGTTGATGCCGGTCACGCCTTGCTGCGGGGCGCGATCGTCGCCGTCCACCGTGCACACTTCCCCGGTTTCGGGGAATTTCAGCGGCTCCATCGAGAACACGGCGTCCACGCCCAGCTTGTTCTTGGAGTTCGGCGGGTAGTTGAACTGGCTACGCAGGCGGCGCCGCACTTTTTTCAGCAGCGGTTCCTGTTCGGTCTTGGACAGGTCGCGCACTTCAATGCGGGTCGGGTCGGTCTGGCCGCCGGCGCTGCCGATCACGACCAGGGGAATCTGCTTGCTGCGGCAATAGTGAATCAGCGCGGTCTTCGATTTGGCCGAGTCGATGGCGTCCACCACGTAGTCGAAGTGGTGCGCGCCCACCATCTCGTCCAGGTTGTCGGGCGTGATGAAATCTTCCACCTGCACCACTTCGCAGAAGGGGTTGATCTGGGCGATGCGCTCGGCCAGGGCGCTGATCTTGGCCATGCCGATGGTGCCGGTCAGGGCCTGGATCTGGCGGTTGATATTCGATTCGGCGACGTTATCGAGGTCGATCAGGGTCAGTTTGCCGATCGCGGAGCGCGCTAGCGCTTCCACGATCCAGGAGCCCACGCCGCCGACGCCGATCACGCATACATGTGCTCCACGGAAACGGGCCAGGGCTTTTTCGCCGTATAGGCGGGCAATGCCGCCGAAACGGCGGTCAAAATCGATATCTTCCAGAACTGGATCAACTATTTGCGGGGAATTCATCCCGTTATTTTAGCCGAGCCGGGCTACAATGTTTTCTCTTGCCAAGTTCACCAGACCCGCACCATGAGTAATTCCTTGATCGACACCGCGCCCGGCTACGACCAGCCTATCGCCGTCCTGAAGCATTGCCACGACAAAATCCGCAAGCAATTGCAGACCCTGCAGAACCTGCTGACCCACTTGCCGCAGCATGGCGCGGATGCGGATGCCCAGCAGGCGGCGCAGGCCGTGCGCAAGTACTTCAACAAGGCGGCCCACCTGCACCACCAGGACGAGGAACTGGATCTGTTCCCGCTGATGACCGCCGCCGCGCAGGGCGAGGATGCGGTCCTGCTGGCTGAGCTGGGTCCGCAGATCGTGGCGCACCACCAACAGATGGACCGCGACTGGTCCACGCTCGATCCGCAACTGGAGAAAATCGCCAGCGGCGCCGGCGCGGCGCTGGACGCGGGCGATGTCGACCGTTTCGTGCAAGCCTACAGCGCGCACATGGCCACCGAAGAGGCGTACATTGCTCCCATGGCGAAGCGCATCCTGAGTCCGGCCCAGATGACCATCCTGGGCGAGGCCATGCAGCAGCGCCGCGGCATTTTGCCGGCGGCGGTGGCGGGCGGTATCGCGCTGGCCGATTTGCGCATGGATTACGGCCGCGCCAGCCTGTCGGAGGCGGATACCCAGGGCGAGCCGATTGCGCAGTTTGCCAAATGGTTCAACGAGGCCATGAAAGCGCAAGTGAACGAGCCCAACGCGATGAGCGTGGCGACGGTGGGCGCCGATGGCCGCCCGAGCTCGCGCATCGTCCTGATCAAGCAGTACGACGAGCGCGGCTTTACCTGGTACACCAATTACCAGAGCCAGAAAGGCCAGCAGCTAGCGGACAACCCGCACGCGGCCATCCTCTTCTTCTGGCCGGAACTGGAGCGCCAGGTGCGGATCGAGGGCCGGGTGGAAAAAACGGCGGCGGCAGAGAGCGACAAATATTTCTACAGCCGCCCGGTGAAGAGCCAACTGGCGGCCATCGCGTCGCAGCAGAGCCGTCCGGTCGCCAGCCGCGAGCAGATGGAAGAGCACTACGCCGCAGTGGAAGCGGCCAGCGGCGAGCAGCCGCAACGACCGGAGCACTGGGGCGGTTACCGCCTGGTGCCGGAACGGGTGGAATTCTGGCAGGGGCGCGCGTCGCGCTTCCATGACCGGATCGTGTACACGCGGCAGGCGGATGGCAGCTGGAGCAAGGAGCGCATCCAGCCCTAACCCTCCCTTGCCAGGGAAAGGGGCTGGCATATGTTCCTGCAGAACCGCATCAATAGCTGGATCAGCAACGTCGCCCCGCATATCGCCCTGCCCTTGCGGATAGAGCTGTGGAATGGCCGCAGCTTCGATTTCTCGCCTGAAGCGCCGCGCGTGACAATCCGCGTGCCCAGCCCGTCCGCCGCGCGCTACCTGCTCTCCCCTTCGCTGGCCAACCTTGGCACCGCCTATGTCGAGGGCATTATCGAGGTGAAGGGCCGCGCGGCCGACATGATCAAGGTGGTCAACGCCCTGGCGCGCAGCTCGCTGCGCCAGACCGGCCGCCTGGGGCGCATCGTGCGCACCTTCCGCCACAGCCGCCAGCACGACGCGGAAGCGGTGCGCTACCACTACGACGTTTCCAACGAGTTCTACCAGCAGTTCCTGGACCCGAATATGGTCTATTCCTGCGCCTACTTCGAGCATGGCGACGAGGACCTGGCCACGGCCCAGCTCAAAAAGATCGACCACATCCTGGCCAAGATCCGCCTGCGGCCGGGGCAGACCCTGCTCGATATCGGCTGCGGCTGGGGCGCCCTGGTGATCCGCGCCGCGCAGCGCTACGGCGCGCGCTGCGTCGGCATCACGCTGTCGCAAAACCAGTACGCGCTGGCGCAGGAAAGGGTGCGCGCCGCCGGCCTGCAGCACCTGGTCGAGATCCGCCTGCAGGATTACCGCGACGTGCAGGGCACCTTCGACCGCATCACCAGCGTCGGCATGTTCGAGCATGTGGGGCTGAAACAGCTTGTGGAGTACTTCGCAATTATCAACAGGCTACTGGCGACCGACGGCCTGGCCATGAACCACGGCATCACCAGCACCGATCCCGACAACGGCGAAACGCCCTACGGCGGCGGCGAGTTCATCCAGAAATACGTCTTCCCGCATGGCGAACTGGCGCACCTGAGCGAAGTCCTGCGCGCCATGCAGCAGGGGCAACTGGAAGCCTACGATGTGGAAAACCTGCGGCGCCACTACGCGCGCACCTGCGCCATCTGGACCGAGAATTTCGAGGCGCACGAGGACCAGGTGCGCGCCCTGGCGGGCGACAAGCGTTTCCGCATCTGGCATGTGTACCTGGCCGGCTGCGCCTACGCCTTCGAACAGGACCTGATCAGCCTGTACCAGATCGTGTGCGGCAAAGCCGGCCGCAATCCCGCCGCCCTGCCCTGGTCGCGCCGCTACATTTATGTGTCAGAAAGCTAAACCATTGTTGGTAAAATCCGGCAATGAAAAATTCCAAGAACTATGCCCTGGAGGGCTTGCGGGGTATCGCTGCGCTGGTCGTTGTGTTGTCGCATGCTGTATTTACTTTCTTTCCGTTCCTGCAGACCTGTGACACCGGTTACATCAAGCAGTCTTGGGAACAGGTCGCCGTGCTAGTCCCGCACACCCTGTTCAACGGTACTTTTTCGGTCTGTATTTTCTTTGTCATGAGTGGCTATGTGCTGTCCAAGGCCTTCTTCGAGGGCCGCCATGGTTCGGTACAGCAGGCGGCGATCAAACGCTACCTCCGCCTCGGGATTCCGGTGGCGGCCTCCATCCTGCTGGGCTGGGCGATGATGGCGGCCGGCCTGCTGAAAATCAGCGTGACCGATCTGCCCGGCTTCATTACCCAGGCCTACCAGGGCACGCCGCATCTTGGCGACGCCATCAAGGACAGCCTGTGGCGCTCCCTGGTCAATGGCAACCAAACCTATAACTATGTGCTGTGGACCATCCGCATTGAATTCCTCGGCTCGCTGCTGCTGTTTGCCTTCCTCGCCCTGTTTGGCAATGCGCGCCACGGCTGGATCTATGCGCCGCTGACGGTGTTTGCCATCGCCACCTTCGACCCGCTCAACGCGCCGCTGTACGGCCTGTTCTTCGCGGGCGCCTACCTGAACAAAGCGGGCCAGTTCGGTCGCAATAAATTCACCCATGCCGGTGCCCTGCTGCTGGGCCTGTTCATGGGCGGGATCAGCAGTTGCGCTCCGGTCTACCAGCCGCTGATCCAGCTACTCCTGAAAGACCGCTTGCTGCCGCCGGCTGTCTGGTCCTATTTCCCTTACGCCAGCGGCGCCATTCTGGTGGTGTGGGTGGCGGTGGGTGACAACGCGGTGTCGCGCTTCCTGTCCAGCAAGCCGCTGCGCTGGCTGGGGCACAAATCCTTCTCGCTCTACCTGCTGCACAGCTTCATGCTAGCCTCGGTCGGCATGGCGGTCTACAGTGCCACCGACGGCATGGATTTCCTGGCACGCGCCCTGCTGTCGACCGCCGCCGTCCTGGCCAGCTCGGCCGCCGTGTCGGTGCTCTTCGCGCGTTACGTGGACGACGCTTCGGTACGGATCGCCAACCGCTACGCCCAGTACGCTTACCCGCGCAACCCCGCGCGCACGGTTACTTTTGGAGAGTCTTTTACGGCAGAGTGCAAGTAAGATACCGGCAACGCCAGCCGAGGAGTCAGACATGGGAATACGAGGGTGCTTTGCCGCCGTTCCACCTGATACGTTGCAAGAACTGCGGGAGGACGAAGACTCTGTGGAAGAGTTCTTGTTCTCCGAAGATGAAGATGCGGAACTCGAACATTTCCTCGAAATCGACAAGGCCTGGCACGGTATCCACTACCTGCTGACCGGCGATGTGGATGGCGGCGAGGCGCCGTACAGCCTGGCCGTGCTGGGCGGCCAGGAATTCGGGCCAGACCTGGACGGCGGCCCGGCCCGCTTCCTGACGCCGGAACAAGTGGCGCAAGTGGCACGCACGCTGGCGGACCTGCCGGCCGAGTCGCTGGAGCCGCGTTTTGCGCCGCAGGACATGGAACGCAAGCAAATCTACCCGGATGTGATCTGGGTGCGCGATGGCGAGGAGTCGCTGCGCTACCTGCAGTACCACTACCGCGAGCTGGCCGCCTTCTACCGCCATGCCGCCGCCCGGGGCGACGCGGTCATCCAATGGCTGTCCTGATGCGCAAGCTCGAAAAGCAGGTGCTGGCCGATATTGTCGGCGGCTTGACGCACCTGCCGCACCGCACGCCCGGCATGGCTTTCGACGGCACGGCCGACAAAGCCTTCGCCGAGGTTGCCCCCTACCGCGACGGCGCCATTGCCGTCGGCTACTACTCCGGCAGCAGCGAGTGGGAGCGCCACCCGGGCGGCGACGAAATCGTGATGGCGCTCGAAGGCAGCACCACGGTGATTGTGATGGTGGATGGCGCCGAGCAGCGCATCGACTTGCGCGCAGGGGACTTGCTGGTGGTGCCGCGCAACCATTGGCACCGTTTCGAGCATTCCGAGCACCTGAAAATCCTGGGCATCACCCCGCAGCCTTCCGACCACAGCCTTACACTGCCTTAAGCTATGCTTTTTCCTATCATTGTTCCCCGCAGCTATTTCACGCACGGCAGCTGGCCCGGCCCGCACCGCCTGCTGCGCCACCCGGAACTGGCTGTCACCTGGGTCGAGCTGTCCGGCACCACGACCATGACTTACCTGACGTTCGAGCGCTGCCGTGAACTGGAGTCCGCTGGCATCGCGGTACACGCACAGGCCATGGCCAACCTGCGCGCTGCGTCGGAGCAGCTTTACACCCACAGCAAAATGGACGGCGACGAAGTAGTGTTCGGCGTCTGCATGCATGAGGATGGCCTGGGGACGTCGCGGCTGCTGCTGGCGCAGGATATTGCCGATGAGTTTCCTGAAGGGGTCTTATGCGGCATTCCCGAGCGCAGCTGCGGCATCCTGGCCCCGGCCGGCATCGCCGCCGAACAGCGTGCGGACGTCGAGGTCATGGTGCAGAAGTGCTGGGATGGCGGCACGACCCCGATGCTGCCTGGCTTGCATGCGGCGTCCCTGTTTGAGCTTAGCGAGGAATAAGGAGGCATCCGATGGATTACCACCCTGGCCCCTTTGAGGCCGTCGATACCTACCTGCATCTTGGCCCGGGAGGCACGGCGGTGCCGCTCGAAGTCAACGAAACGTTCTGGGAAAAGCTGGGCAGCGGCGGCCTTGACCACCTCGGCCCCGGCCGGCTGGTGTCGACTTACGACTTCAATGCCGACTGGACTGGCTGGGAGCGCCATCCCGCCGGCGAGGAAGTGGTGGTGCTGATCACGGGCGCGCTCGAATTTGTGCTGGAGTCGGCGCAGGGAGAACAAAGCATCGCGCTTGAGCGGCCCGGCCAATTCCTGCTGATTCCGCGCGGCGTCTGGCACACCGCCAATGTCGCCGCGAGCGCCACCGCCCTGTTCATCACGCCCGGCGACGGCACCGAGCACCGCCCGCGATGAAACCTTTCCCACGCAACCACCTGGATAAAACCACCCCACCGATTCTGACCCCATGCTTAACTACCGCAAGCTCCATCTCGCAGCCGCCCTGCTGCTACCCGCCCTGCCCGCCTTTGCGACGACCGTCCCGGGCGATGGCGCGGACAAACTGGCCGCTATCCTGTTCTCCTCCCTGATTGGCGGCGCGGTTGGCGGCCTGTGGGCGTTCTTCGTCAAGAACAGCGACTACCCGCTGATCTCTTTCTTTTCGCCGCTGCTGGTCATCCCGGCCTTCATCGTGGCGGTGAACAAGGATCTCGACGGCGACAACTACTTCGCGATCGTGCTGCTGTGCGCCGTGCCCTACCTCATCATCTATTCCCTTTGCGCGCTGGCGGCGCGCTGGCGGGCGCGGGCGGCCCGGCATGCGCTGGGCAAGCAGTACATCAGCCGCCCAGGCCTGGTCCCGAGCGACGCGGCGTTGCCCCAGTTGCGCGACCTGCTGGCTAAGGAAGTGGAAGCGGAAAAGCTCGGCAGAGGGCCAATCGCCGACCTGGCCCTGCTGTGCAGCATCCAGCTGTTTGGCCGGGGCCAACTGCAAGACGTGCTGCGGATCTGGGAAGCCAAAAACGCCAGCAAGACACTGGGCCGCAAGCTCGATGCGCGCCTGCTATGCGGCGCCGGCCTGCATGCCACCAAGGCCTTCCTTGCAACCCAGGCCGGCAGCGAAGCGGCGGCGGCCTTGCGTTACCTGGAGGAGCGCGAAGAAGCGGGCGATTTCGCCGAATTTACGACGCAATCGCACCTGGATGGTTACCGGAGCTACTTCGGACTGGAACCTACCTGAGCTTGTTGGCGTAGGTTTTGCGGAATTTGGCCACCTTGGGCGCCACGATGAAGGCGCAATAGCCCTGCAGCGGATGCTGGGCGAAGTAGTTCTGGTGGTAGTCCTCGGCCTTGAAGAACGGCGCGGCGGGCGCCAGCTCGGTCACCAGCGGCGCATCCCACACATGGGCCATTTCGGCGATGACCTGGCGCGCCGTGGCCTCCTGCTCGGACGACTGGTAGAACACCACGGAACGGTACTGCGTGCCGACATCATTGCCCTGGCGGTTCAGGGTGGTCGGGTCGTGGATCGTGAAGAAAATCTCCAGCAGGTCGCGATAGCTGACCTCGGCCGGGTCGAATTCCAGCCTGACCACTTCCGCATGCCCGGTCTCGCCGGTGCACACTTGCTCGTACGTCGGATTGGGCTGCGCGCCACCCGTGTAACCGGACTCAACCTTGGTCACACCGCGCACCTCCAGGTACACCGCCTCGGTGCACCAAAAGCATCCACCGCCCAGGATTGCCACATCAGCCATATGCCCTCCTCACGTCCGGAAGTATTACTGTAGCGCAAAACTGCGCCCCCTGCTCAAAAAGTGCCGCCTTAGCTAAAATCCCCGTCGCTTTCGCCAAAGGTTAGACTATCGTTCTTTGGCATAATCTCTTTGAAACAACAGGTCCCGCATGAATACCAGCTCCCCACGCGCCGCCGGGCGTGAATTCGATAGTGTGCATTTTCGTCAGGCACTGTCGCAATTTGCCACAGGTGTGACCGTGATTACCACGCGGCTCGCTGATGGCAGTTTCCGTGGCTTGACGGCCAGCTCCTTCAATTCCGTCTCGCTCGACCCGCCATTGGTGCTGTGGAGCCTGGGCAGTGGCGCCAACAGCATGCCCATATTCAGCGGTAATTCGCACTATGTGATCAATGTGCTGAGCGCCGACCAGGCCCATTTGGCCAAGCTGTTTTCGACCCGTTCCGAAGATCCGTTCGGCACGGTCGAATTCGAGCTGTCGCGCACCGGCCAGCCGGTCCTGAAGGGCGCTGCGGCGTGGTTTGAATGCCACAACCGCAGCCGCTATCCGGAAGGCGACCACGTGATTTTCGTGGGTGAGGTCGAACATTGCGAGTTCGCCGGGCACGCGCCGCTGGTATTCCACGGCGGCCAGTTCCGCGACCTGTTGAAATGATTGATTTTTTACAAAGAGAGACGACATGAGCAAAGCCGCATTCCACTGGGACGACCCGCTGCTGCTGAACGAGCAGTTGACCGACGAAGAGCGCATGGTGCGCGACGCCGCTGCGGCTTACTGCCAGGACAAGCTGCAACCGCGCATCCTGGAAGCCTTCCGCCACGAGCAGATGGACACCTCGATCTTCCGCGAAATGGGCGAACTGGGCCTGCTGGGTCCGACCATCCCGGAGCAATACGGCGGCCCCGGCCTGAACTACGTCGCCTATGGCCTGATCGCGCGCGAAGTGGAACGCGTCGACTCCGGCTACCGTTCGATGATGTCGGTGCAGTCCTCGCTGGTGATGGTGCCGATTTATGAATTCGGTACCGAAGAACAGAAACAGAAATACCTGCCCAAGCTGGCCACCGGCGAATGGATCGGCTGCTTCGGCCTGACCGAGCCGAACCACGGTTCCGACCCAGGTTCCATGATCACCCGCGCCAAGAAAGTGCCAGGCGGCTACTCGCTGACCGGCGCCAAGATGTGGATCACCAATTCGCCAGTGGCGGACGTGTTCGTGGTGTGGGCCAAGGATGACGAAGGCGCGATTCGCGGCTTCATCCTGGACAAGGGCATGAAAGGCCTGTCGGCGCCAGCCATCCACGGCAAGTTCGGCCTGCGCGCCTCCATCACCGGCGAAATCGTGATGGACGAAGTGTTCGTACCGGAAGAAAACGCCTTCCCGGACGTGCGCGGCCTGAAAGGCCCGTTCACCTGCCTGAACTCGGCCCGCTACGGCATCGCCTGGGGCGCGCTGGGCGCGGCGGAAGACTGCTGGCACACCGCCCGCCAGTACACCCTGGACCGCCACCAGTTCGGCCGCCCGCTGGCCGCCAACCAGCTGGTGCAGAAGAAGCTGGCTGACATGCAAACCGAGATCACGCTCGGCCTGCAAGGCTGCCTGCGCCTGGGCCGCATGAAGGACGAAGGCACGGCCGCCGTGGAAATCACCTCCATCATGAAGCGCAACTCCTGCGGCAAATCGCTGGACATCGCCCGCGTGGCGCGCGACATGCTGGGCGGTAACGGCATCTCCGACGAATTCGGCATCATCCGCCACATGGTGAACCTGGAAGTGGTCAACACCTACGAAGGCACGCACGACATCCACGCCCTGATCCTGGGCCGCGCGATGACCGGCATCCAAGCCTTCCAGTAAAAAATGGGGACGTACCCCATTTTTTAAGCAACAGCCCCGCCGCGTGCGGGGCTTTTCATTTAAATGTCCACTTTTCTTCCTGACCCCAAAGCGGACATTAGAAGCGGTAGCCGAGGGAGAGGCTGATGGCGGTGGGGTCGATCTTGATCGGGAGCTGTTGGCCGCTGTTGAAGTGGGCGGTGGTTTTGAGCTTGCTCTTCACCAGCATCAGGTCGGCGAAGATGCGCTCGCTGAGCCTGGCCGATACGCCGAGCGCGAGGCAGATGGTGTGCTTGGAATCGAGCGTGTAGGTGCTGGGCGGGCCGCCGGGGTTCATCATGGATGTCATCTGCGCGGAGCCGGTCTCTTTCTGGAAGTAGAGGTAGCTGTAGCCGAGGCCGAGATAGGGCCGCACCGCCGCTGCCGGGCCGAACAGGCGGTAGTGCAGGAAGGCGGTGGGCGGCAGCACTTCGGAGGTGCCGATCTGGCCGATGCCTTCCACGCTGCCGGCGCCGTAGAACTTGTGCTCGTAGGGCACGCCGAGCAGCACTTCGGCACTCAAGTTGTCATTCAGCATGTAGCCGATGGTGAGGATGGGCTTGGTGTCCGGGCCGACGTCGCCTTTGATGCCGGGCTTGGCGGGGGCGCTCATTTCACCGGAGTTGACGTGGGGCGTGATCTTGTTGGCGCCCAGCTTGGCCAGCCAGTCGCCTTTGGCTTGTGCCTGCACGGCGGGGGCGGCGCCCAGCGTCGCCAGCGTGGCGAGCAGCAGGATTGCGCAGTGGATGCGTTGCGTCATGGCTCGTCCTCTCCCGTTTTACAGCCAGCCTTTGGCGATCATCTTTTCGGCCACCTGGCGCGCCAACAGCCATTGCAAGTAGGGCGTGGGGTTGACCAGGTCGGCGTAGGCGTAGTGGCTGACATCGCCGGCCTTCAGGTTGCTGCCGTTGCACACCAGCGCGCTGCCCAGCGGATTCTTGGCGGGGCTCAAGTCGCAGGCCGCTTCCCTGTTGTTGGTCAGGCCGTAGGGCTTGGGGTTGCTGAACTGGTCGCGGCTATTGGTGAAGGCGTCGATCAGCAGCACCTTGCCTTCCCCGGCGAAACCGGCCGCCAGCGTGTCGTTGAAACTCTTCACGATGGTGTCGATCAGGGCGCGGATGGCGGGCGTTTGCGACTGGCCGGCGGGCGAGCTGGAAACGTCGGGCATATTGATTACGGCGACGTAATTGGCGCCCTTCCCTAGCAACTGGCCTTTGACGATGCTGACCACTTCGCTTGCTGTGCGGGCCATGGTTTGCACCAGCAGCGGGCCTTGCGCGGCGGCGTAGGCGTTGCCGGCGGCGGTGCCGGCGGCGTCGGCATCGGCCTGCGCTTTGGCAGCCATGGGTCCGAACACGGCGGGCGCGGCGGCGGCCACATTGCCGGCGGCAACGGCGGCGCTCACGCCGGCCAGCACCACGCTGTTGTCGTCGCTGCCGGGCCGGGCGGCTTCGGCGGCAATGGCGGCGCCGATGGCTTGCGCGGCGCTGGCGGGGTCGCTGGCGCCGGCCGCCAACTGGGTCGCCAGGCTGGTGGCAAAGGCGGTGTGGCCGGCACTCAGGCCGGCGGCGGCGGCATTGCTGGACAGTTCGGTCAGGCCGAACATCAGGTCGATATTGCCAATGGCGACGAAGACGATTTCATCGCCTTTGAACTTGCCGCCGACATTCGCCAGGTGGTTTTGCACCTGCGTGACGAAGGGCCAGGTCAGCGCGCCGAGGGGATTGCCGGTGGCCTTGTGGCCTTCGCCGACCGGGTTGGAAACGCGCGCGCCGCCCTGCGCGTAGGCATAGCAATTGGCCTTGGCTTGCGCCGCCACGCTGAAGCCCAGGGCCGGGTCGCCATCCAGCCCCGTCACGGCGGGGCAAGGCGCCGGCAAGCCCAGTTGCGTGGCGATCAGCTCCGACCAGTTCTTGCCGGTCAGCGCTGGATTGGTGGCGCTGTTGTCGCCATTGATGGTGAAGGTGCCGCCGCCCATGGCGGCAATCGCGCCGACTTTATAGGTGCCGACGTCCGATATATTGTCGCCAAAGGAAACCTGGGACGAGAACTTCAGCCGCGAGCTTTGTTCACCGGGACGCGGGCCGTTACCGCCGCAGGCGGCAAGGACTGCCGCTGCCACGGTGCACATGGCGAGTAGGGAGTGGCGCATTGGGTCTCCTGAGGGATTGCTCAGCCAAACCAATATGCCAGCGCTTGAATCTTAGTTACAAGCGGATTCTGCGCGACTGTCGTTGCCACGCATCAGTCCGGCTGCCGCAGCAGCGCATTGAAGTAGCTGCGCGCGGCCAGCAGGCAGGGGGCGCCGGCCATGCGGGCGTGGTAACCCTCCAGCATCAGCTCCTGCACACTGCGGCCGGACTTGGCCGCTTCTTCCTGCGCCTTGCGCGCCACCTCGTCGCGGATCAGGGCAAAGGCGCGGCGCGGCAGGCCGAAGTCGTCGGGCGCGCCCTGCTCTTCCAGGTCCAGCAGCGTGGGCGGGGCGCCGTGCTGGCTGAAATATTCCGCTGCGGCGGTGGCATTAAAAAACGGTACCGTGGGGTCCTGGCTGCCGCCGCATAGCAGCAAGGGGCTGTGCGGGACGTAGTTGCGCAAGTCGTTCTTAAGCATCCATTTGCGCAGGTTGTTGGCGGGCGCACAGGCGCCGGCTTGGCACGGGTTGGCGGCCAGGTCCTGCAGGTAGGCATCGCGGTAGCTGGTGCGCACCAAATGCGGACTGCTGAAGTAGGCGGCGGCGCCGCTGGCCTGCGGTTGCGAGTCGCGGGCAAACAGGGCGCGCTTGGGCAGCTTGCCTTGCTTGACCAGCTCCCTCGGCTTGAGGTGGTTGGGCAGCAGGGTCTCGATGCCATTGGCGTACTGGCTCTCGTACAGTTCGTCCGGCCGGCTGTAGACAGCGGCGCCGGCGCGCTGGGCGGAGGTGGCGATCAGCGGCAGGTAGAAGGTGATGCCGGCATTGGGCTGGCCGCCGAAGACGGCGTCGGCGAAGCGTGCCATGGCGTAAGGGCCGGACAGGCCGGCAACGGCACTGACCTGGAATTCGCTGCCCTGCTGCATGGCGCGCTGGGTGGCCAGCGCGACGTGGCCGCCTTGCGAGTAGCCGGCCAGGAAGAGCTGGGGGCCGGGCTGGATCTTGAGCTTGCCCATCGCCTGGCGCGCGGCGCGCAGGGCGTCGATCATGTCGGCGGCTTGCTGGTCGGCGTTCAGGTAGGGGTGGTAGGGCAGCGAGGAGCCCTCGTAACCGGCGTAATTGGGGGCGATGACGATGTAGCCTTGCGCGGTGAACAGCGCGGCGACCAGCTTGGCTTCGCCCTGCAGGCGGGCCATATTGTAGTCTTTGGCGGTGGCGGTGCCGTGGGCGTACAGCAGCACCGGGCGCGGGCCCTGGCACAGCGGGTCGCTGCCGGAGGGCAGGATCAGGGCGGTGCTGGCGTCGGTCGCTTCGCCGCCGCCGCCGATGGTGCTGTAGCGCAGGCTGTAGGTGGTGATGGTGCAGCGCGGTTTGCCGACCACGTCGGCCAGGGCGTCGCCGGCCTTGTCCATGGCCTCGGCCAGCATGGCCGGGGCGATGCGCTTGGAGGTTGAGAAGACGCCGGTCTCAATGCGCGATAGCGTGGGGCCGGAGAGCAAGGTGCCACGTTCGGGCGCGCTGAGCATGCTGCGGGCATCGGCGGCGGCGGCACCGGCGCCGGCGGGCGCGGCGGGCGCCACGGCGGCCAGCAGCAGCGCCAGGACGGGGGGCGATGGGTTGCGGGACATGGCTGCCTCCTCGCTTGCGCAGGAGGCGGGCTGCCCCGCTGCGTCTACCTCTTTACGTCTTCAGGAAACGTTCAATGATGCCGGTCGAACCGAAGGCGGCGCGGCGCAGGCGGTCGTTGACGCCCAGCCAGGCATCGCCAGTCGGCGGCGTTTCCACCAGGATCAGCTCAACCTGCTGCTGGTCCATCGCGCGCAACGCGGCATACACGCCATAAGCATACCCCTTTGGCTCGGCAGGCAGCGCGACATTTGGATGGACGCCGGGGAATGGCGTGTAATGGATCAGCGCGGCACACCGCCCACGCAGCTTGAGTTCTGCAAGGGTTTTTTCGATGTCGTCAGTCGGCAACAACGCGACCGGCGCTTTCGGCGCGTAGTGCGATTCCAGCGTGCCGGAGGCGCGCGGCGCGGCCTGGTCAGGCTGGCGCGGCATGACGCCGATCACGTCGGCAATTTGCTGCGCGCTGATGTGGCCGGGGCGTAGCAGCACCGGGCCATGGCTGGCCAGGCGCGACATGTCGAGGATGGTCGATTCAATGCCGACCTGGCTGGAGCCGCCATCGAGCACGGAGTCGATCACATTGCCCTGCCCCACTTCGTCATGGAACTCGTCGCGCACATGCTGCGCGGTGGTCGGGCTGACGTTGCCGAACTTGTTGGCGGAAGGCGCAGCAACGCCGCCCTTGCCGCCTTTGAAAGCTTGCAGCAACTGCATGGCCACGGGGTGCGAGGGGCAACGGATGCCGACCGTATCCTGGCCGCCGGAGACGGCGTCGGGAATGTGGGCATTGCGCTTGAGGATCAGGGTCAGCGGGCCGGGCCAGAAGTGCTGTACCAGCGCGCGCGCTTGGTCCGGCACCTCGCAGGTCCAGTAATCGATATCGGCGCCGGGGGCGACGTGCACGATCACGGGATGGTCTTGCGGGCGGCCCTTGGCGGCGTAGATCCTGGCCACGGCCGCCGGATTTTCCGCGTCCGCACCGAGGCCGTACACGGTCTCGGTGGGGAATGCGACCAGCGCGCCCGCCTCCAGCGCCGCAGCGGCGGCGGCGATGTCGGCTGGCGCGGCCGCGACTGCGGCCAAGGCGCGGGATGCTGCGTCGGTCATGGTTCGATACCCAGGATGGCGCAGGCGGCGTTGAGGTGCTGCTGCGCTTGCGCCAGCGTCGGTGCGACGAAGGTCAGGTGACCCATCTTGCGCGCGCGGCGTGGTTCTTCCTTGCCGTACAGGTGCAGGTTGGCGCCTGGCAGCGCCAGCACCTTGTCCCACGCCGGTTCGCGCACATCGTCGCCCGCGCCTTCGTACCAGATGTCGCCCAGGATATTGAGCATGACGGCCGGCGAATGCTGGCGCACATCGCCCAGCGGCAGGCCGGCCATGGCGCGCACTTGCTGTGCGAACTGGCTGGTGACGCAGGCGTCGATGGTGTAGTGGCCGCTGTTGTGCGGGCGCGGCGCCATCTCGTTGACGACCAGCGAACCATCCGCCAGCACGAAGAACTCGATGCACAGGACACCCACATAGCCCAGCTCCGCCACAATCGCCTGCGCGGCGCGCTGCGCTTTGGCGGCGCAATCAGCGGTGATGTTCGGACCCGGCACGGTGGTGGTAAACAGGATGCCGTCACGGTGCACGTTTTCGGCGATCGGGTAGACCACCGAAGAACCGTCGGCGCCACGCGCCGTCAGTACGGACACCTCGTACGCCAGCGGCAGCATCTTCTCCAGCAGGCAGGCGACCTTGCCCATGCCGTCGAAGGCGGCACGCACGTCGTCGCGCGACTTGACGCGCACCTGGCCCTTGCCGTCATAGCCCATACGGACCGTCTTCAGGATACCCGGCAGCAGGTCGTCGCTGATGGCGTCGATATCGGCATCGGTGGCGATGACCTTGTGCGGCGCCGGCAGCACGCCCGATTTGGCGGCGGAAGCGACGAAGAAGGCCTTCTCCGCGATGCGGTCCTGCGCCACGGACACGCCGTGCGCATTCGGCGCCACGAAGACCGATTGCGCCAGGCGCGACAAGCTGTCGGCCGGCACATTCTCGAACTCGGTGGTGACGGCCACGCATTGCGCAGCCAGCGCATCCAGGCCCGCCACATCACTGTAACCAGCCTGGATCAGACGATTGGCAGCCTGCCCCGCAGGGCAGTCCGCTGCCGGCTCCAGCACGGCTACGTTGTAGCCCATGCTCTGCGCGGCGTGCGCGAACATGCGGCCAAGCTGGCCGCCGCCCATCACGCCCAGCCACGCTGGAGGGTTCTTCACATTACTCATACCGGCAATACCATTGCTTTGGCAGCGGCGGTCTGGGACGCGCGGAACGCTTCCAGTTGGCCCGCCAGGGTGTCGTCGGTGGTGGCGATGATCGCCACAGCGGTCAGGGCCGCGTTGGCAGCGCCCGCCTCGCCGATGGCAAAAGTCGACACCGGCACGCCCTTCGGCATCTGCACGATGGACAGCAGCGAGTCTTCGCCGCGCAGGTACTTGGACGGCACGGGCACGCCCAGCACCGGCACGATGGTCATGGCCGCGACCATGCCTGGCAAGTGGGCCGCACCGCCGGCGCCGGCGATGATGGCACGCAGGCCGCGCTCGCGCGCGCTCTTGGCGTAGGCATACATTTCATCCGGCATGCGGTGGGCGGAGATCACTTGCGCTTCGTACGGCACGCCGAACTGGCTCAACACATCAACGGCGTTCTTCATCACGTCCCAGTCCGAGGACGAGCCCATGATGATGCCGACCAGTGGTTTGATGTCGGACATGGCTTAGTCCTTCAGCTTTTCGCCGGTCAGGCGTTCGATGGCTTCGAAGTACTTGGCCTGGGTTTTTTCGATCACGTCGGCTGGCAGGGCTGGTGCCGGCGGCGCCTTGTTCCAGTCCTTCAGGGTTTCCAGGTAGTCGCGCACGAACTGCTTGTCGTAGGACGGTGGCGAGATGCCTGGACGGTAGGAGTCGGCCGGCCAGAAGCGCGAGGAGTCGGCGGTCAGCACTTCGTCCATCAGGTGCAGGACGCCGTTGTCGTCCAGGCCGAATTCAAACTTGGTGTCGGCGATGATGATGCCCTTGGTCGCTGCGTAGTCGGCGGCGGTGGTGTACAACTGGATCGCGATGTCGCGGATCTTGGCGGCCAGTTCGGCGCCGATTTTCTTTTCCATCTCTTCGAAGGAGATGTTTTCGTCGTGTTCGCCCAGGTCGGCTTTGGCGGCCGGGGTGAAGATTGGTGCTGGCAGCTTGTCGGCTTGTTGCAGGCCTTCCGGCAGCTTGATGCCGCAGATGGAGCCGGTGCTTTGGTAGTCTTTCCAGCCGGAGCCGATGATGTAGCCGCGTACAACTGCTTCCACCAGGATTGGCTTCAGGCGCTTGGCGACGACTGCGCGGCCTTTCACTTGCTCTACTTCGTCTTGTGCCACCACGGACTCCGGGCTGACGCCGGTCAGGTGGTTAGGGACGATGTGGCCCAGTTTCTCGAACCAGAAGTCGGTCATCTGGTTCAGGACTTTGCCTTTGCCAGGGATCGGTTCGTTCATCACGACATCGAAAGCGGACAGGCGGTCGGTGGTGACGATCAGGATCTTGTCGGTGCCGACTGCGTAGTTGTCGCGCACTTTACCGTGGCCGAGCAGGGGGAGGGATTTGATGGAGGTTTTGTACAGGCTGTTCATGGCGGGGCTATCTGAGATTTTTTGAACCTTGGAAACCGGGAAACCGGGGTACGACCCGAAGGGTCGTACCCCAGCCAGGGTCCGGCCCTGCGGGCCGTACCCTGGTTTCCCGGTTTGATTACTTAACGATCTGGGCCAGCTCACCGGCCTTATAACGCTCAGCCATCTTCTCCAGCGAGATCGGCTTGATCATCGACGCACGGCCTTCGCAGCCGAACGACAGGAAGCGCGCCTTCACGACTTCTTCCGCAGCAGCGCGGGCTGGCTTCAGGAAGTCGCGTGGGTCGAACTTCGATGGGTTCTCGAACATGTACTTGCGCACTGCGGCGGTCATGGCCAGACGGATATCGGTATCGATATTGATCTTGCGCACGCCGTGACGGATGCCTTCCTGGATTTCTTCCACAGGCACGCCATAGGTTTCCTTCATATCACCGCCGAATTCGCGGATGATCGCCAGCAGTTCCTGCGGCACCGACGAAGAACCGTGCATCACCAGGTGGGTGTTAGGAATGCGCGCGTGGATTTCCTTGATGCGGTCGATCGCCAGGATGTCGCCGGTTGGCTTGCGGGTGAACTTATAAGCACCGTGCGAAGTACCGATTGCGATAGCCAGCGCATCGCACTGGGTCTTCTGCACGAAGTCCGCAGCTTGCGCCACGTCGGTCAGCAGTTGTTCGCGGGTCATGGTGCCTTCCGCGCCGTGGCCATCTTCCTTGTCGCCCTTCATGGTTTCCAGGGAACCCAGCACGCCCAGTTCCGCTTCCACGGTCACGCCGATGGAGTGGGAGAACTTCACCACTTCTTTCGACACTTCCACGTTGTACTCGTAGGAAGCCACGGATTTACCGTCAGCCATCAGCGAGCCGTCCATCATCACGGAGGAGAAGCCGGATTTGATCGCAGCCATGCAGACTGCCGGCGACTGGCCGTGGTCCTGGTGCATGACGACAGGGATGTGCGGGTAGGCTTCGATCGCGGCGTCGATCAGGTGACGCAGGAAAGCCTCGCCAGCGTATTTACGCGCGCCGGCCGAAGCTTGCATGATCACCGGCGCGTTGACCGCGTCGGCCGCGGCCATGATGGCCTGCACTTGTTCCAGGTTGTTGACGTTGAAAGCCGGGATGCCATAGCCGTGTTCAGCGGCGTGGTCCAGCAGTTGACGCATGGATACGAGGGACATGGTATTACTCCAAACAATAAAGAAATCGTTAGAAACCGCCGCTTAACGCGCGGTGTCGGCGCGGTGGGTGAACTCACCCACTTTCACGATACGCAATGCGTTCGTGCCGCCCACTTTGCCCATCGGCGCACCCCAGGTAACCACAATCATATCGCCCTTCTGGGCGATACCCTGTTTTACCAGCAGGTCTTCTGCGGCGCGCAACACGACATCGGTCGGCGCGTCCTGCAGCAGCTGGTGGGTACAGACGTTGCGGTACAAAGCCAGCTTACGCTGGGTGATGGTGCTCGGCGTGAGCGCAATAATCGGGGTGTCGATATTGTGGCGGCTCATCCACAGCGCGGTGGAGCCGGATTCGGTCAGGGCCACAATCGCCTTCACGCGCAGATGGTGCGCGGTGAACAGGGCGCCGTATGCGATCGACTGGTCGATACGGGTGAAACGGGCGTTCAGGAAGTCCGCTTCCTGCTTGTTGTACTCGGACTGCTCGGCTTCGGTGCAGATGGCCGCCATCATTTCCACGGTTTCCACGGGATACTTGCCGGATGCGGTTTCGGCCGAAGTCATCACAGCATCGGTACCGTCCAGCACCGCGTTCGCCACGTCCGACACTTCGGCGCGGGTTGGCACGGCGTTGAAGATCATCGACTCCATCATCTGCGTTGCAGTGATGGCAATCTTGTTCGATTCACGCGCCATGCGGATCATGCGCTTTTGCAGCGCCGGCACGGCAGCGTTGCCCACTTCCACCGCCAGGTCGCCACGCGCCACCATGATGCCGTCGGACGCGTTCAGGATTTCCTGCAGCGCCGGGATGGCTTCCGCGCGCTCGATCTTGGCGATCATCATTGGCTTGAAGCCGAACGGCTCACCGGCGATATTCGCCAGTTGGCGCGCCATTTCCATATCGGTGGCGTTTTTCGGGAAGGAGATGGCCAGGTAATCGGCCTGGAACGACATCGCAGTCTTGATGTCCTCCATGTCTTTCGCGGTCAGGGCCGGCGCGGTCAGGCCGCCGCCCTGGCGGTTGATGCCCTTGTTGTTGGACAGCTCACCGCCGATTTTCACGGTGGTGTAGATCTCGCTGCCGACGATCTTGTCCACGATCAGCACGATCAGGCCATCGTTCAGCAGCAGCACATCGTTGGCGCGCACGTCGGATGGCAGGCTCTTATAGTCCAGGCCCACGCGCTCCTGGTTGCCCAGTTCACCGTTCTCGCCCCACTTCGCATCCAGGATGAACTTATCGCCCTTGGCCAGCTCGATCTTGTTGTTCTCGAACTTACCGATACGGATCTTCGGACCCTGCATGTCGGCCATGATCGCCACTTCCTTGCCGCATTCCGCAGCCGCCTTGCGCACCAGCGCAGCGCGGTCGATATGGTCCTGCGCCTTGCCATGCGAGAAGTTCAAGCGGACCACATCAACGCCCGCCTTGATCATCTGGATCAGGATGGACAGGTCGGTCGATGCCGGGCCGATAGTTGCGACGATCTTGGTACCACGTGCCATGAAGGTTTCCTTCGTGTGAGCTTAAAAAAGTTCAAAAGGCGCCTTGCGGGCGCCTTTTACCGTGTTACTGGGCGCGTTGCGCCAGGATTTCCACTGCCGGCAAGGTCTTCCCTTCCAGGAATTCCAGGAAGGCGCCGCCGCCGGTGGAGATATAGCCAATCTTGTCGGTGATCGCGTATTTCGCGATGGCAGCCAGGGTGTCGCCACCGCCGGCGATGGAGAAGCCCTTGGAGTTGGCGATGGCCATGGCCAGGGTCTTGGTGCCTTCGCCGAACTGGTCGAACTCGAACACGCCGACCGGGCCGTTCCAGACGATGGTGCCGGCTTGCGCGATTTGCGCGGCCAGCTTGGCCGAGGTCTTAGGACCGATATCCAGGATCATGTCGTCGTCCGCCACGTCTTTGACGTCTTTCACGGTCGCCACGGCGGTAGGCGAGAATTCCTTCGCGCACACCACGTCTTCCGGGATCGGCACTTGCGCGCCACGGGCCGCCATCATGTCGATGATGGCCTTGGCATCCGCAACCAGGTCCGCTTCCGCCAGCGACTTGCCGATCTTCAGGCCGGCAGCCAGCATGAAGGTGTTAGCGATGCCGCCGCCGACGATCAGGTTATCCACCTTGTCCGCCAGCGATTTCAGGATCGACAGCTTGGTCGACACTTTCGAGCCAGCCACGATGGCCAGCAGCGGACGGGCCGGCGCGCCCAGGGCCTTGCCCAGCGCATCCAGCTCAGCGGCCAGCAGCGGGCCGGCGCAAGCGATCGGCGCGAACTTGGCGATACCGTGGGTGGTCGCCTCGGCGCGGTGCGCGGTGCCGAACGCATCGTTCACGTACACATCGCACAGCTTGGCCATTTTCTCGGCCAGCTCATCGGAATTCTTCTTTTCGCCCTTGTTGACGCGGCAGTTTTCCAGCAGCACCACCTGGCCCACGGCGACGTCCACGCCCTCGACCCAGTTCTGCTTCAGTTCAACTGGCTGGCCCAGCAGCTCGGACATACGCTTGGCGATTGGCGCCAGGCTATCTTCCGCCTTGAATTCGCCCTCGGTCGGACGGCCCAGGTGGGACGTCACCATGACTTTAGCGCCAGCGCCCAATGCAGCCTTAATCGCCGGAATCGAAGCACGAATGCGGGTATCTTCGGTGATATTGCCCGCATCATCCTGCGGCACGTTCAGATCTGCACGGATAAAGACGCGCTTGCCTTGCAGCGCATTGTGCGCCACCAGGTCTTCCAGACGGTTGAATTTCAGCATTGGTTACTCAAGGGTCACAATTGGAAAGACCGCTATTTTACCTTAAGCCGTGGGGCCTTAGCCGCTTGTTAAGCTCGGGTAAAGCCGATATTTAGTTGCCATCGCGCAAACTTTGATTTCCCTCAACCTCGCGCAGTCCTTTTGCGGACTACAATGCAAAAGATGAACAAGCCACTCGAACAAATTGCTGCAGAGGCCGTGCAACTGCCGCCCGACGATCGGGAAAGGTTGTTGGGGATTCTGCTCGCCAGCCTGCAACCGGAGCTCGGAAATCAAGAAGCATGGATCGAGGAGCTTGAGCGCCGTATGGCTGCGGTAGAAGACGGTTCAAACGAACTGATTCCAGGAGAAGAGGTTTTCGCTCGCATCCGGTCTGAACTGAAGTGAAGTATGTTTTCACCGCCGCTGCGCAAGATGATTTGGGCAACGCATGCCGATATTACTCGGCAAACGGTGGAATCGCGATCAGTAGCGCATTTGTGAATGAGACCCAACGGGTCGTACAGTTGATCGCCGCCAACCCCAACCTTGGCACCTCACTTACCGTTAGTAAATTCGTGAATTCGGGGTCAGGTCTGGCAATCGGACAAATGGTGCCCTTGGGCACCATTTGTCCGATTGCCAGACCTGACCCCGAATCTCAAGACAGCAGCAGGCGGAGGGCGGTGAAGCAGGCCATGCCGAAGATGATGGTTTCGAGCATGTTGCGGCGGGCGAGGTAGTAGGCGATGGCGGCGGCGCCGGCGATCAGCTTGTAATTGTGGAAACTGAATTCGACCGCGCCTCGCGTGTCGAGCACCAGGTCGGGGCCGATGATGGCTGCCAGTGCGCACGAGGGGGCGTAGCGCAGCATCTCCTGCACGCGGGTGGGAATCGAGACGTGCTCGCCGATCACCCAGAATGAGGAGCGGGTCACAGCGGTGGCCAGCGCCATGGCGAGGATGGTGAGCCAGATTTCGAGTTCAGTCATTGGCAGCCTTGCGTCGTTCGATTTGTTCTTCCACCACCATGGCGGTAATCATGCCGACAATGACCGCAGCCAGCAGGCCAAGCTTGTACGGCATGTCGTGCGCGAGCACGGCGGTGACGGCGGCGACCAGTGCACCAGCCAGCGCGGGCCGGGTGGCGACCATCGGCACGGTGATGCAGACAATGGCCAGCGTGCCGGCGAAACCAAGCCCCCATTCGGAGGGCACGGCGCTGCCAAGGAAAATGCCGGCGATGGAGCCGATCTGCCAGGCAAACCAATTGGGATACAGCAGCCCGCGCAGGTAGGAAACTTTGCCCTCTTCCGGCTTTTCGCTTGGATAGCGTTGCAGGAACATGGCGGTGGTCATGTCGCCGGCGCCATAGCCAAGCAGGAAGCGGCGCAGCAGCGGCAGCTTGGCGAAGTGCGGCGCCAGCAAGGCGGCGAAAATCACGAAGCGCAGGTTGACCACGACGGCAGTCAGGAAAATCACCCAGATCGGGGCGGCGGCGGCAATCAGGGGCAGCGAGGCAAGCTGGGCGGAGCCGGCGAAGACGATCAGGGTCATGCCCAGCGCCTGCATCACCGTCAGGCCCGATTTGACCATGGCGACGCCCACGACCAGTCCCCAGGCGCCAATGCCAAACAGGGTCGGCGTGCCGTCTTTCAGGCCGGCGCGCCAGGAGGGTTCGTGGTGGGCCGCGACATCGGGCTCGCTATCGGGATGACTCATGTGGTGTATTGGCCACGGCTGCAAGATGTGCCGCTTGGGAAAGCCGACATTCTACCGGCAGATTCTTATCATTGCTCGAATGGATTAAAATCGAGCTTTTGATATAGCGGAGTGTTACAAGATGAGCAACGCCAACCAGACAGTCGAACTCGATGGTAAAGACCTGCCGGCCCACTGCCCGAATCCGGCCATGCCGCTGTGGTCGACCCACCCGCGCGTGTTCCTGGACTTTAAGCATGGCGAAGCCAAATGCCCGTACTGCGGCACCCAGTACAAGCTGAAGCCTGGCGCTGAAGTCGGCCACCATTAATCACAGCGGGAGCCCGGATGGCAGCTCGTAAACACCAGAATGGCAGTGCGGCAGAAGTCGAGGCGGCCTTTTACGATGCCTTGAACCGGGCCGACCTGGAGGCCTTGATGGCGCTGTGGGCGGATGATGAGGAGATCGTCTGCGTCCACCCGGGTGGTCCGCGCCTGATCGGCCATGCGGCCATCCGCGATTCCTGGCATGCGCTGCTGGAACATGGCGGGCTGCAAATCCGCCCGTCCCAGTTGCACGAAACCCACAACCTGATGAGTTCGGTGCATACTGTAATCGAAGGCGTTACCGCCGCGAGCGGCGAGCCGGCGCACCTGATTGCGACCAATGTGTACGTGAAGACACCGAAGGGTTGGCGCATTGTGTTGCATCATGTCTCTGTAGCGCCGGGCTCCGTTCCGGTTGATCCGCGCGCTCAAATTTTGCATTAACACAAGGGGGATCGCGCCTGCGGGGACGATCCCAGCCGCGCAATGAATTACATCGCCCCGTTCTGGCTGCCAAGCGGCCATTTGCAAACCATTTATCCGGCGACCTGCATCGCCAGGCCCGAGGTGCGTTTCCGGCGCGAGCGCTGGCCGACGCCCGATGCGGATTTTATCGATGTCGATTTCGTCGATGGCGAACCGGGCCAGCCTTTCGTGGTGCTGTTCCATGGGCTGGAGGGTTCGTCGGATAGCCACTACGCGCGCGCGCTGATGGCCGAAATCACGCGCCGTGGCTGGTCGGGCGCGGTGCCGCATTTCCGCGGCTGCTCGGGCGAGCCGAACCTGGCGCCGCGCTTTTACCATTCAGGCGATTCGGGCGAACTGGATTGGATCATCCGCCGCATCCGTCCGCGCGCGACGGGGAAGTTCTATGCATGCGGCGTTTCGCTGGGCGGCAATGTGCTGCTGCGCTGGTTGGGCGAGTCGCAGCACCAGGCGGAATTTGTCGACGCGGCGTGCGCGGTGTCGGCGCCGCTGGATTTGGCGCAGGGCGGCAATGCCTTGTCGCGCGGTTTGAGCCGTCTTTACACGCGCATGTTCCTGCAGACGCTGAAGCCGAAGTGTGTGGCCAAGCTGCACCAGTTTCCTGGTCTGTTCGACCTGGATGCCTTGCTGGCGGCGCAGGACCTGCACGCTTTCGACAATCTGGTGACGGCGCCGCTGCATGGCTATCGCGATGCGGATGATTATTGGGACCGGGCCAGCGCCAAGCATGTGCTGTCCGATATCACGGTGCCGACCCTGGTGCTGAATGCGAAGAACGATCCCTTCATGCCGGGCGCGTATTTGCCGCGCCAGGCGTCGCGCCATGTGGTGCTGGACTATCCGGAGCAAGGCGGCCATGTGGGCTTTGCGACCGGCGGCATGCCGGGTAGCCTGGATTGGCTGCCGCTGCGCATGCTGAATTTTTGCGAGGCTTGAGGGATGGATGAAATCGTTGTTCAGGCGATGGCGAAGTGGCCGAATGTGCCGCATTGTTATGGCTGGCTGGCGCTCGATGCGCGCGGCAACTGGCGCATGCGCGATGAGCGTGCGCAGCATTTCAATGCGGCGGGCGATAAGCTGACCAATCCGGCACTGGTGGGGTTTATCACGCGTAATTACCAGAGCGATGAGCGGGGTTGCTGGTATTTCCAGAATGGGCCGCAGCGGGTTTATCTGAACCTGGAGGCGACGCCGTTTGTTGCGCGTACCGATCCGGTGCTGGGCTTTGTGCTGCATACGGGGGCGCCGCTGGGGGAGGTGGATGCGGCTTGGCTGACCGAGGCGGGTGAGCTGTTGTTGCGGAGTGGTGAGGTGCTGGCGCAGCTGGATGATCGTGATTTCGCGCAGGTGCTGCCGCAGGTGGAGTTGAACGGGCGGCCGGTGGGAGATAACGCCTTGCTGGCGTGGCTGGATGCTGCGGCTAGTGATCCTTCCAGCCTGTCGCCGCTGACCTTGCGCGTGGGTGAACGCAGCGTGCCGCTGGCCGCCATCGCGCGCGATAGCGTGCCGGGGGCGTTTCGTTTTCAACGTTTGCCGCAACCTTAAACAAGAGAACCGGGAAACCAGAAAACCAGGGTCCGACCCTAAGGGTCGTACCCTGGTTTTCCGGTTTCGCGGTTTCCCGCTTTCGCCGTCTCATTCCTTCTTCTTATCCCCCATCATCTCCCGCCGCTTCGCTTGCAACTCCCGCTCACGCGCATCAATCACGGATTGATCGTAATAAGTGGCATCCGGCGCCTTGCGCGCCAGTACTAGCTGGTCAAGCGCGGCCAGCACCCCACCCAGCAACACATACGATTCCGCCAGCGATATATGCTGCAAGGCGATCTTGCCCTGCTTGGCATACGCCTGCGCCATGTAATCATGCAGCTCCGGCTCACGGCGGTACATCTGCAACTGATCGCGCAGGAAGCGCGAGGCATCCTCATACTTGCCGCCCTTAATCATGGCATCCGAGTACTGCCACACAATCCCGCGCGACAGCGGGAAGCGCGCCTGCGCGGCCTTGGCCTCCTCAATCGCGGCGGCAATCACCTCCGGCTTGTCCTCTTGCGCCAGCTTGATCTCCAGCGACATATACGCCAGCGCGGAATCGCTGATGCCCTTCGGTATCGGCGTGCTGAAGGCGCCCGCCATCGGCGGCTTGTCGATGGTGGCGCGCGCCTTGTCCAGCCATTCCTGCGCGGCGCCGTATTCGGCGCGTTTGAGCGAAAGCATGGCCAGGCCGTACTGCCCGGCCGCCACGTTCTGCCGTCCCGGCTGCGTCAACTGGTTGCGGAACACGGCTTCCGATTCGGACAGGCCTTTGCTGCTGCTATCCTGCAGCACGCGGGCGCGGGCGCGGATCAAGTGAAAGTCCATACCATCCACACGCGGGCGATACACCTGCTCGCGGATGCGGGCCTGGATGTCGGCGATACGCTCCGTGGTTAGCGGGTGCGACATCAGCCAGGGCGGCATCAGGTCGCTGTACAGGCGCGTGCTGTTCTGCATGCGCTGGAAGAAGGCCACCATGCCGCTGGAGTCGTAACCGGCCGCATTCATGATCTGGAAGCCAATGCGGTCCGCTTCGCGCTCGGCGTCACGGCCGAAATTCAATTGGCGCTGGATCGCCAGGCCCTGCCCGCCCATGAAGACGCCAATGGCGGCATCCGGGCTGGATTTGGCGGCCAGTGCTGCCAGCAGCATCGCCGCCAGCGGAATCAGCGCATCATTCTTCTGCGCGCCCAACTGGCGCGCGATATGGCGCTGCGCGACGTGGCCGATTTCGTGCGACAGCACGGAGGCCAGCTCGGATTCTGTCTGCGCCGCCAGCAGCAGCGCGGAGTGCACGCCGATATAGCCGCCGGGCATGGCGAAGGCGTTCAGGTTCTTGTCGCGGATGGCGAAAAAGTAGTAGTCCAGGTTGGCGTCGCCACGCGCGCCAGGCCGGGCATCCACCAGCTTGGAGCCGAAGGCGTTCAGGTATTCGATGATGGGCGGATCGTCCAGGTAGTCGCGCTCAAAGCGCAAACCCTGCATGATCTCTTCACCGAGGCGCTTTTCCATCACCGGCGACAAGTCCTCGCGCGAGGCGTCGCCCAGCGTGGGCAAATCAGGCTGTTGCTGCTGCGCCTGCACCGCCGGAGCGGCCATCAGCAAACCGGAAACCAGGGCCGCCAACAAGGGGCGGCGAAAATGTAGTGCATTCACAGTGCTATCATACCCGTTCAACAAGAGACTTCTGCAATGACCGAACACCTTACTCATTTTGACGCTGCCGGACAGGCCCATATGGTCGATGTCGGCGCGAAAGCCGAAACCCACCGCATTGCCGTCGCCACCGGCAGTATCCGCATGAAGCCGGAAACGCTGGCGCTCATTCTATCGGGAACCGCAAAAAAGGGGGACGTGCTGGGCATCGCGCGCATCGCCGCCATCATGGCGTCCAAGCGCACCGCCGACCTGATCCCCTTGTGCCACCCGCTGGCCCTGACCCGCGTCGCCGTGGACTTTACCACTGATGAAGCCAGCAGCGCCGTGCATTGCCGTGCGCAGGTGGAAACCTACGGCAAGACCGGCGTGGAAATGGAGGCCCTGACCTCGGTCCAGGTCGGCCTGCTCACCATCTACGATATGTGCAAGGCGGTGGATCGAGGCATGACCATGACCGATATCCGCGTCACCGAAAAGGCCGGCGGCAAGTCCGGCGACTGGAAGGCTTGATGCGCAAGCGGTTGATTTCCTTCGGGATTCTGCCGTTCTATCATTCAGAGGCTTCCAGCGCCAACAAGCATCGCAGCTAACAGCCATCGGAAAGCCATACGCCAATTTCATGTTCTTGTCCCACGCCTGTCCCAATAGGAAGGCGCATGGCATCATTCAGGCAGCGTTCAGGTACATGGCAAGCCCGTGTACGTACCAAAGGTTTTCCCGACGAAGTAAAGTCGTTTTCAACTAAAGCCGAAGCCGTAGCATGGGCTCGTGAGGTTGAAGCCTCGATGCACAAAGGAAGTTACCAAGACACCTACAGTGCAAAGGATTGGCTACTTGGTGATCTGCTTCGACGGTACATGGTCGAAGTGTCCCCGACAAAGCGTAGTGCCAAGCGTGAGAGGGAAACCATCACTTTCATGCTACGCCAGCGGATGGCGCAGTACAGCATGGCAAAGCTCACTCCAGCGGTCGTTGCCGCCTACCGCGATGAACGCATGATGACCGTTTCTGCCGGTACGATTATTCGCGAACTGAGCATACTTTCGAGCGCCATCAGCCATGCACGGCGAGAGTGGGGGCTGCCGACCGGCAACCCTTGTGCATTAGTGCGTAAGCCTCAGTCTCCGCAAGGAAGACAACGATTGCTTACGTCCGACGAACGGAGGCGGTTGCTGGAGGAGCTACGCCCCGTCGGGCGTCGTAGTCCTTGGATGCTGCCACTTGTCGAACTTGCACTCGAAACAGCAATGCGTCGCGGAGAACTTCTTGCCCTCGAATGGAGGCATGTTGATCTAACTGCGCAAACCGCCTTCTTGGAGATGACGAAGAATGGAAGCTCACGCTCCGTACCATTATCAAAGGCTGCGGTGAGGATTCTGGAGGGACTGCCGAAAGGCGACTGCCAGCGTGTATTCCCGCTTTCGTACATGGTCGTAAACAACTGCTTCGTAAAGGCCCGAAACCGGGCTGGAATCGGCGACCTACACTTTCACGACCTTCGGCATACCGCAACGACTGGACTCGCTGAAAAGCTTCCTAATGTCATTGAACTAGCTTCGGTAACAGGACACCAGACAATTCAAATGCTGAAGCGTTACTACCATCCCAAAGCGCAAGAACTCGCACGCAAGCTGGGATAATTATTTCGAATTGACTAAGGGAGCAAGGCAACACACTTAAACAGTGATGCACAGCTAGGTTATTATCGCGAAACACAAGCAGTTTCCGATTTTTCATCTACGGGGAAAATATGAGCTTAGCTGATGCACCCAAGCCTTTCTTTAGTGCCGACTTTGGTCAAGAAGGCGGTCGTTATACTTGGAATACATGGGAGGATGCAAACGGGTGGATCAGCAATCTCCAAACGCAGTGGGCATGGCTGAATTCACCCAATTTCCCAAATAATCCAGCTTGGGCAATGCTCACGAGCACGGTTCAGAATGTTTCGAGCCATCTGAATCAAGCAAACATTTACATTAACCAAGGCCAGCCACCCAACATCGGTGGAAACTTGCAGAGCGCCCAAAATGCGCTGCAAGCTCTCATAGAGCCTAATCCTTGGTTGCTTCCTAAGCATCCCAAGCGTGCCTTCTTGGAAGAACTACGCGACAATGGAAAGCCTCTTGAGGCAGCCGCCATTGCAGCCTACTGGCTTCAGCAAAATCTTAACGGTGTGCCAAATCATATTGCAATTCCAGCGATAGTTCTTCTGGAGTTCTATGAGCGTGGAATTAAGGACAGGTTCAAGTCTGAAAATTCGGCTCTGAAGCGCCTGGCCGGCGAGTTGCAGTCTGAACTAGATGGTGCAAAACAAAACTATCTCGCGCAAGTAGATCGGTTCGACAAAATGCAGCAGGTATTGTTGGGTCAATCCGCAGCTAATCAAGTTGTGTTCGATGAATCGCAGCAATCAAGGAGCGACGACTGGCAACAAAAATTAAAGGATACTCAGTCTGAACTCGATAATCTCAAAGACACCTACGACAAGCATATGGCTTTGGCTGCACCAGTGGAGTACTGGGAAAACAAGCGTATCAAACACAATCGCTGGGCAATTGGCTCATTCGTGGCTCTGACCATTTTGATGGTTTTGCTAGGCTGGGGACTGCATTCTGAACTTCGGTCTCTAGAACAAACTGCAATTGCAAACTCAAGAGCAGTCCATGCTTCAAAACAAGCTGGAAGTATATCTCCACATGACTTCACAGAGAGGGCCAAAGTCAACTCCAACGCTCCCGTGAAGGACACTTCGTCGTCGTCAGTTCAAACGACACCTTCTGCCACAATGACGATACTTGAACCTGTAACGAGCTGGAAGCTCGCTTCATTGATCTTGCTTGCAACCATGAGCTTTTGGTTCATTCGTATCGTGGTTCGGATCTTTTTAAGCAACCTTCATCTTGAGAATGATGCCGCTGAACGTGTGACGATGGTCAAAACCTATCTAGCATTGATCCGCGATGGCGGCTTGCCTAAGGGGGAGAATATCGCGACGGTACTTGCTGCACTATTTCGTCCTACGGGAGATGGAATCGTAAAAGACGAAGGACTGCCACCCTCTGCAATGGAATGGTTCACCAAACTAGGTGGAAGCAAGTAGGTCGCCGCTAGGATAAATTGAAGCTCCCAACGTTCATTGGAGATTGATTTGGAAAGTTCGTTAAATAAGGTTTGGAAAGAGCGACCGGAGTTAGTTCGGCATTATTACGACTTAATTCCGAGCCACCAACGCTTATGCGAAGAAATAAAATATATTCTCGACAAAGAAATCCAAGCATTAGGTATAGAGATCGCTCAATTGACTTCCCGAGCAAAATCTTTAGAAAGCTTCTGCGAAAAAGTTGAGCGCAAGACTTACAAATATCCTTTCGATGAAATAACTGACTTCTCCGGAGTGCGTGTGGTTTATCTCTACGCATCAGAAAGGAAGAAACTAGAACAACTTATTAAGTCAGAATTTGAAGTACATGAGGAGGTAGACAAAATCAGCAATCAAGGTGTGGACAAGTTCGGCTATGGTGCGCTCCATTACATCGTGAGTTTGAAAGTGCAGCATGCCGGGGCACGATATGATGACTTGCGTGGTTTGCGATGCGAGATACAAATTCGCACTATTCTCCAAGATGCTTGGGCCGTCGTAGCCCATCATCTTTCTTACAAACAAGAGGATGACGTTCCGCCTGAGCTAAAACGAAAGCTCAATGCTTTGTCCGGTCTATTCGAGGTTGCTGACGATCAATTTGAAGGCATCAATCTCAGCAGGATCGCATATCAAAACAACGTAAAGGCGTCCATAACGGAGAACTCGGAGCTAACACTAGAATCTGATACCAACTTAGATAATTTAATGGCATACATCTCTTGGAAATTTCCTGACAGGAGATTGTCACCAAGTGATGCAGTTTCCGGTTTGCTACAAGAATTAAATGAGTTTGGCTATAAAAAATTGAAGCAACTAGATTTAGCCGTGAATAGAGCATTGGATGCCGTATTGGAATGTGAAAAACATCATCCCCCAACGAACGAAGACGATAGTGCAGAAACCGACTTTACAGGAGTCGGTCTAATTCGTTCAGTTTTAGAATTTGTCGATGAGGATTACCTCATTTCCCGGAATAGCCCATACTCAATTCAGCAAGTTGAAGAGTTTTCACATTTACTGAAGTAAGTTACCCATCAATGCTTGCGCTTGGCTTAATCATTTCCCATAATTCTTTACCTACAGCCAATGCCAAATGCTCCATATTATCAATGGATATATTGCGCCTCCCATTCTCCACCTGCCCGATATATGTTCGATGTAGGCCCGCAAGTTCAGCAAGTGCCTCTTGAGACAAGTTCAGTTGCTCTCGAGCGTGTCGAAGCGACAGTCCAAATAAGAGTTTGGCTGGTGTCCTTGAGAGTTGTTTTTCATAGGTCTTTGGCACCGCCGTAGATTGATGGCATGCCAACTCTACATCTACAGAATCTAAGTATCATATGCTAATATTTAGGCCAGCCAATGCTCAATGCGGAAGTTCATGCCCCCAATAGACACTACTTGCCCGATCTGCGCGGCTCCACATGCAAAGAAGCTTTCAGCAATCTATCGCGATGGACTGTCCAGTTCAGTTGGCAGTTTCAGCTCAGTCGGAACATTTAACACAATCGGTCAGCAACAAATCACGACCATTGGCACAACGAACGAGTCCCATCAGACGGAAGCCTCTAAAGCAGCCGCACCACCGCCAGTGACTGAGTTTGTCTCACGTGGTCAAAATCTTCGGACTGCGATCAGCATTATCGGCACAGTGTTAAGTGTCGTTGTCGGGGCACTCGTCATGCTCTTGGATACCTTCTTGAATGGAATCTTGGTGGCATCACCGATCTTCTTGATCGGATTCATCGCAGCCTATGCTATTGATGTTACGGCGAAGGACGGGGAGCTAGATGAACATAAGCGCCTTTTCGCCAGAGAATACGCTGCCTTTGAAGCATGGGAATCTACCTTTTGCTGCCCATCGTGCAACCATCGCTTTCAGCCATCCCCTGTAACAAGCAACTGAGTACAACTAGAGGCAGCACGGAACACTTCAAACTATCCGCTCAGCTATGCACCAGCAAACAGCCTTGCCATCGCAAGGCTTTTCTTTTAGGTGTCGTTAGCGTGGGCTGTGTGCGACGATCTGTGGATAAGTAGTGCTGCTGATCTGGCACCGTCACCTTCGATCCAACCACGCCAACAGACCTGGATCTAGTTGAACATTGATAAAGATCAACCTCACGTTTGATTCCGTTAAAACTAGTCTGCGACAGGCACCTTGGTTCATGCCATAGTGGGCTGACAATCCAACTTCCCCCTTGGGCTGTCATGTCCATCTACAAGAAATCCACGCAGAAGCAAACCTACGCCATTCACAGGATGTCGGAAGCGATTGTTCGGATGCTTGGTGATGGGGCCGATGATGGTAAGCGTCGTGCGGCTCGATGGGCTGTCGCATGGGGCGTTGAGAGTGGCAGTCGCGCTCCCAGAGGCTTTACCTTACGCAAGCGGAGGTAGTGTCAGCACCGGCACTGACTGAAAAAAATAAAAATGGAAGGTGGGGCTGCTGGCGACTTACCGCTGACGGCGGGTAAATATATCTACCCCTGGAAAGGTAGCAATAACCAGAGGCTATGTGAGAGAGGTGTATGGCGTACTCGCTACCCCGGCTGGGTGCTGCTGAAATATCTACAGGGGTTGCGTTAGCGTCAGGGCCAGGACAGAGCCAGCCAAACAGCATGACCCGCCTACAAGCCCTCTATGCGGTTCCTATGGGCTTACGCTGCTTTCTGTTCTTTGCAGTAGCGCTTTACGGTAGCCAGTGAGATTTCAAAGTGATCGGCGGTATCCTTGATGCTGGCTCCATGTTCGGAACGCCATGCAACTACGATAGCTGCGTCAGCGGCCTTAGTACGGCCCTTGTACACACCGTCCGCCTTTGCCACCTCAATTCCTCGCTTCTGCATTTCACGGCGGTTCAAATAGTCAGCCTCGCCCTGTGCGGCCATGAAGGCTAGCAGGGAATCGCGGATAGCCTTGTTTGTGGCATCAGTGGCAGCACCGTCGAACACCATACCGTTAAGGGTACATATTACCTTTACCCCCATCTTCATCAAGCCTTGCATAACCTCGGCCAGTTCATCGTAACGGCGGCTGATACGGTCAACCCAGCGTACGTACAGGGTGCCACCGTCAGACAGCTTATCCATGACCCTACGCCACTCGGCACGATCCTTCGGAGCTACATGGTAGCCGCTTACGCCTTCGTCAATGTGTACGTGCTTCAGGTCTACGCCCTGCACTTTGGCATCTTCGTATTGGCTGGCGCTGGTTTGGCCTTCGGTGGTGCTGATACGTCCGTAGTAGACAGTCTTCATTATTCTTATCCCTTATTGGCTCACTTGGTAGGTGGCTCAATAATACTAATAGCTCACAATACAGTCAACCCTATTGAGCCATGTTATTGCTTAAAGTTGCCAGGCTCAATCAGGTATACCCTAATGAGCCAATGACTCACTTACTTTCATGGCTCCATGCCTACCTTCCTTGGGTACGAGCAATGTGCTAAGGTTAAACTTTTGGTAATGGAGTGAGCTATGTCTTGGAAGTGCCCTTACTGCAACCATCATGTGACTTTGACCAAGAACAACATCAGCGATGCGAAATGTGAGTTCGACGATGACAACAAGGATGGGCAGTTAAAGTTCGTGTTTCGCTCTATAACTTGTCCTAATCCGCAATGCCGCGAGTACGTATTAGACGGTGGGCTCTACCACGGGAAAGATGCAGGCGGCGGCTTTTTCAATTACGACAAGCAACCTTTCATGTACTGGAAACTCCGCCCACAATCATCTGCACGGCCATTCCCAAGCTACATTCCTGCGCCGCTACGCCAAGACTATGAGGAGGCGTGTGCGATTCGTGACCTTAGTCCGAAGGCGTCGGCCACCTTATCTCGCCGTTGCCTTCAGGGCATGATTCGCGACTTCTGGGGTGTTAAGGAGGCGACTCTGCATGCAGAGATCAACGCCATCCAAGGCAAGGTTGATGCTGCAATCTTTGGTGCCATTGATGCTGTGCGTAAGATCGGCAACATCGGTGCCCACATGGAGAAAGATATCAATCTGGTTATTGATGTCGATCCACACGAAGCGCAAGCACTTATCCAGCTAACCGAAGTTCTCTTCCAAGAATGGTACATCGCCCGGAAGCAGCGAGAAGACCACCTTGCCAGCATCGTGGAAATGGCTGACGTTAAGAAGGCAGCAAAAGCGGCTGCAGCAGGCTAAGGGGCTGCATGCCCAGGACAAGTGAGTGATCGGATTCGATATGAAGACTGTGTATGTGCTGGGTGCCGGTGCTAGCTACGAGTTTGATTTGCCGGTAGGCGATAAACTGAAAGAACAGATTAGTTCGCTCTTCAGCTACTCTCGTGGTATTTCGAGTGGCGACCAGTTGTGCCACGAGGCATTTAACATGGGTACACACATTGATGGCAAAGACGAGCTTCGACATGTTGAGTTTGTAAATGCAGCTAAGGTCATTTGTGGTGGACTGCCGCTAGCCCTGTCGATTGACAACTTCATACATAACCATCGTGACGACAAGTACATAGAGCGCTGCGGGAAGATCGGCATTGTGCGCTCAATTCTGGCAGCAGAAGAGAAAAGTAACCTATATGTACGGCAACAAAATGGTTCACTTGATTTTACGAAGTGTTACGCCACATGGGCTGTTAAGTTCGTCCAACTTCTAACAGAGCAATGCCCTCTGGAGAATCTCCCTCAACGCCTCTCCGAGATTACCTTTATTGTCTTCAACTATGACCGGTGCCTAGAGCATTTCTTGTTACATGCTCTTGCAGCAAGCTATAACATCGACCGGGACGCTGCGGCTAAGATCGTGAACAACATCAAGATATACCATCCCTATGGCGTTGTTGGCAATCTGCACTGGATGACCGGGGACCACGAACGGCATATCGGATTTGGCGAAACGCCAACAGCAGCCCAGTTATACCAACTATCTAAGGGCATAAAGACTTTCACTGAAGGCACTGACCCTTATAGCAGCGAGATTGTAGCCATTCAGGGGAGTCTTCGCGAAGCTTCTCGCGTCGTATTCCTTGGCTTCGCGTATCACCCTTTGAACATGAAATTAATCCTTGGTGAGCCGCAGCAGAGGAGCCGCACCTGCAAGGTCTTTGGCACTGCCTTGCACATGTCTGAAAGTGACACCGAGTTGGTTGCTGATGTACTGGCAGACCAAAACCATCTCTTCGGTCATTCTGCTGTACTTCGCAAGGACGCAGAGTGCGTAAAGTTGTTCCGCGAGTACAGTCGAAGCTTGGGCTTTAATAACTAACCCCAAGGGACGGGGTTAAATGTAAGCTGGGTAGAACCGTGGCGGCTTGCTGTGGGCGTAGGCTTCTGACGCTGCATAGAAGGCTTCCTCGACTTCACCTAGCGTAATACCTGCAACCTTGTACGCGACCCATGTGCTATCCGATTGCTCACGCAGGATGCGGTGGACAGCACCGTCGCTGCAATTGGCCCGACACACAAGTAACTCGGCCAGGTCATGCAATGCGATTACCTAACGCGGCTACTTGTAATTGGTCTGCACTGCAAGTTCCCTGTCGGAGGCGACGATAACTGCTTCCGACATACCGATAAGAGCGTCCTACACAGGCGTTCCTCCAATCCTTACTTACGCTCCCGATCCACATCGAAGGGGCTTCGGCCTGACCCAGAGTTATCCACAGATCAGGTTTCGCTGGACGCTAACGACACCTAAAAGAAAAGCCTTGCGATGGCAAGGCTGCTCGTGGAATAGCGAAGGCTATTTCCTGTCTTACGGCGAGGCAAGATGTTGTGACCACTATCCGTTCGAATAAAACCGAACTGAACTATCCTAGCTCTACCAACCAAATCTTTACATGCACTCGGCACGAACACCACCCCAACAACACCTCAAACGGTGCAATAAATAGTAGAAAATACACTATATACAGAAAAATTCAGCCAACAATCACTATATATAGTTCAGCACTATCTAGCTACCTAGCTATCTATCACAAATAAAATTCATTTACAACATAAATTTTTGACTTTTGAAAAAATAGTCATTAGACTGCCCTCACTCAATTCTTCAACAGCGAAATTGAGCTGCCAGAACCTGTCGTGGCCGAAGCATAACTTCTACCATGGCCTGCGGATCAGTGACTTTTCCGTCGTGGCATCGCAGTAAACAAATCCCGTCCCGTTATAAGCAAAACCAACCTTTGTACATTGGTGGCTTCGTCACGCCTATAGGGAACTCTAACAATTCATGCAGAAAGGAATAAATATGCACCAGCCTCATTCAGCTAACGCCGCCCGAGAGATACTCATCGCCTCTGGGTGTATCACTATGGCGAAGGATTTTCCGTTTGACATGTACTTCCACTCTCCCACAAGCCTATTCTTGTGCTACACCAATGTTCTCCCTAAAGTCCCAGTCATTCCAAACGCTGAGGGAGAGTTCGTCATCATCGTTCCTATTGGACTGACTGCCCCCAATGTTCCGCCAGACTACCCATATGAAGTAATCAGGATGGAAGATGTAACGCAGTTCCTGCTTTACCGTGCATTTAGCTATGACTGCCACGACCACCAAGCCCTGCTGGAAACATTCTTCAAGGCTAAGGCGAAGTTTAGTGATGCAGACGCGGAACTGAACGATGCCTTTGACGAGCGTCAAGCATCTCGCCCCCCACGCTTCCAGCCAGTAGCACTTACAGCCTAATCCCCCCCCCTCCGCCAGCAGACGGTGGCGGAGAAATGCATGCAGCAGGCCTATACACTTTAGCCACCTGCTGTCCGCTCAAATGTAGAAGTCTATCGCCGATAGTAGGCCTTGGAGCGCAAGAACGAAAGGAGTTCAATTGGAAAAAGCAATTTGTACTAGCGATAATAATAGAAATTACCGTGCGCAAGAGTTCGCCGAACTACCTGAACAATTAAGAACTGCGTACAGGAAGCACCTACTCTGTCCTGAGTGCCGGCAAAGGGCATATTTTCGAAAAGCTCATAGCGGCTTTGACGCCCTCTTCGGCGCAAGCCCACACATGCCACAGTGTGGCGAGCGTCGGACTGATCCCAGCAAGGTTAAGACGATCACAAAAACGCTAGAAGCCTACCTTGCCAGACGCACACGCAAAGTTGATCTAAACCTTGACGACTCAATCGCCCTCAGTGAAATCGATGCCGATCAAACTCGCCAAGAGAAGCAGTCCGCCAACAAAAAACAAGATCGCCCCCTATCCGGTGGACGTACACAATTTGAAAGCAACTGGAGCCTTTATAATTTGCTGGCTGCGCTCGTTAGAGATCCGGCATTGGCACTATCAAAGCATGTTATAACGGCGAAGGATCTGATTGAACCTCAGCCGTTCTTTCGCTTCTTTGTGAATACAATGTCCCTCCCCCGCCACCACCGCAGCAACGAAACGAAGGGCTACTGGGGCACGGTTGCCAATGCAAACTACGCTCAAAATGGCGATCTGTGGGTGAACAGTGGAGATCTCTCTGGAGGAAGCAAAAAGCTTGACATTTGTATCCATAGCGATGCTGTCACGGGCTTTTTGACCCGCTTCTTGATTCGAAATCCGAAAGACCTCTTAGGCGCATCTATCCTAGTCATTGGTGATGCAGAAGACTCATTTATGAACTATAAGGTGCAGGTCAGGAAACCGGGACACATTGCAATTCTAATGGCTTCTGACCTCAAATAAATCGCCCTCGGCCACCGCCCTGAATTCCCGAAGGATAATACGCAGTACCAAAGCTATCCTTTGGGCGTGCCTTGTACTGCACCCAACAAAGAATTCGATCGTATCGGAAGAAATCCAATCGAGTTGCTGCAAGAGTGCAAAAATCAGGTTCGAATTCAATGGACGGCTGTTTCCACACAAGTCTAGCTGCAAGGCACCTGTCACCAGCGTGTCAAGTACCGGGAGGTCAGCGATGGCTTCCCATAGCGTTAGATAGCCGTCTAGGTACATTCTCAGGTCGTTGAAGACACGCTTGCGGGAAGGATCTCGTTCTCCCGCCCTAATACCCCGCATAGCAGCAGGTATTTGCACCCACGGCGGGTTCTCACACGGTTGTACCTGATCTGGAGAACGAACCTTGTAGCGGCTCGATTGGGTTCGGTATTGATGTGGCGTCACCTCTCCAGTGGCGAGATCAATTTTGGCATCGGCTATGCCACCATCAGGTGTACGAATGTACGTACGAAGGGTTTTACGCGTTTGACGTAGCTCCTCAAGGGTGAGGTGCTTATCTCGTCGCTTGTATGCTGGCGCAGACGCTGTAGGTCTGGATTGGGATGGCTGTGAAGCCGGAGTAGTGTCCTTTGCCGTGAAGGCTGGACGTTGAGGGCAAAATGGCTTGCTGCTACGGGTTACGGCGCTTTCGAGCATAGAGGTTGATCTCCTTCACGTTGGTTGCATGGATGCGACGGGTATAGGTATTCATAGTTTTCACCTTGGTTGATAACGATTGCACTACCACAGGCGGCAAAGGCCAACCCTTGTTAGCAGTAGTGGGAGGCGGATTTTACTGAGAAAATCTCAGCTGTCAAGCGCGTGGCATGGTGCCGCAAAGCCTTCGTTTTCGCTGCTTTTCATTGAACGCACACGATTTCTTAACAATTCGCTGAAGTTTCTATCCGAGGCATAGAGAATCGAGAAGTTCAGCTCACGGCAAGGATTGTTAATACCCTAGCAAAACGGTAAACTTTCTTATGAAGACAGGGCTAAAATCCTGTCCCATTTTTGTCCCACTCGTGGGGTAAGAACATGATTTCTGGCGTGGAAACCTACGGCAAGACCGGCGTGGAGATGGAGGCGCTGACCTCGGTCCAGGTCGGCCTGCTCACCATCTACGATATGTGCAAGGCGGTCGATCGAGGCATGACCATGACCGATATCCGCGTCACCGAAAAGGCCGGCGGCAAGTCCGGCGACTGGAAGGCCTGATGCTGCGCCGCGCCGCCCTCGCCTGCTGCCTCGCTGTGCTGACCGCCTGCGACAGTGGCGGTGGCGGTGGCGGGAGTGCCGCCAGCGTGGCCAATGTCGAGTGGCACCGGGCCGACCTGAATGCGCATGTGGCGCGCTGGCTGGCGTTGGCGCCGCAGCCTTCCGGCATGATGCAGGGAGAGTTTGAGCGCGGCTGGCAGCCGACCCGCAACGGCATTGGCGAGCTGACCTTGCATAGCCGCGTGGTCTACACCATGTTGGTCGGCTACGAGGCGAGCGGCGACCAGCGCTACCTGGATGCGGCGCGGCGCGGGACGGATTACATGCTGCTGCACTTCCACGACCCGGAGTTTGGCGGCTTCTTCCAGCGGGTGGATGCGCAGGGCAAGCCGATCAACCCGGTCAAGAACACTTACGGCCACGCCTTTGCCTTGCTGGCACTGGCGCATGCGGCGCGCGTGACGGGCGATCCGAAGTACAAGGCGGCGGCGCTGGCCGCCTGGCAGGATATCCGCGGCAAGCTGCGCCACCCTGAGGGCGGCCTGCGCATGATTGCGCCGCGCAATTTCGCGCCGGGCGATGGGCGCAATTCGCAGAATCACCTGATGCATATGTTCGAGGCCTTGCTGGCCCTGATCGATGCGACCGGCGACCAGGGCGTGGTGGCCGATGCGCGCGAACTAGGCGACTTTGTGCTGAATAAGCTGATGGTCGGCCTGCCCACGGGCGGCGCTTTTATCCCGGAGTGGTATGACGCGCATTGGCAGCCGCTGCAAGGCGGCGAAGGTTATATCGACCTGGGCCACCAGTTCGAGTGGACGCATTTACTGCGCAGCGCAGAGCGGCGCGGCCTGCCGCCCATCTATACCGAGGTGGCGGACCGCTTGCTGAAGTATGCGGTGGCGAACGGGTATGACGAGCATGACGGTGGTATCTTTAACCGGGTCCATGCCGATGGCCAGGTGGACCGCAGCAAATTCTGGTGGCCGCAGGCGGAGGCGATGCGGGCTTTCCTGGCCGTGCCGGGGCGGCCGGACATGGTGCGGCGCTACCAGGAAACACAGGAATTTGTCGACCAGCAGTTCCTGGACAGGGAGAATGGCGGTTGGCACCTGGCGCCGAAAAAGGCTTGCGGTGGCGTGGCTTGCGGCAAGTTGCAGCCGGACCCTTACCACCTGGTAGGCTTGCATTGGACAGTCCTATCATCGAAACAATAGTCACTGCCCAACGTTATTGTACAATGAGCAATTGCTTACGAATGGACAATAACGACGATGGCGGGCGAAAGCAAATTGCAGGAATACGCGTTTGAGCAGATGAACCTGCAGGTGGGCGGCCGCATCCAGCTGATCACCCATCGCACGCTGCGTCCCGTCCAGCATTTCTCCACCGTGATCGGCTGGGTCAAGGACGAGTACATGATCGTCAAGATCCCGCAAGAGAACGGCATGCCAATCGCGATCAGCGAGGGCGACAAACTGACGGTGCGGGTGTTTTCGGGCGTGAACGTGTGTTCTTTCTCGACCGTGGTGCAGCGCGTTTTCCTGCGGCCGTTGATGTACGCCCATGTCAGCTTCCCCAACGATATCCAGGGCACCAGCTTGCGCGCGGCGATGCGGGTCAAAGTCGATATCCCGGCGCAAATGCTGCGCGACGACGGCCAGCATGCTTCGGTATTCATCACCAACCTCAGTGTCTCTGGCGCGCTGATCGAGTCGGCGCAGCCGCTGAGCCGCGAGGGCGAGGTGGTGCAATTGGACTTTACTTTGCTGGCGCCGCCGGATGACCGCCAGGTGCGCATCAATACGCCGGCGCTGATCCGCAATGCCAGCGTGGCGCAGTCGCAAAAGGTGGAGTCGAAGGATGTATTCAGCTACGGTGTGCAGTTCACCGGACTGGACCCGGCGCACTTTACCTTGCTGCAGAATTTGACTTACGAGGCGATGCTGGCCGATCGCCAGAAAATCGTCTAACAATAGACAATGCCGCTCAGTTTTCACTGAACGGCATTCTTTTTACTTCAACTCGTCAGATTACTTGTTGTTTTTCATCAGAGCAGCTTTAGCGACTGGGTTGACCACGGTGGTGGACACGGTCCAGACCACGTTGGCGGCGGCTTTGTTGGTGACAGGGTCGATGAAGGATGGGGTGAAGACGACGTCCGAATCTTCAGCAACATCGGTACCCAGACCTTTAGCCAGCTTTGCGGTCAGTGCGCCGGAAGCAGCTGTGTAGGTCACCGATTTAACTTCTTTGGTTGCCTGGAATGGAGGTACGCCGTTGACGGTGGTGCCGTCAGCCAGGGTGCCACCTGGGGTGCAATTCGCCATGTCGCCTCCAGCTTCTTGCACGCAAGTCACCACGGCGGTTTTCACGGATTCCACGCTACCCAGGACGTTGCCCATTTTGGCTTTGATGGTGTAATCAGAGTAGGCTGGAATTGCCACTGCGGCCAGGATACCGATAATGGCCACAACGATCATCAGTTCGATCAGGGTGAAACCGGCTTGTGCTTGGCGCTTGATCATTTTCAGGGATTTCATTTTGCTACTCCTCAGGTGGAAAACTAAATTTGGGTCCGACACCTGGGTATTCGCAACTGGCGTGCCAGCTCGCTTTTGCCTATTTATTGTGCAAAAACGCCCTGAAATTGTCATGGATTGTCACTTTCAGCCTGAACTCTGACGATTTTTGTCGCACCGCTGACAAAAATGGGCAAAAAAAACCGGGCAAGCGCCCGGTTTTTTATATCAAGCTAGATTACGGCTTTTTAGCTTCGAGGTTGTTCTTAGTGATCGCTTGCTTTGCAGCTTCGCTGGTAACGCCATCGCTGGAGTTGGTCCATACAACGTTGGCAACTGGAGCGTCAGGGGTACCAAAGTCGCCGGCCATTTTGATCTTCGCGGTATCGGAAATGCCCGAACCCAGCCCCTTCTGCAGTGCGACGACCATGGTACCGATATTGGCTTCACCCGGTTCCCAAGTGATTGCAAGAATTTCTTTGGTTGGTTTGAATTCTGGAACAACGCCGCCAGCTACCGGACCGCACTTAGTACGGTCACCAGCAGCTTCTTCTACGCAAGTTGCGATCTTCTTCTTAACGTCACCAGCCACATCCAGCACGTTGCCGATCTTCGCTTTCAGGGTGTAATCAGCGTAGGCAGGGATTGCCACTGCGGCCAGGATGCCGATGATCGCAACAACGATCATCAGTTCGATCAGGGTGAAGCCTGCTTGTGCTTGCTTTTTAATCATTTTCATCGATTTCATGTTGTTAAAGCCTCATAGTGGAAAAAGCGTTAAAGTTGCTGCTATTCACTATGAGCAATTGGCGTGCCAGCATCTATTTTCCTCAAAACAACTTGTTTTTGGACAATTAGTGTCACTTTTTGCACTATTAACTGACAATAATTGTCGAAAGACAATAACTTGTCAAAAAGTAGTAACAAAAATTGTCAGTTCGATCAACGAAAAGTGTCAGTCACGCAAGGCGGAACGCCATTTGGATGCCGCTGAGGTCGAGTACGTCGCCTGCTTTCAGGCGTTGCGGCTGGTGCGCCAGGGGGGCGCCGTTCAGGAGGGGGGATTTGTCGCCTTCCACATGGGCGGCGGAATAGCCTTCGGCGGAGCGGGCAATCACCACCACCTGCACGCCGGGGCGGCCCAGGCTGGTGACGGCCTTGGTCAGGCTGAGGGTTTTGCCGGTATTGCTGCCGTTGAGCACTTCTATCTGGCCGAGCGGTAGCTGGGCGGCTTCGGCCGGCGGCGCGGGCGGCGGGGCCGGCATGGCGGGAACGGTGGCGGCGTGCGCGGCCAGCGGGCGGATGCCGTCGGCGATGAATTCGAGGTGGTACTTGGCCATCTTGATCACGTCCTTGTTTTGCAGGAAGTGCTTGCCGATGCGGTGGCCGTTGACAAAGGTGCCGTTGGTGCTTTGCAGGTCTTCGAGGAAGGAGTCGTCGAGGATGGTCGTGATAATGGCGTGCTCGCCACTGACCGCGCCGTGGGCCAGGACAATGTCGTTATGCTTGTGGCGGCCAACGCTCATGCGCTCTTTGGTGAGCTGCACCGTTTGCTCCACTATGCCTTCGCGCATCACGAGGAGTTTTGCCAAACGTTTCTCCTTTTGAACCGGGAAACCGGGGTACGGCCCTAAGGGCCGGACCCTGGCCCAACAAAAACGGGGAGCCGTGGCTCCCCGTCATCATACAACTACTATTACAGCATTGCCTTCAGCAGGCGTGCCATTTCGGATGGGTTCTTGGTAACCTTGATACCGCAGGCTTCCATGATTTCCAGTTTGGCTTGTGCGGTGTCGTCGCCGCCAGAGATCAGCGCGCCGGCGTGGCCCATGCGCTTGCCTGGAGGAGCGGTTACACCCGCGATGAAGCCAACTACTGGCTTCTTCATGTTGTCTTTGATCCAACGGGCTGCATTGGCTTCGTCCGGACCGCCGATTTCGCCGATCATGATCACCGCGTCGGTGTCAGGATCGTCGTTAAACATGCGCATCACGTCGATGTGCTTCAGGCCGTTGATCGGGTCGCCGCCGATACCAACTGCGGAAGACTGGCCCAGGCCCAGTGCGGTCAGCTGGCCGACTGCTTCATAGGTCAGGGTGCCGGAGCGGGAAACCACGCCGATACGACCCTTCTTGTGGATGTGACCAGGCATGATGCCGATCTTGATTTCGTCCGGGGTGATCAGGCCTGGGCAGTTCGGGCCCAGCAGCAGGGTCTTGGAACCGGCTTTAGCCATGCGATCCTTGATTTCCATCATGTCGCGCACTGGGATGCCTTCGGTAATGCAGATGGCCAGGTCCAGTTCAGCTTCTACGGCTTCCCAGATGGCAGCGGCTGCGCCTGCTGGTGGAACGTAGATTACGGAAACGGTCGCGCCGGTTTCCGATGCCGCTTCCTTGACGGTTGCGTAGATTGGGATGCCTTCGAAATCTTCGCCGGCTTTCTTCGGGTTCACGCCAGCCACGAAGGCTTCACGGCCGTTCGCGTAGTCGCGGCACATGCGGGTGTGGAACTGGCCGGTCTTGCCGGTGATGCCCTGGGTGATGACTTTGGTGTCTTTATTGATCAGGATAGACATATCGATTCCTTAATTATTTACCTGCAGCGGCGGCAACAACGGCCTTGGCTGCATCTTCCATGGTGTCAGCGGCGATGATCGGCAGACCGGAGTCAGCCAGCATCTTCTTGCCCAGGTCTTCGTTGGTGCCCTTCATGCGGACCACCAGCGGTACTTGCAGGGACACGGCTTTGGAAGCGGTGATCACGCCTTCGGCGATCACGTCGCAGCGCATGATGCCGCCGAAGATGTTGACCAGGATCGCTTTCAGCTCTGGGTTCTTCAGCATGATCTTGAACGCTTCGGTCACTTTCTCGGCCGTTGCGCCACCGCCTACGTCCAGGAAGTTGGCAGGCTCGCCGCCGAACAGCTTGATGGTGTCCATTGTGGCCATGGCCAGGCCGGCGCCGTTCACCAGGCAGCCGATATTGCCGTCCAGGGAGATGTAGGCCAGGTCGAATTTCGATGCTTCGACTTCCGCTGGATCTTCTTCGTCCAGGTCGCGGTAAGCGACGATTTCAGGACGACGGTACAGGGCGTTGGCGTCGAAGTTGAACTTGGCGTCCAGGGCGATGATCTTGCCGGAACCGGTCACGATCAGCGGGTTGATTTCAGCCAGGGAAGCGTCGGTTTCCCAGTACGCTTTGTACAGGCCTTGCAGGTTGGCGACCGCGTCGGCGATCGAGCCATCCGGCACGCCGATCTTGCGCGCCACGTCGGATGCGTCCGCGTCGGTCAGGCCGACGGCTGGATCGATGATCACGTTGTGGATCAGTTCTGGGTGCTTTTCAGCGACTTCTTCGATGTCCATGCCGCCTTCGGAGGAAGCCATCAGGACAACGCGCTGGGAAACGCGGTCGGTCACCAGGGAAACGTACAGTTCCTTCTTGATGTCGGCGCCTTCTTCGATCATCAGGCGGCGAACTTTTTGGCCTTCAGGGCCGGTCTGGTGGGTCACCAGCTGCATGCCCATGATCTGGTCGGCGTACTCTTTCACCTGTTCCATGGACTTGGCTACTTTCACGCCGCCGCCTTTACCACGGCCACCGGCGTGGATCTGTGCTTTCACAACCCATACTGGGCCGCCCAGGGTTTCAGCAGCTTTCACTGCTTCTTCCACGGACATGCACGGGATACCGCGCGGTACGGTCACTCCGAATTTTCGGAGGATTTCTTTGCCTTGATACTCATGGATTTTCATGCTGGCTTTCCCTTCTTTCGAATACCTGTAGATTTGGTTAGATGTATTTTGTACAGCACCTAGGCTGCTTCCGTCTTGTTGACGGACCAGCGTGGGTAGAACTCGGCAACTGCCCCGCCATCGGTCTTGAGGGCGTGGCACTTGTCAAGCTGGAACGGTTTTTCAGTCGCAGTGCTGGAACGCTCGTTTACCGGCCAGACGTCGTTGGCAAAGGCTTGCACGGCTGCCGTGGGCAGCACCTGGGCCAATTCTGTCAGGTGGGTACAGCCCTGCACACCGGCCAGCCGCTCCTTGACCGCTTGGCGAAAACCCTGCATCAGGTTCAGGCCGATCAAGGCTTTATAGGCTGGGCCAATGGTGTTGCAATGGCCTGGATAGGGAACGGCGTCCGAACATGCTTCGGCATCGACGATGGTCAGCTGCTTATCGACAGTCACGCGCAGCCATAGGTCGTGCAGGGCTTCGTTGCCCTTGCGCGGGCCGGATGCCAGCATAGTGTCGAAGGATTTAATGTCCGTGATATGTGCGTCAAGATCCCACAGGCCATCCTCGCGCGCGAACGCCTGGATGTCTATGGCGCGCGTGTGCCGCAGCGCTCGTCGGGAGACAGGATTTGACAGGGACATAAGACCGATGCCACAAAAAGTGGCCAAAATTATAAGCAGCTAAACAGTACGCCGCAGCTTCTACGGACAACCACCGCACCCGCGGTGCTGCATAAAACTCTCGAAGTGTAGCATACCTGTCAGGCCAATTCAGTATTCCTCATCGGGCATGCTGCCCTTCATGGCGGTGCGGATGGCTTTCTGGGAGAAGCCGCGCGCCATCAGGAAACGCATTTGCTTTTGGCGGCCTTCGGGGTCTTCGGCGACTTCGCCGAATTTGCGGCGCCAGACTTCGCAGCAGCGTTCGGTTTCGTCTTCTTTGAGGCTTTCTTTGACTTCGGCCAGCATCTCGCCGCCGATGCCGTGGTGCTGCAATTCGGCGACGATGCGGCTGTTGCCGTATCTGGCGGCGCGGCGGTGCACCAGGTTTTCGGAGAAGCGCTCTTCCGATAACCATTTGTTTTGTTCGAGGAAGTTCAGCAGGGCTTCGACGTCGTCGCCCTCTTCGGCGTGGCGTTGCAGCTTGCGGGCGAGTTCCAGGCGGGAGTGCTCGCGCTGGCTAAGCAGGCGCAGGGCGCGGGCTTTTAGGGTGGGTTTGGGGAGGGGCATGCTTTTTCAAACCTGGAAAACCGGGAAACCAGGGTACGGCCCGAAAGGGCCGGACCCTGTTACGCGATGGTCGCCGGCCAGGGTCCGACCCTTTGGGGTCGTACCCTGGTTTCCCGGTTTTGTCGGTTTTAGTCGACAGCTTTGAGCTTAGGCGCTGGCGCCTCGTCGGCATCGGTCACGGCCGGCAGCTCACGCACGCCGAGCGCGGCGCGCACCTTGTTCTCAATCTCGCGCGCCAGTACCGGACGCTCTTTCAGGTAGGTGCGTGCATTGTCCTTACCCTGGCCAATACGCTCGCCGCCGTAGCTGTACCACGAGCCCGACTTCTCGACGATCTTGGCATCCACGCCCAGGTCGATGATCTCGCCTTCGCGCGAAGTGCCTTCGCCATACAGGATGTCGAAGTGCGCTTCTTTAAATGGCGGCGCAATCTTGTTCTTCACGACCTTGACCTTGGTCTCGTTACCAATCACCTCGTCACCCGACTTGATCGAGCCGGTGCGGCGGATATCCAGGCGCACGGAGGCGTAGAACTTCAGCGCGTTACCGCCGGTGGTGGTCTCAGGCGAGCCGAACATCACACCGATCTTCATACGGATCTGGTTAATGAAGATCACCAGGGTGTTGGTGCGGTTGATGGTGCCGGTCAGCTTGCGCAGCGCCTGCGACATCAAACGCGCCTGCAGGCCTGGCAGGGAATCGCCCATATCGCCTTCGATCTCGGCTTTCGGGGTCAGTGCCGCCACCGAGTCCACCACGATCAGGTCCACGGAACCGGAGCGCACCAGCGCATCGCAGATTTCCAGGGCTTGTTCGCCGGTGTCCGGCTGGGAGATCAGCAGTTCATGCAGGTTGACGCCCAGTTTCTGGGCATAGGTCACGTCCAGCGCGTGTTCCGCATCGATGAAGGCGCAGGTGCCGCCCAGTTTCTGCATTTCCGCGATGGCTTGCAGGGTCAGGGTGGTTTTACCGGAGGATTCAGGGCCGTAGATCTCGACCACGCGGCCGCGTGGCAGGCCGCCCACGCCCAGCGCGATATCCAGGCCCAGGGAGCCGGTGGAGACAGTCTGCACTTCCTCGATCGGGGCCGATGCGTCCATGCGCATCACGGAGCCCTTACCAAACTGTTTTTCAATCTGGGCCAGTGCCGCCGCCAGGGCTTTGGCCTTCTCTGAAGCCGGTACGCCGCCTTTTTTGTCGTCCATGATGTTCTTTCGCGCTAGATGAATTGGGTCACTACAGGCGGTACTGTATAAAAGAACAGTGCTTTTGACAAGCCCCTTTTTGAAATCTTTGCGAAATATCAAAGCCGGAGTACATTGTCTCCTATGCGTATCCTATTAGCCGAAGATGACAGCGTCCTGGCCGACGGCCTGACGCGCTCGCTGCGCCAGTCCGGCTATGCGATCGATTGCGTAAAAAACGGGCAGGAAGCCGACACCGCCCTGTCCACCCAGGAATTCGACTTGCTGATCCTGGACCTGGGCCTGCCCAAGCTGTCCGGGCTGGAGGTGCTGCGCCGCCTGCGCGCGCGCAGCTCGCTGCTGCCGGTGCTGATCCTGACCGCCGCCGATTCGGTCGAGCAGCGCGTCAACGGCCTCGACCTGGGGGCCGACGATTATATGGCCAAGCCCTTCGCCCTGTCGGAACTGGAGGCGCGCGTGCGCGCCCTGACCCGGCGCGGCCAGGGCGGCGGCTCCACCGTCGTCAAGCACGGCCCGCTCTCCTATGACCAGGTGGGCCGCAGCGCCTATATTAATGAGCAGATGCTGGACCTGTCGGCGCGCGAGCTGGGCTTGCTGGAAATCCTGCTGGCGCGCACCGGCCGCCTGGTGTCGAAGGAACAACTGGTGGACCACCTGTGCGAATGGGGCGAGGAAGTCAGTAACAATGCCATCGAGGTGTACGTGCACCGCCTGCGCAAAAAGATCGAGGTGGGCGGCATCCGCATCGCCACCGTGCGCGGCCTGGGATATTGCCTTGAGAAGTTCAACCCGCCCGCGCCGCCGGCCGCCAAGTGAGCAGCGAGCCGCAGGCAGCGGACTGGGACCACACCCCGGCCGCCGAGGAACAGGAAATCCAGCACTCGCTGTTCGGCGAGATCCTGGACTGGATGCTGGCGCCGCTGCTGCTGCTGTGGCCAATGAGCATTGCCATCACCTACCTGGTGGCCAAGTCCATCGCCAACCAGCCCTTCGACCATGCGCTGCAAGACAATGTCACCGTCCTGACGCAGCAAGTGCGCGAAGTGGCGGGCGTGATGCCGCGCCTGCCCGGCCCGGCGCGCGACATCCTGCGCGCCGACGACGTGGACAATATCTACTACCAGGTGAGCAGCCCGGAGGGCATCCATATCGATGGCGACCGCGACCTGCCGCCGCCGCCCAAACAGGACCCCGACGTCCAGGAGTACCGCTCGGGCGAGGTCATGTTCCGCAATGCCACCCTGCACGGCACGCCGATCCGCATTGCCCATACCTGGGTCAACCTGGCCCAGGACAAGGCGCAGCCGCCGCGCTGGGCCCTGGTGCAGATTGGCGAAACACTCGAAAAGCGCGCCAAGCTGGCCAATGAAATCATCAAGGGCGTGATCCTGCCCCAGTTCATCATCCTGCCGATCGTGCTGGCACTGGTGTGGTTTGCGCTGTCGCGCGGGCTGCTGCCGCTGCGCGAGCTGCAGGAGCGCATCCGCGACCGGCCGTCGGACGACCTGAGCCCGATCCCGCCGCGCCAGGTGCCGGAGGAAATCACGCCACTGGTCAAGTCGCTCAACGAAATGCTGGAGCGCCTCAAACTGTCGATCGATTCGCAAAAGCGTTTCATCGCCGACGCGGCGCACCAGATGAAAACCCCGCTGGCCGGCATGCGCACACAGTCAGAGCTGGCGCTGCGCCAGACCGACCAGGCCGAGGTGCACCGCTCGCTGGAGCAGTTGGCCAAGTCGTCCGAGGCGGCCACGCGCCTGGTCAACCAGTTGCTGGCCCTGGCGCGCGCGGAGAACCAGCCGCAGGCCGGCACCGCCATGCAGCCGCTGGAGCTGGATTTGCTGGCGCGCGACACGGTGCACGATTGGGTGCAGGCCTCGTTCAGCGCCGGCATCGACCTCGGTTACGAGCCGGCGCGCGAGGAGGTGCCAATTGCCGGCAACCCGCTGATGCTGCGCGAAATGCTGTCCAACCTGATCGACAATGCCTTGCGCTACACGCCGCGCGGCGGCGCGGTGACGGTGCGCGTGCGCCGCAGCGCACACCACGCGCTGCTGGAGGTGGAAGACAACGGCCCCGGCATCGCGCCGGCCGAACGGGCCCCGGTGTTCGAACGCTTCTACCGCATCCTGGGCAGCAATACCGAGGGCTCCGGCCTGGGCCTGCCCATCGTGCGCGAGGTGGCGCAGCAGCACGGCGCCGAGGTGGACCTGTTCGCCAACCCGCGCAGCAACGACCCGAAATATCCGGGCTGCCTGTTCCGCGTCAGCTTCCCGCTGCGCGAGGACCCGCCGCCCGCCGACGAAGAGGTACCGCATTTTGGATAAGCTCGAGCGCCACTGGCGCCGCGTGCGCCGCATGACGGGCTGGCTGCTGGCCGGCTGGTTGCTGGCGACTTTCTGCATCATTTTCTTCGCGCGCGAGTTGAGCGGGCTGACCGTGTTCGGCTGGCCGCTCTCGTTCTACCTGGCGGCGCAGGGCGCCTCGCTGATCTACCTGGCCATCATCGGCTTTTACGCTTGGCGCATGCAGGCACTGGAGCGGCGCTACCGGAGCGAGCAAGCGGCCGACGCCGGCAGCGTGGGTGCGCCATGAGCACGCCCTTCTTCCGCAAGCTGTCGCGCTACTACCTGATTTTCACGGCCTGCTTCGGCGCCTTCCTGCTGGCGTTGGCGATGCTGGAGCGGGAGGGCATGCCGCGCCTGTGGATCGGCTACCTGTTCATGTTCGCCACCATCGTGCTGTATGCGGCCATTGGCCTGATCAGCCGCACCTCGAACGTGGCCGAGTACTACGTGGCGGGGCGGCGCGTGCCGGCCATGTTCAACGGCATGGCCACCGCCGCCGACTGGATTTCGGCGGCCAGCTTCATCTCGCTGGCGGGCGGCCTGTACCTGCATGGCTTTGACGGCCTGGCCTATATCATGGGCTGGACCGGCGGCTACTGCCTGGTGGCGCTGCTGATCGGGCCCTACCTGCGCCGCTTCGGGCAGTACACGATTCCCGACTTTTTCGCGGCGCGCTACGGCGGCGGCTTCGAGGGCCGCTCGGTGCGGCTGATGGCGGTCAGCGCCACCATCATCGTCTCCTTCACCTATGTGGTGGCGCAGATCTACGCGGTGGGGCTGATTGCCTCGCGCTTCACCGGTGTGGATTTCTCGGTCGGCATTTTCCTCGGCCTGGCATCGATCCTGGTGTGTTCCTTCCTGGGCGGCATGCGCGCCATCACCTGGACCCAGGTGGCGCAGTACATCATCATCCTGGTGGCCTTCCTGATGCCGGCCATGTGGCTGGCGGTCAAGCACGGCGGCAACCCGGTGCCGCAGGTCGCCTACGGCAAGCTGCTGCACCAGCTCAGCGCGCGCGAGGCGCAACTGGCGCATGACGAGAAGGAGGCCGAGGTGCGCGAAGTCTTCCTGCAGCGCGCCGAGGACTTCGGCGTGCGGCTGCACGGCCTGCCCTTCTCCTGGGACTCGGGCCGGCAGGAGGCGCAGCACAACCTGGATATGGTGAAGCAGCGCAACGGCTCGCTGCTGGAGATCCGCGCCGCCGAACGGGCGCTGGCCGCCTACCCGAAATCGGTGGAGGAAGCGGTCACCCTGTGGAACGCGCAACGCAACGCCGCCCTGGCCCGGGCGCGGGTGCCGGTCAAACACGCCGAGCCCTTCCCGGGTGACAACCGCGAACAATCCGACCAGAAGCGCAACAACTTCCTGGCGCTGGTGTTCTGCCTGATGGTGGGCACGGCCGCCCTGCCGCACATCCTGATGCGCTCTTACACCACGCCCTCGGTACGCGAAACGCGGGTCTCGGTGTTCTGGACCCTGTTCTTCATCCTGCTGGTGTACCTGACGATTCCGGCGCTGGCGGTGCTGGTGAAGTACGATATCTACAGCAACCTGGTGGGCAGCGACTTCGCCCACCTGCCAACCTGGGTCTCGTACTGGGCCAATGTGGACAAGGCCGCGCCGCTGCTGTCGATCAGCGACATCAATGGCGACGGCATCGTGCAGTTGGCGGAAATCCTGATCGACGGCGACGTGCTGGTGCTGGCCACGCCCGAGATTGCCGGCCTGCCCTATGTGATTTCCGGCCTGGTGGCGGCCGGCGGCCTGGCCGCAGCGCTGTCCACCGCCGACGGCCTGTTGCTGGCGATTTCCAATGCGCTGTCGCACGACGTGTATTACAAAATTGTCGACCCGAATGCCTCGACCCAGAAGCGCGTGACCATTTCCAAGCTGCTGTTGCTGGCGGTGGCCTTCATCGCCGCCTACGCCGCCTCGACCAAGCCGGGCGACATCCTGTCGCTGGTGGGCGCCGCCTTCTCGCTGGCCGCCTCCACCCTGTTCCCGGCCCTGGTGGCCGGCGTGTTCTGGCAGCGCGCCAACCACCAGGGCGCCATGGCTGCCATGGTAGCGGGCTGCATCACCTGCATCTACTATATGCTGCACGCCAACCCGGTACTGGGCGGCAGCATCGACGGCCAGTGGTTCGGCATCGCCGCCAATTCGGCCGGCGTGTTCGGCGTGCCGGCCGGGCTGGCGACGCTGGTCGTGGTCAGCCTGCTCACGCCCAAGCCGGACGCGCGCACCATGTCCCTGGTGCGCCATATCCGCACGCCGGAATCTCAATAAAGTGACAATTGGAGAGCATTAGGGCACGCCGGATCTGCTAACGTCCTGCGTCCCTTTCAACGCACTCTTTTACATGTTCAAGTATCTCCTGATAGGGCTGGCCAGCATGGCCAGCCTGGCCCATGCCGCGCCGCCACCGGCGCAACACTTCTTTGACACCGCGCAATTCAAGAGCGCCAAGCTATCCCCCAGCGGCCGCTATCTCGCGCTGCGCACCGGCGACAGCAAGCTGCGCGACATGCTGATGGTGCTGGACACGGAAACGCTGGCCACCATCGGCGGCGCGCGCTACGGCGATTACGATATCGGCGACATCCGCTGGGTCAACGACCAGCGCCTGGTATACAACGTGGTCGATAGCCACACCGCGCCGGGCGACCGCCGCTTTGCGCCGGGCCTGTATGCGATCGACCGCGATGGCAAGGGCAGACGCCAACTGGCGGAGCATTCGCGCCCCAAAGGGAGCACCGGCACCAATATCATCTCGCACATCGAGCCGATGAACACCTACCTGCTGAATGGGGAAGGCGCGCAGGACTCGGAATATATCTATGTGCGGCGGCTGATCTGGAGCAGCACCTCTTACTACGTGGTCGATCGCACGGAGCTGGTGCGGCTGAATACCAGCACCGGCAAATCATCGGTCGTCAGCCGCCCCGTCGAACCGCAGGGCTGGATGCTGGACCACAATGGCCAGCCGGCGCTGATGGTGTCCGAGCAGGAAGGCAAACAAACCCTGCACCTGCGCGACCCCGGCAGCGAGGAATGGCGCGTGCTGGCGAGCTATCCGGCCTACCTGCGCGCGGCGGGCGGCATCTCGCCGGTGGGCTTCATGGATGACAAGCGCATGCTGGTGAAGACGCGGGGCAAAGACGACAAGGCGGCGCTGCACGTGTTCGACCTGGCCAGCGGCAAGCTCGATCCGCAGTCGCTGATTGCGCTGACCGACTTCGATTTCAGCGGCAGCCTGGTGTACGCCAACAAGCGCCTGGCCGGCGTGCACTACCTGGGCGACGCGCGCGCCAGCGTGTGGTTCGACGAAGGGATGAAAGCGGCGCAGGCCGAAGTCGACCAGCAGCTCCAGGGCGTCAACAATATTCTGACCCCGCCCAAGCAGGCGGAAACACCGTGGATCCTGGTGAGCAGCTATTCCGACCGGCAGCCCACCTTCTATTCCCTCTACAACAGCCAGAGCAAAAAGCTGAAGATCGTCGGCAGCGCGCACCCGGACATCAAGCCCACCGAGATGGGGCAGCAAGACTTGGTCAAGTTCAAGGCGCGCGACGGCATGGCCATCCCGGCCTGGCTCACCCTGCCGGCCAAGGGCGGCAAGAAGCTGCCGCTGGTGGTGCTGGTGCATGGCGGGCCGTATGTGCGCGGCACGGAATGGGGCTGGAGCGCGGACAGCCAGTTCCTCGCCTCGCGCGGCTATGCCGTGCTGCAGCCGGAGTTCCGTGGCACCACCGGTTACGGCATGCGCCTGTTCGCGGCCGGCGTCAAGCAATGGGGCCTGAAAATGCAGGACGACATTGCCGACAGCGTGAAATGGGCGGTGGAGCAAGGCCACGCCGACCCGGAGCGCGTCTGCATCATGGGCGGCAGCTATGGCGGCTATGCCACTTTGATGGGACTGGTGAAGGACCACGACCTGTACCGCTGCGGCGTCGCCTACGCGGCGGTGACCGACATCCCGCTGATGTTCGACAGCGGCAACTGGATGCTGTCCGACATGGATGATGACTACCGCAAGTTCGGCGGCCCGAAGCTGATCGGCGACCTGGTGAAGGATGCCGAGCAACTGGTGGCCACCTCGCCGCTCAAGCAAGCCGCGCGCATCAAGCGCCCGCTGTTGCTGGCGCATGGCACGGACGACCGGCGCGTGCCGCTCAAGCACTTCACCTTGCTGCGCGAGGCCATGGAAGCCAACAAGGCCGATGCCGAGTACCTGGTGTACAACGGCGAAGGCCACGGCTGGAGCGTGGCAGCCAACCGCATCGACTTCTGGACCCGTGTCGAGAAATTCCTCGACAAGCATATTGGCGCGAAACCTGCACAGTGATGTGACAATTGGAGAGCATCGGAGTACGCCGAATCTGATAACTTCCAGCGTCTCCCTTACACGCGCTCCTTACATGTTCAAGTACCTCGTGACCGGCCTGGCTGCGGTGGGCGGCCTGGCCTGCGCCGCGCCACCGCCCGCGCAGCACTTCTTTGAACCAGCACAATTCAAGAACGCCAAACTGTCGCCCAGCGGCCGCTACGTCGCCCTGCGCGCCGGCGACCGCGAGCTGCGCGACATGCTCCTGGTGCTCGATACCGAAACGCTGGCCCCCATCGGCGGCGCGCGCCACGGCGGATACGATATCGCCGACATCCGCTGGGTCAATGACCGGCGCCTGGTCTTCAACGTGGTCGACACCCATACCGCGCCGGGCGACCGCAATCATGCGCCCGGCCTGTACGTCATCGACCGCGACGGCAGGGGCAAGCGCCAACTGGCAGACCATGCCGGACCCAAAATGATCACCGGCACCCTGATCAATGCGCGCAGCGAACCGTGGAATACCTACTTGCTGGAGGAGGAAGGCGGCCAGGATTCGGACTTCATTTATGTGCGGCGGCCGATCTGGAGCGAAAGCTCCTACTATGTCATCGACCGCACGGAGCTGGTGCGCCTGGATACCAGCAGCGGCCATTCGAGAAAGCTAACCCGTCCCGAGGTTCCGCAAGGCTGGATGCTGGACCACCATGGCGAACCAGCCCTGATGGTCTCGGAAAAAGAGGGGAAACAAACCCTGCACTACCGTAACCCTGCCAACGGCGCATGGCGCGCGCTGGCGACCTTCCCGTCTTATGGCGCCTCGGCCGAGGGCATGTCGCCGGTCGGCTTCATGGATGACAAGCGCCTGCTGGTGAAAGCGCGCGTCAAGAACGACAAAGCGGCGCTGCACATCCTCGACCTGGCAAGCGGCAAGCTCGATCCGGAAGCGCTGCTGGCCCTGACCGACTTCGATTTCAGCGGCAGCCTGGTGTACGCCGGCAAGCGTTTGGCCGGCGTACATTACCTGGGCGATGCACGCGCCAGCGTGTGGTTCGACGAGGGCATGCAAGCGGCACAAGCCGACGTGAACCGGCAGTTGCCGGGTTTGATCAATATCCTGACGCCGCCGATGCATGCGGAGACACCCTGGATGCTGGTGGAAAGCTATTCCGACCGCCAGCCCGACATCTATTCGCTCTACAACAGCAAGACCAAGGCGCTGAAGGTGATCGGCGGTGCGCACCCGGGCATCAACGCGGACGAGATGGGGCGGCAGCGACTAGCCCGGTTCACGGCGCGCGACGGCATGACGATCCCGGCCTGGCTTACCTTGCCGGCCCAGGGCGGCAAGAAGCTGCCGCTGGTGGTGCTGGTGCATGGCGGGCCTTACGTGCGCGGCGCCGAGTGGAGCTGGGATAGCGACCGCCAGTTCCTGGCCTCGCGCGGCTATGCCGTGCTGGAGCCGGAATTTCGCGGCTCCACCGGCTATGGCGAGCGGCATTTCTTTGCCGGCATCAAGCAATGGGGCCTGAAAATGCAGGATGACATTGCCGACAGCGTGCAGTGGGCCGTGGAGCAAGGCCACGCCGATCCGGAGCGCGTGTGCATCATGGGCGGCAGCTACGGCGGCTATGCAGCCCTGATGGGACTGATCAAGGATCACGCTCTTTACCGCTGCGGGATCGCTTCGGCGGCGGTCACGGACATCCCGCTGATGCTCGATAGCGGCAACTGGATGCTGTCCGATATGGACGAGGACTACCGCAGATTCGGCGGCCCCCAACTGGTGGGCGACCTGGTGCAGGATGCCGCGCAGTTGGTGGCCACCTCGCCGCTCAAGCAAGCCGCGCGCATCAAGCGCCCGCTGTTGCTGGCGCATGGCACGGATGACCGGCGCGTGCCGCTCAAGCACTTCACGCTGCTGCGTGAGGCCATGCAGGCCAATAAGGCAAATACCGAGTACCTGGTGTACCAAGGCGAAGGCCACGGCTTGAGCGTGGCCGCCAACCGCATCGACTTCTGGAACCGCGTCGAAAAATTCCTGGATAAACATATCGGCGCGCAAGCCGCCGCGAGCAAATGAGACTCCTTTCCCTTACCTTCGCCCTTACGTTGGCTTTCGGTGCCGTGCCCGGCGCCCTGGCCGCTGCGCAGCCGCCCGCTGTGGAAGCCTTTTTCGAGAACCCCGCCTTCAGCGGCGCCGTGATCTCCCCCAGCGGCAAATACATCGCCGCCAAAGTCGGTGCCAAAGGCAAGCGCAATGTGCTGGCCGTGGTTGAACTGGCGACCCGCAAGACCCAGGTCGTGGCCCATTTTTCCGATACCGATATCGACAGCGTGCAGTGGGTCAGCGACCAGCGCCTGCTTTTCAATACGGGCGACAGCAGCATCCCCGCCGGAGACAAGGTGTTTGCGCCGGGCTTGTACGCTGTCGACCGCGACGGCGCCAATTTCCGGCAACTGGCGTCGCGCTTCACCAACGGCCTGAAGAAAAGCTCGGCGCAGCGCGACATGCTGCCTGCGCACACCGCCATGCTGCGCCAGGCAGGCGCGCAGGATTCGGAATGGGTGTATGTGGAAGACCTGGAAGAAGCTGGCAAGCGCCTGCTACGGCTGAACACCCTGACCGGCCGCAGCCAGCTGGTGCCGCGTCCAGGCGATGTGTCGACCTGGCTGCTGGACAACGCGGGCGTGCCGCGCCTGGCTTATGTGCGGGAGGAGCAGCAGGTCATCTTTTATCTGCGCGACAGCGAAAGCGCGCCCTGGCGCCAGCTGGCCAGCTTCAAGCTCCATCTAGGAACCAGGATCAGCATGAATGCCCTGGCTTTCGGCCCGGACAATTCTTTGTATGTGGAAGCCTACCAAGGCAACGACAAAAGCGCTATTTACCGCCTGGACCTGGCGAGCGGCAAGCTCGATGACAAGCCATTGATCGCGCTGGATGGCTTTGACTTCAGCGGTCGGCTGGTACTGCGCGAGGGCAAGCTGGTAGGCGTGCACTATGTGCGCGATGGCGAAGGCACGCAGTGGTTCGACCCGGCGCTGCAAGCGCTGCAGGCCGATATCGACCAGCGCCTGCCGGACACCGTCAACATGCTGGACCTGCCAGCGGACCTGGCCGCGCCGAACCTGCTGGTACGCGCTTTCTCCGATGTGCGTCCGGCCAGTTTCTACGTATACAACCGCAGCGCCAAAACCCTGGAGAAGGTCGGCGACACACGGCCCGGCATCGCGCCGGAGCAGATGGGCGTGCAGGAGCAGGTGCGCATCAAGGCGCGCGACGGACTGGAGATCCCGGTCATGCTCACCGTGCCGCAAATAGCGCAACAGGGCCGGCCCCAAAAACTGCCGATGGTGGTGCTGGTGCACGGCGGCCCATACCTGCGCGGTGCGCGCTGGGGCTGGGACGCGCAAGTGCAGTTCCTCGCTTCGCGCGGCTACGTTGTGCTGCAGCCGGAATTCCGCGGCAGCACCGGCTACGGCAGCCGCCACTTCCGCGCCGGCTGGCAGCAGTGGGGCCTGAAGATGCAGGACGATATCGCCGACGCCGCCAAATGGGCCATCGCCCAAGGCTATGCCGATCCACAGCGCATTTGCATCGCCGGCGCCAGCTACGGCGGCTATGCCACGCTCATGGGCCTGATCAATGACCCGGAGCTGTTCCGCTGCGGTATCAACTGGGTGGGTGTGACCGACATTCCGCTACTGTTCAACGGCCACTGGCTGTATCCCGACGACAGCAACCCGGCTTGGCGCCAGTACGGCATGCCGGTCCTGATCGGCGATCCGGTGAAAGATGCCGAGCGCTTCAAAGCCACCTCCCCGACGCAGCAGGCGCACCGCATCAAGCAGCCGCTGATGCTGGCCTATGGCGGTGCCGACCTGCGCGTGCCGCTGGTGCACGGCCTGCGCCTGCGTGACGCGCTGCGGGGCCACAATCAGCAGGTGGAGTGGATCGAGTACGAGCACGAGGGCCACGGCTGGCAGGTACCCGCCAATCGCATCGACTTCTGGACCCGGGTCGAGAAATTCCTGAATCAACACATTGGCAACAAATAATGAAAGAAACCATGATCAAGCACCTCCTGGCCGGCCTGGCGCTCATCGGCAGCCTGGCCCAGGCAGCCGCGCCGCCAGCGCAGCACTTCTTCGAAGCGCCGCATTTTAAGGATGCGATGATTTCACCGAGCGGGCGCTATGTCGCGCTGCTGGTTGGCGACGGCAAAATGCGCGACGGCATGGTGGTGCTCGACACCGCCACCCGCAAATCGATTGGCGGCGCGCGCCTGGACGACAGCGATATCGGCGAAGTGCGCTGGGTGAACGACCAGCGCCTGGTATTTACCATCGTCGACCATCGCATCGCGCCGGGCGACAGGCGCTACGCCCCCGGCCTTTTCGGCATCAACCGCGACGGCAAAGACATGCGTCGGCTGGCGGACCGCGACAACAGCCGCGAGAGCACCGGCAGCAATATCTCGGCCCGCGTCGAGCCGTGGAACACTTACCTGATGTCCGACCTGGGCGCCCAGGATTCCGAATTCCTGTACGTGGAACGCCCGGTCTGGAGCAAGAGCAGCCATGCGATCGAGCGCACGGACCTGGTGCGGCTGGATACGGTCAGGGGCATCAGCACGATGGTTGGCCGTCCCGCAGCGGCGCAATACTGGCTGCTCGACCACAAGGGCGAGCCCAACATCCTGGCGGCCCGGGTGGACGGCACGGAGACCATCCATTACCGCGATCCGGAGAGCGGCAAATGGCGCGCACTGGCCAGCTTTGACGCCTACGGCACGCCGGCCGACCGCGTCGTACCGATCGGCTTCTTCAACGACAAGAACCTGCTGGTACGCACCCGCGCCAAGGGCGACAAGGACGCCCTGCATCTGCTCGATTTGGCCACCGGCGCGCTCGATCCCAAACCGCTGGTAGCGCTTGGCGACTACGATTTCCGTGGCGGCATGGTCTACTCGGGCAAGCGACTGGTCGGCATCCATTACGTTGCCGATGCGCGCGCCAGTGTATGGTTCGATCCCGCCATGCGGGCGGCGCAGGAGGCGGTCGACCAACAGCTGACGGGAACCGTCAACATCCTCACGCCGCCGGCCGCACCGGAAACACCCTGGCTGCTGGTGACGGCATACTCCGACCGCCAGCCCAACGTCTTCATGCTGTACCACCGCGAAAGCAAAGAGCTGGTGGCCCTGGGCGGCAGCCACCCGGATATCAAGCCGGCAGAAATGGGGCCGCAGAGCATGGTCAAGATCACGGCCCGCGACGGCCTTGAATTCCCGGCCTGGCTCACTGTTCCGCCGCAGAAGGGCAAGCAGTTGCCGATGGTGGTGTTGGTGCATGGCGGTCCGTACGTGCGTGGCACCGAGTGGGGCTGGGATGCGCAGGTGCAGTTCCTTGCCTCGCGCGGTTATGCCGTGCTGGAACCGGAATTCCGCGGCAGCACGGGCTATGGCGACAAGCTATTCCGGGCCGGCCTGAAGCAATGGGGGCTGAAAATGCAGGACGACATCGCCGACAGCGTGAAATGGGCGGTGGCGCAAGGCGTGGCCGATGCCGGCCGCGTATGCATCATCGGCGCCAGCTACGGCGGCTACGCTACGCTCATGGGCCTGGCGAAGGACCACGACGTGTACCGCTGCGGCGTAGCCTGGGCTGCGGTCACCGACCTGCCGCTGATGCTGGATGGCGGCCTGTCCGTGCTATCCGACATCAGCGAAGACTACCTGAAATATGGCGCTCCCGCCCTGATCGGCGACCTGAACACGGATGCCGCGCAACTCGCCGCCACCTCGCCGCTCAAGCAAGCAGCGCGCATCAAGCGCCCGCTGCTGCTGGCCCATGGCACCGATGACACCCGGGTACCGCTGGCCCACTACAGCAAAATGCGCAGCGCGCTGAAAGACAGCAAGGCCGATGTCGAGTTCATCGAATATGTCGGCGAGGGCCATGGCTGGAGTGTGCTGGAAAACCGCCTGGACTTCTGGAAGCGGGTCGAGAAATTCCTCGACAAGCATATCGGCGCGGGCGCAAAAACGGAGTAAGCTGGCGGCTCGTCCATCACACCGTTGAAGGGGAAGCGCAATGTCGTCTGGCAAGATCCTGGTCGCACAAGGGGGCGGTCCCACCGCCGTGATCAACCAGTCGCTGGTCGGCGTCGTGCTGGAGGCGCGCCGTTTCCGCAATGTGACGCGCATCTACGGCGCCCTGCACGGCGTGCGCGGCATCGTCAACGAGGAATTCGTCGACCTGACGCAGGAGACCAGCCATAACCTGGAACTGGTCGCCGCCACGCCCTCCTCCGCCCTCGGCTCCACGCGCGACAAGCCGGACCTGAAGTACTGCGAAGAGATCTTCAAGGTGCTGAAGGCGCACGAGATCGAACACTTCTTCTACATCGGCGGCAATGACTCCTCCGACACGGTGCGCATCGTGGCGGAGCAGGCGCAGGCGGCCGGCTATCCGCTGCGCGCCATCCACATTCCCAAGACCATCGACAACGACCTGGTGGGCAATGATCACACGCCGGGCTTCCCGTCCGCCGCGCGCTTTGTGGCGCAAGCCTTTGCCGGCGCCAACCTGGATAACGCGGCGCTGCCGGGCGTGTACGTCGGCGTGGTGATGGGGCGCCATGCCGGCTTCCTGACCGCCGCTTCGGCGCTGGGCAAGAAGTTCCCGGACGACGGGCCGCACCTGATCTACCTGCCCGAGCGCGTGTTCTCCATCGAGCAGTTCCTGGCCGACGTCAAAGAAACCTATGCGCGCTATGGGCGCTGCGTGATCGCGGTGTCGGAAGGCATCCACGATGCCTCGGGCGAGCCGATTGCCACCTTGCTGGCCAAGGAAGTGGAGCGCGATGCGCACGGCAATGTGCAGTTGTCCGGCACTGGCGCACTGGCCGACCTGCTGTGCGACGAGATCAAGGCCAAGCTGGGCATCAAGCGCGTGCGCGGCGACACCTTCGGCTACCTGCAGCGCTCCTTCATCGGCTGCGTGTCGGACGTGGACCAGCGCGAGGCGCGCGAGGTGGGCGAAAAGGCGGTGCAATTCGCCATGTGGGGCGACCGCAATGGCTCGGTGGCGATCAAGCGCACCGGCTTTTACTCGGTGGATTACGAGTTGATGGCGCTGGAGGACGTGGCGGGCAAAACCCGCGTCATGGAGGACGAATTCATCGACGCGCGCGGCACCGGCGTGACCGATGCCTTCCGCATGTACCTGCGTCCATTGCTCGGCTCCGGCATGCCGGACGCGTATCGCCTGCGCCCGGCCGCCGTGCCGAAGATCCTCAAGCGCTAAAGGCTAGAGGCAAGCCGGCAGCTCCGCCGCCAGGAAGTCGGACAGGGCGCGCACCCGGGTTTGCAGGTGGCGGTTGCCGGGATAGACGATGTAGGCGACGCGCGGTTGCAACTGCCAGGCGGGCAGCACGCGCTGCAGCGCGCCTTGCTCCAGCATGGGGCGGGCGATGAAGGAAGGCAGCGAGCCGATGCCCTGCCCGGCGGCCAGCATCTGGCCCAGCATCAGGCTGTTGTCCAGCCACATGCGCACCGGCGGCTCGATTTCGCACACGCCGCCGGGCCCCTCCAGCCGCCATATGCCCGGCGCTTCGGCCAGGCGGAAAGCCAGCGCCTGGTGCGCCAGCAAATCAGCCGGCGCCTGCGGCGTGCCCTGCCGCGCCAGGTAGTCCGGTGCGGCGCACAGCCACTGTGCCACCTTGCCAGCGCTACGCACCACCAGGGTCGAATCGGGCAGCGTGGTGCGCACGCGCAGCGACAGGTCGAAGCCCTCCGCCACCACGTCCAGCAGGCGGTCGGCCATGGTGAGTTCCACCTTGATCTCCGGGTACAGGTCCATGAAGCGCGCCAATAGCGGCGCCAGCACCGCGAGGCTGAACGACATGGGGGCGTTGATGCGCACGCGCCCTTTCATGGCGGCTTGCTCGCCGCTGGTGCTGCGTTCCAGCTCCTGCAGCTCGTCGAGCAGGCGGCAGCATTCCTGGTAGTAGGCGCGGCCGGTATCGGTCAGGCGCATGGTGCGCGTGGTGCGCAGCAGGAGTTGGGCGTGCAACTGCTGCTCTAGCCAGCGCACTTGCTTGCCGATGCCGGCTGGCGACAAGCCCAGTTCCTCGGCCGCCTTGCTGAAGCTCTCGCGTTCGACCACGCGGCGGAAGGCGTGCATGGCCGCCAGCTTGTCCATTCGATCCCCTCGGTAAAAAGTCTTAATCCAGATTAGCCGATTATCTTATCAGCAGAATCAAATAAGCTGGCTTCACTGAACTTTCTTTCTAAGGAGCCATGATGAAATTCCTCGCCACCGCTGCCGCCCTGCTGCTGTCCCTTAACGCCACCGCCGCCACCGCCGCCGAACCGGGCACCAGCCCGTGGGGGCCAAAAGACGAAATCGGCCGCCTGAACCTGGTCACGCCGGCTTCCAGCGCCGCCATCCTGGCGCGCATCAAGGGCGGGCGCGCATATGACCTGTCGGTGGACTACTTCGTCGGCATGCCGAGCTGGCAGGCGGCCGGTGATCCGCCTTACCTGATGTGGATGACACATACGCCACATGGCAATGTGGTGTCCGACCCGATGGGCACCGGCCCGGCCATGAACCAGCATGTGAGCTACACGGGCAGCGCGATTTCGATGTACGCGCATATGGGCACCCATATCGACGCGCTGAACCACTTCGGGCTGAATGGCAAAATCTGGAACGGTTTCAAAGCGTCCGAGCACCTGGGCGACCGGGGCTGGAATGTGGCCGGCGCTGAAAAGCTGCCGCCGATCGTAGCGCGCGGAGTGTTGATCGATGTGGCGGCGGCCAAGGGTGTGGATATGCTGCCGGATAATTACCGCGTGACCGGCAAGGACCTGGCGCAGGCGCTGGCGCGGCAGAAAGTGGCGCTGCAAAAGGGCGATGTGGTGCTGATCCGCACCGGGCGCATGCAGCACTTCGAGAAGGCGCAGGCCTTCATGCAGAACCCGCCCGGCATGGGGCTGGATGCGGCGCGCTTCCTGGTGGAGCAGCATGGCGCGATGGTGGTGGGGGCGGATAACCTGAGCTTTGAATCCTTCCCGTCCGAGGCCAAGGACAACTACATCCCGGTGCACACCTACCTGCTGGCCGAACACGGCGTGCCGATCATGGAGCTGGTCAACCTGGAGGAGCTGGCGCGCGACAAGGTGTACGAATTCGCCTTCATCGGCGCCTCGCTCAAGCTGCGCGGCGCCGATGCCGCGCCGATGCGGCCGATTGCACTGCCGCTGCGCTGACTACTGGCGGTGAACATCGCGGTGGACGTCGCGGTAGGCCAGCATGTCCACCAGTTGCTCTTCCTTCTCCGCGTCAAAGCCGCAGGTCGCCTCGAACTTTTCCGGATTCTCGTAGGTACCAAACAGCATGTCCCACCAGACAATGTCGCCGTAGTTGTTCTTATGGCGGCCGTACTGGTGGTGGATGCGGTGCATCTCGGGGCGCTGGAAGAACCAGCCGACCCAGCGCGGCGTGGTGACGCTGGTATGGTAGAAGAATTCCCCCAGCGCGGTGCACAGGGTGTAGACCGCGCCCGCTTCCGCCGACAGGCCGAGAAAGGCATACACCAGCAAGCTGCCGATGATGGAGTTGAGCACCATTTCGCCGGGGTGCTTGTAGAAGGAGGTGATGACTTCTATACGCTGCGGGCTGTGGTGGATCTGGTGGAACAGGCGCCACAGCAGGTCGGACTCGTGGCGCACGCGGTGCCACCAGTAGAACACGAAGGTGGCGATGAAGTAGGCGAGCAGGCCACCGGCGATCGGGCCCATATGGTTGGACAGGTGCAGCAGCGAGGCTTGCGCGGCCCAGCGTTCCCACGTTACGCCGGCCAGCAGCACCACCGCCAGTTGCACCGCATTGATGGCCAACACACGCAGCGGCCAGGTGCGCACGTGCGGCAGTTTCCAGCCGGGGCGCAAGCGTTCCAGCACGAAGCAGAGGGCGAATACAGCGAAAATGGTTGGCAGCATGGGGGTCTCCTGTTTGGTGTAGAGCCGATCATCGCGCCGGGCGGCGCCTTCGCCCTAGCAATAGCGGCGCGGTATCGGATATTGATACTGTCGGCATATAGGGCAGGTTCTCGCCTGATGCGGTCCTAGCATGGCGGCTCTTACCCAAAGGAGGCGAGCATGAAAAAACTGATTGGTGTACTGGCGCTGGCGGCCAGCGGGGCGGTGAGTGCAGGCGGCGCAGCGGCGGTGCCAACGCCGGCGGAGATCGAACACGCGCGGCATGGTTTCGATTTCCTGCACGGCGACTGGACGGTGCAAAACCGCAAGCAAAGCGATTATGCGAACCCGGACAGCCCGTGGGAAACCTTCAGCGCCAGCAATATGGTGCACGCGCTGCCAGCCGGCATCGGCAACTATGACGAATACCGCCCGCTGGGCGACTGGCGCCCCGGCTTCGTGGCGATGACGCTGCGCGTGTTCGACCCGGTGACCGGGCGCTGGAGCATCTACTGGCTGACCAACCGCGATGGCGGGCTCGATCCGGCCACTGGCACACTACTGCCGCCGGTGGTGGGCCGCTTCGACGCCGATGGCATCGGGCGCTTTGAAGGCGAGGAGGTCTACAAAGGCCGCACCGCGCGCGTGCGCTTCACCTGGACCCGCCGCAATGAACGCAACGCGCGCTGGGAGCAGGCCTATTCCTGGGATGACGGCACCAGCTGGCAAACCAACTGGATCATGGACTTCAGCAAGCGCTAGGGGTGGGATTCGGAGAGACTTGCAGGCGGAGAAGTCCGTTATCATTTACGCCATGATGACAACGACCTTCCCGCCTTCCGCGCGCCAGGCCTGGCTGATGGCGCTGATCCTGTTTGCCCCGCTGGGCATTGTGCTCTGGCTCATGCTCACCGCCTCGCACGGCAACGCCGGGGTGGTGGTGGTCGGCGTGACCCTGGCAGGTTTGATGGTGCTGATGTACTTCATCCTGACCCGCTATTCCGTGCTGATCACGCCGGAACATCTGGTGGTGCGGCATAGTGTTTACACCCTCAAGCTGGCGCGCAGCGAGGTAAAAGCAGTCAGCGCATGCCAGGTCGCATCACTGGACGATCTGGGGCTGATACTCCGGACCAATGGCGTGGCCGGCTTTGGCTACCTGTCCGGCTGGTTCCGGCGCGTTGGCAATCGCAAGACCTTTTGCGCCGTATCGCAAGGGCCGCTCTGGCTGCTCAACATTGAAGGCAGCGCCAAATGCCAGCAACTGGCCCTGAGCGCCAGCCCGGAAACCATCCGCCGCATCGAAGACTGGGCGCGCCAATAAAAAATGGGGACGTACCCCATTTAAATAGAAACGGGGCCCGCAGGCCCCGTTTTCATTAAATGGGGTACGTCCCCATTTTTTATACGACGATGGTTTGGTGCTCGCCTTCGGCGCGGGTGCGGATTTTGCCGATGCGGGAGACGGTTTCGCCGGCTGCGGTCAGTTGGGCGATCGCTGCGTCGGCGTTTTCAGCGGAGACGATCACGGTCATGCCGATGCCGCAGTTGAAGACGCGGTGCATTTCGGAGTCGGCTACGCCGCCGTGCTGTTGCAGCCACTGGAACAGCGGTGGCATGGTCCAGGACTTGCCATCCAGTTCGGCGGTCAGGTGGTCTTGCAGCACGCGTGGGATGTTTTCCACCAGGCCGCCGCCGGTGATGTGCACCAGGCCTTTGACTTCCATCGATTCCATCAGCGCCAGCAGCGGCTTGACGTAGATGCGGGTTGGGGCCATCAGCACGTCGGCCAGTTTGCGGCCGTGGAAGTCGGCTTCCAGGTCCGGCTTGGCCACTTCGATGATCTTGCGCACCAGGGAGTAGCCGTTGGAGTGGGCGCCGGACGAGGCCAGGCCCAGTACCACGTCGCCCGGGGCGATCTTGGTGCCGTCGATCAGTTTGGATTTCTCTACCGCGCCAACGGCGAAGCCGGCCAGGTCGTATTCGCCGTCCGGGTACATGGATGGCATTTCAGCGGTTTCGCCGCCGATCAGGGCGCAACCGGCTTGTTCGCAACCCTGGGCGATGCCCTTGATCACGTCGGTGGCGGTGGCGACGTTCAGTTTGCCGCAAGCGAAGTAGTCCAGGAAGAACAGCGGCTCGGCGCCCTGTACCAGGATGTCGTTCACGCTCATGGCCACCAGGTCGATGCCGACGGTGTCGTGGCGATTCAGCTCGAAGGCCAGTTTCAGTTTGGTGCCGACGCCGTCGGTGCCGGAAACCAGCACTGGCTCCTTGTATTTCTTGCTGATCTCGAACAGCGCGCCGAAGCCGCCGATCCCGCCCATTACGCCTTCGCGCATGGTGCGCTTGGCGAATGGCTTGATCGCTTCAACTAGGGCGTCGCCGGCGTCGATATCGACACCAGCGTCACGGTAGGACAGGGAAACATTCGAAGGTTGGCTCATGGTGGTTTACGCAACAGAGGCGGTAGAATAGAAAGCGGTGGCCGTTTTACGGCAAGTCCGCTATTTTAGCAGTTTTACCCCCGCTTTTTATTCCGTTAATCGCCGTTTTTCACCCCAAAAGCCCCAGAAGATGCCCCTTCCACTATCGGCAGAACAAAAACAAACGCTATTCTGGGTGTCGGTCTGGTCCGCCTTTTTCTTCCTTTTGTGGGTGCTGGGGCCGGTGCTGACGCCCTTCCTGGCAGCCGCCATCATCGCCTACGCGCTGAATCCGGCGGTCGATAAGCTGTGCCGCATGCGCCTGCTGCGGCGCTGGAAGATGCCGCGTCCGGTGGCGGTTTCCATCGTCATCACCCTGTTCGGCGCCGCCATGCTGGCGCTGCTGCTGATCGTGGTGCCGGTGCTGCAGAAGGAAATCCCGTTGCTGCAGGCCGCGATCCCGGCCGCGCTGGCCAAGCTGAATGACACCTTGAGCCCGCGCTTACAGCAGTTGGGCGTGCAATTCACCCTGGACGGCGCCACCATCAAGGCCCTGGTAACGGAAAAAATGGCGGAAAGCGGCGACCAGATCTGGGCAGCGGTGCTGAATTCCGTGCGCGCCGGCGGCAGCGCGGTGCTGGGCTGGCTGGCCACCGTGACCCTGATCCCGGTGGTGCTGTTCTACCTGCTGCTGGACTGGCACGAGCTGCTGGCGCGCATTGCCGGCGCGGTGCCGCGCCGCTATATCGGCCCGACTTTGGACATGGCGCGCGAGTCGGACGCCTTGCTGGCGCAATACCTGCGCGGCCAACTGCTGGTGATGCTGGTGTTGTCTGTTTATTATTCCACCGCCCTGGCGCTGGCCGGCTTCGACGTGGCGCTGCCGGTCGGCATCCTGTCCGGCGTGCTGGTGTTCATCCCCTACCTGGGCTTCGGCCTGGGCCTGCTGCTGGCGCTGATGGCGGCGGTGCTGCAGTTTTCCGACTGGAGCGGGCTGGTGGCGGTGGCCGTGATCTATGGCGTGGGCCAGGTGATCGAGGGCTTCATCCTGACGCCGCGCCTGGTGGGCGAACGCATCGGCCTTGATCCGCTGGCGGTGATTTTCGCCCTTTTGGCCTTCGGCCAGCTGTTCGGATTCGTCGGTGTTTTGCTTGCTTTACCCGCTTCCGCGCTGTTAATGGTCGGTTTTAGGCACTTGCGCCGCCACTACCTGCGCAGCAGCTTTTATAATGCGTAGTGTGAAGATCGAATACGTTAGCAAAAAGTCCATGAGGCCGGGGCAAGTCCAATGAAACAGCTGGTGCTTGACCTGGGCGCGGAGCCGGTGTGCACCCTCGAATCGTTCGAGGTGGGGCGCAATGCGGAGGTGGCGGCGCTGATGCGCCAGTTCGCCGAACGCAGCTCGCGCGAGCATTTCGCCTACCTTTGGGGGGAAACGGGCGCAGGCAAGTCGCACCTGCTGAAGGCGCTCGCCTGCAGCGACCGCGCGCGCTACATTTCGCCGTTTTCGATTGAAACCGAGTTCCTGTATTCGCCGGATGTGGACCTGTACCTGCTGGACGACTGCGAAAAGCTGTCGCCGGTGGCCCAGATCGATGCCTTTGCCCTGTTCAACGAGATCCGCGCCAATAATGCCTTTATGGTGAGCGCGGGCTCGGTCGCCCCGGCGGTTTTGCCGGTGCGCGAGGACTTGCGCACGCGCATGGGCTGGGGCCTGGTGTACCAGATCCACGGCCTGACGGACGATGAAAAGCTGGCGACGCTGACGCAAATGGCGGAAGCGCGCGGCTTGACCCTCTCCCCGGGTGTGCTACCTTACCTGCTGTCGCACTTCCAGCGCGACATGGTATCGCTGTCCTCGATGCTCGACTCGCTCGACCAGTATTCCCTGGAAACCAAACGCCCGATCACCCTGCCCCTGCTGCGCGAATGGCTGCAGGAGGAAGCGAAAGAATGATGAAACTCGCCCTGTTCGACTTAGACCACACGCTGCTGCCGATTGACTCCGATTTTGAATGGGGCCAGTTCCTGTGCCGCGTGGGCGCCGTCGACGCCGCTGAATTCAAGCGCCGCAACGAGGACTTTTACGACCAATACCAGGCGGGCACCCTGGACCCGGTGGAATACCTGGAATTTTCGCTCGGAACCCTGGCAGCCTTCGATCCCGAAGAACTGGCCGAACTGCAGCAACGCTATATGACCGAGGTGGTGATGCCGAACATCCTGCCTTCGGCCCGCGCGCTGCTGCAACAGCACCTGGACGCCGGCGACCTGGTCGCGATCGTTACCGCTACCAACCACTTTGTGGTGGCGCCGATCGCCAAGGCCTTCGGCGTGGAGCATGTGATTGCCGCGATGCCGGAGCGCGATGCCGCCGGCCGCATTACCGGCAAGCTGGTCGGCACCCCGACCCAGGGCGAAGGCAAGATCATGCACACCAGGGCCTGGCTGGAAAAGATGGGGCATACGCTGGACAGCTTCGACAGCGTGCACTTCTATAGCGATTCCCATAACGACCTGCCGCTGATGTCGATCGTCAGCCATCCGATTGCGACCAACCCGAACGCCAAACTGTCCGAGCACGCGACTGCGCAAGGCTGGCCACTAATTCACCTGTTCAATGATTAAGAAATTTATCCGCAAGATCCTGGGCGTCAAGCAAAAGAGCAATGAGCTCGTTGTGCTGGGCCCGAAAGAGCACAGCATCGACCCGCGCATGGTGTCGAATAACGCCGTGCGCGTTACCAGCGCCCTGCAGGAAGCCGGCTTTGAAGCCTTTGTGGTGGGAGGCGCGGTGCGCGACCTGCTGCTGGGCATCAAGCCGAAAGACTTTGACGTTGCCACCAACGCCACCCCGGAGCAGGTCAAGCGCCTGTTCCGCCGCGCCTTTATCATCGGCCGCCGTTTCCAGATCGTGCACGTGATGTTCGGCCAGGACCTGCTGGAGGTGACCACCTTCCGCGGTACCGCGACCGACAACGCGCCGAAGGACGAACATGGCCGCGTGCTGCGCGATAACACCTTCGGCTCACAGGCGGAAGACGCCGAGCGCCGCGACTTCACCATCAACGCCATGTACTACAACCCTGCCACGCAGGAAGTGCTGGACTACCACGGCGGTATCGAGGATATCCGCAGTAAGACCCTGCGTATCATCGGCCAGCCGGAAGCGCGCTACCGCGAAGACCCAGTGCGCATGCTGCGCGTGGTGCGCTTTGCGGCCAAGCTGAATTTCTCCATCGAGCGTTCGACCGCCGAGCCGATCGGTGTGATGGCGCCGCTGATCGACAACGTGCCGGCGGCGCGTGTGTTCGATGAAATGCTCAAGCTGCTGACTTCCGGCCAGGCCCTGGCCTGCCTGCAGCAACTGCGCAAGGAAGGCCTGCACCATGGCTTGCTGCCAATGCTGGACGTGGTGCTGGAGCAGCCGATGGGCACCAAGTTCGTGACCCTGGCGCTGGACTCCACCGACAAGCGTGTAATGGCGGGCAAGACCGTGTCGCCAGGCTTCCTGTTTGCTTCCCTGCTGTGGCACCAGGTGCTGGAGAAGTGGCAGGCTTACCAGGCGGCGGGCGAGGCGTCTATTCCCGCCCTGCACCTGGCGGCGGATGAAGTGCTGGACTCGCAGACCGAGAAGCTGGCGATCCAGCGCAAGATCGGCTCCGACATGCGCGACATCTGGGCCATGCAGCCGCGCTTTGAGCGCCGCAACGGCAAAAACCCTTACAAGCTGCTGGAGCACCCGCGCTTCCGCGCCGGCTACGATTTCCTGCTGCTGCGCTGCGCATCCGGCGAGATCGAGCGCGAGCTGGGCGACTGGTGGACGGTCTTCTACGAAGCCGATGAAAGCGTGCGCGACGACCTGGTGGCCGCTGTTTCTTCTGCCGGCGGCAAGAAGAAGAAAGCCGCGCCGCGCCGCGCCCGCAAGGATGCCGACGAAGGCGGCGCCGAAATGGCGGCCGCACCGCATGACGCCGATGATGGCGATGAATCGGAGGACGATGACTTCCTGAACCCGCCTTCAGAAGGCGAAGGACCGGCACGCAAGCGCCGCCGTCGCCCGCGCCGTAGCCGCAACCGCAGCGGAGGTGGCGGCGACGCCCCTGCCGGCGGCGCTTGATGCTCGTCACCGCCTACATCGGCATCGGCGCCAACCTGGGCGATGCCCGCGCCAATGTGCTGGATGCGTTTGAGCGCCTGGGCAAAGTGCCCGGCGCGACGCTGGAGGCGGTGTCGTCGTTGTATCGCACCGCGCCGATTGATTCTTCGGGTGACGACTATATCAATGCTGTTGCGCGCCTGAGCACATCGCTGCCGGCGCAGGCATTGCTGGAGGCGCTGTTCGGGATCGAGCAGGCGCATGGCCGCGAGCGGCCGTACTTCAACGCGCCGCGCACGCTGGACCTGGATTTGCTGCTGTATGGCGATGAGCAGATTGCCACCGCTACGCTAAGCGTGCCGCACCCGCGCATGCACCAGCGCGCGTTTGTGCTGATGCCGCTGCTGGAGCTGGCGCCGGATGCGGTGCTGCCCGGCCTGGGCTTGGCCGCCAATTTCGCGGATTCGGTGGCAGACCAAGGTATTACCCGCCTCTAAAACCGGGAAACCAGGGTACGGCCCCAAGGGCCGGACCCTGTGCACGCCGGGGTCCGGCCCTTGGGGCCGTACCCCGGTTTCCCGGTTCAAAAGCAAAAGGACCAAAAAATGCAAATCCCAATCCTCGTCCAAACCACCGGCCTGCTGATCCTGTCCAACATCTTCATGACCGTTGCATGGTATGGACACCTGAAGAACTTCTCTAACAAGTCCTGGCTGGTAGCCGCCCTGATCAGCTGGGGCATTGCCCTGTTCGAATACCTGATCCAGGTACCCGCCAACCGCATCGGTTTCACCCAATACAGCCTGGCCCAGCTCAAGATCATGCAAGAGGTGATCACCCTTGGCGTCTTCGTCCCCTTCGCCATGTACTACATGAACGAGCCGTTCAAGACAGACTTCATCTGGGCCGGCCTGTGCCTGGTGGGCGCTGTGTACTTCATCTTCCGCAGTTAGAATAGCGTTTTTAGAATAAAGGACATTCCCATGTCTGGAAACATGCAGCAGAACCCATACCCGGCCCCGGCCCGCGCGGTGCCAACCAAGGCGGTCACGATCCCCTCGATCAACGCCCTGAAAGCGGCCGGCGAAAAAATCACCATGCTGACCTGCTACGACGCCAGCTTCGCCTCCCTGATGGACGGCTGCGGCGTGGAGATCCTGCTGATCGGCGATTCGCTGGGCATGGTGTGCAACGGCCACCAGTCCACCCTGCCGGTCACCGTGCAGGACATCGCCTACCACACCGCCGCCGTGGCACGCGGCGCGAAGAATGCGCTGATCCTGGCCGACATGCCGTTCGGTTCCTACGGCACGCCGGAACAAGCCTTCCACAACGCCGTGCAGCTGGTGCAAGCCGGCGCGCACATGGTGAAGATCGAAGGCGGCGCCTGGGTCGCGGAAACCGTGCGCTTCCTGGTCGAACGTTCGATCCCGGTGTGCGCGCACCTGGGCCTGACCCCACAATCCGTGCACACCCTGGGCGGCTACAAGGTGCAAGGCAAGACCGTGGAAAGCGCGGACCTGCTGAAACAGGATGCGCTGAAGCTGCAAGCGGCCGGCGCCGCCCTGCTGGTGCTGGAAGCGATTCCGACCGCGCTCGGCAAGGAAGTGACCGACCTGCTGTCGATGCCGACCATCGGCATCGGCGCGGGTCCGGACTGCTCGGGCCAGGTGCTGGTCATGCACGATATGCTGGGCGTGTTCCCAGGCCGCAAAGCGCGCTTCGTGAAGAACTTCATGGAAGGCCAGGTATCCATCCAGGCTGCGGTTGGCGCCTACGTCAGCGCCGTGAAGGATGGCTCCTTCCCCGCCGTTGAGCACTGCTTCTAAGCCATGGGCGCACCTCTCGACGACGACGAGTACGACCGCCTGGACGACCTGCTGGCCGGGATGGGCCCGCAGGCCATGGACGTGGCCAAGCTGGAAGGCTTCCTCACCGCGCTGGTGATCGGCCCGGCCGAGGTGGCGCAGGAAGCGTGGCTGCCTGCCGTCTGGGGCGGCGCAGCGGGCAGCGACGAAGCTGCCGCGCTGGTGCTGCGCCATCACGACTACATGCGCGTATGGATGCAGAAGGACCCGGCCAGCTTTGAGCCGATTTACGACTGCGGCGGTAGCTGGACCGTGGAGGCGTGGTGCGAAGGCTTTATGGCCGGCGTGGCCATGGCGCCGGACGCCTGGGCGCCGCTGCGCGCGCAGCAGCCAGCCTTGCTGCTGCCATTCCATGCGCCGCTGAACGCGGCCAAGGTAGCGCCGTCCGTCATCAAGATCAACGCCTTCTTCCACGCGCCGCAGCCCAAGGTGGAAAAGGCCGGCCGCAACGACCCTTGCCCTTGCGGCAGCGGGAAGAAGTTCAAGAAGTGCTGCGGCGCATAAGCGCCTAGACCTGAATCCAGGTCGTCTTCAGCTCGGTGTACTTGTCGAAGGCATGCAGCGACTTGTCGCGCCCATTGCCTGACTGCTTGTAGCCGCCGAACGGCACCGTGATATCGTCGCCATCGTACTGGTTGACGTGCACGGTGCCCGCCTTCAGCGCGCGCGAGGTGCGGATCGCTTTCGAGATATCGCGGGTCCACACCGCCGCATGCAGCCCATACGGCGTATCGTTCGCCTGCCGCACCGCCTCGTCCAGGTCCGTAAAGGACAGCACCGACAGCACCGGCCCGAAAATCTCCTCACGCGCAATTTTCATGGTGTTCTGCACACCATCGAACAAAGTCGGCTCGACGTAGAAGCCGCCAGTCTCCTTGCGCACCGCCTTGCCGCCCGCCAGCAGCTTGGCGCCCTCCTCGCGGCCCGCTTCGATATAGCCCATGACGGTGTTCATCTGGATCGAATCGACAATCGCACCCATGACAGTCTTTTCGTCGAGCGGATCGCCCGGCGCATACGATGGCACCATGGCCAGCGCCTTCTCCAGGAATTGGTCCTTGATCGACTCCTCCACGAACAGGCGCGATGGCGCATTGCAGCTCTCGCCCTGGTTGAAGTAGATCGAACCGACGGCAGCCGCCACGGCGGCGTCCAGGTCCGGGCAATCGGCGCAGACGATATTGGCTGATTTGCCGCCCAATTCCGTCCAGGCCCGCTTCAGGTTCGACTGGCCCGCCATCTGGATGATCTGCTTGCCGGTGCGGGTGGAGCCGGTAAAGCCGATGCAGTCCACATCCATATGCATGGCCAGCGCGGCGCCGGCCTCGTTGCCAAAGCCCGGCAGCACATTGAACACGCCCGGCGGGATGCCCGCCTCCAGTGCCAGCTCCGCCAGCCGCAGCGCCGACAGCGGCGTCTTCTCGGACGGCTTGAGCACCACGCTATTGCCCGCCGCCAGCGCCGGCGCGATCTTCCACGCCGCCATCAGCAGCGGATAGTTCCACGGCACGATGGCCGCCACCACGCCGACCGGCTCGCGCGTGATCAGGGCCAGCGCGTTGGCGGGCGTCGGCGCGATCTCGCCGTACACCTTGTCAATCGCCTCGCCGTACCAGCGGATGCAATTGGCAGCCAGCGACACATCGACCACTTGGCTGTACTTGATTGGCTTGCCCATATCGAGCGTTTCCAGCAGCGCCAGTTCATCCTTGTTCTGCATCATCAGCTCGGCGAACTTCACCAGCACGCGCTTGCGCTGCGCCGGTGCCTGGCCGGCCCAGCGCCCGCTGTCAAAGGCCCGCCGCGCCACGGCCACCGCATGGTCCACGTCCGCCGCATCGCAGCGGGCCGTCTGCGACAGGTAGCGACCGTCGATCGGCGACAGGTTGTCGAACTTGCGCTCGCTGCGCGCCCAGGTGCGTTCGCCGTTGATGAAGGCGCGCCCGTCCAGCACCAGGGACTTCGCCTTGTCATGCCAGTTGACCGCCTCTTTCGCCGTTTTAGCCATGGTTCAGACCCATCCCCTCTGTTGTAAGTCCTTATAGGTATCGTCCAGGCAGCGCCGGATCAGCGCCACCATTTCATCGATCTGTTCGCGCGTCATGACCAGCGGCGGCGCGATGATCATGCGGTCGCCCACAGCGCGCATGATCATGCCGTTGTTGAACATATAGCCGCGACACACCATGCCCACTTCCAGCTTGGGGTCGAAGTACTCGTGGCCGTGGATGGTAGAGCCCTTGCGCCGCACCAGGTTCAGGCCCGCGACAAAGCCGCAGCTATTGGCATAGCCGACCAGCGGGTGATCGCCCAGCGTGGCAAAGCGCTGCGCCAGGTAAGGACCCGTATCCTGCGCCACACGCTGCACCAACTGCTCGTCCTCGATGATGCGGATGGTCTCCAGCGCCGCCGCGCAAGCCACCGGGTGGCCCGAGTAGGTGAAACCGTGCGCGAACTCACCGCCCTGCCCGATCAGCACTTTCGCCACGCGCTCGCCCACCAGCACCCCGCCCAGCGGAATATAGCCGGAGGTGACACCCTTGGCGAAAGTGATCAGGTCCGGCTTGATGCCGAAGTAGTCGCTGGCGAACATGCGGCCGGTGCGGCCAAAGCCGGTAATCACTTCATCCGCGATCAGCAGGATGCCGTACTTGTCGCAGATGCGCTGGATTTCCGGCCAGTACGTGCGCGGCGGGATGACGACGCCACCCGCGCCCTGTATCGGCTCGCCGATGAAGGCCGCCACTTTTTCCGCGCCCACTTCGAGGATCTTCTGCTCCAGCCAGGACGCGGCTTCGATGCCGAATTCGTCCTCGCTCATGCCGCGCCCCGCGTCCAGGTAGTTCGGCTGGCGGATATGCACGATGCCAGGGATCGGCAGGCCGCCCTGGGCATGCATGCCCTCCATGCCGCCCAGCGAGGCACCGGCCATGGTGCTGCCGTGGTAGGCGTTGAAACGGCTGATGATGGTGTGGCGCTGCGGCTGTCCCAACAAGTCCCAATAGCGGCGCACCATGCGCACGTTGGTGTCGTTCGCCTCCGAGCCGGAGCCGGTGAAGAACACATGCTGGAAGCCTTCCGGCGCGATCTCGGCCAACTTGGCCGCCAGCTTCACCGCCGGCACATTGGTGGTGTTGAAGAAGCTGTTATAGAAAGGCAGCGTCTCCATCTGCTCGAACACGGCTTTGGAAATACTGTGCCGCCCATAGCCGACATTCACGCACCACAGGCCGGACATGCCGTCCAGGATCTTTTTGCCTTCCGAGTCCCACAGGTAGATTCCCTCGCCGCGCACCATCACGCGCACGCCGCGCTCGCCCAGCGCCTTGTGGTCGGTGAAAGGGTGCATGTAATGCGCGTGGTCGTGCGCCTGGATGGTTTTGGTATCGTCCATGGTCGCCTCCTTACACGTGCAGCAGCAGGTGCTCGCGCTCCCACGGGCTGATGACGGTCATGAACTCCTGGTGCTCCAGGTCCTTGATCGCGGCATACACGTCGATGAAGCGCTCGCCCAGCACATTGCGCAATTTGTCCTCGCTGCGCAGCTCCTTCAATGCCTCCGGCAGGCCTTGCGGCAGCTCCACCTTCATATCGTAGGCGCTGCCGGTGGTGGGTGCGCTCGGCTCCAGCGCTTCGGTCATGCCAAGGTAGCCGCAGGCCAGCGTAACAGCCAGCGCAAGATAAGGGTTGGCATCGGCGCCGATGATGCGGTTCTCCACGCGCCGGTCCTGCACGCTCGATTCAGGAACGCGGAAACCGACGGTGCGATTATCCATGCCCCACTGGATATTGATCGGCGCAGCCGTGTGGCGCACCAGGCGGCGATAGGAATTCACATACGGCGCGACAATCGCCAGTGCGCTCGGCATATAGCGCTGAAGGCCACCGATATAGGCCTTGAACAACTGCGACGGCGAGCCGTCCTGGTTGCTGAAGATATTCCAGCCGGTGCGCGCATCGACCACGCTCTGGTGGATATGCATGGCCGATCCCGGCTCGCCCGCCATCGGCTTGGCCATGAAGGTGGCGTACATATGGTGCTTCAATGCCGCCTCGCGCAAGGTGCGTTTGAAGAAGAACACCTTGTCGGCCAGTCCCAGCGGCTCGCCATGGAGGAAATTGATCTCCATTTGGCCGGCGCCGATTTCGTGGATCAGGGTGTCCACGTCCAGGCCCATCAAGTCGCAATAGTCGTAGATGTCTTCGAACAGCGGATCGAACTCGTTTACCGCGTCGATGCTATAGACCTGGCGGCTGGTTTCAGCCCGGCCGCTGCGGCCGATTGGCGCCTTCAACGGCAGGTCGGGATCGGAGTTCTTGTCGGTCAGGTAGAACTCCAGTTCCGGCGCCACGACTGGCTTCCAGCCCTTTTCGTCAAACAGTTTCAGCACGCGGCGCAGCACCGAGCGCGGCGCAAAATCAACCAGGCGACCATCGCTGAAATAGCAATCGTGGATCACCTGCGCAGTCGGGTCGCTGGCCCATGGCACCATGGTGATGGTGGTGGGGTCGGCCTTCAGGACCATGTCGCGGTCGGTGTTGGAAATGGCGCGGTCGTAGGCGTCATCCTCGGTCGGATAATTGCCGGTCACGGTCATGCCCAGCACCGCTTCCGGAATACGCATGCCGCGCTCCTGGGTGAATTTACCGCGCGGGAGAATCTTGCCGCGCGCGACGCCGGTCAGGTCCGGGACCAGGCATTCAATTTCGGTGACTCGCTTTTCATTGAGCCACTCGTCCATGTCGGTATAGCTGAAGTTTTCGCGGATTGCCATAGCTGCCTCTCAGGTAGTTTAGAAAATAGCACTACTGAAGAAAGCAAAGCTAAGGGATACGGTCCCTGTGCACGCGGCATGCGAGTCCGAATGCGCTGAACATGCGCATGGAATCGTGGTTCTCCTCGACCCGCCATTCAGGATGCCATTGCACCGCAAGCGCGAACGCGGAAGAGGCGGCGACGGAATACGCCTCGATCAAACCGTCGTCGGAACGCGCTTCCACCTGCAGGCCGGGCGCGAGCCGGTCGATTCCCTGCCCGTGCAGGGAATTCACTTGTATTTCGCTAGCGCCGTCCAGGATATGGGCCAACAAACCGCCCGCTTCGAGTTTGACGCGGTGCGCCGGACCGTATTGCTGCTCCAGAGCCAGTGTCTTGTCTTCGCGATGATCGAAATAGCCAGGCACCGTATGCACCGACTGGTGCAAGGTGCCGCCCAGCGCCACGTTCACTTCCTGGAAACCGCGGCAGATCGCCAGCAGCGGTATGCCGCGCAGCAGCGCAGCGCGCACCAAGGGCAAGGCGGTGGCATCGCGCGCGATATCGAGCGGCAGTGAGGGATCAAACGTTTCCTGCCCATACAGGCGCGCCTGCACATTGGAGGCGGCGCCGGTCAGCATGATGCCATTGGCAACGCTAAGCAGGCTTTCGATATCGGTGCTGTCGCCGAGCGGCGGGACCAATAACGGCTGGCAGCGCGCCCCCACAGCCACCGCATCAACGTATTTGTTTTGTGCGGCATAGCTGGGATGTGGGCCAATTTTATGGCTGCAAGCGGGGACCAGAACGATGGGGCGGCGCATTTCAGTTCTTCTAATAGTAACTTGGTGTGCAATTTGATCTTATTCCCAATTTGCGATTGTGGCAACTGGGCAATGTGATACTGGGTATACTTGGATTTTTAGTTTGGAGGTGAACCATGTTGACCCTGAAAGATCCCAGCCTTCTACGCCAGCAGTGCTTTATTGCAGGCGAATGGTGCGATGCCGATGGGGGCGCGACAATCACCGTGACCAATCCCGCCACTGGCGAAACCGTCGGAACAGTACCGCTGATGGGCGCCGCCGAAACACGCCGCGCCATCGAAGCCGCGCAAGCCGCATGGCCCGCATGGCGCAGGCAACCGGCCAAAGCGCGCGCCGCCATCCTGCGCAAATGGCACGACCTGATCCTCGCCAATGCCGACGACCTGGCCTTGCTGATGACAGCCGAACAAGGCAAGCCGCTGGCCGAATCCAAAGGCGAGATCACCTACGCCGCATCGTTCATCGAATGGTTCGCCGAAGAAGCCAAACGCATCGCCGGCGAAACCCTCGCCTCCCCATGGCCCGACAAGCGCGTGCTCGTCACACGCGAACCGATCGGCGTCAGCGCAGCGATCACGCCATGGAACTTCCCCGCCGCGATGATCACGCGCAAAGCCGGACCGGCGCTGGCGGCGGGCTGCCCGATGGTGGTCAAACCTGCCGAACTGACGCCCTTCTCCGCGCTGGCTTTGGCGGTACTGGCCGAACGCGCCGGCATTCCGGCGGGCGTGTTCAGCGTGGTCACCGGCGCCTCGCGCGCGATTGGCGGCGAGATGACGTCCAACCCCATCGTGCGCAAATTGAGTTTCACCGGTTCCACCGCCGTCGGCCGCCTGCTGATGGAGCAATGCGCACCGACGATCAAGAAGCTGTCGCTGGAACTGGGCGGCAACGCACCGTTCATCGTATTCGACGACGCCGACCTTGACGCCGCAGTGGAAGGCGCCATCGCCTCCAAATACCGCAATGCCGGCCAGACCTGCGTCTGCGCCAATCGCATCTACGTGCAGGACGGCGTGTACGACGCCTTCGCCGCCAAGCTGGTGGAAGCCGCACGCCAGCTCAAAGTCGGCAACGGCGCCGATGCCGGCGTCACGCAAGGCCCGCTGATCGAAGAGAAGGCCGTCGCCAAAGTAGAAGAGCATATCGCCGATGCGCTGGGCAAAGGCGCGCGATTGCTATTGGGCGGCAAACGCCATGCGCTCGGACACAGCTTCTTCCAGCCTACCGTGCTGGCGGACGTGAATGCGGACATGCTGGTCGCGCGCGAAGAAACCTTCGGCCCACTGGCGCCGCTGTTCCGCTTCAAGACCGACGACGAAGTGGTGGCGCTGGCCAACGACACCGAATTCGGCCTGGCGGCGTATTTCTACTCACGCGACATCGGCCGCATCTGGCGCGTAGCGGAAGGCCTGGAAAGCGGCATGGTGGGCGTGAACACTGGCCTGATCTCGACCGAAGTGGCGCCATTCGGCGGCGTCAAGCAATCCGGCCTGGGCCGCGAAGGCTCCACGCACGGCATGGACGACTACCTCGTCACCAAATACATCTGCATGGGCGGGATCTGAGGCTAAAACCGGTGCCAGGTCTGTCATTCGGACATCCGACCACATAGTTTGATATTTCTCAATACGGCAAATGGGGCGGATTAGCGTATTGAGATTTGTCAAATGTTAGCGGTAGCTGTCCGAATGACAGACCTGGCACCGGTTTTGGCTTTGGCTCGGCTAATCGTGCGTCGCAAAAAGTTCCTCTTGGATACACTTCGCGTGTTTATCTAAGGAGAAATAAAATGAAAAAACTCTTCGTGCATCTCATGCTGTCGGCCATGGTTGTGGTGGGCTTTCAGCAAAACGTTCAGGCGGCCATGATCGGTACCGCCCAGGTGGCGGCAACGGAAGCGGGAACGCAGGCGCGTGCTCGCCTGGCGACGGAACTGCAACGTGCCGACGTGCAGGTGGCGCTGGAACGCAACGGCATTGCGCCGGATGCGGCCCAAGCGCGCGTTGCGGCGCTGAGCGATGCGGAAGCGGAGGCGCTGGTGAAGCAGGTCGATTCGCTGCCGGCGGGCGGTGACGGCATCGTCGGTGCGCTGGTATTCGTCTTTGTCTTGCTGCTGGTGACCGATATCCTCGGCCTGACCAAGGTGTATCCGTTCACCCGTTCCGTGCGCTAAACGATGCAACGCCTGCTGGCTGTGGCGGTCGCGCTTCTGCTGTTGGCAGGATGCGCGACGCAGACGCGCGCGCTGCTCGCTGCGCCGCGTACCGGTCCACAGCTGCAGGAGCTGGCTTCGACGCCTTTCTATGCGCAGGAGCGCTATCAATGCGGCCCCGCTGCCTTGGCTATGCTGCTCGGCGCGGCTGGCATCGACAAGTCGCCGGATTCGCTGGTGGGGGAAGTTTATCTTCCGGGCCGCGAAGGTAGCCTGCAAATCGAATTGCAGGCCGCTGGGCGCCGCCATGGCGCTCTGACCACGCGCATTGGGCCGAGCATGCAGGCGCTGTTGGCGGAAATCGACGCGGGTCATCCCGTGCTGGTGCTGCAGAATCTGAGCCTGCCGATTATGCCTAAGTGGCATTACGCGGTCGTTGTCGGCTACGACATCGGCAGCGCGCAGGTGATCCTGCGTTCCGGTACCACGCGCCGTATGACCATGCCGCTTTCAACTTTCGAGAATACCTGGGCGCGTAGCGGTTTCTGGGGTTTGGTGGCGCTCCCTGCGGGCGAACTGCCGGCTACGGCGAGCCTTGCGACGCTGCAGCCTGACCTGATCGCGTATGAGGCGGCAGTGCCGCCGCAATCGTCCCTGTTGTCCTACCGCGCGGCGCTGCAGCGGTGGCCGAATACGCTGCCTCTCCAGCTTGGACTCGGGAATAGCGCCTATGCCGCCGGCGATAAGGCTGCAGCGGCCGATGCTTTCCGTAGCGCCACCGTGGCGCATCCGTCGCATGGCGCTGCCTTCAATAACCTGGCCGTCGTGCTGGGGGAGTTGGGCCAGGTGGATGAGGCGCGTGCCGCTGCGCAGGCGGCAATCGACCTGGGTGGCGCTTGGCGCGCTGAGGCCAGGGCCACTCTGCTCTCTCTGCAACAACAGGCTGCCCGGCCTTAAGCTGTTTCTTCCACGCGGGTTTCCACCAGTAGTTTTTTCAGTTCCGGCACGCAGGAGCCGCAGTTGCCGCCGGCCTTTACGCAGGCGGTGATTTGCGCTGTCGTGGTGAGGTTCTTTTCGCGGATGGCGTTGCAGATGGTGTTGCGGCCTACGCCGAAGCAGGAGCATACCGTTGGCCCGGCATCTACGCCGGCTTCAATCGGGCGCCCCGCCAGCAGGGCGGCGCGGTCTGCGAGTTCCAATTTCTCTTTTTCGAACAGGCTGGCGAGCCATTGGCGCGCGGGCAAATCGGGCCTGGCGGAGATGAAGATGCATTGGGCGATGCAGTCGTCCACCAGGTGCACGGCGCGGAACACGCCGGAGCTGCGGTCGGCGTATTCGAGCCAGTCGGCGTCGTCGTCTTTGATGCCGAGTAGCTGGCGCGCCCATTCGCCGAAGTCCTGGATCGTGTTGCGGCCGGCGAGTTCGTAGCGCTGGAAGTCTTTGCCTTGTACTTTGGTCCAGTAGGCTAATGCTTCCAGTTGCAGTGCGTCGCGGCTGAGGACGAAGCCGTGCCATTTCACCGGGAAGCGGTCGATCATCACTGGGGTGTGCTTGAATTCCGGTTCGCCGGAAACGGGATCGACGGCGGGGTTGACCACGGCGCCGATGCGGGCGTCGGAGGCGGTCTGGTTGTTCCAGTGGATCGGGACGAAGGCGCTGCCACGGGCGATGCCGCCGCCGTGCTGGACGCGGGCGACCATGCTGCCCCATTGGCTGGTGACGCGCGCCAGCTCGCCTTCTTTCACGCCGCACAACAGGGCGTCTTGCGGGTGCATGTCGATGAAGGATTCGGAAATGTGGTCGGCCAGCTTGGCGGCACGGCCGGTGCGGGTCATTGTGTGCCAGTGGTCGCGTACGCGGCCGGTGTTCAGGGTGAGCGGGTATTCGCCGTCTGGCAGGTTGGCTGGCGCGCGCGGCACTGTTGCCACGAAACGCGCGCGTCCGTCCGCGTACGAGAAGTGCCCGTCATCGAAGGGGCGGCGCGCTGAGGGTGCGTCTGCTCCAGACGCTGCGGCGGGGGCGACGGGCGCTGGCCATTGCGTCGGCGGGAGGGCGTCGTAGCCGGCTACGCTCAGGGTGGCGAGGGCGCTGATGTTGAAGGCGCGTGGCAGCTCGCCGGGGGCGTTGCGCCAGGCGCTGAGGCGGGCGTGTTCAGTGAAGATCTCGGCGGCGCTGGCATAGCCAAAGCCGTCGTAGCCCATGCGCAGGGCGAATTGCGACAGGATCAGCCAGTCCGCCCTCGCTTCGCCTGGCGCGGGCAGGAAGGGGCGCTGGCGCGAGATGCGGCGCTCGGAATTGGTGACGGTGCCGTCCTTCTCGCCCCATGCCAATGCAGGCAACAGGACGTCGGCGTAGGCATTGGTATCGGTGTCGCGCACCACGTCCGAGACAACAACCAGCTCGCAGCGCTCCAGCGCGCGCCGCACCTGGTCGGCATTGGGCAGGCTGACGACCGGATTGGTGGCGATCACCCAAACCGCTTTGACGCGGCCGGATTCGATCGCCTCAAACAGGTCCACCGCCTTCAGGCCCGGGCGCGAAGCGATGCGCGGCGATGACCAGAACGTTTGCACGGCATCGCGGTGCGTGGCGTTGTCGAGGTCGAGGTGCGCCGCCAGCATATTGGCCAGGCCGCCGACTTCGCGCCCACCCATGGCATTGGGCTGCCCGGTGATCGAGAACGGCCCCATGCCCTGCTTGCCGATCCGCCCGCCGATCAGGTGACAGTTAATGATGCTGTTCACTTTGTCCGTGCCAGCGCTGGACTGATTGACGCCCATCGAGAAGCCGGTGAGCACCTTCGCTGTGGCGGCGAAAGATTCGTAGAACTCCATCAAATCGTGCAGGTTGACGCGGCAGGCGCGCGCCACATCGGCCGGCGATATGTCGGCGGCGGCCAGTGCGCCTTCGAGCCCGCTTGTGTGGGCGGCGACGAAGGCCGGATCGACTGCGCCGATGCGGGACAGATAGCTGAACAAGCCGTTGAACAGCCAGACATCCGTGCCGGGCTTGATCGGCAGGTGCAGGTCGGCCAATTCGCAAGTCGCGGTGCGGCGCGGGTCGATCACCACAATCTTCATGCCCGGCCGCGCTTCCTTGGCGCGCGTCAGGCGCTGGAACAGGATCGGGTGGCACCAGGCCAGGTTGGAGCCGACCAGCACCACCATGTCGGCGTGGTCGATGTCGTCGTAATTGACGGGCACCACATCCTCGCCGAAAGCGCGCTTGTGTCCGGCCACGGCGGACGACATGCACAGGCGGGAATTGGTGTCGATATTGGCGCTGCCGATATAGCCTTTCACCAGCTTGTTTGCAACGTAGTAGTCTTCGGTCAGCAGTTGGCCGGAAACGTAAAAGGCCACGGCATCCGGACCATGCTCTTCGATGATGGCGCGCCACTTGCCGGCCACGTGGTCGAGTGCTTCGCCCCAGGCCACGCGCTGCGGGGGAGTGCTGCGCGATCCGTCTGCGCCGCGTTCGCGCAGCATCGGATACAGCAGGCGGCCCTCCAGGCCGATGGTCTCGCCCAGCGCGGAACCCTTCACGCACAGGCGCCCCTGGTTGGCGGGATGCGCGGCATCGCCCGCGATGTCGAACCCGCCGCCAACACGCGGCGTCGCCGTCACACCACACCCTACACCACAGTAAGCGCACGTCGTCTTAATCATGATTCACGCGGCCTGCGCGCACAGCGCCTGCCCAAACAGAAGATGGTTACGCACCGACGAAATGTCGGTACGGTTCTGGATCAGGTCAAAATACCAGGGCCCGTCCTGCACGTCGCCGTACAGCACGGCGCCGGTGATGCGGCTGCCGTCCAGCACCAGGCGCTTGTAGACGCCGCGCCGTGGATCGCGCAGCACCAGGTCTTCGCTGCCGTCGCCGCCCGTGAAATCGCCGACCGAGTACAGGTCAACGCCCGTCACCTTCAGGCGCGTTGGCGTGACCTGCTGCACGTAGCGGCGATGGCCGGCGCCCGACAGGTGCGCGGCGCACACGCGCGCCTGCTCCCAGATGGGCGCCACCAGGCCAAACGTGGCGCGGCGGTGCTGTACGCATTCGCCCACGGCGTAGATGCGCGGGTCGAAGGTCTGCAAGGTATCGTCCACCACAATGGCGCGCTCGCAATGCAGGCCGCTGCCCTTGGCCAGTTCGATGTTCGGGCGTACGCCGGCAGTCATCACCACCAGGTCGGCCGGAACCTCGCTGCCATCGGCAAAACGCACGGCCGTCACGCGGTCCGGTCCGACAATCTCGCTGGTCTGCGCCTCCATGCGGAAGGTCAGGCCCTTCCCTTCCAAGGCCTTCTGCAGCAGTTGCGCGGCGGGTTTGTCGAGCTGCTGGTTCATCAGTGCATCGGTGACGTGTACCACGGTCACCTGCATGCCCTGGCGCTGCAGGCCGTTGGCGGCCTCCAGCCCCAACAGGCCGCCGCCAATCACCACGGCGTGGCGGTGGTCGCGCGCGGCGGCCAGCATCTGCTCCACGTCGTTGATATCGCGGAAGGCCAGCACGCCCGGCAGCTCGTGGCCCGGCACGGGGATGATGAAAGGGCGCGAGCCGGTGGCCAGCAGCAGGCGGTCGTAGCGCACCTCCAGCCCGGAACGGGCACGCACCAGGCGACGCTTGCGGTCGATATGCTCGACCGGGTCGCCGGTGTGCAGGGTGATGTGGTTCTGCGCGTACCACTCGCGCGTGTTGAGCATGATGTCGTCCACCGACTTCTCGCCGGCCAGCACCGGCGACAGCAGGATGCGGTTGTAGTTGCCGTGCGGTTCGGCGCCGAACACGGTGATGTCGTACATGTCCGGCGCGAGCTTGAGCAGCTCTTCGACCGTACGCATGCCGGCCATGCCGTTGCCAACGACGACCAGGGCGGGTTTCATGCGCCGACCCAGACCTTGCCGCCTTCGATACGCGCGGGCCAGGTTGGCACGGAGTGCTCGGGCGCTTCCAGGCATTCGCCGGTTTGCAGGTCGAAGTGGTGCTTGTAGATTGGGGAGGCGACCACCAGGCGTTCGCCGAGGTTGCCGACCAGGCCGCGCGACAGCACGGAGGCTTCGGCGTTGGGGTCGTAGTTGCCGATGGCGAAAACGCGGTTGCCTTCGCCTTCACCTTCGTTCATGCGGAAGACGGCGACTTGCTGCCCTTGCAGCAGGGCGCAGACGCCGGTGTTGGGGACGATTTCGTCGACGTTGCAGATGGCTGTCCAGGCGGCGGCGGATTGGTCGCGGTGCATTTTCTCTTGCTCCTTTTCTGAAAACCGGGAAACCGGGGTACGGCCCACAGGGCCGGACCCCGCTGTTCATGCGATGGCTTTTATTGGGATGCGTTTGCGTTCTTCTATGGTGGCGGGGCGGATCTGGCCGCGCTCTTCCATGAAGACGACGTTGCTGTCTGCTTCCGGGCTGTTGACGAAGTGGCGGAAGCGGGCGCGCGTTTCTGGATTGTTGACGGCTTCTTTCCATTCGCAGGCGTAGGTGTCGACTACGCGCTGCATGTCTTGCTCCAATTCTGCGTTGATGCCCAGCTTGTCGCTGATGACGACGGCCTTCAGGTAATCCAGGCCGCCTTCCAGGTTTTCGCGCCAGGTGCTGGTGCGCTGCAGGCGGTCCGCCGTGCGGCTGTAGAACATGAGGAAGCGGTCGATGTAGGCCACCAGCGTGGCTTTGTCCAGGTCGGACGCCAGCAGCTCGGCGTGGCGCGGCTTCATGCCGCCGTTGCCGCACACGTACAGGTTCCAGCCTTTTTCGGTGGCGATGATGCCAACGTCCTTGCCTTGCGCTTCGGCGCATTCGCGGGTGCAGCCGGAGACGCCGAACTTGATCTTGTGCGGCGTGCGCAAACCCTTGTAGCGGTTCTCCAGTTCAATCGCCAGGCCGACCGAGTCGTCCACGCCGTAGCGGCACCAGGTCGAGCCGACGCAGGACTTCACGGTGCGCAGCGATTTGCCGTAGGCGTGGCCAGTCTCGAAGCCGGCTGCGATCAGTTCCTCCCAGATCTCCGGCAACTGCTCGACGCGGGCGCCGAACAAGTCCACCCGCTGGCCACCGGTGATCTTGGTGTACAGGCCGTATTTCTTGGCTACCTGGCCGACCGCGATCAGGCCTTCCGGCGTGACTTCGCCGCCCGGCATGCGCGGTACCACGGAGTACGTGCCGTCCTTTTGGATATTGCCCAGGAAGTAGTCATTCGAGTCCTGCAGGCCGGCGTGTTCTTTCTTGAGCACGAAGTCGTTCCAGCAGGTCGCGAAAATGTTCGCCGCCAGCGGTTTGCACACGTCGCAGCCCAGGCCTTTGCCGTGCCGCGCCAGCAGGTCGTCGAACGACTTGATCTGCCCTACGCGGACCAGGTGGAACATCTCCTGGCGCGAGTGCGCGAAGTGCTCGCAGACGTGGTTGTTCACGTCCATGCCGAGCTTCTTCATTTCGGCCTTCATGATTTGCATCACCAGCGGCACGCAGCCGCCGCAGGAAGTGCCGGCGCCGCAGCATTTTTTGATGGCGCCGATGCTGGTGGCGCCGCCGGCCACCGCCTCGCAGATGGCGCCTTTCGACACGTCGTTGCAGGAGCAGATTTGTGCGCCAGCCGGCAGCGCGTCCACGCCCAGGCCTGGTTTTGCGGCGCCGTCCGATTGCGGCAAGATCAGGAATTCCGGCGCTTCCGGCAGTTCGATCTTGTTCAGCATCATTTGCAGCAGGGTGCCGTATTCGCCGGCATCGCCCACCATCACGCCGCCCAGCAGGTATTTGCCGCAGTCGGACACGACGATCTTCTTGTAGACCTGCTTGCGTTCATCGGTGAACTGGTAGGAGCGCGCGCCTTCCGCTTTGGCATGCGGGTCGCCGATACTGGCCACGTCCACGCCCATCAGCTTCAACTTGGTGCTCATGTCGGCGCCGCCGAATACGGCCGTGCTGTCGCCCAGGATATGGCGGGCGGCGACGCGCGCCATATCGTAGCCCGGCGCCACCAGGCCGTACACCATGCCGTTCCACAGCGCGCATTCGCCGATGGCGTAGATATTTGCGTCGCTGGTCTGGCATTGGTTGTTGATGGCGATGCCGCCGCGCGGGCCGACTTCCAGCCCGCATTCGCGCGCCAGGTAGTCGCGCGGGCGAATGCCGGCGGAGAACACGATCATGTCGGTGTCGAGCGAGCTGCCATCAGCGAACTGCATGCGGTGGTTGGCGCCTTCGCCCGCCACGATTGCGCTGGTGTTCTTGCCGGTGTGGACGGTTACGCCCAGTTCTTCGATCTTCTTGCGCAGCACGCGGCCGCCGCCATCGTCCACCTGCACCGCCATCAGGCGCGGCGCGAATTCCACCACGTGGGTTTCCAGGCCCATGTCGCGCAAGGCTTTGGCGCATTCCAGGCCAAGCAGGCCGCCACCGATCACCACGCCGGTTTTGGAGCGCGCGCCGCATTCCTGCATCGCCTCCAGGTCCTCGATGGTGCGATAGACGAAGCAGTCCTTGCGGTCCTTGCCGTCGATCTGCGGCACAAAGGGGAAGGAACCGGTGGCAATCACCAGCTTGTCGTAATCGAGCACGCTGCCGTCGCTGACCTTGACCTGGCGCGCATCGGGGTGGATCGACAGGGCGCGCGCGTTCAGGCGCAGCACCATGTCGTCGCGTTCGAAGAAGCCCGGTTCCACCAGCGACAGGTCATCCGCGCTTTTCCCGCTGAAGAACTCCGACAGGTGGACCCGGTCATAGGCCGGGCGCGGTTCCTCGCACAGCACGGTGACATGCACGCCGCTGTCGCGCGGCAGGCTTTTCAGGAATTGGTGGCCGACCATGCCGTGGCCGATGACGACGATTTTCATACTGCTGCTCCTGCGATTGCGTGTTCTTCCACGGTGGATGCGCTGAATCGTGCGGCCAGTGCGCACAGGGCGGACAAGGCGACCAGTACGCCGAGAATCCACAGGGTTTGCTGGGTATTGCCGGTGCCTTTGAGCAGGAAGCCCGCCGCCACCGCGCCCACATTGCCGCCGGCGCCGATGATGCCGGCCACCCCGCCCAGTGCGCGCTTGTCGATGAAGGGCACCAGCGCGTAAGTGGCGCCGCATGCCATGTGGGTGAACAGGCCGAACACCAGCATCGCCGCCACGGCGAACAGCACGCTGTCCGCCTTGGAGAAGAATAGCAGGCCGATGCCTTCGCCCAGCATCATCACAACCAGCAGGGTGACGCGGCTATTCAGGCTGCCACGCAGGGCTGCCTTGTCGGACAGCCAGCCGCCCAGCGCGCGGGCGAACAGCGCCAGCAAACCGAAGCTGCCGGCTGCCATGCCGGCCTGCGCCAGCGACAGCTTGAAGGTGTCCACGTAGTAGATGGCGGCGATGTTGTGGATGAAGATCTCTACGCCGAAGCAGGCGCCGTAGGTGACGAACAGCATCCACACGCGGTAATTGCCGGCCGCCAGTTTGAAGCTCGCCCAGCCGCCTTTCTTGCCGCTCTCCAGTTCAATGCCGGCGGCGCGCAGGTCGGCGTAGTTACCGTCCGGGCAGTCCTGGGTAAAGCGGTAGTAGACAAAGGCCATGACCAGCATCAGCACGCCCGGCACCACCAGGGCGGCGCGCCAGCCCATGGTTTCGCCCACGCCCATCATGACCATGGCGGCCATGATCATCGGCATGGTGGACTGCACCACGCCGCCGCCCGCATTGCCCCAGCCTGCGGCCGCCGCGTTGGCGGTGCCGACCACGTTGGGCGCGAACATGACCGAGGTGTGGTACTGGGTGATGACGAAGCTGGCGCCCACCGCGCCGATCAGCAGGCGGAAGAAGAGGAAGCTCTCGTAGGTTTGCGCCGCCGCCACGCCCAGCACCGGGAAAGCGCCCAGCAGCAGCAAGCCGGTATAGGCCTTGCGCGGGCCGTAGCGGTCGCACAGCGGGCCGATGATGAGGCGCACGAGGATGGTGATGGCCACCGCCGCGATATTGATATTGGCGATTTGCGCTGCGGTGAGGCCGAATTCGCCTTTAATCACCGGCATCAGCGGCGCGCAGGCGAACCACGCGAAGAAACAGACGAAGAACGCCATCCACGTCAGGTGGAAGGCCCGCATTTGCGGAGTGGAGAACGAAAACAGTTTGATGCTGGTCGCTTTACTGGCCATGGTATGCCCCTGAAAACAAAAAGGCGTCCGCGCAGCACGGGCCATCGATGGCCGTGCCGCGCGGACGCCGTTGTCCGGTTGCCGATCCGCCGTTAGACCGGTGCTTTACCTGTCCTTTGCAAGAGCTGTGCCAGCTGCTCTTCCCTAGGGAATCGCCCCGTGCGGGGGGCGCGGCGGCGGTTTTTCGCCATTTGAAGGTGCATCGCGCCCGAAAATGGTGCACCGCAATAGCGCACGCCCCGCACCACCTCAGGCGCGGATCGCGAACGATTCCGCGTAGCGCTCCGGATGGCGGCCGTCCCAGGTGCTGCCATCCATCAGCACGGAGCTGCGCAGCGTGCTGTCCGGGATCGGCGTTTCCGTGATCTCGGCCGCCTCCTTGTACAGCGCCACCTGGTGCACCTTGAGCGCCACGCCCAGGTAATCCGGCGCGGCCTTGAGCAGGCCCCAGCGCCGGTGCTGCGTCATGAACCACATGCCGTCCGACAGGTAGGGGAAGTTGGCCGCGCCTTCCTGGTGGAAGCGCATGCTGTGTGCATCCTGCCAGCTGCGACCCATGCCATCTTCATAGTGGCCGAGGATGCGCTGCCAGATCACTTCCTTGCTGGTGTTGACGTATTGGATGGCGGAGATGATCTCGGCCATCGCCATGCGGTTGGCGGCGCTGGCGTCGATCCAGCGGCTCGCCTCCAGCACAGCCGCCACCAGGGCGCGCGCGGTGTTGGGATTGCGCCGCACGAAGTCATGGGTGCAGGCCAGCACCTTCTCCGGATGGTCGGGCCAGATCTGCTGGCTGGTGGCGATGGTCACGCCCACGCCATCCATCACGGCGCGGTGGTTCCACGGTTCGCCGGCGCAGAAGCCATCCATATGGCCGGCGGCCAGGTTGGTCGCCATCTGCGACGGCGGCACGGTGATCACGCGCGCCTCGCGCAGCGGGTGCACGCCGTGCGCCGCCAGCCAGTAATACAACCACATGGCATGGGTGCCGGTGGGGAAGGTCTGCGCCCAGCGCAGCTGGCGCTCATGCGCCAGTGCCGCCACGCCCGCGCCGTCGCGTATGCCCTCGTCTACCAGGCGGCGCGACAGGGTGATGGCCTGGCCGTTGCGGTTCAAATTCATCAGGATCGCCATATCGCGCCGCGCGCTGCCGATGCCGAGCTGGGTGCCGTACACCAGGCCATACAGGGCATGGGCCGCATCCAGCTCGCCGGTGAGCAGCTTGTCGCGCACGCCGGCCCACGACGTTTCCTTGCTCAATACGATGCGGATGCCGTGCTTGCGGTCCAGCCCCAGCACCGACGCCATCACCAGCGAGGCGCAATCGGTGAGCGGGTTAAAGCCCACCCTGACTATGTCTTTTTCAATCTGCATGCCTTCACTCCTGCCGGGCCGCGCACCACAACGGTGCATCAACCCAGCAAATCCTCCGCGTCCAGGATGCGCTGGGCCAGTTCGGCCAGCTTCAGGTTCTTGTTCATGGCCATGCTGCGCAGCTTCTGGAAAGCCTGGTCTTCCGTCATCTCGTGGCGCGACATGAAGATGCCCTTGGCGCGGTCGATCACCTTGCGTTCGGCCAGTTTCAGGCGCGCGCCCTGCAGCTCGTCCAGCAGCAATTGCTCGTGGCGGAAGCGCACCAGCGCCACGTCCAGCACCGGCTTCACGCGCTCCGGCTGCAGGCCCGCCACCACATAGGCGGAAACGCCGGCCGCCATGGCGGCCTCCATGGAGGAGGCCTTGTCGTCTTCCGTGAACATGACGATGGGACGCCGTTCATCGCGGGTGGCGATGACGATGTGTTCCAGCACGTCGCGCGCGTCCGACTCGGCGTCGACAATGATCATGTCGGGCTGCAGGCGGGCGATGTGTTCGGGCAGGTGGAAATCGGCCGGCAAGGAGGCCAGCAGCTCGTAGCCAGCCTCCGCCAGCCCGCTGTGCAGGGCGTGGGCGCGCGCCTCGCTTTCGTGCGCGGGATGGATCAAAACGATGCGTAACTGACGGTTCATGCCTCCTGACTTGCAAGAACCGCGCCAGCGTTACATGGCGTGCACCGGCGTGACGCTGTGCGGGTCCCAGAACAGCAGGTCTTGCGGCTGCCAGTGGTGGCGGTACAGGTGCTGCGGGCGCACGGCATGGGCCTGCAGTTCGTGCAGCAGTTCGTCGCTTTCGGCGGCGCTGGCGCCGACCAGGCGCGTGGTGGCGGGATCGGCCACCAGCAGGGAGCGGCGGCCCGTTTCGGGATGCAAGCGCACCAGCGGCAGCGGCCCCGCCGCACCATCCTGCTCGGCGCGAGCGCGGTGCACTACGCGCCGCAGGCCGGGCGGCAAGGTGTCGTAGGCCAGTTGCAGGTTGGCGAACCAGGCTGCCTCGCCCTCCGCCGCCAGCGAGTGCGCGACCAGGCGCCGGCCCAGCGCTTGCTGCAGGCGCGGCGCCAGGCTCTGGCGGCGGAACACCAGCAGGTAGTGGTCGGCCAGGGCCGATTGCAGGCGGTCGGCGTCGTCCTCGTCCAGGTTTTGCCGGAGCTTGTAGTCGCTGATTTCGGCGCCGAGGGGCGCGTCGAGGATATTGATGTCAAAATGCTGGCGTTTCATGGTTGCAGTCTATGCCGCCCGGATTGCGTTGGAAACGAATCGTTTTTGATATTAATATGCGACTTTTGCCGAATACTGGATCGTTTATGGAGCGCACGACTTCCCCCTTCCACCTGATGCTGCTCGCCGTGGTGTGCGCGGTGCTCGCATGGTCCGGCATGGCGCCCTACGACCGCGTGACCTGGTGGCTGGAAGTGGCGCCGGTGCTGGTGGCCTTGCCACTGCTGGCGGCCACCTACCGCAGCTACCGCCTGACCGACCTGTTGTACGCGCTGGTGGCGGTGCATTGCGTGATCCTGATGGTGGGCGGCGCCTACACCTATGCGCGCGTGCCCTTCGGCTTCGACTTGCAGCAATGGCTTGGCCTGTCGCGCAATCCCTACGACCGCATCGGCCATTTCGCGCAGGGCTTCATTCCCGCCATGGTGGCGCGCGAGATCCTGCTGCGCGGCGGACATGTCGCGCGCGGCAAAATGCTGGGCTTTATCGTGATCTGCATTGTGCTGGCGATCAGCGCCACCTATGAACTGATCGAATGGGCCGCCGCCGTGGCGCTGGGCCAGGGCGCGGATGAATTCCTCGGCACCCAGGGCGACCAGTGGGATACCCAGTCGGACATGTTCATGGCGCTGGTCGGTGGCGCTGCCGCCCTGCTCACCCTCTCGCGCTGGCACGACCGCCAGCTCAAGTCCCTTTAAGCGCGCGCCGGGATGCTGGCCGCCATCCTTCCGGTTTTCCTGCTAATCATGCTGGGCGTGGCGATCCGCCGCGCGCAGTGGATGCCGGAGGACTTCTTCCCCTCGATGGAGAAGTTCTCCTATTTCATCGCCTTCCCCGCCCTGCTGTTCACCGGCATCGCCAAGCTCAACTTCCAGGGCCGCATGGTGGGCGAACTGGCGCTGGCCACCTTGCTGCCAACGATGATTGTGGTCGGCCTGACCTTGCTGTTGCTGCTGCCCTGGCGCGGCCTGCCCGACGCCAGCCGCTCCTCCGTGATCCAGGGCGCGATGCGGCCCAACAGCTATTTCGGCATTGCCGTCTCGGCGCTGCTGTTCCCACCCCAGATCAACGCGCTGGTCATGCTGGCGTTGGCGCTCTGCCTGCCGGTGGTGAACGTGATCTCGATCCTGGCCCTGTCGTGGTGGAGCGGGCGCAAGGTAGCGCCGTCCGTCGTGGCGAAAACGCTGGCCACCAACCCCATCATCCTCGCCACATTGGCAGGCATTGGCGCCAGCGTGGGTGGCCTGCAATTGCCTGCACCGCTCATGAACACGCTGGACATCCTCGGCAAGTCAGCGCTTGCTTTGGGGCTGCTGTGCGTCGGCAGCGGCCTGGTGTTCTCGCTGGAAGGCCTGCGCCCCGCAGCCCTTGCCCTCACGTCCACGCTCAAGCTGCTGGTGATGCCGCTGGTAGCGGCGCCAGTATGCGCATGGTTTGGCGTCAGCGAAGCGGTCACGCTGGCCGCCTGCTTCTACTGCGCCCTGCCCACCGCCCCCAACGCCTATATCATGGCGCGCCAGCTCGGCGGCGACGCGCGCTTGATGGCGTCCCTGATTACTTTGCAAACCCTGCAGGCGGCAGTAACTATACCGTTGACCCGCCTTTTCTGACCGTATCAACAGCTCACGGTTGCGACACTCTCACCTGTCCGTAGATCCACCCCGATCCAGCACCGGTAGGGACCGGACTTCGAGCCCTTATCCATGGCGGTGTACGAGCACGCAACTCCTTTCTTGCTCCGCTGCCGGTCGCCTTTTTCATCCGAACAGGTTTGGCGCAGATCAGGCCCGATCGAATCGAAGATGTCCTTCGCGGCACGACCATCTACCAAGATGGATATTTTGCGGTCAGCGTCGGAAGGAAGCTGACGGTCGGCTAGTGAGCCTCCATGGATTAGGTAATTCGCATCTAACAAAGGCCTCCAGGCGTTCGCCGAATCAGTGGCACATGCAGAGGGAGCGATAGATCCAAGCACCACAGCCAAAGACAATTGCAATATGGTTGCCATACTTAATCTCGCAGTTTGATGTGCAGGTGATCGTCATGGTTCGTCCATTTGGATGCGAACGGAACTCCTTCACCATTAAAGTAGATTTTGGCAACCGGTGCAAAGGTTCGAAACAACTCGACTAGCCGGATTGTGCCTTCCTTGTTCGGCTGTATGACCGCCTCCAGTCGATGCAGTTGCACTGCGCGGCTGAACAACGCCCCAGTGCGCAGAACTGATTTCAATCCATCCAAGATGCTCCGAATCGGATGACTCACCTTTTATGCCATCGATTTGCAGGTAAACGTCCGTCGCCATAAGGCCTCCCCGTGAGTTGGAAAGGCAATCGTATTCTCGTTACGCAACTCCCATTTTGCGGAGTAACAAGGCATCCTTTGATCACAGGCGGAACGGGGCAGCGGCGCTGTAGCGGCAGGCCGCAGGCCGCAGGCAGGAACCTTTGCTGGATGTCGCCGTGCAGGCAACGCCAGACGAGCCGTCCTTGTCCCACGCCGGCGCCATATAGAAGGTCTGGCCTGCGACCGGCGGCTTGTCCATCGTGATCTCAAGCGGCGCCGTCTGCTGGTTCACCACGATGCTGCGCACGCCGACGGGAAGGCCTTCCTTGTAACCCGCTTCTTCAATCGTCGCCGGCAGGCGCTTGGTGTTGATGATGTGCGCGCAGTTTGCCGAGGCCGGATCGCATCCGGCCATCGTGCGAAGCGCTATGGAGCGCGGCGCACGATGTAGCTATCGATGTCGAAGCGGCGGGTGAGGTGGCGGTAGTGGAAGGTGAAGCCGGGCCAGATCACCAGGTTGCGGCCGCGTGAATCGAGGTACCAGCTTTGGCAGCCGGTGTGCCATACCGTGCCTTTAAGCTTGCGCTGCAGCTTGCGGTTATAGGCGCCCTGTACTTCCGGCTGCACGTCGACGGAGTGCAGGCCGCCGTGCAGCACTTTGCGCACGCCGTCCACCGCATAGCGCACGCTGGATTCAATCATGTACACCATGGAGTTATGGCCCAGCAGGGTGTTCGGGCCGGTGATCATGAAGAAGTTGGGGAAGCCGGCCACGGTGGCGCCCTTGTAGGCACCGGCGCCCTCTTCCAGCGCTTGCGCAAAGCTGCGGCCATCGCGGCCGCGCAGTTCGATCGGGCCGTAGGCATGCTCCACATCGAAGCCGGTGGCGTAGATGATCACGTCGACCGGGCGTTCTTCGCCGCTGCCGGTGACGATGCTGTGTTCGCGGATTTCACGGATGCCGTCTTTCAGCACCTTGACGTTGGGCTGCACGAGCGCCGGGTAGTAGTCATTGGTCAGCAGCACGCGCTTGCAGCCCAGCGTGTAGTCCGGAACCAGCTTGGCGCGCAGTGCCGGGTCGGGCACCTGGCGTTTGAGGTGGCGTAACGCTTGCCACTGCATCACCTTCGCCAGCACCGGCAGGAACAGGAACATCACCACGCGCGACTCGAACTGCACATAATGTTTGGCGCGGTAGAGCTGCTGCAAGGGGCGCACGCGATCCAGCAGCCATTGCTCGATGCGCGACACGGCGCGGTCGGGGCGCGGCAGCACCCAGTGTGCGGTGCGCTGGTAGTGGTCCAGCTGCTGCACCTGGGGCTGGATCTCGGGCACAAATTGCACCGCGCTGGCGCCGCTGCCAATCACCGCGACGCGCTTGCCGCGCAGGTCGATGCCGTGGTCCCACTGGGCGGAGTGGAAGCTATGGCCGAGGAAACGCTCCACGCCGGGGAATTGCGGCTTGCTGGGGCGGCCCAACAAACCGATGGCGAAGATCACGGTGCGGGCGATGTATTCGCCCTGGCTGGTGATAAGGCGCCAGCAGCCGGCCGCCTCATCGAACTGCGCCGAATGCAGCGCGTGGCCAAGGCGCAGGTGCGGCTCGAGCGCGTAATCGCGCACCACACGCTGGGTGTAGGCAAGCAATTCATCCTGGCGCGGGAACAGGCGGCTCCAGTGCGCGTTCTGCGCGAAGGAGAAAGAATACAAGTGGCTCGGGATGTCGCAGGCTGCGCCGGGGTAGCTGTTGACGCGCCAGGTGCCGCCGAACTGTTCGTCCTTTTCGAGCATGACGAAGTTGTGGATGCCCGCTTCTTTCAGCTTGATTGCGCTGCAGATGCCGCCAAAGCCGCTCCCCACGATCACCACATCGCATTGCATAGCGCGCCCCCTGATTGGATTGGCAGACTATAATTTTGCCTTAATAACAAGTCAATATGGAGGCGGGATGTTTCTTCTGTACGCATTGGGCGCCGCAGCGCTGGCGCTGGCTGCGGCCAACCGTTTGCTGCCGGTGCCGATGGCGCGCGCGGCGCTGACGCTGGAGCGCAAACGCGCCGGGCTCTCGCTGCGCCAGGCATCGCTGCCCTACCTCGAAGGCGGCGCGGGCGAGGAGGTACTGTTGCTAGTGCACGGTTTCGCTGGCGACAAGGATAACTTCACGCGCATCGCAGCGCACCTGGTGGGCCGCTACCGCGTCATCATCCCCGACCTGCCGGGCTTTGGCGATGCGCGGCGCAACCCGAACGCGAAGCACGATATGGCGACGCAGGTGGAGAATCTGCGCACCTTCATGGCGGAACTGGGTGTGCAGCGCTTCCATATGGGCGGCAATTCGATGGGCGGCTTTATCTCCGCCGAATACGCGGCGCGCTATCCGGCGCAGGTGAAGAGCCTATGGTTGCTCGATCCGGGCGGCACCGATGAATCGATGGAATCCCCGTCCTTCGAGCACTACCATACTGAGGGCAGGATGCCTTTGCTGGTGCCCAAAACGGAGAATTTCGAAGCGCTGATGGCGGCCTGCATGGCCAAGCCGCCTTACTTCCCCTACTGTATGAAGCAGGTGCTGGCGCGGCGTGCCGTGGCGGACTACGCGCTGCATTGCGCGATCATGAAAGAGCTGGTCGGCTCGCCGCGCCTGCAAGGCCCGATCACCACGCCGGCCCTGATCGTCTGGGGCACAGAAGACCGCATCCTGAGCCCAAAAGGCGCTGCCCCTACCAAGGCACTGCTGCCTGACGCGCGCCTGATCATGATCGAGGGCATCGGCCATTTGCCAATGCTGGAGGCGACGCGCCGCACCGCACATGATTTCCTCGACTTCCAACGCGAACTGGATAAACGCAGCGCATGAAACGAACCGCCGTCTTCCTTACCTTGCTGTCGCCTGCCCTGCTGCTGGCCGCCCCCAAAACCAAGCCCGCCTGGGTCATCTCCGACGAGGCCGAGCTGCATGTGCAAACCAGCCGCAATACGCGCGTACTCGGCGTCCTGCCGCGCGGCACGGAGGTGCGGCTCGGCGAGCGCTCCGGGGCCTTCTGCGAAGTGCGCCATCAGGCGGTGTCGGGCTACACGCCCTGCGCCGCGCTTGGCGCGGAAGCGGTGGCGCCCAACGGCAAGCCCGTCATCGCCAATTCCGCCGCGCTGTTCTGGCGCGCACCGGGCTGGCGCGCGCTGGAACAATACTCCTTCACGCCGGAGGAGAAGAACCGTGATGCCGTCTGGTCCGGTAAATTCCCGCGCGATGAGGAGTTCGAGAAAATGAAGGCCAAGCTGGCGGAAGGCGTCATCGCCGCGCCGCCGCCTGCCTTGCCGGACTGGCAGCAGTTGAAAAAGTTGGCAGCCGCTGAAGCGCAGCAGAAAGACGCGGCGGACGAACTATATGACGCCCTGGGTCTGCAAGGCGCCGTTCACAACCCGTTCTCGAACGACTATGTCCAGCTTACAATCGGCTTGGCGCGCGCACTGGATTTCACGCCGGTGCAGGCATCCCTGTTCCGCAGCGAGGCTGAACTGGCGCCGCACAACGCCAGCGCCGAGGAAGCCAGCGGCCGCTTCCGCATCGTGGTGCGGCAAAGCGCCACCACGCGCCGCCAGGCGGCGAAGAGCAAGGGCGATGAGCCGGCGCCGGGCGTGTACGATATTTTGCGGCGCAAGGCCATGCTGGCCGTGCCGGTGCAGCGCGTGCAGCTCTTCCGCGACGGCACGCTACGCAGCGCAAGCAGCACGCTGCAAAAGGATGAAATGGTGTGGCGCGATGGGCTGTCCGCCGACTGCAAGGGCTGGAAGGAAGGCTTCGCAGCCGCCCAGCCGGAAGGCAGCGTGTACGCCTTCTACACCAAGGCGGCCCTGCCTGCCGCCAGCGCCGCCGTGAGCGAGCGCAAGGTCGCCATGGAGCGCGCGCGCACCGGCTTCGCGCGCGGCGTCTACCTGTACTACGACATCGACAAGGACGGCATCCCCGACCTCGCCATCTGGGAGGGCGAAGGTGTCAGCGCAGCCGCCTGGGCCGGCAATGCGGATGACCAGCGCTGGTATCGCCTGGCCATGGCCAATATCGGCGGCGCGTGGAAAGTGCTGGGTGCGGACCGCTACAGCCACGTTTGCACGGGCAGCGGCGGCGGCTAAGGCGAGTGCTCAGGCCGGGCGGCCGGTCAGCGCGAAGGCGCGCGTGCGCTTGAGGAATTCGTTGAACTGGCTGGCGTGCTCGGGGAAGCGCACCTGGCCTTCGGTGAAGATGGCTGCCGCTTCGTCCAGGTGGCCCAGCTTCATCAGGCACTCGCCCTTGCTGAACAAGGCTGCCATGCCCTCTTCGTTGATGTACAGAGATTCTTCCAGGTCGCGCAAGGCTTTCTCGTACAGGCCCAGTTCCATGAAATAGAACGCGCGCTTATCCAGCGCCTCGATGTAGGCGGGATACAGCTCGATCGCTTTCCCGTATTCGTTGATGGCTTCAATGCGGCGGCCTTCGGTGCCATGCAGGCCGGCGCGTTCAAAATGCTCGCGCGCCTTGCGCATGATGGTCTCGGCGTCCTGCCCGGTCAGCTTCACGTACAACTCGAAGTCCATATACTTCAAGCCTTGCAGCTCATTGGCACTGGCCGGCTGGTTGCCGATCAGTTCCCAGCCTTCCGCCAGCGACGTCGCGACGCGCTGCGCGTGCGCCAGGCGCACCGTGGCTTGCGCCAGCGCGGCCAGCACCGGCTTGTTGGGCATGGGCTCGTAAGTCAGGAAGTGCGCGGTCCCGCCATCCACGGCAAACACCTTCAGCGCCGACCAACCCTGCCCGTTCGGCAGCGGCTGCACCAACACATCCCCCGCCTTGACGACAAGTTGCGCCGTTGGCTGGAACTGCGCCGCCGACGGTGCGCGCAGGGAAGCGATGAATGTAGAGATGATTTTCAGCATGCACAGAAGTGTACATCTGAAAATGGGGTACGTCCCCATTTGTTTGGCAACAAAAAAGCCCGCTTGCGCGGGCTTCGGGACTTACTGCTTGGCGCGCATTATGCGTAGGCGGCCAGGCGGGCGTCGATGCTGGGCTGCAGGTCGGCGGTGGACGAGATGTTCATGCCCAGGTCGTGCAGCAGGCCGTCCTTCAGGCCGTACACGAAGCCGTGCACGGTCAGTTCCTGGCCGCGCTCCCACGCGTCCTGCACAATGGTGGTCGAGCAGACGTTGGTGACCTGCTCCACCACGTTCAGTTCGCACAGGCGCTCGCTCTGCAGGCTGACTTCCGCCAGCGCGGAGCCGAGGTAGCGCTCGTGCTTCTGCGCTACGTCCTGCACGTGGCGCAGCCAGTTGTCGACCAGGCCGACACGGCCGCCGGTGAGCGCGGTGTGCACGCCTTTGCAGCCGTAGTGGCCGACGATGATCACATGCTTCACCTTCAGCACCTCGACGGAGAACTGCAGCACCGACAAGGCATTCAGGTCGGAGTGCACCACCACGTTGGCGATGTTACGGTGTACGAACACTTTACCTGGCGGCAGGCCAAGCAGTTCGTTTGCCGGTACGCGCGAATCGGAGCAGCCGATCCACAGGTATTCCGGGCCAACCATGGACAGGTTGCGGAAATAGTCAGGGTCTTGTGCGACCTTGGTTTCCGCCCACTTGCGGTTGTTTTCCAGCAGGTGCTTCATTACGTCGTCGCTCATATCACTCGTCTCTTATTCGAAGAAGTCTTTGACCTTGTCCATGAAGGACTTGGTTTGTGGGCTATGCTTCGAACCACCTTCGGTGGTCGATCGCTCGAATTCACGCAGCAGTTCTTTTTGTTTGTCGGTCAGCTTGACCGGGGTCTCCACCGCGACATGGCAGAACAGGTCGCCCGGATAACCGGAGCGCACGCCCTTGATGCCTTTGCCCTTGAGGCGGAAGGTCTTGCCGGACTGGGTGCCTTCGGGGATGGTGAAGCTCACCTTGCCATCCAGCGTCGGCACTTCGATCTCGCCGCCCAGCGCCGCCTTGGCGAAGCTGATCGGCATCTCGCAGTGCAGGTCGTCGCCTTCGCGCTGGAACACGGCGTGCGGCTTGATGTGGATTTCCACATACAGGTCGCCCGGCGGTCCGCCGTTTGTGCCTGGTTCGCCGTTGCCGGTGGAACGGATGCGCATGCCGGAATCGATACCGACCGGGATCTTCACTTCCAGCGTCTTGTTACGCTTGATGCGGCCCGCGCCGGAGCACGATGGGCATGGCTCAGGAATGATCTTGCCGGTGCCGTGGCACTTAGGGCAGGTCTGCTGGATGCTGAAGAACCCCTGCTGCATGCGCACCTGGCCGTGGCCGCCGCAGGTGTTACAGGTGACCGGCGAGGTGCCCGGCTTGGCGCCGGAACCGTGGCAGGTGTCGCACTTGTCCCAGCTCGGCACGCGGATGGTGGTGTCGAAGCCGTGGGCAGCCTGCTCCAGGGTGATCTCCAGGTTGTAGCGCAGGTCCGCGCCGCGATAGACCTGCGGGCCGCCGGAACGGCCGCCGCGGCCACCGCCGCCGAAGATGTCGCCGAAGATGTCGCCGAAGGCGTCGCCAAAGCCGCCGAAGCCTGCACCGCCGCCGCCGCCGCCCATATTCGGATCAACGCCGGCGTGACCATAGCGGTCATACGCTTCGCGCTTTTCCGGATTGGTCAGCATCTCGTAGGCCTCTTTGACCTCTTTGAACTTTTCCTCAGCCTCTTTGTTATCCGGATTGCGGTCCGGATGATATTTCATCGCCAATTTGCGATAGGCTTTTTTGATTTCGTCGTCGGACGAGTTCTTAGCGACCCCGAGGATCTCGTAAAAATCACGCTTTGCCATGGTGTACCAATTTATGCGAAAAAGCCGAGCGAGCCCCGTCTGGATGCGCCGCTCGGCAGGTCAATACTCAGACCGGATTGTGAAGCTTACTTGCTGTCTTTGACTTCCTTGAAGTCAGCGTCAACCACGTCGTCTTGCGCTGGCTTGGCTTCCGCACCAGCGGCGCCCGCACCTGCGGCACCGGCGGCACCAGCCGCGCCTTGCTGCGCCTGCATGTCAGCGTACATCTTTTCGCCCAGCTTCTGCGAAGCTTCGGACAGTGCTGCCACTTTGGCGTCGATCGCTGCCTTGTCGCCATCCTTCAGGGTGGCTTCCAGGTCGGTGATCGCAGCTTCGATCTTCTCTTTCTCGCCGCTTTCCAGCTTGTCGCCGTATTCGGTCAGGGACTTGCGGGTGGAGTGCACCAGCGCGTCGGCCTGGTTGCGCGACTCGGCCAGTTCCTTCAGCTTCTTGTCTTCTTCCGCGTTCAGTTCCGCGTCCTTCACCATCTTCTGGATTTCTTCTTCGGACAGGCCGGAGTTCGCCTTGATGGTGATCTTGTTTTCTTTACCGGTGGCCTTGTCTTTCGCGCCGACGTGCAGGATGCCGTTGGCGTCGATGTCGAAGGTCACTTCGATCTGCGGAGTACCGCGCGCTGCTGGAGGGATGCCTTCCAGGTTGAATTCGCCCAGGCCTTTATTGCCTGCTGCGATTTCACGCTCGCCCTGGTACACCTTGATGGTCACGGCCGGCTGGTTGTCGTCGGCGGTGGAGAACACTTGCGAGAACTTGGTAGGAATCGTGGTGTTCTTGTGGATCATCTTGGTCATCACGCCACCCAGGGTTTCGATGCCCAGGGACAGCGGGGTTACGTCCAGCAGCAGCAGGTCTTTACGGTCGCCCGACAACACTGCACCCTGGATCGCGGCGCCAACAGCCACGGCTTCGTCCGGGTTCACGTCTTTACGTGGGTCCTTGCCGAAGAACTCTTTAACTTTTTCCTGCACCTTAGGCATACGGGTCATACCGCCGACCAGGATGATGTCGTCGATGTCGGACACTTTCACGCCAGCGTCTTTGATCGCGGTGCGGCAAGGCTCGATGGTGGCGGTGATCAGTTCCTCAACCAGGGATTCCAGCTTGGCGCGGGTCATCTTCAGGTTCAGGTGGACTGGAGCGCCGTTCGCCATGGCGATGTAAGGCTCGTTGATTTCGGTCTGCTGCGAGGACGACAGTTCGATCTTCGCGCGCTCGGCCGATGCCTTGATACGCTGCAGGGCGATTGGATCTTTTTTCAGGTCCAGGCCGTTGATCTTCTTGAACTCTTCGATGATGTAGTCGATCACGCGCTGGTCGAAGTCTTCGCCGCCCAGGAAGGTGTCGCCGTTGGTCGACAGCACTTCGAACTGCTTCTCGCCGTCCACGTCAGCGATTTCAATGATCGATACGTCGAAAGTACCGCCGCCCAAGTCATACACGGCGATCTTGCGGTCGCCCTTGTCGGTCTTGTCCAGGCCGAAGGCCAGTGCCGCTGCGGTAGGTTCGTTGATGATGCGTTTGACTTCCAGGCCAGCGATACGGCCGGCATCCTTGGTTGCCTGGCGCTGCGAGTCGTTGAAGTACGCTGGCACGGTGATGACCGCTTCGGTCACTTCTTCGCCCAGGTAGTCTTCAGCGGTCTTCTTCATCTTGCGCAGCACTTCTGCGGAGATTTGCGGAGGCGCCAGTTTTTTGTCGCGCACGCCGATCCAGGCGTCGCCGTTGTCGGCCTTCATGATCTCGTAAGGCATCAGGGAGATGTCCTTCTGGACTTCCTTCTCCTGGAATTTACGGCCGATCAGGCGCTTCACCGCGTACAGGGTGTTTTTTGGATTGGTGACCGCCTGGCGTTTGGCCGGTGCGCCAACCAGGATTTCACCGTCTTCTTGGTAGGCGATGATGGAAGGGGTGGTACGCGCGCCTTCTGCATTCTCGATGACCTTCGGCGTGCCGTTCTCCATGATGGAAACGCAGGAGTTGGTGGTGCCCAGGTCAATACCGATAATCTTGCCCATGATTTGTTCTTCCTTTAAATACTAAGTTTTGATTGCTTGTTATATGTGGAAAATCTGAATTAATTCAAGTTTGTGCGCTCAGGCACTGCCTTAGCGCACTACTTTGGCTGGGCAGCCGTCACGATAGCGGGACGCAGCAGGCGATCCGCAATCATATAACCCTTTTGCAGCACAGCTACAACGGTGTTCGCTTCCTGCTCGGCAGGCACCATAGCCACGGCCTGGTGTTTATTCGGGTCCAGCTTCTCGCCGGCCGCCGGCATGACTTCGATCAGGCGGTTGCGTTCGAAGGCGGAATTCAGCTGCTTCAGGGTCATTTCGACGCCCTCTTTCAGCGATTCCAGGGTCGGGTTTTCCACTTTCAGGGCCATCTCCAGGCTGTCTTTCACCGGCACCATGGCCTCGGCGAAGCTCTCGACAGCAAATTTGTGGGCTTTGGCCACATCCTCCTGGGCACGGCGGCGGATATTCTCGCCTTCCGCTTTGGCACGCATGTACGCGTCGTGCATTTCGGCCAGTTTCGCCTCGGTCGCGGACAGCTGCGCTTCCAGGTCAGACATTGCTGGAGCTTCGGCTGGAGTCGCTTGGGCTTCGGCCTGTTCCACTACTTCAGGGTTCTGGCTTGGCTGGTTTTCCTGGTCTTGCATCTAAAAGACTCCTACAAAAACAAATTTGGTTAACTACTGCACGCGCAAGAAATGGGGCTTAGCCCTGCCTTTTCAAGAGGCATTCTGCCTCCGAGTGCAAAGGTCCGGCGCACGCCGGTGGGATGGGTCCTGTAACAGCAGAGTTACAAATATTACAAAACTCAGAGATACGTTTACCGGGGGTTTTGACTAAGATGACTCTATGCGGCGCGTGGACGCCGCCCCCCTCGGAGCGCACTATGAAGTTGCCATTTATAACAGCATCGGTCATCGCCTGGAGCTTCATTGCTACGGCGCTGATCGTGCTCAGCGAACTCATCCCCTAACCAGCTATTTTAGCAGGTTAGCACTCGTCTCCTGCAAGTGCTAACAAAGGAGTTACCTGCGCTGCTTGCGCATCGACGACATGGTTGGCCAGCCGATCATGTGCTGCTCGGCAATTTCGGTCAGGGCGGCGATCCAGGCTGGATGGCCGTTCAGGCAAGGGATGTAGTTGAACTCCTTGCCGCCGTTGGACAGGAAGTCGTGCCTTACCTCCATGGCAATTTCTTCCAGGGTTTCCAGGCAATCGCTGGTGAAACCGGGACAAATCACGTCCAGCTTGCGCACGCCGTCCTTGGCCAATTGGGCCACGGTGGGGGCGGTGTAGGGTTGCAGCCACTCGGCCTTGCCGAAACGGGACTGGAATGTGACCAGGTATTGGCCCTCGTTCAAGCGCAGCTTTTCCGCCAGCAGGCGGGCGGTTTCCAGGCATTCGGCCTGGTAGGTGTCGCCCAGGTCGATGGTGCGCTTGGGTACGCCATGGAAGCTCATCAGCAGCTTTTCGCCACGCCCATGGCTTTCCCAATAGGCCAGCACGGTCTTTTTCAGGGCGTCCACATAGGCGTCGTGGTCGTGGTAATCGCGCACGAAACGCAGCTCGGGGATGTTGCGCACCTTCTTATAGTGGTCGAACACGGCGTCATTGACCGAGGCGGTGGTGGTGCCAGAGTATTGCGGGTAGGCCGGCAGGACCAGGATGCGGTCGTGGCCGTCGGCTTTCAGCTTGTCCAGCACTTCCGGCAGGGATGGCGAGCCATAGCGCATGGCCATAGCCACCGTCACGTCGTTGTGGCCGCGCTCACCGAGCAGGCCACGCAGCAGTTTGGCCTGGGCCTGGGTGTGGAACTTGAGCGGCGACCCTTCGCTGGTCCAGATCGAAGCGTATTTTTGCGCCGACTGGCCGGAGCGGAACGGCAGGATGATGCCGTTCAAAATGAACCACCAGACCGCTTTCGGGATCTCCACCACGCGCGGGTCGGACAAGAATTCTTTCAGGTAGCGGCGCACGGCCCCGCGCGTTGGCGCGTCCGGGGTGCCAAGGTTGACCAGGACGACGGCGGTTTGGGTAACGGCGCCCTGGGGGATCGGAGGTTCTTTGGCGAACGGCATGGTGGCTCTTTTCTGATTTGTTAGCCAACCATTATAAATTCAATCCTGCGGCGCCACCCAGACCAGATTCCAGAGATGGCCGTCGATATCCTCGAATCCCTGGTGGTACATGAAACCCTCGTCTTCGGGAGGATGCGGGCTGGTGGCGCCGGCCGCCAGCGCCTTGGCGATCAGGCTATCAACCTCGGCGCGGCTGTCGCAGCTCAGGCAGATGATGACCTCATTGCCCTCCTTCGCCCGCACCACCGGTTTATTGGTCAGCGACCGGAAAAACGCTTCCGTCATCAGCATGGCCTGGACCGTGTCACCGGCAATGTTCATGAAGGCCGCGTCCGGGCTGCAGAATTCCTGCTTGAAGCTGAAGCCGAGCGCGGAAAAGAAGGCCCTCGACTGCTCCACATCCCTGACCGGCAGGTTAAAAATGACTGATTTGTTCATGTTGTCTCCTTAAAAATGGGGTACTGCCTGCCTACGACGAACCAGCGTGCGCGAAATCGACAATGCTTGTGCATCTTATGTCTGTTTCCGCACTGAACGCTTGCAAGCCGCGACATATCTTAGGGGCATGAAAACGCCCGCAAAGAACCGTCGGCCCGCCCCTTTGTCGCTAGAAGCCTGGAGGCAGTTCCTGAAAGTGGCGCAGCCCTATTGGCTGGGCAGCGAAAAGAAGCGCGCCTGGTGCCTGCTGGCGCTGCTGATCGTGCTGATGCTGGTCGAGACCAAGCTGGCGGTCATGCTGAACGAGCAAACGGGCGAAATGACCTCGGCGCTGGCGGCGCGCACCGGCGACCGTTTCTGGAAATCGGTGCGCGATTGCCTGCTGGTGCTGGCGTTCGCGGTGCCGGTCTACGCCTTCTATTACTATATGCGCGACCTGTTCGCCAACCAGTGGCGGCGCTGGCTTACCGGCCGCTTCCTCGACGGCTACCTGAACGCGCGCCGATACTATGAGCTGGGCACGGACAGCGAGATCGACAACCCCGACCAGCGCATCAGCGAAGATATCAACACCTTCACCGGCCGCTCCACCCACTTCCTGCTGATTTTCCTGGGCTCGATCATGCAGCTGGTGGCCTTCAGCGCCGTGCTATGGTCCATTTCGCACATGCTGGTCGGGGTGCTGGTGGTATACGCGCTGGTGGGCACCGTGGTCGCGCTCTGGGTGTTCGGCAAACCGCTGATCCAACTGAATTTCTGGCAGCTGCGGCGCGAGGCGGATTTTCGTTTCAGCCTGATGCGCCTGCGCGAAAACGCCGAGTCCATCGCCTTCTACCGGGGCGAGGCGCAGGAGCGCGCCCACATCAACACCCGGTTCGAAAAGGTGATCCATAACTTTTCGCGCCTGATCGTCCGGCAGCGCTCTCTCAACCTGTTCCAACGCACCTTCAGCCAGCTCACCTTGGTGCTGCCCGTCGTGATCCTGGCCAACGGCGTCTTGTCCGGCGAGCTCGAAGTGGGCCGCGCCACACAGGCAGCAGGAGCATTCACCGCCGTCCTCGCAGCGGTAGGCGTCATCGTTGAAAACTTCGAAAGCCTGAGCCGCTTCGTAGCAGGGCTTAGCCGTTTGCAGACCTTGTCGGAACAGGTCCTGCCCGATGCCGCGCAGCGCGAGGAAGCCGCCAGCGAAGCGAAGCGCATCCAGCGCAACCCGGGGCAGCATCTCGCCCTGGAATCCCTTACCCTGCACCCGCCGCAATCGGAGCGGGTGCTAATCAAGGATCTCAGCCTGGCACTCCAGCCGGGCGACGCGCTGCTGATCACCGGTGAAAGTGGCTGCGGGAAAAGCTCGCTCCTGCGGGCGATTGCCGGTTTGTGGCGCACCGGCAGCGGCGTGATCCAACACCCGCCGATGGAAAATTTCTTCTTCCTGCCCCAGCAGCCTTACCTGCAGCACGGCACCTTGCGCAGCCAGGTGATCTACCCCAGCGAGCAAACAAAACTGAGCGACGAGCGGCTAATGGAAATCCTGGAGCAGGTGCACTTGCCGCACCTGGCCGAACGCGTAGGCGGACTGGATGCTGTACAGGACTGGGAGAAACTGCTGTCCGTCGGCGAGCAGCAGCGCCTGGCCTTCGCCCGCATTCTGGTCCATCAGCCCAGCATCGTGATCCTGGACGAAGCAACCAGCGCCCTTGATAGCGCCAACGAGGCTTCGCTCTATGGCCGGCTACACGAAAGCGGCACCACCCTGATCAGCATCGCCCACCGCGCCGCAGTGCTGCGCCACCATACCCACGTGCTGCAGTTCACGGGAGAAGGCGAATGGGAAGTCTACAAAGCCAGCGAGTTCGAGTTCGACAATTTATGACGGCCTTTATATGCCAAATATTAGCAGCGTAGTTTCGCGCGCTGCGACAAGGCTCCTTCGCTTGCAATCATAAAAGCGAGGCAAAAAATCAGGAATAGTGAGCAGCTTAGACCGTGAAGCGATATTCCAAATGGAAGTGACTCGTTCAACAGCAACAATAAGATGTTCTCCATCGCTAAATAGGTCGCGCACGGGCACTTCAGGAATATCCATCAACCAATGACTGTCACTTGAACGGTCTTTCGACGTTGTGTCAGAGATTTGTACCCCTGGCAAAATTCCTTTGCATTCAAATTCCTCTTCGTCCCAATCCACTACTCCCCATATCGCAATGTGACGATCACTCACCCAGCATGCGGGGGAGTTCCAGTCATCACGCATAGTGAGCTCAACCAGGGAGGAACCATCCTCACTTTCCCATGGATTCGTCTGAAGCCATATTGGAGCTGACCAAATTCGGGGAACAGAGACAGGATGCCAAACCCAGCCATCATCAAATATCAGCCGGCCATCTGGACTCGGTAAAAGTCGACCATGGAAATAGTCCAGATAATGCAACGGCCTTTGTCCCTCCGCGCCAACCGAATCAAAATTCCTAGTCGTGTATGTTGATCCAGTTACTGGATCAGATGCGTCAAGGCGGTTCCATGCGGAGCGGTGAACAATGAATTCTGTATCGTCCACCGGGAGGAAACACACGCTGAATGGGACTGTATGATCAAAGTAATCACCGCCATCAAGTGACATTGTCGCGTTGCCAGACGATGTATCAACAACACCACCACTTCGCCCCTGGTCTACAACGATGGCACAAATGGTCCCCCTTGCATTTGCATGCAGCCGATACCCGGGCGGGTCAAAAGGGGCGTTGTCATCACATTCGGGCAAGGCAGGGAGGGTTACAGAACATAAGCTCTTGATTTCCCCACTGTCCAAATTTACCCCACACATTTCGCCATCAGATTGCAATATCAGGACATGACCATAGGTCGCATCAACAGCGCAAACATCCAGTATTCGTGACCCAGGAATTGCAAATGAGCGAATCATGACGCGAGCAACTCGCGAGCGTGTTTACGGGTTGTGGCGGTGATTTCCAGGCCGCCCAGCATGCGCGCCACTTCCTCGATGCGCGCCTTCTGGTCCAGCACCTCGATGCGCGACGCGGTGCGGCCGTTATCCGAGGTGCCTTTGGCCACCTGGAAGTGCTGGTTGCCCTGGCTGGCCACTTGCGGCAAGTGGGTCACGCACAGCACCTGGCGCTCTTGGCCCAAGCGCTTGAGCAGGCGGCCCACCACTTCCGCCACGCCGCCGCCGATGCCGCTATCGACTTCATCAAAGATCAAGGTCGGCACCGTGGTCGCGTGCGAGGTAATCACGGAAATCGCCAGCGAAATGCGCGCCAGTTCGCCGCCGGAAGCCACCTTGGCCAGCGGGCGCGGCACCACGCCGGCATGGCCGGCCACCAGGAACTCGACCTGCTCCACGCCGTAAGCGCTCGGCTCGCACGGCCGCAGCGCGATTTCAAAGCGCCCGCCGCCCATGCTCAACTCCTGCATGCCCTGCGTGACGGCGGTGCCCAGCGCCGCCGCCCCCGCCGCGCGCGCGGCCGACAGTTCCGCCGCCACCGCCAGGTAGGAAGCCTTCAGCTTCTCCTCCTGCTTGCGCAAGCCTTCCAGGTCGGACGCATCGGCCAGCTGCGCCAGCTTTTCGCTCAGGCGCTCATGCTCGTCCGGCAGCTCGTCCGCCGGCACGCGGAATTTGCGCGAGGCTGAATGCAGCGCCTCCATGCGCGCATCCACCTCGCGCAGGCGCGCCGGGTCCAGCTCCACCCGGTCCATGTAGTTATTCAGGGCGTACACCGATTCCTGTAGCTGGATGCGGGCCGACTCCAACAAGTCCACCACCGGCTGCAGCTCCGCGTCCACCGACACCAGCTTGCCCAGGCGCGATCCGATGGCCGTCACCTGCGACAGCACCGGATGCTCGTCCGATTCCGACAGCACGCCCAGCGCCTCCTGCGCGCCTTCCAGCAGGCTGGCTGCATGCGACAGGCGCGAATGCTCGTTGCCGATGTCGGCCCACTCGCCCTTCTTCGGCGCCAGCTTGTCCAGCTCCGTCACCTGCCACTCCAGGCGCTCTCGCTCGAACTGCAGGTTGGCCGCGTTGGCCTCGTATTCCTCCAACTGCTTCGACAGCGCGCGCCAGGCGCGGTACGCCGCTGTCACGTCGCGCACATTGGCGCTGCACTGGTTGTCCAACAGCTCGCGCTGCGAATCGGCCTTGAGCAGCGACTGGTGCGCGTGCTGGCCGTGGATATCCACCAGCATATCGCCCAGCTCGCGCAACTGCCCGGCCGTCGCCGCGATGCCGTTGATGAAGGCCTTGGAACGGCCGGCGTTATCGATCACCCGGCGCAGCAAGGCGCCGCCCTCCTCCGCCGCGAATTCATGCGCGGCCAGCCAGGCCTCGGCCTGCGGCGTCAACGCGAAATCGGCCGTGATATCGGCCTTGGGCGCGCCCTCGCGCACCATGCTGCCATCGCCCCGGCCGCCCAGCGCCAGCGTCAGTGCATCAATCAGGATGGATTTACCGGCACCGGTTTCGCCGGTGAAGACTGTGAAGCCAGGGGAAAATTCCAGTTCAATCGAATCAACAATAACGAAATCGCGGATGGACAGGGTTCGAAGCATCAGATTTTGCCGTCAGTAGAAGGGTATTCGTTCCAGTGCAGCTTTTCGCGCAGCGTGTTGTAGTAGCTCCAGCCTTCCGGATGCAGGAAGGTGATGGTGTGCGGCGACAGGCGAATGTGGATCTGGTCGCCGATTGCCGCGCTGGCGAAGGTTTGCATATCAAAATTCACGGTGATGTCCTTGCCGCGCTTGATCTCGATCACGATCTCGCTGGAGTCGGGCAGCACGATCGGGCGGTTGGACAGGGCGTGCGGGGCGATCGGCACCATGACGATGCCGCCCAGCGTGGGATGCAGCAGCGGGCCGCCGGCCGACAGCGCATAGGCGGTGGAACCGGTCGGGGTGGAGATGATCAAGCCGTCCGAACGCTGGTTGTACATGAACTGGTTGTCGACATCCACGCTCAGCTCCACCATGCCGGCGCCGGCGCCGCGCGACACCACCACGTCGTTCACGGCGGTGCCGAAGAAGATGGCTTTGCCGTCGCGCACCACGCGCCCTTCCAGCAGGGTGCGGCGCTCGGCCTTGTGGGTGCCGCCCAGGATGCGGCCCAGCACGGGCAGCATGTCTTCCTGGCGGATGTCGGTCATGAAGCCGAGGCGGCCCTGGTTAATGCCGATCAGCGGCGTGTCGTAGGATGCCAGCTGGCGCGCGATGCCCAGCATGGTGCCGTCGCCGCCCATCACCACCACCGCATCGGCACGTTCACCAATGCCCTGCACGCTCATGGAGGGGATGTCGGAAATGGCCAGGTGGTCCGCCGTGTCCGATTCGAGGACGACGCTGAAGCCGCCCTGTTTCAGGAAGTCGAGCACATCGCGCACCGGTTCTTCGATGCCGGTGGTGTTCGGACGGACGACCAGGGCAATCGTGTTGTACAGCGGTGGCGTAGCGGACATATCAATCTCAGTCAAAATATGGGGGTGGCAACACGCAGCAGAGTAACCCATAATGCTTGCTCATGCCATGCATTGCGACGCAAGCCGGTACGCTAATACATACTCAATAAACACTGTATATTTGCACAGTATATAACAAGGGGAACAAGAATGGCAAAAGCTCTCGGCATCGGCGGCATCTTCTTCAAATCCAAGGACCCGCAAGCGCTGATGACCTGGTACCAGGCCTGCCTTGGATTGCCGGATGAATCGAAGGATTACGCCTCTTTCATGCCAGCGCTGATGCCGGCCAATGGCGCCACGGTTTTCAGTCCGTTCAAAAGCACCACGTCCTACTTCGCCCCGTCCAAGCGCGAGTTCATGATCAATTTCGTGGTGGACGACCTGGACGGCGCGCTCAAGCAAGTGGCCGATGGCGGCGGCACGCTGGTGGGCGATGTGCAGTCTTTCGACTATGGCCGCTTTGGCTGGTTCATTGACCCGGATGGCAACAAGGTCGAACTGTGGGAGCCGACTGCGACTGCTGCGGAGTAAGGAACTGCCCGGGCGCCAGCCGCACCACCTTGCGCCCGCCCGCTGTCACCAGTTGCACGATCCCGAATTTCTTAAGCCGCGCAAAATCGCTCTCCACCGCCGCCGCCGCGCGCCGCTGGTCGGTCGCCAGCTCGGCGAATGTGCGCGCGCCCGACTGCAGCCGCAGCAACATATCCCAGCGCTGCGCCGTGATCGATTTGCGCAACGCTTTGACGCGGCTGGCCGCCACGATGAATGAGTAAGGCATCGGCTGCCCGCAATCGATCGCTCTTGCAACGGCAAGACCGCGCTCGTCCATATCATCAAAAATATTGAAGTCATCGAGAGTAATTTTGGGTTTAAGGGCGATTACCATCACCACTCTCCTTCTAAAAACTGCTTGGCGATCTGACGCCACTCACGCCTGAACCTGTCTCGGACCTCTGGCCACGACATCGCTGGCTCCGGCGTAATACTCCCCATCAGGTGCCGATGGGGATATCCATGAGCATTGTCGTAGCCCAAAACCCTGCCATTGTCCCGCGAGTTAATTGCCGGGTTTATATAAACCAGCGAATAGCGCCACAATTTACCCGTCGCCAGTTCGATTTCGGCATATTCCTTTACGATCCCACCACCCAATCTCTGCGGAATCTGCGTTGCGCCCGGGTCGTGAATTCGCAGCTTGGGCAACGTCGCGGCGCGGTGCGCCTTGCGCAACTTCGATGCTGCCATCATGTTTAGGCTCCATCCCCTTGTCAAGACGAAGTCCTATGGTGTGCGCAAGCCCCCCCCATCTGATGCTGATCTACCTCAAAAGCAGGCCCGAAGCGGCTTTCCATGCGGCAATATGAGGTAGAATTCGAGGTGTCGATAGATTCCCCCAAGCCCCCATCCGCATCATGGAAGCCGTTTCCGAAATCCAGACCGAACTAGAGCTCATGCGCCACGATGCCAAGCGTCAGCTGCTGGGCACGATCGTGCTGGGCATCATGGCCGGCTTCCTGGCCTTCGTCGGCCAGAGCGCACTGGCCCAGGCCCGTCCGCTGCTCGAACCCTCATTCGGTACTTGGCAATCGATCTACACTTTCGTGCTGTGGGCCCTGGCCCTGGCCTGGGCGGCCGCACTGGCCCAGCAGGCGCTGCACTTCCAGAGCATGAATGAACGCTACGCCGCCCAGTGCCGCCTCGACGCCATCTACTACGAGCGCGCCGTCCGCGCCCAGGTCAACGAGGAACTGCGCCAGCGCCAGCGTGCCGAAAGCGATGCCCGCCAGCACAGCGCCACCGAACGCGCCAAGCGCAACAAAAAAGCCGACCGCAGCACAAAATTCGACTATTAAGCGCCATTGCGTGACATTTCGCGCATCTTTCACAAATAACAAGCTGGTAACCTGACGCCCAATTCTGTTGGGGAGGTTCGTTTGCTAATCTTGTTCTTTGCACTCTTGGCCGGCTACGCCATTGGCAACTTCATGCCGAAGGGCGACAAGGCGTTTGGCATGTGCGTCCCCGCCAGCATTGTTGTCTATGCAGTATTCAAGCTGCTCACTGGTGGCGATCCCGACATCATGCTGATCGTCGCCCTCGGCACCTTGCAATCGCCCCTGCTGATGCTCGGCGTCTTCCTCGCCCGCAGCAGCAGCCTGCGCAACAACTTCGACGCCGAATGAAGAAGTTCGCCGACCTCGCCCCCGTCCGCCACGCAGGTAGCGGCCTCCTGCTGATCGCCATGGCGGCACCGGCTGCGGCAGCTACGGCCCCGCGCTGGCGCGGCACGCCCCGGGTCGCAGAGATCCCCAAGCCAGTAACCGGCGACCGGCTCTATAAGATACCCAACGGTGCCAGCACTTATGGCGCCCGCATTCCCACCCCCGGCAGAATCGGTGCATGGCTTCTACTTTACCTCACCGCAATCACCAGCGCTGGCGCCTGCCTGCTGTTGCCGGGTGCAGCACAAGCTGCGCCCCTTATCAGCCACTTTCCCGAACATGGCGTGGGTCAGTTCTTAGCCGAGAGGTTCGACCTTGCCAGCATTCGAAGCTCCATCGGTCCGCGTCGTACGATGGCTCAACGCACCTTTTCCGACCTTGGCATGAAACCGACTCAAGCCACTGACGACGCCCTGATTTTCGATAGTCCCGGCGACTGGTTCTACGCACTGAAGATCGTCGGGCGAGGCGATGTCAATAGAGACGGCATCGAGGACCTGGAGATCTGCTTCATTGATCGCTCATTGAACGGCGGCAGCTATAACAACGCGCAAGGTCTTCTCGTTACGCGATACACCCCGGATGGCTACGCGGTTGCACTCAGTTTCAGTCGTGATCGCGCATGTCCGGAGTCCGCCAGATAACTAAGGAAAAACATGACAGATTACGAACGCATCGGGCGATTCATATACGGCTTCCAGCGCATATGCGGCTCTGTCGCAGGGCTGACTGGGGCCGGACTCCCCGCGAGTGCCTCGCCAGAACTCGTCGCACGCGCTACGGTCTTGGCGCAAAGATACAACCTCATCGTGAAGGACTTCGCTGCGGCCTCCGATGAAGACTTCGCGTCAACGCTTGAGGAAGCGGCTGCTGTCCAATCGTTGATCGACAAGGCGGGCCCCTCGCATGGAATTTAGGCTGAGTGCCAACATCTGCGATACCGAGACTTACCCCATTTCCTGTGCCCTGGTCGAGCCGAGTCAGGCAGTGAGCGATCTACTGCGCGGAAATTATGGCGGAGTCATGGAGCATCTCTGGATCGATATAGAGCTGCGGGACGTCGGCGCAGAAAACCAACGAAACTGGCCATTCCGCTTCCAGAAGCGAGTCTCCGGGCGTTCACCCTTCGGCCTCCCCCCTATCGGCGACTCGTTCAATGTTGGCCACTACAGTGTGCGGCCAGAGCTAGGGGTCTTGCTCACCTTGCCCACGAAAGACACGGTCGCACACGTACTGCAAGCTGTGTACGAATCGACCATCGTCCTCAACGGAAAACAGAAACGACTGGGAGATTTCGACGTCGACTACTTCCGACGCCGATTTCAGGAGGCATGCTTAAACATCGGCCACGAGGTTCAATGACGAGCAAACTTTGGTGTTTTCGGACGAAGCTACTTGTACACCTGCTTCTATTGCTTTCCTTCGCAGGAACGGCTGTGGCGAATGACCTCGACTACAGCCGAGCATTCCACCTCGATGCAGAGTCGCTTGCCGAGCAAGGCATTGCTGAACGCTATGCTAGCGTCCTGCCTTTGCTACGAAACTATGTCATCAAGCCTTTAGTACCGCGCGAGCAAATCGATTCGAAACGCAACACTTACGCAATCGTCGCAGGCCGCCGTGTTGTTCCTGACGGAGCAGCAGGCCACCGATGCACGGAAAAACCTGAAGCACCGCACCGATTGGCCATATTTACCCAAAATGGAGAAGCCGTGGCTTGGGCAATACCATTGAGCTCCCCGCTGATCGACAAGGTTCAATGCGCCGTCATGATCCCCGCCGCCATCACTCCCATGATGGCGATGGTCAGCGATGCGCTGTGCAGCACGGCCAGCAACAGCCAACGCCACAGCGTGCCCCAGCGGCCCTTCTTGTAGACGCGCTGCATGGCCCACGGCAGGTAGCCGCCGACCCAGCACAGGGTCAGGAATTTGATGAAGCCATCCGGCAGCAAGATGAAAACGCCCAGCATCATGAAGGCGAACGCATTGGTGTGTAGCGCGAACAGGAAATGCTCGCCATAACGCCTGCCGGTGCCGAGATATAGCAACTTGAGCCACAGCGCAAACACTGGCATCAGCAGGAACATGGCGTACGGCGCGTATTTGTAAAAGCCGGCAGCCAGCAACTGATTGCGCTCATCCGATTGCATTTTGTCGAAACGATCAAAGGCCTGGAACACGCTCGGCGCTTCACGCGCCAACACCTGCTCCAGGTTTTCGTTGACGATTTCCGGATGCGCCTTTGCTTGCGGCTTCACATCATCGATGTTGCGCTCCACCTGCGCCTTGCGTTCCGGCGGCGTCGGACGCTCGTCCAGGGTGACCAGGTTGGCACCGCTCAGCTTCAGCACGGCGAAGAAGATGATGCTCAGCGACAGGTAGAGGCGCAACGGCTCCACATACCGTTTGCGGCGGCCAGCCAGGTATTCATTGGTCAGCAGGCCGGGACGGAACAGCAGCCGCTTGATCGAGCCCCACAGGCGCCCTTCCAGCGCCACATAGTGGCCAATGAATTCGTGCATGAACTCACTGAAGCTGGGCGCGTGCAGGCGCGTCTCCTGCCCGCAGTTCGCGCAAAAGTTTCCGGAAGTCGTGGCGCCGCAGTTGCGGCAAGTGTGATCGCTTGCATGGTCCATCCCACAATGCTACCGGCTTCTTGGCAGAATTGCACGTAGTCAAGGTGGCGACCGTTGGGGGCGCGCTTCGCTACCATGCTGTCATGGAGGGCTAGACCATGGAACCGAATAGCAAAGACCGCAAGGTGAACACGCAGACGCCCGTGGACGAAACCGGCGGCAAGCGCCTGCCACACGAGCGCGACGAGTCGCCGCAAGGTGAAAGCCAGCAACGCACCCGCAGCGTGATCCGCCAGGCGGCGGAAGATGTCGAGCAAGGCCTGGTGGACACCGACCTGCACGGCAAGCCTGGCCTGCAGAAGCCACAACCGGGCAACCAGTCCGGCGGCGATGCCGGCCAGGCGAATCCCCTGCCCGGCACCAAGCGCGATTGAGGCCCGCCATGCGTGCCCTGATCCTTTCCGCGCTGGCCAGCCTGGCCTGGCTGGGTGCGGGCGCCGCGCTGGCGCAGACTTACCCCACAGGTTGGGGTCCCAACCCGGTCCTGCCGGAACCGAACAAGAAATTGATCCCCACCACCAAGGTGGCGCCGGTCGAGCGCTGGCAGGGCAACGACAAGCCGGTGCCTGCTGCCGGCTTCGGGGTCACGGCGTTTGCGCGCGACCTCGAACACCCGCGCTGGCTGTACGTGCTGCCGAATGGCGATGTGCTGGTGGCGGAATCGGCGGCGCCGCCCAAGCCGGAGGACGGCAAGGGCATCAAGGGCGCGATCATGAAGCACATGATGAAGAAGGCGGGTTCCGTCACGCCCTCCGCCAACCGCATCACACTGCTGCGCGATATCGATGAACATGGCGTGGCGCGCACGCGCAGCATCTTCATCAAAGACCTGAACTCGCCGTTCGGCATGGTGCTGCTGGATAAGGACCTGTATGTCGCCACCACCGATGCGGTGCTGCGCTTCCCCTACACCGAGGGCGCGAGCGCGATCGTTACGCCTGGCACCAAGGTCATGGACTTGCCGGCCGGGCCACTGAACCACCATTGGACCAAGAACATCACGGCCAGCCCGGACGGGCGCTTCCTGTACATGACGGTGGGTTCCAACAGCAATGTGGCCGAGAACGGCATGGAGAAGGAGGAAGGCCGCGCTGCGATCTGGGAGTACGAGCGCGCCAGCGGCAAGTCGCGCCTGTTCGCGACCGGCTTGCGCAATCCTAACGGCATGGCGTGGGAGCCCAAGACCAAGGTGCTATGGACGGTGGTGAATGAGCGTGATGAACTGGGCGATGATCTGGTGCCGGACTACCTGACGTCGGTGAAGGATGGCGGCTTTTATGGCTGGCCTTACAGCTACTACGGCCAGCATGTGGATGCGCGGGTCAAGCCACCGCGTCCGGATATGGTGCAGAAGGCGCTGATGCCGGACTACGGCCTGGGTTCACACACGGCTTCACTTGGGCTGGCGTTCTACGATGCCAAGCTGTTCCCGGCCAGTTGGCAGGGCGGCGCCTTCATCGGGCAGCATGGCTCTTGGAACCGCAAGGAGTTCGCCGGCTATAAGGTGGTGTTCGTACCGTTTGCGGAGGGGCGCCCGTCCGGGCCGCCGGTGGATTTCCTGATTGGCTTTTTGACGCGCGATGGCATGGCCAAGGGGCGTCCGGTGGGGGTGGCGCTGGATAAGTCGGGGGCTTTATTGGTGGCGGATGATGTGGGCAATGTCATCTGGCGGGTGGCGCCGGCAGCGGCGGCGACGCGCTGATACAATTGCCCCATGCGAATCCTACACACGATGCTGCGGGTTGGTGACCTGCAGCGATCCATCGATTTTTACACCAAGGTGCTGGGTATGCAACTTCTGCGTACCAGTGATAATCCTGAATACAAGTACACGCTGGCTTTCCTGGGCTACGGGCATAACCCGGAGCATGCGGAGCTGGAACTGACCTATAACTACGGCGTGGATAAGTACGATATGGGCAATGCTTATGGCCACATCGCGATCTCGGCGGAGGATATTTATTCGGCTTGCGAGGCGGTGCGCACGAATGGCGGGAATGTGACGCGGGAGCCGGGGCCGGTTAAAGGCGGCGCGACTGTGATCGCGTTTGTGACCGACCCGGATGGGTACAAGATTGAGCTGATTGAGCGCAGTTTTGAGGGGCAGGGAGCGGGGTTGCGCTGAGGTTTTTGAGCTTGGAAAGCGGAAAACCGGAAAACCGGAAAACCAGGGTCAGACCCTTAGGGTCTGACCCTGGTTTTCCGGTTTTCCGGTTTTCCGATTAGCTGATTTTAGTGCTGCAGCAACGCGTTAATCGGCTCCAGATCCGCTTCTTTCAGCGAACCCGCAGCAGACTTCAAGCGCAAGCCATTCATGATGGTGTCATAACGCGCTTTGGACAGATCCTTCTGCGTGGTGTACAGCTGGCGCTGTGCATTCAGCACGTCGATATTGATCCGCACGCCCACCTGGTAACCCAGCTTGTTCGACTCCAGCGCCGACTTGGACGACACTTCCGCCGCTTCCAGCGCCTTCACCTGCGCCAAGCCGCTATTCACACCCAGGAACGCCTGACGCGCAGTTTGCGCAGCCTGGCGGCGCGACGCCTCCAGGTCGTTACGGGCCTTGTCTTCCAGCGCGATCGACTCACGCACCTTGCTGGTCACCGCAAAGCCGTTAAAGATCGGCACATTCCAGCTCACGCCAATCGCATTGTTCTTGTTGATGCCGCCAGTAATGCCAGTCGCCGTGGTACGGGTCGAGTTAGCCACCAGATCCAGGGTCGGCATATGGCCGGCGCGCTGCCTGCTGATCTCACGCTTGGAGATTTCCACATTCAGCTTGGCGCCGGTCACGCCGTAGTTCTGTTCTTCCGCTGCAGAAACCCATGGCTCCAGCGTGGCAGGCTGCGGGCTGGCGATGGCCACACCGGTGCGCAGCGGCGCCAGGGCGCCTGGCACAGTGCCGATCACCTGCTGCAGCGCGGTGCGCTTCACTTCCAGGTCGTTAATGGCTGCGTACTCCTGCGCCACCACCAGGTCGTATGCCGCTTGCGCTTCATGCGTATCGGTGATGGTCTGGGTGCCCACTTCGAAGTTGCGCTTGGCCGATGCCAGCTGTTCGGTGGTAGCCGCCTTTTGCGCCTGGGTCGCGGTCAGGTTGTCCTGCGCGGTCAGCACGTCGAAGTAAGCCTGCGATACGCGCAGGATCAGGTTCTGCTGTTCTTGCGCGAAGGTCGCTTCGGCGGAGGCCGCCGACAGCTTGCTCTGCTGGTAGCCTTCCCAATTGGCCCAGCGGAACAGCGGCTGGGTCAGTTGCAGCTGCATCTGGCCACTGTAGTTTTCCGCATCAGCGAAACCCAGTTTGTTCTTCGACACCTCGCCATCGTTCTTCATATTGTTACCGCTGGCGGCGATGGTAGGCAGCAGCAATGCGCGTCCCTGGGTCGTGCGTTCCTGGCCAGCCGACAGCGCGGCACGCGCGCTGGCGTAGGTGGCGTCGTTGGCGAGCGCCTGTTTGTACACCTGGACCAGGTCAGCCGCCTGGGTATTCAGCGAGAACAGTGCGCTGGATACCAGCACGGCGAGAAGGGATTTCTGCATTTGCATCTCCGTTGGAGTCGTCAAAAAGGGTTAGTTTTCGTGCCTTAGTACTTCGGCATGGCGCTGTCCACCTGGACAGCCCAGGCGTGAATTCCGCCTGTCAGATTGCTTACCTTGCTGAAACCGTGATGCTCGAGGAAGGCTGCCACGTTGAGGCTGCGCGCCCCGTGGTGGCAGATGCAGACAATTTCTGCATCCTCGTCGAGATCGTCGATGCGGGCCGGAATGGTCTGCATCGGCATCAGGGTCGAGCCTGCGATATGGCAGGTCTCGTATTCCCAGCTCTCGCGCACGTCCAGCAGGAATGGCTTGGCGCGGCTTTCGTTATTCAGCCAGTCAGCCAGTTCCGGTGCGGTAATGTGCAGCATTGTCGTTCCTTAGAAAGTGAACGACGAAGGTTTCACCGCCAGGTCGAGCGGTTTGACATCGGTTTCAAACAGTTTGACGGTGTCGTAGCCGTGGTCGCCGGTGCGGGTGATGCGGTGCGCGGACATCACTGGCGAGTCGCCGATGATGGCCACAATACGGCCGCCAACCTTAACTTGCTGCAGCACTGCTTCCGGCAGTACCGGCAGCGAGCCGGAGAACACAATCACGTCGAACGGGGCGCCATTGGACCAGCCCTGGGCGCCATTGCCCAGTTCCACGGTCGCATTGGTGATGCCGTTGTCCGCCAGGTTCTTTGCCGCCAGCGCCTTCAGTTCAGGCGCGATTTCCACGGCGGTCACGTGGCGTGCGCGGTGGGCCAGCAGGGCGGCCAGGTAGCCGGTACCCGCGCCGACCAGCAGCACGTTTTCATGTTTTTTGATTTGCGCATCTTGCGCGATGCGCGCTTCCAGCTTCGGGGTCAGCATTTGCTCGCCACCCGCCAGCGGAATGAAAGTGTCGACAAAAGCCAGGTTCTTGTAGGCTTCTGGCACGAAATTCTCGCGTTTTACGACCAGCAACAGATCGAGGATGTCCGTATCCAGCACATCCCAAGGGCGGATTTGCTGTTCGATCATGTTGAAACGGGCTTGTTCGATATTCATCTTGTTGACTCGGTGAGGGATAAATAATCCGTCATTTTATCGTTTGTCTGGTCAGGTGGGCATATTAACGATTAAGACAACGGCTTGCGGGAAATTGCGACAGTCTGCAGATTTGGGGGGGTGAACGACCAAAATCCGCAATCTATGGTGTTTTTTGCGGCGCCAGGCCCTGCTGCACCAGTCCAAGGAAGGTTTCCATGAAGGCGTCGGCGTCGATGGTGTCGTGCGTTTCGCAGGGGAAGAAGCTGTGCTTCCACATCATCAGGGTGAGCACCGGGGCGATCAGCACATTGGTCATCATGACCGGATCCACCGGGCGGAATTCGCCGCGCGCCACGCCGCGTTCCAGGATGCGGATCAGCAGCGCGTTGCCGCGTTCGATCACTTCCTCATTATAAAACTTGGCCAGTTCGGGGAAATTGCCGGATTCGGCCATCATCAGCTTGGTCAGGCCGGCAGCCTTGGTGGCGCCGACCTGGATCCACCAGCGGCGCAGCATCTGGCGCAGCAATTCGCAGCTGGGCATGCCTTCGGCGGCGGCGGCGTCGCTTTCCGCCTGGCCGATGGTTTGCACGATGGTTTCACGCACCACGGCTTTGAAGAGTTCCTGCTTGTTTTCGAAATACAGGTAGAGCGTGCCCTTGGAGACGCCGGCGGCGCGCGCCACGTCCTCCAGGCGGGTGGCGGCAAATCCGCGATCGACGAACAGCTCCAGCGCGGACGCCAGCAGTTCCTGCGGACGCGCATCCTTGCGCCGCTCCCAGCGGGGCTTGGTATCAGTCGGGGCTTGCATGATTAAAGTTGCGATTGGGGTAACTTACTTATGAGTCATTAATCTTAGTTCCCACCCTTCACCGCGTCAAGTCAAAGGGACTACCAATCGGCTGCCGCCGCGAGACGGTGCTCCAACAGTTATATTTTCCACTACATGCCATAAAGGAACTCTTATGTTTCGTTTAAGTGCAACTAAACGGAACATGAAATTACTGTTAGCACCTATAACGGAACGCTTAAGTGCCGTTCGACCTAACTTGGTTAGCCAGTGGCTGGCCACGCTCGAAAGCGCTGATGCTGGCGATGGTGGTTTGCATGATCTGGCCGATGGCTTCCGAGGTGAAGAAGGCCTGGTGGCCGGTGACAATTACGTTGGGGAAGGACACCAGGCGCTGGATGATGTCGTCGCAGATGATGGAGGAGGAGAGGTCCTGGAAGAACAGGCTGGCCTCTTGTTCATAGACGTCAATCGCCAGGCCGCCCAACTGGCCGGTTTTCAGGGCGGCGATGGCGGCTTCGGTGTCGACCAGGCCGCCCCGGCTGGTGTTGACCAAAATGCTGCCGCGCTTGGCCTGGGCCAGGCTGGCGGCGTTGACGATGTGGCGCGTGGCGTCGGTCAGGGGGCAGTGGAGCGAGACCACGTCGCTGGCGGCCATCAGTTCGGCGACAGGAACGTAGCGGCCGCCGAGGGCTTCAAAGGCGGGGCTGTGGTGCTGGTCGTTGCCCAGCAAGGTGCAGCCGAAACCGGCCATGATGCGGGCGAAGATGGTGCCGATTTTGCCGGTGCCGATAATGCCAACGGTTTTACCGTGCAGGTCGAAGCCCATCAGCCCATCGAGTTCGAAATTGCCTTCGCGCGTGCGCATGCTGGCGCGGGCGATCTTGCGGTTGACAGCCAGCAGCAGGCCGACGGCGAATTCGGCGACCGAGTGCGGCGAGTAGTCGGCCACGCGCACCACGGCGATGCCGTGCTGTTCGGCGGCGGCCAGGTCGATCTGATTGTAGCCGGTGGAGCGGGTGGCGACCAGACGCGTGCCCTGCCCTGCCAGGATGGCCAGCACGCCGGCGTCCACGGTGTCGTTCACGAACACGCAGACAGCGGGGCAGCCTTGCGCCAGCGTGGCGCTTTCCTGCGTCAGGCGCTCTTCAAAGAAGAGCAGCTCGTGGCCGGCATCCTGGTTTGCTTGCGCCAGCATCAATTTATCGTAGCGGCGCGCGCTGAAAACTGCGGTCTTCATTCGATCTCCTTTGGCGGTCGCTCCAATTCTAATGGAAGATCCGCCGCCACCCGAGATAGATGCCGGTGCCGGACAGCATGGCGCCCAGCACGCAGAGGGCGATCAGCAGGATGTCCCACGCCGGACGCGGGCGGATGAAGTCCAGCTGATGCAGGCCGTTGAACAGCCAGCGGTTCCATTTCCTGTTGTTGTCGACATAGGCCGCCAGTTGGCCGCGCTGCGGGTCGATGTAGAAGGTGGCTTCTTCCGGCGTCTCGAAGCGCACACGCAGCACGGGGAAGGCGCGCTCGCTGTGGTGGCTGTAGTAGTAGCTGTCTTCGCTGGCCATCATGGTGGCCGATTGCACCGGCACGCCGGGGCGCATGGCCTGCGCGGCTGGTAGCAGGGTTGCGCTGGCCAGGGCGGCGGGCATGCCGCTGCCGGCATCGAGCAGGCTGCGGCCTGTGCGCGTGAGCGTGGCGAAGTAGCTGGCGCCGGCGATGCGGCGCCATTCCAGTTCCAGCGCGCCCGGGCTGGCCCGCAGGGCGGCTGCAAGCGGCAGCGCCAGGTCGGCCTGGCCCAGTGTCCCGCCGGCAAACGCGCGCCGGTCCTGGGCGGTGATGCCGGGTGAATCAAGCCATCCGAACGGGGTGACGGAAAGCCAGCCGCTGAACAACCAGGTAAGCGTGAGAGTGCCGGCGCCCAGTCCCAGCCAGTGGTGCCAGGCTTGCCAGCCCTTGTAGGGCGAGCTGCGGCCACCTTTGTAGCGGCGGCGCAGCCGCAGGCGCTGGATGCCGAGCACCATGCCGGTCAGGGCGAGCACGAAGGTGATCGCGGAAGACCACATGACGGCTTGCCGCCACGGTTCGTTCTTGTCGCGCAGCGGGGTGAAATACAGCCAGTGGATGACCGAGCCGGCCCAGTTCCAGGCGCGCTCGCTGCGGGTCGTGTCGCGTACCAGTTCGCCGGTGCGGCCGGAGACGTACAACACGCTGCCCGCGTCGTCGTCCAACGTCACGCGATGCAGCGGACGGTGGGCGGACACGCGGCCAAAGGTCCACTGGTCCAGGTCAATGCTTTCGATCGTCCGCACCGCTGCGGGCGACGGCGCGGCGGCAGCAGCCAGGTCGGCGCTGGCTTGCAGCACGCTGCCGCTGTCGGCCCAGACCGATATTTGCGGCGCTTTGCTGGCCGCAGGTTGGAAGTGGAAGGCCGGGCGGCCGGCAACGCTGTTCAGCCGCACGGCGCTGGGCAGGCCTGGCAAGCCGGTCGCCCGCCAGGCTTCCAATGCGCTGACCCGCACCGCGCTGGCATCGATCGGAGCCAGCCAGGCTTGCCGCTCCGCCTCGGTGAGCGCGGGATACGGCACGTACATCATCACCACGCCGGAACCGAACCACAGCAGCACCAGCAGGCCAAGCACAATCCCCAGCCAACGGTGCCACAGGTGCAACTGGCGCTTCAATACTGCCATTGCACGGTCAGCTCCGCGTGGCGACGGTCGCCCAACAGGTACTGGCTGTCGCCGTAGGAAGTCAGCGCGTACAGCTTGTCGCCCAGGTTGCGCAGGTTGAGCTGCACCTGCATGCGGCGGTTGACGTTCCAGCCCAGGGACGCGTCGAGCGTGGTGTAGGCCGGCAGCGCCTGCATATTGCTGTTATCGATGAAACGCTTGCCGACATGGCGCAAGCCCGCCGCTGCGCGCCACCCATCGGCGCGGTAGCCCAGCCAGGCATTGGCGGACACCTTGGGCACATTGGCCGGGCGTTTGCCGGCGCGCGAAACGTTGCCGCTTTCAATCAGCTGGTCGAAGGCGGCATCGGTGTAGACCGCGTTGGCGTCCAGGCGCCAACCCGGGGCCAGTGCGGCGCTGGCGGTGAATTCGGCGCCTTGCGAGGTCTGCGTGCCACCCTGGATCGATTGCGCCGGGTTGGCGGGGTCGCGGGTGATGATGTCGTCTTTGCGGATGCGGTACAGGGCTGCGGTCCATTCCGCCTTGCCCTGCGCCAGCGATTGCTTGACGCCTGCTTCCAGCTGGCGCGCGCTGGTCAGCTTGTAGCGGCTATTGGCCAGGTTCAGCGACAGCAGGCTGGTGACCGGGTCGCTGCCAGTGCTCGCCTGTGCGTACAGCGAAGTATCCGGTGCCAGCTTCCAGGTCGCGCCCAGGCGCACCGCGTTGGCGTTCAGCGTGGAGGTGAAGCCTGCGGCGCCCAGCAGGCTGCTACGAGCGATGCGATAGCGGTCGTGGCGCAGCCCTGCCAGCAGCAGCCACTGCTCGCTCAAGGCGTAGGCGTCTTCCACGTACAGGGCATTGCTCACCGTGTCCGTGTTGAAGTTGGGACGGAATGGGTCTGGGCTATCGAACACGCCGGGCTTGAAGCCGGTCGGCGCCACGGTGGACGCGCCGCCATATGGAGAGTTGTTGGTGTGGGTGAAGTTGATGGTCGCCACTTCCCAGCCGCCCACCACGCGGTGCGCGCCCTCGTTCCAGCGTGCTTCCAGGCGATTGCCGGTGTGCTCCTGGTCGTGCTGGATGGCGATGTAGTCGCTGCGCTCAACCAGCTTTGCCACCGGATCGTAGGCGTAGCTCTCGACGTTGCGCCAGTTGCGGCGCGCCTTGACGTAGGCCAGCTCGTTGCTGATGCTGAGCGCCGGCGTGGCTTGCCATGCCAGGCGCACCACGCCCTTGTCGTCCACATACTTGATCAGCGCATCGCCCACGTTGTAGTTCTGGTCGCGCAGCTCGCCGGCGATGCGGCCATTCACCAGTGGCGTGCCGAAGTAGCGCTGCGGCTTCTGCTCGGAGTGGTCCAGTTGCAGGTTCAGGTCAAGGCCGGGCGCCAGTTCGAAGGCGGCGCTGGTCAGCAGCTTGCCACGGCGCGCTTCGCCACGATCGATAAAGCCATCGCTGCGGTCGGCGTAGGCGTCGACGCGGAAAGCGCCCTTGCCGCCCAGGGCGCCGCTACCGCCAACGCCACCGCGCAGGGCGCGTCCGCCGCCAAAGCCGGCCAAAGCCTCGAAGGTGCTGGCGCGCTGCGGCGCCTTGCGCACGGCGTTGATGGTGGCGCCGGTGGTGCCGCTGCCGTACACGATCGAGCCCGGGCCGCGCAGCACTTCAATGTAGTCGTAGCCCCATGGGTCGGACGGGCCGGTGGCGGTGCCGGAGCCGACCAGTTGGCGCTGGCCGTCTTCCAGCATGGCGATGGAGCTGTTGCCGTTGAAGCCGCGCGCGGAGTAGCTGATGCCGTTGCCGGGTGAGCTGCTGTCGGTCAGGCCGGTGGTGCGGGTGATGGCGTCCTTCACCAGCAAGTCGCCGCGTGCGCGGATGGTGTCGGTGTCCAGCGCTTCCACGCTGGCGGGCGTTTCCTGGATGCTCAGGCCAAGGCGGCTGCCGGTGGCGTTCTGGCGTGCCAGTCCCAGGCCGCTGTCGGACGTGCCGTTGACGGTGACGCTGGGCAGGGTGATGTCGTCGGTTGCGCAGGCAGGCGCGGCGCAGAGGATGGCTGCGGCGGCCGCAATGATGCGTAATTGTGTGTTCATTTCTTTACTTCGGTTTTTGCGGGTTCGACCAGCACCAGCTGGCCGGTTTTCGGATCTCGGAACACTTCGCCGACGCGGTCGTAGCCGCTGCCGGACTGGCTGATGCCGGCGGCGGGGCGTTCGATCTGCTTGCCCTTCTCCACCGGCTTTTGTTTGGCGAGCGCGCCCTGGCTGCCGGCGATGGCGGCGATCAGGCCGCAGGCGAACACCAGCATCACGTCAACCAGGTTGACCAGGCTGGCGCGCGGGTCTTCGTCGCTGTCGTCAAAACGCGAGTCGAGGTGCTGGTACAGGCGCAGGCGCTTGCGGCCGGGTTGGGCGGCGTTGTCACTCATGCCGCATGCTCCATCGCTTCCAGCGTTTCCTCGTACCAGCGGCGGCGCAGTTTGCCGATCACCAGGCCGGCAATGCCGGCGACCAGGCCAAGCACGGTGGCGTCGAAGGCGACCGTGACGGCGCTGGACAGTTGGGCAGGGTTGCCTTGGCCGAGGGCGGCCAGGCCAGGGCCAAGGGGGATGATGGTGGCCATCAGGCCGAGCATCGGTGGAATGCGCGCCAACAGGTCGGCGCGTTCCAGGCGGTGGCGGGCCAGCGCCTGCACGTGGGCGGCGTTGCCGCTGGCGCGCAGCTTGGCGAGACCGTTGAAGCGTTCACCAACGGCGATGCCGGCTTCCAGCGCCGCGATGGCGCAGGCGGCGAGCAGCGCCAGCAGGGCCGGCGCGAGGAGGAGGCTGACGCCGTCGTGCAGCCAGGCGTAAGAGAGGTTTTCGATCATTTGTGTGCTCCTTGGGGGATGGGTGTCTGGGTGCCGCGCAGCAGGCCTAGCGCGAACAATGCGATGGCGCCGGCCAGCAGGGCGAGCAGTTTTATCGCGCGCTCGGCGGCGCTTTGCGTGGGTTCGGCAAGGTCACGCAGTTCGTAGGCGTGCGCGGGGTTTTCGGTGGCATCGGCTTGCGCCACGGCGCCCGGTTCGCCGCGCTTTGCGGTGCTCTCGCGGGTAGCTTCCGGCGTGTCCGGCGTAGGCTGCTTGGGTGCACGCGGCGGCGCGGCAGCAGCGGCGGGCATTGCTGGAGCGGCCGCAGCATCGGCGGCGTCGGCGGCGTCGGCGGCAACCGCGCTCACGCCCTCCGCCGCCAGCGTGTCGCCGCGCGCTTTGGCGAGCGTGTTGCTGAGGGCCTGCGCATCGGCGGCATCGAGCTGCGGCGATAGCCAGCGCCACATCGGGTGATCGGGCGCGGTATGCCCGCTACCCGGCAGGCCGTTGCTGGCCACCAGGCGCGCCAGTTCGCCGCCCATCTGCTTGATGGTGGCGTCGTCGGTCTTCCAATAGCCCTTCTCCGCCGCCACCATGAAGATGGCCAGCATATGCGCCTTGGCATGCGCGTTGTGGCGCTGGCCGAGGAACTGCGGCAGGCCAATCTTGTGCGCATCGTCGAAGTAGACCGACTTCACCTCGTCCCAGGCCCAGTTCTTCACCAGGTCGGGGCGCGTGACCTGCCAGCCCCACAGGTTTTCCAGGAATTCCTGCCCCATGGTGCGGGCGCCGGCGTAGCCGTGCCCCATCAAAGGCTTGAGCCAGGCCGGGTTCAGGAAGCGCCCACGCAGCTCGCCCATCAGCGCGGCGGCCAGCGGTTCGACGTCGGCACGGCCAGGCTGGGCATGTTGCAGGATCAGCGCGTCGGGCACGCGGCCGGTGCGGCTCTCCACGGCCAGCGACAGGCCGCCGAGGTAATCGAAGGCGTCATTGTTGTCCAGCAGGCCGTACAGGTTGCTGGCGCGGCCGTGGTAGGTGCGGGTGATGCCGTCCAGCGCCGTGTCGAAGGCGGCGTGGCTTGATTCGCCGCTGGCGTCCAGGCCATAAGCATGGCCCATGCGCAGGCGGTACGCCTTGCCGATTTCATCGCGCTCGCGCCAGGCGCCGGAACGCTCGGTCAGGCGGTTCACGCCCGCGCCGTAGGCGCCGGGGGCGTCGCCGAAGATGCGCTGCGCGGCGGCGCGGCCGGCCTCCGCCAGCGGCATGCCACCAGCCTGCAAGGCGCGCACGCGCACCAGCCACTCGCGCGCCACGCGGTTCTCGCTCACCGGCTCGCGGCCCCACCCAGCATTCAGGCCGGCGCCTTGGGCAGCGGCGGGCGCACTCGCGCCGGCACTGCCGACGCCTATGCCGCTCACGCTGCCGAGCGGCGCCAGCGCAGCGTCCAGCGCTTCGCGTAAGGCTGGCTCCTGCCCGGCAATGCCGGCGGCGGAAGCGGCCAACGCCATGCGGCCAGCGCGGTCGATCAGGCGGATCAGGTTGGGATACAGGTCGCGGAACAAACCGGACGTCGTCACCAGCGCGTCGCGCCGCACCGCGCCCGGCAGCAGGCGCACATCGCTTACGATGCCACGCGCATTCCACACCGGCTCCGCGCCCATCATGGCCAGCGCAAAGGCCACCATCACGCCCTCATCGCGCACCGCATCGGAAGCCCACAGCAGGATGCCCTCGCTGCCCGCCGTGGAGCGCTCGCGCGCCGCCGCCTTGGCGGCCAGGCCGGCGCCCATCTGGTAGCCGATCTTGGTCGGCAGGATATCGCCATCCACCGCGTGGAAGTTACGGCCGGTCGGCAGCGCCTCCGGCGAACGCAGCGGGTCGTTGCCCTTGCCCGGCTCGATGTAACGGCCATCCAGCCCCGCCAGCAGCGAACGCATTTCGTTGGCCGGCGATTCGCCCAGCTTGCGCGCTACCTCCGGATCATCAATGCCGCCCTTCTTCATCGACTCCAGCATCAAGTCGATCGACTCGGGGCGCCACTGGCGGCCGAAGATGTGCAAGCCGTGCGGCATGAACTTTTCCTGCAGCTTGGTCAGGTAGTGGCCAACCTCGTGCGCCAGCAAATCGTCGTCGGCAGCGTCGAAGCCGATGCCGCGCACCGCCAGCACGTCCGCCATCGACGCCTCCAACTCCGCCTTCAGGTTCAGCGCCACCACGCGCTCGCGCATCAGCTGCGCCGCCTTGGCCTTCAAGGACTCCGAGCTGGCGGCTTCGTAGCTCTCCACGATCTGGCGCAGCGACAGCAACTCGTCGTAGAGCGGAGTCGATGCCAGCGGCGGCGTCAAATGGTCCACGATGACCGCCAGGCCGCGCCGCTTGGCCTGGGTGCCCTCGCCCACGCCATCCACGATGTAGGGATAAATGCCCGGCAGGTCGCCCGCGATCAGGCTGGAAAAATCATCGCCCGCCAGGCCGACCGCTTTACCGGGCAAGAATTCATAGGTCGAATGGCGCCCCACGTGCACCAGCGCGTCGGCCTTGAAGCGGTCACGCAGCCAGTGGTAGAAGGCCAGGTACTGGTGTGGCGGCGGCACGCTGGTATTCGCATGCAGCAGCTCCTCGTCCACCTCCCA